>NZ_JAFMOY010000110.1 GCF_019049625.1 Rahnella ecdela
CGCTTTCCTCATTCAGTGTCAACCGTTTATTTCATTCGGTTGCCGCTGTTTTTAATCTTTCCGACCCGGTGACTTCGTGATGTTGTTCACGTTGTTCCCTGTCGATGGAGCGGCATTATAGGGAGTTCTCAGCAGGCCGCAAGGGCTAATTTCATTTTTCTTTTCAACCGTCCATAAATTCACCAAATGAATTAATAACGAACAAATTATGCATAAAAAACGGGCTCCGGAGTGCTCCGGAGCCCGTTTTAGTTTCTCGAAAAGCTAATTATTGTCTTGCGACGATGTGATCATTTTCCACATCAACGGTAATTGGCTTACCTGGAATCAGCTTGCCCGACAAGATTTGCTGAGCCAGCGGGTTCTCAATCTCCTGCTGGATGGCACGTTTCAACGGACGCGCACCATAAACCGGATCGAACCCGGTATTCCCCAGCAACTCGAGAGCCGCATCGGTCAGCGTTGCCGAGTAGCCATGTTCTTCCAGACGTTTATATAAACGTTCCAGCTGAATCTTAGCGATATTTTTAATATGCGCATGCCCCAGCGGATGGAACACAACAACCTCATCTATACGGTTGATGAATTCCGGACGGAAGCTGTGCGTGACCACTTCCATGACCGATTCTTTCATCTGCGCATAGCTGGCCTCACCAAAATGCTGCTGAATAATGTCAGAACCCAGGTTAGAGGTCATGATGACAACCGTATTACGGAAGTCGACCGTTCTGCCCTGCCCGTCAGTTAGGCGACCGTCATCGAGCACCTGTAATAAGATGTTGAATACATCCGGGTGCGCCTTCTCTACTTCATCTAATAAGATGACGGAGTAAGGACGACGACGAACCGCTTCGGTCAGGTAGCCACCTTCTTCATAACCCACATAACCCGGAGGCGCACCAACCAGACGTGAAACGGAGTGTTTCTCCATAAACTCTGACATATCGATGCGGACCATCGCGTCATCACTGTTAAACAGGAATGTCGCCAGCGCTTTACACAGCTCTGTTTTACCCACACCAGTCGGACCGAGGAACAGGAATGACCCGATCGGACGGTTTGGATCCGACAATCCTGCACGACTTCGACGAATCGCATTCGATACCGCTTCTACCGCTTCGTTCTGACCAATCACGCGGTTGTGCAGTTCTTCTTCCATACGCAGGAGTTTTTCACGTTCGCTTTCCAGCATGCGTGCCACCGGAATGCCGGTCCAGCGCGCCAGCACGTCAGCAATTTCCACATCTGTCACGCGGTTGCGCAGCAGCTTCATGGTTTTACCTTCTGCCTGAGTCGCGGCTGCCAGTTGTTTTTCCAGTTCAGGGATTTTCCCGTACTGCAATTCTGACATGCGCCCCAGGTCGCCAACGCGGCGTGCCTGCTCGAGCGTAATCTTCGCCTGTTCCAGTTCCGCTTTAATATTCTGTGTGCCGGTCAGAGAAGCTTTCTCTGCTTTCCACTCTTCTTCCAGCTCAGAATATTCACGCTCTTTCTGGTTAAGCTCAGTTTCCAGCATCTCAAGACGTTTCACACTGGCGTCATCAGATTCTTTCTTCAGAGCCTGTTGTTCCAGTTTAAGCTGGATAATACGGCGTTCGAGACGGTCCAGAGACTCCGGTTTAGAGTCCATCTGCATACGAATACTTGATGCTGCTTCATCTATAAGGTCGATTGCTTTATCCGGTAACTGACGATCCGAGATATAACGGTGCGATAAGGTTGCCGCCGCCACAATAGCCGGGTCAGTAATCTGGACATGGTGATGCAGCTCGTAGCGTTCTTTCAAACCACGCAAAATCGCGATGGTATCTTCAACAGAAGGCTCGGCAACAAATACTTTCTGGAAACGACGCTCTAACGCCGCATCCTTCTCTATAAACTGACGATATTCATTTAATGTCGTCGCGCCCACGCAGTGAAGTTCGCCACGCGCCAGAGCCGGTTTCAGCATATTCCCGGCATCCATTGCGCCATCAGCTTTACCCGCGCCGACCATGGTGTGCAGTTCGTCGATAAACAGAATGACATTGCCTTCCTGTTTCGCCAGATCGCTCAGCAGGCCTTTCAGACGTTCTTCAAATTCACCGCGATATTTAGCACCGGCCACCAGCGCGCCCATATCTAATGAAAGCACACGTTTATTTTTCAGGCCTTCCGGCACTTCACCATTAATGATGCGCTGTGCCAGACCTTCCGCAATCGCGGTTTTACCGACACCTGGCTCACCAATCAAAACCGGGTTATTCTTGGTACGACGTTGCAGAACCTGAATAGTCCGGCGAATTTCTTCATCACGACCGATGACCGGATCCAGTTTGCCCTGCTCGGCGCGTTCGGTCAGATCGATAGTGAATTTTTTCAATGCCTGACGTTGGTCTTCGGCATTCTGGTCATCCACTTTCTCACCTCCACGCATTTGATCGATAGCCGCAGTAATTTTCTCGGCCGTTGCGCCGCAGGCTTTTAACACATCCGTTAAAGAGCCGCGGTCTTTCATCACTGCCAGAACAAACAGTTCTGAAGAAATAAAGGTATCAGCACGTTGTTGTGCCAATTTGTCACAAAGATTTAAAACACGTACCAGTTCATTAGATGGTTGAACATCACCACCTGTACCTTCAACTTGCGACAAACGCCCCAAAGCCTGATCAACGTCCGTGCGCAGTTTCTGGGTATCGACCCCAGCCGCGGTAAATAAAGGACGAACGGTCCCGCCTTCCTGCGTGAGCAAAGCGCTCATCAGGTGAACAGGTTCGATAAATTGATTGTCGCGCCCGAGCGCGAGTGACTGAGCATCCGCGAGGGCAAGCTGGAATTTGCTGGTAAGACGATCCAGACGCATAACACCTCCAATACTGAACAAAATTGCTACTGGAGATTAGATGAGGTCAACCCTCACGTTTTCAAGGTTATCTTGGCAGTATATTCGGAGGACTGCTGTTATGCGCGATGGATCGTCTTGATTCGATAGGTTATATCAGCCAAATTAAACTTGCCAGCCGTCCTGTCACTCCGTCGCGCCGGTAAGAGTAAAATTTGTGGCTGTCGGTCACAGTGCAATACCCGCCGCCATAGATAGCGGTGAGACCGGCGGCCTGTAAACGTAATCTGGCTAACTGATATATGTCGGCCATAAATTTGGGACCCGCAGGGGTAAAAGCAACGGATGCATCACTGTTCACTGCCATAAAGGCTTCGCGTACTTCCCCGCCAACTTCAAAATGCGCAGGGCCAATTGCAGGTCCCATCCACGCCATGATATCTGCGGGGAAAGCATCAAAGCAGGCAACCGTATTTTCTAACACGCCCGCACATAAACCCCGCCAGCCCGCATGCGCCGCTGCCACTTCATCACCATTTTTGCTGCAAAACAGAACCGGTAAACAATCCGCTGTCATTGCTGCACAGACAACTCCAGGCTCGCGGGTATAAGCCGCATCGGCAATCTGAGTGGGAACAGGGGGAGTTTGTGTCGATAAATGAACAACGTCGGTGCCATGAACCTGTTCCAGCCAGTGTGGCGCAGCGGGCAGGCCGCCCAGTTCGATTAACCGCTGACGGTTTAAAGCAACATGTTCAGGAGAATCCCCGACATGGCTGCCGAGGTTTAGCTCACCGTAAGGAGGCAGACTGACGCCTCCTTCGCGGGTTGTCGCACATGACCGCACCGATGCCGGTTGCGGCCACTGAGGCAGGATAAGCGCGCTCATTACCAGTTCATCTGGTCCTTGAACTCTTCGGTATCCGCTTTAAGTGCCGTGATCAGGTCAACCATATCCTGAGGAAGTGGTGCATGCCATTCCATCTGAATACCGGTTACCGGATGATAAAGACGCAGCATGGTCGCGTGAAGAGCCTGTCGGTCAAAGCCGCGAAGCATATTGATAAATGCTTCGGAAGCGCCTTTCGGCAGACGCGGGCGGCCACCATAAAGCTGATCGCCCAACAGAGGGTGGTTAATGTGCGCCATATGCACACGGATCTGGTGCGTACGACCGGATTCAAGACGCAGACGCAGGCGCGTATGGGCACGGAAATGCTCCATAATGCGATAGTGCGTAGTCGCTGGTTTGCCCGTCGGGTGAACCGCCATGTGCGTACGCTTGGTGGAATGGCGCGCAATCGGCTCATTCACCGTGCCGCCTGCCGTCATTGTACCAATCGCGACGGCTTCATATTCGCGGGTAATTTCGCGAGCCTGAAGTGCGGTCACCAGATGCGTTTGTGCAGGAACTGACTTCGCGACGACCATCAGACCCGTGGTATCTTTATCGAGACGGTGAACTATGCCGCAACGCGGAACATCAATGATTGCCGGGTAATAATGCAGCAACGCATTCAGTACCGTGCCATCAGGATTACCGGCGCCCGGATGAACAACCAGATCGCGGGGTTTATTGATGACTAAAATATCGTTATCTTCATACACGATATCTAAAGGGATATCTTGTGGCAGCCAACGCGCTTCTTCTTCAATTTGCGCATCGATTGCGATAGCCTCGCCACCCAACACTTTTTCTTTTGGTTTGGTCACTTTTTTGCCATTGACCGTGACCCTGTCTTCAAGGATCCAATCTTTTATGCGAGATCTTGAATAATCAGGGAACAATTCGGCCAAAGCCTGATCTAACCGTTGACCGAGTTGAGATTCGGCCACCGTTGCGGTGAGTTGTACTTGTTGTGCCATATGCAGCTTCTTGGTTAACGTTGGGTTTTCACGGCGATGCCGTTTAAAATAATGTGCTATTGTAGCTGGTCTTTGTCGGGAGCTTAACGGACAGTCTCCCAGAATAACACCTGAGGATAATCAAAACGTCATGACGCGTGTGAAATATCTGGTGGCAGCAGCCACGTTGAGCCTGGCGCTGGTCGGTTGCTCCAGTTCCAAAGAAACGGTTCCCGATAACCCGCCTAACGTCCTTTATGCCACTGCCCAGCAAAAGCTGCAGGACGGTAACTTTAAAGGCGCGATTGCGCAATTAGAAGCGCTGGATAACCGCTATCCGTTTGGGCCTTACTCGCAGCAAGTTCAGTTAGATCTGATTTATGCCTATTACAAGTCTGCTGACTTGCCTATGGCTCAGGCTTCTATTGATCGCTTTATGCGTCTGAACCCAACCCATCCAAACATCGACTACGTCATGTATATGCGTGGTTTAACGGATATGGCGTTGGATGACAGTGCGCTGCAAGGATTCTTCGGTGTTGATCGTTCAGACCGTGATCCGCAGCATGCACGTGCAGCATTCCGCGATTTCAGCCAGCTGATCCACACGTATCCAAACAGCCAGTACGCCACTGACGCGACTAAACGTTTGGTATTCCTGAAAGATCGTTTGGCGAAATACGAGCTGTCAGTGGTGCAATACTACACTAAACGCGGTGCTTACGTCGCTGTTGTTAACCGTGTTGAGCAAATGCTGAAAGATTACCCGGACACGAAAGCGACGCATGATGCGCTGCCGTTGATGGAAAGTGCCTATCGCGAACTGCAGCTGAACAACCAGGCTGATAAAGTGGCGAAAATTATTGCGGCCAATAACGCAGCATAATTTTAAAATGTCCGCATACACAAACGGTAGCTCAGGCTGCCGTTTTTTTTGGCTTTTATTCAGAGTTTGATTGAGGAAAAGCCAGAGAAGAGTGAATGCGATGAGTGAAAGGATGGGCAAAAAACGTAAAAGATAATGCACTGATCCCATCAATCATGCCTGCTCCTTAGCGAAGTCTCAAGGCCTTTCCGGCCATTAATTACCCTGCGTCACATAAACTTCAAAGTTGACAAAAAGTGACAAAAAACCGCGGTTTTGGGCAGGCAATTCATAAAAAAGGCTGGTATGTTGGATTCATCGGAGACGGAAATAAGAGAGGTAAGTCATATGACAGTCAACATTACCAGTAAACAAATGGACATCACCGCCGCGATTCGTGAACACATCGAAGGCCGTCTGAAAAAACTGGATAAATGGCAAACTCAGCTCATTAACCCGCACATAATCCTGTCGAAAGAACCTCAGGGATTTGTCGCCGATGCGACCATCAGTACACCAAACGGAAAACTGGTTGCCAGTGCTACGCACGATGATATGTACGCTGCGATTAACGAAATGACCACTAAACTTGAGCGTCAGCTCAATAAAGCGCAGCACAAGGGTGAAGCCCGCCGTGCAGAATCCGGCGTCAAAGAACTCAATCTGGAACCGGTGCAGGAAGAGGAATAACCGGCTTATCGGAAAGGCAGTTCACAACGCGCTCAAAGGAGCGCGTTTTTTGTGTCCAGAGGAAATTTTATTGACACGGGGAAAACCCAGCGGTTACTTTAAGACTCTGCTCAAACTTATGGAAACAACGCACACATGAATACCCGTCTGTTTTTCTTCGCATTCTTTTTTACCTTCCCCTGATTGGGAGGCGTTTCGTCGCGAAAGAATGAATGCGAAGACGAACAACAAAGCCTCCTGAAAAGGGGGCTTTTTTTATGCCTGCGTTTTACACATTTTGCTGAAAGAAAGAACATCTAAAAGGGTAACAACATGACCGAGAACTCATTACTGGCTCTGCGCGAACGCATCAGCGCATTAGACCTGAAACTACTGGCCCTGCTGGCAGAGCGACGCACAATGGCGATTGAAGTCGCGCAATCCAAAATGCACTCTCACCGCCCTATTCGCGATAAAGAACGTGAAATTGAACTGATTAACGCATTGATTCAGGAAGGGAAAAAACAGGGACTGGACGGTCATTATATCACCCGGGTATATCAGCTGATTATTGAAGATTCCGTTCTGACTCAGCAGGCTCTCCTTCAGCAGCATCTCAATCAAACCCCTTCTGACTCCGCCCGTATCGCCTTCCTCGGCCCGAAAGGTTCCTATTCACATCTTGCAGCGCGCCAGTTTGCCGCGCGACATTTCGAGCAGTTCATCGAATGCGGTTGCCAGAAATTCCAGGACATTTTCTCTCAGGTAGAAACCGGTCAGGCCGATTACGCGGTATTGCCGATCGAAAATACCAGTTCCGGTTCAATCAATGACGTTTACGACCTTCTGCAACACACCAGCCTGTCGATTGTTGGTGAGCTGACCAATCCTATCAATCATTGCGTGCTGGTCGCGACAGACACTGATTTGTCTCAGATTCAGACGGTTTACAGCCATCCGCAGCCTTTCCAGCAATGCAGCCAGTTCATCAACCGTTTCCCTCACTGGAAAATTGAATACTGTGAAAGCACCGCAGCGGCGATGGAAAAAGTGGCCGCTGCCAATTCTCCACATGTAGCGGCGCTCGGCAGCGAAGCCGGTGGCGCGCTGTATAAACTGCAGGTGCTTGAACATAATCTGGCGAACCAGCAGGAAAACATCACCCGCTTCATTATTCTGGCGCGCAAAGCGATTGAAGTGACGGATCAGGTTCCGGCGAAAACCACGCTGATTATGGCGACCGGCCAGCAGGCAGGCGCACTGGTTAATGCGCTTCTGGTGCTGCGTGATCAGGGTATTATCATGACAAAACTGGAATCTCGTCCGATTAACGGCAATCCGTGGGAAGAGATGTTTTATATCGATGTGCAGGCTAACCTGCGCTCAGAAGAGATGAAAAAGGCGCTAAAGGATCTGGCTCCTATCACACGTTCTCTGAAAGTGCTCGGCTGTTATCCAAGCGAAAACGTCGTCTCTGTTGATTTGTAACTTCACAAACAACCTGTAATTTCCCGCCAACAAAAAGGGCGCTGCACACAGTGGCAGCGCCCTTTTCTCGTTTCAGGACAACTTACTTGCGGTTGTCATTGGCCTGTCTCAGCAACGCACCGCTTTCTTTCAGGAAACGTGGCGCATAATCGCCAAACCAGTGCTCAACCTTTCTAAATTTATCAATAAAGGCCTGCTTATCGCCGCTTTCCAGCAGGGCAAGCGCGTCACCAAAACGGTGATAGTAACGTTTAATCAGCGCCAGATTACTTTCTGACGACATAATAATGTCAGCGTAAAGCTGTGGATCCTGCGCAAACAATCGCCCGACCATCGCCAGTTCGAGACGGTAAATCGGGGAAGACAACGCCAGCAACTGTTCGATTTGCACATTCTCTTCGGACAAATGCAAACCATATGCAAAGGTCGCGAAGTGTCGCAGCGCCTGAATGAACGCCATGTTTTGGTCATGCTCAACGGCGCTGATTTTATGCAACCGTGCGCCCCAGACCTGCAACTGCTCGAGTAACCACTGATACGCCTGCGGTTCGCGACCATCGCAATAAACCACAACCTGTTTTGCCAGGCTGCTGACATCCGGGCCAAACATCGGATGCAGGCCAAGAACCGGCCCTTCATGTACCGCCAGCATCGCCTGTAGAGGACGGTTTTTCACCGACGCCAGATCCACCAGAATACAGTCATCAGGCAACTTCGGCAGACGGGCGATCACTTCTTCGGTCAGATGGATTGGCACGCTGACAATCACCATACCGGCATCGGCCAGCAATGTTTCTGCCTGCGGCCAGTCTTCCTGCTCCAGCACTTTTACCTGATAACCGGAAAGCTCCAGCAAACGGGTGAACAGACGCCCCATCTGCCCGTTGCCGCCGATAATCACTACCGGACGCAGCGCCGGATGCAGGGTTTTGAAGCCTTTATCGTTTTCGCTTGAGTAGGACTCACGCATCACGCGGCGCAATACATCTTCAATCAGGTCCGGCGGAACACCGAGGTTCTGCGCTTCCTGACGGCGTGAAGCCAGCATCGCGGCTTCACGTTCAGGCACATAAATCGGCAAACCATAACGGCTTTTTACTTCCCCGACTTCTGCCACCAGCGCAAGACGCCGTGATAAGAGATCTAACAACGCTTTATCAACGTCGTCGATCTGATCGCGTAACGCGTTAAGTTCTGCCACCATAAAAACTTACTCTCCTGCGATTCGTGCCGCCAGCGCATCGCCCAGTTCCTGATGCATCTTACGCAACAAGTCTTCTGTCGTTTCCCAGTTAATACAAGCATCTGTAACAGACACGCCGTATTTCATTTCTGAACGTGGTTGTTCAGAAGACTGGCTGCCTTCGTTCAGATGACTTTCCAGCATCAGCCCTGTGATAGAGCGGTTACCGGCTTTAATCTGATCGATGACGGACTGAGCCACAACAGGCTGGCGACGATAGTCTTTGTTTGAGTTACCGTGACTGCAATCTATCATCAAGGAAGGACGGAGTCCCGCGCCGGTCATCTGTTTTTCACAAGCCTGAACATCCTGATCGCTGTAATTCGGGGTTTTACCGCCACGTAAAATCACATGCCCGTCCGGGTTGCCTTGAGTCTGCAACAGACAAACCTGACCGGCCTGATTGATGCCCACAAAACGGTGTGCCATTTCAGCGGCACGCATGGCGTTGATCGCCGTGCCCAGGCTGCCATCAGTGCCATTCTTGAAACCAACCGGCATCGACAGACCCGACGCCATTTCGCGGTGAGTCTGGGATTCAGTGGTACGCGCGCCGATTGCTGACCAGCTGAACAGATCGCCTAAGTATTGCGGACTGTTCGGATCCAGCGCTTCTGTTGCCAGCGGTAAACCCATGCCGACCAGTTGCAGCAGTAAATCACGGGCAATGTGCAGCCCTGCTTCCACATCAAACGTACCGTCCATGTGCGGATCGTTAATCAACCCTTTCCAGCCAACAGTGGTACGCGGTTTTTCAAAGTAAACGCGCATCACGATGTACAAACGATCGCTCAGCTCTGCTGCCAGTGTTTTCAGGTGACGTGCATAATCGAGCGCCGCATCAACGTCATGAATTGAACAAGGGCCACACACCACCAGAAGACGAGGATCACGACCGTGAACGATATCGGCGATGGTTTTACGTGCTTCGGAAATACTATTTTCGTCACTGACGCTCAGAGGAAAACGGTTTTTCAGCTCTTCAGGAGTGATAAGGATTTGTTCAGCTGTGATGTGAACATTATTCAGGGCGTCTTTTTGCATGATCGTGTTCCGCTATAAGGATAATGGGCTGCCCGGGAGGCATCTGCGGACAACATTAACACAGCTCGTAAACTTATCAAGCCTTACTTGTAAACTAAACATTACCAATCCACCAATCAAGAGCACCAAACGGAAAGTAAACTTTACATAAAGAGAATCTGAGTCGATGCGGGTGTACCGTAATTGTTACATACGGGTTAACTGGGAACTCACGGGGATTCAGAACAGGGGAAAGAGAGATATGGCAGTTAATATCCTCAGCAACAGGGCGCTGCCGAGGAGACATAATTTAAAGGTTACGATCCAGAGTAATAAATACCTGCCCCAGAGCAGTCACTTCATCCACGCCACATTCGAAATGACTTTCCTGACGCGTCACGCTCAGACGATTACCGGGAATACGAGCCACATCATATACATCCAGATCACCATCGATATCCAGCAACCAGCGGCCATTGCCCGGATGTGTGCTGCCCAGATCGATAATCCACGAATGATGGCCTTTCACGACATAAGCAGGCTGACCCAATGAATCGTCCAGCAACGAAGGATCGGCAGACCAGACACCTTCTTCTTCCAGCGCCCCGCCGCGCAATCTCAACTTTTTAAGTTGACGGATGTCACCAGACGCAGCCGCGCCTGAAAGCGCCGAATCCTGCATGTTACCCTTGCCTGTCGCCAGCCAGCGTAATGAAACGCCAGTATCCAGCGCACAGGCTACGACCACATCTCCGGGGAAATAATCTCTTCTTACCCAGGTGCTTATCGTTCCAGATGACAAACCGTACAGATCCCCCAGTTCCTTCTGCATGCTAAAGCCGTAAGCCTGAAGCATACGCGTCAGAACGGCTTTTCCACCTTCAAGTTCATCTAATTGCATCTGGCGAAAACCCCTGAATCTGTAAATATCATCTTGACAACTCGCAAATGCGAGTTTAGATTGATTATGTAATGTACCGACAGACGCACATGATACCAAATTTACGCCGCCGTGGAGAAATAAGGAGACGCGATGTTTTTAGGAACAGAGCAGCAGCGCCAGACCGGTCTGCGCCATATCGCTCATATGAAAGAAACCTATTTCGCTCAGAGTAAGGATCCGGTTGCGATTATTTATGATCAGGCCAGTGAAAAATGGAAACTCACCTTATGTTTTCACGCCGGTCTTAAACGCCATCACACCTTACTGACTTATTCACAGTTAAATGATGAGGAACAGATGAAAATAACGCAGGCTTTATTATCACTTCGCCATTTCACGGCGATATTTAAAGGAGAACTTTACTGATGGCAGACTGGATAGATGAATCGCAGGAGTATCAGTTAAAAATTCTCGAAGCACAGATTACGCAGGCAATCCGTTCGCAGACAGCACCGTCAGCCCTCTTCTGCGTTGATTGTGATACTCCCATTGCGGAACTACGCAGGAAAATCATTCACGGTGTACAACGATGTATTGAGTGCCAGGAAATAGAGGAAATTAAAAGAAAGAATTACCGGCCCGTATAACCCACCCCATTAACATCGCTAAAATTTACCGCCACGCTGGAAATAACATTATTTCCGGAAGGATTTTTATATTCTTATTTTCGGAGAACGTTTATGTCAGAGAATATATTCACCCGAAATTCTCCTTCGACGTTGCCGGGTTTAAACCAGACATCCGGACAAACTTTCGCTGGCAAATGGTGGTGGAATGCTCCGCGTCCGGCGCTGAGCAGCCCGCTGGAAAAACCGCTTACCCATGATTTCTGTCAGCGCCAGCAAACCGCCCTTTCCCGGCTGACGAAGCTGCCCCGTTGCCTGCGCACGCCGTTACACCAGCGGTATAAGTATTTGCTGGAAACAAAGGGAGTTCGCGCGGCGGTTAATTTCCTGATGACGGTTTTTACGCAACGATTGTGGCCGCGTATTCAGCAAGTGAATGTACGGAATACTTTGAATCATCAGATCTCGCAAAAGCTACTCATGGAAGAAGAAACGTTTAACCGGCTGCCTGATCTTAATGATGACAGTCTGAGAAGGCTGGCTAACAAGCTGGCTGTGCATATGCAAGATGTGTATGAATTTCACTGCGAATGCTGGTTGCAAAACCGGCCTGACCAACCCGACGTATTGTTGCAGGACAGCACGCAGCGCGAAATTTACGGACATATAGCAGCAATGGCCCTGGCGTGCCGCGTACAGCCGCTTTATTGGCAAGCGTGGAAAAAAGGCCGCCTGACCGCGCATTCAGCTGTCGCCAGTATTTCCCGTCTGGTCAGCGGCGACTGGTGGGAAAAACAATTGCGTTCAAAGCAGCGTTTGTGGCGCGAAGCCCTGATGATAGCCTGCGGCTATGTCAGCCGCGCCACGTCGCCGTACGCCAGTAAAAACGCCATCCGTGATGTAGTGTCACGCCGCCTATCCGCCGTTAATTACCTGAAACAATGTCAGCTCGAAAATGTCGAATCGGGTGAAACGCTGAGCCTGCTGGATACCGTATTAGCCAGCATTTCTAACCCTAAACTTCGCCGCATGGAGCTGATGACGCTGATCGCCGGTGTCGAAGATGTCGCTGACCAGCAACGCGATTGCGGGTTGTTTATCACCCTGACCACGCCGTCTAAATATCACCCGATGAAAACCACCGGCGCCGGATCCTCACCCGTTTTTAATCAGAAATGGGTGAGGCACGCTTTTACTCCCAAGGATGCCCAGCGTTATCTCGTCGCCGTCTGGGCAAGAATCCGCACCACTTTTAAAGACCGGAACCTGAAAGTGTATGGCGTGCGCGTCGTCGAACCGCATCATGACGGTACACCGCACTGGCATATGATGTTGTTTACGCCACCGGAACAGCAGCAGAAAGTGACCGAGGTTATGCGCCGTTACGCGCTGGAAGAAGACCCCGATGAACCGGGCGCTGAGGCATCACGTTTCAATTGCAAGCCGCTCAACCGTGGCGGCGCAGCCGGATATATCGCGAAATACGTCGCCAAGAATATTGATGGTTACGCTCTGGATGGCGAAACGGATTTTGACTCCGGACGCTTACTGACAGATGTCGCCACGGCCGTGACTTCCTGGGCATCGACGTGGCGGATCCCGCAATTTCACGCAATTGGCATCCCCTCGGTAGGTGCCTGGCGGGAATGCAGACGGATCAGGCATCAGAACCTGAGCCACCGTTTTGATTCAAAGGTGGAGGACGTCCGCAGCGCCGCCGACCAGGGGGATTTTGCCGGGTATATTCAGGCACAGGGCGGTATACATATTCCGCGAAAAGAGCAAAGGGTTCGCGTTGCGCGCCAGCTCAGTGGAGAAACTAATACCTACGGCGAGCCCCGTAACAAAGTGGTCGGCATTTACGCCCCCCACCTTGGTGCTTCGCTTATTTTTCTGACACACACCGAACAGTGGCGGATTGTCCGTCACCGGCCTTCTTCAGCAGAAATACCGGTGATTCACCTGCCTTGGAGTTCTGTCAATAACTGTGGATCGCCTCCCGTCGCAGATAACCCTTAATCACCACAAAAAAAGTGCCAATAAAAATTCAGCCTTAAATTCAAGGAATTATATTTTTTAAAATGCCCTGAGTGTTGACGTATTAGATCAATTAAAGAATACTGTATATAAACACAGTATCTGGCGAGGGGAGAAAATGGAAAACCTGACTAAACAACAGCTAACGCTGTCCAGGATACAATTGATCGCAGACATATCACAGACGGCACAATGCAATCCAAAAGAATTTCTGGTCGTCATGTCGCTGATCTCAGAGCTGGCCAGCCGGGCGCTGACTGACGAAAATCAGGCCACGGTCTGCTACCACGGGGGGACCGACGACGCTCACTGATTGCCAGATCCTGCGGCGGAAGTAGTCAACTTTGCTGGCGCTTGCCCGACCGGTTTTCCTCCGGACTAAGCGCCCCGCCATCTCCCTGTCTTATTTGTCCGCTTCTCTGTTGTGCCAGTCGTTTCACATCCCTTCCAGATTGCTGCCCCGCGCCCGATTGCGCAGACTTAACTCACCGACTGACTCCCTCACTCACTCGCGGAGAAAACCCATGAAAGTCTATGCGCAACAGGGCGATACCCTCGACTCCCTCTGCTGGCGTTATTACAACCGTACCGCCGCGGTGGTCGAAAAAGTCTACGCCGCCAATAAAGGCATCGCTGATTTAGGCCCGTTATTGCCTCATGGCACAGCCATCGAACTGCCTGACATTCCAGAACAACCGGTTCAGGAAACGATCAAATTATGGGACTGAATACTGAGCGCATCAGTTCAGGCTGTGCCTATTTTATTGCCACCTCGCTGACCTGGCTCGCCAGCCTGACATCGCAGGATGTCGCTTTTCTGGTCGGCTCATGCGTCGGTGTCGGAACGTTTCTGATCAACTGGTATTACCGGCGCAAAAGCTACCAGTTGCTGGCACGCAGCGGCCTGAGCAAAGACACCTATGAAAACCTCAACTCTTAAACGCTGTCGCGCCGCCGTCGTTTTGGGGCTGATGGCGGCATTGCCGGGTTACCTGTCGTTGCAGGTTTCGGAAGAAGGATTACGGCTGATCACTGATTTTGAAGGCTGTCAGTTGCAACCCTACCAGTGCAGCGCCGGTGTGTGGACCAGCGGTATCGGCCACACGGCTGGCGTTAAACCGGCGCAAACCATTTCCGAACATCAGGCCGCTGAAAACCTGCTGGCAGATATTCAGCAGACAGAGCGCACCGTAAAAAAATGTATGCGGATGACGATGCCGCAACCGGTTTTTGATGCCGTCGTGTCGTTCAGTTTTAACGTCGGTACCGGTGCCGCCTGTCAATCCACGCTGGCGTTTTTTATCAATCACCAACAATGGCAACAAGCCTGCGACCAGTTGCCGCGCTGGGTTTTCGTTAATGGTGTACGTAACCGCGGACTGGAACGCAGGAGAAACGCTGAACGTATCGTCTGTCTGAAAGGGGTCTGAATGCGCCTGTTACCAGTACTTCTCGCCGGGATGGTTTTACTGATCGCCATCCTGTTGCTTTCTAACCGCTCATTGCAGCATGACTTCAACATTGTCGGGCTGCAACGCGACGCCCTGACGGTTCAGCTGCAACAACGGGAACAGCTGATTACTGCCCTGAATCTGCAAATGCGCCAGCGCGAGCAGGCTGAACTGGCGTTACGCGAAGACCTGAGTACCGCCAACCAGGTGATGCAAAACCGTGAAAAGCAAAGGCAGAGGAGCCTCCATGAAAATCTGCAAACCCGTCAGTGGGCTGATTCCGGGCTGCCTGATGATATTAGCCGGCTGCACCAGCGCCCCGCCTTCAGCTCCGCCAGCGATTATTTACATTGGCTGTCCACCGGTCAGCTCATGCCCGATACCCGCCAGCAAACCGGCCACGAATGAAGATCTGAGTGCCGACATCCTCCAGCTGGAATCAGCGCTGATGGAGTGCGGCTTACAAATTGAAGCCATTAAAAAGTGTCAGGAGGCACAACATGCAAAAACCCATTCAGCTGCAACAAAGGCTCATTGAACAGGTGCCGCTGCTCTCAGCCTCGCCGGACAAACTGGTGAACGCCACCGGCGCAGGCCAGATAGTCGCGACATCTGCCGCTTCACTTTCGTTTGAATATCGTTATCCGCTGACGCTGACCGTCAGTGATGACGCAGTTCTCAGCGAAGCCCTGGTCGATCAAGTGGTGGTCGTTATTCTCGACTGGTTGCAAGTTAATCAGCCTGAAATTTCCGGCAACGCTGCAAACCGGCTCACTGACTTCACCTTTACGCAGCAGGAGAAAACTCTGGTGCTGACGCTACAGCTGACCGAGCGCGTCCGGGTTTCCTATGAAGAAGATGTGCGCACCATCATTCATCTGCCTGAACCACCAATGCCGGAGAACGCGTCGTTGCCACGCCAGGTTTATCTCAACGGAGAACTGATCAGCAGCTGGACGGTATAACCCGGTGAACCTTGTTGTGTCAGCCGCGGCCGAACGGTCACCGGTTGTCGCTCAACCCTCTGAAACGGCATCCTTTATCCCATGAATACGACTCTTCAACTCAACGACATAATGCGGCTGATTGGCAATCTGGTGCGCATCGGCAAGGTCTCAGAACTGGATCTGGCCAACGCCCGTTGCCGTGTCGCGACGGGCAATAATGTGACGGCCTGGCTGCCGTGGATGACACATCGCGCCGGGCGAGCACGCAGCTGGTGGGCGCCTTCCGTCGGCGAGCAGGTTTTGCTGCTCTCGATGGGTGGCGAGCTGAACACCGCTTTCGTATTACCGGCTGTATTCTCCGATGCCTCACCCGCGCCATCAGATTCGCCAGACGCCGTTCACATGGCTTTCCCGGACGGCGCCGTTTTTGAATATGAACCGGCACAAAGCGCCCTGAAAGTGACAGGCATAAAAACCGCCGTGATTAACGCCTCGCAGAAGGTAGAGGTCACGGCACCCGAAATCCGCTGTACCGCCAGCACACGCATTACGCTGGATACGCCGGAAGTGGTTTGCACCAGCAAACTGACCACCGGCTCCCTTGAAGTTAAACAAGGCGGCACACTGACCGGCAACTTAACCCACAGCGGCGGTAGCCTGACATCCAACGGCATCGTTGTGCACACCCACCGACACAGCGGTGTTCAGACCGGCGGTGGTCAGACAGGAGGCCCGCAATGAGTAATCCGAAATACCTGGGGATGGACAGAAGTAACGGAATGGCCATCGAAGATCTCGACCATATCCGCCAGTCCGTCAGCGACATTTTAAATACGCCGGTGGGTTCCAGAGTAATGCGCCGCAATTACGGCTCGCTGCTTTCTGAGCTGATTGACCAGCCGCAAAACGGCGCCCTGCGGTTACAGATGATGGCCGTGTGTTACACCGCCCTGTTGCAGTGGGAACCGCGCGTTTCGCTGACCTCTATCACTTTCGACACTGGTTACGACGGCAAGATGGTGATTGAACTGACCGGAAGCCGTAACGATACGGCGACGGATTTTTCCCTGAATATTCCTGTGAGCTGACACTTATGGCAACGATCGACTTGAGCCAGTTACCGGCCCCCGATGTGGTCGAACAACTGGATTATGAAACCCTGCTTGAAGAACGTAAAACGACGCTGATTTCGCTCTATCCTGCCGATCAGCAGGAAGCGGTCAGCCGGACTCTGACGCTGGAATCCGAACCGCTGGTCAAGCTGTTGCAGGAGAACGCTTACCGCGAACTTATCCTGCGCCAGCGCGTCAACGAATCCGCCCGCGCCGTGATGGTGGCGTATGCGACTGGCAGCGATTTAGATCAGCTGGCGGCGAATTTTAATGTTCAGCGCCTGGTTTTACGGCCTGCGGATAGCAGCACAATTCCGCCAACCGCTGCCATCCTGGAGGCCGATAGTGATTTGCGCATACGTATCCCTCAGGCATTCGAAGGGCTAAGCGTAGCAGGTCCGACAGGTGCTTACGAATACCATGCACGCTCGGCGGACGGACGCATCGCGGATGCATCTGCTATCAGCCCGTCCCCCGCAGAAGTGACTGTCACTATTTTATCGCGTGACAACGACGGCGTAGCCTCCGGTGATTTACTCACTGCCGTCGAAAAAGCTCTTAATGATGAAGATGTCCGCCCTGTTGCCGATCGCGTCACCGTACAGGCGGCTGTGATTGTGCCTTATCAGATTGATGCCGTGTTGTATGTTTTGCCCACACCTGAAATTGAGCCTGTCCGCGCAGCTTCTGAAGCGCAGTTGAAAACCTACATCAACACGCAAAGCCGGTTAGGCCGTGACATCCGGCTCTCTGCAATCTATGCCGCTCTGCATGTTGAAGGCGTTCAGCGGGTTGAGCTGTCATCTCCGCTGGCAGACATCGTGCTCGATAAAACCCAGGCCTCACTGTGTACTGCCTATTCGCTCACTGTAGGAGGCTCGGATGAATGACCGGCTCTTGCCCTCCGGCTCGACTCAGCTTGAAATTGCTGCCGCACAGGCTTTGTCACAAATAGGCAATATCGCTGTTCCTCTGCGTGAACTCTGGGATCCTGAATCCTGTCCG
Source organism: Rahnella ecdela (assembly GCF_019049625.1). Taxonomy (GTDB): domain Bacteria; phylum Pseudomonadota; class Gammaproteobacteria; order Enterobacterales; family Enterobacteriaceae; genus Rahnella; species Rahnella ecdela. Next base: position 18,016 of record NZ_JAFMOY010000110.1, read on the forward strand.
CTGGAGTTACTCCCTTATCTTGCCTGGGCATTTTCGGTCGATCGCTGGGATGAAAACTGGACCGAACCGGCAAAGCGTTCTGCGGTTCGCGCCGCCTGGTTCGTTCATAAACACAAAGGCACCATTGGTGCATTACGCAGGGTCGTTGAACCGCTGGGATATTTAATTCGCGTCACTGAATGGTGGCAGACCAACGATGTTGCGGGCACTTTCCGCCTCGATGTCGGCGTGTTGGAAACAGGCATTACGGAAGAAATGTATCAGGAACTCGAGCGTCTGATTGCTGATGCAAAACCCTGTAGTCGTCACCTGATTGGTCTTTCTATCAATCTGGATGTATCGGGTGATTTTTATATCGCCGCAGCGACATACGACGGCGAAGAGCTGACGGTATACCCCTATTTCCCAGAAACCATTACTGCCTCCGGCTCTGCATTTACCGGTTCAGCAATCCATTTAATCGACAACCTGAGAGTAAATTATGACAGCTAAATATTATGCGTTGCTGACCAATCTGGGTGCAGCAAAACTGGCCAATGCAACAGCGTTGGGCACGCAACTCAGCCTGACGCAAATGGCAGTGGGAGACGGCGGAGGTGTATTGCCAACTCCCGATCCGGCACAAACAAAATTGATCGGCGAGAAACGTCGCGCTGCGCTCAACTCACTCAGCGTTGATCCGGCGAATACTAACCAGATCATTGCTGAACAGATCATTCCCGAAGATCAGGGGGGATTTTGGATCCGCGAGATTGGCTTATTCGATCAGGACAATACGCTGATTGCCATCGCCAATTGCCCCGAAACCTACAAACCTCAGCTTCAGGAAGGCAGTGGTCGAACGCAAACCGTGCGCATGATTTTAGTGGTAAACAGTACTGAGGCCGTGACGCTGAAAATTGACCCCTCGGTAGTGCTGGCAACACGTAAATATGTCGATGATAAAGTCATTGAGGTTAAGGCATATGCGGATGATGTGATGGCCAAACATGTAGCGGCGGCGGATCCACACAGCCAGTATTTACAGGCCAGTAAATCATTAGGAGAGATTAAAGCACTTGGAGATAATGCTGTTAAAACAGCTTTGGCGAATTTGGGATTAGGGGAAGCAGCTAAAAGAGCTGTTGGTTCTGGCAGTACTCAAGTTCCTGACATGAGTTTTTTTGCATCATCACTTAACACAGCGGGATATCAGAAATTACCTGGCGGTTTTGTCATCCAATGGGGAACCATTAATGTGCCTCTGGTCGCACAGGATTCCATTACATATTTCCCAATCCCGTTCCCTTCACAATGCCTCAGAGTATTTGTTAGTCAGGACTATACACCTGGTAGCGGAGCCATAGGGTTCATAACATGTAACGGATTTAATACCGATCCGCTGAAATTTATTTCACGCTCTTCAGTGCCCGGCCTCGGTGCATCATTCTTTGCAATTGGTCGATAGTCGCATTAATTATCCGCTATAACTTTTAAATCCACATAGTTTCCTGACCTCAGCCCCTTCGGGGGCTTTTTTATTATCTGATTCCCCCCGCTGTTGTGCCACCGCCCCCACGCCCCTGATGAAATGCGCTTTCTGTTGCGAACCGGCATCCTTGCTTCACCACCCACAACAGAGAGAGTCAACCTGATGGCTGATTATCATCACGGCGTACGTGTTGTCGAAATCAACGACGGTACCCGCGTTATTTCTACCGTTTCCACCGCAATTATCGGCATGGTTTGTACCGCAGAAGATGCGGATGCGACCGTTTTCCCTTTAAATACTCCGGTTCTGGTCACCGACGTTCTGGCAGCCAGCGGTAAAGCCGGCACAAGCGGGACGTTGCGCGCTGCGCTTCTGGCGATTGCTGACCAATGTAAACCGGTCACGGTCGTGGTACGCGTTGCCACCGGCGAAGATGAGGCTGAAACCACCAGCAATATCATTGGTGGTTCTGATGCTAATGGCCGTTACACCGGCATGAAAGCGCTACTTTCTGCGCAGGCTGAGCTTGGCGTAAAACCCCGCATTCTCGGCGTTCCGGGCCTAGATAATCAGGCGGTCGCAACCGCGTTGGCAGGCGTTTGCCAGCAGCTGCGTGCCTTTGGTTATATCGGCGTCTACGGGGCAAAAACCATTTCCGATGCGATTAAGTACCGCGATAACTTCAGCCAGCGTGAACTGATGCTGATCTGGCCGGATTTTGTTAACTGGAATACCACTACCAGCCAGTCTGATATCGCTTATGCGACAGCCCGCGCTCTGGGCCTGCGCGCCAAAATCGACCAGGACACCGGCTGGCATAAAACGCTGTCAAACGTCGGCGTGAACGGAGTGACCGGCCTTTCTGCCAGCGTCTTCTGGGATTTGCAGGCGACCGGCACTGACGCCGATCTGCTGAACGAAGCCTGTGTTACCACGCTGGTACGCAAAGACGGTTTCCGCTTCTGGGGCAACCGCACATGCAGCGATGACACGCTGTTCCTGTTTGAAAACTACACCCGTACGGCGCAGGTTCTGGCGGATACCATGGCCGAAGCGCATATGTGGGCGGTCGATAAGCCGATGACCCCGACGCTGGTTCGCGACATGATTGACGGCATTAAAGCCAAAATGCGCGAAATGAAATCAGCGGGTTACATCATCGACGGCGACTGCTGGTACGACGAAACCGCGAATACGGCGGAAACACTCAAAGCCGGTAAGTTGTATATCGATTACGACTACACCCCGGTTCCTCCACTGGAAGATCTGACCCTGCGCCAGCGTATCACCGACTCTTACCTGGTGAACTTTGCCGCGTCCATTAACAGCTAAGGAGACAATGACTCATGGCACTTCCTAAGAAATTGAAATACCTGAACCTGTTTAATGACGGGAACAGCTACCTCGGCCTGGTCTCTTCGCTGACACTGCCGAAACTCACCCGCAAGCTGCAAAATTATCGTGGCGGCGGCATGAGCGGTTCGGTCGCAGTGGACTTTGGCCTTGATGACGATGCGCTGACGCTGGAGTGGTCTATCGGCGGTCTGGATGAACTGGTTCTGCAGCAATGGGGCAGCACGTCTGATATTCCGTTGCGTTTTGCCGGTTCGCTGCAACGCGACGATACGGGTGATGTTTCCGCAGTCGAAGTGATGATGCGCGGCCGTCATAAAGAGTTTGATTTCGGCGAGTACAAACAGGGTGAAGATACTGAAACCAAAGTCACCACCCAGTGTACGTATTTCAAACTGACCATCGACGGCAAAGAACTGATTGAGATCGACACCGTCAATATGGTTGAGGTCGTCAACGGCGTTGATCGTCTGGCAGAACACCGTACCGCGCTCGGCCTGTAATCCCCTCCCAAAGCCGGCAGCCATTGCCGGCTTCATTTCCGATTTAAGCAGGAAAACACATGAACCCGACTGACATTAACGATAACACTGTGATCTTAGATGTTCCGCTCAAACGCGGCGATATGGAAATCACGGAAATTCAGGTCACCAGACCGACTGCCGGCAGCCTGCGCGGTATCGGACTTGCGGCGCTGGCCAACGCGGATGTTGATGCACTGATCACCATTTTGCCGCGCATCACGTATCCGAACCTGACCAAAGAAGAGTGCTCACGCCTGGAGCTTCCCGATCTGATCGCGCTGGCAGGCAAGGTGATTGGTTTTTTATCGCCGAAACCGGTGGTGTAAGTATTGCACCCCGCCTCACCGTGGATGACCTGATGGCAGATATCGCGGTGATATTTCACTGGCCGCCGTCCGAGATGGACGGCATGTCACTCACCGATCTGCTGAACTGGCGACATAAGGCACTGCAACGCAGCGGAGTAAAAACAGATGAGTAATCTCGAACAGTTACCCGATACTCTCGAAAAAATAAATCAGGATCTGGCCGCCTTCAGGGCCGAAACCGACAGGATCAGGAAAAACCTGCTGATGCTGCCCGGTAAAACTGTCTTCAGCGTCGTCTCAGAAGACATCACTGACGCTTCCCTTCAGCTTGATAAGTCACTGTACGCCCCTGATAGCGAGACCGAAACACAGACATTTTCCGGCCTGAAAAAAGCGGTGTCGAGCCAGTCGGAAGAAAAGCTGCGTCAGCAACGCCCGATGCAAATGGAACAACGAGGGCTGGAAATCGGGCAGCAATATAAAAACCACCCACAAAAAATCAGTCAGATAAAAAATATCAGCTCGTCTGCCCTCTCCTTTGCACAACCGAAGCTGGCGCTGGCGCAAAACTTCCTTAAACCGGGTGCAAAACTGGAAGCCGGGCTGGCAGAAGTGCAGTCGGTTCTCGGTCTGAAAAATGACGATCCGCACGTTGCCGCTTTACGCCAGCAAAGTCTGTCGATGGCCGCTTCCGGCCATTCACCAGCAGAAGTTGTCGCTAAACAGCAGGCACTGGCGAAAAACGGAATGAATGCTGATGAGATTCTGGAACAAACACCGGCAGCACTGGATGGCGCAACGCCTGCGGCACAGATGGCGGTGACCGTGAAAGGCGACAACCTTGACGGTGACATTACTAAGCTTTTTGCCACCTGGGACACTCTGCGTATCAATCTTTTCGACGGGCAAAGTGTTGCCCTGCGAGAACTGACGCAAACGGCCACCAGCTGGCTGGGCACGATCAATACCTGGATCACTGATAATCCGGTGCTGGTCAATTCCCTGCTGGGGCTGGCATTAGGTATAACCAGCATTATCGGCGGGATCGGGACGCTGGGCATCACTATTGCGCCGGTTCTTAGCGGTATCAATATGCTGATGGCAGGAGCCGGTCTGCTGGGAACCATTTTTACCGGCGCCGGCGGCGTTATTGCCACAGCATTTGCCGCCATCGGACTTCCGCTTTTGCCTGTCATCGCGCTGATTGCCGGGATTGGCATCGCCGTAGTGAAGCTTTGGGAGCCAATCAGCGCTTTCGTTGGGGGAATCATTGAAGGATTTACTTCAGTTATGGGACCGATAACGGGTGCGTTTACCCCCTTCAGAACAGCACTGGGCTGGATTACCGATTTGTTTGAACCGATAAAATTCAGTCAGGATACCCTGAGCGGCTTCACCGATATCGGCAAAGAGGTCGGTGAAGCGATCGCAACGATTTTCGTCACGCTTAATAAAGCGGTCTCCCAAATCGGCGAAGTCTTCAGCTGGGCGAAAAAAGGTTGGGATGCCATTTTTGGCAATGACGATGGCGAAAGTCAGGATATTCCCTCGCCGCCAGTGGAAAGCATTTCGCCCACAGGCGGCACGCTGAGCCTGTATCAGCCAGCAAAAACTACCGTGGCGAATAACCTGACGGATAACCGCGCAACGACCGTGAACTTAAGTTTCACCGCCACACCAGAGACTGATCATAACCAGATCAGAACCTGGATCGAGGATTCGTTAAACCAGCAAAAATGGAACAATACCAACAATCATCTCAGCCAGTACGATAACGGAGGGGTTTACTCATGATGATGTCCCTGGGTTTATTCGTGTTCAAATTAAGCACGCTGCCCTATCAGAACACGTCCCGTCAGGTGAATTATGGCTGGGGCGCGAACGCGCGTTTCGGACAGCGTCCCGTTTCGCAATTTCTCGGGCTGGGTGAGGAAACAATAAAAATTACCGGGCAATTATTGCCTGAAATGACCGGCGGTGTGCGCTACTTACAGGCTTTACAAAGCATGGCCGATTCAGGTCGAGCATGGCCGCTCATCGAAGGCAGCGGCACAATTTACGGCATGTTTATCATCAAAAATATCGCCAGTGACAATGCTGAGTTTAATTCGAGCGGTCAGGCACGAAGCATCAACTTCACGCTCAATCTGACCCGCGTCGATGAATCGCAGGCAGCCATGTTCGGCGACCTGCTCACTCAGGCCGAAGGGTTATACAACAAAGCCAGTTCTGCCGTCAGCAGTTTTGTGACGGGAGGTTAATCATGCTGACCAATTTACAGCTGCCTGTCGGCGCAAAAATTGCGCCGGTATTTACACTGGCGATCAAAAATAAGGTACTGGAAGAGAATATCTCCGACCGCATCATCAAATTATCAGTGACGGATAACAGCGGCTTTGAGGCCGACAAACTCGATTTAACCTTCGATGACAGCGACAGACAATTGCAGATGCCCGTTCGCGGCACCGTTTTGCATCTGCATCTGGGATGGTCAAAACAGGCACTGTATGACTGCGGCTATTTCACTGTTGATACAGTGGTCTATTCGGGTTCACCAGACACCATCGCGGTCACTGCCCGCAGCGCCGATTTCCGGGATTCATTTACAACCAGACTCAGCAATTCGTATGACGATTACACGCTGGGAGCCATTGTCCGCATCATCTCGAACCGGAATAAATTGGATCTACCAGTTATCCCGCAGGAGCTTGAAAGCATTAAGATCCCGCATATCGACCAGACTAATGAGACTGATAGCTACTTTCTCTCCCGTCTGGCACAAAGTTATGGCGCCCGGGTAACTGTCAAAAACGGCGCAATCTTGTTTTTTAAAGCCGGTTCCGGGCGAACTGCTTCCGGACAAGCCATCCCCTGGAGAACAATTGTCCGAAGTGATGGAGATAATCACAGTTATAAACTGACTGATAAGCTGGCTTACGACGGCGTGAAGGCACAATGGCATGATCTCAAAAAAGCGACCACCAGTAATGTCGCGTTGAAAAGTGAAGGAGAAAAGAGTTACACCGCAGGCTCAGGTAATAACATTTTACAACTGACTAAAATCTTCGCTGATGAGGAGACAGCAAAGCGCGCGGCAGACTCGGTGTTTAAGCAAGTCCAGAATGATTCTTCGTCTTTCAGCATCCGGCTGGCTCTGGGACGCGCAGATCTCAGTGCGCAAACACCGGTAAATGTGCTGGGATTTAAAGATGTTATAGACAGCCAGCACTGGGTGATTGATTCCGCTGTGCATGAGATTAATGAGAAAGGGTTTACGACGACATTGAATCTGAAAATATATATTGCAGATGTCACTTACGAGTCTTCAATATCATAATAGCAACTTGCATTTACGAGTTACGAGTTTCATAATGACTTTATCGATTACCTGTTATGCCGGAGGTTTTTATGATGCATTGCCCGCTTTGTGGAAAGGTCGCCCATACACGTTCAAGCCGTTATCTGAGTGAATCAACCAAAGAACGTTATCATCAGTGTCAGAATATCGAATGCAGCTGCACGTTTGCCACGCACGAATCAGTCGCCCGGGTTATCTCAAAACCGGGTACCCAGCCTGCCGCAGCATAGCTATTTTGTCGCCATTGCTCCAAAAAAAACACAAAAAAAAGGGGTTAGCCGATGGCTAACCCCTTGTTCTATATTAACTAGTAGATGTCGCGTTAGCGATACCTTAGCCCAGACGTTCTTTGATACGTGCAGACTTACCAGTACGCTCACGCAGGTAGTACAGTTTAGCTTTACGAACGGCACCACGACGTTTAACAGTAATGCTGTCGATTACTGGGGAGTGAGTCTGGAATACACGCTCAACACCTTCGCCGTTAGAAATTTTGCGAACAGTGAATGCAGAGTGCAGACCGCGGTTACGAATAGCGATAACCACGCCCTCGAATGCCTGCAGACGCTTTTTAGAACCTTCAACGACCCATACCTTAATTTCCAGGGAATCACCTGGACGGAATGCAGGTACGTCTTGCTTCATCTGCTCTTGTTCGATTTGTTTAATGATATTGCTCATAATATGTCTCTTACCCTAGGTAAACTGATATATCGGGACGGCCTCGCGTTACGCTTTGGCGTTCCCTTCATAGTTTTGTTGACTGAGCCGATGTTCCTTTTGGAACTCTCTCAGCAACACCTCTTGCTCGTCAGTCAGAGCTAGGTTTTCCAGAAGTTCAGGTCTTCTAAGCCAGGTTCGACCCAGCGACTGTTTCAGGCGCCAGCGACGTATATCAGCGTGGTTTCCCGACAGTAAAACTGGCGGTACCTCCATGCCTTCCAACACTTCAGGGCGGGTATAGTGGGGGCAATCCAACAATCCGTCAGCGAAAGAATCTTCTTCTGCTGAAGCCTGACGACCCAGAACACCCGGTATAAAGCGGGATACTGAATCAATCAGAGTCATTGCTGGTAACTCTCCACCGCTGAGAACATAATCGCCAATTGACCATTCTTCATCAATTTCGGTTTTGATTATGCGCTCATCAATCCCTTCATAACGGCCACAAACCAGAATAACTTTCTGATGAGCCGCCAGTTCGCAAACACCGGTTTGATCCAATTTGCGACCCTGAGGTGAAAGATAAATCACTTTCACACCTTCGCCTGCCGCTGCTTTTGCTGCATGAATCGCTTCCCGTAAAGGTTGCACCATCATCAGCATTCCGGGACCACCGCCGTAAGGGCGCTCATCCACGGTACGATGTCGATCGTATGCGAAGTCACGAGGACTCCAGCAATTTACGCTCAACAGGCCATTCTTAACTGCCCGGCCAGTTACCCCGTAATCCGTAATTGCGCGGAACATTTCAGGAAACAGGCTAATTATACCAATCCACATAGCCTACCCCTTCCAAATGTTTGACCGCTCAACCAGACCTTGTTTACGTGAATAAACACTACGGAGGTCAAAAACCAGGATCCCAATCTACTTCAACAGTGCGAGTAGCGAGATCGACTTTCTTGATAACCTGCCCATCGAGGAACGGAATCAACCGCTCCTTGAGTCCGAAGGCATCTTTCAGGTTGGCTTTAACTACCATCACATCGTTAGAACCGGTTTCCATCATGTCGATGATTTTGCCCAGTTCGTAACCGGAAGTTGTCACTACCTGGCAACCAAAAAGGTCTTTCCAGTAATAGTCACCGTCTTCCAGTGGAGGCAGTTGCTTTGAATCGACGACAATCTCGCAATTGGTCAGAAGATTCGCTGCATCCCGATCATCAACGCCTTTGACTTTGATAATCAGGTCCTGAGTGTGGCGTTTCCAGCCTTCCAGCTCGACAACTTGCCACTTACCGGCACGCTGGATAAACCAGGGCTGGTAATCGAAGATGCTTTCAGCGTCTTCGGTGGATGAAAACACTCTGAGCCAACCACGAATGCCGTATGTTGAACCCATTTTGCCGAGTACTAACGGCTCAGCGGGTACCACTGGATTGGATTGCTTGCTCATTGCCACCACCGCGACAGATTAAGCTGCTTTCTTAGCGTCTTTGATCAGCGCAGAAACGCGATCAGAAACGGTTGCACCCAGATCTACCCAATGGGCAACACGATCCAGGTCCAGACGCAGAGCTTCAGCCTGGCCAGAAGCCAATGGGTTGAAGAAACCTACGCGTTCGATGAAACGACCGTCACGAGCGTTGCGGCTGTCGGTCACTACTACTTGATAAAACGGACGCTTTTTTGCGCCGCCACGTGCTAAACGAATTGTTACCATAACATCCTCTTTAGTTAATAAAACAACCAGACCCCATCGGGGAACGGGGTCTGGTTGCAATATAAAAAGCCCGAAAATTTTACTCATTTTGGCGCAAAAAGCAATCTAAAGCGTAGATAGCTTAGCCCGCAATTTGCATGAGCCGCCTATGTGGCTGATATATAGACAGTGATGTCGATTAACGGCCTGGGAAACCTGGTGGCATCATACCCTTCATGCCACGCATCATTTTCGCCATGCCGCCATTCTTCATTTTCTTCATCATGCGCTGCATATCGTCGAACTGCTTCAGTAAGCGGTTGACGTCCTGCACCTGCATGCCGGAACCCACCGCAATGCGGCGTTTACGGGAACCTTTAATAATTTCTGGCTTGGCACGCTCTTTGTGCGTCATCGAGTTGATGATCGCCTCCATACGCACCAGCACTTTGTCATCCATCTGGGATTTGACGTTATCCGGCAACTGACCGACACCCGGCAATTTGCTCATCATACTCGCCATACCGCCCATATTACGCATTTGCTTGAGCTGCTCGAGGAAATCGGTCAGGTCAAAGCCGTCGCCCTTCTTGAGTTTGCTGGCCAGCTTTTCGGCCTGCGCACGGTCAACTTTGCTCTCAATATCTTCGATAAGAGAGAGAACGTCGCCCATACCCAGAATACGCGAAGCGATACGATCCGGATGGAACGGCTCCAGAGCATCGGTTTTTTCACCCATCCCAAGGAATTTAATCGGTTTACCGGTGATGTGACGAATCGACAGCGCAGCACCGCCACGGGCGTCACCGTCGACTTTTGTCAGGATAACACCGGTCAACGGCAGCGCTTCGTTAAACGCTTTCGCGGTATTTGCGGCATCCTGGCCGGTCATGGCATCGACCACAAACAGGGTTTCAACCGGATTAATCGCGGCATGAACCTGTTTGATTTCGTCCATCATCGCTTCGTCGACGTGTAAACGGCCGGCGGTATCGACAATCAGAACGTCGTAGAATTTCAGTTTGGCCTGTTGCAGGGCGCGGGTAACGATATCAACCGGCTTCTCCTGCGCGTCAGACGCGAAGAAATCCACTTCAACTTGCTGCGCCAGGGTTTCCAGCTGTTTGATCGCCGCAGGGCGATAAACGTCGGCAGAGACCACCAGCACTTTTTTCTTTTTCTTCTCTTTCAGGAATTTCGCCAGTTTACCGACGCTGGTGGTTTTACCGGCACCTTGTAAACCCGCCATCAGAACAACAGCCGGAGGCTGCGCCGCTAAGTTAAGCTCGGTGTTAGCCTCGCCCATCGCGGTTTCCAGTTCTTTCTGGACAATTTTGACGAATTCCTGACCCGGTGTAAGGCTCTTATTGACCTCAACGCCAACAGCGCTCTCTTTCACCCGGTTGATGAAGTCGCGAACGACCGGCAGCGCAACGTCCGCTTCCAGTAACGCCATACGCACTTCACGTAATGTTTCTTTAATGTTTTCTTCGGTCAGCCGCCCGCGGCCGCTGATATTGCGCAGTGTGCGCGACAATCGATCGCTTAAATTCTCAAACATCGTCTCTTGCTCAACGTTATGACAGGCCGCTTTCGCGACGTAATTGCGGGATTATAACACGAAGCGCGGACGATCTCTGCTTTGGCATCTCAGATAGGTTGGAGCGTGACGCGGGTAACGTTATACTGCGGTTCTCATTCACTTTTCGATGCTACTGAAACGCTATGTCAGTTTTTGCTCTCGTCGCCATGTTGGCCTATCTGCTCAGCCTTGCACTGATCATTCCGAGCATCATCCGGAAGAACAGCGCATACCGGCGTTTAGCACTGATTTCTGTGGTGGTGGCGCTTGTCTGCCACGCTGTGGCATTACAGCAACGCATATTCGATGTCAGCACCGGCCAGAACCTCAGTCTGGTGAACATCGGCTCAGTAGTCAGTTTAATCATCGGTACGGTGATGACCATTGTGGCATCACGCAACCGCGGCTGGTTTGTATTGCCGATTGTTTACAGCTTCTCGCTGATCAATCTGGCATTCGTCACTTTCCTTCCGGGCGAATTCATCACGCATCTGGAAGAAAGCAAAGGCCTGCTGGTACACATCGGCCTGGCGTTATTCTCTTATGCTACGCTGATGATCGCGGCCCTTTACGCGTTGCAGCTGGCGTGGCTGGATTATCAGCTCAAGAATAAGCGCCTGACGTTTACAGCAGACATGCCGCCGCTGATGAGCATCGAACGTAAATTGTTTCACATCACCCAGATTGGCGTCATTTTACTGACACTGACGCTGTGTACCGGGTTGTTGTATCTGAACAACCTGTTCAGCCCGGAGAATATCGACAAGGCCGTCTTATCGATACTGGCATGGTTCGTTTATATCGTCCTGTTATGGGGCCATTATCACGAAGGCTGGCGTGGTCGCCGCGTGGTATGGTTCAGCATGGCGGGCGCCATCCTGCTTACTCTTGCCTATTTTGGCAGCCGCCTGATCCAGCAAATCATGGTTCATTAATTAAAAGGAATACCCGTTGGAGCACGTCTCGACAACAACCCTGATCATCACATTGATCATCATGGTGGTGGTTTCGGCTTATTTTTCAGCCTCCGAAACCGGTATGATGACACTCAATCGTTACCGGTTACGTCACCTGGCCAAGCAGGGTAACCGCGCGGCGCGCCGCGTCGAAAAGCTGTTAAAACGCCCAGATCAACTGATCAGCCTCGTGCTTATCGGCAACAACCTGGTCAACATTCTTGCTTCCGCTCTGGCAACAATTGTGGGCATACGTCTGTACGGTGATGCAGGTGTGGCGATTGCCACCGGTGTGCTGACGTTTGTCGTCCTGCTGTTCGCTGAAGTGCTGCCAAAAACATTTGCCGCACTGAATCCTGAACGCATCGCATTCCCGAGCAGTATTTTGCTGCGCCCGCTGCAAAAAATCATGATGCCACTGGTGTGGATCCTCAACAGCCTCTCCCGCCTGTTGATGAGGATGTTCGGTATCCAGACCACAACCGGCCTCAGCGACGCGGTGAGTAAAGAAGAGCTGCGTACCATCGTTAACGAGTCGCGCTCGAACATCTCCCGTCGTAATCAGGACATGCTGCTTTCCGTGCTGGATCTGGAAAAAGTCACGGTGGATGACATCATGGTGCCGCGCAATGAAATCGTCGGTATCGATATCAACGACGACTGGAAATCCATCATCCGCCAACTGACGCACTCACCTCATGGCCGCATCGTGCTTTATCGTGATTCGCTCGATGATTCGATTGGTATGCTGCGCCTGCGTGAAGCCTACCGCCTGATGACCGAGAAAAAAGAGTTCACCAAAGAAAATCTGCTGCGCGCCGCCGATGAGATTTACTACATTCCTGAAGGCACTCCGCTGAACATTCAGCTGGTAAAATTCCAGCGGAATAAAAAGAAAGTGGGCATTGTGGTGGACGAATACGGTGATATTCAGGGGCTGGTGACGGTCGAAGATATCCTTGAAGAGATCGTCGGCGATTTCACAACGTCTATGTCACCCACGCTTGCCGAAGAAGTCACGCCGCAAAGCGACGGTTCTGTCCTGATTGAAGGCAGCGCAAACGTGCGCGAGCTGAATAAAGCGTTTAACTGGCATCTGCCGGAAGACGGTCCCCGCACCATTAACGGTATGCTGCTGGAAGTGCTGGAAGAAATTCCCAATATCGGCACCAGTTTGCGCATTGAAGACTACGAAGTTGAGGTTCTGGATGTGCAAGACAATATGATCAAGCAGGTGCAGGTTCGTCCGTTACAGCCTTTGAAAAACACCGTGAATCAGCACTAACCCTCTGAATCTCAGGCATAAAAAAAGACGCGAAGTTCGCGTCTTTTTTGTCTTCCGCACACATCAAAACTAGATGTGCAGTTCGGACAGTTTTTCTTTTGGCAGGGCCAGTTCGTCGTTATGGTTCACCACAACGTCGTGGTCGAGAATGTGCTGCGCGATTTCCTGCGCTTCTTTCAGGGAATGCATCTCGAAAGTACCACACTGGTATTCATTCAGCTCAGGGATCTGACGCTGCTCTTTTACCTTCAGAACATCTGCCATCGCCGCTTTCCAGGCATCTGCCACGCGTTGCTCTTCCGGCACACCGATCAGGCTCATATAGAAACCTGTGCGGCAACCCATCGGAGAAATATCGATGATCTCAACACCGCTACCGTTCAGATGGTTACGCATGAACCCTGCAAACAGGTGCTCAAGAGTATGAATACCACGCTCAGGCATCACTTCAATGTTCGGGCGGCAGAAGCGCAGATCGAACACAGTAATGGTGTCCCCGTGTGGGGTATGCATGGTTTTTGCGACGCGAACAGCAGGTGCTGCCATACGGGTATGGTCTACGGTAAAGCTATCCAACAGTGGCATATCGTCACCTCTCCTAAATAAATTAATTTTTTTTACGAACTCAGGAAACCTTTTCCCAGCATGCGGGTCTTAATTAGTGAAAGACGCGCATTTGTTATCATCATCCCTGTAAACAGAGATGTTTATTTGGCCACATTGATTGTGGCCTTTTTCTTTTCTACTCAACGCTACTTTCTATTCAACGCTACTGCCTGCATTCGCAGCCAGGTATTCTTCAAAGCTTAGCTTATCCGCCGCTTCCAGTGCGCGCTGACGCTGCCATGAACCGTCCTGCTCAGCCATTAACGCGCTGGCATCTAATACTTCCAGTGGCTCACTGACCAGCATCTGACGATACTTCTCTGCCAGTTCCAGCCCAAGATTACCGACGCCCTGCTGTTTCAGGTCTTTGAGGATACGCGCCGAGTAAGTCAGCTCAGGATCATCAAACGCCGCAACCAGTTCTTTGCAGACATCCTGATAAAGGTTATCGCCGTTCTGGTTATCCATAACCTGAGCCACACGGTTCAAATCAGCAAACAACGCATTACCCACTTTGGCTAATGGCTGACGTTCATCGTTACACCCCATGCCGATCGTCTGGCCCGGTTTGCGCCCTTCAAGGATCACCCGGTTCCAGTTCTTACGCGTACAGAGCAGCTCATCACTGTTCATTTCCGGCGCGTCGGCTAAAGCACACCATACCAAAAACAGATCCAGGAAACGCGCCTGGGTAGCATCAATACCTACTGGGGAGAACGGATTGACGTCCAGCGAACGGACCTCAATATATTCGATCCCGCTGCGCATCAGCGCATCAGAAGGTGTTTCACCCGCTTTGGTGACGCGCTTAGGGCGAATTGGCGCATAAAGTTCGTTCTCAATCTGTAACACATTGGTGTTCAGTTGCAGATATTTCCCGTCCTTCTGCACACCCATTTCCGCATATTCAGCAGACGGTGTGCGGATCGCTTTCTTCACGCCCTGAACATACGTGGTCAGGTCATTAAAGGTAATGCCCAGATTGCTTTGTGATTTATTGGTGTAACCCAAATCACTCAGACGCAGTGATGTCGCATACGGCAGATAGCACAATCCCGCTTCGGTATATTCAAACGGCAAATCTGTTTCACGCCCTTTCAGGAATGAAGAACAAATTGCAGGAGAGGCACCGAACAGATAAGGGATCACCCAACCAAAACGGTAATAGTTGCGGATGAGTTTGAAATAACCCGCAGATATCGCCTCTTTGCCGCTTTCAACATCGGTCACGCCCAGCTTTTCCTGCCAGAACGTCAGCGGCAGTGAGAAGTTGTAGTGGATGCCGGAAATGACCTGCATCAGTGCGCCATAACGGTTTTTAAGACCTTCACGATAAAGCGTTTTGAAGCGCCCTGCGTTGGAGGAACCGTACTGCGCCAGCTCGATATCCTGTCCAGATTCGATAAAGCACGGCATGCTGAATGGCCACATCCGCTCGTCACCGAGTTCACGGGCCACGTGACGATGAATATCACGCAGGAACGCCATCAGATGCTCAATATTGTCATCGACGGGCGTAATGAATTCTAATAAGGCTTCAGCAAAATCGGTGGTTATCCAGTGATGCGTTAGTGCCGCACCTAAAGATTCCGGGTGGCCGGTTGTCGCTAATGAGCCATCGGGATTGACCCGCAGCGTTTCACGCTCAATACCGCGACGAATACCTTTTAATGCCTGAGGGTGGGCTTCCAGCCAGGAAAGCGCCTGAGATACATCCGGGATCAAATTGACCTCCCGCTCGGTGAAACCATTAATTTGCAAGCATACTGAGTCTGCATAGATGTGACCATAATTGATAGCTGATGCCAATCTAACCGAACCATGAGAGCCCCTCCAGCGTCACAATCGTCAAAAGGATGTAACGCACCGCTTTTCCAATACACATGAAAAAGACCACAGGCCCCCACGGCATTCGCAGCCAACCTGCTAACACGCATAACACATCGCCTATCACCGGTAACCAGCTCAGCAATAAAGCCGCCGGTCCAAAGCGCTTCAACCAACCCTGTGCAACGTGAAGTCCACGCTGAGGTTTAAGCTGTGGCAGAAAGCGTCCGATAATGACGTTGGTTATGCCACCTAAGGTATTGCCAACAGTTGCAGACAAAACCAGTGCCGCTGGCATTGCGCTGCCAGCTGACAATAAAGCGACTAATAAAACTTCTGAATTACCAGGCAAAAGCGTGGCACTTAAAAAACTGCTGCCGAATAAAGAAGCCAGCGCCACGGCGCCGCTCACAACGTGCGCACGTCCACAAAATCCATATTGGCGCGTTTCGCAGCCTCAATACCGAAATCTGCATCTTCAAAGACAACGCATTTTTCAGGAGGTACGCCGATTAACTCAGCGCAACGCAAAAAAGTGTCTGGCGCAGGTTTGTGGTTCTGAACGTCATTAGCGCCCACAATCGCATCGAAGCAATCACGCAGGCCCAAATGCCGTAACAGTGCATCCGCCATCCAGTGCTCACTGCCCGTCCCCACTGCCATTGGCCGGCGGCCACGATAAGCCTTCACCACATCAATCAGCGGCAACGGACGTACGGTATCGAGTAACATTTCCTGCACCGCCGCCGTCTTCTCAGCCGCCAGAAGATGGGGATCCATCTCGACGTTATTACTGTCGATGATAAACCTGGCGATGCGCCAGGTCGGAGAACCGTTCAGAGCAACCATGGATTCGAAATCATACTGCATGCTGTATTTAGTCAATACCTGATGCCATGCCTGACGGTGCGTCGGTTCGGTATCTAATATGGTGCCATCCATATCAAATATTAGCCCTTCGTAACGATCGTACATCGAAAGCTCCATGATCACGAAAAAACAGGAAAACTACTTTATCGCAAAGTCTTTCGAAAGTCGCATTTTGTCCGCACCTACAGCACATCCGAACACGCGGGAAAGATCAGGGAAATGAAAAGGAAGAGATAAAATCAGGAGGTAAAATGCAGAAAGCAAAAAACCCGCCGAAGCGGGTTTATCTAATAGGCTGCACCCAGAAAGATTATTCGGCAGAGCCTCGCCCTGCGGGCCGTTGCTAAAGCAACATTATCTTCCTTCGTGCTACCTTCATGCCGGAGGACTCTATATGAAAGCCGTCGCTGCAACATGTTTGGAATATGGTGCACCCAGGAAGATTCGAACTTCCGACCGCTCGGTTCGTAGCCGAGTACTCTATCCAGCTGAGCTATGGGTGCATTGGGGTCGTGCTGAGTTTTTTTTTGGAAAATACTAAGAGAAAGAATGGTGCACCCAGGAAGATTCGAACTTCCGACCGCTCGGTTCGTAGCCGAGTACTCTATCCAGCTGAGCTATGGGTGCATTTTGATTCTTACTGCAGATTTACCTGACCATTTTTCCGTACTACGTCGGCTTTTGCCTTTGCCCGTCACGCTCATTTGATTGCAAATCAACATACGTTCAGAAAAGTATGGTGCACCCAGGAAGATTCGAACTTCCGACCGCTCGGTTCGTAGCCGAGTACTCTATCCAGCTGAGCTATGGGTGCATTTTAAATGGCGGTGAGGCGGGGATTCGAACCCCGGATGCAGCTTTTGACCGCATACTCCCTTAGCAGGGGAGCGCCTTCAGCCTCTCGGCCACCTCACCATACGCCTCTTGCGAGTGTACTGACTAACTTTGTTTAAGCTCATCGGCACTGCGTGGCGCACATATTACTTTCTGGCCCTTATAAGTCAAACCCTTTTTTCCTAACAATCACCCGTTTGGACATTTCACGCGCAACATGAGCAGTTTGAAGACAAAAACAGAGGCCGACTGCACAAAAAACGTCTTCATTTTTAGCAAATGACAAATCGGGAGCGTTCGACAGAAGGAAATCAAAAACGAAAAACACAGGAAAATAAGGGAGGGAAAATCGATAACGCGCAGAAAAGAGGATCAGCGCCTCGCCATCAGCGAGACGCCTCGTAAATCAGTAACTCGTCTGTTGAGACTTCTCAGCCTGAATACGCTGATAAATCTCTTCACGGTGAACAGAGACCTCTTTCGGCGCATTCACACCAATGCGCACCTGATTACCTTTAACACCTAAAACGGTAACAGTAACCTCATCGCCAATCATGAGGGTTTCACCAACTCGGCGAGTTAGAATAAGCATTCTTTGCTCCTTGAATAATTAAAAGAGTCGGGTCTCTCAGTTTCCCGGCCATTATCGATCATAAGCGGGTAAAACGTAAGCCATGACCCCTACATTAAATGTAAGCAGCTTGCAACTTCAGCCATGAGTACTTTAAGTTTAGCCGATATCGTCATTGTCGCGACTTTAATCGCGAAGCTCACACCGCCATTAAGACTGAAAACGCCATACAGCACAATAGATTATGGCGTTTTCAGGGTTAGCTATTTATTTCTTATTACAGCTTAGCTTCAACCCAGGCTTCAACAGTCGCCAGAGCAGCAGGCAATGCCTGCACGTCGCTGCCGCCTGCCTGCGCCATATCAGGACGACCACCACCCTTGCCACCGACCTGCTGTGCTACAGAAGCAATCAGCTCACCGGCTTTAACGCGATCAGTCAGATCTTTCGTGACACCTGCAATCAGGCTGACTTTGTCATCAGCGATGGTTGCCAGAACAATAATCACAGAACCCAGCTGATTTTTCAGATCATCAACCATCGTACGCAGAATTTTAGGCTCTACGTTATCCAGCTGACGAACCAACAACTTAACGCCTTTCACTTCTTTCGTCTGGCTGGAAAGTGAAGCACTTTCCTGCGCAGCTTGCTGGCCTTTCACCTGTTGAAGCTCTTTTTCCAGCACACGTGAACGCTCAATCAGTGAACGGATTTTATCGGTAATGCTGTTCACATCGCCTTTCACCAAATGCGCAACGTCCTGTAGCAAATCGCTTTGCTGATGCAGAGCATTAATTGCATTCTCACCGGTGATCCCTTCAATACGACGAACACCTGCTGCGGTACCGGATTCACTCTGAATACGGAACAGACCGATATCCCCGGTACGACTGGCGTGAGTACCGCCACACAGTTCGGTGGAGAAATCACCCATGGTCAGAACACGAACGCTGTCTTCGTATTTCTCACCAAACAGCGCCATTGCGCCTTTTTCTTTAGCTTCTTCCAGATCCATGATCGTGGTCTGAATTGGCAGGTTACGACGAATTTGAGCATTCACCAGATCTTCGACCTGACGGATCTCTTCTGGTTTCATCGCTTCAAAATGAGAGAAGTCGAAACGCAGATAGTTGTCATTAACCAGAGAACCTTTCTGAGCCACGTGTTTACCCAATACCTGACGCAGCGCAGCGTGCAGCAAGTGAGTGGCAGAGTGATTCAGACGGATACGTTCGCGGCGCGCCACATCTACTTCAGCTTCAACACTGTCGCCAATGCTCAGCTCACCGGCATTCAGGGAGCCCTGATGACCAATCGCTTTACCGTATTTCTGGGTATCAGATACTGAGAAAACGCCTGATGCCGTTTTCAGGATACCTTTATCGCCCACCTGGCCACCGGATTCGCCATAAAACGGCGTATCATCCAGCACCACGATAGCGTTAACGCCCGGCTTGATATCATTGACTGGCTGACCATCAACAAACAGCGCCACCACTTTTGAATGGCGTTGCAGATGTTCGTAGCCGGAGAACTGAGTCACGCCATCAACACGAACCATGCTGTTGTAATCGGCGCTGAAACCGCTGGACTCACGCGCACGACGACGCTGTACTTCCATCGCTTTCTCAAACCCAGCTTCGTCGACTTTCAGATTGCGTTCACGGCAAACGTCAGCAGTCAGATCCAGCGGGAAACCAAAAGTATCGTACAGACGGAAAGCGATTTCGCCGTCCAGAGTATCGCCTTTCAATGCGGACAATTCTTCGTCCAGCAACGCCAGACCGCGCTCCAGGGTACGGGCAAACTGTTCTTCTTCGGTTTTCAGCAGTTGCTCGACCATCGCCTGTTGTTCTTTCAGTTCTGTTGCCGCCGGACCCATCACTTCAATGAGCGGAGCAACCAGTTTATAGAAGAACGTGTCTTTCGCGCCCAGCATGTTGCCGTGGCGGATCGCACGACGAATGATGCGGCGTAGCACATAACCACGGTTTTCATTCGATGGGATCACGCCGTCTGCAATCAGGAATGCGCAGGAACGGATATGGTCGGCAATAACGCGCAGGGATTTGTTGGTCAGATCAGTCGCGCCGGTAACTTCAGCCACCGCAGCGATCAGTTTCTGGAACAAGTCGATGTCGTAGTTAGAGTTCACATGCTGCATAACTGCAGTGATACGCTCCAGCCCCATTCCGGTATCTACCGACGGTTTTGGCAATGGCAGCATGGTGCCGTCAGCCTGACGGTTGAACTGCATGAACACCAGGTTCCAGATTTCGATGTAACGGTCGCCATCTTCTTCAGCAGAACCCGGAGGGCCGCCCCAGATATGATCGCCATGATCGTAAAAAATCTCGGTACAAGGACCGCAAGGACCGGTATCGCCCATCTGCCAGAAGTTGTCAGAAGCGAATGCGCCGCCTTTATTATCGCCAATGCGGATAATGCGTTCTTTTGGAACGCCGACTTCTTTTTCCCAAATCTCAAACGCTTCGTCATCAGTCTCATAGACGGTGACCCACAGCTTTTCTTTCGGCAGATTGAACCAGTTTTCGCCGGTCAGTAATTCCCAGGCGTAGTTGATGGCATCGTGCTTGAAGTAATCGCCGAAGCTGAAGTTGCCCAGCATTTCGAAGAAGGTGTGATGACGTGCGGTATAACCGACGTTTTCGAGGTCATTGTGCTTACCACCTGCGCGGACACAACGCTGGGACGTGGTTGCGCGGTTGTAATCGCGCTTATCCAGACCGAGGAAAACGTCTTTAAATTGGTTCATCCCGGCATTGGTAAACAACAGTGTCGGATCGTTTGTCGGGACAAGCGAACTGCTTGAAACAATGTTGTGTCCCTTACTATGGAAGAAATCGAGAAACGCTTGACGGATCTCAGCGGTGCTCTTGCTCATAAATATCCCGGAATCATGCTGGAAGAACGGCTCTTGAGCCGGATAACGCTGCATATGGCAGCAATCTGTACAGCTCACGAACGAAAAAGTGCGGATAAGATAAAATTTCTGCGCGGGGAAGTAAAATACCGTATGCGGTCAATCGTCAAAATCGCGATAAATAGACTGTATTTCTTCCTGAAAGAAGCCCCGATAGAGCAAATAACGCAGAACTTTTGATTTTTCTTTCCAGTCAGTCGGTAAATTTTCACCAAATTTTCTGACTGCTAAATCTCTCGCCAGAGCACACCAGTCCACTTCAGTGTTTTCCAGCGCCACGGTAATGATTTCTTTATCGACACCTTTTTGCAGTAATTCCGAACGGATGCGCTGCGCACCGTAACCTTTGTTACTACGACCTGAAATATAGCGACGGGCAAATTTGGCATCATCAAGCCAATGATGCTGATAACAGTAGTCGATGACTGCCTGTACATGTTCTTCCGGAATTTCTTCCGGTACCGGCCGCGGCTCTGGTTTGGCTCTTACGATTTCTTCTTCGGAGAAGTCATTTTGCGCCGATTTTTTTTGCGAAGACCAGCTACTTTTTTTATTCTGAGGTTTAACAAAAGGCATCGGAGGAATCAGCAATTTGCGGCGCAATTCTGTTTCGCCATGGTCGCGCTGAGCAAGCAGACGCATTGCGCGGTTTATCAGCGTATTGATTTTTGCTGCGTCGCCGTCTTTTTTCGGCGGCTCGAACAGTGTGGATTCACTGTTTTGTGCGACCTCTTCCAGCAGCTTTTTCAGATCGATGGCTTTTTCATTCATGATTTTTTTATCAGGTATGTTTTCATCGGACATCAGTTTCCCCCTTATATGCAAAATGCCAGTCTGGAAACCAGACTGGCATTTTAGCGACTTTAGAAAGTAACGGACAAAGTCCCCTGCCCTTCAAATGTCTTTGTCAGACAACCGCGAAATTAAAACTCTTCGCTGGTTTCCATGTTGTCGTCAGCGTCTTCCGCTGTGGTCGCAACACTCAGTTCGC
Organism: Rahnella ecdela; assembly: GCF_019049625.1. GTDB lineage: Bacteria > Pseudomonadota > Gammaproteobacteria > Enterobacterales > Enterobacteriaceae > Rahnella > Rahnella ecdela. The sequence goes on from NZ_JAFMOY010000110.1 coordinate 39,861, forward strand.
CGGTACCGCTCAGCAGCATATCACGCAGTTTTTTGTCCAGCTCAGCAGCCACTTTCGGGTTTTCTTTCAGGAAGTTGCAGGAGTTCGCTTTACCCTGACCAATCTTCTCACCGTTGTAGCTGTACCATGCGCCAGCTTTCTCGACCAGTTTATGCTTAACGCCCAGGTCGATCAGTTCACCATTAATGTTGATACCTTCGCCGTACATGATCTGGAATTCAGCTTGTTTAAATGGTGCAGCGATTTTGTTCTTCACCACTTTCACGCGCGTTTCGCTACCGACAACCACATCACCTTCTTTGATAGCGCCGATACGACGGATATCCAGACGCACAGAGGCGTAGAATTTCAGTGCGTTACCGCCGGTGGTGGTTTCCGGGTTACCGAACATCACACCAATTTTCATACGGATCTGGTTGATGAAGATAAGCAGTGTGTTGGCGTTTTTCAGGTTACCGGCCAGCTTACGCATCGCCTGGCTCATCATACGTGCCGCGAGGCCCATGTGAGAGTCACCAATTTCGCCTTCAATTTCTGCTTTCGGTGTCAGTGCCGCTACGGAGTCAACGATGATTACGTCAACAGCGCCTGAACGGGTCAGCGCGTCACAGATTTCCAGAGCCTGTTCACCGGTATCTGGCTGAGAACACAACAGGTTATCGATATCTACGCCCAATTTTTTAGCGTAGATCGGGTCCAGTGCGTGTTCTGCATCGATGAACGCACAGGTTTTGCCTTCGCGTTGTGCGGCAGCAATAACCTGAAGGGTCAGCGTGGTTTTACCGGAAGATTCTGGTCCGTAGATTTCAACAATACGGCCCATTGGCAAACCGCCGGCACCTAACGCGATATCCAGAGACAAAGAGCCGGTAGAGATCGTTTCTACGTCCATGGAGCGATCTTCACCCAGACGCATGATGGAGCCTTTACCGAATTGCTTTTCAATCTGGCCCAGTGCTGCAGCTAACGCTTTTTGCTTGTTCTCATCAATAGCCATTTTTACTCCTCGTCTGATGCAGGGGAACATCCCGCCCGCATCACTGAATATAATTTATGTACAGGTAATTGGCAGTAATTATACTGTATGCTCATACAGTATCAAGCCTAATTTTTAATAAACTCACGCAATGCAGTTTGTAGCGAAAAAACAGCAGCTTGCAAGCGAACTGCTTCGCGATCGCCGGAAAAATGCTGTTTAGCGGTCAGAACACGTCCGTCTTTTCCGGCAAATCCAAACCATACCGTGCCGACAGGTTTTTCAGCAGATCCGCCATCAGGTCCTGCAATGCCGCTGACCGAAACAGCCACATCCGCGCCCGCAGCGTGTAACACGCCTTGCGCCATTTCATGCACCACCTGTTCGCTCACCGCGCCATATTCCTCAAGTGTGCTTTCGGATACGCCCAGCAACTCATGCTTAGACGCATTGCTGTAAGTGACAAATCCACGATCAAACCAGGCGGAGCTTCCCGCAATGTCAGTAATCGCTTTGGCAATCAGGCCCCCGGTGCAGGACTCTGCACAGGTGATCCACAACCCCTGCGCTTTCAGCGCCGCTCCGATTTCCACACTCAGTTCATGCAAACGTTTTTCGTCCATATCCCCTCCCGACGGGTCATCTGAAACAGACCCGATGTTAGCATTTCTCTTCCTGTCTGTGAGTCCCGTCGAAGCGTTTTGCGCGATGTATTCAGAATTGGGACGAAAATAAAAAAGAAGGGCCGCAATCTGCGACCCTTATTAATGTGGGTGACCCGGCGTTAGCGCGCGGCTTTCACCGCCTCACCTAACTGCCATACCGCCATCGCATAATGCACGCTGTGGTTGTAGCGGGTGATGGTGTAGAAGTTCGGCAGCCCGTACCAGTACTGATAATTGGTGCCCATATCGAGGCGCAGCAGGCTCGCCTCCTGATAGTTGCCGAGCGATCCTAACGGGCTCAGTCCGGCGGCTTTCAGGGTATACAACGGATATTTGGTTTTGAAACCGTTCTCAAGCAATGGTGCCTGACCGGCCGCCGGCACCGCAATCGGCGCACCTTTCGTCCAGCCGTGAGCTTTGAAATAGTTGGCGACGCTGCCAATGGCATCAATCGGATCCCACAGGTTGGCATGGCCGTCGCCGTTAAAGTCGACGGCGTAATCTTTATAAGATGAGGGCATAAACTGACCATAGCCCATTGCGCCCGCGAAGGAACCACGCAGACTCAGCGGGTCGTCCCCTTCACGACGGGACATCAGGAGGAAAGTTTCCAGCTCGCCGGAGAAATACTCTGCGCGACGCGGATAAGCAAAGGACAAGGTCGCCAGCGCATCGATAATACGGGTTTTACCCATCACGCGTCCCCAGCGGGTTTCCACGCCGATAATACCGACGATGATTTCCGGCGGCACGCCGTACACCTGCTCCGCACGCTGTAACGCATCCTGATACTGGTTCCAGAACACCACGCCATTCTGTACGTTATCCGGTGTAATGAATTTGCTACGATAACGGTTCCACGCGCCATTCGGCACTGTCGATGGCGGGCCAGATGGCGCCTGCTGATCCATCAGTCGCAATACAAATCCCAGACGTTTGGTTTGCGACAAAACATCATGCAGTTGCTGGCGGTCAAAACCATGTTCGCGCACCATTTTATCGACGAACAGATTCATGGCCGGGTCATAGGCAAAATCACCGGTCTGAACCGCACCGGTATGCTCAGGCTGGAGCAGAAAACCGCCGCCGGGCACCGAATTAGCGCTGGCATTTCTTCCATCGGAGAAAGGATTGCGCGGCCCTTCAGGCTGAGACGCGGGCTTATTACTGCTACATGCAGAGAGTGTAAGAACCAGGGGAAGAATGATTGCCAGGTGGCGCATCGGATATCCGTAACCATGCAATAAAAGAGGTGCCGACATGGTAGAGCATTATCAGAACCGAAAAAACTGAAAATCGCCGTCTTTACAACTCGGCGGAAAGTTACTTTTTTGGAGAAGTTGCGCGACGTTACGCAAGTTCAGAATCCAGCGTAGTTTTTTGGCTCTACTCACGTTAGGATCCGTTGTAAAGTCGTTGCCCCGGGCGGTACACGCCAACAGGATGCTTTAAAATTGAATCAACTCAATGAAAAACAAAACAATATGACCGGACCAGATGCCCACACGCCAATGATGCAGCAATACCTGCGTCTTAAAGCAGAGAACCCGGAAGTTCTGCTGTTTTATCGTATGGGTGACTTCTACGAACTGTTTTATGACGATGCAAAACGTGCATCGCAGCTGATGGATATTTCCCTGACCAAGCGCGGTGCGTCTGCCGGTGAGCCAATCCCGATGGCGGGCGTGCCTTATCATGCGGTGGAAGGCTATCTGGCGAAACTGGTGCAACTGGGTGAATCCGTTGCGATCGCGGAACAGATTGGTGACCCGGCGTTGAGCAAAGGGCCGGTTGAACGTAAAGTCGTGCGTATTGTGACGCCGGGAACCATCAGCGATGAAGCGCTGCTGAGCGAACGCCATGACAACCTGCTGGCGGCTATCTGGCAGGACGGACGGGGCTTTGGTTACGCGACGCTGGACATCAGCTCCGGTCGTTTCCGTGTGGCACAGCCCGACGATCTGGAAACGATGGCAGCGGAATTACAACGCACTAATCCGGCTGAATTACTGTATCCGGAAAGCTTCGAAGCCATGACGCTGATTTCTTCCCGCCGCGGATTGCGCCGCCGTCCGATGTGGGAATTTGAGCTGGAAACCGCAAAACAACAACTCAATTTGCAATTCGGCACCCGCGATTTAAGCGGCTTCGGCGTTGAGCAGGCCGCTCAGGCGCTGCGTGCTGCCGGTTGTCTGCTGCAATACGTAAAAGATACGCAGCGCACTGCCCTGCCGCATATCCGTGGTGTAACTATGGAGCGACAGCAGGACGGCATTATTATGGATGCGGCGACGCGCCGTAATCTGGAACTGACGCAAAATCTGGCAGGTGGCGTAGAAAACACGCTGGCAGCAGTGCTGGATCAGGCCGTAACGCCGATGGGCAGCCGTATGCTCAAACGCTGGATCCACATGCCAAGCCGCGACATAAAACTGCTCACCCACCGTCAGCAGGCGATTGGCGCATTGCAGGATATCACCGCAGATTTACAGCCAGTGCTGCGTCAGGTCGGCGACCTCGAACGTATTCTGGCGCGCCTGGCATTACGCAGCGCACGTCCGCGTGACCTTGCGCGTATGCGTCATGCCATGCAACAACTGCCGGAAATTCGCGAAATTTTGCAGGATTCCGAAGCCGGGCATGTAAAAACGCTGGTGGAACAAACCGGTGACTTTGCCGAACTGGTGGAACTGCTTGAACGCGCAGTCGTCGAAGCCCCTCCGGTGCTGGTGCGTGACGGAGGCGTGATCGCACCGGGCTACAACGCAGAACTGGATGAGTGGCGCGCGCTGGCAGACGGTGCGACAGATTATCTCGATCGTCTTGAGATCCGCGAACGCGAAAAGCTGGGGCTGGATACGCTTAAAGTCGGATTCAACGGCGTTCATGGATATTACATTCAAGTCAGCCGTGGCCAGAGCCATCTGGTACCGATCCATTACGTCCGTCGCCAGACGCTCAAGAATGCCGAACGCTACATCATTCCTGAGCTGAAAGAATACGAAGACAAAGTGCTGACCTCAAAAGGCAAAGCGCTCTCTCTGGAAAAGGCACTCTACGAAGAACTGTTCGACCTGCTGATGCCACATCTGTCTGCACTTCAGCAAAGCGCCAGTGCGCTGGCAGAATTGGACGTGCTGAGCAATCTGGCAGAACGCGCATACACACTCAATTACGCCTGTCCGACCATGAGCGAAAAACCGGGCATTAATATCACTGGCGGTCGCCATCCGGTAGTTGAGCAGGTGCTGAGCGAACCCTTTATCTCCAACCCGCTGAATATGTCCCCCGGGCGACGCATGCTTATCATTACCGGTCCGAACATGGGCGGTAAAAGTACTTACATGCGTCAGGCGGCGCTGATTGTACTGATGGCTCATATCGGCAGTTATGTTCCGGCTGAAACCGCCGTCATCGGGCAGGTGGATCGCATTTTCACCCGTGTCGGTGCGGCAGACGATCTGGCTTCCGGACGTTCTACCTTTATGGTGGAAATGACCGAGACCGCCAATATCCTGCACAACGCGACTGAAAACAGTCTGGTACTGATGGATGAAATCGGGCGCGGAACATCAACATATGATGGACTTTCACTGGCATGGGCGTGCGCGGAAAATCTCGCCAGCCGTATTAAGGCCATGACTTTATTCGCTACCCATTATTTCGAGCTGACCACGTTGCCGGAAAAAATGGAAGGCACTGTCAACGTGCATCTGGATGCTATCGAACATGGCGACACCATCGCCTTTATGCACAGTGTGCAGGACGGCGCGGCCAGTAAAAGTTACGGTCTGGCCGTGGCTGCACTGGCTGGTGTTCCGCGCGATGTAATTAAGCGTGCACGTCAGAAACTCAAAGAGCTGGAAACGTTGTCGAACAACGCCGCCGCCAGCAAAGTGGATGGCCCGCAGCTGACATTACTGACCGAAGAAGTGTCTCCGGCGGTCGAAGCGCTGGAGGCTCTCGATGCGGATTCGTTATCACCACGTCAGGCGCTGGAATGGATCTATCGTCTGAAAGACATGGTGTAAACGCCTGCGGGTCTGAACCGGAAGCATAAAAAAAACGGTGGGGATTAACCCACCGTTTTTATTTTCCGTTCTTGCAGATACTGCATAATGCAGCGACTGTCTGACGAGTAGGTTACTCGCGGAACAGTGCTTCGATGCTCAGCCCTTGTCCCTGCAGGATTTCACGCAGGCGACGCAAACCTTCTACCTGAATCTGACGAACACGTTCACGTGTCAGACCAATTTCGCGGCCCACATCTTCCAGCGTCGCTGCTTCATAACCTAAAAGGCCGAAACGACGCGCCAGAACTTCACGCTGTTTTGCATTCAACTCGAATAACCACTTCACGATACTCTGTTTCATATCGTCGTCTTGTGTGGTGTCTTCCGGGCCGTTGTCTTTTTCATCCGCCAGAATATCTAACAACGCTTTCTCTGAGTCACCACCCAACGGGGTATCTACAGAAGTGATGCGTTCATTCAGGCGCAACATACGGCTGACATCATGTACCGGTTTGTCGAGTTGTTCAGCAATCTCTTCAGCGCTCGGTTCATGGTCCAGTTTATGTGCAAGTTCACGTGCGGTACGCAGGTAAACGTTCAGTTCTTTAACGATGTGAATTGGCAGACGAATAGTCCGGGTTTGATTCATGATCGCCCGTTCGATTGTCTGACGGATCCACCATGTTGCATAGGTAGAGAAACGGAAGCCGCGCTCAGGGTCAAATTTTTCAACCGCACGGATCAGACCCAGATTGCCTTCCTCGATCAAATCCAGCAGTGCCAGACCGCGATTACTGTAGCGGCGGGCAATCTTAACCACCAAACGCAGGTTACTTTCAATCATACGGCGGCGGGAAGGAACATCTCCCCGCAGCGCGCGTCGTGCAAAATAAACTTCCTCTTCTGCGGTAAGCAGAGGGGAATAACCGATTTCACCGAGGTACAGTTGAGTGGCATCCAGCACTCTTTGGCTTACAGCCTGCGACAACAATTCTTCTTCAGCATCGTTGTCGGCAGTCTCTTCGACTATTGCTTTCTCGTCAAAGGCTTCAGCGCTGTTCTCATCGAAATCTACATCATCATGTAACTCGTTAACTTTCAGCGTATTCTGACTCATAAGCTGCTCCTACCCGTGGTCCCGAGGGCAGAATCAATGCTCTGCCCCGATTTATCGCTGCGGAAGATAACGCAGCGGGTTTACGGATTTCCCCTTGTAACGAATTTCAAAATGCAATCTTACTGAACTGGTTCCGGTGCTACCCATAGTCGCTATTTTTTGTCCCGCCTGCACTTCTTGTTGTTCCCGGACCAGCATTGTATCGTTATGTGCATAGGCGCTCAGGTAATCATCATTGTGTTTGATGATGATCAGATTACCGTAACCGCGAAGAGCATTACCCGCGTAAACCACACGCCCCGAGGCGGTTGCTACGACAGACTGTCCACGCGAACCAGCGATATCGATCCCCTTATTTCCCCCTTCAGAAGCTGAGAAATTATCGATAATTTTCCCGTCAGTCGGCCATTTCCAGGAGGAAACCGGACCGCCATTATTTGCAGAGGTGGCGACGGGAGTGCTGGCTACAGCAACAGGTGTTGTGGTGGTAGTAGTAACTGCACCTGATGAAGGCAACATCTTGCCTACATTCTGTTTACCAGAAGAATCAGAATACGTGGTAGTTGGTTGAGATGCAACCACAGAACCTGTGAGCATTCCCCCGGTAGGAACTTTAGGAACACCGCCATTTGTCGCATCTGTGACGACCGGCGTGCTGCTCGTACTGGCCGCAGAAGAGACGTTGTTTATCTGGACTGTCTGCCCGACTTCAAGGCTGTACGGCGCAGGGATATTGTTGCGTGCGGCCAGGTCACGGAAGTCATTGCCGGTGATCCAGGCAATGTAAAACAGGGTGTCGCCACGCTTCACCTGATAGGTACTGCCGCTATAACTTCCTTTAGGGATGGAGTTGTAGCTGCGGTTGTAAACAATGTGTCCGCCAGAGCCGACAGCAGGTGCCATTTGCGGAGCGGAATTCAGAGTATTCTGACTGGTATTGCCGCTGTTACCACCGCCATTGACGCTGCTGATAGGTGCGGATGTTGTTGAATTGTTCGTACATCCCGCCATCCAGGCACTGATAAAAGTACACACTGCAATGCGGCTTAGTGTTTTTATTGGGCTTCCCGTGCTCATATTTCCCCCGTTACGGCAATCTCAGAATATCTCTTTAACCACGCACACCGCGCCAGCTGGCGCTTTTCGTGTCATCGGACACGGTGCGGGCAGGCAACATGCTCATTCAGGTCTTTGCCTGAATGCCGCTGTGCCATAAAAAACTGTAGTGGATGCTATCAACATCGCCAGTACAGCACCATATAACAGTTGTATTTAAATTTTAAGGAGTTAGTCCTGAAGGCACCAGCGCATCATCGGTTTCAGGCAAGTTCGCCTTTCACCAGCGGGACAAAACGAACGGCTTCGATATTTTCTGCGACAAACTCCTCACCGCGCCGGGTGATCCGTTGCAGTGTCTGATTTTCTTCGCCAACAGGCAGGATTAACACGCCGCCATCATCGAGTTGTTGCAGTAAATCTTGAGGTATTTCAGGAGGTGCGGCGGTGACAATAATGGCATCAAACGGGCCGCGCGAAGGCCAGCCCTGCCAGCCGTCACCATGACGCGTCGAGACGTTATGCAAATCGAGCTGCTTAAGGCGTCTTTTGGCCTGCCACTGCAAGCCCTTGATACGCTCAACCGAGAAAACATGCTCCACCAGATGCGCCAGAATGGCGGTTTGATAACCTGAACCGGTGCCAATTTCCAGCACGCGTGAAGAAGGCTCAAGGCGCAGCAGTTCAGTCATTCTCGCTACGGTATAAGGCTGAGAAATCGTCTGGCCTGAGCCAATCGGCAACGCGGTGTTTTCGTAAGCTTTATGCTGAAATGCCTCATCGACAAAGCGCTCACGCGGCACAGACTCGATGGCATGTAACAGTTTTTCATCATGAATGCCCTGCTGACGCAACTGTTCCAGCAGGTTGTACATCGGCTTATTCACCATTCGCGCTCACCCCGGCCTTTTCCAACCATGAGACCACGACATCCTGAGCCGCATAGGCAGTTAAATCCACCTGAAGTGGCGTCACTGAAACATAACCTTGTGCGACAGCCGCAAAATCAGTGTCAGGTCCGACATCAAACTTATCGCCCGGCGGGCCAATCCAGTACAAGTCCTGACCGCGCGGATCCTGCTGACAAAATACCTGCTCGGCCGGATGACGGCTACCGCAACGCGTTACTTTGATGCCCAAGATCCGCGAAAGCGGCAAATCCGGAACGTTAATATTCAGAATTTTGCCAGTACGCAATGGCTCACGCGATAGCGCCCTGAGAATACGACAAGTGATGATCGCCGCCGTGTCGTAATGCTGATGCCCGTCCAGTGAGACCGCCAGCGCAGGAAAGCCCAGATGACGGCCTTCCATCGCGGCGGCAACCGTGCCGGAATAAATCACGTCGTCCCCCAGATTGGGCCCGGCATTAATGCCGGAGACCACGATATCCGGCTTCGGGCGCATCAGCGTATTCACGCCGAGATATACGCAGTCGGTCGGCGTGCCATTAATCACGGCAGTATCGCCGTTAGGGTATGACTGAATACGCAACGGGCCGTCCAGCGTCAGCGCGTTTGACGCACCGCTGCGGTTACGGTCCGGGGCCACCAGCTTCACGTCGGCAAACTCGCGCAGCGCGGACGCCAGCGCCTGAATGCCCGGAGCCAGTACGCCGTCGTCGTTACTCAGTAATATCCGCATCAGTTTCATCCAGATTCATCAGTTCACGCACCACGCTGGTGGCATAACTGCCGGCCGGTAACCAGAATTTGAGTTCCAGAGTGACGTCATCCCAGCGCTGCCATTGCATCTGCAAAGGTTGCAGCATAATGGCACGGCGCGCAGGTTCCACCCGTTCACGTTTGAGCAATGACAGCAAGTCCGTCTGGTCGTGCAGACAGGTTTGTTCGAACGCCTCGGCGTCTTCAAGCGTGCCCAGCGGACCGTCACCCGGTAAAGGCGCCGTCACCAGCAGTTCACCGCTTTCAACGCGGGGTTTCAGTGATTCAAACTCTTCGGCTTTCGCCACAAACCAGCTGCCGCGTCCGCTCAGTTGCAGGGCGTCGCCCAGCATCGGTTGACGGACGGTGCCATTTGCCAGACGCTGGCTGGCGACGATATTGAACATCGCACTGCGGCTGGCGGAAAGATAGAAGCTGCGCTTGGCGCGTTCTTTCGGACGGGCTTCGTTGGTCGCCCAGCGTTTCGCCTGCACCAGATTATTACCGCCACGACCAAAACGCTGAGTGCCGAAATAGTTCGGTACGCCCTGTTGGGTGATTTTTTCCAGACGCGCTTCGACATCCGCGATATCGCTTATCTGTCGCAGCACCAGCGTAAACGCATTGCCTTTCAGTGTACCGATACGCATTTTTTTGCGATGGCGGGATGCGCGGACCACTTCGCAGCCTTCGAGGTCAAACTGGCTTAAATCAGGGTCAGCTTTGCCCGGCAGATGCAGGCAAAACCATTGTTCGGTGACCGCATGACGATCTTTAAGCCCGGCATAACTGACGTCGCGCGGATGCACTTTGGCGAAACGCGCCAGCTGCTCGGCGACAAATTGCGTGTTGCAGCCATTTTTGCGGATCCGCACCAACAGATGTTCACCTTCGCCGTCCGGCTCAAAGCCCAGATCCTCTTCGACAATAAAGTCTTCCGGATTGGCTTTCAGCTGGCCGGTGGCGACAGGTTCGCCCAGTAACCAGGTGAGACGTGACATATCTATCATGCGGTAATCTTCCACAACATCATTCCTTAATCAGCAGGGCAACGGCTTCGCAGGCAATACCTTCGCCGCGCCCGGTAAAGCCGAGCTGTTCAGTGGTCGTGGCTTTTACGTTGACGTCATCCATATGACACTGCAAATCTTCGGCCAGAAAAACACGCATCTGCGGGATGTGCGGCGCCATTTTCGGTGCCTGTGCAATGATCGTGATATCCAGATTGCCAAGCTTGTAGCCTTTCGCACGGATTCGGCGATAAGCTTCACGCAGCAGTTCACGACTGTCAGCGCCTTTGAATGCCGGATCGGTGTCCGGGAACAATTTACCGATATCACCCAGCGCGGCTGCACCGAGCAGCGCGTCAGTGGCCGCGTGCAGCGCCACATCGCCGTCAGAATGCGCCAGTAAACCCTGCGGATAAGGGATACGCACACCACCGATCACCAGCGGGCCTTCGCCGCCAAACTTATGTACATCAAAACCGTGACCGATACGCATTATGCGTTCTCCTCCTGGGATAAGCGGGTTAAATAGAATTCTGCCAGCGCCAGATCTTCTGGCCGGGTGACTTTAATATTATCGGCCCGTGCCGGGATCAGCATAGGATGAAACCCGCAATATTCCATTGCAGATGCTTCATCTGTGACCACAGCACCTTCATTGAGGGCACGGCGCAGGCAGGTTTTCAGTAATTCGAGCGGGAAAAATTGCGGCGTCAGCGCATGCCAGAGATCCTGGCGATCGACCGTATGCGCAATCGCCGCGATGCCCGGTTCGCCACGTTTCATGGTGTCGCGCACAGGGGCTGCGAGGATCCCACCGACTTTGCTGGTGGCACAAATCGCCAGCAGATTAATGAGATCATCCGGGTGAAGGCACGGGCGCGCGGCGTCATGCACCAGCACCCAGCCGTTATTTCCGGCGACGTCCAGACCGGCCATCACCGATTCTGCCCGTTCAGCCCCCCCTTCCACCACGCGGATACGCGGATCGCTGGCGATGGGAAGTTGTGCGAACTGGGTGTCGTGCGGACTTAACGCTACGATGACCTGGCTGACTCTGCCACTTTGCAGCAAAGCCCGGATTGAATGTTCTATCAGCGTTTTGCCGCCAACAGAGAGATATTGCTTGGGGCATTCTGCCTGCATACGGCTGCCAATTCCGGCAGCCGGTAACACGGCAATGACCTCTGGAAGGGAAACTGCGGTATGGCTCATGGCTATTGATTCAGGTTGTTTTGCGAAACGGTGCTGCCCGGCGCACGTTTGTTGTCAGGCACCAGACGATAGAAAGTCTCGCCGGGTTTAATCATGCCCAGTTCGTTGCGTGCGCGTTCTTCGATCGCTTCCTGACCGCCGTTTAAATCGTCGATTTCTGCGAAAAGTTGATCATTACGTGATTTCAGTTTGCCGTTATTACCTTGCTGCACCTGAACATCATCGTTTACACGAACATAATCGTGAATACCATTCTTACCCAGCCACAGCGAATACTGTAGCCAGCCAAGTAAAATCAGTAATAGCAGTGTTAGTTTGCCCATCCCCGCCCCCTAAAAAAGCTGGACAATCATCCCACAACTTTCCCTCTGACTCCACTGCGGCAGGGTAAATGCCGGTGAGAATCAGACTTACGCACGCAATTATGGGTGAGAATGACACAATGGGTTACATCGTGAAGGGAATTTGCAGGGAAAACCGCCAAGAAAAATCACCAGCCAGACAGAAAAGAGAAGACTGTCCAGAACATACCAATGATGCAGATAGCGCTGGCCAGTGAGGTTTTAAACCAGACCCCGCCAAAGAACATGCTGAACGCGATGCCTATCAGCACGGAAACCGGCATCAAAGCCAGGAAGAACGGCCAGGTATAGAGCAGGAAAAACAGAGTATTTGAACCGTAAACCAGAAAAGGGATCGCAAACGCCAGCCAGTAGAAGACAAACCCGATGAATCCGCCCTGCATGGAGTAGGAAGGATCTTCGGTGTCCGTACTGTCTGTGGCCGGCATCGGCACGCGTGTCCGGGGGCTGATTTCCCCGGTACGATCCACGCGGATCCGGCTGACGAGTCTGCTGATTAAAGCCTGCATAGGTGATCCCTGTATTTCAGTGTAAACCGGCACGCTCTGTGGCGTTTGGCCGGCAACATTCAGGGATTGATAATAGCGCGCTGGCGCATCACATCTAATAATTGCGGGACCAAATATGTTACCAATTGTTCACCATCAAGATGCACATCCGGGGTCTCTGGCGGCTGATATTCTGAGTCAATGCCAGTGAAGTTTTTCAGTTCACCCGCACGGGCTTTTTTGTACAAACCTTTCGGATCACGTGCTTCACAGATAGCCAGCGGCGTATCCACAAACACTTCAATAAACTGACCTTCTTCCAGCAAATCACGCACCATATCGCGCTCGGCGCGGTGCGGTGAGATGAACGCGGTCAGTACAACTTGTCCGGCATCCACCATCAGTTTTGCCACTTCGCCCACGCGACGGATGTTTTCACGCCGGTCATCGTCAGTGAAGCCCAGATCACGGCACAGCCCGTGGCGGACATTATCGCCATCAAGCAGATAGGTGCTGATGCCCTGCGCATGCAATGCCTGTTCCAGTGCGCCTGCGACGGTGGATTTCCCCGAGCCCGAAAGCCCGGTGAACCACAATACTGCACCGCGATGTCCGTGCTGTTTTTCGCGATCCGCACGTGTAACAGCGTGCGGATGCCAGACAACATTCTCATCTTTTAACAAAGAACTGTCCTGTAATACTGTCCCGTCCGGTGCCGCCATCTTATTTGCCACCCAGCAGGTCACGTGCGCCCCAGTGCGGGAAGTGACGGCGAACCAGGGTGTTCAGTTCAAGCTCAAATGCACTGTATTTGTCCGATTCCTGATAAACCTGTTCAACCGCTTCACGCACCAGGCCTGCACCGACGGTAACGTTACTCAGGCGATCGATAAAGATCATCCCCCCTGTAACCGCATTGCTCTGATAGTTATCCAACACCAGCGGTTCATCAAAGGCCAGCTCCACCAGACCGATACCGTTGAGCGGCAGGTTATCCACCACACGCTGCGTCAGGGAGTTAATTTCCACCTGATATTCGATGTTCTCAACGCGTGCACGGGTTTTCTTGCCGCCGACTTTAATGTCGTAACTCTGTCCGACGCTCAGCGGTTGTTCCGCCATCCACACCACGTCAACTTTGGCGTTCTGCACCGGCTTAACTGTTTCTTCAGCGTCGACCAGCGTGTCGCCACGGCTGATATCACGCTCATCGGCCAGCACCAGCGTTATCGCTTCACCCGCCCGGGCTTCCTGCAGGTCACCGTCGAAAGTGACAATCCGTGCCACGGTGGACTCCACACCGGATGGCAGCACTTTGATTTTCTGACCAACGCGCACGAAACCCGAAGCCAGCGTACCGGCATAACCGCGGAAATCGAGGTTTGGACGGTTCACATACTGTACAGGGAAGCGCATCGGCTGCTGTTCACGGATGTTGATGATGTTGACCGTTTCCAGCACGTCGAGCAGTGTCGGGCCGGTATACCAGCTCATTTTCTCGCTAGGCGTCGCCACGTTGTCGCCTTCCAGCGCAGAAAGCGGAACAAATTTGATATCCAGATCGGTCGGCAACTGCTGAGCGAAATCCAGATAATCCTGTTTAAACTGCTCGTAAACCGTCTCGCTATAATCCACCAGATCCATTTTATTGACGGCCACCACCAGATGGCGGATCCCGAGCAATGTCGCAATGAAGCTGTGGCGACGGGTTTGATCCAGCACACCTTTGCGGGCGTCGATCAGTAAAATAGCCAGATCACAGGTCGATGCACCGGTCGCCATGTTACGGGTGTACTGCTCATGCCCCGGCGTGTCGGCGATGATGAACTTACGTTTCTCGGTGGAGAAATAACGGTAAGCCACGTCAATGGTGATGCCCTGTTCGCGTTCAGCCTGTAAACCGTCCACCAGCAATGCCAGATCCAGTTTCTCGCCCTGCGTGCCGTGGCGTTTGCTGTCGTTGTGCAGCGATGACAGCTGATCTTCGTAGATCTGACGGGTGTCATGGAGCAGGCGTCCGATCAACGTACTTTTGCCGTCGTCGACGCTGCCGCAGGTCAGAAAGCGCAGCAGACTTTTGTGTTGCTGAGCGTGCAGGTAAGCTTCGACGCCGCCCTGCTCCGCGATTTGTTGTGCAATTGCGTTATTCATTAGCTGCGGCTCCTCAGAAGTACCCTTGACGCTTTTTCAGTTCCATCGAACCGGCCTGATCACGGTCGATCGCTCGTCCCTGACGTTCACTGGTAGTCGATACAAGCATTTCTTCGATGATCTCCGGCAGCGATTGCGCCTCGGATTCAACGGCACCCGTCAGCGGCCAGCAACCCAGGGTACGGAAACGCACCATTTTCTTCTCGATCACTTCGCCCGGTTGCAGGTCAATACGATCGTCATCCACCATCAGCAGCATACCGTCGCGCTCCAGCACCGGACGCGGCGCGGCCAGATATAACGGAACAATTTCGATGTTTTCCAGATAGATGTACTGCCAGATATCCAGCTCAGTCCAGTTAGAGAGCGGGAAGACGCGAATGCTTTCGCCTTTGTTGATCTGACCGTTGTAGTTGTGCCACAGCTCAGGGCGCTGGTTTTTTGGATCCCAGCGGTGGAAGCGGTCACGGAACGAATAGATACGCTCTTTGGCACGGGATTTTTCTTCGTCACGACGGGCACCGCCGAACGCGGCATCAAAACCGTGTTTGCTCAGCGCCTGCTTCAGCCCTTCAGTTTTCATGATGTCGGTGTGTTTGGCACTGCCGTGCACGAACGGGTTAATACCCATCGCCACCCCTTCCGGATTTTTGTGCACAATCAGTTCGAAACCATAGTTTTTCGCCGTGCGGTCACGGAATTCGTACATTTCGCGGAATTTCCAGCCGGTATCCACATGCAGTAGCGGGAACGGCAGCGTGCCCGGGAAGAAAGCTTTGCGAGCCAGGTGAAGCATCACCGAGGAATCTTTCCCGATGGAGTACATCATCACCGGGTTGGCGAATTCAGCAGCCACTTCACGGATGATATGGATACTCTCCGCCTCCAGTTGCCGCAAATGAGTCAGTCGTTTTTCGTCCATAACAGATCCTTTAAGCCAAATTCACAACCGACGGGCGTTGGGTACCGTCAGTCTCAGGATGATGCCCAAACCAGGCCAGTTCCTGATGAAGCGAAACCACTTCACCAATCACCAGTAGCGCCGGCGTCGGCGCCTGTTGAGCCAGATGTTCAAGATTAACGAGTGTTCCCGTCAGCACTTGCTGATCAGAACGCGTTCCCCGTCCGATGACCGCAACGGGCGTATCAGGTGCGCGACCATGAGCAATCAACTGCTGGCTGATTTCAGCCGCTTTGAGCGTGCCCATGTAAATCGCCAATGTTTGCTGGCCTTTCGCCAGAGTTTCCCACTGCACGCCGTTGTTTTCCGGGCGGCAATGTCCTGTCACAAATATGACGCTCTGCGCGTGGTCACGGTGCGTCAGAGGGATCCCGGCATACGCCGTTGCGCCAGCGGCTGCCGTCACGCCCGGAACCACCTGGAAAGGGATCCCGGCGGCTTTAACCGCCTGTAATTCTTCACCGCCGCGCCCGAAAATAAACGGATCACCGCCTTTGAGACGGACGACTCTTTTCCCCTGCTGCGCCAGTTCGACCAGCAGACGGTTGGTTTCTTCCTGCGCGACAGAATGGCTGCCTGCACGTTTACCGACACAAATCTTGTCAGCATCGCGACGCACCAGATCTAACACTTCGTCGCTGACCAGATGGTCGTAAAGCACCACATCGGCCTGCTGCATCACCTGCAACCCGCGTAAGGTGAGCAATCCTGCATCACCCGGCCCTGCGCCGACCAGCGTGACATTGCCGTTATGCGAGACGTCTTCCGCACTTTCTAACTGCTGTTGCAGCGCCTGTTCGGCTTCTGCGAGCTTTCCCGCAGAGGCGAGGCTGGCAAAACGTCCGGCGAACGCGTGTTCCCAGAAACGACGACGTGCGCGCATGGAACTAAATTGCGCTTTCACATTTTCCCGCCAGCGCCCGGCGATATCGGCCATTTGCCCGAGGCTGCTCGGCAACAAAGTTTCCAGTTTTTCTCGCAGCATTCTGGCGAGTACCGGCGCTTTACCGCTGGAAGAAATCGCCACCACAATCGGCGAACGGTCGACAATCGAGGGAAAAATGAATGAGCACTTTGGCTGATCGTCAACCACGTTAGCCAGAACATGACGCTGATTAGCCTGCTCGAAAACTTCAGCATTCAGCGCAGCGTCGTCAGTGGCGGCAATCACCAGAAACACATCGTCGAGCTGCTCCGGCAAAAATGCCTGCGCTGACCAGCTGACTTGTGCGGCCTGTCTGCGTTGTTCCAGCTCGGGAGAAAGTGCCTGTGCGACTATCCGTACTTGCGCACCCGCCCGCAGGAGAAGATCGATTTTGCGAGCAGCGACTTCGCCACCACCAACAACCAGAACAGGGCGTTGTTTGAGGTCGGCAAATATTGGTAGATAGTCCACAAAAGCCTTTATTGATTGTCAGGATTAATAAACAAACTATACGTGCAGGCAATAATTGATCTGAAATGACGAAAAGGAATGAATAGTTACTAAATGGAATATAGCCCGACAAAAAGAGCGGTTTGGGATAACGGGAAATTGTCTAATTGCGCAGAGAATCGCATACTGTATGCCCCACAAAGACCGCCACACGCGGCCTGTTGTTTGATTACCTTCCGGTCGCTTTGACCAGCAAATAAGGATTTTTGGCTATGTTTTCTTTTTCACGCATGACGCGGGCGCTGCTGGTTTTAGGCCTGAGTTGCGCCGGTTTAGGTCATGCGATGGCGGCTTCTGCCCCGCTTCCGGCAATGGGCATGATTGCCAGTCAGCAGATTCGTCACATTGCGACCTATTTTCCAGGCCGCATGGCAGGCAGTCCGGCAGAACTTATCGCTGCTGAATATCTGAATCAGCAATTCAATAAATTTGGGTATAAGAGCGATTTACGCGGCTTTGATACCCGTTATCTTTACACCAGCAATGCGGGCAAACAGAACTGGCAGAATATTCATGCCACGTCGGTGATTGCCGCACGCGCTGGCGAAGTGCCGCAGCAAATTATCGTGATGGCGCATTTCGATACGTATGTGCCGCAAAGTGACAGCGACACCAATCATAATCTCGGTGGCCTGACCTTGCAGGGTGTCGATGATAACGCTTCAGGCGTGGGGGTGATGCTTGAGCTGGCTGAACGTATGCAGGCCATCCCGACGCATTACAGCCTGCGTTTCGTGGCGCTCAGCGCGGAAGAAACCGGGGCTAAAGGCGCGGAAGATTTTGTGAAGCGCATGAGCGCTGAAGAGAAAAAAAATACCCTGCTGGTGATCAATCTTGATTCGCTGGTGACCGGCGACAGATTGTATTTTAACAGCGGCATGAACACGTCAGTTGCGGTCGCAAAACTGACCCGTGTACGCGCACTGAACATTGCCCGCAGTCTGGGTATTCCTGCCGAAAGCCATGCAGGCACGCATTGCTGCGACGGAATAAAAGCGCTGGACGATTCGCGCCTGCCGCTGCTGAACGTCACAGCGACTAACTTTGCACTGGGTAAGAAAAACGGCGAGCAGCAACGTGCGATCAGCCGTCACTTCCCGCTGGGCACCACGCGGTATCAGAGCCAGTTCGACAATCTGCAATATCTGGATAAAACGCTGCCGGGCCGTATCGAAAAACGTTCACGCGACACCGTAAAAGTGCTTTATCCGCTGCTGAAGGATCTGGCGAAACCGGCGAAACACGCCTGATTAAGAAGAGAATTTAAGGGATTATAATCTGGAATCCCCTAAATAATTCGGGTTACAGACAATAAGGTCTAAGCCTTCTTGAACAACGCAAAGCGTTGGCCCCAACGCATCTGTAACCCGAAGTATGACGGGGATTTACTCGTGCAAGCCGCATTCGCGTTTAAGTCCAAAGAAGCGAGTGTCTTCTTCCTTCATCCCTTCTTCCCACTTCCTGGTGGTGTGCGTATCACCGACGGAAAGATAGCCCTGATCCCACAACGGGTGATAACTCAGACCGTTGTCTTGCAGATAGCGGAAGATCTGACGGTTATCCCAGTCGATGATCGGCAGGATTTTGAACACACCGCGTTGTACCGCCAGCACCGGCAGATGCGCACGGCTGCCGGATTGCTCACGACGCAGACCGGCGAACCAGGTCTGCACGCCGAGCTGCTGAATCGCACGATTCATCGGCTCGACTTTATTGATGTGATTGTACTTCTCGATACCCTCGACGCCCTGCTCCCACAGTTTGCCGTAGCGCGCTTCCAGCCACGCCGCCGAATGTTCCGCACGGAATACCTGTAAATTCAGGTTCAGCTGCTCAGTTAACGTATCGATGAACTGATAGGTTTCCGGGAACAGATAGCCGGTATCGGTCAGGATCACCGGAATGTCCGGTTTCTGCTGAGTGACCAAGTGCAGACAGACCGCCGCCTGAATGCCGAAGCTGGAAGACAGCGCGAATTCGCCGGGCATATTTTCCAGCGCCCATTGCACACGCTCCTGTGCGGACAGCTTTTCCAGGCTGACGTTGATTTCCGCCAGCGCCATAGATTGCCCGGACTTCGGCAGTTCGTTTAGTTCAGCCAGAGTAATATTCAGCAAACTCATATCGCCTCCTGTCGTTTATCGCGCTTAGTCATAAAAGTCGCGTGCAGGATCCAGCACCGGCTTAATGATCCCGGTGCGGATCACGAAGTCACCAAAGCCTTCACCGGTTTCACGCTCTTTCGACCAGCGTCCGACCAGTTCGTCAATAATATTCAGGATCTCAGTATCAGAAATATTTTCGCGGTACATCCGCGGAATACGTGTTCCGGCGCGGTTACCGCCCAGATGCAGGTTGTAGCGGTTCATCGCTTTACCTACCAGACCAATTTCAGCCAACAGCGCGCGGCCACAGCCGTTCGGACAACCGGTCACACGCAGAACAATATGTTCATCGCCCACGCCGTGGCCGTGCATGATGCCTTCCACTTTGGTCACAAACTCAGGCAGGAAACGTTCTGCCTCCGCCATCGCCAGCGGACAGGTCGGATAAGACACGCAGGCCATCGAGTTTTTACGCTGCTCGGTCACACCGTCATCAATCAGGCCGTGATTGCGCGCAAGAGTTTCGATCGCGTCTTTGTCTTTTTCAGCGACACCGGCCACGATCAGATTCTGGTTAGCAGTAAGCCTGAAATCTCCTTTATGGATCTTAGCAATTTCTGCCAGTCCGGTTTTCAGCGGTTTGCCCGGGTAATCGAGAATACGGCCATTTTCGATAAACAGCGTCAGGTGCCATTGTTTGTCGATGCCTTTTACCCAGCCAATACGATCGCCACGACCGGTGAATTCGTAAGGGCGGACATCGCCAAACTGAATACCTGCGCGTTTTTCAACTTCAGCTTTGAATACCGGCACACCGACGCGTTCCAGCGTGTATTTGGTTTTGGCGTTTTTACGGTTGGTTCTGTTGCCCCAGTCGCGCTGCGTGGTGACCACGGCTTCGGCAACGGCCAGCGTATTCTCCAGCGGAATAAAGCCCAGTTCGCTGGCAGTGCGTGCGTAAGTGGCTTTATCGCCATGCGCGATAGAAAGCCCGCCGCCGACCAGCACGTTGAAGCCAACCAGTTTGCCGTTATCTGCAATCGCCACGAAGTTCAGGTCGTTGGCATGCAGATCCACATCGTTTTGCGGCGGGATCACCACCGTCGTTTTGAATTTACGCGGCAGATACGTTGCGCCCAGAATCGGTTCTTCGTCGGTAGTTTCGACTTTCTCCTGATCCAGCCAGACTTCGGCGTAAGCGCGGGTGCGCGGCAACAGGTGCTCAGAGATTTTCTTCGCCCACTGATACGCTTCCTGATGCAGTTCAGATTCCACCGGATTAGACGTACACAACACGTTACGGTTAACGTCATTGGCGGTCGCCAGCGCGTCCAGACCGAGTTTGTTCAGCAACTGATGAACGGGTTTTACGTTCGGTTTCAGGATGCCGTGGAACTGGAAAGTCTGACGGTTAGTGATACGGATGCTGCCGTACAGCGTGCTGTCTTCAGCAAATTTGTCTATGCCCAGCCACTGCGCAGGTGTCATCACCCCGCCTGGTAAACGGCAACGCAACATCATGGCGTGACGCGGCTCCAGCTTCTGCTCAGCACGCTCAGCGCGAATATCACGGTCATCCTGCTGATACATACCGTGGAAGCGGATCAACAGGAAGTTGTCCCCATTGAAGCCACCGGTCAGACCGTCTTTCAAATCTTCGGTTATCGTCCCGCGCAGGAAATTACTTTCCTTCTTCAGGCGTTCGGCGTCAGCCAGCGGGGCATCGACGATCAGCGGGCCCGGACCGGGATTGAGTTCACTCCACAACTTATTGCTCATAAGGTTTTCGCTCATTGCTCTGATTCGTTAGTAGACGTCGCGCTGATAACGGCGATCAAGACGTAATTCACTGAGATATTCGTCGGCAGTTTCCAGATCCATCACACCATATTCGGCGATGATCTCCAGTAACGCCTGCTCTACGTCTTTCGCCATGCGGTTAGCATCGCCGCAGACATACACGTGTGCGCCTTCCTGCAACCACTGCCAGACTTCAGCGCCCTGCTCACGCAGCTTGTCCTGTACGTACACTTTTTCCGCCTGGTCGCGTGACCATGCCAGAGAAATATTCGTCAGCAGGCCGTCTTTCACATAACGCTGCCATTCGACCTGATACAGGAAGTCATCGGTAAAGTGGGGATTGCCGAAGAACAGCCAGTTTTTGCCGGTAGCGCCGTCGTTATCACGCTGCTGAATGAAGGCGCGGAATGGCGCGATGCCCGTTCCAGGCCCTATCATAATGACCGGCGTTTCGGGATTAGCTGGCAGACGGAAGTTGTCGTTATGCTCGATGAAGACTTTCACTTCGCCGTCTTCTTCCAGACGATCGGCCAGATAGCCGGAAGCACCACCGGAACGCGGACGCCCGTCGATGTCATAACGCACCACGCCCACCGTAATGTGTACTTCAGATTCTGTTTCCGCCTGTGAAGAAGCAATCGAATACAGGCGCGGCGTCAGCGGACGCAGTAAGTCCACCAACTGCTGGGCATCAAGCTCAGTCGGCGCACGGCGCACCATGTCAGCAAACGGCACGGTCTGCGCGTATTGCTGAAGTGCAGGTTTATCCGCCAGCAGACCGGTCAGATGTTCGTCGCGGCACAGCGCGGCGTATTTCTCGATAATCGGCGTAGTGTTCTGGGTCAGTTCAATGTGATGTTGCAGCGCTTCGCAAAGCGGCAGTTTTTTATCGTTCACTTCTACGATTTCATCGCCTTTCAGCCACAGCAGTTCCACGATTTCCTGTACCAGTTGCGGATCGTTTTCAAACCAGATCCCCAGCGCATCACCCGGCTGGTAACGCAGGCCGGAATCACCGAGTTCAATTTCCAGGTGACGCACGTCTTTATCAGAATCGCGGCCGGTAATTTTCTGGTTAACAGCCAGTGTCGCCGTCAGCGGAGCTTCTTTGGTGTAAGGACTGCTGTCGACCTGATTCACGCTACCGGCAAGCGTCGGCGCGGCCTGCGCACCGGTGTCAGCCGGAACGCGCTGTTTCAGCACATCGACAATGCGCTTACGCCAGTTTTCGGCAGTGTCTTTATATTCCACATCAGCATCAACGCGGTCTAACAAACGTTCTGCACCGAGCTCCCCCAGACGGGTATCAAAGTCTTTACCCGCCTGACAGAAGAATTCGTAGGATGTGTCGCCCAGTGCAAACACTGCAAAAGCGGTGTCTTTCATTTGCGGGGCTTTTTTGGATTGCAGGAATTTATGCAACGCGACCGCTTCTTCCGCCTGTTCGCCTTCGCCCTGCGTTGAGGCCACGATCAGCAGCAGCTTTTCCTGACCAATTTGTTTGAATTTATAGTCCCCGGCATTCACCAGATTGACGTTAATTTTTGCAGCCGTCAGATCATCGCGTAACTGCTCCGCGACACGACGGGCGTTGCCGGTTTGCGAAGCAGAAATCAGGGTGACCGACGCGGCAGTCTGTACCGGTGCCGGAGCAGCAACTGCACCCGGTTGCTGATTGACCATTCCCCAGAAATAACCAGACAACCAGGCCATCTGAGTCGGCGAGTAATCACCAATCGCCGATTGAAGGCGGGCCATTTGCTCGGGGGTTAACGGGAGCAGTGAAATTGGAGGTGCCTGAGTCGTCATCGCGGTACGAATTCCCTTATGCAGAAGCAAGTCATCAATCCGGCCTCCGGCGGCTTATACAATGTGAGTACGCGCGGGAAAGACCTTTTAGAAGATGTAGGTTAACGAGCCGGATAATAACAATTAAAGAAGTGATGGAAATAATAAATAACCAAAATGACTAAGAGGATTTAGAGGTAAGTTCTATCTGAAAAAGTGGTAAGCAGTGATTTTTATCGTACTGAAATCGCTAAAAAAAATTCCGTCAGTTTGTTTGTTCATTTCCAAGTCGCGGACGAATAAAGAAAAACCCCGCCGGAGCGGGGTGATGAATTTTTTTCAGGCGGGCTTTCGCGCAGACATTTTCAGAGGTGGAAAGCGTTGTGCTGCTCAAACCAGGCAAACTGTCCGGCGGCAAATACCGACATTTTGCTTCCGCTGTGCCCGACATCTGACAGGTCCATAAAGTGCCAGTTAAACGGCGTATTGTTCTGCTCCGCGCGCTGCTGAGACGTGGTGAAATAGCTTTCAGCCCGCTCCAGACGGTTGGTACCCTGCGCCATCGCTTGTTTGGATTTACGCAGCAGGCGGTTTTCAGGATCATCGTCTTCAGCGCCCACGGCAATCAGCACCGGTTTGGCGAAGTAATCATTCAGCTGCTGCTGGCTGACGGTAACCGGCGCTTCACGCAAACCGTAAGGCCAGCGCTGATCGGTATCCGGCAATGTCCACCATCCTGCAGCCGCGCAGACTGCTGCTTTCACATTCGGCTCGGGCAACAGCGTTAGCATACGGTGAACAAACTGGCAGCCCGCGCTGTTACCAAACAGATAATATTGCTTCTGCTCAGTGATGCCCTGTTTTTGCAGCGTCGTAAACAGGTTATCGACAATGCTGAACGCCCATTGAGATTTCGGCAAACGATGATGCGTTTTGCTGTCGGTCAGATTACCGAGGTTATAGCCAGCGGCACCGGGGAAATCCTGCTCACTGAAATGCGGTACGACCACGCGCAAATGATATTGATCAGCTACCGTCATCCAGTCATTACGGTACGTAGCGGCGTTACGGTCAACACCCGTCATCACGATAACGACCGGCGTGGTTTCATCTGCACCAACCGGCTGATAGGTGAAAGCTTCCAGCGATTTTTTACCCCCCGCAAGCGCTATATGCATCACGCCGGATCCCTGCGGGAAAACCAGAGGAACTTTGGCAACCGGTACTTTGGTCACAGCGGCTTTCGCCACCGCGGGAGCCGGTTTAGCCGCAGCGGGCGCGGCTTCCTGAGTAGGCACAGTGGTTTCTGCCTGCACGCTGGCAGAGAACAACAGCGCCAGAACAGCGCAACGAAGCACAGTAATCATTCACTATCTCAACAGGTTAGTTTCTACCGGCTCACTGTAAGCCAGCAATGCGGGCGGAGTAAAGAGAGTAAAAGTCAGGATTTGGTGAAGAAAAGCGCAGTTAAGTCATGGCACGTAAGCCGGTATTCCGGTACTATGCCGCGTTTTTTCGAGCAACGAGACTGCCTCATGACCACCACATTATTTAAAGATTTTCAGTTCGAAGCCGCCCACCATTTACCGCATGTGCCTGCCGGGCATAAATGCGGCCGGTTGCATGGCCACTCTTTCACCGTCCGTTTAGAGATAACCGGTGAAGTGGATCCACATACCGGCTGGGTGATGGATTTCGCCGATCTGAAAGCCGCGTTTAATCCGACTCTGGATCGTCTCGATCACTATAATCTGAACGACATTCCGGGCTTAGAAAACCCGACCAGCGAAGTGCTGGCCGCGTGGATCTGGAACGAGATGAAACCTAAGTTGCCACTGCTCAGCGCCGTGCGCGTCAAAGAAACCTGCACAGCGGGTTGCGTTTATAAAGGTTAACGCAAAATACCCAAAATCATTCGTGCTTTATCCAGGCGGCAATTAAATGAATCCCCCGGAGCTGACAATAGTCAGTGACTGGGGTGAATGAAAGCAGCCAACGCAGAGACAGCGCGAAGGATGCAGGGTATTACGCAATATTGAGATACTTATGTGTCTGCATTGAAAGCCGCCAGTTCCTTGCAATGCAGGTCGCAATGCACAGTCTGGTGGCTTCTTCTTTTTGGCTGATGGGTTGCAAGGCAATAATCCGCGCTTTGCTGTCAGTCAGCGTTTCCAGCAGGGCATCCAGAGCGTCGATATCACGCTGACGCGCCACGGGATGCTTCACTTCATCAGCACGTTTTAGTGCCTGCGGCAGAATGTCGTAACCGCCACGCATATTCACTTTCGGGGAAACGGTTACCCAGGTATTCACCGAACAACGGACTTCGTGCGTGCCGCTGGTTTCAATCTGGCAGCTGAAACCGTTCTTTTCAAGCAATGACGTCAGCTCGGTAAGATCGTAAATGCACGGTTCACCGCCGGTGATCACCACGTGACGCGCGGTATAACCCTGCTGTGCGATAACGTCGAGCAGTTGTTCTGACGTGGCATTACCCCAGGCATCACTCTCTTGTGTTTTGACCAGAATACGCTGCATATCGACTTCCCGATCGGCAATTTTATCCCAGGTGTGTTTGGTATCGCACCAGCTGCAACCCACAGGACAGCCTTGCAGGCGAACGAAAATCGCCGGCACGCCGGTAAAATAGCCTTCCCCTTGCAGGGTTTCGAAGATCTCATTAATCGGGTACTGCATCGGTTTCTCAGTCATCTCTCAAAAAAAATCAGCGCGCATTATCACAGATATGGCCGGTGAGACCAAACTTGTGCTGTAAATGAGTATGGCAGATTTCTCTATCGCCAAATTTTAAGCATAAAAAAACCCGCCGGAGCGGGTTTTTATGAAAGCGTTACGGGGCAGTAATTACTGACCTTTAACTTCTTTCAGACCGTTGAACGGAGCAGGAGTACCCGCAGCCGCCAGCGCTTCTTCGATACGGATCAGCTGGTTGTATTTAGCAACACGGTCAGAACGGCTCATAGAACCGGTTTTGATCTGGCCTGCAGCAGTACCAACCGCCAGGTCAGCGATAGTAGCGTCTTCAGTTTCGCCTGAACGGTGAGAGATAACGGCAGTGTAGCCAGCGTCTTTCGCCATTTTGATCGCAGCCAGAGTTTCGGTCAGAGAACCGATCTGGTTGAATTTGATCAGGATGGAGTTAACGATGCCTTTGTCGATACCTTCTTTCAGGATCTTGGTGTTGGTTACGAACAGATCGTCACCAACCAGCTGGATTTTGTCGCCCAGAACTTTAGTCTGGTAAGCAAAGCCAGCCCAGTCAGACTCGTCCAGACCGTCTTCGATAGAAACGATTGGGTACTGTTTAGTCAGGTCTTCCAGGAAGTGAGTGAACTCTTCAGAAGTGAAAGCTTTGTTGCCTTCGCCTGCCAGAACATATTTGCCATCTTTGTAGAACTCAGATGCCGCACAGTCCATCGCCAGAGTGATGTCTTTACCCAGTTCGTAGCCTGCTGCTTTAACCGCTTCAGCGATGACAGCCAGAGCTTCTGCGTTAGAACCCAGGTTTGGCGCGTAGCCACCTTCGTCACCAACAGCAGTGCCCATGCCTTTAGATTTCAGAACTTTAGCCAGGGTGTGGAACACTTCAGAACCCATACGGATGGCTTCTTTCAGAGTTTTTGCGCCAACAGGCTGGATCATGAACTCTTGAATATCAACGTTGTTATCAGCGTGTTCGCCGCCGTTGATGATGTTCATCATAGGCAGTGGCATAGAGTATTTGCCTGGGGTGCCGTTCAGTTCTGCGATGTGAGCGTACAGTGGCAGACCTTTAGAAGCAGCAGCCGCTTTAGCAGCAGCCAGGGAAACAGCCAGAATCGCGTTAGCACCGAAATTAGATTTATTTTCAGTACCGTCCAGGTCGATCATGATTTTGTCGATGTTAGCCTGGTCTTTCGCGTCTTTACCGATTACAGCCTGAGCGATAGGACCGTTAACCGCAGCAACGGCTTTCAGTACGCCTTTGCCCAGGAAACGGGATTTGTCACCGTCACGCAGTTCCAGCGCTTCGCGGGAACCGGTAGAAGCACCAGATGGCGCAGCAGCCAGACCAACAAAACCACCTTCCAGATGAACTTCAGCTTCTACGGTCGGGTTACCACGGGAGTCGATGATTTCACGACCGATGACTTTAACGATTTTGGACATTAGGATTTCCTCAGTACAAGTTAACTAAAGCTTCAGACAAGAGATGCGCCAATGGCGCATCTCTTCCCCGGTATTTTATTTTACCTGACGCTTCTGATACTCACCGGCAGCCTTCACAAAGCCTGCAAACAACGGATGACCATCACGCGGCGTTGACGTAAATTCTGGATGGAACTGGCAAGCCACAAACCACGGATGGTTAGGCAGCTCGATGATTTCCACCAGTTGCTTATCGCCAGAGCGACCGGCTACGCGTAAACCTGCGGCTTCGATTTGTTTGAGCAGCATATTGTTCACTTCGTAACGGTGACGATGGCGTTCAACTATTGTTGGTTCGCCGTACATCTCACGAACCAGGCTACCGTCGTTCAGGTGGCATTGCTGCCCGCCTACACGCATGGTACCGCCTAAATCACTGTCTTCGGAACGTACTTCGACGTTACCTTCTTCATCGCGCCATTCGGTGATAAGTGCGACCACCGGGAACTTACAGTCTGGCACAAATTCGGTGGAGTTGGCGTTCTCCATACCCGCAACGTTACGGGCGAACTCAATCAGTGCAACCTGCATACCCAGACAAATGCCCAGGTAAGGGATGTTGTTTTCACGTGCGTAACGCGCCGTCGCCACTTTTCCTTCAACACCACGGTAGCCGAAGCCGCCAGGGATAAGGATTGCGTCCAGGCCTTTCAGCACTTCGACACCACGGGTTTCGACATCCTGAGAATCGATAAGTTTAATGTTCACGGTCAGACGGTTTTTCAGACCACCGTGTTTGAGCGCTTCAATCACAGATTTATAGGCATCTGGCAGCTCAATATACTTACCGACCATACCGATGGTGACTTCACCGCCCGGATTGGCTTCTTCGTAAACCACCTGCTCCCACTCGGCCAGATTGGCTTCCGGCGCGTTGATGCTGAAACGTTTACAAATATAATCGTCCAGACCCTGAGATTTCAATAGGGCTGGGATTTTATAAATGGAATCAACATCTTTAAGAGAAATAACCGCTTTTTCCGGCACGTTACAGAACAGTGCAATTTTCGCACGTTCGTTGGCAGGCACTGCGCGGTCTGAACGGCAGATCAGCACGTCTGGCTGAATACCGATAGACAGCAGTTCTTTTACAGAGTGCTGGGTCGGCTTGGTTTTCACTTCTCCGGCAGCCGCCATGTAAGGCACCAGCGTCAGGTGCATGTACAGCGTGTGCTCGCGGCCCACTTCAACCGCCATCTGACGAATCGCTTCCAGGAATGGCAGGGATTCGATATCACCGACAGTACCGCCAATTTCAACCAGCACGACATCGTGGCCTTCGCCGCCTTCAATGATGCGTTCTTTGATGTTGTTGGTGATGTGCGGGATAACCTGAATGGTTGCGCCGAGATAATCGCCACGGCGCTCTTTGCGCAGCACGTCGGAATAGATACGGCCAGTGGTGAAGTTATTGCGGCGAGTCATCTTGGTGCGGATGAAACGCTCGTAGTGACCCAGATCGAGATCGGTCTCAGCGCCATCTTCAGTAACGAAGACTTCACCGTGTTGAGTTGGGCTCATCGTACCCGGATCCACGTTGATATACGGGTCCAGTTTCATGATGGTCACGTTGAGGCCACGGGCTTCGAGAATAGCCGCCAGAGAGGCTGCGGCAATGCCTTTACCCAGAGAGGATACGACCCCGCCGGTCACAAAAATATAATTAGTTGTCATGCTGAACCTGAGAGGTTAGGTTTAAAGATGTTGGAGTAACCAAGACGGGAAAACAGTATACCGGAACCTTGTGTGCGCCACAAATAAACGTTTTGCTGCCCATCATCGTTTTCCTTACCGTCAGTTAAGAAGGGTTAACCCTGCCAGCCCTTTTCTCTCATTCTTTCAAAAACAATCAGTTAACTTCAAAAAATTGCTGAGTTGCTCGCATAAACCACTAAAACATCTTAGATATCAATTTGTTGGACTTTACTGCTCTCAGTTCAGCTTTTTAGCGCCTGAATGACACTGAGCTTAACCGTTTCAGCAGTGCCAGACCTTGTTTCCGATCAAAGTCGGAGAGCGAACTCAGCCTTCCGATTTTTTCACCTGCTGCCAGGCGGCTTCCATCTGGTCAAGTGTGGCATCTTCCATGTTTAAGCCTTTTGTGCGAATAATT
Source organism: Rahnella ecdela (assembly GCF_019049625.1). GTDB lineage: Bacteria > Pseudomonadota > Gammaproteobacteria > Enterobacterales > Enterobacteriaceae > Rahnella > Rahnella ecdela. Next base: position 68,986 of record NZ_JAFMOY010000110.1, read on the forward strand.
TCTTCGACCTGACGGAAACGGCGCTCAAACTTGCGGTTGGCGGCCTGCAAGGCATCTTCTGCTTTGTGGCCTAAATGGCGCGAAAGATTGACGGTGGCAAACAGTAAATCACCGATTTCCTCACCGAGTTTTTCCTCGTCGATCACCGCCTGACGTGCCTCAAACATCACTTCGTCGATTTCTTCATACACTTTGTCGAGCACCGGTCCGAGCGTCGTCCAGTCGAATCCGACATTCGAACAGCGTTTCTGGATTTTGTGCGCTTTCATTAAAGCAGGCAGTGCGGAAGGAATGTCATCGAGAGCCGAATGCAGGGATTTCTCCGCTCGCTCCTGCGCCTTGCGCGCTTCCCATTTCACCAGCACATCTTTGCTGCTGGCCTCTTTCGACCAGGCTTCTTCGTTGCCAAAAATTTGCGGGTGACGGCGCTCTAATTTGTCCGAAATGGCATTACAGATATCGTCAAACTCAAACAGCCCCTGCTCGCTGCCCATTTGTGCATAGAAGACCACCTGAAACAGTAAATCGCCCAGCTCATCACGCACATCGTCGTAATCTTTGCGGGCGATAGCGTCCAGCACTTCGTAGGTTTCTTCCAGCGTGTACGGGGCGATGGTTTCGAAAGTTTGCTCTTTATCCCACGGGCAACCGGCTTGCGGATCACGCAGGGTTTTCATAATAGTGAGCAGGCGTTGCAAAGAAGAATCGGTCATAGGAACTGTCCGTTTTTAAATAGAAGAGTTACAAACAAAAAAAGAAAAGGCCCGACAGGCGGGCCTTATAAGAGTTTGATCAGCTGCCATGAAGCCGCTTGGCTTCGATCACATCCGGCAACTGGTTCAGTTTGGCAATCACGCGTCCCAGAACCTGCGGGTTGTAGATTTCGATATCCATGTCGATGGTTGCCAGCTGTTGCCGTGTATCACTGCGGCTGGCCACACCCAGCACGTTAACTTTTTCGTTAGCCAGAATGGTGGTGATATCACGCAGCAGGCCGCTGCGGTCGTTGGCCACCACGCGCACCACCAGCGAATAACCGCTGGAGTAGCTTTCGCCCCATACCGCGTCTACAACACGTTCCGGTGCATTCGAGCGCAAATCTTCCAGCTGATCACAATCGGCGCGGTGGATGGAAATTCCGCGACCCTGAGTGATGTAACCGACGATCTCGTCGCCCGGAATCGGCTGACAGCAGCGCGCAATATGGTGCATCAGATTCCCGACACCTTCGACCACTACGCGGCCATTATCCTTACTGCGGGTTGGCGGCGGCGTGGTTTTCTGCGTCAGCTGGCGCAGCGCTTCTTTGTCCAGTTCTTCCGCGCTCGGCTTTTTCAGCTGCGATTGCAGGAAGTTGACCATCTGGTTGATGCGGATATCGCCATTGCCAATCGCCGCCAGCACCTCATCCAGCGAGTTGACGTTATAGCGCGGCAGCAGCAGTTTCTCGGCATCTTTGATGCTGATATCCAGCCTGTCCAGCTCGTCATCGAGGATTTGTTTACCGGCAATAATGTTTTTATCGCGATCCTGTTTACGGAACCAGTTTTGGATTTTTGAACGTCCGCGGCTGGTCGTGACGTAGCCCAGACTCGGGTTCAGCCAGTCGCGGCTTGGGTTCGCATGCTTCTGGGTGATGATTTCAATCTGATCGCCCATCTGCAACTGGTAGGTAAACGGCACGATGCGCCCGCCGATTTTCGCCCCGATACACCGGTGACCCACATCGCTGTGAATGTGGTAAGCGAAATCGAGCGGCGTGGAGCCCATCGGCAGATCGATAACATCGCCTTTTGGCGTAAACACGTACACGCGGTCGTCGAAGACCTGGCTGCGCACCTCGTCGAGCATTTCGCCCGAATCAGCCATTTCTTCCTGCCACGCGATAAGTTTACGCAGCCAGGCAATGCGACCTTCGTAGCCACCGCTGCGGCCACCGACCACAGCCGTGCCTTCTTTATATTTCCAGTGCGCTGCAACGCCCAGCTCGGCATCTTCATGCATCTGTCGGGTACGGATTTGCACTTCCAGCGTTTTACCGCGCGGCCCCAATACCACGGTGTGAATCGACTGATAACCGTTGGGTTTCGGGTTAGCGACGTAATCGTCGAACTCATCCGGCAGATGGCGGAAATGAGTGTGCACAATCCCTAATGCGGCGTAGCAATCCTGTAAACGTTCCACCACGATACGCACGGCGCGCACGTCGAAGAGTTCGTCAAAGGACAGGGATTTTTTCTGCATCTTGCGCCAGATGCTGTAGATATGTTTCGGACGGCCATAGACATCAACTTTGATGCCCTCTTCCGCCATCGCATTTTTAACGGTCGAGACAAAGTCGTCGATGTACTGCTCACGGTCGATACGACGTTCGTGCAGCAGTTTGGCAATGCGTTTGTATTCGTCAGGGTGCAGATAACGGAAGCAGAAATCCTCCAGCTCCCATTTCAGCTGACCGATACCCAGACGGTTGGCCAGCGGCGCGTAGATATTGGTACATTCTTTCGCCGCCAGTACGCGTTCTTCTTCCGGCGCATCTTTCACTTCGCGCAGGTGGGCGATACGTTCGGCGAGTTTCAGTACCACGCAGCGGAAATCTTCCACCATCGCCAGCAGCATACGGCGGACGTTGTCCACCTGCTCGGAGGCCATAGAGTCATTTTGCGTGGCTTTCAGCTGGCGGATAGCGTCCATATCGCGCACGCCGTGCACCAGATCGGTGATGCCCTTGCCGAATTGTTGGGTCAGCGTGTCTTCGTCGATGATGCCGTCATCAACCAGCGGGAACAGCAGCGCCGCGCGCATACTGTCGTTATCCATGCTGAGGGTCGAGAGGATTTCAACCATCTCAAGGCCGCGCCACAACAGCAGCGAGGCGTCAGGATGGCCCTGCGTTTGTTGCTCGCAGTAGCGCCAGGTTTCGGCTAAACGCTCACATGATTGCTGGCTGGACAGTCCTAAACTGTTGATCCAGTCGTCGAGCGCGAACTCGCCAGCCGTGTTCAGATGTGCACTTCTTACCGCAACCATACCCACTCCCTACATTTCTGACACAACGCCTGTGTCAGATGGGTTGATAAACAAAGCCATCGATTCAAGGTGCCCGGTGTGCGGGAACATATCCAGCATACGCACCTGAGCTAAACGATAGCCCGCCTCCAACAAAATTTTACTGTCCCGCGCCAATGTTGTGGGGTTGCAAGAGACATACACCACACGCGCCGGGGCAAGCTTAACAATATGCGCCATCACGCCAGCAGCGCCGCCCCGGGCCGGATCCAGCAAAATTTTATTGAAACCTTGCGCCGCCCAGGGTTGTTTACTGACGTCATCTTCCAGATTTTCGTGGAAGAAAGACGCATTTTCTAATCCATTATTCCGGGCATTATCTTGCCCATTCGCCACCAGTGTAGCAACACCTTCGACGCCGACAACCTGCTTAGCTCTTTTTGCCAGCGGCAGGGTGAAATTCCCCATTCCACAGAACAAGTCCAGCACGCGATCTTCGGGCGTCAGTTCCAGCCATTGCAAGGCCTGTGCCACCATTTGCTGGTTAACGGCATCATTCACCTGAATAAAATCGCGCGGACCAAATTTCAAAGTCAGACCATCAATCTGATAATAAGGTGTTTCGCCGCATAAACGTTCCAGCGTGTCGCTGTCAGGTGCCAGATAAATCGTTATCTGATGTTGCCCGGCAAACGCCGTCAGACGCGCGCGATCCTCGTCACTTAGCGGGTCAAGATGGCGCAGCACCAGTAGCGGGCCATTATCTGCCAGCACCAGTTCCAGATGTCCGAGACGTTTCGCCGCCGTCAGCGAGGACAGACATTCCTGCACCGGCAGCAGCAGTTGCTCCAGTTCAGGGCGCAGAACCGGGCACTTTGTGATGGCAAACAGATCGTTCGAACCTTCCTGCCGAAACCCCATCACCAGCGGGCCGTTCGCTGCTCCGGTTTCACGTCCCGGTTTAACGCCTGCAATTTGTAATCCCAGACGCGCACGACGGCGATAGCCGTATTGCGGACCGGCAATCACCGGCTGAGGGTCTGCCGCAATTCCAGTTTCCCGCACAATCAGGCGCAGCAGTGACGCCGATTTGCTGCTCTGTTGCAGCGCCTCGCTGGCGTGCTGTTGCTGGCAACCGCCGCAGGCCGAATAGTGCGGACACACGGGTTTCACGCGATCGGCGCTGGTGGTCAGCAAACGTTTCAGCCGCCCTTTGGCGTACTTACTTTTATCTTCTGTTAAAGTGACTTCTGCCTGTTCACCGGGCAGTAAACCACTGACAAACACGGCTTTGCCGTTGTGACGCGCCACACCCTGCCCGAAAGCATCAAGGTCGGTCGCGGTCACAGTTATCGTTTGCCGGGTCGTCACGCGGCGGTTCGGAGAGTAGAATTGAGCCATTATTGTCGATTACACGCTGGTTTATTAAGCTTAGCTGGAGCTAATTCTCCCACATTGGAACCCCATGACCAAATATAGCCTTCGCGCACGGATGATGATCCTGATTCTGGCACCGACATTAATGATCGGTTTGCTGCTCAGCACCTTCTTTGTAGTCCATCGCTACAACGAATTGCAGAATCAGCTGACAGAAGCCGGAGCCAGTATTATCGAGCCTCTGGCGGTCGCGAGCGAATATGGTATGACATTCCGTGAACGCGAACCGGTTAAGCGCCTGATCAGCCGCCTGCACCGCAATCATTCCGACATTGTGCGCAGCATCAGCGTGTTTGATGGCGACAATAAACTGTTTGCCAGCTCGACAACTCAGCATGACAGCAGTCCGTTGCAGGTGAAACGCGTTGAAGATATTCCCCGTGAAATCACCAAGGAGCGTTCCGGTGATGCGCTGATCTTACGCACGCCTATTCAGGCGGAAAACCATACGGAAACCGACGACGAGTCTTTCAGCGCTTCACCTGATCACAGGTTAGGTTACATCGCTATTGAACTGGATTTACGTTCGGTCAAACTGGCGCAGTATCAGGAAGCATTCGTTTCCACTATGTTGCTGCTGCTCTGTCTGGGTATCGCCACATTGTTCGCTTACCGCCTGATGCGCGACGTCACCGGCCCTATCCGCAATATGGTTAATACCGTTGACCGTATTCGCCGCGGGCAGCTCGACAGTCGTGTGGAAGGCACTATGCCGGGCGAACTGAGTATGCTGAAAAACGGCATCAACTCGATGGCGATGTCGCTGACGGCGTATCACGAAGAAGTGCAGCAGAACATCGATCAGGCGACGTCAGATCTTCGCGAAACGCTGGAGCAGATGGAAATCCAGAACGTTGAGCTGGATCTGGCGAAAAAGCGCGCGCAGGAAGCGGCGCGTATCAAATCTGAATTCCTGGCCAACATGTCCCACGAGTTGCGTACCCCGCTTAACGGCGTAATTGGGTTTACCCGCCAGACGCTGAAAACCCCGTTGTCGCCAACGCAGGCCGATTATCTGCAAACCATTGAGCGCTCGGCGAATCATCTGCTGACCATCATTAATGACGTGCTGGATTTTTCAAAACTGGAAGCCGGCAAACTGGTGCTGGAGCATATTCCGTTCTCGCTGCGTGAAATGCTCGATGAAGTAGTGATTTTGCTGGCGCACACTGCCCACGATAAAGGGCTGGAACTGACGCTGAACGTGCACAACAATGTGCCGGAAAACGTGCTGGGCGATCCGATGCGCATGCAGCAAGTTGTCACTAACTTACTGGGAAATGCCATTAAGTTCACCGAAACCGGCAATATTGATATCAATGTAGAACTGCGTTCTCAGAACAATTTACAGGTTGAACTGGAAGTCCAAATTCACGACACCGGCATCGGGATTTCCGAGCGTCAGCAATCGCAGCTGTTCCAGGCATTCCGTCAGGCAGATGCCAGTATTTCACGCCGTCACGGCGGTACCGGATTAGGGCTGGTGATCACTCAGCGTCTGGTGAAAGAAATGGGGGGCGATATCAGTTTCTACAGCCAGATTAACCGGGGCTCAACCTTCTGGTTCCACGTCACCCTTGAGCTGAATGAAAACCGCCACATCACGCCGGTGTCCATGAGCCATCTTGAAGGGAAACGTCTGGCCTATGTCGAGGCCAATCCGGCGGCGGCGAAAGCCACAATGGAAATCCTGCAAGCCACGCCGCTGGATATCACGCACCGCACCACGCTGGCAGCACTCCCTGACGCGTCTTACGACATCATGTTGTGCAGCATTCCGGTGAAGCCCGATCAGGTTCTGTCCGATTACGACAGTAAACTGCAAAGAGTCTTCAGCATGACCCAGCATCTGTTGCTGGCGCTGCCGAGCCAGTTCCAGGTGGATGCCGAGGAACTGAAACGCCGCGGCGTCGAAGCCTGTCTGATCAAACCAATGTCGAGTATCCGTTTACTGCCGCTGTTACTGAAAGAGCAGCAGACGCCGGTGCGGGTGATCAACAGCGATGAGAACAAAACGTCACGCCTGCCACTGACCGCAATGGCGGTGGATGACAACCCGGCTAACCTCAAACTGATAGGCGCGTTGCTGGAAGAACTGGTGGAAACCACTGTGCTGTGTCACAGCGGTGAAGAAGCGATTGAAGTCGCGCGGCATACCGATCTCGACATTATTCTGATGGATATTCAGATGCCGGATATCGACGGTATCCGCGCCAGCGAAATCATTCATCAGATGGCGCGCCATGCCAAAACGCCGGTAGTGGCGGTCACGGCACACTCGCTGAGCGGTGAACGCGAGCAGTTGCTGAAACTGGGTATGGATGATTATCTGTCGAAACCAATTGATGAAAGTATGCTGAAAAACGTGCTGTCACGGCATCAGACTCACCAGACGCAGCTGGACTCACCGCTGCAGGCAGGCGAAGAACTGGCGCCGATCAGCACCCTCGACTGGCAGCTGGCACTGAGTCAGTCGGCCAACAAAGTGGCGCTGGCGCAGGACTTGCTACAAATGCTGGTGGAGTTCCTGCCGCAGGTGGCAGAACGCGTGGAAGCCGTAACGCGTGGCGAACCGGACGACGATATTCTGGCGCTTGTCCACAAGCTGCACGGCAGTTGCAGTTACAGCGGCGTACCGCGCCTGAAGCAGCTGTGTTTCTACATCGAACAGCAACTGCGTCAGGGCGTGAAAGTGGAAACGCTGGAACCCGAATGGTTTGAACTGCTCGATGAAATCGATAATGTGAAGCGCGCAGCGGTAGCCTATTTACCGAGATAACATCGTGCGACAGTCAGCAAAACGCCCGGCTCAGTCCGGGCGTTTTTTCATTCATAATTCAGAAATCAGAACCAGGTCGTCACCGCGCCGGTCACATCCCACTGCTCATTAACCAGCAGCAGCTGACGCCATTTGTCAAAAGTCAGACACGGATGGCTGATATCGAAAACCAGCATGTCGCCCACTTTCAGATCGGCGTTTTCCGGTACCGACATAAACGCGTGCTGATCCATCATCGCGAACACTTTCCAGTCTTCCGGCGCGGGGACTACCGTGGTGTAACCCGCTTGTGTGGCGCTGCTCGGACGAAAATGTCCGGCGGCTTTCGGGTATCCCGCGTCATAACCGGCATCGCGTTTACCGAAGGCGATAATCGCCCTGCCCGGCTCCGGCAACGACTGCACCGCCGCCCAGACCTGCAACGCGGGTTGTAAACTGCTGTTCATTTCGCGCGCCACCGGATTGCTGGTTTGCATCCGCTCAAGCGCCGCCTGATAAGCGCCGACGTCGTGCGTTACATAACAACCGGAGCGTAAAATGATATCGAGCGTATAGCGTTTTTCAGCATCAAGATGCGTTTCTTCGCGCGTCAGTTCTTCTGCCACCACATCGAACCAGGCGGAACCGGCTCCGGTTAAAATCACCTGCGGCTCGGCGAATTCTCCGGCTTGCGCCAGCGCTTTCGTACGGGTCATGACGTGACGCAGAAAAGCGCGGATCACCGCTTCGTCATTACTGACCCCTTCGTAAAGCTCGACGCCGACCAATGCCAGCGACTGCGGCCAGCGTTTCACTGCCGCCAGCACCTCGGCTTCCTGTTCGTCTGTGCGGATGCCGGTTCTGCCGCCCGCAATACCGTATTCAAACATCACGCGCAGTTTCAGCTGCTGGCTGGCAAAGTAATGGCCGAGCGCGTCGGCGTTATTGGCCGAATCCACAATGCAGGTGAAATCGAAAGCCGGATCTTCACGTATCAGCCCGGCGATCATCGCCATATTGCCTTTGCCGATCAGCTGATTGGCCATAATTACTTTGCGCACGCCATGCGCGAACGCCGCGTTGACCTGTGGCGCAGTCGCCAGCGTAATGCCCCACGCGCCAAATTCGAGCTGCATCTGATACAGCTCAGGGCTCATAGTGGTCTTGCCGTGCGGTGCCAGTTTCAGCTGATAGCGCTGAATAAATTCGCGCATCCAGGAAAGATTGTGTTCGACTCTCTCTTCGAGCAGCACCGCGACCGGCAGGCTGACGTCTTCACGCAGAATATTCCAGCCCTGCCCGCGGATATCGCCCTTGCACACACCGGCGCTCAGCGGCCCCAGCCCCTTTGTCAGGGTATTTACCGGCTGCTGTGAAAAATCAATCTCTGACATACGTGTTTTCTCTGTGGCGGATGTTTCTAAAACCTATCGTAAAAACAGAGGAAATAAAATACAAAAACCGGCGCAGGGATGGCCTGAACGCCGGTTTTTTAGCTGACCGTTGCCGGTCAGAGTTTTTGCGATAACTTAATGGTGGCGGCAATATTTCGTGCGGATTTACGCAGGTTGTCAGCGGCATTTTTCAGAGCATCATCCAGCGTACAAATGCTGTAAAGCACACTGAAAACGGCGTCCAGCCCGTGGTCATAAACCACATCTACATCTTTTGTCAGGCTTCCTGCAATCCCAATCACCGGTTTGTTATAGCGCTTTGCCACCCGCGCCACACCAATCGGCACTTTGCCGTTGATACTCTGGCTGTCGATACGCCCTTCGCCGGTGATGACCAGCGTCGCGTCTTTCACCAGTTCATCCAGCCCGAGCGCGTCGGTCACAATCTCAATCCCCTGACGGAGTTCCGCATTGCAGAATCCGTAAAGTGCAGCACCCATTCCACCCGCCGCACCTGCGCCGGGAACGTGTTCAACGTCAATGCCCAGATCCTTTTTGATAATCTGCGCATAATGATGCAGATAGCCGTCGAGCTGCTCAATCATCTCCGGTGTCGCGCCTTTTTGCGGACCGAAGATGGCAGACGCGCCGTCCTTACCGGTCAGCGGATTAGTGACGTCACACGCCACTTCAAAGCGACATTTTTTTATTCTTTCGTCCAGGCCGCTGATATCAATGTGATGCAGCTTTTCCAGCTCGCCGCCACCCTGACCAATCGGCTTGCCCTCTTGGGTCAGCAGCTTCGCGCCGAGTGCCTGCATCATGCCTGCGCCGCCGTCATTGGTCGCACTGCCGCCAATGCCGATGATGCAGTGTTTCACGCCATGATTGAGCGCTGAATGGATCAGTTCGCCGGTGCCGTACGACGTGGTTTTCAGCGGATTACGCTGCGCAGGCGGAACGCTTTCCAGCCCGCTGGCCGCCGCCATTTCGATGAAAGCGATTTTCTCATCACCTGACAATCCGAAGAATGCTTCGATTGGTTTCCCCAGCGGTCCGGTGACGTTCACTTTAACGACGCGGCCTCCGGTAGCGGCCACCATCGCCTCAACCGTGCCTTCGCCGCCATCGGCAACAGGCAGTTTAACGTACTCCGCCTCGGGGAAAATCTCACGGAAACCACTTTCGATGGCTTTTGCCACATCCAAAGCAGACAAACTTTCTTTGTATGAATCCGGTGCGATCACTATTTTCATAAAGTCATTACCTTCATAAACTGCACGCGCCGATGTGGAAAAGCGTCCTGTCAGTTTTGCATCCTGCCTGAAGGGCAACGCGAAACGAGCATCAACTCAGGGTCACGTTGCCGCCGCAGACTAACGGGTAACTTCAACCTTCGCTAAGGTTTCATAATAGCGTGCAATGGCGCTATGGTCAGATTGCCCGTGACCATCCGCTTTCAGAGCCTGCATCATTTCCATGACCAGCGAGGTCAGAGGCAGTTGAGCACCGACGCCGTGCGAGGTGTCCAGTGCGTTAGCTAAGTCTTTGATGTGTAAATCAATACGGAAGCCCGGCTTGAAGTTGCGATCCATCACCATCGGCGCTTTCGCTTCCAGCACGGTGCTGCCAGCCAGACCGCCACGAATTGCCTGGAAAACTAACTCAGGATCTACGCCTGCTTTGGTTGCCAGCACCAGCGCTTCGGACATTGCTGCAATGTTCAGCGCCACAATCACCTGATTCGCCAGTTTGGTCACGTTACCTGCGCCGATGTCACCGGTATGTACCACAGAACCGGCCATCGCTTTCATGATCTCAAAGCATTTATCGAACACTGCTTTGTCGCCACCGACCATCACGGACATCGTGCCATCGATAGCTTTTGGTTCGCCGCCGGAGACCGGTGCATCGAGCATCGCGATTTGTTTAGCAGCCAGCGCTTCGCTGATTTCACGGCTGGCGAGCGGTGCAATTGAACTCATGTCGATAAAAATAGTGCCCGGACGTGCGCCTTCAATCAGACCGTTTTCGCCCAGCGCCACTTCTTTCACCTGTGGCGAGTTTGGCAGCATGGTGATAATGACGTCAGAAACCGCCGCCACAGCTTTTGGGGTATCCGCCGCCGTCGCGCCCAGTTTGACGATTTCACCGACGGTATCGAGATTGCGATCCATCACCACCAGCTCATATCCTGCTTTCAGCAGGTTTTTGCTCATAGGCTTGCCCATGATGCCTAAACCAATAAAGCCAATTTTCATTCCGGTATCCTCTGTTTTTTGATGTTATGAGAGCGGATCACTTGGTGAAGCGATCGCACAGCGCCTGCGTACCTGCACGGAAAATGCCTAAATCACTGCCGACGGCCACAAAAGTCGCGCCCCATTCCAGATAGCGACGGGCGTCCGCTTCGACCGGTGCCAGAATGCCGCTCGGTTTGCCGTGCGCTTTGGCACGCGCAAAGATGTGGCGGATGGCGGCCTGCACGTCAGGGTGGCCGGCGTTGCCGAGATGCCCCATGCCAGCGGCCAGGTCGCTCGGCCCGACGAAAATGCCGTCGATGCCGTCTGTGGCGGCAATAGCGTCCAGGTTATCAACGCCCTGCTGGCTTTCGATTTGCACCATCACCGCGATGTTGTCGTTGATGCTGGCGAAGTAGTCCGGCACGGTGCCGAACATGTTGCTGCGATGAGAAACAGACACGCCACGGATGCCCGCAGGCGGATAACGCGTCGATGCCACGGCCAGCTCAGCCTGTTCCTGTGTTTCCACAAACGGGATCAGGAAGTTATAGAAACCGATATCCAGCAGACGCTTAATCACCACCGGATCATTAAATTGCGGACGCACCACCGGCGCACTGCGGCTACCTTTCAGCGCCATCAGTTGCGGCACAAATGTGGTCACATCATTTGGCGCGTGTTCGCCATCGAGCAGCAGCCAGTCAAAACCCGCAACGCCGAGTACTTCGGTGGTAATCGGGCTGCACAGGGCTGACCAGCAACCAATCAGCGTTTTTCCTTGCAGCAGGTCCTGGCGAAAGCGGTTTGGAATCATTTGATTACTCATATCTGATATCTGACCTCATCAAAGGGGCAGAACCGGAAAGCCCGGAGTGCCCGCATCAAAATTTACTGTTTTTTAAGTTCCAGACGTTTGATATCGCCGACCACCAGCAGATAGCAAAGCATCGCCATCAGTGCTGAACAGCCCACAAAAATTAATGCCATATTAAAAGAGTGCAGGCCTTTCACCATGTAGCCGATCACCAGCGGGGTCACGATAGAGGCTACGTTTCCGAAGACGTTGAAGATGCCGCCGCACAGGCCAATGACTTCTTTCGGCGCGGTATCGGCAATCACCGGCCAGCCCAGCGCACCGAAGCCTTTGCCGAAGAACGCCAACGCCATCAGGGTGACGACCAGTACGTTGTTGTCGGTGTAGTTACACAAAATGATGCTGGTGGCTAACAACATGCCCAGTACGATAGGCACTTTACGCGCCACGGTCAGCGAGAAACCGCGTCTGATCAGGAAATCGGAGAACACGCCCCCCAGCACACCACCGGCAAATCCGCACAGAGCCGGAATAGCGGCAATCATCCCCACTTTAAGAATAGACATGCCCTTTTCCTGCACCAGATAAATCGGGAACCAGGTCAGGAAGAACCACGTAATACTGTTGATGAAATACTGCCCGAAGAAGATCCCAAGCATCATGCGGCTGCTCAGCATCTGGCGGACGTAGCTCCATTTCGGGCCACTATTTGCGGTGTCAGTTTTCTTATGGTCGATATCTACTACCGCGCCGCCATCTTTCAGAAACTCCAGCTCACTTTTGGAAATATTCGGATGCTCAGGCGGATTATGAATAAATTTGATCCACACCAGCGTCAGCACAAAACCAATGACACCCATAACGATGAAGACATGTTCCCAGCCCCAGGCGTAAGTCAGCCAGCCGAGCAATGGCGAGAACAACGCCAGTGAGAAATATTGTGCAGAGTTAAAAATCGCCGAGGCGGTGCCGCGTTCCGTGGTCGGGAACCAGGCCGCCACAATGCGGGCGTTCGCCGGGAAAGAAGGCGCTTCGGAGAAGCCCAGCATGAAGCGCAGGATAAACAGCGTCAGCGCGCCGTACGCCAGCGGGAACCAGCCAACGAAGCCCTGTAATAAAGTGAACAGCGACCAGAAAAACAGGCTGTAGGTATAAACTTTCTTCGAACCGAACTTGTCCAGCAGCCATCCGCCCGGTAGCTGCATAATCAGATACGCCCAGCCGAAAGCGGCAAAGATTTGTCCCATATCCGCAGCATCAAGGCCCAGCTCGCGCGCGACTTCGGTTCCTGCAATGGAAAGCGTTGCACGGTCGGCATAGTTCACCGCCGTGATTAAAAAGATAATCAGCAGAATATAGTAACGAATATGTGTCCGTACCTTACTCTGCGCGATTGTCCGTGACTGTGATTGAATGTTCATGGTGACCTTCGTTGTAATATTGAAAAATTCATTCAGGAAACTCACCCCTGCTTAAATAACGCCCGCCATTCCTCTGCATTATTTATCGTATCGTTTCTTTGTAATAAGTATTTATACGAGCCGGTGAATTAACCCTTTATTAATCTTTGTACGAAATTTACCTGTATTACTTTAAACGTCACCTTCAGAGGGCTAATACAGTATAAAAAAGAGGCCCCGAAATAACACTGTGCATTCGCCCAAGAATATAGCAGATAATTGTGACTATTCTTTTGCATCCACACATCGTTGTGGGAGGAGAATCACAGATTATCCCACGCTGATAACCGCTCAAATCAAAGGGTGATATTCGTCACATTTATTCTGTCACCTGCCCCACAGAATGATGTTAAAGCGGTAAAAAGCTGGTCAGTTGCACAATGAGGTTCGTGGAAGACTACCTTATAATGAGCGTCATACCCTGTATTAACAGAGCATGTTTTTGAGAAACGTCGTTAAGCGTCAACTTCAGAGAATTAACCGGAAAGTTTTGTTCCGGGATGTTTAATAAACGCGGAGACAGTTATGTCACGTAATAAAGATAAAGAACATGCAACCGAAGCGCTTTTCATTAAGGTTCATGAAAGCGACAACGTTGCCATTATTGTCAACGATAACGGTTTAAAAGCCGGCACCAGATTTTCTAATGGTCTGGAATTAATTGAGCATATTCCGCAAGGCCATAAAGTCGCTTTAGATCCCATTGCCAAAGGTGGCGACATTATTCGTTATGGTGAAGTCATCGGTTATGCCGTGCGCAATATTGCACAGGGTGGCTGGATTGATGAATCCCTGGTGGAATTGCCCGTCGCACCGGAGCTGAACAGCCTGCCGCTGGCCACGCGCGTTCCGCCAGCCTTGCCGCCGCTGGAAGGCTATACCTTCGAAGGCTACCGCAATGCGGACGGCAGCGTAGGCACCAAAAATCTTCTTGGGATTACCACCAGCGTACACTGCGTGGCGGGCGTGGTGGATTATGTAGTCAAAATCATTGAGCGTGATTTACTACCGAAATTCCCTAACGTCGATGGCGTTGTTGCGCTGAACCATTTGTACGGCTGCGGCGTGGCGATTAACGCGCCTGCGGCGGTGGTGCCCATCCGCACGATCCACAATCTGGCACTGAACCCGAACTTTGGCGGCGAAGTCATGGTTGTCGGTTTAGGTTGCGAGAAGTTGCAGCCGGAACGCTTACTGGAAGGCACGCCGGACGTGCAGGCTATTTCGCTCGACGATACTCACATTGTGCGTTTGCAGGATGAACAGCATGTCGGCTTCCAGTCGATGGTGGACGATATCCTGACCGTCGCACAATTCCATCTGGAACGCCTGAACCGTCGTCAGCGCGAAACCTGCCCGGCATCTGATCTGGTTGTCGGTACCCAGTGTGGCGGCAGCGATGCGTTTTCCGGTGTGACCGCTAACCCTGCCGTCGGTTATGCATCCGACCTGCTGGTGCGCTGCGGCGCAACCGTGATGTTCTCTGAAGTGACTGAAGTGCGTGACGCCATCCACTTACTGACACCACGTGCTGCGGATGTTGAAGTGGGTAAACGTCTGCTGGAAGAAATGGCCTGGTACGATGATTATCTGTCGTTGGGCCAGACTGACCGCAGCGCCAACCCTTCTCCGGGCAACAAGAAAGGCGGGCTGGCCAACGTGGTCGAGAAAGCCTTGGGTTCTATCGCAAAATCCGGCACCAGCGCGATTTCAGAAGTGTTGTCGCCGGGTCAGCGTCCGACTAAAAAAGGGCTGATTTACGCCGCAACGCCAGCCAGTGATTTTGTCTGCGGCACACAACAGCTAGCTTCCGGCATTACCGTGCAGGTATTTACCACCGGTCGCGGTACGCCATACGGGCTGCTGGCAGTCCCAGTAATTAAAATGGCGACGCGTACCACACTTGCCAACCGCTGGCACGACCTGATGGACATCAACGCCGGGACCATTGCAACAGGGGATGCAACTATCGAAGATGTAGGGTGGGAGCTGTTCCACTTTATTCTTGATATCGCCAGCGGCCGCAAGAAAACCTGGTCAGACACCTGGGGCATCCACAATGCGCTGGCGGTGTTTAACCCGGCGCCGGTGACCTGAGTTTCCGGTCATTCCTTGTGAGAAGAATTGCCCATTGTGCAAACCACAGTGGGCATTTTTTTGCGCGTAATATGCGGATATTTCACTCTGGCTTAATTCTGAATTCTTTGTGACTCCCCTCTCAGTTTATTCCAATCACCAGGTCTACCCTTCTCACACATTTTATTTATCATATTGATTTTATTGTATTTATTCAGCCTATATATCGTCAATAAAATCACTTTCTGATAAATGACTCCACGACAGTTGACGGAATAACTTTATGGCGACTCTTTATGGCGACTAATGGAACCCGCTTTACCTTCACCGCTGGCAGCGTGGCTAAAGACGCCTTTGCTGTCGTGAGCTTTCAGCTCTCACAGGCTTACTCCGAACTCTTTACGCTGGACGTCACGCTGGCCAGCAGTGACCCGGCTATCGGCTTCGAAAAAGTGCTCGATGAACTCGCGACGCTGACTATCTGGCAGGGCGAAGAAATTAAACGACGGGTGCGCGGTATCGTGACCTTTTGCGAACAGGGCGATACCGGTAAACATCAGACACTGTATCGCCTGACCATCCGTCCCAACCTCTGGCGCAGCGCACAGCGCCGCAACTGCCGCAGTT
>NZ_JAFMOY010000109.1 GCF_019049625.1 Rahnella ecdela
CAAAGAAATGGAGTATGCCGATCCAAAACTGGCGGCTGGCGATGAGTCGTTTTATTATCGAGTTCGGTGACCGCCTGAGCGCTCACCTTTAATACGATGGCAGTTACACAGAATTATTTACAGGGTCCAGGCCTGTAGAGAATGCGCCGCCTCCAGAAAGCCGGAATGTGCCAACATCCCCGCTATAATTCTATATAACATAGCTAGACGATTAGTCTGGGGCACAATGTGAGGGAAGGTACTCCCCGTATGGTTTACGAAACAAACCTAAAATAGGTGAAGGTGAAACAAGATTTCTAGTGTCTCCTCTCATATCGTAGCATATTTTAAATTTCTTAATATAAGGCACCCCTACCACTACATTTTATCTATCAATACCATTCCATATCTTTTCACTCATCGCCCCTCCTGATGCGTTACACTGTGCTTAAATGGCATGTAAAGCCTATCCTCTCACTTTGTATGAGTTCCAAATTAGAAAGTTGTAATGCTATCATCAATGACAAAGGCCATAGGTAGAAAAAGACAACGCTTTAATCTACCAATTAACAATGATATATAAAATAGCTGCATCCAACAGCCGATAAAAATCCCATTTTTGGAGTTATACAGTTATAGAGACATCAAAAGAATCATGGTTCTTATGCAAGTTTTTCCGGTAAGAAATCGATTTTCGGAGTTAGTATTTCTATAAGGGTAATAAAAATCCTCCTTGCCTTCTCTAGAAGAGTATATGACAACTGAACAAGAAAGATAACGCACTAGCCGTGCAGGCTATTAACGCAGAGAAGCTATCTCAGCCTTACGGCTTCGCTAAGCCCCATCAAACCCTACAGCATTGTTGACAGAGAAGGTGAACCGTTTAGGTGAAAACTTCCTGTCTGCGTACTTTTGACTTATTTTCTTTGCCGTAAGTGAGATGCCGTAAGGCATTGAACAAGGCGTTATTCTTCTTCACTTCCATACAATGCAAGTAAAATTTGTAGCTTTAATACCTACCGCCGAAATAGTTCCATTCAGGATAATAACAACAATGAAAATTAAATGGATTAAAATCGATGGCTTAATGACAGCTATTGACAAAGATACTGGTGAGATAATCAATGAAACATTGGATATCCTCCCGAATGGCTATGATGTAACTGATAGCGTAATGGAAGTTTTAACAGACCTTTTTGGAGAGCCTTTAAATACTACCGCCGAAATAAAAGGTGAGACAAGAGGCCGTAAGGCTAAAGGTGTTGCTAACCCATACGCTTCATATTTTGCTAATGTTCAGTACGATGAAAACACCGGTAAAAGCAATATGGATAGCACACTTGACGACTTAGTTTATTCTGCATCTACAGTTTCAAGCGGTAATACACGAATCCCGGTGAAACAACTTGTTTATGTAATGCGTAGTGAAGATCTCTCAACTAAAGGAGTTCAGGGAACGTTAGGAAAACGTCGTGTCATCAAGGGAGAAAGCTCCCCCAAAGAGCGTTACTGTCGGGATGTTCTATCTGCCGCTGAACATCTTATTAAGCGAGTTGATATTTATGAAAGCATGGGAAGAATAAATCTCAATGACGGATACGGCTTTTCATTTAAAACTGATAGTGAGGCTTACCGACGCTCACAGGGCTTAGTTTATGCGTTGCTATGTCCAATAGACTTTACAGAAGGGGACAAGACCACGTTGCGCTCACTCGCTTTAAAGGGTGATGTAGCCACAATGGAACGTTGCATTAATTCCATCTCCCAACAAGCCACCCGAATGATTCAACGCATTCAAGGAAGGCCAATTAGTAATGATTCAAAACTTGCTTATGCTGAATTAAATGCCGAATTCCCATATCAACCATACGACGAGGATGATGGGCACGCGATGCATTCAAACGCATCAACAGTTCGGATAGCAGCCCTCCCCGATAAGCTTCATTTACAAGACTGGGCTGACCAAATAAGGAAGTATGTGGAATAATAAAGAGTGCCACTATGGACAGTATTATTGATTTTGTCATTCGTAATTTAATTAATTGTCATCACAACATACAACCAATTATAACAATAACAAAAGGTATATTATGTACGAAAATCTCCGCAATTCTAAAACAGCAATCTTCGATGCAAAGGTAAAGCCTTTATTTGAAGAACTAATTGGATATGGTTTTGGCTACTCGGCTTTAGCTAATGCATTAAACACGAAAGGCATTCCCACTCGTTGGGGGCAAAGCTGGACAATTGACAGTGTAAGGCAAACACTCAAACGCCTTGATCTTAAGACCCTTCAATACAGCGGGGAATAAATGATGCAAGCCTTTATCAACGCCCCTGTTTCATATCATCCTGATAAAAAATACATCACTCCTAAAAACTTGTTTACCAATATATGGCGTGAGGGTTATTACATCAAGCTGATGGGTTTAGAAATTTATGACGTTAATAAAACATTCCAATGGAGAAATAAGTAATATGAGCATGAACGTACCCGAGGCTATCGCACAACTTATTAGTGAAGGCCATTCAGAAGATGAAGCTGTTGAGATTGTATCATTAGCAATACAGCATATGAACGCACAGAAGCAACAAGCCATTAATTACTCACCATTAAAACAAGGTGTTAATGATAAAAGCATGGCTGAATATTGGAAGGCTTTACGGGAGAAAGCTGAGAACAATGTCTACATCCCCCCACACATGAATGTTCCATCAAACCAAGAAACTACACTTGAAATATTCAAACAAAACATGCGTATGCGAAATCCAAAATCAGAATCACCATTACGTAACACAGCAAGCGCCATTGAATGGTTTAAACAACAACGTAAAGGTAGCTAATGCGTAAAGGTTATCAAGTTAAAACACATGGGGTGGGAACAATCAAACGTTCCCTTTACTCTGCTGAGGAGGATGCTACTTGGAGGGGATTTAATACCCACGACGGGAGAATGACCTTCTCTTACAAAGGGCTAGTTATTGACAAACGAAATAGCGTCTACAGTGTAAGGGATGTAAAGTTAGAAGGCTTCCCTGTCAATGACATTGCGGGCGTATTCACGGACACCAGAACAATACGTATAGTTATTGATAATGGTCTACTGCAATCCTCCCAAGATAAACTGGCGCGCCTCAGAGAGCGTAATAGAAACGTTAAATGTGGCGGGTGCTCCACACCATATCTATTTCGTAGAGATATGCTAATTGATTATCTGGGGGGGAAAATCATTCAATGTCCATATTGTTATCACGAAGAGTTTGAAGATCGCCTAGAGTGGGCAACAGATGAGAATTTTTACTAGATATATTCTTGGCGCTTTACAACTCTAACAGTTTCCATGCCCCTATCCTCACACATCCCCCATGCCCACAAAACCCCCAGCGTAATGTCTATAGGCTTTCCTATGCTATTGAATGCCCCTGCATAGGAGGGTCTATCCTCCCCCGTGTAATACCTCTCTCGAAACATCATAATTTCTTGCAGATTCTAAAAAGGTGCTATGCATATAGAAGCAAGGGTGGGTACACCCCCTTTGTCACCTTGCACAGCCTTGCAAGCTACGAATTTGAACACATTCCTTTTCCTCCTACCCCTCCCCTTTCCAATCCTGTCTCAGTTAAGTATACGTTTTGATACAGAAATTCATCTATTGATTTTAGTATCAATAAACAGTTTACATAATTCAAATGATACAGTACCGTTAACATCACATTATGATACTGAGGATTGAATGATGAATATTGGATACATAAGAGTAAGCAGCAAGGAACAAAACATAGAGCGTCAGGAGCATGCCCTCAGTATGTGTGAACGCCTGTACATTGATAAAGTGAGTGGGAAAAATACAGAACGCCCACAGCTCCAGATGATGATACGTTCCCTGCGTAATGGGGACATCCTGACGGTAAAAAGTGTAGACCGTCTAGCACGTAATACTCGTGACCTGCTCACTATTTTGGATGACCTCTTAGCTCTTGGCATCACTGTAAGATTTCTTGATAACAACATGGAGTTTTCTGACAATCCAACATCCCGTTTCATGATAACAATGTTGGGGGCCGTAGGTGAGCTAGAGCGCTCATTTATCAGACAGCGGCAACAAGAAGGGATTGCTATTGCGAAAGAAAAAGGGTCTTACAATGGCAGACCTAAAGATGAAGAATTGCGCCACAAAGTTATTGGCTACCTCGACAGGGGAATTAAACCTGATGAAATAGCCAAACTTTGTGGATGTGGGCGGGCTACTGTATTCCGTATTAAAAAAGAAATAACTATGAAAGGCTAAAGCCAATTCAAACCATCGATGATATGGCAGATTACTGGCAAGGGGAAAGTGTGCATGTATCTTCCCGTTATGCCTGTTCCTGTCTTTTCATGCCCTATAACCTGTTGCAGGTGGGCAACGTTGTTCATCCAACCTGATGCAGCGGTGACAACGCTATGACGGAAGCTATGAACAATGCGCCGTTGATTATGCATATCCTTATAAGGGATACCCAATTGCTCTCGAATGTCTGATAACACCTTGCTGATTTTTGGCATGTTCGTAGAGGCTACTTCGGGAAACAAGCTCCCCTGTTTGTTGTTAACAAAATCTATAAACCCCAAATCAATAAGATGCTGATGGATAGGAACCTGTCTAGTTGCATTGTCTGTCTTACCGTCTTTAATCAGCAGGTAGTGGCGAATACTATCATCATCAAAACAAACCTGTTCTTTCGTTAACCTGGCGATTTCTCCACGCCTAGCGCCTGTATATGCCAGAAGTAAAACTATCCACTTTATCCAGCCGTCCCCTGAACTAATGGCATATCTCACAAACTTTTTCATTTCACTATTACTATAAGCGCCATAACGGGCAGAGGAAGGCGGAGCCACCACGCCATCCGTTGGAGCCGATTCGATAAAACCCTTTGCGTCACACAAGAAAGTTTTAAACAAAGATTTATAAATTTTGAGATGCTTATGTATAGCCTCAGTTCCTATCAAATCTTCAGAAGGTACATCGTCACAAGCTAACAATTGATCAATCGTCATAGATCTATAGGGCTGTATAACACGTTTGGGAAGCCCCTCAACAGTTTCCATCACCTCATGTATCCCCTGTTTTGTAACAGCCGTAACGCAAGTTTGATGCCCTAAAACAGCCAGCAACACTTGTGCGTACCTTTCATTAGCGGAGGCTATCCCCGCAGTCCAGTTCTTTCCTTTCTCCCTTTTATACAATACCCATGCCTCGGACAGAGCGAGCTTAGGTTTGGGAGTCTGAACAGGAAGATCTATCTCAGGAATAGCGGGCGTTATAGCAAGTCTTGACGAGGATAACCAAGCCCTGTTGCTGATTGCCAATTCCACATAGCGGCTAAATTCGTCACAAGTAAGTTGCCCCGTCTTTACCAAGGAGACGTAAGGCATTAAAGCTATCATCAACGTAGCCGCTTCCCGACGGCTATCAGTGCATAGGCTCCGTCTAAACATGCCTTTTGATGATAAGAATTGAATGTAGTAAATGGAGTTGCGTAGGAAGGTATAGCGTATAGGTTTGGATAACAAAATTATTCTCCGTCTTGTCTCAGTGAGAGGTAAAAACAAGAAGAGATAATCACTAATTCATTGATTTATATAAAAATAAACGACCCTACGCTGGCATAATCCAGATCAGGTAATACGGGTAAAATCTCAGCCAGGCTTTGTCAGCAGGCACCCCGAGTCAAGCAAGCATTATTGGCGGCAAAGGCCAGAAGATCAATCAACAATTAATAAGCCGGTAATACGCCCGTCAACAGCATCGCTGGCAAAACCAAATTGAACTTACCCAGAGCCGCTGGCAGTATCAGTTATTGATTGCGCACTCCGGACAGCAATCATCCACAGTCTTAATGGAGGCTTATTCGTTGCCATCGCCCCTTAATATCCGCCCTTATAATGAGACAGATCGTCCGTTTTTACGCACGCTTTATCTGGCTTCCCGAAAACATACCTGGACCTGGCTGGAAGATGATTTTCAGCTGGAAGATTTTGATCGTGCAGTGATCGGCGAAAAGGTTGTCGTCGCCGAACGTGACGGGCACCTGCTTGGATTTGCCTCAATTTTTACGCAGGAGAATTTCCTGCATAATTTGTTTGTCGATCCGCAATTTCAGGGGAGTGGCGCAGGCTCGGCCTTACTGCACGCGGCTGAAGCGACCTTTACCCGCAGAGGCTCTCTGAAATGTCTGGTAAAGAGTCAAAATTCCGTCGCTTTTTACCTGTCAAAAGGCTGGGTCATTATCTCTACAGGCGACAGCCCTAAAGGTGAGTATTATCTATTTCATTCGCCTGAAAAATAACTCAGACAGCAATCATTTGGGTATGTGGCTGTTTTTTCGCGATTCTGACTCATATCAATTTTTCTTAGTTGTTAAGAGGTTAAATTCCACAGCGGTGCTATACATACTTTGTCTTCCTTAAAATTTTTCGAGGGTACGAATGAAAAAAATAAAACTGATGCAGGTTGCTGCTGTCGCCGGCGTGCTGTTTTTAGCCGGTTGTACCAACCATGTCACACAAACGGATAAATTCTCGGGATTCCTTGGGGATTATTCGGGCCTTAAGGAAGTTAAAACCGAAAGCGGCAATCCGGTTCTTCGCTGGATCGACCCTTCATTCAAAAAAGCTAACTATTCCTACATCAAATACGAACCCATTAAGTTCTATCCTGAACCTCAGCCTACCGAGCAAATCAGTAAAGACACCCTCCAGGGCGTTCTGGATTACGCCAACAGCCGTATGAAACCGGCTCTGGCTACGCGTATGCAACTGACCGATCACGCTGGCCCGCGCACTCTGATTTTCAAAGGCGCGATTACCGGTGTGAATACCTCTGCTGAAGGCCTGCAATTCTATGAAGTGATCCCGGTTGCGCTGGTGATCGCCGGAACAGAAACTGCTACCGGCCACCGTACCCGTGACACTGAAGTGTATTTCGAAGGTGAGCTGATTGATGCGAGCACCGGTAAACCGGTAATCAAAGTGGTCCGTAAAGGGTTTGGTAAACAAGTTTCTAACGATACCCAGAAAGTCACAGCGAATGACCTGAAAAGCGTCGTAGACAGCATGGCGAACGATACGCTGCTGTTTAAAGATCCTCAGTAATTACGTTATTACGTTTTCTAAGAGGCAGCCTGATGGCTGCCTTTTTTATACCGAACCCGCAATAAACTCACGCAGCCACTGGTGCGAGAGGTCGCGATGAGCGCGCTCGTGCCACACCATGTACATCTCAAAACCGGGAACATCCAGCGGTGGTTCCGTGATCTGTAAAGCGGAATTCCCGCGTACCAGACGCTCCGGTAGCATCGCCACCAGATCTGTCGTCATCAGTACCTGAACTACAAACAAAAAATGCGGTACAGAAAGCACCACACGCCGCGATAAACTTTTCTCCGCCAGCGCGATGTCAGTATTGCCATAGAACCCGCCGCCATCGGGTGAAACGATCACATGTTCCAACGCGCAAAACTCGGTTAGCGATATCCCTTCTTTAATCAGAGAATGTCCTTTTCTGCTCACCAGAACATAACGTTCTGCAAAGAGTAAAGTACTGTGCAATCCGTTCGTTACCGCCTCACAGGTATGGAATGCCAGGTCCAGCGTCCCTTGCTCCATTTTGCGGATAATCCTCGCGGGCGACGTTTCAAAAATAGCCAGCCGGGCAGAAGGTGCGGCCACACGTAACGCCTGCAATGCAGGTAAAACAATAGTGGATTCGCCGTAATCCGCAGCACCCAGTTGCCAGGTATTTTGCGCTGTCGACGGATTGAAGGTTTCACCTGCTGCGACAGCATTTTCCAGCGCCGCCAGCGCGTGTCGAAGCGGTTCACGCAATTCATCTGCACGTGCCGTAGGACGCATTCCCCGTGGCCCCGGCAGCAGCAGCGGATCATTGAAAAATTCGCGCAGTTTCGCCAGCTGGACACTGATGGAAGGTTGTGAAAGATGACGGCGCTGCGCAGTGCGTGTGACGTTTTGCTCTGCCAGCAAGACATCCAGCGTCAGCAAGAGATTGAGATCCAGACGACCGAAATTACCCATCGCTATACCTGTTATATGATCAATTCATTTCAACTATACCTGACAGCGGCCTACTCTGCGTTCATCACTTACCGGAGATATCATCATGAACATTTTGATCGTGTATGCCCACCCTGAGTCACAGTCATTAAACGGTTCGCTAAAAGATTTTGCAGTCAGCCATTTACAGGCTGCCGGGCACAATGTGCAGGTTTCAGATTTGTATGCAATGCAATGGAAAGCCGCGCTGGATGCCGGAGATAATACCGAGCCTTCGCCGGGACCTTTCCAGCCATCACAAGATTCGCAGCACGCTTATCATAATGGCACGCAAAGCCCTGACATAGCCGCTGAGCAGAAAAAATTGCAGTGGTCGGATACGGTGATTTTCCAGTTCCCGCTGTGGTGGTTCTCCATGCCTGCGATTATGAAAGGTTGGGTGGAACGCGTTTATGCCTATGGATTTGCATATGGCGTTGGTGAACATTCCGACACACACTGGGGTGATCGCTACGGAGAAGGCAAAATGACCGGTAAACGCGCCATGTTGATAGTCACCACGGGCGGCTGGGAACCGCATTACAGCGCGCGTGGCATCAACGGCCCGATCGACGACTTACTGTTTCCGATCCACCACGGGATCCTGCATTATCCGGGATTCACCGTCCTGCCGCCGCTGGTGTTTTACCGCACCGGGCGGACGGATGAAAACCGCTACTCGCAAATGCTTTACGAACTCACTGAACGTCTGAATACATTAGAAAACGCTTCACCAATTGCATTTCGTCAACAAAATGGCGGCGATTACGATATTCCTTCATTGACGCTAAAAACGGATATCACACCGGAGATAAACGGGTTTTCGGCGCATGTGAAATAATACGTTGAAAAGATTTCATGCATAAAAAAACGCCAGTGGATCTTGCGATCACACTGGCGTTTTTATGGGGCTAAGGCTCAGCTTGCGCTAAAACTTATTCCCACTCAATCGTTGCCGGTGGCTTACCGGAGATGTCATACACCACGCGGGAAATGCCGTTGACTTCATTGATGATGCGGTTCGAGCAGCGGCCGAGGAAATCGTACGGCAGGTGCGCCCAGTGTGCAGTCATAAAGTCGATGGTTTCTACTGCGCGCAGGGAAACCACCCAGTCGTATTTACGGCCATCGCCCATCACGCCTACGGAACGGACTGGCAGGAAGACGGTGAAAGCCTGGCTGACTTTGTTGTACAGGTCGGCTTTATGCAGTTCTTCGATGAAGATAGCATCGGCGCGACGCAACAGGTCGCAGTACTCTTTCTTCACTTCGCCCAGCACGCGAACGCCTAAACCTGGACCCGGGAACGGATGACGGTAAAGCATGTCGTATGGCAGGCCGAGTTCCAGTCCGATTTTACGCACTTCGTCTTTGAACAACTCTTTCAGCGGCTCAACCAGACCCAGTTTCATTTCTTTCGGCAGACCGCCCACGTTGTGGTGCGATTTGATCACGTGCGCTTTGCCGGTAGCAGAGGCCGCTGATTCGATCACGTCTGGGTAGATGGTACCCTGGGCCAGCCATTTCACTTCATCCTGCTTGCAGGCTTCTTCATCGAACACTTCAACGAAGACGCGGCCGATGATTTTACGTTTAGCTTCTGGCTCATCTACGCCCGCCAGCGCAGACAGGAAACGCTCTTCGGCAGCAACGTGAACGATGTTCAGACCGAAACGGTCACCGAACATTTCCAGAACCTGATCCGCTTCGTTAAGACGCAGCAGGCCGTTGTCCACGAAGACGCAGGTCAGACGGTCGCCGATGGCGCGGTGCAGCAGCATGGCGGTGACGGAAGAATCAACACCACCGGAAAGGCCGAGGATCACGTGGTCGTTGCCAATCTGCACACGCAGACGTTCAACGGCGTCTTCAATGATTTTCGCTGGCGTCCACAAGGCTTCGCACTCGCAGATGTCCATGATGAAACGCTCGAGCATACGCAGGCCCTGGCGGGTATGCGTGACTTCCGGGTGGAACTGCACACCGTAGAAACGTTTTTCTTCGTTGGCCATAATGGCAAACGGGCAAGTCTCGGTGCTGGCAACGGTCACGAAATCGGACGGGATGGCAGTCACTTTATCGCCGTGGCTCATCCATACATCGAGCAGCGGTTTGTTGTTCTCGCTCAGGGCATCCTGAATGTCACGGATCAACGCGCTTTCAGTCTGAACTTCAACCTGCGCATAACCAAATTCGCGCTCGTTAGAGCCTTCAACATGGCCGCCTAACTGCATCGCCATAGTTTGCATGCCGTAGCAAACGCCCAGAACCGGTACACCGGCTTCAAAGACATAATCAGGGGCGCGCGGGCTGTCATGCTCGGTGGTACTTTCCGGGCCGCCGGACAGGATGATCCCGTTCGGATTGAATTCGCGGATTTGGGCTTCGGTTACGTCCCAGGCCCAGAGTTCGCAATAGACACCCAGTTCACGCACGCGGCGCGCAACAAGTTGGGTGTACTGGGAGCCGAAATCGAGGATAAGGATACGGTGCTTGTGAATATTTTCGCTCATGAGGGGGCGTTTTCCAGAAAGCAATAAAAGCGTTAAAACAACAGGTTAATTTTTCTAACAATCTAAAAGCAGACAGCGAGCCTTAAGCTCGCTGTCATTCGGGTCAGGAACCCATGCGGTAGTTCGGTGACTCTTTAGTAATCGTCACGTCATGTACGTGGCTTTCCTGGATCCCGGCACCGCTGATGCGGACAAACTCAGCCTTGGTGCGCAGGTCGTCGATGGTAGCACAACCGGTCAGCCCCATACAGGAGCGCAGACCGCCCATTTGCTGGTGGATGATCTCTTTCAGACGGCCTTTATACGCTACGCGACCTTCGATACCTTCCGGCACCAGTTTGTCAGCAGCATTATCAGTCTGGAAGTAACGGTCAGAAGAGCCTTTGGACATCGCGCCCAGAGACCCCATACCGCGGTATGATTTGTACGAACGGCCCTGGAACAGCTCGATTTCGCCTGGAGATTCTTCTGTACCCGCCAGCATCCCGCCAACCATCACGCAGCTTGCGCCGGCAGCAATAGCTTTTGCGATATCGCCGGAGAAGCGGATACCGCCATCTGCGATGACAGGAATACCGGTACCTTCCAGCGCTTCAACTGCGTCAGAAACAGCAGTAATTTGCGGAACACCGACGCCGGTGACGATACGGGTAGTACAGATTGAGCCAGGACCGATACCGACTTTCACCGCGCTCACGCCCGCTTTCGCCAGTGCCAGAGCACCTGCGCCAGTCGCAACGTTACCGCCAATAATTTGCAGATCCGGGTATTTAGCGCGGGTTGCGCGGATACGTTCCAGAACGCCTTCGGAGTGGCCGTGTGAGGAGTCAATCAGCAGAACATCAACACCGGCAGCGACCAGTGCATCGATACGTTCTTCGTTGCCCGCACCTGCGCCAACCGCCGCACCGACGCGCAGGCTGCCCTGCTCATCTTTACAGGCGTTCGGTTTACGTTCGGCTTTCTGGAAGTCTTTAACGGTGATCATCCCGAGCAGATGGAATTGCGCGTCAACAACCAG
Organism: Rahnella ecdela; assembly: GCF_019049625.1. GTDB lineage: Bacteria > Pseudomonadota > Gammaproteobacteria > Enterobacterales > Enterobacteriaceae > Rahnella > Rahnella ecdela. Next base: position 11,609 of record NZ_JAFMOY010000109.1, read on the forward strand.
CGCTTTCTCTACACGTTTTTCGTGCATTTTTTGCAGCACGACTTCACGGGCTTCGCCTTCCTTGACTGTAACCAGACGCTCTTTCGGCGTCATGACCGCAGTCACAGGCTGTTCCAGGTCAGTCACGAAGCGCACGTCACGCCCGGTAATAATACCGACCAGTTCGTTTTCTTCAGTCACGACCGGATAACCGGCAAAACCGTTAATTTCGGTGAGTTCTTTAACCTGACGCAGAGTGGTCGCAGGTGTGACGGTTTTAGGGTCAGCAACAACGCCGCTTTCATGCTTTTTCACGCGACGGACTTCTTCCGCCTGACGCTCAATAGACATGTTCTTATGGATGAATCCAAGGCCGCCTTCCTGCGCCAGAGCAATCGCCAGATTCGCTTCAGTCACGGTATCCATCGCTGCGGACAGCATAGGGATATTCAGACGGATTTTAGCGGTCAGTTGAGTACCGAGGTCGGCAGTATTAGGCAGAACTGTGGAGTGGGCTGGAACAAGGAGAACGTCGTCGAACGTTAGTGCTTCTTTTGCGATACGTAGCATGGGCAATATCTCACCAAGGTGGATGCGGAAAAGATAAAATATTGCAGCGGGAGTATACAGGTGAGTAGGCATTCCGACCAGAACTATTTCAAAAACTTCTTGATTACCTTTTGTGGGCATGTAGTATCAACCGATTAAGTCTCTGTTTTTGAATTTGATCTGGATCACATGTCACTACCTTCTTCGCCTCCAATTTTTACCGTAAGCCGCCTGAATCAGACGGTCCGACAGTTGCTGGAAAACGAAATGGGTCAGATCTGGCTCTCCGGTGAGATTTCAAACTTCTCTCAGCCTTCCTCCGGCCACTGGTATTTTACGCTCAAAGATGACCGCGCTCAGGTCAAATGCGCGATGTTCCGCAATTCCAACCGCCGCACGACATTCCGTCCGCAAAACGGTCAGCAGGTGCTGGTTCGCGCGACCATTACTTTGTATGAACCGCGTGGTGATTATCAGCTGATTGCCGAAAGCATGCAGGAAGCCGGTGACGGCCTGTTGCAGCAAAAATTCGATTTACTGAAACAGCAACTGGCCGCCGAAGGTCTGTTTGATGCGCAGTTTAAACAACCGCTGCCCTCGCCTGCTAAATGCGTCGGGGTGATCACTTCCGCCAGCGGCGCTGCTCTGCATGACATCTTAAATGTCTTAAAGCGCCGCGATCCGTCGTTACCCGTCATTATCTATCCCACCTCCGTTCAGGGCGTGGATGCACCGGCGCAAATTGTCAGAGCTATTAAGCTGGCGAATACCCGCGAAGAAGTGGATGTTTTGATTGTCGGGCGCGGTGGCGGTTCACTGGAAGATTTGTGGAGCTTTAATGATGAGCGCGTGGCGCGGGCGATTTTTGCCAGCCGCATTCCGGTAGTCAGCGCCGTCGGCCACGAAACCGACGTTACCATTGCTGATTTTGTCGCTGATTTACGTGCGCCAACGCCGTCGGCCGCCGCAGAGCTCATCAGCCGCAATCAGCTTGAACTGCTGCGTCAGATCCAGTCCCAGCAGCAGCGCCTCGAAATGGCGATGGATTATTACCTCGCGCAGTTGATTCAGCGCTTCACTCGTCTGAATCATCGCCTGCAACAGCAGCATCCGCATTTGCGTCTGGCGCGCCAGCAAACGACGTTGTTCAAGCTGCGCCGTCGTCTGGATGAAGCGATGCAAAACCAGCTGCGCCAGATGCTGCGCCGCACCGACCGTTTACAGCAGCGCCTGACACAGCAACAGCCGCAACCGCGTATTCACCACGCTCAGCAACGGGTCCAGCAACTACAATACCGGCTGCAACAGGCGATGTCATCGCAGCTGACCGAAAGTCGCCAGCGTTTTGGAACCGCCTGCACACAACTTGAAAGCGTCAGCCCGCTGGCGACCCTCGCCCGTGGCTACAGCGTGACGACGACGCCACAGGGCGCATTGCTGAAGAAAACCACGCAGACCGCACCGGGCGATACGCTGAAAACGCGTCTGGCCGATGGCTGGATTGAAAGTGAAGTGAAATCGATTGTGGTGGAGAAGAAAGCGCGGAAACGTGCGGTTAAATAAGTGCTGGGTTTAAAAAACTCTTAGCCTCCCCCGGCGACGGGGGAGGTGATTGAAAAGATTACAGATTATAGTTATTCGTTTTCACACCATTCACCCAAACTTCACGCGACTCGCCTTCCGGCAGCACAATATTCAGGGTTTTCCATGCAGGTTTGAAATCGCCGCGCTGCACCAGCGTGATGTCGATTCGCTGATCGTTGCTGGCAATATCCCAGTTCAGCCAGAGCGCATGATTCTGTTCCCAGCGGTGGCTTTCGCCGTCGTCCTCAAACAGCATACCTGACGATTTAGCCTGACCCGGCACCGGATATACATGTAATTCGCGCAGCATATCTTTGTGGGTATTAACATGCGCCAGACGGCAGGATTGCGGCAACGCTGCGCCCGCGCGCACCAGCAACGGCAGACGATCCAGAGGTGCATTCAGCGTGACTGTCTGAGCACCCGCAAACCATTCTCCGGTGTAGAAATCACACCAGCCGATACCGTTATCCGGCAGATAAACATCACGTTCACGCTGACCTTCATCCACTACGCTGGCGACCAGTAAATCACGCCCCATCAGGAAATCGTCGGTTTCTGCGAAGGTGTTTTTGTCGTGCTCGTGGTCAAGGAATGTCGGACGCAGCATCGGCTCGTCGTCCGCATGAGCCTGCCACAGCAAAGTGTAGAAATACGGCAGCAGACGGTAGCGCAGACGGATGGCATCGCGGATAAGCGGCGTCACCTGTGGGTACATCCACGGCTCATTTACCGTGTGATCGTCATTCCAGGAGTGAATGGTGAATCGCGGGTGCATCACGCCGTTTTGTACCCAGCGGACAAACAGTTCGGCATCCGGCTTATCGCCCGAGAAACCGCCGACATCGTGCCCGACGTTGTACAAACCCGATAAACTCATGCCAATGCCCATACGCGTGTTGTAGCGCAGCGTCTGCCAGCTGGTGCGGTTATCGCCACTCCACGTTTGCACATAACGCTGCATGCCTGCGCAACCGGAACGTGAAATCAGATACGGACGGATTTCCGGCGCAAAACTTTGCTGCGCTTCAAAGGATGCCCGCATCATCAGCAGCGGCATCACCGGGCGGATATGTTTGATGGCGATGGATTTGCCAAAGCCGTGGCAGCGCGCATCGCTGTCCCAGACTTCATATTCGTTATTGTCATTCCACGTCGAACCGATGCCTTTTTCCAGCAGCTGCTGCGTCACGCCTTCCTGCCACCAGCGTACCGCCGAAGGATGGGTGAAATCGAGATGCGAGCCTTCATCGTCCCAGAAAACAGAGCGTTCCGGCACATTGTTTTCGCTGTCGCGGATAAACAGTCCCTGCTCCGCCACCTGCCCGTACTGCGGGTGATCCTGCAACAGGCAAGGTTTGATGTTGGCCGCCAGACGAATACCGGCGTCCAGGAACGCCTTTGACATCACTTCCGGCTCCGGCACTTTGTCGTAGTTCCAGTTGAACACGTAACGCTTATTGCCAATCGAGGTGTAACCCGATGAAAGCTGGAAGGAATCGCACGGAATTTCATGCTGCTGGCACAGCGTGATGAATTTCATCAGCTGCTGCTGGGCGTCCGGGGCATCGGTGTAATACATGGTCGAGCCGCTGTAGCCGAGGCTCCATTTCGGGCCAAACGTGGTTTTACCGGTCAGACGTACCAGCTTTTTGGTGACGTCGAGAGACGTCGGTCCGATGAAAAGGTAATAATCCAGATCGCCCGCTTCAGCGCTGAAACGACGATACGGTAAATGGTAATTATCCAGTTCATTGCCGAGATCAAGCCAGACATTGCTGAGATTGTCGTAGAACAGGCCAAAACTGACCTCATTACGGCGCGTCATGGTGAACGGTATGTGTTTGTACAAGGGATCGGTGCTCGCGGCGTTGTAACCCATCGCATCCAGATTGCGCATTTCAAAACGACGACCGCTGCGGTTAAGGTCACCGGCTTTTTCACCCAACCCGTAGACACCGTCCTGCGCCTCACGCAGCTGATAGTGCGCTGACGCATCGTTTTTAACGCCGAGCATATAGGCGCCGGTTTTACGGTCTTTCACCAGAGGAAGCCACGCGCCAGCGTCATTCTTATATTCCCATTCCAGCCAGAGCGGCTGATGTACCGTCACGCGCAGCGCGTCAGTAGTCAGGATCAGACCGTCTTCGCTTTGTTCCAGCTGATAGCCCGGCAGTGAAAAACCTTCGTTGCTCAGGCGGTCACGCCCTTCCCACGGCACGTCATTTTGTGGTGCGATGCTCCAGGTACGATCCAGCGCCAGCTCGCCATTGCGCTGAATAAATACGCGGATTAATCCCTGCTCCAACACGCGCACCGAAAACAGATGGTTACCATCGACACGTAAATCAATACCTGCATCGTGTTGCCCGGCAATCTCCCAGTGTTTTAACGTCTTCATACACTCTCCCTTTTTGCCGGATTGCGGCGTTCAGCGATCAGGGCAATCAGGAAAACCGCCCCAATCAAATCAAAGAATCCCATGGCGATAAACAGCGGATTGAAACCCATTTTGTCGGCAACTGCGCCGATTAGCAGTGAAAACAGGAAACTGGCGATCCACGCAGACGACCCGCGCATACCATTCACCGTGGCGACCTGATGTTTATCGAATGTCTCGACCACCACGGCGCTGAGCATGCAGGAGATCACCTGATGACCGAATCCGCCAATGGAGATCAGCGCGATGGCGGCGTACGGGCTTTTCGTGACGGCAACCAGTGCCAGAGACAGCATCATAAATGCGCCGGTGACTGAGCTGGCGACGATGGAATTAATACGCGTGCAGCCAAACACTTTGCGGTACAGCGTGGTGAGATAGCCGCTGGCAATACTCCCCAGATCGGCGGCCAGGAATGGCAACCAGGCGAACATCACGATGTGTTTTAAATCCATCCCGCGCTCGTTGGCAAGGTACAACGGCACCCAAAAACTGAATACGGCCCAGGCTGGTTCGGCCAGAAATGCCGGAATGGCGATCCCGTAGAATTTTTTGTTTTTGCAGACAATTTTCAGCGATTTGATAAACGGCAGACGCGTTTGTTGCGGCTCGTTATCGGAACGGATCAGCGCCAGCTCATCTTTGCTTAAATTCGGATGTGTCTCCGGTGAATGGTAGAACTTCCACCACAGCAATACCCACAACATCGACAGTACGCCGCAGAACAGAAAGGCACCTCGCCAGCCAAATGACAGGTGAGCAACCAGGATAATCGGCGGAGCCAGCATGGCGCCAATCGAGAAACCGACGCCAGCCCAACCTGCGGCGACCGGACGTTCCTTACGCGGGAACCAGTCGGAAATCGCTTTGGCATTGGCCGGCGTCGCCGCCGCCTCTGCGCTGCCCATGAAGAATCTCAAAACCGCCAGCTGGATCCAGCTGCCCGCCCCGGCGTGAAGCATACAAACGACGGCCCAGATTGAAGCGCAAATCAGGAAACCCAGTTTTAAACCAATCACATCAATCAGCCAGCCGCACAATGGCTGGAAGATGGTGTAAGCCGCCTGAAAGGCCGCCACGATGTAAGAATATTGTTCGGTGGTCATATTCAGGCTGGTTTTCAGTTCAGCCGCCAGCAGACCCAGAGAATTTCGCGTGACGTAGTTTACCGTCACCCCCAACAGGAACAGTGCCAGCATCCACCAGCGTAAGGCTTTTATTTTTCGACGTCCGGCAACAGCCGTCGTTTCGGTGTTGATCTCAATTGTCATGTCCGTTCTCCCACCCGTCGGCCAGGCCGCAGATGATGTGTTATATGAGGGTCTTCTGCAGAGTAGGCAGACGGATTTGTGAGCGAAACGTGATTTTTTGCAAAAGCTTTCACGCTATAACTGCGGGGCGAATTCAGGACGGATAAAAGCTTATGTGTTCCCGACCTTCTCACGTGAAAAATTTTGCATGGACGATTTTGAAGGAGATCACAGTTTGAAAGGAAAGTTAAATATCCAGCAAATTGCCGACCAGACGGGGCTTTCAATCAGCACGGTTTCACGGGTTCTGGCCGGAAAAAATAACACCAGCAGCAATGCGCGCGACCGAGTACTGGAATGCGCCAAATCTCAGGGCGTACTGGATGGCCTTTCCACCGGCCGGCTGATGCTCAACAATATTATGATTTTTGCCCCGGCCCGTGCGTTTGACGTGCGCAGTGATATTTTCTATTACAAAGTGATCCAGGGCATTCTGGCAGCGACTGCCAATCATGAAGTTCGCGTCCGCTACTGTGCGATGGAAGAGGAAAATGCTGACGCGGCGCTGTTTATCTCCAAAATGACAGAACCGCTAACTGAAGCAGGGATGCTGGTCGGCATTGACGATCCACATATTCACCAGCTTGCCTCTGAGATGGGCAAACCTTGCGTGCTGGTTAACTGCTATGACCGCTTTATGCACCACGACAGTGTGAGCCCGGATCACCAGACGATGGGTGATGTCGCCTGCGATTATCTGTTTTCTCAGGGTCATAAGCATATCGTGACCGTGCAATGCCTGCGCCGCCATACGATGGAACTGCGGCTGACCGGCATCAAACAGGCATTTGCACGTCATCATCAGACCTTCTGCGACAAGCAACATTTGATTAATACTTCCGGTTTTGGCGCGCAGGAAAGTGAACAAGCGCTGCTGGAATATCTGGATGCGTTGACGCCCGAGCAGCCGGTTCCCACTGCGATTCTTGCCGGAGGCGATTTTATGGCGTCAGGCATAGTGGCGGCGTTATCAAAACGCGGTTTGTCCGTGCCGGGCGATATCAGCATTATCAGTACCGACGGGTTTAATCTGGCGGAGATCCACGATGTTCCGCTGACGGCTGTCCATGTTCCGCGTGATGAACTGGGCGCAGAGGCGATTGCTTTGCTTCAGCGTCGCATGTTTCGCCCGGATGCGCCGCACACCACGCAATTGTTACAAGGTAAGCTGGTGGTGCGGGATTCGGTCAGAAAAGCCTCCGGACGCGCAGTGACTTCCCATCCGCATAAATTGTATGACTTACAGCCGGACAGATAAATCTCATCTTTTACAGACGCGACGCGGAGCAGGCCTATACTGACGGAGATGGTGAATCATTAGCCACATTTCAGTATCCGATGGTCAGAACACCTTTCTTTCACCTGCGGGTGAGCCTTGATAAGGAGATTCATGATGAATCACAGTTCAGCGAAGCGTTACCACAGCGTTATCCCGCCCTATATGCTTAACCGTATTATCGAACACGGATCAGAACCTCAGCGCCGGTGCGCAAAACAGACGCTGGTACACGTCAATACCTTGATGGCGCAGCCTTATGCGAAACCGCAGAAGATTGTGACCGCCAAAGCGGGCCAGGTAGAGCGTGATATTTATGACGCCAAAAACACCACGCAACTGCCTGGCGAATCGGTTCGTCAAGAAGGTCAGGCCAGTAACGGTGACGTGTCTGCTGATGAAGCCTATGATTATCTCGGCGTTACTTATGATTTCTTCTGGCAGGCCTACAAACGTAACTCGCTCGATGGCAAAGGGCTGGCCCTGCTCGGCACCGTTCATTACGATAAAGGCTATCAGAATGCATTCTGGAACGGTCAGCAGATGGTCTTTGGTGACGGCGACGGTGAGATTTTCAACCGTTTCACTATCGCCATTGATGTCGTCGGGCACGAACTTTCCCACGGTGTAACAGAATCGGAATCCGGTCTGGACTATAACGGGCAATCAGGCGCGCTGAATGAATCCCTGTCGGACGTGTTTGGCTCACTGGTGAAACAGTTCCATCTCAAACAAACCGCCGATAAAGCCGACTGGATTATCGGTGAGGGATTGTTGGCAAAAGGCATTCATGGCACCGGACTGCGTTCGATGTCCCATCCCGGCACTGCGTATGACGATCCCTTACTCGGCAAAGATCCGCAGCCTGCCGACATGAAAGGTTATGTGAATACCCGCGACGATAACGGCGGCGTACATATCAATTCGGGGATCCCAAACCGCGCATTTTATCTGGCGGCCACTAAACTGGGTGGGAATGCGTGGGAACGCGCGGGTTATGTCTGGTATGACACGGTCTGCGATAAATCCCTGGCAAAAGATGCAGACTTTGTCGCCTTCGCGCAGCTGACGGTTAAAAATGCAGGCAAACGCTTTGACGATACTGTCGCCCAAGCAGTTCGTGAAGCCTGGGAGCAGGTTGGGGTGATGTAAATGAAACCTTTAGATTCGCTGGAAAGTAATACGGTAATTGAAATCTACCGTGAGGGAGGGGTCGCTTTTATCCCCAAACTCAGCGGACCGCGACGGGTTGAGCTTTCGGGCATGAGTGATGATAAACGGCGGGAAATTTGCCAGCTGATCAACAAAGCCCTGCCCTATGCTCAGGAAAAAGAAAACGCCGGTCGGGGTGACCAGCGTTATTTCCGTCTGGAGATTTATTACGCCTCGGCGGAGCATTCTGCCAGTCTGGTGGTGATTATTCCCGAAACCGAGACCCCCGAAGAGCTGGTGGATTTATGGAAACAAGCTCCGCCCGACGTTCATTCTTCGGAATAAGGTAAATACGTCAACGTTACCCGTTTTTTAGAAATCATCCCGTGCCCGTTTTGACAGAAGTAATCTACCGCTCCGCAGGCTTTTAGTACCTGCAACGGTTGCTGGCAATCCGGGCACAACGCCGTTTGCTTATAATCGGTATGGCAGGTATCACAGTGAAAGTGACCGCTTACCCAGCTCATCGGCTGACCGCAGACCGGACACAGCGCATCCATCGTTATTCCCCTCTAAATGACGCCCAGCGTCCGCAGTAAATACAGACCCAGTGCTGTCGTGAAAAATGAGCCCAGCGTCGTGACGGCAATAATGTTGGCCGCCAGCGTGGCGTTCCCCCCCATCGCGCGGGTCATGACGTAACTGCCCGCCGCCGTCGGTGTACAGGAAAAGAGAAATATAACGCCGAGCGCAGCGTCGCGAAAGCCAAACAGCCATGCACCAAAGGTCATCAAAGCAGGCACAAATATCACACGCGAAGCAGAAGACCAGGCCGCCACGTTTGAACTGCGGAACATCGCTTTCCAGTCGAGGCTCGCTCCGGCACACAACATCGCCAGCGGCAGCGCCATCCCGGAAATAAAATCACCGGTGCTGGCAATCGTCGGCGGCATCGGTAAATGGCTGTAATGAAACGCCAGCCCGAGCACCAGCCCGATGATCAGAGGATTAGTCACAATGCCATGCAGGATAGGCTTAAGTCCGATACGTTTCCCCTGCCCGCCTTTCAGACTGCGGGTCAGCGTAATCACGGACAGTACGTTGAAGAGGATCACAGTCACCGCCAGATACATTGACCCCAGCGCAATACCCTCACTACCAAATGCCAGCGACGCATAGGCCAGTCCGGCGATACCGGTATTCGCGCGAAATCCGCCCTGCACAAAAATGCCACGCTCACGGGGATCTTTTACCAGCTTAATGGCCACCAGTTCCAGCAGCAGAAAGGTCACAACGGTGCCGAGGCCACCATAAATGGCGAGCGGCAAATTAGAACCGGAGGAGTCGTGCCCTTGCGCCACGCTAAAAAACAGCAGGCAAGGCAGCGCAATATTGAAAACCAGACGGCTGGCTTTCTCGTTAAAACTGTCGTCCATCAGGCCAGTGCGGCGTAAAAACATGCCCAACAGCAGGATCAATAAATTGGGAACCGTAACGCCAAACGCAAAACTCCAGGTCTGCCAGAACATCCAGCCAGCTCCTTGCGGGAAAATGAAGACAAAAAAATGGGGTACATTTTCATGCACCCCATTCGTTTAGGATTTGTTTTTCAGGTGCTGCATCAGACGTCGGCGCTTACGCTGCTGGTGCGGAGAAAGCGAGTTCTTCTTGCCTTCATACGGGTTCTCACCCTCTTTGAACTGAATGCGGATTGGCGTACCCATCACTTTCAGTGAACGACGGAAATAGTTCATCAGATAGCGTTTGTAAGAATCAGCCAGATCTTTCACCTGGTTACCGTGAATAACCACGATTGGCGGGTTATAACCCCCGGCATGAGCATATTTCAGCTTAACGCGACGACCGTTAACCAGCGGTGGCTGGTGATCGTCAGCGGCCATCTGCATGATACGGGTCAATAAGGAAGTGCTTACACGCGTGGTAGCGCAGGTATACGCTTCGTTCACTGATTCAAACAGGTTACCCACGCCGCTGCCGTGCAGGGCAGAGATGAAGTGGATGCGCGCGAAATCGACAAAGCCGAGGCGCAGTTCCAACTGGTCTTTCACCTGTGCACGCGCTTCTTCGTTCATGCCGTCCCATTTGTTAACGACAATCACCAGTGAGCGCCCGCTGTTGAGGATGAAGCCTAACAGCGAGAGATCCTGATCGGAAATGCCTTCACGGGCATCAATAACCAGCATCACCACATTGGCATCTTCAATCGCCTGCAAGGTTTTGATTACCGAGAATTTCTCTACGGTTTCAGTCACTTTACCGCGCTTACGCACACCGGCGGTATCAATAAGAACGTATTCACGTTCGTCACGTACCATCGGGATATAAATACTGTCACGCGTGGTGCCCGGCATGTCGTAAACCACGACACGCTCTTCGCCCAGAATACGGTTAGTCAGTGTGGACTTACCTACGTTCGGGCGCCCTACTATAGCCAGTTTGATTGGCAGCGACTGGGGATCGAAATCGTCTTCCACGTCTTCAGGAATTTCATCACCGGTGCCTTCCTGCTCAGCCCAGTAAGCGGCGTTAGCCTCTTCTTCAGTGAGTTCGACTTCTACCGGTTTTTCACCCACGAACGGGATCAGAACGTGTTCGATGAGCTGCGTGACGCCACGACCGTGCGAAGCGGCGATAGCATAAACTTCGCCTAAGCCCAGTGAGTAGAAATCACCGGTAGCGCTGTCCGGATCCAGACCGTCAGTTTTGTTCGCGACCAGGAAAGTGGCTTTTTCACGGCTGCGCAGATGCTGGGCAATGCCCTGATCGGCAGGCATCAGGCCCGCACGTGCATCTACCATGAACAGCACGATATCCGCTTCTTCGATTGCGAGCAGAGACTGCCCCGCCATCCGGGTTTCAACACCGTCTTCGGTACCGTCGATACCACCGGTATCCACGATGATGAATTCATTACCCTCAATTTCGGCACGACCATACTTGCGGTCACGCGTAAGACCCGGGAAATCCGCAACCAGCGCGTCACGCGTTTTGGTCAAGCGGTTAAATAAAGTGGATTTACCCACATTCGGGCGCCCTACAAGCGCAACGACAGGTATCATTTTGAAGCCTCAGTTTTTTTAATATGGTGCAAAACGCAAATAGCGGGCCTGCAGAATTTCAATACAAACCACTATAATTCAAATTGTTACAACGCAACCACTCAAAACCAGTTACGCAGATTTCAGAATACGAAACGGCCCCTGAGCAATTCAGGAGCCGTTTTAAAGCCCGGGATCAAATGATCTCAGAGCCTGACGCAGGTCGCGATATTAGCGGGTGAAGGAGTAAACTTCGCCACCTTTCGCCTGCACGACCAGCTTGTCACTGGCCACAATCGGTCCGCTCAGGAAGCCATCACTGTCGACTTTCTGCTGAGCCACAAAACGACCGTCTGTGGTGTTAATCCAGTGCAGATAACCTTCGGAATCACCGACCACAATATAACCATTATACAACACAGGGGCTGTCAGGTTACGGTGCAATAATTCACTCTGACGCCACACGCTGACACCGCCCTGGGTATCAAGCGCCATTACGCGGTCATCCTGGTCAACCATATAGATACGGCCACCATCTACGATGATGTCGTTGACTGAACCCACATCACGTTTCCACATAATCTGACCTGAACGAAGATCCATTGCCACCAGGCTGCCGTTATAGGCCAGTGCATACACCACGCCATCAACGATAACCGGTGTAGTATCCACATCGCTCAGACGGTCAATTTCAGTGGTACCGGTGGTCTGAGAAATACGTTGTTGCCAGATCAACTGACCTTCTTTCATCAGCACTGCGCTGACACGACCGTTATCGCCACCGACGATAGCCGCACCAAACGCCACGGCTGGAGCAGACTCACCACGCAGGGACAGCGTTGGCATGTCGAGGTTAGCCGTCCACTGGATTGTACCATCGGACTCGCTCAGCCCCTGCAACATACCGTTGCCGGTATGCACCAGAACCAGACCATCGCTGACCACCGGACGGGAAAGTGCTTCACCCGCAACTTTGGTCTGCCATGCCACGGTGCCATCAGAGGTGTTCAATGCGTAAACTACAGCTTTCTCGCTGCCGACATACACATGGCTACCGGAAACTGTCAGGCCGCCGGAAAGCTGTGCGGAAATATTTCGGGAGAGGAAACCGGTCTTTTCAGACAGGTTAACGTTCCATTTTTCTTTACCACTGTCGGCGTCGAGTGCTTTAACCACACCGAAACGATCAGCAGCATAGATGGTGCTGTCCTGCCAGGCCGGGCGCAGGTTGGAATAGAAGTCGCCTACGCCGTCACCCACGGATTTGCTCCAGACTTTAGTCGGAGTAAATTGATTCTCAACTTTTGGCAGCGGAGACATTTTTACGACGTCTTCTTCGCTGTTAAACAATGAACAGCCACTCAGCAGGGCAACTGAAACCCATCCTACCAAGAGTATTTTACGCAATTGCATCGGGGTTCCCCTTAGCTGGCTAAGTTGTTCAATTTCATACGCAGCACGGTTTGCAGCGTTTGAGAGGGTTTAGAATCGAGTCCTTTGCTGTAGGCTTCACGTGCGCCTTTTGCATCGCCTTTCGCAAGCAGAACATCACCACGGATGCCTTGCTGCATAGCCGCCCAGCCTTCACCCTTCACGCCATCTAACGTTTTGAGTGCATCATCAAATTTGCCTTGCTGCATCTGGATACGAGCCAGACGTAAATTCACCAGCGAGCGTAAATTATCTTCTTTAGCCTGACCTTGCGCCTGTACTAACTGCTTTTCAGCATTCGCGAAATCTTTGGTCTCAACGAAATGATCAGCCAGTTGCAGGGCAGCAAACACCCCGTAATTATTGTCATTGCTCTGAGCAAACTTCTCGAGACTGGCCACGCCCTGCGCAGTAATGCCCGTCATCGACTGATTCGCTTTCTGGAAAGACGCAGAAGCTTCCGTCAGGGCTGAGTCCTGGTGACTCTGCCAGAAACGCCAGCCGCCCAGGGCTGCAATACCCAGAACAACGCCGATGGCCAGCGCTTTACCATTTTCGGCAAAGAAGCGACGTACAGCATCAACCTGTTCATTCTCAGTGGTATAGACTTCCACAGTGTCCTTCTCCTTAACCCAACATCGAAGCCAGACGCGCGGCGATTTCGCTTTGCGCCAGCGTTTCTTGCGTTCCACTCTGCAGATCTTTTACCACAACCTGCTGATTAGCAACTTCATCTTCGCCTAATACCAGGGCAATGCGTGCACCCCATTTATCAGCACGGGCAAATTGCTTTTTGAAGTTACCACCACCGTAGTTAGTCATCACTTTCATTTCAGGCAATGCATCACGCAATTTTTCAGCCAGTTGCATGGCCGCGCTTTGCGTACCGGCACCGGAAGAAATCACGTAGGCGTCGACAGTTGCCGGTGCTTTGAAATCCGGGTTTACGGCCTGGACCAGTAATACCAGACGTTCAAGACCCATCGCAAAACCGACTGCAGGCGTTGTACGACCACCCAGTTGTTCGACCAGACCGTCGTAACGGCCACCGGCACACACTGTACCTTGTGAGCCTAAACTATGAGTTACCCATTCGAACACGGTGCGGTTGTAATAATCCAGACCGCGCACAAGTCGCTGATTAACCGTATATGGGATACCTGACTGCTCTAAAAGTTCACACAGACCTGCAAAGTGTTCTCTTGATTCTTCATCAAGATAATCACCGAGTTCCGGTGCATCATTTAATAACGCCTGAATATCCGGATTTTTAGAGTCCAGAACACGCAGCGGATTGCTGTACATACGACGTTTGCAGTCTTCATCCAGCTTTTCTTTGTGCTGCTCAAGGAAGGCCACCAGCGCATCACGATAGTTGGCGCGGGCTTCCAGTGAACCGATAGAGTTCAGTTCCAGCGCGACGTGCTCGGAAATCCCCAGTGCACGCCACCAGCGGGCCGTCAGCAGAATTAATTCTGCATCAACGTCCGGGCCTTGCAGCCCAAAGACTTCGACACCCAGCTGATTAAACTGACGATAGCGACCTTTTTGCGGGCGCTCATAGCGGAACATCGGACCGATGTACCACAGACGCTGTTCCTGATTGTACAGCAGACCATGTTCAATACCGGCGCGCACGCAGCCCGCCGTACCTTCGGGACGCAGCGTCAGGCTTTCGCCGTTGCGGTCCTCAAAGGTATACATTTCTTTTTCAACGACATCGGTCACTTCGCCGATAGCGCGTTTAAACAATGGGGTCTGCTCTACAATCGGCATACGGATTTCACTGTAGCCGTAACTGCCGAGCACCTGTTTCAACGATCCTTCAATGCGTTGCCACAGTGCAGTGTCTTCTGGCAGGTAGTCGTTCATGCCGCGAATGGCCTGGATATTCTTTGCCACGTCAGTTCTCTATCGTTTTATAAAAAATGAACCCGATTATAGGGGCTTTGTGGGCTGTGGTTCAACGCACAGTCTCAATCACCCCAGTCGGGTTCAATATAATAATGCAGATGTACGGTGACACCCGCAACCGATGTTACTTTTCAAGATGATTGATAACGATACGTTTACTCTCATCCATCAGCGCCGCTTTGGCGCGAATTTTGGCTTCTAACTGGTCGATCATGTCGTTGTTGTCAAAACGCTCTCTCTGACGAACACCGTCTTCATAGAAACCGCTTTTATTATGACCGCCGGTCACGCCCAAGGTGGAAACCAGTGCTTCGCCCGGACCGTTAACCACACAGCCGATGATCGAAACGTCCATCGGCGTGATGATATCTTCCAGACGTTGTTCTAACGCATTCACGGTGCCGATGACATCAAACTCCTGACGCGAACAAGTCGGACAGGCAATAAAGTTGATACCACGGGAACGGATACGCAGTGATTTGAGGATATCGAAACCGACTTTGACTTCTTCAATCGGATCAGCCGCCAGTGAAATGCGCAGCGTGTCGCCGATGCCTTCTGAAAGCAGCAGCCCTAACCCGATGGCCGATTTAACGGAACCTGCACGCAGGCCACCCGCTTCGGTGATCCCCAGATGCAACGGCTGAACAATTTGTTTGGCCAGCAAACGGTATGACTCAACGGCCAGGAACACGTCAGACGCTTTTACGCTGACTTTAAACTGGTCAAAGTTGAGACGGTCAAGAATATCGACATGGCGCATCGCTGATTCCAGCAACGCCTGCGGCGTAGGTTCGCCGTACTTTTCCTGGATATCTTTCTCCAGAGAACCGCCGTTCACACCGATACGGATAGGAATATTTTTGTCGCGTGCGCAATCCACCACAGAGCGGATGCGGGATTCGTTACCGATGTTACCCGGGTTAATACGCAGGCAATCTACGCCGTATTCTGCAACCTGCAGGGCGATGCGGTAATCGAAATGAATATCAGCGACCAGCGGGACGTTAACCTGCTGTTTGATAAGTTTGAATGCTTCAGCAGCATCCATCGTGGGCACAGAAACGCGAACAATATCGACACCGACGCGTTCCAGTGATTTGATCTGTGCGACTGTTGCCGCGACATCTGTGGTGCGGGTGTTGGTCATCGATTGCACTGCAATCGGTGCTCCGTCACCTACAGGCACCTTGCCGACATAAATCCGGGTTGATTTGCGACGGGTAATGGGTGCTTGGTTATGCATTACTTCACTCTCCATCGTTGCAATCGTCTGACAAACTGCCGATTACTCGGCAGCTAAGGTCAGGCGCGCAACACGGCTTGATTTTACAAAACGACTTAAATCAACCGGCTTGCCCTGGAACTGGATATCTACCGCACCCGGCGCACCGATTTTCAGTTTATACGGCGCAGTGCCCTTCACGCTGAAGGTTTCACCGCCTTTCTTCATGCCGCTGAACAGGGTTTTACCTGACGCGTCATCAATCTGGAACCAGCAATCAGCTTTAAAGGTAAAAGTGACCGCTTGTGGATCCGCACCCGCCGCCGCAGCAGTTTGTGCATCACCGGTTGGCAGACCGTTTTCAGCGGTGGCTGGCTGGCTGGTAGAAACGGCAGCAGGTGCCTGTTCTGTTGGCGCAGCCGTCGTCGCTGGCGCACTGTTGGCTGTCGCCGCCGGTGCTGTGTTCAATGGAATGCTATTCTGAGCTTGCGGTGCGTTTGCAGCAGTCGCTGGTGCAGAAGAAGTATCGTCAGTGGTCGGTGCAGAATTCGCATTATCGCCCAGAGGAATAGTCTGCCCCTGGCCGTTATCCTGATTCAGCTGTGCCGATGACTGATCGGCCATGGTGGCGATTTCCTGCTGCTGTGCCTGATGATTTTGCCACCACCATGCACCGGTCAGACCAATCACGACAAACACCACCAGCCAGGTAAAGCCCATCAGCCAGCCATCGCGTTTTTTGCGAGACTTACCGAGAGAGAACCCTTGCATTGATGCCACTTTAGGCACTTTGATCGGCGCTTGTTTACCGATCAGACCTAATAATTCTTCTTCCGGTACATGAACCAGCTTGGCATAAGAACGGAGATAACCACGCAGGAAAGTCGGCGCAAGATCGGCCGGCGTCGTTTCTTCTTCGATTTGGCGAATAGTTGAGACTTTCAGACACAGGCGTTCTGCAACGGCCTGATGACTAAGACCTAACTGTTCACGAGCCTGACGCAGACGTTCGCCTGTGGTCAGTTTTGCATTATTTTCTTGAGGGGCTTCAGTATTCATTGGCTAAGAACTGCTGGTACTGTTTAGATTGTGGGTAACTACGCGCAAGTTGCTTACCGTAGCGTTGAACGCTATCCGGGTTGCCCGCTAACGCAGCGAATCGAATTTGCAACATGATGCTGTCAGCAGTGGCTGGCAGAACATGTTGATATACATCCAGTAATAGTTTCGCCTGAGCGCGGTTCCCTTCCCCAAATTCTTTGGTTGCCTCAGTCAGCAAGGGTGCGCCTTTATCGGGATCAACTTTTAATGCCCGGGTTAGTAACACTCGCGCTTCCTCATTCTGATTGGCCTTCAGAAAACAGTAGCCTGCATTTTCCAGACTGTCAGCAACCTGACCGTAATCAGGCGCATTAGCTGCTGCGCTAAACTGCTGTTGTGCGGGTACATACTGCCCTAAACTACACAAAAACGCACCGTAATTATTTAAGACAGTCCCATTTTGCGGCGCCAGCTTCAGCGCTTGCTGATAGCGGCTTTCTGCGGCTTTCTGATTGCCGTTTTTTTGCTCGTAAAGCGCCATGCCCAGTTGCGTCCGGTAATCCTGCGGTGCACCGTCAACGGCTTTCTGCAAATTCTGTTTTGCCGCATCCATATTCCCCTGATTCAGGTACGCCATACCCAACTCAAGGCGCGTTTGTGCTGCGCCACTGGCTGGTTGCGACTCTTTGGGTGAACTGGAACAGCCTGCCAGCAACGCCACGGACATGCCTGCTGCAATCAACATTTTCACACTGCCCTTCATTGTCATGCTTAATTCCCTTTACCCTGCCAGCGACAATAAAACAGCGGGCTTCACCGCAACACTATGGCGAAGCCCGTTAGGATCAGACGGCTTTAACGGAAATCTGTTGCTCGCCTGCCATTTTTTTCTTCAGCGTACGTTTGGTACGGTCGATAACATCACCGGCCAGCTGACCACATGCGGCATCAATATCATCACCACGGGTTTTACGCACGATAACCGTAAAGCCATAATCCATCAGGACTTTAGAGAAACGGTCGATACGGCTGTTTGAGCTGCGGCCATACGGCGCCCCCGGGAACGGGTTCCATGGGATCAGGTTAATCTTGCAAGGCGTATTTTTCAAACGCTCCGCCAGTTCGTGCGCATGCTCGGTGCCATCGTTGATGTGATCCAGCATAACGTACTCGATGGTGACGCGCCCCTGATTGGCGTTGGATTTGCCAATGTAGCGTTCAACCGCGGCCAGGAACGTATCGATATTGTATTTGCGGTTAATCGGCACGATTTCGTCACGAATGGTGTCGTTAGGTGCATGCAGGGAAATCGCCAGTGCGACGTCAATCATATCCCCCAGTTTATCCAGCGCAGGCACAACGCCTGATGTGGAAAGCGTCACACGACGTTTTGACAGACCAAAACCGAAATCGTCGAGCATGATTTCCATCGCCGGAACCACGTTATTGAGGTTCAGCAACGGCTCGCCCATGCCCATCATCACCACGTTGGTGATAGGACGCGTACCCGCTACTTTCGCAGCGCCAATAATTTTTGCCGCACGCCACACCTGACCGATGATTTCGGACACGCGTAAGTTACGGTTAAAGCCCTGTTGCGCCGTGGAACAGAAAGTACATTCAAGCGCACAGCCTACCTGAGAAGAAACGCAAAGCGTCGCACGGTCGCCGTCTGGGATATACACGGTTTCGACCAGCTGACCACCTACCTGAATGGCCCATTTGATGGTGCCGTCAGTGGAACGTTGTTCTGAAGCGACTTCCGGTGCACGAATTTCGGCAACGCGGGCCAGCTTTTCACGCAGCACTTTGTTGATATCGGTCATTTGCTCGAAATCATCGCTGCAATAATGGTACATCCACTTCATGACCTGATCAGCACGGAACGGTTTTTCGCCCATGTTGATGAAGAACTCGCGCATTTGTTTGCGGTTAAGGTCAAGAAGGTTAATTTTTGCGGCAGCAGGCGCGACAACGGCGACGGCTTCAGCGGAAGCTTGGGTAGTCTCAGACAAGGTTTGCTCGGGCGTGTTGAATTCTGACATGAAAAAATGGCCTCGTTATTACACGTTATGGCGTATTGGAAGTGCAGAGCTGGCTGTTTTTTGTAAACAGTACAAACAGATGGCCTGCAAATAAATTGCGCCCCGAAGAGGCTGGCTCATTCGGGGCGCAACATTGTACAAATTTTAGGGCACGGTTGCCATGTTTGGAAGTTGACTGTTACAAAATTCTTACGAATTTGCGGCACATCTTCCAGCAAAGCTTACCCAAAAATCTTAACGCGGGCAGATTTCGCTTTCGGTGAAGAAGTAAGCGATTTCGCGTTGTGCAGATTCTACAGCGTCAGAACCGTGAACAGCGTTAGCAGTGAAGCTGTCAGCGAAGTCTGCACGCAGGGTGCCTGCCAGAGCGTTGTCCGGGTTAGTTGCGCCCATGATGTCACGGTTACGCTGAACAGCGTTTTCACCTTCCAGAACCTGAACCATGATTGGGCCAGAGGTCATGAACTCAACCAGACCGTCGAAGAAAGGACGGCCTTTGTGTTCAGCGTAGAAGCCTTCAGCTTGTTCTTTAGTCAGTTTCAACATTTTAGACGCGATGATGGTGAAACCAGCGCGTTCGAAACGTGCGTAGATAGCACCGATGTCGTTGTTAGCTACGGAGTTTGGCTTGATGATGGAGAAAGTACGTTCGATAGTCATGAAAAAACCTCTGTCTGACTTTTATAGGTAGGGCCGGTTAATTTAATGTTATACCTGCCGTAAAATGGCGGTGATTATAGGGAGCGAAGTTAAGATTGCCTACCCGAATCACAACATTTAATTAAAAAAATGTGTGATTGATTCACTATCGAACCTAAACCGCCCATTCCCCTTAAACAAAACAGGGGCAAAATGGCGTTCTGCCCCGCTGTCTCCGCAGATTTATGCCTGACCGGAAGACGGAATAATGTTCCGCAACCAGCTTCCCCACTTGCGCTGATAGAACGGCTGGGTGTGACTTATCAGATAATGGCTGATACCGCGTTCCTTTTCAGAAACGATACAGAAATCTACCGGACGATCGTCAGGTGAGGTTTCGCTCGCCACATTCCCCGCTTCGCGGATCAACGCATCAATTTCCTGCTCATCGCCATCTGCCTCCACACCAATTAACAGATTCGGCTGGTCGTCCACCGCTTTATCATGGATCAGCGCCATAAAGGCACGGCGCACCGGCTTCTTCTGTGTGAACAGCGTGGTCAATGCGTCGATCATCGCAGAAGGATATTCCTCCGGCTGGCCGATGAGCAGCTGACTTTCTTTATCCAGCATCAGCTCCGACGGGGCATGCAGCCCGCCATTACTCAGCAAAAGTGTGACTTCGTTCGGGGTGAATTCCTTGCCGTATTCCGACTTCGGATTCAGAAATAATTCTTCCCCTTGTGTCATTTCAAATAACACGCGGGCAGGCAGCGCAACAAACGCCTGCTCATCCGGGCTTTCCCCGGCACTGGCTTTTTCCAGGACATCCACCGAAGAAAAGAAAGGAATGATTGAACTGCCATCCTGCTTTTCCCAGTGCAAAATATTCAGTTCACTGCCTGCGGTGATCGCCACACTGCCCTGCTTTTCAGCGTCATCCTGCCCCGCATCACCCAGTACAAAAACGGTGGATTCCAGCAAGGTTTGATAAAACGCAGGACGCCACGCAGGCGCGGTGACAGACAGGCGAAGCAGGCGCTCCAGCTCGTTTTCACCGTCGGTCGCCGCCGCGCCAGCAGGAAGATGATCGTGTGGGACACTCATGATTCTTGACTCCGGTAATGGTATAAAACGGGGCGCCGTTAAGCGCCCCGTTGTGTTTCATGCGTTGATTTCTGAAACTTACTTCGCTTTGGCTAACAACAAGTTGGCGACGGTACGCACACCCAGCCCTGTTGCACCCGCAGACCACTGATCCGCTGCGTTTTTGCGATAAGTGGCAGAGCAGTCGATGTGCAGCCAGCCTTTCTTATATTCAGTCACGAAATGAGACAGGAATGCCGCCGCCGTACTCGCACCCGCAGTGTGCGAAGGACCGGCAATGTTGTTTAGTTCTGCAAAGTTAGACGGCAGATGCGAACGGTGGAACTCTTCCAGCGGCAGACGCCAGAAAGGTTCGTTTTCGGCTTTTGCGCTTTCCAGCAATTGACCGGCCAGCGCATCGTCAAAGCTGAACAGCGCGTGGTAATCGTTGCCCAGTGCAGTTTTAGCCGCGCCGGTCAGCGTTGCCGCATCAATAATCAGTTCCGGGTTTTGTGCAGACGCGTCGATCAGGCCATCGGCCAGCACCAGACGGCCTTCGGCATCGGTATTCATTACTTCAACGGTTTTGCCATTTCGGTAGCGGATGATATCGCCGAGTTTCAGCGCATTGCCGCTGACCATGTTATCCGCGCAGCACAGGTAAAGTTTCACGCGCTTGTTCAGGCCGTTAGCCGCCGCCAGCGCCAGTGCGCCGGTCAGCGTCGCGGCGCCACCCATATCAGCTTTCATGGAATCCATAGAAGCGCTGGGTTTGAGGCTGTAGCCGCCGGTGTCAAAGGTAATACCTTTACCGACCAGACAGGCATAAACCGGTGCATCCGCATCGCCGCTCGGGTTGTAATCGAGTGCCAGCAATACCGGCGGACGGTCAGAACCACGGCCTACGGTGTGGATCCCCATGTAGCTTTGCTGACGCAGATCGTCACCTTTGGTGATGCGGTAGCTGACTTTTTCGTTGCCGAATTCACACATCAGATCAACGGCGCGGGTGGCCAGCTGTTCTGGTGACAAATCTTCCGCCGGGGTATTGATAGTGTTACGCACCCAGTCGATGATTTTCAGGCGTTGTTTCAGAGTGTTGGCGTCATCTTCAGACAATTCAGCCCAGTCAACATTGCGTGTGCCTTTCGGACCACGGAAGCCCTGCCAGAATGCCCAACTGTTTTCGAGATCCCAGCCTTCACCTGCCAGTTTGACGTTTTTCACGCCCTGACCGTCGATGCGGCGTGCCGCGCGGGAGATAGCCGTCAGCGCGTCGCCATCTTTCAGGTGAATGGTCATACCGGCGGAATCCGTGCTCAGTGTTGCCTTTTCGCCCCAGCGTGCATCAGCTGGCTCAGAGGAAAGGAAGACGGACATCGCTTCATTGGTCGTTACTTCGGAACTCATAACAGGACTCCTGATTGTTTTTATCTTCAATGAATATTCATTATCAATGACAGGCAAATCACCCTTTCAGCGGGTGGCACTTCATTTCGTATAAACCGGGGGCAATTCACGCAGGCGGCGGACTGATTTCACCACCAGCGCAATCGCATAATCAATTTCTTCTTCCGTGGTCCAGCGTCCGAGAGAAAAACGGATAGAGCCGTGTGCCAGCTCTTCGCTTAATCCCAGCGCACGCAGCACATAAGAAGGTTCAAGGCTGGCGGAAGTACAGGCGGAGCCGGACGACACAGCCAGATCCTTGAGCGCCATAATCAGGGATTCCCCTTCAACATCGGCAAAACTGACGTTGAGAATATTTGGCGCGGCATGTTTCGGCGTGCCGTTGAGAAAGGCCTGATCAAGCTCCTGAATGCCTTTCCACAAGCGGTCGCGCAGTGCGCTCAGACGCCCTGCTTCGGCGGTCATTTCTTCTTTAGCAATGCGATACGCTTCGCCCATTCCGACAATCTGATGCACCGGCAACGTCCCGGAACGCATACCGCGCTCATGCCCGCCGCCGTGGATTTGCGCGTCAATCCGCACTTTCGGTTTGCGGCTGACGTACAGCGCGCCAATGCCTTTCGGTCCGTAAATTTTATGCGCGGAAAATGACATCAGATCGACCTTCAGCGCGCTGACATCAATCGCAATCTTACCCACACTCTGGGTCGCATCCACATGGAATAAAATACCGCGACTGCGGCACAGTTCGCCAATTGTCGCAATATCCTGCACCACGCCGGTTTCATTATTTACCTGCATGATTGACACCAGAATGGTGTCCGGGCGCAGCGCCGCTTCAATCATAGCAGGAGGAATAATACCGTCAGCCTGCGGCGCTAAATAAGTGACGTCGAAGCCTTCTGTTTCCAGCTGAGCACAGGTGTCTAACACCGCTTTGTGCTCCGTCTGGCTGGTGATGATGTGTCTGCCTTTCTCACGCTGCGCATGTGCGGCACCTTTAATCGCCAGATTGTCGGATTCTGTCGCACCCGATGTGAAAACAATTTCACGCGGGTCTGCATTAATCAGCTCAGCAATCTGGTTTCGGGCGACATCCACAGCCTCTTCGGCCTGCCAGCCAAAGCGGTGAGAGCGGGAAGCCGGGTTACCGAAAGTACCGTCGAGTGTTAAACACTGCATCATCATCTTCGCCACACGCGGGTCAACCGGCGTGGTGGCAGAATAATCGAGATAAATAGGCAATTTCATGGCAGGTAAGCTCCGGACTGCGCGTTCGGCTTCGAACGAAAGAATGAAAAAAAACGACATCCAGTTTAAAACGGGTTCGCAGATTCTTAAAAGGGAAATGACACTTTGCGGGCACTAATCGGTAAGAATTGACGTCTGAAAAGCAAAAGCCCGCGGAAATCTGCATTTCCGCGGGCTTTTTAAATCGGTTATCAATGCAGATTAAGCCATTACGCTCTTAAGTTAACATTGATAGTTTCTATCTGGCGTCCGTTAGGCTGACGACGAACTTCACCGTTCTGACGGTCGGCTACTTCCAGGATTTCCTGGTTGTTGACCAGCTCCGCCAGTGTAATGTTGTTCAGGAAGCCGCTGATGCGCTCGCTCAGATCACGCCATAAGGTGTGAGTCAGGCAGCGTTCGCCATTCTGGCAGCCTTCTTTACCCTGGCAACGGGTGGCATCGACAGATTCGTCAACGGCGGTGATCACAGCACCTACCGCGATATCGCCAGCATCTTTACCTAACAAATAACCACCGCCCGGACCACGAACACTGGCAACCAGACCATTTTTGCGTAAGCGCGAGAAAAGCTGCTCCAGGTAAGAAAGGGAAATACCCTGACGCTCAGAAATGTCAGCCAGTGGTACTGGTCCTTCCTGTGAATGCAGTGCAACATCGAGCATAGCGGTCACGGCATAACGGCCTTTGGATGTCAGTCTCATAGCATGGTTACCTGTTTAAAATGACTTAAAAATTCAATAGTGCGGAACATGCAAACGAGTCTGCCATTCCCGAGTAAAACAGTCAACTATTTAACCTAGTGTTTTACTCAAGTATTACAAACCCGGCATTCCCGCACTCTTTTCGTCATTCAATAAAAATTCGTAACCATTTGATTAAAAGAATGAAACAAGTTCCTTATAATCAAGAACTGACGCTTATTCTTTGTTGCTATGAGTCTTTTCGATCGACGTCAGGATGCCACGCAGGATGTTTAATTCCTGGGATTCAGGCCTCGCACGGGTAAACAGACGACGTAATTTGCTCATCACCTGGCCCGGATGGGCCTGACGAATAAAGCCGGTTTCCAGCAAGGTTTTTTCCAGATGCTGATAAAACCGCTCGAGGTCATCGACCAGCGGGTACGGCGTTTCTTCGTATTCGATTTGCGGTTTTGCCGCTTCCAGCAACGCCAGATGCGCGACGCGCACTTCATACGCAATAATCTGCACGGCCATCGCCAGATTCAGCGAGCTGTATTCCGGATTTGCCGGGATACACACGTGGTAGTTACATTTTTGCAGTTCTTCGTTGGTCAGCCCGACGCGTTCACGACCAAACACCAGTGCGACCGGCGCGGTTTGTGCGGCTTTCGCGCTGTGCTCGCCACATTCACGTGGTTCAAGCATCGGCCACGGCAGCGTGCGGGAACGCGCACTGGTGCCGATCACCAGACTACAACCCGCCAGCGCTTCGTCGAGGGTATCAACAATCGTCGCATTACCGATGACATCACTGGCACCGGCAGACAAAGAGATAGCCTGAGAGTCAGGTTTTACCAGCGGATTCACCAGATAAAGACTGGATAAACCCATAGTTTTCATGGCACGGGCGGTTGAGCCCATATTGCCAGTGTGGGAGGTTTCTACTAATACAATGCGGATATTGGGCAGCATAGGGACTCTTAGCCAGACGGAAAATCACAACAGCCTAACACAACGGTAGTTAATTTTCAGATCCCCTGCTATACTGCGCGCCGTTTCCCGTATTCCCGTTCTTTAACATCCTAGTTGGAAGATATCCATGCATCCGATGCTCACCATCGCCGTGCGCGCTGCGCGCAAGGCCGGTAACCTGATTGCCAAACATTACGAAACGCCAGACTCTGTAGAATCTACACAAAAAGGTACCAACGATTTTGTTACCAACGTAGACCGCGATGCAGAACACATGATTATCGATGTCATTCGCAAATCCTATCCAAAACACACCATCATCAGTGAAGAGTGTGGCGAGCTGGAAGGCGAAGACAAAGACGTACAATGGATTATCGACCCGCTGGATGGCACCACCAACTTCGTTAAACGCTTCCCACATTTCGCTGTTTCTATCGCCGTGCGCATCAAAGGCCGCACTGAAGTTGCGGTAGTATATGACCCAATGCGTAACGAACTGTTCACCGCGACCCGCGGTCAGGGCGCACAGCTGAACGGTTATCGTCTGCGCGGTACTAACGCTAAAGATCTCGACGGCACTATTCTGGCGACCGGCTTCCCGTTCAAAGCAAAACAACACGCAACCAGCTACATGAATGTCGTTGGCAAACTGTTCACCGAATGTGCAGACTTCCGTCGCACCGGTTCTGCTGCGCTGGATCTGGCTTATGTGGCTGCTGGGCGCGTTGACGGTTTCTTCGAAATCGCCCTCAAGCCTTGGGATTTCGCCGGTGGCGAACTGCTGGTTCGTGAATCAGGTGGTGTTGTGACTGACTTTGTTGGCGGCCATAACCACTTCTCATCTGGCAACATCGTTGCAGGCAACCCACGCGTCGTTAAAGGTATTCTGATGACCATGCGTGATGAACTGAGCGAAGCGCTGAAGCGTTAATTCCGCCGGTTTCTGATACAAAGAAAAACGGACGTCCTTTCGGGCGTCCGTTTTTTATGCCTGTTTTCTCGCCCATGAAGGATATGCCTGGAAGTTATCCCCTGAAGGGCCCGCCGGTTATCGGCGAAACGTCTCCGCCGCCGGTACTGAAAAGCAAAATCCCCGCCACCAGCAGCACAATTCCGCCGGTCAGCGCCAGCAATGACCAGGTGATCCGCTGCCAGGCTGCAGGCGTACGGCTTGCACTCAGTTTCACCGCCAGCGCACGACTGTAAAACACCAGCACACCAATCAGCGAAACGGTCAGTGACGTGCCGATGGCCATTGTGATAGCGGAAATCACGCCCCAGCTGTAAACACCGATCACTTTGGAAAACAGCAACACCATGATCGCGCCGGAGCACGGGCGCAAGCCCATCGCCAGCACTATCGCTATCTGGGTGCGCAAATCCCCACCCGCCTGAAGCTGCTGATCGCTCGGCACATGCTGATGCCCGCAGCCGCAATGTTCATCGTGGACATGCACCTCACTGCCCAGCGGCGAGAGGCTGTGGATCTTCATGGCCTGTGCCGGACGCAAACTATTGATCGTCTGCCACACCCTTTTTAGTGCTCGCCAGCACAGCAGCAGCCCGAGCAATATCACCAGAGTGAAGCTGCCGCGCTCCATCCAGAAACTGCTCTGATGCAGCTGACGCGAAGAGAGTTGCAGAACGCCAAGCACCACGCTGACCAGCAATATTGCCACCAGCCCCTGAACAATCGCCGACGCAAACGTCAGTTTAAGGCTGCTTTTCAGCCGCGAAGGATGTGTCGCCAGATAAGTAGTAATGACGATTTTCCCATGTCCCGGCCCGATGGCGTGGATCACGCCGTAAATCAGACTGAAACCGGCCAGCGTCATCCCTGCCTGCATCGGATTTTCTTTCACCTGGCGCAGCAGCCCGGCCAGTTCCTGATGCAATTCACGCTGCCAGATAATGCTGCTGAGTAAAATTCGCGGCCAGTAATGGATGAGGAGAAAAACGCCGCCCGCCAGCAGCAAAAAAAATACCGCCAGCGGCCAGAGGTCGCGCCAGGAAAGCGTTTTCGACGGTGTGGAGATTAATGACATTCCAGCGTGACCTTCTGAGCAAATTGCTGACCAAGATCCATGTCTTCCGGCGGCGCATCGGCCTTATCGAGAGACAGCGCGTAGTTTTGCAGCGAGGCATCAGGTTTCGGCGTAAACAACGCCAGCGTGCAGCGTTTTTCCAGCTCCGGCGGCAGATGCAGTGCGGTTTTATCCTTATACGTCATGTCGACAAAATACGAAGGATCGAAGGTAGAGAATTCCATCGGTTTGCCGGTCAGCGTCTGCGGCTTCGCCAGCGGCAACACGAATTCCAGCACGGCCTGATCACCTTTACGGGACAGCTGATATTCGCTGGGTAAATCGAGATATTTCACCGGTTTCCCTTCACGGTAAAAATCAGTGAAGTAATGCTGACTAAGCACCCGCGCCATCACTTCGGCTGCCAGTTTCTTCCAGATATCAGAACCGGGTTTGGCATTTTGCGCGTCGTAGAGCAAATCGGCGGAGGTAATTTCGTCCATCGTCCAGACCATTTTCAGCCCGGTCAGCGAAGTTTCATTCGCCACCAGCGTAGTCTGCATATCGATGAAACTGTGCGGGTGCGCCATGACCGTGGCGGGCAGGCAAAAAAGCGCTAATCCCAGCCACTTTGCATGACGGTTTGCATAACGAAAAAGAGGCCGGTTCCTGTTCGGGTTCAAAGTCACATCCCTATAAAGTGCCATGATATTGTTACTAAGTAACACTATTTTGCTGTGCAATTAAGCAGTCGTCAAAAATATCTGTGATCTGAGTTGTAAGCCGGAGTAAAACCCAATCCTGCGGCCTTAATGCGGGCATCCGCTTTGCTATGCTTGACTAATAATTTCAGGCGATATCTTTTCGGTAGGTGATATGAATCCAGAAAAACAGCCCTCCCCTGCGCTTTCCGCTACGCAACGCCGTTGTCACGTGTTGCTGATGCTGTACGCGCCGCTGACGGCAGTTCAGCTGGAGATCATCAGTGAAATAAACGGTGTCGGATTAACCACTACCTGGGAAGATCTGGCAGAGGTCACCTGTGAAATTCAGCGCATTCATCGTCTGGATGTTTTGCAGTACAGCGAAAAAGAGTGCCGGATTCAGGGCGACAGCCTCGCCCAGCGCCTGTGCTTATTCCAGGGTTTACGCCGTACGTTGCGCATTTCGCCGGATTTCGTCTCCCGCCACTTTATCCCCTGGCTGCATATCGCATTTGAAGGCCAGACCTGCCCGAAGTCAGCACTGCGCACCGATATTCTGGGCATGATCCTGGAAGATTGCGGCACGCTCTTACCCAAACCCCTCAGCGGGCATGACCGCCAGTTGATGCTGATCTGCCTTCAGTACTGTCTGTGGCAAAACAACGACCAGACAGGATTACGCTTCACCGAGCAACAGCGCCGCTGGTTGCGTGAAAAGCCGGAATATGCTGCCGCGCGTGAACTGTTTATCCAGTTGCAGGAACTCAGCAACGGCCTGCTGGATGACTGCGAATGTGAGTTTTTCACTCTGATGTTGCGGATGCTGAAAAATCACAGTTATCAGAGTTCCGGTTCGACGGAAGATCAGCGTCTGTTATTAGAAATTGAAAATATGGTGGCGCGTTTTCAGGACATCGCCGGGATGAAATTCAGCAGCTACGAGGGTCTGGTCGGGCAGCTTTTCGCCCATCTGGGTCCGGCAATTGAACGCTGTCATTTCGGGATAGGTATCGACAATCTGATGCAGGAAGAAGTGAACCGTATGTATCCGCGGCTGGTACGCACTACCCGCGAGGCGTTAGCAGGGTTCGAGCACGAATATCTGATAAGTCTTTCGGAAGATGAAATCGGGCTGGTGGCGATTACTTTCGGTGCCTGGCTGATGCAAGGTAACGCCTTGCAGGAAAAGCAGATTTTGCTGCTGACGCATGATAATCCTGCGCTGGAAGATGCGGTCGAGCAGCAAATCCGTGAGGCGACACTGCTGCCGCTGAACATCAAATATCAGACGCTGGCGGATTTCTATAAGTTCGGTGCGCCGAGCGGCGTGGCGATGATTGTTACGCCTTACGCTACCCGCAGCACCGATGCCGATCCGCTGGTGATCCACACCCAACTGCCGCTGGCGAAAGAGCAGCGAAAACGTATCCGATCGCTGCTCGAAGCGCCCTAGCGGGCTGTCACCTCCGGCGCTGACGGCGTGACCTGCGGACGCAGGAAAATCGCCGGTACCGCCAGCAGCGCCATCACCCAGAACAAGCCTGCGTGCAGATGTTCGAACAGGAAGCCGGACACCATCGTCATCACCGCCACACCGCCACCCATTGCCAGCGCGGAATACACCGATTGCAGACGGATAACCTGATCACGCGGACGCGCCGCAATAAACCGCATCCCCGCCAGATGGCAAACCGTGAACGTGCCGCAGTGCAAAATCTGAATCACAATCAGCCATGGCAATGCGGTAAACGCGCCCATCATTCCCCAGCGCACCACGCCACAGAACGCGGAAAGCAGCAGCAGATCGCGAGCGGACCAGCGGCTGAACAGCTGTTTACTGAAGGTAAACACCAGCACTTCCGCCACCACACCCAGCGACCACAAATAGCCGATGGTCGTGGAAGAATAGCCGACATCCTGCCAGTAAATTGCGCTGAAGCCGTAATACGCGGCGTGTGCTCCCTGCAATAACGTCACGCATAACAGAAAACGCCAGACCGGTTTTTCGCCGAGCAAGGCTTTCCACGTAATACCCGGCGCACCGCTTTCGCGCGGCTCGCCCGCCGGTTTTACACTCGGACGCAGCAGCATTCCGAGCAGCATTGCCGCCACGCCGGCGGTCAGCGTGTAGAGGATTGCGTTATGCCCGTAAACTTCGACCAGTTTGCCGGTGACCGCCGAGCCAATCACAAAGGCAATCGAACCCCAGACGCGCACTTTGCCGTAATCCATGTTGATCTGGCGTTGCAGCGTACCGGCAAGCGCATCGGTCAGCGGCACCAGCGGGCCGAAGAACAAGCTGAAACCGGCAATGTTAATCATCAGCCAGGCCCAGCCGTTACCGAACCAGAATCCGACGGCGAACGCCAGCGTGAGCAACGCGAGGATGCGTAATCCGGTGATGAGATACGACGGGTCTTTGATGGAGGGGGAAATGATTAACGTGCCGAGAAAGCGGGCGACTAAACCGGCGCCGAGCAACAGGCCGATACTTTCGGAGGAAATGCCTTCGCCTTTAAGCCATAAGCCCCAGAAGGGAAGAAAAATACCGTAACTAAAAAAATAGGTGAAATAACTGAGTGCAAGCCAGCGCGTGGAACGCAATTCCATAAATCCTCCGGTGTGAGGCCAATACTTTGACAAAGCTCACAATCGCTAGCAATCCGCAGACGTTTTCATACTCCAGTAATGTCTGCCAGCTCACAAATTCTGATACATGCCCATAAAAAAACCCGCCGGAGCGGGTTTTAGCAGCTTTACGGCTTCGCAAATATTACGCGTAAACCGGGAAGCGTGCACAGATGTCGAGAACTTTCTGTTTCACGCGTTCGATAGTCGCTTCGTCGTTCACGTTGTCCAGCACGTCACAGATCCAGCCAGCCAGTTCACGCGCTTCAGCTTCTTTAAAGCCACGACGGGTGATAGCCGGAGTACCAATACGCACGCCGGAAGTGACGAACGGGCTCTTCGGATCGTTAGGCACGCTGTTCTTGTTCACAGTGATGTTAGCGCGACCCAGTGCAGCATCGGCTTCTTTACCGGTCAGGTTTTTATCAACCAGATCCATCAGGAACAGGTGGTTGTGCGTACCGCCGGAAACCACTTTGTAGCCACGTTCCAGAACCACAGCCACCATTGCCTGGGCATTTTTAGCCACTTGCTGCTGGTAGGTTTTGAACTCAGGTTCCATCGCTTCTTTCAGTGCTACCGCTTTACCGGCAATCACGTGCATCAGCGGGCCGCCCTGTCCACCAGGGAAGACTGCGGAGTTCAGTTTTTTGTAGAACTCTTCGTCACCGCCTTTCGCCAGAATCAGCCCCCCGCGCGGGCCAGCCAGAGTTTTGTGCGTAGTAGTGGTCACGATGTGTGCGTGCGGAACCGGGTTCGGGTAAACGCCCGCAGCAATCAGACCGGCAACGTGTGCCATGTCGACGAAGAAGTAAGCACCAACGCTGTCAGCGATTTCACGCATTTTTGCCCAGTCAACGATACCGGAGAATGCGGAGAAGCCGCCGATGATCATTTTAGGTTTGTGCGTTTCGGCCTGACGTTTCACGTCTTCGTAATCGATATCGCCGCTTTCGTCGATGCCGTAAGGCACCACGTTGTACAGTTTACCGGACAGGTTAACCGGCGAACCGTGAGTCAGGTGACCACCGTGGCCGAGGTTCATCCCCAGAATGGTGTCGCCCGGTTGCAGCAGTGCGGTATACACCGCGAAGTTTGCCTGTGAGCCGGAGTGTGGCTGAACGTTAGCGAAATCTGCACCGAACAATTCTTTTGCACGGTCAATAGCCAGTTGTTCAACGATGTCGACGTACTCACAACCACCGTAATAACGTTTGCCCGGATAACCTTCGGCATATTTGTTGGTCAGCTGCGAACCCTGAGCCTGCATAACACGCGGGCTGGTATAGTTTTCTGACGCAATCAGCTCGATATGTTCTTCCTGGCGAACAACTTCTTTTTCCATTGCTGCCCACAGCTCAGCATCATAATCGGCAATGTTCATTTCACGCTTTAACATCCGCATCTCCTGACTCAACAAACTAAAAATAAACGCCCCTTCCGGGTTCTGCGCAACAGTGTAAATGTTTAAGCGCCCTTCGGATAGGGTCAGTTTGAGGTTTTTAGGCAAACGATTGGCTCCAGATACAGCAAGGCTTTGATCTGCGAACCTCTGCCCTTAATCAAGAGATAAATATTCAACTGAACATGTACAAATTTCAGCTTTGTGACTCAGCCCCCATCGCATTCATCACCTCACTCCTCACAGAAAAAGCCCTTACCCCTTTAGTGGGTGTTTACAGAAATTGGGGTTTTATATAAGATGCATTTAAAATACATGTTTAATAAAATCTGCAAAGACACGGAGTTCACTATGCTTGATTCAGCCACTATCGCCACCGTTAAATCCACCATTCCTTTGCTCGCCGCGACCGGTCCGAAACTGACCGCACACTTCTATGACCGCATGTTCGAACACAATCCTGAACTGAAAGACATTTTCAATATGAGCAATCAGCGCAATGGCGATCAGCGTCAGGCGCTGTTCGATGCCATCTGCGCCTATGCGGCAAATATTGAAAATCTCGCGGCGCTGCTGCCAGCCGTGGAACGCATCGCTCAAAAACACACCAGCTTTACCATCAGACCTGAGCAATACGATATTGTTGGCGAACATCTGCTGGCGACACTGGATGAAATGTTCAGTCCGGGTCAGGAAGTGCTGGATGCGTGGGGCAAAGCCTACGGCGTGCTGGCGGGGGTATTTATCAACCGTGAAGCCGAAATTTATCAGGACAGCGCAGAAAAAACCGGCGGCTGGCGTGGTACACGTGAATTCCGCATTGCTGAAAAACAACGGCAAAGTGAACTGATCACCTCTTTCTTGCTGGAACCTGTCGACGGATTGCCGGTGGCAGATTTCCAGCCGGGGCAATATCTGGCGGTGTATATCCGCGATGCATCGCTGGAAAATCAGGAAATCCGTCAGTATTCCCTGACGCAGGCACCGAACGGAAAAACTTACCGCATCGCGGTAAAACGCGAAGGCCAGGGCGCGGTGTCCAATTTCCTGCATAATTTTGCTCAGCCTGGCGACATTGTTCATCTTGCTGCGCCTCACGGCGATTTCTTTATGAACATCAGCAAGACCACGCCAGTGGCGCTGATTTCCGCCGGTGTCGGTCAGACACCGATGTTAGGCATGCTCAATACGCTGGCAGAACGCGGACATCATGCACAGGTTCAGTGGCTGCACGCGGCTGAAAACGGTGCGGTGCATGCGTTTGCCGGCGAAGTGAAAAGCGCGCAGGCACGCCTGCCGCAGCTGGAAAGCCATGTCTGGTATAACCAGCCGCAGGCAAATGATTTGCCGGGAGAGGATTTCCAGTATCAGGGGCTGATGGATCTGAGCAAAGTCAGCGAACAACTGAATAATCCTGAAATGCATTTCTATCTGTGTGGCCCGGTCGGTTTTATGCAGTTTGCCGCAAAACAGCTGCTGGCGATGGACGTCAGCGAAGCGAACATTCACTACGAATGCTTCGGCCCGCATAAAGTGATTTAATCCCCGCCCGAAAAGAAGAAAAGAAAAAGGCTGACACAGAATGTCAGCCTTGTTTATTGCTGCGTCATTAAGAGTTAATGACGGCGGCGACGAACAAAGAACAGCGCAATCAGCAGGATAACAATCAGCCCGGCGATGCCCATTCCCCAGTGCGCCAGCTCCAGCAACGGCGAAGGTTTACCGCCTGCGCGCAGTTCTTTCACCCGCTGCGGCGTCACACTCGCCTGATCGTTACCGAACTGCTTCAGCAGCTGATTACTCAGCGTGGCCACCTGCGTATCCGACAGCAAATGGTCAAACGCCGGCATCGCTACATCTTTGCTTTCCGCACCGCGCTGCACGCCATGCAAAATCGCCATCACCAGATTGTCACTGTTCAGATGTCCCAGCGCGGTGTTGTTGATAAGCGATGGCAAACCGCCGTCCTTGCTGCCACGCCCGTCGGGCTGATGGCAGCTGGCGCAATATCCGTCATACACCTGCCAGCCGGTCATCTTGTCGGCATCGGCCGGACGCGGAACGCCGCGCAGCGTATCAACATAATTCGCCGGTGATCCGAACTGATCGGCCGCTTTCGCCTGCCCTTCCTGACTGACCGGCGTGGTTTGTTTCAGCCACACGGCAATCGCCTGCAAATCACTGTCGCTCAGATGGCTGAGACTGTGATCGATGGCTTCCGCCATCGGACCCGCCGCCTGCGCTTTGCCCGGCGCATGGCCGGTTTTCAGGTAACCCGCGATTTCGTCAGTGGTCCAGTTACCAATCCCGCTGACCGCATCCGACGTAATGTTCGGTGCAAACCAGGTGCCCAGACTGCTACCGCCCAGGGCTTTATCGCCCTGCTCGGCCATCAGCGCATTACGCGGCGTATGGCAGGTACTGCAGTGTGCCAGTGCTTCGCCAAGATACGCGCCACGGTTAACCTGATCGCTTTTCGACGGGTCGGCTTTAAACGCGCCTTTCTCCAGGAACAGCAAATTCCAGCCCGCCATCGACAAACGCACGTTGAACGGGAACGGCAGCGCGGTCGGCGTTGAAGGCATATCGACGGGTTGGACGCCCTGCATGAAATAGGCGTACAGCGCTTTCATATCGTCATCGCTGATTTTGGCATATGACGTATAAGGCATTGCCGGGTAAAGATTCGCACCGTCGCCGCGCACGCCGTCACGCACTGCGTGTTCAAACTGTTCCAGCGTATAATTGCCAATACCGTCTTTTTTCGACGGCGTGATATTGCTCGAGTAAATGGTGCCCAGCGGCGTTGCCAGCCCGAGGCCACCGGCGAAAGGCTTGCCACCTTCGGTGGAATGGCAGGCCACGCAGTCTCCGGCTACCGCGACGTATTCGCCTTTTTTAATCAGCGCATCCTGTTCCGGCGATAAAGCAGCGTACGCTGTGCCCGCAGTCAGGCTCAGGCCAAAGGCCAGCAACGCGCCCGTCAGACGTTTTTGAGATAAACGATTCAGAGTCATTTCAGTCAGCCTATAGCGCAGTTTTGGCAAGGTGGTCAGCAGTACGTAACGCCAGTGCGACTGCGGTCAGCGTGGAGTTAACCGTCGCCGACGTCGGCATCACGCCGGTGCTGGTGATGAACAGATTTTCATGGTCATGGGTGCGTCCGAACGCATCCACCACGGAATCTTTCGGGTCATGACCCATGCTCATCGTGCCGGTAATGTGCTGGTTGTTGCCGTAAACGCCCGGCTTACTGAAACGTAAATTGGTGCCGCCCATCAGTCTGGCAATCTCGGTATATTCCTTCACGGCGCGTGCCATACCGCGATGCACGTAATCGTCCATGTGGTAAATCGCTGCCGGTTTCGGAATGCCCAGTTTGTCTTTCTTTTCACTGAGAATGATACGGTTGTCGTAATTTGGCAGCTGTTCCATCACGTTTTTCAGGCTGGTCTGATGCGACGCTCGACGACGGATTTCGTTATCCAGGCTGATGCCATAAACACCTTCCGCCAGCAAATCCTGCGTGACTGACTGCACCTGTGAGGAGTTGGCGATATCGATACGGAACGAGGCGTAATCTTTTCGGAAATCGCCGTCGCGCAGGCTGTTGATAGATGCAGGACTCATTGGCCCGCGCCCTGCCCATAAAGGTTCTTCGGTTTCAAATGTCAGGGAGTTACTCGGGTGATCCATCAGGTGACGGCCAACAGTGCCGGAGCTGTTTGCCAGTCCGTCCGGATATTTATCGCTGGCGGAAATCAGCAGCAGTTTAGGGCTTTCGATTCCGTTCGCCGCCAGAACAAAGTTTTTGGCCGTGACTTTATGCTCACCTTTATCCGGATCGTAATAATGCGCGGCGACAATGCGGCCTTTCTCGTCATGCTCGAGACGATAAACGACGGCGCTGGTGATGAGTTTTGCACCTGCCGCTTCAGCGGCCTGCGCGGCGATGCCGCCGTGATATTGCGCGTCAATCGGGCAAATCGGCATGCAGTTGTTGTTACCGCAACAGGCCGGACGTCCGTCGTAGTTTCGGCTGTTACGCGCGGTGGTGTTGACGATCACGTCATAACCGCCCGGAGCCAGACGCTCACGAAAACGTTGTTGCAGCCAGGATTCAGCGACCGGTTCCATCGGGAACGGCTGGTTGCGCGGTGATCCATTATTTGGTGCGCCGGAAACGCCCATTTTCACTTCGGCTTCGTAATAAAACGGTTCCAGCTCTTCATACGACAGCGGCCAGTCGCGACCGACGCCGTACAGCGTTTTGATTTTCATATCATTGGGCAGAACGCGCCATGCCTGCGCCGCCCAGTGCCAGGTGGTTCCGCCCATAATGCGGATATATTCCGCCGGGAACGGATACGGCCCCTGCTGTTGCAGATAATCATTATCTTCCGGTTTATATACCGGATGCGGCGACCAGTCGGAGTACGGATACGGCGACATAAAGTCTTTTTTACGCGGCGAATTACGGAAGTTTTCAGTCAGCGTACCGCGATCAATGCGCGGGCCGGATTCAAGAATAATGACAGAGAGGCCCTGTTTTGCCAGACGCTGTGCGACCAGCGAGCCGCAGATCCCTGAGCCGATGACGACGACGTCAGCGGAAAGTTGTTCACTCATTGCTTAATCCTTTTTGAACGTTATTTTCAGACAGGCTGTTTTGCCCAGGTACCATAAGCGCCGTAGGCATAGCTCGGCGGATTAAGGTGATCGCGAACCGCGACATTCATCAGCGCATTTTCATACGCCAGACAAACCGCCTGTTTGCCATCACCGACCACGCCCAGATACCAGGCCTGAAGGATGCTGCGCGGCAGTTTCGCCAGCGCGGGCTGCTGTGCGTCCAGCGTTTTTTGCAGGTCAGCGGCGTCAATGTGATTCGCCGTGATAAATGCCTGCAATGCCTGAACCTGCGCGGTGAAATCCGGGTAAAGCGCCAGCATCGTCTGGTAATAACGTTCAGAAAGGGCCGGATCCAGCAGGTCATGACCGGTCAGATACAGCGAGAGTTGCGTGAAATCCTGTTTTGCTTGTGACAGGCCCTCCACCGGCGCGGCGTAAACCGGACTCAGCAGAAGCTTGTTCATCAGCGGAACAGAGAGCGCCGCCAGTGCGCCCCCTAAAAATACGCGACGAGAAATGCGTATGGGTTTTTCTGGTTGTGACATTGCAAAGCCTTTTGAATGGGTGTGAAACCACGATCAACGAAGATCAATCAACACCAGTTCCCGCGGCCTGATACTTTCACCCTGAATTATTTTAGTCGGTGATTACAACGTATCTGACAGGTTTCTAGAACTGGTATAACAACAAACGTGATTTTACTCTCACTTTTTCAATGAAGTCACAATAAAAACCCTACAAGCTTCACACAAATCTAACAAATAGCATTTTTTGTGGTTATTAATAAACAGAGATTTTGGGTGGGCGTGATCGAAATAAAAGTGTAAGGACTTGATAAAAAAGGGGGTTATAAACTAAATCGGTTGAAAACTGATTGGTATAACAAGATGGGGGGAAGGAACATGTGGCAGAACAACAGAGCAAAACTCAGGGCCGGTAATATCGCATTACCTGCCCTGATGAAACGTTAAATCGCTTCTTCGTCCTGCTCGCCGGTACGGATACGCACTACGCGCGCCACATCGAACACAAAGATTTTGCCGTCGCCGATTTTACCGGTCTGCGCGGTGGTCATAATGGTTTCGACGCAGGTATCCACGATGTCATCCGCCACTACGATTTCGATTTTCACTTTAGGCAGGAAATCGACCATGTATTCCGCCCCGCGGTACAATTCAGTGTGACCTTTCTGACGGCCAAAGCCTTTTACTTCGGTCACGGTCATCCCGGTAATCCCAACTTCAGCCAGTGCTTCACGGACGTCGTCGAGTTTGAATGGCTTGATAATCGCATCAATCTTTTTCATGGCGGACCCTTATAATCATTCGTTTGCTCTCCGCCTTCCTGAGCGGCAGCATGGTTCACAATCTGGTTTCGGATGCCAGAGGCATACGAAGGCGCTAAAGGTATCATAGTTCAGCGGCAGGAATGTACCTCAAGCCTCTGAAAGTAAATTCCATTACTCTTTAAAATCTGTCGCTTCAAGCTCATGGCGTGACAGCAACTTGTAAAATTCGGTGCGGTTACGCCCGGCAATACGGGCGGCCTGCGTCACATTGCCCTTGGTAATTTGCAGCAATTTACGCAGATAATTCAGTTCGAACTGATTACGCGCATCGGCAAACGTCGGCAGTGCGGTATTTTCGCCTTCCAGCGCTTGCTGAACCAGCGCTTCGCTGATCACCGGCGCAGAAGTCAGCGCCACGCACTGTTCAATCACGTTCACTAACTGTCGCACATTGCCCGGCCAGCTGGCAGCCATCAGGCGTTTGAGTGCATCGGTTGAAAAGCTGCGCACAAAAGGTTTATGCCGCTGCGCCGCGACGCGTAGAAGATGATTGGCCAGCAGCGGAATATCTTCCGCCCTTTCACTTAGCGTCGGCAGTTTTAGCCCGACGACGTTAAGACGGTAAAACAGATCTTCGCGGAACTCGCCCTTTTCCATCGCTTTCGGCAAATCACGGTGCGTCGCAGAGATAATGCGGACATCGACATCCACATCCTGATTACTGCCCAGCGGGCGCACCTTGCGCTCCTGCAATACGCGCAGCAATTTCACCTGCAACGACAACGGCATATCGCCGATTTCATCGAGAAATAATGTTCCGCCGGTCGCCGCCTGAAACAGCCCTTCGCGGCTGCTTACTGCGCCGGTAAATGCACCTTTGGCGTGACCAAATAATTCGGATTCCAGCAACTGTTCCGGCAGTGCGCCGCAGTTGATGGCGATAAAGGCTTTCTTGCCACGCGGGCTGGCTCCATGAATGGCCTGCGCCAGCACTTCTTTACCGGTGCCGCTCTGCCCATTAATCAGCACGCTGACATCAGACTGCGCCACCATATTGGCCTGCTCGAGCAGGCGCAGCATCAGCGGACTGCGCGTAACAATCGATTCGCGCCAGCTTTCATCGGCAGACGGGCTGGATTGCGCCAGCGCTTCATCGATGGCTTTATACAGCGCATCGCGATCGACCGGCTTGGTCAGAAAACCAAACACACCCTGCTGGGTCGCGGCCACCGCATCGGGAATAGAGCCGTGCGCGGTCAGGATAATCACTGGCATTCCGGGCTGGAATTTCTGGATTTCAGCGAACAGCGCCATGCCGTCCATTTCATCCATGCGTAAATCGCTCAGCACCAGATCAATACGGTCCCGGTGCAGCACACGCAGCGCTTCCGCCCCGCTTTCGGCAGTGGTGACACGAAAACCTTCGCTGGTCAGACGCATTCCCAAAAGCTTTAATAAGCTCGGGTCGTCATCGACCAGTAATAAACTGGCTGCTTTGCGTAACGTCATTTTGCGTTCGAATCCTTAACCGGTGGCGTGTAAGTCTCAGCCGGTTTTACCGGAATACCGGCAGCGGCTCTGGCAGGCGCAGTGGCATCGTTATCCGGCAAATCGCCCTGGATCTGTTTACGGGATGAGAGCTGCCGCTCAATGTCTGTCAGGTTTTCCAGTTTACGGCGGGTATCGGCGAGATTGCTTTCCAGAACCTGCTGCTGTTGCGTCATCGCCTGAAGTTTTTCTTCGTTCACCGCCAGCTGGCGGGCATTGCGGGCTTTTTCATCGCCCAGCACGACCTGTAAATTCTGACGTTCGCGCCATAACTGCACCAGCGGGCGTATTTGTCCCGGCATCTGACCGCGATAGGCGCTGACTTTAGCCAGCAACGCACGGCGCTGCTGCTGATCGGGTTCTGCACCGGACAACAAAATACTTTGCTTAAACACCTCATCCCAGGTGGTCGCAGGGATCTGCTGTGCCTGGAAACGCGCCTGAGCATCGTTCATGCGATCGGCGCAGTCCATCGCCCGCAACCAGTACAGTGAGTTGGTAACAGCCTCGTTGTCATCCAGTGTCCAGAGGGTTTCGCAGGGAGCGATACGAAAGTCGATGACTTTGCTGTCGGGAACGACCTGATCAGACACCTGCTGGTAATAACGGTTTTCGGTGGAATGCGGGACACAGCCCGCCAGCGCCAGTGGCGCGCTGAGTAAAAACGCCCGGCTGCGCAACACTGAACGAACCAGACGAGAGGTGATATGGGTGATAAAAGACAATGCGCTCATCAGACGCACCAGCCTGCAAATAGCATCATTATTATTTCTTCTCAGCCGTCAGGGGTAACTCAATACGGAAACACACGTCCGCATCTTCAACGGCAACCAGTTGCAGCTCTCCATGCATGCGGCGAATACAGTCCTGGGCAATACTCAACCCCAGACCGCTGCCTTTCACAGCCCCTTTTCGTTGCTGGCTACCCTGGTAAAAAGGTTCAAATATCATCGCGCGCTCGGCCTGCGGGATCGGAGTTCCGGTGTTTGCCACCTCGATAATCACCCGACCGTGTAGTTCCCGGCTGCGGACCCAAATAGTACCGGATTCAGCCCCGTAGTGCACCGCATTGGAATAGAGATTATCCACCACCCGCCGCAATAATGTCGGCTCAGCCAGACAGGTCGGCGCATCAATCGTGACCTCACTGCGGATCTTCTTGGCACGCGCAGGCAGGCTGTTAGCCGTCACCACATCATTCACCAGCGATTTAATATCGACGGCCACGCTGAGCGTCGGCGCATCGGCCAGCTTGCGGTTGTAATCGAGCAGTTGTTCGATAAGCGTCTGCAAATGACGGCTGCTATTGTTAAGGATAGCCACTACTTCTTTTTGATCGGAGGTCAGCGGACCGGCAACTTCATCGGCAAGTAGTTCGGTGCCTTCACGCATACTGGCGAGCGGCGTTTTCAGTTCATGGGAAATATGTCGCAGGAATTCGTGACGCTGTGATTCCAGCCAGGCAAGACGCTCGCTCAGCCAGACGATACGTTGCACCAGAGAACGGATTTCGCGCGGGCCTTTAAACCGTGAGACATCCCCTAGATTACGCCCTTCTCCCAGCCGGTTAATCATTCTTTCGACGCCTTTCACCGGCCCGATAATCATGCGGGTAAACAGTACCACCAGCGCACCGCTGAGCAGGAAAAGCACCAGCGCCTGCCAGCCAAAGAACTGACCGCGTTCGGCGATGGCGCGCTGAAGTTGCTGTCCGCGCGAGAACACCACTTCACGCGTCGCCTGCACCATTTCGGCATTGGTGCGCGAGAAATTCTCGAGGCGCGCAGAGGAGTCTTTATCCGGGGAATTATTCTGGCAGACCGGTTGTGTCAGCTGCGTCAGCAGGGTACGCAGCGTTTGATAATAACGTAAGTCCGGCAGTACCGAAGCATGTGCATCGAGCAACTGGCCGTATTGTTTGTGCTGATTCTGATAAAGGCGGAAAAGCGTCGGATCGTCAAGAACGCAATACTGGCGATAGCTGCGCTCCATTTCCAGCGCAATACTGGACATTGATTCGCTGCGGCGGGCGTCACTGAGCGTGGTGCGGTTGATACGCGCCGCCTGACGGCTCAGCTGATCCAGACTGTCATACGCCTGATAAGCCAGCACCAGCAACGGCAGCAGAACCAGCAGGAAAGCCATCAGTACCAGCTGACGTAACGAACCGGGGAATAAACGTCCTCTTTTCAACGCATTCATCTCATTTACCACAGATAAAGTCATGCTAGCGGACAACGGTTTAAACAGCCAGTGTCAGAGAAGGTGTTCAGTTGATTTGGGGATGAATCAGAGATATTCAGAAGGGTTGGTATTGCAGAACATCCTGAAGGATGTTCTGCAAACCGGAAGAGGTGGTGCCTCACTCAACGTGTCGTTCGATGTTTGATAACGTGCTTGCGCAACGATTATCGGTCGGGTGAACGATAGGCACCGTTTCTTTGGCGTCATTCGGACATTATGAGCATATCAACGCTTTCGCGTGAGCCAATCATAATCAGGTGAATGAGCAACTGCGCTAATCTAGCACGTTACGTGCCAATGTTCGAAATTATTTTTCATCCTACTGTTTTAAAAGAATATTTAAAATAACCCCTTTTGAGGCAGCAGTAAAAGCGCGGTTAAGCTGATGAATAAACACTCTTTGTGTCGCCAAAAACCAACAGAATAACGCACAGAAAAAAAACAATTTAAATATCATATGGTTAAATGTCGCCAAAAAGAGACAAGCAAATAACGCGTTGTCGCCATTTTATGACAACCGGCGGTCAGTGATTGATCACCACATTTTTACTTAGCTGCTTATGGCTGTACATCGCCTGATCGGAGTCTGCCAGCAAGGCCTGCACCGAAGGATGTTTTTCACCGGCATACTCAATTTGCCCGACGCTGAATTTAATGTCGTAACCGCGCTGTTCATGAAGATTCCATCCCACGACGGCTTCGTGCAAACGCTGCATAATTTCAGCGGCTTCCAGGTGACTGGCATTAGTCAGCAACGCCACAAACTCATCACCGCCGAGACGGCCCACCACATCCGTTTCACGCAGCAATCCGCTGAGGATCCCGGCAAAAACGATCAGCGCCCGATCCCCTTCCGCATGACCAAAACGGTCATTGATCCCTTTAAAATCATTCAGATCGAAAAACAACATGGTCGCTGGCATGCCAAGCTTCTGACAGGCATTAAGCGCCTGCTGCGCCTGCGCCTCGAAGCCCCGCCGGTTAGCGACCAGCGTCAGTTCATCCATGGTTGCCATTTGCAGGGCACCGATTTCCTGTTCGGCCATTTTGGCTAAATCGCGCAGAAGCTGGCGCTCATCGTCGCCCATATTGCGGGGTTTAATATCAATGAGGCATAAGGTCCCCAGAGAGCTGCCGTTCGGCACAATCAGCGGACAACCGGCATAAAACCGAATACCCGGATCGCCGGTCACCAGCGGGTTATCAAAAAAACGCTCATCACTCAGAGTATTGGGTACCAGCATGATGTCGTTATCCAGAATCGCATGGGCGCAGAATGAAACGTCACGTGAAGTCTCCGTAACGGCCAGCCCCTGACAGGATTTAAACCACTGGCGGTTCACATCTACCAGAGACACCAGTGCAATCGGCACATCAAACAATCGTCTGGCCAGACGGGTCAGGCGGTCGAAGCGTTCTTCGGGTGGCGTATCTAGCAGATTGTAGGCGCGCAACGCATGGATACGCTTCGCCTCGTCAGCGGGGATTTCTGGCGTTTTCATTCACAGACCTCATTTTTCATGCTTCACCCGCACATCAGGCCATAATAAATCGGCCATCAGATGAAACAGATTTCCCGGTTCAAAGAAACAATAATGTAAGAGTTCGAGATAATGACTCTTTATATTCTCGTGAGAAAAAACAATAGCAAAAAACGTGTACAAGATGAAAACCTGCCGCAGGAATTGTACAAGCTTGTATTAGGAATTTTAGTACTGAAATTAAATCAGCGACAGTGAATAGCCGGAAATACAGTGCCTGCGACTTTGTCAGACCTCCCCGTTCGGAGAAATCTGTAAAGTCGCAAGCCTCAGATTTAAGTCAAATTAATGCTCACTAAAGCCCAGCGAATTGGGTGTCGGAACCGGTTGTTCGCAGTCCGCCGGATTATCAGCTTTGGTCGGATCGCATGTTGTCGCCTGTGGTGGCAGGAAGATGTGGTCGAGGATCGCACGCGCCGTTGGCCCGGCCACCACGCCGTCGCCGCCGCCATTCTCTAATATCAGCGCCATCACCACCGTCGGGTGTTTATAAGGCGCAAATGCGGTGTAGAAGATATGGTCTCGCAACCTAACCGGCGTCATTTTGGCGTTATAAACCTGATCCTGGCGCAGGCTGAAAACCTGCGATGTCCCGGATTTAGCCGCAATCTGATAAGGTGCGGTGTGGAATAATTTATAGCCGGTACCATTCGGGAAATTCGCCATCCCGAACATGCCGTTTTTCACAATTCCCCAGATTGGTGATTTCGGATCCGCTATTTGTCGCGTCGGCGGCATCTTATAGGGCGTAATAATTTTGCCGCTTTTAGAGGAATAAAGCAGGTGCGGTGTTTCAAGTTTACCGTTATTTACCAGTGCACTGAGCGCACGCACCATCTGAATTGGCGTCGCGACCCAATAACCCTGCCCAATCCCGACCGAAATCGTGTCCCCCTGATACCAGCCTTTTTTATGAACTTTCATTTTCCATTCACGGCTTGGCAGTACGCCATTATATTGCTCGTCGAGATCTATCCCGCTCGACTGCCCGTAGCCAAATTTACTCAGCCAGGTATGAATACGGTCGATGCCCATTTCAAAGGCCACCTGATAGAAGAACGTATCGGCGGATTCTTCAATCGCTTTGGTCACATTCAACAAGCCGTGACCGGTTTTCAGCCAGTCGCGGTAATGGCGTTCTGTGCCCGGCAACGTCCAGGTCGGTGCACCAAAGAAAGTCGTTTGTGGCGTAATCACCCCTTCAAACAACGC
Source organism: Rahnella ecdela (assembly GCF_019049625.1). Lineage (GTDB taxonomy): Bacteria > Pseudomonadota > Gammaproteobacteria > Enterobacterales > Enterobacteriaceae > Rahnella > Rahnella ecdela. Next base: position 55,881 of record NZ_JAFMOY010000109.1, read on the forward strand.
CGAAGTGGCCATAAAAGGTTTAACCGTGGACGCTGGCGGATAAAGGCCCTGCGTAACACGGTTGATCAAAGGCAAATCAGGGTTTTTCAGTAACGCGCTGTATTGCTTGCTGGAAATCCCGTTCACAAACGGATTCGGATCGTAACTCGGACTGGATACCATCGCTTTAATGCCGCCATCGCGGGGATCCATCACCACCACGGCCGCACGCTGACCTTTCAGGAGTTTTTCGATGTATTGCTGTAAATCGAGATCCAAGGTCAGGTAGATATTTTGTCCGGCCTGTGGCGGAACCTCTTTCAGCAGACGCACCACATGGCCGTGGTTATCCACTTCCACTTCCTGATAACCGGTGCGGCCATGCAGGATATTTTCATAATATTTTTCAACGCCCTGCTTGCCGATATCGTGGTCAGCGGCGTAATTCTCCGAGATACCTTCAGCATCGAGTCGTTTGGCATCTTTATCATTAATCTTGGAAACATAACCCACCACGTGCGCCAGTTCCGCGCCATAAGGATAACGACGCTGCTGATACGTGCTGATGGAAACGCCGGGAAAATCGAACTGATTGACGGAAAAACGAGCGACTTCCACATCGGTCAGTGCCAGCTTTAACGGGATTTGTGCGAAACGGCGGCCGTGGATCATGGCGTCGTGGAAACTGTCCAGATCGTCTTGCGTGAGATCGACAATCGGCGTGAGCGCCTTCAGCGTCGCGTTAAGATCTGCCACTTTGCCGGGGATCACTTCAATCTGGTAAAGGGTAATGTTTTGCGCCAGCACCACGCCGTTGCGATCCATAATCAGCCCGCGGCTCGGGGCGATCGGCAGCATTTTGATGTCATTCTGATTCGAACGGGTCTGGTAAAAATCATGCATGCCCACCTGCAGGTGGTACAGATTGAACACCAGCGCAGAAGACAGCAGAACCACGACTAAAAATGCAATCACGGCACGACGAACGAAAAGGACGGACTCGGCGGTATGGTCGCGAATTTCGTCGTTAAGTAAGGCCATAAGCGGGCAAATACCTTTTTTGTCTGCTTCTTGAAGCGGGCGAAATGAATAAACGGAGACTGGAAAAGTGCGAAAGGATAGCCCGTCATGCCACGGACGACTATAAGAAGTGTGCTAATGAACTGGCAGGAGTGTTTCTATTTATTGCAGGGCGATATTTCAGGGCGCTGAGGTTTGGCTCAACGCCCCGTGGATCAGGAAATACCGGACTCTGTATTTTTACTTCGCGGTATTCACTTTGCAGTCACCGTAAACATACCCTTCAGTTTGGGTTGCCACGACAAAACTGTCTTTCACGTGAATATACATCAGGTTATCCTGCGCTCCGGCTTTCATAGGCTGGTTATCCTTGCCGATGATATCCGTCAGTTCAGGGCTGGTGACCATTTTGCTGCCATCAGGCGAGAAACTGAACGTATTCCCCGCATCATAAACCTGAGCATTTTTGTTCACGACTTCAGAAACATCATTGCCATCATCAGATTGCGTATGATGAGTTAACACGCACTGATACTGCGTGACAGCCGATGCTGAAAACGACGCCAGCGCCAAAATCACCGCCACACAACCGCCTAACCTGACCATCAGATAAATCCATAAAGTAAGCAAGAGGCCCATGCTATCACTTGTCTGGCCGATAGAAAGAGCCTGCAAAAGAAATATTCACGGGCTAAATATTTTAAGCCAAATTCGCCCATGAATAGAATTTGATTGCGGATAATTCATGCTAACAGAGCACACTTCGCGCCTGTTTACGCACTCTGTTTATTTGTTCATTTTTTGTACTGCCGGTCAGAGGAATTCTGCCTATAATCCGCAGATTGCACCTGAGCAGTAATAAGGGATTGAGATGAAATCGTTCAAAGTACCCGGTACACAAATGCATTTGCGCTTCCATGAATTATCCGGGATGGGGGTTCCGCTGGTCTTTATTCACGGCCTGGGATGTGCGTCTTCCTGCGATTTTCCGCGTGTGGCGACCGATGCGTCATTACGTCCGCGCCGCTCACTGTTGCTCGATTTAGCCGGTTCGGGTTACAGCGATAAACCCGATGATTTCAGCTATAGCCTGCAGGCGCATGTTGATTGCGTGATTGCGTGGCTGGAAAGTCTCGGCGTGCCGCAGGTCAACCTGATCGGCCACAGTATGGGCGGCAGTATCGCTATTATGGTGGCCGCGCAGCGCTCTGATCTGATCCAGCGTCTGATTGTCGCCGAGCCAAATCTGGATGCGGGAGGCGGCATATTCAGCCGGGCTGTCGCTCAATATTCAGAAGAAGACTATCTGCGCGAAGGTCATGCGCATCTGATTAACGTCGCGGTCCGCGGAAAAGATCATATCTGGGCAGGATGTATGGGCATCGCCTCGCCGCTGGCCATACACCGCCAGGCAATCGGGCTGGTGAACGGAGAAGCCGTATCGTGGCGCGAACAACTTTATCAGCTGGAAATGCCCGCCACCGTTTTGTTTGGTGAGTTTTCGCTGCCCGAGCCGGATGTCGCCGTTCTGCCCCAACACGGTATTCATACCGCCATCGTGCCTCAGGCAGGACATTCAATGATGTGGGAAAACCCGACCGGCGTCGCCGCCGCAATTAATGCCGCACTGAATGCAGAAGCGTTGTAGGTTGATGCTAAACAGTGAAAACGAGCCAGAGGCTAGTTGTTTATCCACATCATAAATACTCAAAATTTCCCTGCCAGAATCCTTCCGATGTAGCAAAAAATCACAACCAGACTTGTTTAACAAAATTTGTAATCGGGTCTGAAAAAACTAAATGAAGGATTAGTGATCCAGATCAACTAAAACCCGCACCCCGCAAGGCCTGCAGCGGTGTTTTAAGTCCAATTTAGGGGTGTTTTTAGCCCAAAAATGGCGACTCACGCCGTCAGGGATGCATTTCATTCCGCAACTCATGCATCTCACTCCGCAAATGCGCCGCCCCACTTCGCCAGACTTATCATAGCCACAGTTAATTGAATCTACTTCGCTCGGGAGAACCCACTATGAGTGACAAATCTGGCATGCAGAATTACAACCGCACACGCGTGCTGACTTTAATTGGCACCATCCTGACTCAGCTTGCGCTGGGTTCCGTGTATACCTGGAGCCTGTTTAACGGTCAGTTGTCTGAGAAACTGGGTGAACCGGTGAGCCGCGTGGCACTGACCTTTGGGATCCTGAGCCTGTGTCTGGCGCTGGCCTCATCCGTTGCCGGTAAACTTCAGGAACGCTTTGGCGTGCGTACCGTCACCATCGCCGCAGGTTTACTGATGGCCGCCGGTTTTGCGCTGACGGCGCATTCAGACAATGTTCTGATGCTTTACATCAGCGCCGGTGTGCTGGTGGGTCTGGCAGACGGTGCCGGTTACCTGCTGACGCTCACCAACTGCGTGAAATGGTTCCCTGAGCGCAAAGGCCTGATTTCCGCCTGTTCTATCGGCGCTTACGGTCTGGGCAGTTTGTTATTCAAATTCGTTTGCGGCCATCTGCTGGCCACCGAAGGTCTGCAAAATACCTTCATGATTTGGGGCGGTATTGCGATGGTGATGGTGATTGCCGGCGCGATGATGATGAAAGATGCGCCAAAACAGGAAACAGCAGACGTCACCCGCGAAGAAAGCAGCCTGAATGACAGTACCAATGACACCCGCGATTTCACACTGGCAGAAGCCATTCGTGCCCCTCAATACTGGATGCTGGCGCTGATGTTCCTGACTGCCTGCATGAGCGGTTTGTATGTGATTGGTGTGGCAAAAGATATCGGCCAGAGCCTGGTGAAACTGGATGCACTGACCGCCGCCAACGCTGTAACCGTGATTGCGATTGCCAACCTGAGTGGTCGTCTGGTGCTCGGTGTGTTATCTGACAAAATGCAGCGTATCCGCGTCATTTCTATCGCGCAAATTGTGTCACTGGCGGGAATGAGCCTGATGTTGTTCACACAGATGAACGAGATGATGTTCTTCGTCTCCGTTGCCTGTGTGGCCTTCAGCTTCGGCGGCACCATCACCGTTTACCCGTCTCTGGTCAGCGACTTCTTTGGTCTGAACAACATGACTAAAAACTACGGTCTCCTGTACCTGGGCTTTGGTATCGGCAGCATCTTCGCTTCTCTGGTCGCATCCCTGTTCGGTGGCTTCGCCGTGACCTTCAGCATCATCACTGTATTATTGATTGTGTCATTGGTTCTTTCTGCCACGATTCGCTTACCGAATAAATCAGAAGCAGGTCATAATACGCTCCAGCACGTGTAAAGCAGCAGCTGAGCGCATCATAAATGATGAACGGGAGCACAATTTGCTCCCGTTCCTTATGAATAAAGCATATAAAATCGGCCGCTGAATCACGCAATCCCTATGACAAAATGTGAACAGACCGGACGCCCGAACAATGAAACGCACCACCCTCGCTCTTTTCAGCCTGATGATCGCAATGACCACCTTTAACAGCATTGCCGCACTTCACCCTTCCAGCTCACAGGAAGTGGCTTCTGAACTGAACCGTAAAGCCAGCGAAAGCGGTACCCGCCCTTCTACGACCATCGACGCCAGCGCGCATAACAAACTGACCGCCAGCAGCGATTATCTGCAGTAATTCCTCTGCAGGAGCTTTGCACTTGCCGGGCGTTTTGCGCACAAACTTCCGGCCCTGAATCAGAACTGCCCCGCACTATATGAGATTTTTCAGACTAAGTGATCAAATTTAGAGCAGATATGTATCCCCATAATTTTTATGTTTGATATAATTTTTGCGGTAAATTGATTATCTGAATGATCAACCCACACAAGGAGTGTGAAATGAAGGCAACTGCATTTTGGTTAATTATGGCCGGAGGCTCTGTCGGGATCGGTTACATGATGGCATTGATGATGGAGTTCCTCTAATCCCGCAACGTTGTATGTGATGGAAAAATAAGGATATTATATGAAATTCTACAGTCCAAAACGCATTATTCTCTACACCGCCGCGGCGATTGCTCTGCTGATCATCATCGGTCTGGTCACGCATTTCACCGTCAGTCACCTGGCCGCATAACGTTTTTTCTTCCGTTTTCCGTTTTGCCACGTGGCGATACAACCGGTATCGCCGCATAATGCTGCAACTGAGCAGTCAAAGCGGAAGGATTGAAATATGACATACAAAGGATTAATGATTGTTGCCGTCGTCATCGTGCTGGCAAGCATCGGTTCTGAATCTTTGATTCAGAAAGGTATTGCACTGGCGGACGCTAAAATCGATCAGGTCATCTCGCACTACGCCGACAAATAAGCCTTACATCTGCTGGATTAACCTTACCGGGTGATGACAAAACCATACACAGGGTTTGATATCTTAAATCCATCAAATGTTGTGTGATGTCCCTGTGTAATACCCCTGTAGAACCCTGTTATTTTGCCCGCCGCGTGCGGGCTTTTTTTTGCCTGTTTTCCGGCAAAGGCGTCATTGGGATTGGATTGGGATTGAATACACTGCTTATTTACGAAGCATTTGGGTTGAATCAAGGCGGCAACTGAGCGAGCCCCCGGGGAGCATACATCAGTATGTGACAGGGGTGAGCGAAGGAAGCCAACGCTGAGTCAGCCCAAAGGATGAAGTAAAGAAGTGCCGGTACTTTCCCGGCCGTCATATTATGGTGCAAGCGTCCATCGTACACTCCGACATTGCACGGCCTGAGCACGGCCTTTTCACAACAGAAAAAACGGCTGGTGGCGAAATAATTCAACCGGCTTTTCTGTTGCGGCTCCTGGAAATAATTTCAGAAGCTTTTAAATAATAAACCCCGGCGTTGGCCAGGGCTTATTTTTATCATTTAGAATGTCGATACTGAAATAATTATTCTGTCTGCTCCGGGTTTACCCCATCTTCGCTATTGCAGAGTGCTCACTTCAATATCTGGCGACATTACAGAACGACAACGTTACCCGCTGAAGGGCCTTTCTGACCTTGTTCGATGGTGAACTCAACGTTCTGACCTTCGTCCAGGGTTTTGAAATCATTGCTCTGGATTGCAGAGAAGTGAACGAACACGTCTTTGCTGCCGTCTGCAGGGCTGATGAAACCGAAACCTTTACCAGCGTCAAACCATTTTACTAAACCAGTCATTTTATTAGACATAGGAAATACCTTCTTCGTTTTTATTTTATGATGCCATAGGGCAAGACAGGTCTGTTTTTATTTGAAATACTTATGGATGCATCAGAGAAGGAAATTCGTCGGAGAAAGGATTTGCTATATCACTTGAACCAGGAACTGCTTTACTAAAATGTCTTACATAAATAGGTCTTAACCACAAACCGTTGACGCTATTTACACACAGCGGGATTTATTAAGCAAGTGTTAATTTCATCGGGATTATATTCGCAGTAATTTTATTTCTGCATGGAATAACGCACAAGCCGCCGCTGACGGTGGCTGTAGCCTGATAAGAAAAATATTAAGCCTGCCAATATCGGGCAGGCTTTAAGAATCTTTACCTTAAATCAGCTGGCGTTAGCGCGTTTTACGCAATCTGCACGTCGCCCATCGACTCTTTTTGCGAACCAGGCGGTGGTCAGCTTGCGGGTGATTTTCGGACTTTCCAGCGTAATGCCCGGCAGCATTTCGCGCGGCTGACGTTTACCGGTGGTTTTATCCGCCAGTGCGTAAACCTGTTTATAGAGCGCCGTATCCTCGAATTCCAGTTGCTCGCCCTTCTCCAGCGCTTTGCGGATTGCGCTGTTGCTGATATCCAGACGCTTACTCAGCGTGCGCACCGCCAGCTCAGTGCTGCCCGGTTTTTCAGTGCCATAATTTATGAGATCGCCATCCAGCGCCAGCGGAATGCCCGACACTTTGCTCACTGCGCTCTGGAACGCGGCGTTGCGGCTGGCGTACCAGCCTGCATTGAAATCGGCAAAGCGATAAAGTGACTGCGAATAATGGGTCGGATAACCCAGAAGATGTTTCACCCCGAACCATACACCACCGCGACGGCTGAAGACTTCGTTACGAACTGAGCCGTCAATTTTGTACGGATATCCCTTAGCATTTTGTTCGGCGAACGCGATGCTGACCTGCATCGGACCGCCGGTATGCACCGGATTCAGGTTGCCAAACAGTTTCTGCCCCATCGGCACCATATCAATGAAATCATCGAAAATGGCGCTGAGCTGCTTCTCGGTTTTTACGTTATCCAACCGCTCGCTGTAAGATTTGCCGTTTGGTGATTTTAACAGCAGCGCTGTGTGCACCAGGAAATTCGGCACGTGAACCGCATCAGCGCGACGGTCTATTTCTTTCCACGCAATCTTGCCCAGACCGGGCACAGGCGCATCCGGATTAAAGTTGGATTCCTGCTGCGCAACCGCCAGTACCGAACAGATGTTTTCCGTTGTTGCCGGAATGTTTTGCGTGGTCAATGCGGCGGTAATGTCCGTCGCCCAGCCTTTTTTGTCCGGCGCGCCGGCAGGCATCAGCCGGACGATATCCGCTTTCACGTCACGCGGATTTTGCGCCGGTGCTTCACTCTTTTTCGTTGATGTACAACCGGCGAGCACAACCATCGCCAGAAACGGAGCAAAACGTCGTATTGAAAATCGCTTACGGATCAACATCATCCTTTCCCTGAAATAATTACCCTGAAGATGACGTTAACGAAGATAGCCATGCTGATCTAGCAAAAAATTATCTTTATGCGTTAAGGTTAAGGCTCTGATGATGGAGATAAAGGAACAAGGAAATGATGCATTCTGCGACCCGGACAACAACCTTACACCGCGCATTTTTGCTGCCTTTTATGCTTTTGCTGATGATATTTGCCATCAGCGGTTGTGGCGATAAAGAGCCTGCACAGCGAAAGGCATTCATTGATTTTCTTCAGACCCGTATTCTGGATAAACCGGTTCTCGCTGTGCCACAACTCAGTGAAGCGCAGCAAAAAGAGTTTGGCGATTACAGTAAAGATTACGCCATCATTACAGGGTTTCATCATCAGATGAACATTGAACTGGATTCCTCGCTGGTGCCAGTTTTTGCAGGAATGAACGGCGTGAACAGTGTTAATAACCTGCTTGAACAGCGTGATGATTTGAAAAAAATGGCGGACAGCAGCGAAAGATGGAAAGAAAAAATCACGCTGCTGAAAACGCAGGCCGACACGCAACATGCGGCACTCAAACAGCCCGATGACCTGAAAAAAGTCTATGATCAGGCTTACAACAAAACCATCGTGCAGCCTTCCGCGATCACTGAACAGGTATTCGATTTACTGCCGCAGGTGCTGAACCTGATTGTTGAGAAAGCCGATTTCATCAAAAGTCAGGGTAAAAATGTCACGATCACCGGCAACCGTCTGCAATTTGCTAATCAGAAGCAGCTGGACAAATACAACGCTATTCAGCAAAAGCTGGTGCCGCTGAATGCGCAACTGATGCAGCTGAGTCGCCAGATGCAGCAAATGGTACGTTAAACCCGCAGCCAGCGAACAGACCGCCGTCAGGCGGTTTTTTCATGGCGATGCTTTTGTTATGGTGTGCAGCAATTAAATAAGGAGACACCTATGAATGACGATACCCTGAACAAACGCGTTGACCAGCTCGAGCGCGTAAACCGTGAACTTCTGGTGCAGATTTCTGCCATGCGTCTGCTCTTTGGCAGCGTCGGCAATGTGCTCAATGCCAGCCAGGAAAATGCGTTCACTATCGCGGTCAATCAGTCGCTGGAAGCCAATCGTGCTGACGTCGCGAATCAGGCAGACCTGGATGAAGCTTCCCGCAAATTCCGCGAAGATGTCTTTAAGTGCACAGAATCTTTGTTGCCGGGCACCCGCTAAAACACAAAAAAAGGCCCGGGCAATCTGCCTGAGCCTTTTCATCACCCTTCGTAATTACAGGTTTATAACCCGGTTACGCCCCTCATTTTTCGCCTGATATAACGCTTTGTCCGCCGTTTTTAGTGCGCCGTCAATATTATCCCTCTCAGGATAGAAATGCGTGACGCCCAGCGAAATCGTGACATTTCCCGCACCGTCAAAATGCCGGGACTCGACCTGTCGTCGCAAACGTTCTGCCAGCTGAATGGCCTGCGTCACTGATGCGCCGGGCAACAGTAACAGGAACTCTTCGCCGCCCATCCGGCACAGCAAATCTCCTTCCCTTGAACTGTCCAGAATCAGCTGCGCCAGCTGTGTGATAACCACATCACCAACATCATGACCGTAGGTGTCATTTATCTTCTTGAAGTGATCGATATCGAGCGTAATAACCGCTATCCGTGCGGATTCTGTCAGCTGTTTATCCACCAGCTCATAAAAACCACGCCGGTTCAGCAGGCCGGTCATGGGGTCGGTATGTGCTTCGGTACTGAGCTTTTCGATGCGCTGATGCAAAAGGCGGATCCCTTGCAACATCACGGTCTTCAGCTTGGACGATTCATAATACCAGGCGTTGACCTGCTCAATTTCTTTGGAGACGTCCTTGGAATCCATGGTGTCCGCCCTGGATGCCAGCTGACGAAGTGGCCGCGAAATATAACGTGTCAGTAACCAGATGCCGATAAAGACCAGAATCACGATTGGCAGCGTATAAAACAGAACCTGCATCATCACGTGATATAACAAAATAACATCGGCCTGCGCAGGATGGAGCACCAGAACGGTCCAGCCCGCCACGTCCATTGTCGAAAAACCGACCAGAGATTCTTCTCCCTGCAAGTTTTTCATGCGCACAAATCCCTGCGTTTTATCACCCAACTGGGCTTTATTCAGGCGCCCTTCCGGCGCACTTTCAATCCAGCCAGACGCTGCGCGGTAAAGCACATCCCCTTCATGGTCGATCACATAGATGTAGGCGTCTTTGCGGTAGTTATGCGCGTTGATCAGCGAATCGACAATGCTGCTTTTACTGAGATCGATTTCCGTCGCCAGATAGCCCATATAGCCGCCACGCGCATTACGCACAGGGGCTGACAGGACAATGATGTGATTGCCTTGTTCGGTACGAAACGGCGAACTGAGTACCGGGTTATGGGTGGAAAGTGCCGCCGTATTGGCGTCGGACACCAGTTTGATGCCAACCATATCCGCTGAGTTTCGCGAAGCCGCACGCACCACGCCGGTTTTATCTACCACCAGAACCGAACTGAACCGTTTGCTCTGAATATGCAAACGGTCGGCTTCTTCGGTGAGGGCATCAATATTGTCAAATTCATCGCCCAGCAAGTCTGCGCTGTAAGCCACCTGTTTTTGTGCTGCATTAAAAAACAGATCTGCCGTCAGCGACAGTCTGGTCGCATACGACTGACTCGCCCGTAAGGACGATTCGATGAGAAGTTTTTTTTCCACCTGAAATATTGCCAGATAGCTGCTGAGCAAGGTAATAACCGTGCTCACCAGCGCCAGAAGCAATATCAGCCTCTTAAGATTAAATGCAAACCGCCGCTGCTGATCCATTCTCTGTCCGTTGAGCTGATGACCATAATTAATACAGAGAATAGCAGTATGTGGGGCAGTGATTTTGATATGCCGCAGTCAGGGCGGTTTTACTGGCGGTTAAAACATCAGAAAGTTAGCCGGTAAAACTTACTGTCTACCGCCATCAGCGGAAAAGCTTCCGGCAACGCAGATACCGGTATCTCCTGAAATCCGTTCTTTTCATAAAAACGATGAGCCGCCAGAAATTTATCGGTCGTGCCCAGTAAAACGTCTTTCACTTTTTCAGCCTGTGCATGTTGCAGTAACGCCTTCAGCAATAATGCCCCCACGCTGTAATCGCGGCCACGATAAGGCGCGCTCACAAACATTTTGCGCAGCGCCGCCTGTGCATTGCCGATATCTTTCAGGCCCAGCGTCCCCACCACTTTTCCGTCACAGCGGGCGATCCAGAAATCGCCTGTTCCGCGCTGATAAAACCGCGGAATATCGTGCAAATCTGGCTGCTGCTGTTCGCTTATCGGAATGCCAAATTCCTGATTCTGGATCGGCAAAATCACATCAATCACGCCGCGCTGGTCTGCGGCAGAAAAGCGTTCAATTAAGACAGAATGACTCATCTCACACTCCCTCAGTTTAATTAGGACATAGCAGTGCCAGCTCCGGGTTTTCAGGGAATACCCGCTCGCTGAAAAAGTCGATCAATACCCGAAGTTTCGGTGTCATATAACCGCCCGACGGCCACAAAATAAAAAAGTCGGCACTGCGCTTCACGTACTCATCCAGCACTGTCACCAGCTGCCCGCGGGCCAGTTCTTTGCGGATACTGAAATCCGGCAAACAGGCGATGCCCAAGCCCTGCAGGGCAAAGCAATGACGCGTTTCTATATTATTGCAAACCATCGAAACCGGCAGCGCTAAATCCTGATATTCCGGCAAAGGCCAGGGTTCGAGTTTTCCGCTATTCGGAAAGCGGAAATGCAAACAACGGTGATCGGCCAGATCATGCGGTTTCGCAGGCCTGCCGTACTGCTCAAAGTAAGCCGGTGCGCCGACCAGCAAATGATGGAAAGTGCCGAGCTTGCGCATCGATAACCGTGAATCAGCCATCTGACCCGTTCGCACCACGGCATCGAAACCTTCTTCCACCACGTCAACAATGCGATCGGTGAAATCAAGATCCAGTTCAATGTCGGGATAACGGCGCATAAACTCGCCCAGCACCGGCAACAACAGCGTGCTGACCTGCGGCAGACTCAGCCGCAGCCTGCCGCGCGGACATTCCGCCAGTTGCGACAGCTCACTTTCTGCCGCTTCGAGTTCCGCCACAATGCGCCGGCAACGCTCAAGAAACAGCGAACCTTCCGCCGTCAGCGTGACACTGCGGGTACTGCGGTGAAACAGCCGCACATTCAGTTTGGTTTCCATCCGCGAAATGCTTTTACCCACCGCCGACGCGGAAATCCCTAAGATCCGCCCGGCGGCGACAAAGCTGCGTGTTTCCGCCACATGCACAAACGTATTCAGGCTGCTAAGACTTTCCACCCTCACCTCCGATTACGGACATCAGCGTCCGCATACTCTGGAAATCTACCCTACTTTTTCCGCAACAGGGAGTTCTCTATCGTAATTTAACTTTTTCAGAAACTGAGAGACTCCATGAATAACCCTGCCCAAAAATCCCCGCTGCCGCTTTCGGCTTTACTGGCGATGGCGCTGACCGGTTTTATCGCCATCATGACTGAAACGCTTCCGGCCGGATTATTACCGCAAATTGCGGCCGGTCTGAACATTTCGCAAGCTATGGCCGGGCAGTTGATCACGCTATATGCCGCTGGTTCGCTGATGGCGGTGATCCCACTTGCGGCGCTGACCCGTGGCTGGAACCGCCGCACTGCGTTGCTGACCGCCATCGTCGGGTTTCTGGTTTTCAACACCCTGACCACGTTCTCCACGCATTATATTCTTACGCTGTTTGCCCGCTGGATGGCCGGTGCAGCCGCGGGTCTGGCGTGGGGCTTACTGGCTGGCTATGCGCGGCGGATGGTACCGGTTGAGCAACAAGGACGCGCGTTATCGGTGGCGATGGTCGGTACGCCGCTGGCGCTGTCGGTAGGCGTTCCACTCGGCACCTGGATGGGATCGCTGCTCGGCTGGCGGATGGCGTTCGGGGTGATGTCTGCACTGACGCTGTTTCTGGTGGTCTGGGTTATCAGAAAAGTGCCGGACTATCCCGGACAGGCCGCCAGCCAGCGTCAGTCGTTGCGTCATGTGGTCACGATGCCCGGCGTGCGCAGCATTTTGCTGGTTATCCTGCTGTGGATGCTGACGCATAACCTGCTGTACACCTACATTGTGCCGTTCCTGCAATTATCTGGTCTTAGCGATCGGGCGGATCAGATATTACTGGTCTTTGGGATTGGCGCGCTGGCGGGCATTGGCATCACCGGTCTGCTGGTTGACCGGCGCTTGCGGCAGACTCTGTTGCTCAGTCTTCTGCTGTTCACTCTGGTTTCGCTGGCACTGGTCTTCTTCAGTCAATCGCCTCTGATAGTGGTTGTATGTGTGGCGCTGTGGGGGCTGACGTTCGGCGGCGCGGCGACGTTACTGCAAACGGCGATTGCAGACGCCACCGGTGAACACGCCGATATGGCGCAGTCGATGGTGGTCGTGGCGTGGAATCTGGCCATTGCGGGCGGCGGCGTAACCGGTGGTATTTTGCTGGAAACTGCTGGTGTTAAGGCTTTTCCGCAAACGATGCTGCTTCTGCTGGCGGCCGGCCTGATCATCGCCTGGCGCGCTAAAAATCGCGGTTTCCGTCCCGGTGCCCGCCATACAATAACAGCACAAATTCCTAACGAGCAGGAACAGGATCAAAGTTTCAAAACGGCTGAAAAGGTATAATTTCTTAAACCTTTCCGGAACCAGATGCCTGAATATCTGCCAGAGGCCACTTTTTCTGGCAGACTAAAAAACAGGCAAAACAGAAACAATGAGAACCATGGAAGCACGTAATAAAGCCGTTATACTTTTGTCAGTGATCCTCGCCGCAGCCCTGCTGCTGATGGCGTTCGAATGGCTGGCGGATCAGGCGGTGCCTGAACTGAAAGAGCAGGTTATTCACTATGTGGATGAGCACATGGCGCACTAAAATGCCCTGATGGCAGGAGGAATGATGGTAACGAAAAGGATGATGGCCAAACACTGGAAAATGGTTGTGGTGCTGCTGTGCATCTGCGGCGCATTGATGCTGTTGCGTTGGGCGGCGATGATTTGGGGGTAAAGTTTTGCAAATTCCCCCTTATAAAACTGATTAAATAAGCATCAGTCCGGTCAGGGGCTTGAAACCTTCCGCCACGCGGGCCAGAATATCCTCAGTGATTTTTAAGAGTCTGACCGTCTGCTTATGAATAACCGCAAACCTCGTCGTCCGCACGGGCGATGGACCTATTACATCATGTACGAAGACATTCTGTGGCCCTGCCCGGTTCGCTGGGAGTGGGAGAATGGCTACGGCGGCTGGCTGCCTTTTTATTACTCGCCGACGCTGGAATTCGTCGCAGGCGACCCCGATAAAGCCACCAAAGTGGCGGGCAACAAGGCCCGCGCTCTGCGTAAACCCGTGAGAATTCACGAGTACGAATACTGATTTTTTACTTTCTTCATCGCCTACGCGCTTTCGATCAATCCGCTGGCACGTAACACCCGCCGCTTCACGGCCTCCGGCAGCACCGCATCCACTCCTCCGACACATCCCAGGCTAAACCAGTGGCGCGCACGGGTAATACCTGTGTAAATCAGCTCGCGCGTGAGGATCGGGCTGAGATTCTCCGGCAGCAACAGCGCGGTATGGGTAAATTCAGAGCCCTGCGATTTGTGCACCGTCATGGCGAACACCGTTTCCACCGCCTGCAAACGTCCGGGCATCACCCAGCGGATATCCTGCGTCCCGTCTCCGGCCAGAAACGCCACACGCAGCGTAGGCACAACGGAACCGTCGGCCAGCCGGTGCGGAATTTCCAGCGTGATACCGATATCGCCGTTCATCAGGCGCTGACTGTAATCGTTACGCGTCACCAGCACCGGACGCCCCGGATACCAACCGGCTGACGCCTCGAGCAATCCTTCTTTATATAATATTTCAGCGATGCGCTGATTGAGCCCTTCCACGCCCCAGCGTCCGCCGCGTAAGGCACACAACAACTGGAACTGGCTGTAAGCCAGCAGCACTTTGGTCGCCCAGCGGTTAAAGGCTTCCGGCGGTTCGTCGTCCGCTGGCCGCTCTTTGATCATCACGTTGAGATAATGTTGATAGCCGACCGGTGGCTCGGTACCTTGGCGTTTTGCTGCCGCAGGAAACTGCTCTGCGCTTCCTTTCACCACCCAGTTGCGCAGTTCGCTGTCATCGTCAGCACTTAACGTGAGTTGTGCGAGGTCAGCGTACCCGTGTTTCCAGACCTGTTTCAGCGCTTTCACATCGCCTTCATTTACCGCGTCGGCCAGCTGCCCGATACCACTTTGTGCATCAAAACGGTAACTGTGGCGCAGCATGACGACCGCCTGATCCATCGCCGTCCCCTGCGGATCGACCAGTGCATCCGGGATCTGCTCGCCGGTCGCAATTTGCAACCAGTCGCGGGTTTGTGGCAGATAATGACCACCCGCCGCACGCTGACATAACTCGCTGAGCAGCGCGCCCGCTTCCACCGACGCCAGCTGATCTTTATCACCGAGCAGGATCAGACGTGCAGGGTCTGGCAACGCCGCCAGCAACGCTGCCATCATTTCCAGATCGACCATCGACGCTTCGTCCACAACCAGCACATCCAGCATCAGCGGATTTCCCTGATGATGGCGGAAATGTCGTGTGTCCGGACGACTGCCAAGTAAACGGTGCAGCGTCACCACTTCCGTATTAATACTCCCGCGCACCGCATCACCATTAGCGAGACCGCTGAGATCCAGCTTAGAAACCGCACCGGCAATCGACTCATTCAGACGTGCCGCCGCCTTACCGGTCGGGGCAGCCAGACGGATGCGCAGCGGTGAGCCATTTTCTTCCAGCGCCAGCGTTTGCAATAATGCCAGCAGACGCACCACCGTGGTGGTTTTACCGGTGCCGGGGCCGCCAGTAATAATGCTGAACGCGCTGCCCGCTGCCAGTGCACAGGCCAGTTTCTGCCAGTTGACGGTGGCGGATTTTGCCGCCGGGAATAACGCCGTCAGCGGAGCCTGCAACGTTTGCGCCGGTAATGTGTGCAATGCGCTGCGTGCCAGACGCTGTTCTATCGCTGCACGCACATTCTGTTCGTACTGCCAGTAACGGCGCAGATACAGGCGCTGCCCGCTCTGCACCAGCGGGGAATTGCCTTCTCCGTGTCCGACCAGCGTCGGATGCGCCAGCGCCGCCAGCCATTCCTGCAAATCCAGGTCATCCAGCACTGTCGCCGGGCGGATGACGGCATTGTCAGCGTGATCCCCTTCCGGCGGCAGTGAGAGTGAAAAGGCACTGTCGTCGAGCGTGGCCTGCAAATCCAGACACACGTGCCCGCGTCCCAGCTGGTAACTGGTCAGCGCGGTCGCCAGCAATAACAGCGGATGTGCATCCGGCGCTTCTTTTGCCAGAAATGTTACCAGTGCCCGATCCAGTTCGCGCAGCCAGCCACATTCCACCCAGCTCGCCAGCAGTTGAGCAAGCTCTTCACGGCTCTTGATTTTCATACGTGTTCCTCCGCGCCGCTAAACAGCGCGTCGAGCTGTTCCATTAGCGCTTTATCCGGCCGCTGAACGCAGACGCCGTTACCCGGCGCATGGCTACCGCGCAGGAACAAATACACTGCACCGCCGATGTGCCGGTCGTAATCGTAATCCGGTATACGGGATTTCAGCAGGCGATGGAGTGCAAACAGATAGAGTGAGAACTGCAAATCGTAGCGGTGATCGCGCATTGATTGCGTCATATTGTCCTGACCATACCCGCTGGCGTCTTCGCCGAGCCAGTTGGATTTGTAATCCAGCACGTAATAACGTCCGTCATGCTCAAACACCAGATCGATAAAACCTTTCAGCATGCCGTTGAGATCTTCCGCCAGCAACGGCGCACGCTCCGCGCCTTCCAGCGTGTATTGATGAACCAGCTTATCAAGGCGTCGCGTCGGCACGCGGGTCAGCGAGAACCAGAATTCCATTTCGACCTGATAAGGCGGCAGTTCGGCAAGTATAAAAGTATTCCCGCCCGGCAATGGCAATGGCTGTGTCAGCAACGCCGTCAGCCAGCCTGTCAGCGGCACGATCCATTTTTCCCAGTCGCGCGTATTACAGCGTCGCGCGACCTGATCAGCGATCCGTTCCGGATCCGCCGCCAGCGCCGCAAAGCCTTCGTCACCGGCCCATTCGAGTAAACCGTGCAGGAAATTACCTGGCGCAGGACCGCGCGGAAACGCATACAAATTCTCGCCGGTCATGGGCAGCGACAGCTCCTGGAGCGGATCTTTCGCACTGACCTGTGTTTTCTGATCTTCCAGATAACTGTCCTGCGCGGCGCTCTCGATTTCTCTGAGCGGCTCGCGGCTCAGGTTTTCCGGAGTGATGTACGTGCCAGCCGGTGCGATTTGCAGTCCGGAGAAACTCGACACCCACCAGCGCGGCCCTTTGTGCGTGCGCAGCGGCGGACGCGGCCCGAGTGACGGCAACGTCTGCTCGCTGCGATACACCGCCCCGTCAGAAACCGGCAGCGGCCACGCGCGGATATGCTCAGTTTCCAGCGCCTGCAAACTGGCGGGCAGCGCTTCAGCATCGATCGCCTCGCCGCCGTTAAACAGATAGCCCGGTGCGCCTTTTTCAAACTCTTTCAGCGGAGCCATACCCAGCCACAGCGCGTAACGCGAACGGGTCAGCGCCACATAAAACTTACGCAGATCTTCACCCAGACGCTCGCGGTCTGCCAGCGCCAGCTGTTCGTCGGACGCACTCAGTGCCACTTCCAGCTCACCTTCCGGCGTATGCCATTTCAGCGGTGAATCTTGTTTTTTCACTGCGCGGAATGCACAGGCAAATGGCAGGAAAACCAGCGGATATTCCAGTCCTTTGGATTTATGCACGGTGACGACTTTTACCAGATCCGCATCACTTTCCAGACGCAGTTTGCGGGCATCGCCGCCCTGGTGTTCATCCTGACATTGTTCCGCCAGATAACGGATCAGCGCATGTTCGCCATCGAGCTGCACGCTGGCCTGTTGCAGCAGTTCGGAAAGATGCAGCAGATCGGTCAGCGCGCGTTCGTCACCGCGACCAAGCAAACGGCGCGGCACGTCGAATTCCCACATCAGGCGACGCAGCATCGGCAGAATGCCCTGCTTGCGCCAGCAGGTACGCAGCGCCTGAAACTGCTGAACGTAGCGTTCCCACTCGTTTTCGTCCTGATTCAGCCTGTCGAGCGCTTCCCAGCTCAGATTAAGCGAAGGCGTGCCCAAGGCCGCTCGCAGCAAACGGTCGTTTTCCGGTGCGGCACAGGCCGCCAGCCAGTACTGCAATTCACCCGCCTGCGCACTTTCAAAAATCGATTCTTTATCAGAAAGATAAACACTGCGCACGCCACTTTTTGACAGCGCCAGGCGTATCGCCGCCGCTTCACGACCGGTATTCACCAGCACCGCGATATCCCCCGGCATCACCGGTTTTAGTATTTCACCGGGCTGACCAAAACCCGCAGAGCCCTGTTGGCCAAGACGTAGCAGCTGGACGATTTTTGCCGCACAGCCCTCAGCCATCAGCTGAACGTATTGCGATTTTGGCAACGTTTCCGTCTGATTTTCCGGATACCACAACGTCAGCGCAGTGGCTTCGACATCGTCGATCACCAGCGTGTCGGCGCGCCCTTTGGCGTCCACCGCCACGAACGGCACCTGATTTTCCCCACCGTGGCGGAACAGGAAAGCGCCCTCGGCGGAGCGGCGGTTTTCCGCTAATTCAAAGACTTCATTTACTGCCGCCACCATCGCGCGGGTAGAGCGGAAGTTGGTCGCCAGCGTGTAGTGGCGACCGCCGGTATCACGACGGGCGCGCAGATAGGTATAAATGTCCGCACCACGAAACGCATAAATCGCCTGTTTTGGATCGCCGATCAGGATAAGTCCCTGCTCCGGTGAATTTTCTGCCACACGATAGATGGTGTCGAAAATGCGGTATTGCAGCGGATCGGTATCCTGAAATTCGTCGATCATCGCCACCGGGAATTGCGTGCGGATGATCTCCGCCAGCCGCGCACCGTTGTCGCTGCGCAGGGCGACATCCAGACGGGTCAGCAAATCGTTGAAACCCATCTGCGCACGCTTTTGCTGCTCGGCGTCGAAACGCTTCTGGATCCAGCGGCAGGCGTGTTGCAGTAATCCGCTGCGGGCATCCGGCAAACTTTCCAGACGCGCTTTCAGCGTTTCCATCGCCTTCAGTGCCGGATGTGCGGGCGGTTCGCCCTGCTTCCAGCATTCGGCTAAACCTTCCGGCGTCAGGCGCTCCCAGCCGGTTTTCAGATCCGGCATAACTTCATCGCTGGTCGCCCAGGCGAACAGTTTTTCCAGCCACGGATTAAAATACCGTGCCTGAATTTTACGGCCATCAACCACTTTCGCCGCCACAGCCCCTTCGAGGATCGTGCGCAGCTCCTGCGTCCATTCTGCCCAGCCCTGTTTCAGCTCAGCCAGTTCCGCCGCTTTCTGCTGACTGACCGTTTCACAAACTTGCGCAGGCGTTTCGTCCGAACCTAGCTCTTCAGCATATTCCAGCAACGGCATCACACTGCGATGTAAATCTTCCGGCGCGCGCCACCAGCCACGCAGCGTGCGGATTTCGTCTTCGCCGAGCGGGAAATAGAAACTGCGCCAGTAATCGCGCACTACGTTCATCAGCAGTTCGGTCTGATCGGTTTCCAGCGTCTGGGTAAACAGGCTGTCGCTGTCGAAAGCGTGCTCACCGAGCATGCGGTTACACCAGCCGTGAATGGTGGAAACGGCGGATTCATCCATCCATTCCGCCGCCAGCTGCAGCTTGCGGGCACAGCCCGGCCATTGCTCCGGCGTATATTCCGCACGCAGGCTCAGCAGAAATTCGTCGCCCGCAGATACATCATGCGGGTCTTCCAGAAAACAGGTAGCGGCCTGTGACAGACGCGCACGAATACGATCGCGCAGCTCTTTGGTGGCGGCATCGGTAAAGGTCACCACCAGAATTTCCGGCGGCGTCAGCGGACGGCTGAAGGCATTATCACCGCCGTGACCAAGCACCAGCCTCACGTACAGCGCGGCAATGGTGAACGTTTTGCCAGTCCCCGCGCTGGCTTCAATCAGGCGGCTGCCGGTCAGCGGAAAACTCAGCACATTCAGGGTGGATGGAACCGTCTGCTCCGTCATTCCTTCGCTCCTTTTTTGCTGCGGGAAAGATGATTTCTCAGCGGTGCCAGCAGCGTATCCGCCAGCCGGGCGAACTCGCCATCTGACCAGAGCACCGCGAAATCCGGCCACGCGCGGGCCAGATAAGCGTTGCTGTCACGCTCACCAAATTTCATGTTCGCCGGGTCATGGTTTTCATAATTGTCACGGGCGGCAAACCAGGCATCACTGTCTGGCGCGCTTTGCTCCGTGCCGTCTTTTTTCAGCCAGACAAACGCAGTTTTCACGGCCAGCGGTAACGGGCGCAGTTGCCCCGCTTTCCATGTTTCAATCAGCGTTTCCCACAAATTGCGCGCCTTTTCAATCTCCAGCGGCGGCAATTCAGCGGTGCCGTTTTTACTGACAATCAACGTGTGCATCGGTTTTCCGTCAAGATGACCGGCGATATGTGCCACCCAATACGGCAGCAACCGGTCGAAGCGGTAACTGCGTTCTTTGGTCATGATGCCAATACTTTCCAGCACCACCCGTGCACGGTCGCCCGCAGAATTTGCCCGCAGTTCGCTCAGCCAGTCGGAGAACATCACACCGCCGGTTTCAGATTCCAGCGCCTCGTTAGCCAGCGGTTGCGGCCAGTCATCGAGCACCTGCTGATAACTGGCGAACAAGGTGTCCATCGGCTCGGCCAAGTCTTCACTCAGCACCGCTGCAAATTCGCCGGGAGCCAGTTCGCCACGCCGTTCTATGCGCTCAAGCTGCTGGCGTAAAATGTCCTGACGCGAAACGCCCGCTTCCAGCGCCCATTTTTGTGCGCGGATCAGCTCGTCCTGCAAACGCCAGTTTTCCAGCGCATTGATGTCGAACGGCTCCTGATCTTCACTGCCGGGATCTTCCAGCTCAAAATAGATGTTCAGCCGCTGGCGGAAGAAACTGCGCACCGGATCTGACAGAAAATCAGACAGCTGACGCAGCGTCAGTGCGCCTTCCTGTTCCACCGGTTGCAGCGGTTGTGTGGCAACGGCGGCGGCTTCCGCTTCCAGTCCTGCGCGCCATTCGTGCGCATAGCTGAACAGTGTGCTTTCCTGACTAAAATAGTCGCGGTTAAACGGTTGCAGACGATGCTCAACGGTCAGCGCATGTACTAAATCTTCGCCGTCTTCCGCTTTCCAGCCTGCCGCCAGATGGTCACGCAACTGCGCCACCAGCACGGACGGTGGCCGCTCGGTGTTGTCATGAATGCTGCGTCCGACCCAGCTGATGTGTAAACGTTCGCGCGCGGAAAGCAGCGCTTCGAGGAACAGATAACGGTCATCTTCGCGGCGCGAACGGTCGCCTGGCCGGTAATCACGTCCCATCAGGTCGAAATCCATCGGCACACGGTTACGCGGATAATCGCCGTCGTTCATGCCCAGCAGGTAAACATGTCGGAACGGAATTGCGCGCATCGGCATCAGCGTGGCAAACGTGACTGCGCCGCCGAAAAACGGCTGCGTCAGGCCGGACTGGTCGAACTGAGCCAGCCAGTGATCGCGCACCACTGACAGCGGCAATTCGGCCTGTAAATCCACGCTTTCGCAGGCTTCAAGCCAGGTTTCAAGCTCGCCATGCAGACGCACCAGAATAAAACCGTCTTCACCATCATCTTCCGCAAAATATTGGGAAAGGATATTACGCAGACGCTCGCCCCACACCTGCGGCGGTGCAGGTTCTCGCAACTGACGCCAGGTGTCATCAAGGCAATTGAGCAGGTGCGACAACGGACCAATCAGCGCCGCATCCAGCCCGCCGATTTCATCCAGCGGCTCAATGTTTTCCCATGCTTCACCGCTGCCCACGGCATAACCGAGCAACATCCGTTGCAGGCCGAAGAACCAGCTGTTTTGTTCCGGCGATAACGGCAGTTCGAGGCTCTGACGCTGTTCCGCATGCAGCCCCCAGCGCACGTTAGCGGCGCGGATCCACCGATGCAGTAGCGGCAGCTGTTCTTCTTCGATGGCAAAACGCTGACGTACCGACGGCACATCCAGTAAATCCAGCAAATCGCTGACCGCAAAACGCGACTGCGGCAGTTCCAGCAGGCTTTCCAGTGCGCCGAGTAATGAGTTGTTCTGGCGTGGCCCCTGATCGGCAACCGTGAACGGGATATAACGCGGATCACTACGCTCCATCAGGCCAAACACCGCCTGGATGTGCGGCGCATACCCGTTGATGTCCGGCACCATCACGATGATATCGCGGGCTTTCAGCGTCGGATCAGCTGCCAGCGCCGCCAGCAGGCGATCGTGCAGCACTTCCACTTCGCGCTGGGCGCTGTGAGTAATATAGAAACGCAGGGAATCGTCGTGCTCAACATCGACAGCGGGCCATTCATCGATCGTCTCCGCCAGCGGACGCAGCTGCAAAATATCCTCCTGCAACTGATGCAACAGGGTATCGGTACCGTTCGACGTAAAGAGATCGATGCGCGGGATCACCGGCGCGAGCTGCGCGGCATAGGATTCGTGGTTGTCATATTCATTCAGCAGGCCGATATAATCGCGCCCCTGCTTACCCCACGCCGCCAGCAGCGGATGGGCATGCTGATGGAGTTCATCTTCGGTAATGTCCTGCGGCATACCCGGCTTACGTAACTGGCGTTTGCGTTCTGCGCGCAGCAGATCTTTATCGGCGATGATGTCGCTCCAGTCATGCTCGCACGGGTTATGCACGCACATAAAAATGTGTGTCCAGCGGCCCAGCACTGCCAGCAGTTCCAGAGATTGTTGCGGTAACGAAGATATGCCAAATACCACCAGCCGGGCGGGTAATCCGGCAGGACGCTGGTCTTCAGGAAGGGTTTGCGCGTGTTGCAGGAACCGCTGATGCAGCGCAGCACGGCTGGTACTGCGCTCGTTTTCAGGCACATCCGCCAGCAGCGCGCGCCATAATTGTGGCTGCCACAGCAGATTTTCCGGCAATGGTTCGCTGCCCTGACGGTTGGTGCGCAGAACATCCAATCCGTTGCCCCAGTCTTCCAGCCAGTCAGCGCGGTAAACCTGATACTGGTCGAATAAATCGGCCAGACGTTGCGACAGCTGATGCAGTTTACGCATATCGCCATCATCTTTTAAGAAGCGGGCCAACGGCGCAAATACCGGTTCGGCAAGCAGTTCAGGCAAAAGGCGGATCAGACGCCAGGTCAGCAGCGGACGGTCAAACGGCGACGATTCCGGCACCTGTTCTTTGCCGAGCACCGCGCGGTAAACCTGCCAGAAAAAACGCGCAGGCAATTTGATATCCAGCGCCGCCGCGATCCCGCAACCGCCTTCAGCCACATCGCGCGCCAGCGCCAGTTTCAGCCACTGGTTGATACCGTTGCTCTGCACCAGAATCACTTCATTTTCCAGCGGCGACAGCGGATGCGCCGCCATCCACGAGACCAGCACGTCCCTCAGCGCTTCTGAGTGATTTCCGTGTAACACCATCAAACCTGAATTCACGCCCGCATCCCTTGTTATCGCCTGTCAGGGTTCAGATTTTGCGTTGATTTGGAAAGGATTGAAAGGACAGAAAAGAAAAGAGGCGGGGCTTGCGGCCAGCCTAGTAGCAAAATGTAACGCCCTGAAAATTACCCGCGCGCATTCCTCGCCGCCCCGATCATCCCGTCCAGCCATTCCTGATGACCGTTGATCATCGGATTAGGGCGCGTTACCGCCAGTTCGCGTGCCGGTTTTCCGTTTTGGGTTTCCTGCGTCAGGATACGCACGCGGCCACCGGAAAGTTCTTCAATCAGCCACGCGTGATGCACGTCGAGCCGGGTTTCGGCATCGCCTTCTGCCCAGCCGTGCCACGCCATGCGCGCTGGCTGGCCTTTGACCGGCGGGACGTATTCGTTAACCTGCGCTTCGACAGGAAAACCGAAAGTGCTGAACCGAAATCTTGCGCCGTCGCTCAGGCCTGGCCCGCTGCCGTCGTGAAAAGCGATATCAGACGCGTTGCTGTAGTAAACAGGCCATGCGGCGGTGTTATCAAGCTGTGCCCAGAGCTCTTCAACGGTCAGGCCGGTGATGATCATTTCGTTAGACGCGAAGTTGTCGGTTTCGCCGGGGATATAGCTTTCAGGCCAGTTGATTGCATTCATGTGTGTTTCCTTTATTTCTGTGGAATAGCCTGCTGGCTGGTGTTCACAAAGAATACGTCTCACCGAGATATTACGGAAATCACCACTTGTGATAATAGATATGTCGTATTTTTATATCTAAATGCAGGGCAAAAAAACAGACAGAAGAAAACTTCTGCCTGTGAGTTAACTACCTGAACTACAACGATTATCAGCTGATGCTGTAACGCTCAAGCCAGTGTGCATAAGGCGCAGGCAGAACCCATGACGGATTATCTTCGCCCAGTTCTTTCGCCAGCGCATACGGATAATGCGGGTTGGCGAGCATTGCACGGCCAATCATGACCAGATCCATATCTTCTTCGCTGATGCAGCGCTCGGCGATTTGCGCGGAAGCCACGCCCCATGAACTGGCCACCGGTAAACCGGCTTCTGCACGCACGCGACGCGATACCGGCGCCAGGAAACCGGCACCCCACGGTATCTGCGCTTCCCATGTCGAGAATCCAACGCTGACGTTGAGCATATCAAGCCCTTTCTCACGCAGGATGCGCGTCAGTTCGATGGATTCCGCCAGCGTTTCTTCGTCGCGGCCATCGTATTCAATTACGCCAAAACGCGCGGTGATCGGCAGGTTTTTCGGCCAGACGGTGTTTACTGCGTCGAAAGTTTCAATCAGGAAACGGCTGCGACCGGCGAAGTCACCGCCGTATTCGTCGGTACGGGTGTTCGAATGCACGGAAAAGAAACTTTGCGCCAGATAGCCGTGGGCAAAATGTAGTTCCAGCCATTCAAAACCGGCATCGCGGGCACGTTTTGCGGCGGCAACAAAATCCGCCATTACACGCTGAATATCAGCTTTGGTCATTTCTTTCGGCACTTTTGGCAGATGTTTGCCGAACGCAACGGCAGAGGGCGCAATCGTTGCCCAGCCACGCGAATCGCCTTCTGCAATATGGTCATCCCCTTCCCACGGCAGATTGGCGCTGGCTTTACGGCCTGCGTGACCGATCTGGATCCCCGGCACTGCGCCTGCGGCTTTGATGGATTTGGCGATTTTCGCCAGTTCAGCGGCCTGTTCGTCGTTCCAGACCCCCAGACATCCCGGGGTGATCCGGCCTTCCGGCGAAACCGCTGTTGCTTCGACGATCACCAGACTCGCCCCGCCGCGTGCCAGCGTGGTGTAATGCACATGATGCCAGTCGTTCGGCACGCCGTCAGTGGCGGAATACTGGCACATCGGCGGAACAGCAATACGGTTTTTCAGGGTGACGTCTTTGAGCGTAAAAGGCGTGAACAGTGCAGACATAATATTTCCTCGGTGGATTGGCGCATTCAGCACACAGAGTGCTGCCAAAGAGCTATAAGCAGAAGTATAGAAATATTATAGTGCCTATCATCTTTCGTTATAACTCAATCGGTGCCCTGCTCATGCGCAATCTGAAGAGTCTCGACCTCAACCTACTAAAGACTTTTGATGCGCTGCTTGATGAGCGCAGCGTAACCCGCGCCGCTGAACGTCTTTCCCTGACGCAGCCCGCCGTGAGCAGCATGCTGACGCGCCTGCGGGAAAGTTTTGATGATCCTTTATTTGTACGTGCGCGCTACGGCATCGTGCCGACCGAGCGTGCGCTGGCGCTGGCTAAACCGGTGAAACAATTGATGGCGCAAATAGACGCGCTGTTGCAGCCGGAAGAATTTGTGCCCGCTGACTGCGAGATGACCTTTACCCTTGCCGCCACCGATTACGCGCTCAGCGTGATTATCGTGCCCTTCTTTTCTCTGTTGCAGAAGCTGGCACCGGGCATTCATCTGTCGGTTCAGCGGGCTGAGGATACGACCATTCAGGGGCGGCTGGAGCGCGGTGAAATTGACCTCGCGCTGCTAACGCCGGAGACAACGCCGCCTGATTTGCATATCCGCCATTTGTACGATGAACGGTACGTGTGTACTCTGCGCAAAGGCCATCCGGCGCTGAATAAAGGCTCGATTTCGCTGGATACTTTTTGTCAGTTCGACCACGCGCTGGTGTCACTGAGCGGCGAAAATTTTGCCGGGGTGACGGATACCGCGCTTCAGGCGCTGGGCAAAAAGCGCAACGTGGTGCTGTCGGTGAACAGTTTTCTGGTGCTGCCGCCGGTATTGCAGACCACAGATCTGATTGCCGTCGTACCGGAACGCCTGGTGCGCGACGCCGCCGGGCTGGAAGTCATGCCCCCTCCGCTCGACATTCCCGGCTTTACGAAAGTTGCCGCGTGGCATGAGCGTTCGCATCTTTCTGCTGCACATCAGTGGCTGAGACAGCTACTGGCTGACGTCTGTCGTGAACAATAATGACGCTTTCTGAAACTACATTAAAACCGTCTTAAAAAGGGTTCAAACCATGGAAAAATTGCCAGCTATCACCATCACCTATTGTTCTCAATGCAACTGGCTGCTGCGTGCCGCGTGGATGGCGCAGGAACTGCTGAATTCGTTCAGCACCGATCTTGCATCCGTGACCCTTGTCCCCGGCACCGGGGGGATCTACGAGATTAAAGTCGATTACGAGATTATCTGGGAGCGTAAACGCGATGGCGGTTTTCCGGACGCCGCACCGCTCAAACAGCGCGTGCGCGATATCTGCTTCCCGGAAAGATCGCTCGGGCATGTGGATAAGAAGAAGATTGGTGAGGACGATCAGACAGGCTCGGCAACCTGACGACAGCCCCAAAGCACCGGTAATTTAATAGCGGGCGATGCTCAGAAACGCCCGCTTTCCGAGCTGAAATATATCAAAAACCGCCCCTACCCCTACAAACCGCTCTTTTTTGTGACTCACTTCAAGTTTTTTACCTTCCTGCCGATACCTGAAGCTTAAGATTCCTTCCAGGGAAACGCCCATGTTAAAGACTATCCGCTCGCGCATTATCACAGCCTGTATCGCCATCGTAGCGTGCTCGCTGGTTATCAATACGTTCCTCAGTTACACCGTTGCAAACAAATACAACCGTCAGGCGACAGACAGTACGCTCAACGCCCTGACGTCCAGCCACACGCAAGGGATAAGCGACTGGGTCAGTTCTAAAACAGGGATGATCGTTTCACTGCAACAGGTCGCCATGTCGGAAGATCCGATCCCGGTGCTCAAACAGATGGCCAGTGCAGGCGGATTTACTAACGTCTATATCGGTTATGCCAACAAAACCGCGAAGTTCTCTGATCCGACCGGTGTGCCCACGGATTATGACCCGACCGGTCGCCCGTGGTATACGCAGGCAGCTGAGGCCGGACATCCGGTTGCCACGCCGCCGTATATTGATGCCGGAACCGGTAAGTTGGTGGTCACTTTCGCAGTACCGGTTATAGAGTCCGGTACCCTGAAAGCGATTGTGGCCGGTGATGTATCAATGGACAGCGTGGTGAATAACGTCAACACCATTCACCCGACGCCCGGCAGTTTCGGCATGCTGGTGGATAAATCCGGCATTATCATTGCGCATCCTGATGCCAGTCTGGCGCTGAAACCCTTCTCTGCGCTTGCACAAGGCATCAATTTACCGGCGCTGTTTGCGGCGAATTCACCGCTGGATATTGAGCTCAATGGCGCGGTGAAACGCGTTCGTGCCATGCCGGTGGCAGGCACGGAATGGTATACGCTGGTGGCGCAGGATAAGAAAGAATCGACAGCCGGTATGCGATCCCTGCTGACTTCTTCGGTGATCACGCTGATTGTGATCGTACTGATTTCAGCCGCCATTATCGGGCTGATTATCAGCAAATCTTTCCACCGTCTGTCTGTGGTGCGCGATACGCTCAACGCGATAAGTTCCGGTGAAGATGACCTCACACAGCGCCTGCCGACTGACGGGCACGATGAAGTGACGCAAATCGCGCACGCCTTCAACACTTTCGTCGATAAGCTCAGTAAGGTAATGTCGGAAATCCGCACCACAAGCGAATCCGTCAAAATTGCCGCCGATGAAATCGCCGCTGGCAATAATGATTTGTCGGGACGAACCGAATCCGCTGCGGCCAGCCTGCAACAGACTGCGGCGTCGCTGGAACAAATCACGGCAACCGTTTCTCAGTCGGCAAGTTCTGCCAAACAGGCATCCAACACTGCGAGAACAGCGTCGGAAGCAGCAATGCGTGGTGACGAAGTGGTGACGAAGGTCATCACGACGATGGAAAGCATCGAAACAGCTTCCTCGAAAATCGGGGATATTACTGGCGTTATTGACGGAATCGCGTTCCAGACCAACATTCTGGCACTGAATGCAGCGGTCGAAGCCGCTCGTGCCGGTGAACAGGGACGCGGTTTTGCGGTCGTCGCCAGCGAAGTGCGCAGTCTTGCACAACGCAGTGCGCAGGCGGCGAAGGAGATCAAAGTGCTGATCGAATCCACCGTAAGCAGCGTGGCATCCGGCTCGGCGCAGGTGCGGCTGGCCAGTGACAGCATGAGTGAAATCGTCAGCAACGTGTCGAATGTCAGCAATGTGATGCTGGAGATCACCCACGCCTCTGAAGAGCAAATGCAAAGTATCCATGAGATCAACCGCGCGATCACGCAGCTCGACGGCATGGTCCAGCAGAACGCCGCCATGGTTCAGCAGTCCACCGGCGCCGCGTCGGCATTGCAGGAACAGGCAACCGGTCTGGCCGTGGCTGTCGGGCATTTCCGCGTGTAATCACGCCGCCTGAGTATGATATTTACCCTAAATAGCTGCGCTTAATAGTAGATCACTGAAGGGAACTCAATCCGGTTTGAGCGATCTGATCAATCGCCAAACATCACAAACCCTCACAAACCGGACTGAGTTATGCCGATCATAGCACCTATAC
>NZ_JAFMOY010000108.1 GCF_019049625.1 Rahnella ecdela
TCACAGCCAGCTAAGACTAAACAGTGTTGCCAGGCAGCTCAACGAGAGGCCAAGAAAAACGCTAGACTATGAATCACCCGCAGAGCGTTTTAACCAATGTGTTGCATCCATCGGTTGAACTCACAGCACATACCAGACATTTGCCGCTATAAACGAATATCTTCAAGGCTAGGCCTCAAACATTTCCGCCCCGAGATAAGACCCTTCTTTTGGTGCCGGTGGCACGAAGAAGATCCCTGAACCGATGTGGGAGATGTATTCGTTAAGCGCGTCGGATGCGCCGAGTTTGGTCTGCAAGGCTTCGAACTGCGCCGGGTCTTTTTGGTAGCTGATAAACAACAGTCCGGCGTCAAGTTGCGCCATGTTATTCAGCCCGTCGGTGTAGTTATATGAACGACGCAGGATTTTAACCCCGCCGTTGTTCTCGTGCGCTGCCAGGCTGATATGCGCCGTCGCCGGAATAACCAGATTGCCATCGGCATCTTTTTGGGTGAACTGCGGAGTATCAAACTCTTTGGTACCGGTCAGCGGCGCACCGGAAACCTTATGCCGTCCGAACACATTGTTCTGATCACTGACCCGGTCAGTATCCCAGCTTTCGATGTGAATTTTGATTTTCCGCACCACCTGATAACTGCCCTGCTGCTGCCACGCCGGACCGCCATCTTTGATCCAGACATATTTGTCAAAATCCGCTTTCTCGGTGATGTTGCGTGTACCGTCTTTAAAGCCGAACAGGTTACGCGGCGTGGACTGCCCTTTACCGGCAGACGCGCGGCCAAAGCCCATCACCGTCCACCGGGTTGCTGCTGCGCCGGTGCTTTTGGCGATACGCGCTAAATCGCGGATGGCGTGATACGCCACCTGTGGATCGTCAGCACAAGCCTGCAAAGAGAGATCGCCGCCGGTCAGTTCCGGCTGCATATCGTCACTCGGCAGTTGCATCAGTTCGCGCATCAGTTGCGGTTTTTGTTTTGCCAGTCCGAAGGCGTCAGTGAAAACGCGCGGCCCCAGTCCGACAGTAACGGTCAGTGACGCCGGACCGAGATCCATCGCCTCGCCTGTATCCATACCCACGCCGCTGTCGCGCGCCGGTTCCACCTGACCGATAATTCCGCCTTTCATTAACTGCGCAATTGCCGATGACCAGCGCGCCAGCAACACCTGTAAATCCTGACGGCTGGTGGTGGTCAGATCAAAGGTCATGTACATGATATGCCGCTGTGGCGGCGTGGTGACGCCCACCTGACCGCCGTTACCGTAGAACGGATACTGGTGCGACAGGTCGATTCGGTCTTCCGGGTCATGTGCCGCCACCGCCTGACCGTGCGCATGAGCAACCGTCGGGATCGCCAGTGCGCTGGCACCGGCTACCGCACCCTTGAGTAAATCACGGCGGGAAAACTTACCGGCCTCCCTGGCCGGTTCGCGTTGTTCACTCATTTATCAGGCTCCCTTATTTGCCGCCACTTTCTCACCGATTTTAGACAGAGGTTCCTGTAACGCCTGAATAGAACGGCTCAGCTTCGCAGCATCAGAGGCTTTGAGTTCAGCGGTGTAATATTTGTATCCGCCGGGAACGCTGGTATCACGGTAGGTTTCCAGCAGCGTATGGACAGCAGCGAATTGCGCGGCGACCTGCTTAGTGAGCGCCGGATCGATTTTTTCCAGACCCGGTTGCAGGAAGGCGAACGCCTGTTGTGCGCCTTCGACGTTACCAGCGAAATCCACCAGGTCAAAGTGGCTGAACGCTTCTTCTTCGCCGTTGATTTTGGTGTTCTGCACTTCTTCCAGCAGGTCTGCGGCACCGTTCGCCAGATCTTCCGGTTTGTACGTCAGGGCTTTGGTCAGCGTATCCAGCTGTGCGACGTTTTTCTGCAATTCAGCCGCCAGCTGTTTGGTTTCAGGGGTGATTTTACCCTGACCAAACAGGTCACGCTCGATGGCGTGGAAGCCATGCCAGCCCGCTTTCGGATCCAGATTCGAGGCACGCATGTCAATCAGGTAATCGAGGTTGCCGGAATTATCGGTGGCCTTGAAGCCCGGCAGCACAAAACCATCAACGTCAGATTCGATACGCTCGTAGAAAGGACGCGCTTTGGCGTAATCGGCTTTGGCCGTGGCCAGGTCACCGGCATCGATATCCGCTTTCAGGCGGTTAACCGCCACGACCATCGCGTCCACTACGCCATTGACGTAGGTGGCGTAATCTTTGGTGCCCTGCGCCAGAATAGTTGCGGTGCTGCCCGCCGGTTGCGCGGCGCTTTTACCGGTCACAGTAAAGTCTGTCATCTCATGTTCTGCGCCCGGACAGAAAATCTGGTATTTACCCCCATCCAGCGTCAGGGTGAATTTGACCGCAGGAAGCCCCGGAGCCAGGTTCTCTTTTTCGCCCAGAATACGGTTGTTGCTCAGCAGTTCCAGCTCGGTAATTGCCGTCGCGGTTTTATTGACCACGTTAAACGTCACCGGACCGGCTTTTGCCGAATTATGATCCACCACACAGGTGCCGCCCTTGTCGCCGGTCATGGTGATATTCACCTGTGAAACGCCATTCGTCACCGGCGCCTGAGCGGCAGCGGCTGGCGCATCCAGCGAAAACATCAGCAATGCTGTCAGGCCCGCGGCAGTCATCAGCGATTCTTTTTTCTTAAAATTCTTCTTACGCATGAATTACTTATCCTTTATTTTTTGGCAAATTGGTGTGTGGTTGAGAACCGAAAGACAGGTCATATTCCCTGCTGACAGATGACCGTTCGTGACGGAATTGCAGTAAAACCCGCAGTGCAGATACAGCAAAAATCAGGGCCAGTGCCGCCAGCAAAGCAGGCAGCATGTAAGCCCAGAAACGATAAGTGTCCTGATAAGTTTGTCTCTGTTGCAGAACGTCAGAAACGTGCTGCTGATACGCGCTGCTCAGTTGCCAGTTGCAGGCAGAAACATCGTCAGCAGGCGTGCGTACCGTCACCGTGCGCGGCGATTGCAGGCCGCTGCCAGAAAGTGTAATGACCTCTTCGGCCTGTCCGCTGGCATCAAGTAAAGCGTCCCCGGCAGCAGAAGCCTGAACGTTGCAATGCACCGTCCACTGCGCCTGATACGGCCCCGGATGCATCGCCGGGTTCAGGCCGATAGGAATACGATTCCCGTAAAGCGCCACCACCTGATCCAGCGTCACTTCGTCCGGCGCACCATAGGGGGTCACGGATTTTTTGATATTCCATTCGCGTATTGGCAAACCCGCGCGTTCACCGGGGATAGCGGCATCGGGCGCAAGCGCTATCTGCGTTATCTTGCCCGTGGCGGATTGCACACTGAGCTGATAGCCGTTACCGGCAGTGACGAGAAGTTGCACCTGACCGGCAGGCGTTTGCTCCGCGCTGCTCACCAGCGGCGCGCTGCCCGGCAGTTGCAGGGTAAACGGGGGATAAAACAGGAAAAGCGCCAGCGCGGCGAGTGCCATCACACCGGCGAAAGCCAGCGACAGACGCGCCGCTTTTACGGGTGCCGGACGGCGGTGCGCAGGCCAGTAAACCATCACCGAAACAATGCCGATATACAGCAGCCACGCCACGGTCTGGATCTGATTAGGATCAGGCGGAATACCCAGCACGCCGGTGATCAGCGCTGAACGGATGGTGCCCGGCGGAACCAGCCAGGAGAGATCGGCAATACGCTGCTGGCCGATATTCAGCCAGCCGGCTTCGTGTGCGGTTTGCAGTGAAGTGATGATGAGTCCGCCTGCCACGAGGATCAGGAAAAGACCGGTAAAGCGGAAAAAGCGCGACAGATTAATGCGGATGCCGCCAAAATAAATACCGCAGCCGATGATCACCGCCACCACAAGGCCGATGACTGCGCCGACCGCAGCCCACATCGCGGACTGCGCCACGGAGAACGTCGCCAGCAGGAATACGCTGGTTTCAAAGCCTTCTTTCAGCACCGCCAGAAACGCCATGCTGGCCAGCGCCCAGGCACTGGACTGGCTGATAGCTTCGGCGGCGTCGCTTTCCAGCTCCTTTTTCATGTTATGCGCGTGGGTGTTCATCCACATGATCATGCCGGTCACGAAGAACACCGCGACCGCGCCTATCACCGACTCCATCCCTTCCTGACTGGCCTGCGGCAAAGCACGCTCTGTCATCTCCAGCGCAATACCGACAATCACTGAGAGCACCAGCGCCAGCACGACGCCGACCCACATCGCAAAAAGACTTTTGCCGTTTTTACGTAAAAAGGCCGCAATAATGCCGACGATCAGCGCGGCTTCCAGGCCCTCACGCAGACCAATAATAAAGGTGGCTAACAAAGGTGACTCCAGCAACAAGAAGCATTATCAAATCATTAATGATAATTGATATCAGTTAGCCGAATCACAGGGAAGGAATGGAGTATGAGGAATTGCAACAGATTGCGTGAGAAATGACATTTTGTAGTAAAGAGTGCGTTTTTTGTAACCAGTTGAAAATTTCTGCAATTCCGGCCACTTCCTTGTGGCCTGCCCTTTTTAAACGCCCGGGTTCATTGCAACGTGGCAGCGCCCTTACCGTGATCATTGCTTAGACTTCAGCCAGATAACTCCCAGCACGGCCAGCAGGATGAAAACCCCGAGGGAGGCATAGGCAAGCCAGTCGTTCACCTGTGAAAGGATATCGCCGGACATCCAGCCCACTCCCAGCAGAACCCCGGTTTTGGGAATGGCCGCCACAATGTTATAGAACAGGAACGGCGCCAGCGGCATGCGCGACATACCTGCAGCGGTCAGTACCAGTGCGCCTGCGGAATGCGTCAGTTTACCCAGCACCAACATGCGCCCGCCTTTCTGGTCAAAACTGCGCACCACTTTTTCCAGCCGTTCCTGCGTCAGCCCGAGGCGCGTCAGCCAGCCGGGCGGCGTTCCGTCCGGCCTGATAACCCATCGCCCCAGTGAGTAAAACAGCAAATCTCCGAACACTTCCACGGCCATCACCACAGCAAAAATCCCCGTTAAGCTTAAATAACCGAGACGCGCAAAATAACCGGCAATCACCGTCACTACCGGCCCTTCCAGGATGGCCAGCGGCGTCATGATCAGTAACCCGTGCGCTCTGATGAGTGCATCCAGTGAATCGAGTGAAAACATACTTTCCTCAGGCAGCATAAAAAGCTTAAAAGCGCACTTTGCGCTAAATATTTTGTTTCAGACTTGAAATTATTCACTTCCTTGTCTATTACTTAACGTGAGTGATAAATCGTTGTTTTACCGCAGGGTTTGTCGCCAACAGGGTAATTATAAATTCGCTTATGGCAAGCAAAGTTTCTTCCCTTTACGGGCATTCTGACATTTGAGGCATACATGAAAAAAATTAGCGTAGTAGTGGCAGTAGCTCTGACCGGCCTGATCTCTTTTAGTGCTTTTTCCGCTCAGATGATGAAAAAATCTGAGTTTAAAAAAGTGGAATCTCAGTACACCAAACTCGGCTCTGTGAGCACCTCGAATAAAACGTCTCAGTCTGGCGCTATCGAAGATCTTTCCAAGCAGGCTGATAAGAAAGGCGGCGACGTCTTCGTATTAACCTCAGGCAACACCAATAACAAAATCCACGGCACTGCTGACGTCTATAAGAAAAAATGAGTAAGAAAAAATAAGTCTGCCGCTGCGCAGTAACTTTAAGCATTAAACAAAAAGCCCGTTTTGATACGGGCTTTTTGTTGGGCTTTTTTTCGTCCCCTCAACGCAATATAAAATCAAAGGGCATCCTTGCCCTGCCATCAGAAGCGGATTTTTATCCCGACCGTGCCGCTCACGTCATTGGAAATTTGACTTTTCGAGCCGCCGTTCTGGTAGCTTTTACCCACTTCGGTATACGCCTGCACTTCACTGGTCGCCGCCCACGTTGCACCGAGCGCCACTTCCGTACTGCTGTAACGCTGATCGGACGTCAGTGACGTTTCACCGGCGTTGTTGCTGGTATTCACGTAGGTGGTGGTGTCGCTGCCGTCTGACAATACCTGCCACAAGTTAACCCGCACATACGGCTTCACTGTGCCGTGTTCGGTGTCGTATTGCGTTGTCAGACGCACGCCGAGACGGCCAATTACCGCATCGTCCGCACTGACTGAGGCACGGGTTTTGGCATCGCCCGGAATAATCACGCTGTCGAAATCACTGTGCTGCCAGATAAGCTGCGCCTGCGGTTCCAGCGCCCAGCTGCTGTCGCCCAACTGATACGGTTTACCCACTTCGACCGATGCTATATAGGTATTGCCGTCGGGACTCAGCGAATCGTGACTGCCCGGCATGGTGAGATCAATGCTGTGATTGCCGTACTGGAACACGTTATCGACGTAGAAACCGTTGTCCGCCGTCCAGGTGGCGTACCCGCCCAGATAGAACGCAGTATCCGAAGTGTAACCCGCCGGACCATAACCGCCGGAATTCGCGCCCTGATAGTTGGTATCGATATCCAGCACCGTGGTGTAAACCCCTGCCCGCCAGCTCTGATCCTGATACAAATCGACACCAGCCTGCATACCGTTCATCCGCGAATCCGATTGGGTAGACGTCGCATCGTTAAGACTCTGATGGGTGGACTGCGCGATATAACGCGCCCAGAAACGTCCCTCCTGATCTTCCGGCGTGTTGGCGTTATACGGTTTTTCATCACCGACGCGCTGATGAAGTGTGCCAAGCACCGCGAGGTCTGCCTGACGGGCCATACTTGCCAGACCGTCAAACACCGGCACTTCAGGACGATAACTCGCCCGCAGGAACCAGTCTTCGCCCGCGCCCTGTGCGTTGGCGGCAAACAGACGGTACTGGAATGCGCCCGCATCGAGATGATCGGCACCCAGCGTGAAGGCGTCTTTGGTGGTCTGCGCGGTGGTGGTCGCGCCGTTCAGCGCTTCAACCACGGTAATACCGTCACCGGTGGTCTGCTCCCCGAGCTGGCTGACGTCGATATCCAGACGCGTCACGCCGGTCGCCGACCCGCCGTTGATCACCAGACGGTCAGCCACACCCGGACTGTGCTGCTGCGCGGCAATATTCAGCACACCGTTCATGCCGACATAATTGCCGTTAACGGTGAGCGTAGATCCCACATCGCCGCCACGCAGGTTAATGGTGCCCTGGTTAATGACAGAACCGACCGTCTGGCTGGTGCCGCCGGTATCGAGCAACGCACCGGCGCTGACAATATGATCCGATTTGGCGCTCAGAGTGTTGGTGCCGTTCGCCAGCAAGGTGCCGCTTTGCACCAGCGTAATACCGGAATAGCTATTGCTGCCGCCCAGCACCGTGGTGCCGGATCCCTGCTGCCAGACCTGACCGGTGCCAGAAATGCTGCCCGGCAACGTCAGCAGATTAGAACGATTAATCTGTAAAATGGCGTTATCGACAATATCGCCGACGATACTGCCCTGTTCGCCACCGTTACCTAACTGAAGGTTCCCCCCGCTGATGGTGGTCACACCGGTATAAGTGTTGTCGCTGTTCAGCGATAAGGTGCCGCTGCCGGTTTTAGTCAGCGCGCCGTCGCCGTTGAGAACACCGTTCATCGCCACATTATTGCCGTTGGTGTCCACCGTGCCGCCTCCGCTTTGCAGGTTCACTGCGCGGCGGGTATCAAACGCGTTGCCGTAACGCAGTGTACCGCCGTTAAAGCCCAGTCCGGTGCCGGACTGTCCAAGGTTATTGTCGGCAGAAACCTGTAACGTACCGGCGTTGATTTGCGTGCCGCCGCTGTAAGTGTTCGCGCCGTTAAGGACTAAGGTACCGGCATCGGTTTTGTCGATACCGCCGCTGCCCGCGATTTGCGAATTGATAGTCGCCACATACTTAGCGCCTTCCGCGGTGCCGTCGCCGACGCGGATTTGCGTGTCCGCAGTGCTGGTAGTGATCACGCCATCGTTAATCACATAGCCGTCGGTGGCAAACTGTGCGCCGCTGATCGTCACTGCACCAAGGCTGTTATCCACCGTGACATTGCCTTTCTCGCCGCCAAAGACTGCGAACGAGTTATCGCTAAACGGCGCGTTGAAACGCCCGTCCGGATTGGTGACATCTGTTGACCAGTTGTCATTGCCGGAACTGTTCTGCCAGGTTCCGTCGCCGCCGTTGATCTGACTGTCGTTTTTGTTGGCGCTGTCCGCACCGTCCCAGAACCGCAGGATAACGCCGGTGCGGTTCACCAGATTGACCTGATTCGCCAACGACGTCTGTACATACATGTCATCTGCCGCCGCCGGAGCCGTACCTATATCCAGCGTATTGTTGGTCAGCGCACCGGTGTAATTGATGACGCGATAAATACCGACATCAAACGTCCCGCCCGGCGTCTGGGTGATATTCAGTTTGCCGTTCAGATTCAGGTCACCGTTGACGTTTATCAGGTCATTGAGACTGCCGCCTGCGGTAAAGGCCTGCCCGAACTGGAAATCAAGTTGCGAGTCCTGATTCAGCGTCAGCCCGCCCGTGGTCAGCACGCCGACACTGTTGAGATCAGCCCCCGCCGCCAGATGGCCGTTATCTGCCACGGTGACATTGCCGCCCAGCGTGCCGTTACCGCCCAATGTGGCACCTGATGCCACGCTGACTGCGCCGGTCGCGGCCTGCTGATTGCCATTGACCAGCAGAACACCCTGCTGCACACCGGTCGCACCGGTGTAATTGTTGTCGCCGGTCAGCGTCAGAGTACCGGTGCCGGTTTTGGCAAGGCTGCCGTTAACGCCGCTGATAATGCCGCTGATGCTGTCATTGAGATTCAGCGCCCCTTCAATCAGTTGCGCCGCACCCAGCACCACATTCCCCGCACCGGAAAGCGAACCGACTGAGGTACTGTCGCTGACGTCCGCGATATTCACCACGCCACCCGCGTTGTTAGCGATAGTGCTGCCCGCCGCCGTTGCCTGACCGGCAAAGGTTACCAGCCCGCTGTTGTCGATGGTTGAACTGCCGCCGTCTGCCTGACCGCTGAGGTTCATTTGCGTGCCGGAGGCCAGCGTAAACTGCCCGTTGCCGCCATTCGCATTATCGTTCAGCCGGACTGCCGCCCCGTTGGTGGCATTGATAATGCTGTCTGCTGCCGACGCGGTGTCATTGAAAGTGAGAATGCCGCTGTCGAGCGCGAAGCTGTGGGTTTCGGCGTTCGCATCGTTATTGAAATTGACGGTGCCTTGCTGGTTAACGGTGATCAGGCTGTTTGCCGTGCCGAACACGCCGGTGGTATTGGCATCGACAGCGACGGTGGTTGCGCCGTTAGTGCCGGTAACGGTGGTCGGCCCCTGATACGTATTCGCCTGATTCAGTTCCAGCAAGCTGTTAGCTGTGGCGGCAGAATCCAGCACCGTCAGCTGTCCCAGCCCGCCGATCACGCCGGTTGGCGTGAAGGTGTGACCGTACAAATCGAACTGACCACCACCAAGACGACTGAGGAAAATCAGACGGTCGGTGGTGAAGTTATCGCCAATCTGTAGCGTCGAGTTGTTGTTTATCAGTATCGATGTGCCCGCTATCCCGAGGTTCTGGTCGGAGGAAACATTCAACGTACCGCCGAAGATTTCAGTCCCACCGGCGTAACCGTTATTACCGGTCAGGATCAGCCTGCCCGGATCAGATTTAAACAGTTTCAGAACCTGACTGCCCGGCCCGGCGGTCACGAGATTGGCGTTGATGGTAGCCGTATCTCCGGCACCGGCACCGCCCGCGCCAACACGGATGATGAAGTACGCATCCGCCGCCGTTTCGCCCTGATCCCGGTAAGCCGAAACCGGTGTGAGGTTTGTGGAACGGAACATCGTCAGAGGGTCGCCGTTAAGGACGTAGCCGTCGCTGTCGAACTGCATCCCCGCCGCAGTGACCGGATTGTAGAAGTTACTGACGGTGACCGTGCCTGCTGTGCCCTGGAATACTGCGAAGGATGCCTGGCTCCACGGGTTGTTGCCAAAACCGGTGGAGGTGGTCCAGTTGTTGGTATCGCCCACCGCACGGGATTGCCAGACGCCATTGCCGCCATCAACCTCGTCGTTACCTGAAGTGCCGTCGCCGTGGTTGCTGCCAAGCAGATCGCCGTCCCAGAATTGCAGCGTTGAGCTGGTTTGCGGTGAACTCAACACCAGGTTGACTTGAGTCGGGATTGACGTCTGCACGCCATACGTACTGTCGCTGCCCGGTGGCAGTGTCGTGACTTCCAGACCGTTATTCGTCAGCGTGCCGCCATAGCTATAAAGGCGATACAGCCCCGGCAGGAAGCTGCCGCCGTCGGAAACCGTAACATTCAGTTGTCCGTCCAGCGTCAGGTTTTGGGCAACATTCACGAAGTCATTCAGCGCACCGCCTGCGGTGGTGAACTGCCCCAGCTCGAATTTATTATTGGTGGTCGGTGAAAGATTCAGACTGCCGTTGATATTGAGCGTACCCGCGCCGCCGTCACCTGGTGAAAGCGTGGTATCCGCCCCGAAAGTCACGTCGCCGCCAATGGTGCCGGTCCCGCCTAACGTTGTGCCGCTGGCGACGGTTGTTGCACCGGTCGCACCGGATTGATTGCCGTTAACCAGCAAGGTGCCGCCGTTCACCTGCGTCACGCCCTGATAGGTATTCGCACCGCTTAACCGCGTGGTGCCGCTGCCGGTCTGGTAGAACGCACCGGTTCCGCTGATCACACCGCCCAGATTAACGGTATCGGACTGATTGATGTTCAGCACGCCGTTATCGGTAATATTGGTCAGCTCGGACAATGCGCCCGGCGCACCGCCGTTGCCGAGTTGCAGCGTGCCGCCATTGTCGATCAGCGTATTCCCGGTGTAGGTGTTTTCACCGGTCAGAATGGTGGTGCCGCCTCCTGCGCGTTCCAGTCCGCCGCTGCCGCTGATAATCCCGGAATAGGTTTGCGTGGCGGAAAGGCCGTTAAACACCAGCAGACTGTCTGCGCCGTCGGTACTGACGTCATAATTGTTGATGCTGGAAAGCGTGGCATCCGTGACGTTGTCACCGCCGCGCAGCGTGCCGCCGCCGGTGACCTGAATCAGCGGCGTACCGGAAAGTTGCAGATTGTCTACCACCTGCACGTCCGCGTCGGTGCCGGTCACCGCCAGCGTGCTCCAGCCGGTACCGATATTGGTCACCGGCAGCGCATCGGCCGCCAGCGAGCCAATCTGCGCTGAACCCGCGCCCGCATGAGTATTGGTGAACGTCAGCGTGCTGTTGCTACCGCCTTCGCTGAGAATATGAGAAGTTGTCGTCAGATCGACATCGCCGATATTAGCGCGATCGTTACCGTCTGCGCCGGTGAAATCCACCGCACCATCAAGCGTGCCGCTGTTCCAGGTAAAGGTATCATTGCCTGAGCCCAGGTTGATCAGCCCGGTGGTCGCTTGGGTGCCGGAAAGCGTGACGTTGTCACTACCACTGCCACTGAGTAACGCCGTGGCGGTATTGCTGGCGGCACTGAGCGTGCCCTGGTTAGTGACGGTGTTATTTGCCGTGCCGCTGGCATCAATGACTACAGAGTTCGGGCTGGCATCCGTAATCGTTCCGCTGTTGATAATGGTGCGATTCGCCGCCGTGCCGTTGATGCGTATCAGCGCCAGCGGATTGAGCGCACCGGTGGCATTGATCGTGCCGTTGTTGGTAAACGCGCCCGCATTGGTAGCGAGAACCGACGTGTTGGTGTTGCTGCTGGTCTGGATGTTGCCGTTGTTGGTGACGGCGCTCGCATCCACCGCCGATATCGCCGCACCGCCGGTCGTACCCATGGTGATGTTGGCTCCGGAAGTCACGCTGCCGTTGGTTTTCGCCAGGATCCCGTTGCCGTTCGCGCCGGTCACATCAATGGTGTAACCGGTGCCGATAGTCAGATTACCGGTCGTATTGCTGCCGTCGGCCTGTTCAAACGCAAAGCCTGCACCGCTGCCGGACACGTTCAGCTGGTTGCCGGAACCCTCTGCATCAAAGGTCACTGCAGTACGGATTGCCGGGCCGTCAGCCGCGTTGATGGTCACACCGGTCAGGTTAATATTTGAGGTGTCGGCCTTGTTGTTGATGCCCGCGCCTGTCCCGCTGATATCAATCAGCGTATTACTCGCCGTCAGCGAGGAAGAACCGACGTCCATCAGGATGCCGTCTGCTCCGTTACTGGCCGTAATATGGTTGTTCGTGCCGCTGATCGTCAGTGACGCGCCGTCATTGACCAGTTGTACCGCCGCCAGACCGCCATTGGCCGTTACGTTACCGAGTTGCGTGACCTGCGCGCCTGCGCCCTGAACTTTCACCCCCACATTATTACTGCCAGCCGCACCTGTCACCGTAATATCACGCAGATTGTTCAGCGTCCCTTTATCCTGAATGTACACGCCGATATTGTTAGTACCGCTTACGTTGATGGGCGCGTTGTTTTTGGCTATCCCGCCATCGTGGAGGTAAACCCCGATATTGTTATTACCCGCAAGATCAGTGCCATCACTTTCGATATCCACATTACCCAGCCACGAAATATCGTAGGCTTTAATGCCGCTTTGGCTGGCGGTAGTGCCGATATCCACTTTTGAAAGCACGTTCGTTGCCAGCGCATCCGCACCGTCGCCTTTGGTGCCGTCAATGGCATAGTTGCGACCATCCACCACCACGGCGGTGGCGTCGTTATGTTCCAGCAAAATGCCGCCGTTATTGATGGTGCCGGTCGCGCCGCCCGTTATTTTTACCCCGACCGCATTTTCGCCGCCGACATGAATGGTCGCCTGACCGGTATCGAGCGTGGTCAGCGAATCATCGCCACCGCCCGGCTGACCGTCTGCGCCGGTATCGAGACCATTAGCAAATACACCGGTTGAACCGGTACCGGTCACTGTTAGCTGATACGGACCGGCATTACCGGAATCACCGTCAAACTGCGCGCCGTGGTCGATAGCAAACAGGATAGACCCCGCCTGTTCATTGTCTTTGATGATGGCGCTGCCCAGATTGATTTTGGCATTCTCGCCATAGGCGTAATAACCAATCTGATTGGTGTTAGCGAAATTCAGGAGCGCATTAGTGCCTACGTTGATGGTCGCCTGTCCGCGCGCATGCACACCAATCGCCCCGGCAGATAGCAGGTTTATCGCCGAATCAACCGCAGCCGTCGCCTGATTGCCGTTCAGCCCTTCGGCGTAAACGGCATAGTTACGGTAGGTATACGGGTTATTGTCGCTGCCGCCATTATCGCCTGCCGCCCCGACAGTAATCGTTCCTGCACTGGAGGAATTCACGGTGGCGGTTGCCGTTCTGGCCAGCAGGTTGATCGCCACGTTATTTTCACCAAACACACGGATAATGCCGGTATTGGTGACGTTGGTGGTATCGGTAGCGGATAAGCCATAGTTCTGAGCCGCCGAACCGTTTGCCAAAATTTGCCCGAGCACGTTAATAGTGCCGGTGTTCAGTACCGCGCCTGTGCCGCCATTAACCAGCATGCCGACCGCATTTCGCGTCAGTGTACCCAGCGTGATGGTGCCGTCGTTGGTCACATTGCCGGTGCTGCTGGTGCGGATACCGGCGGACTGCACCGCACCGCCGACCATAGTGGTCGCGGAAGGCGCTGCGCTGGCGGTCACCGGATCCGTCCCGACATAAATATTGCCGGAAGTGGTGTTAGTAAACGTCGCCGCGCCGGAGATATCTGCACCGTAGCCGCTCGCGCGCCCGTCAGTGTTATGTGTATTACCTGTCACCGCAATGCTGCCGCTGTTGGTGGCGGTGGTGGTGCCTTGCGCCTGCATACCGGTTGCGCCATCGGTGGTGCCATCGGTCAGCGCAACGTTGATATAACCGGTGTTAGACAGTTGACTCGCGCCCAGCCCCTGCATGGCGATGCTGCCCTGATTACTGACATTCTGGTTGGTGCCGTCTTTTTCGAGGAACAGTCCGGCGTTTAACGTGCCGTTGTTAATCGCGGTGGCGTCGGTCGCCATCATCCCGACGCCCGCCGGGCTTGAGCCGTTGCTGCGCCAGATATTGATGTTACCGTCGTTGGTCAGTATCGCGCCGTTGTCGCCACGCATTACCGCCGTTGCGCCATCCACCGCCAGACTGCCGGTGCTGGTGACCGTGCCGGTGGCATCCGCACCGGTGGCATAAATCACGTTCAGGCTGCCGGTTCCCAGCGTGGCGTTATTGGTGTGGGCAAGCATGTCAGACCACACGTGATAGGTCAGATCCACACGGTTCTGCTGCTCGGCACTGAGTAAACTTTGAATGATGGCGTTATAGGTATTTTGCGCGATGACCGGCGAATCAATCACCGCTCCGCCGTTTTGTGGCGGTAGCGTCACTCCGCCGGTCAGCCAAAGCTGAACCTGACTGTTTTCCCGGCTGGTCCCCAGCAGGAAATCGTTCACGGCAGCAATATCTGCCGCCGAGTTAATGGTGAAAGTTCTGGAACCTGCCTGTATAACCCTTCCGGCTACCAGCACATAGTTCGGTAAAGTAATCGAATCGTTATATTGCGAGCTGACCGCTGTTTCATTTTGCAGGTCACCGGAAATCACCGCTGCCGGTGCGAAATGTACGTAGTTATCAGACTGCCAGTTCACGGCGCTGGCAGCACCGGCACTGCCATCCGCCTTAGCCAGCGTGGAGTTTTTCGCCAGCAGTTCGAGGGTGTTCGCCGCAGCGGCTATCGGCGTGGTGCCGCTGGTGTCTGCGCCGATATTAATATTGGCGGTGCCACCGGTGGAAGCCACGCTGGCGATACCGAAATTATTGTAAATATGGAACGAATTCGGGTCGTACACGTTCAGCGGCAAATCACCGACCAGTGAAGTGCCGGGCGCGGAAAACGTTGTGGAATCATACACTTTTATGACGGCATAACTGCCATCCAGCCCCGGCACGACAACGTTCAGCTCCTGATCTTGCTGCGGAACCGCCTGACTGGTCGAATAGCTGAAGGTATCGATATTGGCGGAGGTTATCGGCGTGACCAGATTATTAGAATCCGTCGCCTGTATAACGGTGATGCGACCCGGATCCGCATCGGCACCGGTGCTGTCAATCAGCCCGTTGCGCACCAGCAACTGCGTGGCGCTGCCATTGGTTCCTGCGGCAATCGTCGGGATCGGTCCCAGAATATTGAGCGTCGTTCCGGCGGCA
The DNA here is from genome assembly GCF_019049625.1 of Rahnella ecdela. Lineage (GTDB taxonomy): Bacteria > Pseudomonadota > Gammaproteobacteria > Enterobacterales > Enterobacteriaceae > Rahnella > Rahnella ecdela. The sequence continues at coordinate 15,104 of NZ_JAFMOY010000108.1, forward strand.
TAATGCGTGGCAGTGGCGGTATCGCCATCAATGGTGAAAGCAAAACCCGTTTCCCGCAAAACATCATAATTAGTCAGTGGCGGGAAATTATAGGTCGGATAAACATCTGCCCAGTTCACATCATCCGCCAGAGCGGGCGCTGCCGTCAGGGCCAGTGCCAGAGTCGCCGCTAATTTTGTGCGTCCTGCTCCTTTGCGATGCCCTTTGGTTGTTTCAGGCGCGGCAACCCACGCAGACCTGATTTCACTCCACACCAGACGATAGATCTTATTCATGAGTCAGTTCCATCAAGAGAATTTTATAAGGCGACCGTTGTGGTCAGGCGCAACGTAAACAAGTTGAACAAGAGAGAGCAAAAGGGAGCGAGGTAATATTTCCTTACCTCAAACTTAATTTTAAATATTCTGAAATTTCACTTACGAATTCCTAACATAAAGGTAAGCTACACTTACAAAAACGCAACTTTTTACTGATGAAATAGTGACTTCGCGTTCATTGCGCCTGAACGCCATATTTAAAATGAATAAAGGGAAAAATTATGCTGCTATCCGCCCCGCTGATGCTGGTCATCATAGGACTGGGATCCTTGCTGGCGCAGTGGCTGGCCTGGTTGTTAAAAATCCCGGCCATATTGCCTTTACTGTTGCTGGGCGTCGTACTCGGGCCGGTGACACACGTCATTCAGCCCGACGCTCTGTTTGGGGATCTGCTGTTTCCACTGGTATCCATTTCTGTCGCCATCATTTTGTTTGAAGGCGCTCTGACGCTGCGCGTGGATGAAGTGCGCGGGCTCGGCGGTGTGGTGCGAAATCTGGTGACCATCGGGATGCTGGTGACATTCGCTGTCATCAGCCTCGCCTGCTGGTGGCTGTTGGGGTTTGAACCTGAACTGGCGGCGCTGGTCGGTGCGGTGACGGTCGTGACCGGCCCGACAGTGATTGCGCCGTTAATGCGCGTGGTGCGCCCGAATGCGGCGATTAACCAGGTGCTGCGCTGGGAAGGGATTGTGATCGACCCGGTGGGTGCGATTTTCACCCTGCTGGTGTTTGAATTTATTACCCTGCGTGAACACGCCGAATCGCTGACACATCTTTTCTGGACTCTCGGGGAAACCGCCGCCGCAGGGCTGGTCCTCGGCTCAGTATTTGGTTACGTACTGGGTGTCGCACTGCGCCGTGTGTGGATCCCCGCTTATCTGCAAAACCTCGGCGTACTGGCGGTGATGCTGACCGCTTTCGGGCTTTCCAACGCGCTGGCGGATGAATCCGGCATGCTGACCGTCACCGTGATGGGCATCTGGCTGGCGAACATGCGCGATGTCGATACCACTGACATTCTGGCCTTTAAGGAAGAACTTTCGGCCATCCTGATTTCAGCGTTATTCATTATTCTGGCGGCACGACTGGATATTCATGCGCTGATTGAAATGGGCTGGCCGCTGATTGGCCTGCTGTTAGTGGTGCAGTTTATCGCCCGACCGCTGTGTATTGCGGTCTCGACGTGGCGCTCTTCCCTGCACTGGCGCGACCGTCTGCTGTTGTGCTGGATTTCACCGCGCGGCATTGTGGCGGCGGCAGTCAGTTCACTGTTCGCCCTGACGCTACAGCGCATGAATTATCCGCAGGCCGACAAACTGGTGACGGTGGTTTTTGCGATTATTATCGGCACGGTGGTGCTGCAAAGCCTGACCAGCCGCGGGATTGCCCGTGCGCTGCGGGTACAGCAGAAAACGCCGCGTGGCGTACTAATAATCGGCGCAAACAGTGTGGCGCGGATGGTGGCTAAAGTGCTGATGAAGCAGGATATTCCGGTGCGCCTCACCGACAGCAGTTGGGAATATTACCGGCAGGCGCGGATGGACGGTATTCCGGCTTATTACGGCAATGCGTGGTCGGAACATGCGGAGAATTTTCTCGATCTGAGCGGCGTATCGCAGGTGCTGGCGCTTTCGCCGAATCGCCATCAGAACGCGCTGGCGGTCTATCATTTTGGCCATATTTTCGGGCGCGAAAAAGTGTATGCCGTGCGCTCCGGTCCGGCACTTAAAGGTGCCCGCTCACAGGAAAACAGCCGTTTTCAGCGTCATGAAGTTCTGTTCAGCAGCGATGCGACCTATTCAAAACTCAGCTCTTTACTGGCCAAAGGCGCGGTGATTAAGGCCACGCACCTCAGTGAAAGTTTTGGCTGGATAGATTATCTGGAGAAAAATAGCGGCGTGCTGCCCCTTTTTGCCGTGCGCGAAAACGATACGCTGGTAGTGCTCAAGGACGGTAATACCCCGCCGGTACCCTGCACGCTGATTGCGTTGGTACAGAACGAGGCATAAAAAAGCCCGCGCCGCTGATTCAGGTTAATGAACAGCGGCGCGGGCTTTATTCGTTACCGGTTAGGCCAGCTCCGGCCAGCGCGCAGTCGGATACAACGCCATACGGATGTTGAACAGGTGGAAAAGCGGCGTGAACAGTTCGATGTCCGCGCGGCATAACGTTTCCAGCCGCACCAGCGCCTGATTCAGCTCATTGAGCAGCGAATCCGGCGGACCGATGTAGATATTTCTCAGCCGCTTCTTGATGTAATTATTAATCTCATACATCAGCACTTCGGTCTCAACGTTATGATTTTTCAGTACGTCCTGATGACGGGCGTAGAAATCATAGCAATTCACCCCAAGCCAGATTTCGGTGATCAGATTCCCGCCCAGCGCCACTTTGGGTGACGGATCGGCTTTGTTACGCGGTAAAATAATGTTCACTTTATCGAGCATACTGGCGACATATTGCTGACGTCCGCGCAGCGATGAAGCATTGATTTTAATTTCGCTGGTGAACTGCAAAAGCTCTTTAATGCCTTTACGCAGCGCACGTTTGGCAGTCCACGAAGGCCGTTTGTTACGGATAAGCGCGGTGGTCAGCAACGCAATCATAATTCCGACAATTGTCGAAATCGCCGCGTTCACAATGACCAGCACATCGGGTTTGAAATCATGCCCCATACCGATAAAACCGGGTATCTGCGTGGCAATTATCAGGCCGATGAAATTGGTGGAAGGACTAGCAATTACCAGCCCAAGCGCCAGCAGGCCGGGCGCCAGACAGATAATCAATGCCTCAAAGGTGTTCGCCATCGGGATAAAGATTACGGCATAAATCACGCTGATGATAATGGCGATCAGCACCCCTTTGAGGAAGACTTTCATTGAGGCAATCGGGCTGTCGAGGGACGCAAAGAACGAGCAGATAACCGCCGCCATCATCGGTGCAGATGCGCCGTCGCGCCAGCCCGTGCCTATCCAGAACAAACAACCGATCATCGTCGCGGTAAAGGCACAAAACGCTGAAAGCAGGATCATCCCTTCATCGATATGCTTTCTGAGCCCCAGCTTTATTTTGCCGCGCTTTTTCTCTTTACTGAACTGCGTCACCCGTTCGGTTACGCCGTAATAAGATTCAGTGATGTGGACGAAGTTTTGCAAACGTTCGAGCAGACCGGTGAACAGCAGCCCTTCTTCCGGCGTCATTTCGTCGCTTTCATAAAGATTTTTGATGCGGGCCTGCGAGGCACGGATTTCTGCCTGAATGCCTTTCGCGTTGCCGCTGAGTTCTGCACTGTTCAGCCACAGCAGGAACTGGCTGAAGGTCTCAGAGACAAAATCAGGAAACGGAATTTGCTGTTCGGCCAGCAGGTTCAGGCGCTTTTCAATGGCCGTCAGCGTGGGGATCAAATACGAAAGGTGCTGATACTGCGCCATCACCAGGCGGATCAGTCTGCGCGCGGAATCCCCTTCAAACACGCAGTGGGTGATCAGCGTTTCCACATTCAGCGGGTAATTCGCCATCTGCACCAGAATATGCTCGCGCTCCGGCAGCGGATCTTTGGCAGTGACGGTGAGCAATTCATTGCACAGCTTTTTGGCGCTTTCGTACCAGTTGTTGACGCTGTTCTCCAGCAAATTACGCATCCGCACCGGAAACACCAGCATGTGGATCAGCGTGCTGCACACAATCGCCACGGTAATTTCTTCGACACGCGATATCACCGTATAGGTGATCGACATCGGGGTATCGACGTCGGCAAATCCCATGATCGCCGCGCTGTAGCCCGCCAGCATAAAAACGTAGCCTTTCGGCGTGCGGTCATGCAGCGAAAGATACAAACAAAACGCCACCCACAGCGACACGCTGAGGCTGAAAAGCACCGGATCGGTGACGGTGAACGGATATACCAGAAAGATAAACATGCCCCCGAGCACGGTACCGAGAAAACGGTACGTGGCTTTGGAAAGCGTGGAAGCCGAATAAAGCTGTGAAATGACGTACACCGACACCATTGACCAGGCCGGTTTGTCGAGATTGAGTTCGAGGGCTATATATAAGGCTAAAAATGCCGCAATACAGGTTTTGACTGAAAACAAAAGCGCATTTTTTGTTAACCATTTCATTGTTAAATCAACAGCTCAGCGTTTATCAAAGCACCATTTTATACGCTGCAAATTCTTGCACCAGATTCAAGATTGTAACAAAACATACCTGACTATTAATCACTTTGGAAAATCAGTACCTTGCTACATAAAAAATCCACGCTCTCACGTGGATTTACCAATCTGACATCTGTCTGACTGTTTTTAAAATCAGATGCTTAAAAAGGCCGGATGATGGCCATAATGCCAATGACGATCACACCAATAACAATCACCGTTCCGGCTTTGCGCACCAGAGCAAAATCTTTCGCGGGCTGACCATTCGCAAGACGGCGTAAATTGCCGGAAAGCAGACCGTGCAGCGCGGAAAGCACCAGCACCACCACTATTTTGATCAGCAGCCACGCGTGCGGGAACTGGCCGTGACTGACAATCATCCAGATCCCCGCCACCCACAGCAGGATCATCGCAGGACTGGTGATGCAGCGGTTCCATTTTTGCACGGTGACGGCCAGCGTCCGCAGGCCGTCGTTTGCGCCTGCGCCCGCACTGCGAAACACCACGCTGACCAGAGCCAGCGACAGCAACCCGCCAATCCACAACACGCCTGCAATAAGGTGTAAGGCGTTCAGCCATTCATGAATCATCTTTTTCTCCATAAGTTAACGACAATGCTGCGCGCCGGATGAGTCCAACCTGCTGTCTCTTCACGGCTTTTGCCGGATTATGTCCCTTTCCCACAATAAAGGCACGGGTAAAATCGTCACTTTTTCTTATCGCCCTCCGCCTTTACAAGTAATAGGTAGACTGGTATACCTACTGCAAATTCATTGCGCCGAGACCGCCCATGTCCACATCAGACTCTTCACCACAAAGCGCCCGCGACCGCCTTCTGGGCGCGGCACGGGTGCTGTTTTATAACGACGGCATCGCCGCCACCGGCATCGACGCCATTATCAAACGCGCCGGTGTGGCGAAAAAAAGCCTCTACAACAATTTTGAATCCAAGGCCGAACTGGTGGCGACATACATTGAAATACGCCACGACGAATGGCTGCAACTTTACGCCCGCAGGCTGGAAGGCGCTGTCACGCCAAAAGAGAAAGTGCTGGCCGTTTTTCAGGCCTACGACGACCACGCCGAATTTTCCTACGAACGCGGATTCCGTGGCTGCGGATTACTCAATGCCGCCGCTGAACTGCCTGCCGTTGCGCCCGGACGCATTGCGGTTCGCGGGCACAAAGAACAGGTGGAAGCGATTGTGACCGCGCATCTTTGCGAGCTTTTCCCTGCGGATGTCGCCAGAGCGCAACTGATGGCACGTCATTTCTCGTTTTTGCTGGAAGGCGCGATTTCGCGTGCCGGACTGGAAGGCAACGGCAGGTGCGTTCGTCAGGCAATGGACATGGCGGCACAAATGATGGAGATACCATGATGATTGCCCGCAGGGAACGCATGCTGGGGATCCTCGCCGTTCTGTTCGCTTCTGTTTTATGGGGTTCGACCGGCACTGCCGCGACCTTTGCGCCAGACGTTAGTCCGCTGGCGATAGGCGCGGTGGCGATGGGGCTGGGCGGATTATTGCAGGCGCTGATTTCCGCCAAAGGCATTATTGCCAGCCGCCACCGGTTTCTTCAGCACTGGCGCATGTTACTGACCGGCGCGCTGGCGGTGGGTATCTATCCGCTGGCGTTTTACGCCTCCATGCATCTGGCCGGTGTGACGGTGGGCACGGTGATTTCCATTGGTTCCGCCCCGCTCTTATCGGCGCTGATTGAGTTTTCGCTCGACGGTCAACGCCTGTCGCGCCGCTGGATGACCGGCGCGGCGATTGGTGTGGCCGGAATGATTTTGCTGTGCGTGGCTGAAAGCGCCGGTCATGCGGCAACCGGTCAGGGGTCGGGCGTGATTGCCGGTATCGGGCTGGGGCTGATTGCCGGTCTGACTTACGCTCTCTATTCGTGGGCGGCACGTCATTTAATGCAGCGCGGTATCAGCTCACGCGCGGCGATGGGCGCCACTTTCGGGCTCGGCGGTATCTTGCTGATGCCGGTACTGTTTATCACCGGCGCCCCGCTGCTGGCGTCGTTGAATAATGCGGCGGTCGGCGCCTATATGGCGCTTATCCCGATGTTCGTGGGCTACGTCTGTTTCGGCTATGCGCTGGCGCGGATCCCGGCCAGCATGGCGACCACGATCACGCTGCTGGAACCGGCCGTGGCGGCGGTGTTAGCGGTGCTGATTGTCGGCGAAAGACTGCCCGCGCTAGGCTGGACGGGCATCGGGCTGGTGGTACTGTGCCTGATTTTCATCACCGTGCCGCTGAAAAGACGCGGGCCGCTGGCGGTTTCTGTCTAAAAAAATGGCTCCTTAATAAGGAGCCATTGTGGTTTCTGTTGCAGATCAAACTGCCGCAGGGACATCCAGAGATGCCATATCAATCACGAAACGATAACGCACGTCCGCTCTTTCCATGCGCCCGAACGCTTCGTTGATTTCATCCATACGGATCATTTCACAATCCGGCAGAATATTTTTCTCAGCGCAGAAATCGAGCATTTCCTGAGTTTCGCGGATCCCGCCTATTGGCGAACCGGCCACGCGGCGGCGGCCCAGCAGCAACGGAACGGTGTTGAATTCATCCATCGGCCCGACCTGTCCGACCAGCACCAGGGTACCGTCGACATCCAGCAACGGCAGGTACGGCGTGATGTCATGTTTTACCGGCACGGTATCAATGATTAAATCGAAATGATCGTGTGCCTGCGCCATCGCATCGCTGTCTGCGCTGACCAGCAAACGGTTCGCGCCCAGCGCCAGCGCATCGGCTTCTTTGGCATTCGAACGGCTGACCACGGTGACATCTGCGCCCAGTCCGACCGCCAGTTTCACCGCCATATGGCCCAGACCGCCCAGACCAATCACGCCCACACGGCTGCCCGGTTTGACGTTCCAGGTTTTGAGCGGCGACCAGGTGGTGATCCCGGCGCACAGCAACGGCGCAGCTTTGGAGAGATCTAACCCTTCAGGCATACGCAGACAGAATTCTTCGCGCACCACTAAATGCTTGGAATATCCGCCCTGCGTCGGCTCTTTCGTGAAACGGTCATAACCGGCGTAAGTCCCGGTATTCCCTTCACGACACAGCTGTTCTTCACCTTTTTTACACTGATCGCATTCCTGACAGCTGTCCACCATGCAACCGACCGCGACATGATCGCCCACCTTGTAACGGCTGACCTGACTGCCAATCTGCGTCACGCGTCCGACAATTTCATGACCGGGAACAATGGGATAATAGCTCCAGCCCCAGTCATTTCTCGCCGTGTGCAAATCTGAATGGCAGACACCGCAGTACAGAATTTCCATTGCCACATCGTTATCACGCAGGCCGCGACGCTCAAAGGCGTACGGGGCAAGCGGTTTTTTAGGATCGTAGGCCGCAAATCCAACAGTTTTCATCAGTCAGCTCCTGAGTCGTTAATGACCCCTTCACTATAGATTTAAAGCCCGCAGCAACAAGCCACAGTTCTCTTTATTTCTTGCCTGATCCTGCCAACCTGCTTGTTCAGGATTTACGTTCCGGCAACTGACTCAGCCACTGGCTGCGGTATTGTGAGGGCGAACGGGCGGTGCTTTTTCGAAAAACGCGGCAAAAATAGTTGCTGTCAACAAAACCGCAGCTGGTCGCCACTTCTTTGATTTTCAGCTCGTAGCCTTTCAGCAACAGCTTCGCCCTTTCCAGCCGGACATGGTTGAGATATTCGCTGAAACCGATATCGCCGGATTTACGAAACAGATGGGAAAGATAATTGGGCGTGATATGAAAACGCTTCGCGACGTTTTCCCGCGTCAGGGGCAGCGAGGCATTCTCTTCGATGTATTTTTTGATCACTTCAAACAGCGCGCCGCTGCGGGTGAGGATCTGCGCACGGTTAGCCAGCTGTTCCTGACAATGGCTCAGCAGCCCCGCTACCACACAGCGGGCGGTTTGCTGATCGTCAGGATTATCAACAATTTCATTCATCGCCTGCAACAGAAACGACCCGACGCGCGGCCCGAGGCGCGGAACGCTCTGCTTATCCGTACCGGTAAACTTTTCCCCGTCCCAGAACTGCAAACTGAACCCGAGCTTTTCTTTGCTGAACAGAATACTGAGTAAGATGGCTGGCCGCTGCCAGACCGTCAGGTTCCATTTTCCGCCGGGAATATAAATGGCGTCGCCTTCGCGTAACAGACCTTTGTCGGCCAGCACACTGCGGTCACGCACTTCGCCTTCAATCACAAATTCAATACGCGGGAAGCTGACCACCAACGCCAGTTCGGGCGGCGGCTGAGAATTATCAGGGAACCGGATGGCGAACGCATCACTGCCGGATACCGACCGGAAGAGGGTTTCTATCACGTCTGGCAGCATGGCGTTGTCTCAGTCATTTCTTTTCAGAATAACAAAAAAAAGCCTGATCCGCAGACCAGGCTTCCTGAGACGAGAACTGGCTTACAGAACATCAAGCAGCCATTTCTGCGCCTGCGTCAGACGGCTGGCCGTTTCTGGCTTCAGCCATTTGCGCTGATCCTGCTGCTGCGCATCTTCACGGTCGATATACAGGCTGTGCAAGACACGGCGACGTGTGCCGATCTGATTATTTGTCCCGCCGTGCCAGGCATGTGCGTTGTAGATCATCACGCTGCCCGCCGGTGCTTCAAACACCACTTCATCCGGGTGCGGCAGCCCTACATCGGCCAGTACATCTTCGGGCAATTCCGGCCGATGGTGAGTGCCCGGAATAATGCGCGGCGCGCCATTGGCTGCGCTTAAATCGTCAATCGCCACGATGGCATTGACCAGATGCACCTTCGGAAAATCCGGGCGCGGCTTTTTCCAGTCCGCATGCAGCGGCTGATGTCCGCCGTGATGCAGCGCTTCGCGACCGTTCAGGCTGGACACCTTGAACGGGCTCCGGAAAATATGATGACAGACGGACAGAATAACCGGATGCGACCACACTTTTTCCCACACTGTGCCTTTGTTAATCATGTTGGCGATGCGCGTTGCCGTCGCTTCCTGATGGTGTTCAACAGCCAGATTGTCACCCTCTTTTTCCACCAGTGAATCAAAGGCACTCCGCATATCTTCCAGCCAGTCTTTGTCGATAACATTATGAATAACAATGTAACCGCGGGTCACCAGCTCATCGGCCTGTGCCGGTGTCAGCGGTTGTGTGGCGCCCAGTGCGTCAAGGTACTGTTCAGATGAATTGTTCATTTCTCGCCCTTTCAGTTAACGTTTGCGTAACATAAAAGTACGGCAGTTTTTATAGGAATAAACGATGCAAAACCTACGAAATACTGGATTTTTGTGTGATGGCGAAAAAAGTGTGAGACAGCGTAACTTCCGGTCCCCCTTTTTTCATTGAGCGGAGACACGCTGCGCTTTAAGGCGTTCCTGTAAAAAATCCAGAAACACGCGGGTGACTTCACTGCGCTGGCGGTGCTGCGGATAAATCGCATGCAGGCTCAGCGCGCCGGGGTGAAAATCGTCCAGCACCCGCACCAGTGCGCCGTACTGCAACGCCGGTCCGACGATAAATTCAGGTAACAGCACCAGTCCGAGTCCGGCCACCGCCGCGTCGCGCAGCACTTCGCCGTTATTGCTGACAATCGGTCCGCGCACCTCGAATAACCGGCGCTTACCGTTATGATCCAGCTCCCAGCCGGTCTGCCCTTCACGGCCATAACGCAGGCACTGATGTTGCAGCAGATCTTCCGGCGTATGCGGTGTGCCCATGCGTTCCAGATACTGCGGGCTGCAACAAATCACCCGTTTCAGTTCACCGAGGCGGCGCGCCACCAGCGAAGAATCCGCCAGATTGCCGATGCGCAGTGCGATATCGAACCCTTCACCGACCAGATCGACATACCGGTCCACCAGCTCCACCTGAAACTGAATCGCCGGATGCTGCCCGAGAAATTCAGCAATCAGCGGAGAAAGATGGCTGATCCCAAAAGACATCGGAATACTCAGGCGATACGAGCCCTGCAATACCTGGCGTTTTTGCGACACCGCCCGCTCCGCTTCTTCAATATCGTCGAGGATGCGCTGCGCGTGTCCGGCAAACAGCTGGCCGGATTCGGTGACCGAGAGTTTACGGGTATTGCGGTTGAGCAGACGGGCGTTCAGCCCCGCTTCCAGGGCGGCCATACGGCGGCTGACGTACTGTTTCGACAACAACAGCTGTTCAGCAGCAGCGGTGAAACTTCCGGCTTTTATGACCGCGACAAAAATACGAAGATCTTCAATCTGCATCATTTTCTCTCTCTTTTGCACACCGCTTTATTGTCAACTAAAAAGTGACAGTGATAGTCAACCTACCGCATTGTTGAGCAAATTAGTTTACGTGTATTCTCTGTTCATCGGAAGCGCAAACGCACTTCCTCCCTGACACACTGAGGAGTACACCATGATCGAACAACGTCTCTCTGAACAACGCGGCTTAGGTGACCACGGCTGGCTGCATTCCCGTCACACTTTCTCTTTCGCCAGTTACTGGGATCCAAAACAGGTCGGTTTCTCAGACCTGCTGGTCATCAACGATGATCAGGTTGCAGCGGGCCGCGGCTTTGGCGCACATCCGCACAGCAACATGGAAATCATTTCTTATGTACTGGAAGGCGCACTGGCGCATAAAGATTCGATGGGCACCGGCTCAGTGATCGTCCCCGGCGATGTGCAGCTGATGAGCGCAGGCTCCGGCGTGACACACAGTGAGTTCAACAACTCCGGCGATGAAGGCGTGCATTTCCTGCAAATCTGGATTGTGCCAGCGGAAAACGGCACCGAACCGGGATACCAGCAGGTGTCTGTCCCCCAAGCGGATAAACGCGGTCAGTTCCGCCTGATTGTCTCGCCAAAAGGTGATGCGGGGTCACTGACCGTTCGTCAGGACATGAAGATTTACGCCGGTTTCTTTGACGGTGCAGAACAGGCGACGATAGACCTTGACCCGAACCGTTATGCCTATATTCACGTGGCACGCGGCAGCATCAAAGTGAACGGCATTGAGTTCAGAACCGGCGACGGTGCGCGGGTTCGTCAGGAAGATAAACTGACCTTTACCGACGGGGATCAGGCAGAAGTGTTGCTGTTTGATTTGCGTCCGGTAGAAGTGAACCACCCGACCCGCTGATTGCAAGGGTTTCAGCCTCTCCGCCCGGGGAGGCTTTTTTTGGTTTTAGCCGAACGCATAAAAACCCTATGTAAATCAATCTTCCTGATGGCTCTTATGCGGTTGGTTTACATTAGTCATTTACGCTATAGTTGAATTGCTACGGCAAAATCCGTAGCCGGGATTTGCACCCCGGATATCACAACGTCGATATATATGCTTTACGTTATATATCGAGGCCTTTGCACACCTGTTGCTTATTACTCTTTCGTGTAATATGCACGCCTCAATGGTGGCTCAGAGGGGGCAGTCTTCGGACTGGCCGGCATCCGTTGTGACCGGTAGTGCAAACTCCGTCTGAGCTATCTCCAAGAGATTTGCACCTCCCGTGATAGCCATTTATCGCTTTGCAACGGAAACTGCGAAATGACCACAAACTATCCACCCAATATATCTTTTCCTTTTCAGGACTGGCACCCTGCCGACATCATTGCGGCACTGCGCAAAAAAGGGACCACTCTGGCCGCGGTATCACGTGCGGCAGGTCTGGGTTCATCCACTTTGTCTAATGCCTTGTCCCGCCCGTGGCCAAAAGGCGAATTGTTGATCGGTCAGGCAATTGGAGTTCCTCCCTCCACGATTTGGCCTAGTCGTTACTTTAATGCAATCACAATGGAATTTGTTGAAAGGCCATTGCGACCTGCATATAAGAAAGCGTCGACACCTGAATAGCGGGTTAATCCGGGGCGCAGCAAATGCGCCCTTCATTGAGGGACCGGTGGATGACGTTTAGCGCCTTTTAAATTCAAAATCAAATTCAAGGTCGTGGGCGTTGGCCCACACCGACAACACCTTTCGTTACCCCCAAAACTGGCCTTAAGTTCAAGGTCGCGGGCTCGCCGCCCGCACGGGCCCAAAGGGTTTTAAACGAAACCCTTTGGAATCCTGCGTTTTTTTAAACTGCGCGCTCCGCTCGCTGGCTATGTTTCAGGAATCTCTGCGACAGGCTGGAAATCTTGCCGCTGCGCGGTGCCTTATCTCGGTCTTCGAGCCTTTGGTCTCGAAACCGCTCCGTTCAGCAAGATTTCTGAATCGCCCGCACTGTCATAAATTCATAAGCAGAATAGATTTATCTTTTAGAAAAGTGGATTGGCGTGCTTAAAAATGGCACCGAATGAAGGGTTCGAGACTATAGGCTCGAAACCTGAATTCGGGGATCGCGCAGCGATGACATTTTGCGCCACTCACTGATGCACCAGAATATGTCCGTCGGGCCTGCGACAGCGCGCAGTTTAAAGAGCTCGGGATTCTTAAGGGGTGCGGCGATAGGCGCCCCTTGAGGCCGGTGTGGGTGGCAACCCACGACCTTGATTTTGAATTTGAATTGAATTTGAATTTGAATTTGAATTTGAATTTGACCTTAACCCGCATGTGGCCACCAATCCCACCTCCTATTCCATCTCCCGCAACTCCATAGCAACTATTGTTGTTTTACATCGTTTGTCCCTGACTTTAATAATCGCTGTTAACGATGTGTTGCGATTAAAGGGAAAAACGATGGGATACCGTTTAAGTTTGCTTGAAAAAAGTCCGCTGGATGAGCATGAAGATGCCGCAGGGGCGTTACGGCGGACGCTGGAACTGGCCAGAAAAGCAGAAGACTGGGGATATCACCGGTTCTGGCTGGCGGAACATCATAATACTGACAAGCTGGCGATCTCTTCTCCGGAAATCGTGATCGCCTGGATCCTCGCTCATACGCAGCGCCTGCAGGTCGGTTCCGGCGGCGTCATGTTGCAACATTACAGCCCGTATAAAGTAGCCGAAAACTTTAATCAGCTGGCGTCACTGGCACCTGGTCGCGTGGATATCGGTATCGGCAAAGCGCCGGGCGGATTACCGCTTTCAACTCATGCACTGCAATACGCGGTGGACTCCGCACGTAAGGGCGATTTTGCCGAACAACTGCGTCAGCTCGACGACTGGCTTTCAGTGCCCGTCAGAGGCAAAGACGCTGATGCGCTTTCTGCAACGCCTCAGCCACCGCAGTCAGCCTCTCGTTTCTTATTGGGTGCCAGCGAACAAAGCGCCCGTCTTGCCGCCAGTCTCGGCTGGAATTTCGTCTTTGCCGCGCACCTGAATGCCGACGAGCGTGATATTTCCAGCGCCCTTTCCGCTTATTCGCACGACAGCCACGGCAAACGCGCTCTTCTGGCTGTGCCGGTGATTGTCGCCGATACCACCGAACAGGCCGCACGGCTGGTGGATAAAACGCAGCGATATCGCGTTATCGCCAGCGACGGACAAAGCGTCAACGTCGGCAGCCATGAACAAGTGGAAGCTTATCTTCGCCAGTCAAAAGCCAAATCCCATCGTATCGAAGAACGTCAGTCGGAAGTGATTTACGGCACCGGTGAGGACGTTCATCAGCAGCTGGAAGCCTTGCAGGCACGTTACGGTGTGGAAGAATTTATCATTGATACGCCGGTATCCCAGCCTCGCGCCCGCCTGCGTTCCCTCGAACTGTTAGCCACAACCAGCGTTGCGCTGGCTTAAGGACGCAATGTGAGCCACGTGATCCGCCTTGCTCTGGAATCAGAAGCCGCAGCGCTGCACAGCCTGTTGCAAAAGGCTTATGAACCGCTGCTGGAACATAACATTCATTTCACTATCACCCGCGCCAGTGTTGAGGATGTTCGGGATGTTATCCGCAATGAAACCACTTACGTGCTGGAAAATGACGGTGTTCTGACCGCCACCCTGACCACACGTTTTCTGTGGACACCGGCGAAAAATCATCTTGCGCCGTGGCCGTTTGTGCACTGGTTTGCGGTGGCAGAACACGCCAAAGGTCAGGGTTTTGGTAAAGAAATTATCAGCTACGTCGAAGAAACGTTTCTGCGTGACACGCTGAAATCTCCGGCGGTATATCTGGCGACGGCGGTGAAACATCCGTGGCTGACTGCGTTGTATCAGCGGCGCGGTTATGAGCCATTTCATATCGCTACCAATCCGCTGGGAGTGGAACTGGTATATCTGCGCAAAATTCTCAATCAGCAGGCTTTCGACGCGCAAGAGCAGGCTCCGCTGGTTCGCTCTATCGCTGAATTACGCACGCTGGTTTAACGGCGGCTGAATAATACAATCTTAAGGATGAAATAATGAGTCAGAAAAAACAATTACGCCTGGGTGCCATTATTCAGGGCGCGTCCGGGAATATGTCCGCATGGCGTCATCCGGATGCCGTATCGGATGCCAGTATTAACATTCAGTTCTGCCAGCAATTAGCGCAACGAGCTGAACAGGCTAAGTTTGATTTCTTATTTGTCGCCGACGGACTTTATATTACCGAGAAATCCATACCGCATTTTCTTAATCGTTTTGAGCCGATCACATTGCTTTCCGCCTTATCGCTGGTCACTCAAAAAATCGGACTGGTCGCCACATTATCGACCTCTTACAGTGAGCCTTTTACCGTCGCACGTCAGTTTGCCAGCCTCGATCATCTGAGCAGTGGACGTGCGGGCTGGAACGTGGTGACTTCACCGCTCGAAGGCTCGGCGAAAAACTTTTCCCGCGATAAACATCCTGAACATGACGAGCGTTACCGCATCGCCAGCGAATACGTCAGTGTGGTGAAAGGTCTGTGGGATTCGTGGGAAGAAGACGCGTTTGTGCGCAACAAAAACACTGGCCAGTTCTTTGCGCCACAGAAACTGCACACGCTCAATCACCACGGCAAATACTTCTCCGTACAGGGCCCGCTGAACGTCGGCCGCTCGCCGCAGGGGCGTCCGGTTGTCTTTCAGGCCGGCGCGTCAGAACAGGGCAAAGCCTTTGCTGCCGAAGCCGCTGACGCCATTTACACCCGTCAGGAAACCCCGGAACTGGCGCGGGCGTTTCGTCTCGATGTTCAGCGCCAGCTGGTGGAAAACGGGCGTGACGCCGAAGACATCCGCGTCTTCCAGGGCATCAGCGTGATCATCGGCGATTCGCCTGCCGATGCCGAACGTAAATACCAGGAAACCGCGCAGCTGGTGACGCTGGAAAGCGCGCTGGACTATCTCGGCCGCTATTTCGAACATCACGATTTTGCACAATACGACCCGGATGCGCCGTTCCCGGACATCGGCGATTTGGGCCAAAACAGTTTCCGCAGCACCACCGATGAAATCAAACGCAACGCCCGCGAGCACGGACTGACCCTGCGTCAGGCCTCACTGGAAGCCGCCACACCCCGCCCGACGTTCTCCGGCACCGCTGAAAATGTCGCTGACGGTCTGGAACACTGGTTCACCTCCGGCGCCACCGACGGCTTTATCGTCCGCGGCGGAACACCGACGGCATTCGATGATTTCATCGACAGCGTGATCCCGATTTTGCAGGCGCGCGGTTTGTACCGGACGGACTATGAGGGTGATACCCTGCGGGGGAATCTGGGGTTGGGTGAGCCGGAGAATCAGTTCACTGCTAAGGGTGTGCATTCCGATGCACTGACGGTCTAAAATCAACCTGTTAAGGTCAACACCTTGGGTTGCCACCCAAACTGGCCTTAAGGTCAACACCTTGGGTTGCCACCCAAACTGGCCTTAAGAGGCGCCTGTCGCCGCGCCTCTTAAGAATCTCCGGCTCTTTTACTGCGCGCTAACGCTCGCTGGATTGACATTTTGCGCCACCCACTAATGCGCCGGAACATGTCCGTCGTGCCTGCGACAGCGCGGAGTCCATAGGGCCGCGCGTTACCGGGTCTCTGGTCGGTGTGGGCCGACGCCCACGACCTTGAATTTACCCACAGTATTACCATTACCCCCCCGGCAATTTGGATGCCAATCCAAGATTCTCCCTGAAATCCCCCCCTCCATACTCGGTATCAATCAGCCCGCGTTTGCGCAGCTCCGGCAGCAAACCGTTAATCAGCAAATCTTCCTGATCTGCCTGCCCCAGCCCGTGCAGGGAAATCACGTCCAGCACACCGGCGCGGTAGCGTTCTTCGATGGCGTCGGCGAGTTGTTCGGGCGTACCGGCGACAAACCAGTGGCCGGTTTCCTGGGCCTGCACGATCAGTTCGCGCAGTGTCAGCCCCTGTAAGGCAAAACGCTTGAATATTTCCGCACGACCGCGACGACGGTTGATTTGCTCGATGTCAGGCAACAGCCGCAGCGGGATGGGCTGATCCAGTGCGGCATCGCGCAAATCAATGTCGCCGCCCAGCATGTCCGCCACTTTCAGACGTCCCTGCTGATAGTCAATCCGTTCGTGTTTTTCAAACAACCGGCGTGCCACATCTGAAGGACTTTCGCCGATGATCGAATGGAACGAGTTCATGATGAGTGGCCGGTTTTCATGGCGGCCAAAGGCATCGGCGTGATGATGCACGCGTTCAACAAAAGCCTTCGCATCTTCCAGTGTGGGCTGCGAGGTGTAGATCACTTCCGCATATTTCGCGCCCAGTTTCAGCCCTTCTTCCGATTGCCCGGCCTGAAACTGCACAGGCCGGTGCTGTGGTGGTGGCGGAACGTTCAGCGGGCCCTGAACGCGGAAAAAGTCCCCGTGATGGTTGACCGGATGCAATTTGCGCGGATCAATATTCACACCACCGTTTTTATTACGCACCACAGCATCTGCCTGATTGGCATCGAATAAGGCGTTTATCACTTCGATAAACTCAGTGGCTCTGGCGTAGCGCACCTCTGGCGCAGGCAGCTGAATATCACCGAAGTTTTCTTCACCCACCGAAGACGTTACCGCGTTCCAACCCGCACGTCCGCCGCTGACGTGGTCGAGCGTACCGATCAGCCGCGCCAGATTATACGGATGCTGATAGGTGGTGGACACCGTGGCAATCAGCCCGATTTGTGACGTGACCTGACTCAGCGCTGCGAGAGTGATCAGCGGATCCTGACTGCCGGTCGAACCGGAAAGCCCGTCCGGGTCAGCCTGCAGCAAATCGGCGGTAAACAGTCCGGTTATTTTTTCTCTTTCTGCAATATTGGCCAGCGTAATGGCGCGGGAAATACCCGTCTGGCGACGTGTATCGTTCGATGCGTGGATCACGCTCCCTGCCCCGACCAGGGTTTTTAAGCGTCTGCGGGATGTATTCGTCAAGCTCGTCTCCTTTATCTGCATCTGTTAAAACTTTCGGTTTAAAAAACCGCCTGCGTTAAAAATAGAGACCGCCGCTAATTACACCACGAACAAAAAAGCATTTTATTACCCTCTATTGAGATAAGCCGGGATACACCGCCTTCTTTAAACCACAGAAATTGACTAAGTCATTTATTGATGCAGGTAAGCAAATATTGTGATTTTACAATTTAGCAACCTGACATTAATAATCGTTTCAGCCGTGCGGAATAAGGCGGCGTTATTTATTGAGTTCATTCGAATAATTCATGGCTTATTACCTGACGGGAAATGTATGAAATCCTCTGTTTACGTTCGTTCTCTTTCTGTGCTGGCACTGTTAGTGCTCTCTTCCGGCCAGTTGCTGTATGCCGCTGAACAACTGCAGCAAGGCGGTAATCTGACGTGGGGCGTGGAAACTGAACCCAATACGCTCAATCCGCAGTTAAATGGCCAGTCAAAAGCCGAACTTATTCTGCGTGTTGCCTATGAATCGCTGTTAGCACGCAAGCCGGACGGCTCGTACATTCCGTGGCTGGCGACCGGGTATAAGGTGTCGGACGACGGTAAAACCTACACGTTTACCCTGCGCGATGACGTGAAATTCTCCAACGGCGAGAAATTCAATTCTGCTGCGGTCGCCGAAAACTTCCGTCATGCACAGGATCCGGCGTATTGCGCAGGGTCGAGTATTTGCGCGCTGGCCGGAAGAATTGCCAGCGTCGAAACGCCGGGCGAGTACACCGTCAGCATTACGCTGAAAGACGTTTACAGCCCGTTCCTGTCTTTTGCTTCCGGTCTGAAGCTGATTTCGCCTTCCTCCTGGACGTCGCCGCAGCTGAAATCCGGCGGTACCGACCTCGCAGGCACCGGCCCGTTTATTCTCAAGCGCTATGAAAAAGGCCAGCAGATTGAGTATGTGCGCAATCCGGATTACCGCTGGGCGTCGGCAAATGCGAAACATCAGGGCCCGGCGTATCTCGAAGGCATAACCTACCGTTTCCTGCCGGAATCCTCGGTGCGCACCGGTGCGCTGCTTTCCGGTCAGGTGGATGTGATTGAAGGTGTTTCCGGCAACGATGCCGGTGAGTTCAAGGACAATCCTGACTTTTCGTACCAGCACGCGCTCAATACCGGCACGCCGTATTCGCTGTTCCTCAATGTGAAATATGGCCCGACGCAGAAAGTGAAAGTCCGTCAGGCGATTTTGCAGGGACTGGATATTTCACCGATTTTGCAGTCGATTTATCGCGGCGAACGTACACGCGTCTGGGGTATTACCTCCCCGGTCGATCCGTTGTATGACGCCAGCCTGAGCGGTAAATACGGCAATAACCCGGCGCTCGCTAACCAGCTGCTGGATGAAGCAGGCTGGAAAACCAAGGGCGCAGACGGCATCCGCACCAAAGACGGAAAGCCACTGAGTATTGAAATTATTCAGGCGCAGGCGACCGTGCGTGACCAGCGCGACGTGCTGCTGCAGGCGATTCAGGCTCAGGCACGGCAACGACTCGGCGTGGATTTGAAAATCCGTTACGTCGATTCCGGCACCTATACCGAAGTGCGTAAAACCGGTCAGTTTGGTTCGATTGCTAACTCGAATACCGATACCGATGGTATCGATATTGAAAACCACTATCTGCCAGTGGATGCCGGTGGTGCGATCAACTACAGCCGCACCGATGCGCCGGAAATTATTCCGCTGCTCAAGGGCGCGTCGCTGACGCTGGATAACACACAGCGCAAAACCTTCTACGGTCAGTTGCAAAACTTTGCCGTGTTGCAACAGGCGCTGGCGATCCCACTTTATGAGCCGGAAGACCAGATTGCAGCGGCGTCATACGTTCACGGCGTCGGCTTCAGGCCGTTTAAACAGATGCCGGAAAACGCCTATGACGTCTGGCTGAGCAAGCATTAATCAGAAGTAAGGAGTCAGAACATGTCGGCTGAAACTGCATTTATTTCTCCCCGTCGGCCTAAGGCCAAACCTTCATGGCACGGGCGGATCACCCGGCGGATACTCACCGGCGTGCTGGTGCTGTGGGCGGCAGTCACGTTGTCGTTCATCAGCGTTTACCTCGCGCCGGGGGATATCGTCAGTTTGCTGATGGGCGAACAGGTACACACGCCGGCGATTGAGGCGGCAATTCGCGCCGAATGGGGACTGGATCAGCCGTTGTATCAGCAATATCTGCATTATCTGTGGCGCGTGCTGCACGGCGATTTTGGCCGTTCGTACATGCTCAATACTGACGTCAGTTCTCTGGTGTTGTCGCAGCTGTGGCCGACGCTGAAGCTCACCGGACTGGCGCTGGTGGTCAGTCTGGTGTTTGCCGTGCTGATGGCGGTTACGACCGCGCACCGCCGCTGGGGGCAACGGATTGCCGGTTCCATAGAGCTGATTCTGGCGTCCACGCCCTCTTTCTGGCTCGGCATCGTGCTGCTGTTTATCTTTAGCTTTACCCTGCGCTGGTTTCCTGTCGCCGGTGACCGCAGCTTTTCGTCGCTGGTGCTGCCGGCGTTTTCACTGGGCCTTGCTCAGGGTGCGGTGGTATCGCAGGTACTGCGCCGCGGGCTGGAAGATGCGCTGGATGAACCTTTTGTTCTGACTTTGCGCGCCTGGGGTCTGGGCAACACCGTCATACGTTTACGCCACGCGCTGCGCCACGCCGCGCTGCCTGCGGTCACCCTCACCGGCTGGCTAATTGGCGGCCTGCTCAGCGGCGCGGTGATCACCGAACAGGTATTTGGCCGTCCGGGTCTGGGTAAAATCACCGTGGATGCCGTGCTGAGTAAGGATTTACCGGTGGTGCTGGCCGTGGCGATTTTCTCGGCGCTGGTGTACGTGGTACTCAGCACGCTGGTGGATATCTTGTACCTGTTTATCGATCCTCGTCTGCGCGACGCAACCTCCGCCGGAGAAGAAAATTCATGAGTCAGACTCTGCTTTGCGGGCGCATTACGCGCCGTTTATCTGCCGGTGTTCTGCTGGCTGCCGGATTATTGCTTCTGGTTCTGCTGGCGGTTGTCTTCCCGGCTGTGCTCACCCATTACGATCCGCTGAATGCCGATCCGGTCAACGCGCAGCTCGCGCCTTCCGCCAGTCACTGGCTGGGCACAGATCAGCTGGGCCGCGACGTGCTGTCGCGCATTATTTATGGCAGCCGCTATTCCCTGCTGATAAGCCTCGCGGCGATGGCAGTGGCGGTGAGTATCGGCAGTCTGCTCGGGTTGCTGGCGGGCTTGTTCAAAGGGCCGCTGGATGAACTCATCAGCCGCGCGGTGGACGTGGTGTCTGCCTTTCCGGATTTGCTGCTGGCACTGATGCTGATTGCCTTCACCGGCCCCGGCACCACCAATCTTATTTTCGCGCTGGGCGTGGCATCTGTGCCGCGTTTCACCCGTGTCGTACGGGCGCAGACTTTTGTTGTCATGTCTTCCGGTTATGTCGAACAGGCGCGCACGCTGGGGCTGAAACGTCACGTGCTGGTCTGGCGACATGTGCTGCCGCACGCCATTGCGCACGTTCCCGCACTGGCGACGCTCGGGCTGGGTACTGCGATTATCGGCACCGCCGGGCTGAGTTTTCTCGGCATGGGGCCGCAACCGCCGACTGCCGAATGGGGGCTGATGCTGGCCGAAGGCCGTAATTATTTGCGTAATGCCTGGTGGATTGGTGTCTGGCCGGGCATGGCGATCACCCTGACCGTGATTTCAGTTAACACCCTCGGGCGTTACTGGCAGGCCACTTTTGAAGGAAAACGTCCATGAGCGGCGAACTGTTTATTGATATCCAAAACCTGTCGATTTTCTTTCCGTCGGCAGGCGGTGAAAAAGCCGCCGTCAGCGGGCTGAATCTGCAACTGCGTCGCGGGGAATCTGTAGCGTTTGTCGGGGAGTCCGGCTCAGGAAAAACCGTGACAGCCCGCAGTCTGCTCGGGTTACAGGATGCCAGAGCGCGAATTACTGCCGACCGTTTCGTGATTGGCGGCGAAGACATGCTCGGCGCAAGCCAGCGACGCTGGCGCAAAATTCGCGGCAGTCAGATTGGCTATGTTTTGCAGGACGCGCTGGTGTCGCTCGATCCGTTGCGGCAGATCGGACGGCAGCTGCGCGATGCGCTAACCGCCAGCCGTAAAAGGAGTCCTCAGCAACTCAGCGAACAGGTGATTTTCTCACTAAAATCGGTCGGATTTCCCGATGCGAAAAACCGCCTGAACGCTTATCCCCATCAGCTTTCCGGCGGTTTGCGTCAGCGCGTGCTGATTGCCACCGCACTGGCCGGAAATCCCGGTTTGCTGATTGCCGATGAGCCAACCACCGCACTGGATATGACGGTGCAAAAACAGATTCTGGACTTGCTGCAACAGCGGCGCGACAACGGTGAAAGTCTGCTGCTGATAAGCCACGATCTCTCGGTCGTCGGGCAGCTTGCCGACCGTATTCTGGTGATGCATCAGGGCAAAGTGGTCGAAGAAGGCCGTGGCGAAAAACTGCTGACCGCGCCGGATCATCCGTACACACAACAACTGCTGGCAGCGGTGCCCAGTCCGGCGACGCGTGGCCTGAAGCTTGCCGGCAAGCGTGGCGAACCGCTCCCTGCGCGCAATATTTCCATCACAAATCCGGTACTGGAAGCCCGTCATCTCAGTAAGGTATACGCCGGAAAAACCGTGGTGAATCACGTCAGTCTGCAACTGTTTGCCGGTGAAACGCTGGGAATTGTCGGCGAATCCGGCTCAGGGAAAACCACGCTGGCACGGATGATTCTGGGGCTGACCGAACCGGTATCCGGCACTATCGACATCCAGGGTCAACGCTGGAGTCAGGTTCCCGAATCGCAGCGCAGGCTGCAACGCCGTGGTATTCAGCTGATTGCGCAGGATCCGCTGAGTTCGTTTGATCCGCGTTATAACGTTGAGCGAATCATTGGCGAAAGCCTCGACAGTGCGGGTATTTTTGGCGATGAACGGCGCCACCGCGTCCGTCAGTTGCTGGATGAAGTGCAGCTGGGCGAAAGTTTTCTGCACCGTTATCCGCGCGAACTGTCCGGCGGTCAGCGGCAGCGCGTGGCGATTGCCCGCGCCTTTGCGCCGAATCCGGCGTTGCTGGTGGCCGATGAACCGGTAAGTGCGCTGGATGTGTCGATTCAGGCACAGGTGCTGGATTTGCTGGCGAAAATGCAGGCCGAACACCGCACCGCGCTGCTATTTATCTCGCACGATTTAGGCGTTGTTCACCATCTGGCCGACCGGGTGATGGTGATGAAAGACGGCAACGTGGTGGAACACGGGCAGGTCGATGATGTGTTCCAACGCCCCGCCCATCCGTGGACGCGGCAGTTGATCGAGGCGCTGCCGTCAGTGAGCTTACGTCCGCAAACCTTATGTTCGCAGACTGCGGCGGCGCTGTAAGGCTTTACCGGCAAGCGCCGCCAGCGATGCGCACAGCAGGTAATACATCAGCCCGACCAGCAGGAAAATTTCCGCCGGGTAAATCTGTACCCGGTTATTCACCTGCCCGGCTACTGTGGTCAGTTCAGGCACGTTGACGATAAACGCCAGCGACGTATCTTTGACCAGCGAAATCAGCAACCCGAGATATGACGGCAGCAGATTTGGCCATGCCTGTGGCAACAGCACGAATAACAGCACTTTGCTGTAACTCATCCCCGAAGCAACTCCCGCTTCGGTTTGCCCGCGTGGCAAGGCTTCCAGCCCGGCCAGCGTCGAATGCATCACCGCCGCCGAGGTAAACCAGGCCAGTGCCAGGATCACCGTCAGCGGTCCGGGGATCGAGCCGCCAAACACCACCGGCAGCAGGAAATACAGCCAGAAAATCACGAAAATTAGCGGAATGCCGCGGATAAACGATGCCCAGACAAACAGGATTTTCCGCGTCCAGCCACCGAAACGCCACGCCAGCGCCGCCATCGTGACACCCAGCAACAACGCCAAAACCCCTGCTGAAGCCGCCATGATCAGGGTGAGTAATACCCCGCCCGGTTCGCCGTCAGCCAGTCTTCCCCACAGCAGATAGGTGAAGTTATCGTGTAAAACAGACCAATCAAATTCCATCGCGTTTTTCCTCCGTCAGCGCCACCTGCGGCCTGCGCTGCGGTCGCTTCGGACCAAACGCCGTCATCAGCCCACCGAGAATCAGCCCGAGTGCCAGATACAGCAGCGTGCCAATCGCAAAACCTTCAAATGCGTGGGCGTTGTAACTTTCAATCTGGCTGACCTGATACGTCAGTTCCGAAAAACCGATGCCGGTCGCCAGCGAAGAAAGCTTCATAAGATTGAGATACTGACCGGTTATCGGCTGCCATGCGTTGGTCAGCGCCTGTGGTAAAAGGATGGATAGCAACAACTTTTTACGGCTAAACCCCTGCGAAATCGCTGCTTCCGTCTGGCCTTTGGGCACGGAATTCAGCCCGGCCTGCACTTCTTCCACCAGAAACGCCGCCGTGAACAGCGCGAGTCCCCATGCGGCACATAAAAACTCCGGCGTCAGCCATGCAATGTTGCCCGGAAACGTCGCCCACGGATGATTGTCGCCGATGTAAAAACGCCAGCTTTGCGGCAGCGCACCGTACGCGGCAAAATACCAGAACAGCAGCTGAACCAGCAGCGGCGTATTGCGGAAAACCGAAACAAACGCCGCCACCGCACCACGGGCAATGCGTGACGAACTCAGGCGCAGCGCAATCAGCAGCACGGTCAGTAACGTGGCAAGGAGCCCCCCCGCAATGCTGACGTACAGCGTGGTGAGAAAGCCGGAGATAATCCATTGCAGAGGCTGGCCGGTCAGCACCCCAGCCCAGTTGGGATGCCAGATCATAACCCTGCTCCTGCCTGCGGATGCAGCGGAAACAGGACTTTTTGCAGAAACCGCTGCGCACGCGGATGTTGCGGGCGCAGGAAGAAATCTTCCGGCTGCGCCTGTTCAAGAATTTCGCCGCCATCCATGAAAATCACCCGGTCAGCGATTTCACGGGCAAAACTCATTTCGTGCGTGACCACAATCATGGTGATGCCGCTTTTCGCCAGTTCCTGCATCACCAGCAGGACTTCGCCGATCATTTCCGGATCCAGCGCAGACGTTGGCTCATCAAACAAAATGATGCCCGGATCTGTCACCAGCGCTCTGGCAATCGCCACTCGCTGCTGCTGACCGCCGGAAAGCTGCTCGGGATAATGCTGCGCTTTATCGCCCAGACCGACGCGCGCCAGTAATGCCCGCGCCTTTTCCCGCGCTTCACTTTTTTTCCAGCCATGCACTTTAATCAGCGCCAGACTGACATTGTCCTCAGCGCTGAGATGGGCATAAAGATTGAACTGCTGAAACACAAAACCAATGTGCGTGCGCAGCTGGCGTAATGCTGCGCCTTTGAGGTTGCTTGTCGGCTGGTTGTTGATCAGAATCTCGCCGTCGCTGACGGATTCCAGCTGATTAATAAGGCGTATCAGCGTCGATTTCCCCGAACCGGAAGGCCCGCATACTGCCACCACTTCGCCACTGGCCACACGCAAATCAACCCTGCGGATCACCTCATACGGACCAAAGGATTTACTGACCTGACGAAATTCGACAGCCGCAGTTTTACCGGCCAATGAATGTGAAAAAACCGCAGACGTCGCTGCGGTTGTGAAAGTGTCTTGCTGCATGTGCATTACCTTGCAAAAACAGATTATTTGGCTTCGATTTTGAAAAGACGCGGCTGCGGAGATTTAGTCTGCGGGCCGAACCAGACGTTATAGATGCTGACCGCCTGCCCGTTTTTCTCCAGATTCAGCAGCTCGTCGTTAACCACTTTCAGCAGACCGGTTTCGCCTTTTTTGACGCCCACGCCAATCTCTTCTTTGCTCAGCAATTCCGGCAATACTTTGTATTTCGCTTTGTCCGGCGCGCCATCCAGCAGACCGGCCAGAATGGTGCTGTCCTGCGTAATCGCCTGAACATTGCCGTTGCGCAGCGCAGAAAGCGCCAGCGGAATATCGTCATAAGACAGCACGCGCGATTGCGGGAAGCGGTTATGCAATTCCTGCTCGCCGGTGGTGCCTTTCACCGCGCCAATACGCGCCGTGGCGTAAGCATCGAGTTTATCCGGCGAATTTGCCGGGACCAGGAACTGCTGACCGGTGACGAAATACGGCACGGAGAAGTCGATGACTTTTGCGCGTTCCGGCGTAATGGTGATATCAGCCACGATCAGATCCGCTTTGCCGGACTGCAACAACGGAATTCGGTTCGCCGGATTGGTCGGTACCAGCTGCAATTTCACGCCCAGCGTTTTCGCCAGTGCTTTTGCAAAATCAACGTCATACCCGACGATGTCATGTGTTTTGGCATCCACAGAACCGAATGGCGGATTGGAATCGAAAGTCGCAACCTTCACCACACCGGCTTTTTTGATGTCCGCCAGTTGATCAGCGTGCGCGGCGAAAGTGGAGATTGTGCTGAGTGCCAGAAACAGACCCGCAGCAATTTTGGTTTTATTAACGTTAATGACAGCCATCGTTTTTCCTTATGAATAGTCTTCAGAGGGCTCGCGCCCTAATTTTTCAAAATGGGTGTTCAGAGCAAATACAGACCTGTTTTTCTGTTGTAAGTCAGAGGATTGCACAGGGGGTTAAGACGGTGCCACTAACAAAAAAGGATATAGATGGCTGATTTAGGCATAAGCAAACGGGATGGGGTTGGGCAACCATGAGCCGTAAGGTCAAAGTCAACACCTTGGGTTGCCACCCAAACTGGCCTTAAGGTCAACACCTTGGGTTGCCACCCAAACTGGCCTTAAGAGGCGCCTGTCGCCGCGCCTCTTAAGAATCTCCGGCTCTTTTACTGCGCGCTAACGCTCGCTGGCTATGTTTCAGGCACCACAGCGACAGGCTGGAAATCTTGCCGCTGCGCGGTGCCTTCATTTCGGGATTGCAGCCTTTAGTCTGCAACCTCTCATTCAGCAAGATTTCTGAAACGCCCGCACGATCTTAAATTCAAAAACGGAATGGATTTATCTTTTAGATAAGCATATTGGCGTGCTCAAAAATGTCACCGAGTGAACGGTTCGAGACCTGGGGCTCGAAACCTGAAATTCGGGGATCGCGCAGCGATGACATTTTGCGCCACTCACTGATGTAACAGGACATGTGCCTTTTGCCCGCGATAGCGCGCAGTTAAAAAAGCGCGGAGTCCAGAGGCCCGCGCGTTACCGGGTCTCTGGTCGGTGTGGGCCGACGCCCACGGTTTTGAAGTTGCAGTTGCAGTTGCAATTGAAGTCAAAGGCCGTTCACACGCAGCCCAACCTGTAATCCCCTGATTTTCCTAAAATCCCCCTCTTTGTACATTCCGTTACACGCCGATACCAATCACTCACGGACAGCGCTGATCGTCCCGCCTATTATTCTTTCACCGGCCCCGCAGTGGGGTGGACACTTAAACTAAAATTCTTAAGGAATTACACATGAAAAAAGTATTAGCTCTGGTTGTAGCCGCTGCAATGGGCCTGTCTTCAGTTGCTTTCGCTGCTGAAACCACTGCAACTCCGGCACCCGCTGCAACAGCAACTACCGCTGCTCCGGCTCATGCAACTAAGCATAAAGCACATAAAAAACCTGTGCAGAAAGCTCAGGCTGCCAAGAAACACAAAAAAGCAGCTAAGAAAGCTGCACCAGTAGCTCAGAAAGCTCAGGCTGCTAAAAAACATGTGAAACACGCTAAGAAAGCTGCACCAGTAGCTCAGAAAGCTCAGGCTGCTAAAAAACACGTGAAACACGCTAAGAAAGCTGCACCGGTAGCTCAGAAAGCTCAGGCTGCTAAAAAACACGTGAAACACGCTAAGAAAGCTGCACCAGTAGCTCAGAAAGCGCAGGCTGCTAAAAAACACGTGAAACACGCTAAAAAAGCTGCACCAGCTGCAAAAGCAACTCCAGCAGCATAAGTAGGCAGTAAGAAGTCTTTGTGAGCGTATCTACTCACCATTATCAAGACTGATGATTTAACACCCGGTTCGCCGGGTGTTTTTTTCTCCGGTTCTTTATCTTGAGGTACTGATGGAAGATGCTGCGCCGCTACCTGTTCGAAATCACCCTGTGCTCTCTGATCCTCTGCGGTCTGATCACCCTGTTCTTCTACTTCTGAAATATCCCGGATGACGTCCGTCATCTCCTCAAAAGATTGAGTTATCAGACAAATCTATCCAACACGAAAGATAACCGTCTATAATCGTTCCATAATAACTGGTTATCGGGTTCTCCCTGTTTTCAAGGTCAGAATGTTATGCGCATCGCGTTACCGCTTTTTTTGTGCTTTTTCTGTTTTACCGCCAGTCCTCTTGTTCATGCAGATTCTCCGGATGACGCAGACAGCGACGCACCTTCAATCAGCTTAAAAGAAAAAACTGCCCTGTTCTTCGGACACGATCAGCGCACTCAGATCGCCGCAGCGGCGCGCTGGCCGTGGCAGGCTATCGGACAGATTGAAACCGAAAGCGGTAATTTATGTACCGCCACCCTGATTTCCAAACATCTGGTCCTTACTGCCGGTCACTGTGTTCTTGCGCCTCCGGGCAAAATCGACAAAGTGATTGCCCTGCGTTTTATTTCCCACAATCAAAAATGGCGTTATCAGATAACGGCCCTGCAAACGCTGGTGGATCCCAAACTCGGTAAGAAACTGAAAGCCGATGGCGATGGCTGGATTGTTCCGCCGAAAGCGGCTCCGTTCGATTTCGCGCTGGTCCGACTGACGGATGAAAAGCTGGCGTTGCCAATCAAACCCCTGCCATTGTGGGAAGGTTCACGCGATGACCTGACGGCGGTTCTCAAGCAGGAAGGTCGGAAAGTAACGCAGGCTGGCTATCCGGAAGATCATCTGGACGATTTATACGTGCATCAGGATTGTCTGGTGACCGGCTGGGCGCAACCGGGCGTGTTATCACACCGTTGCGACACGCTGCCGGGCGACAGCGGTTCGCCGTTGTTACTGAAAAATGCTGACGGCTGGTCGCTGGTGGCGATCCAGAGTTCCGCGCCTGCCGCGCAGGACCGGTATCTGGCCGACAACCGTGCGCTCGCCGTTCCGGCCATTCGCGACGCCCTGAATACGCTGTCTTCCGGTGTGATCAGCGCCAGTACGCCGGTCAGTGCACCCGCTCAGTAAACCATCAGATCACCGTTTTAAAGCATAAAAAAACCGCCTTAGTCTAAAGGCGGTTTTTTAGTTTTCAGAACCCGTTAAACCAGCTGTTCCATGGTCTGCAAAATGCGTTTATCCGAGATAGGATACGGTGTACCGAGCTGCTGAGCGAAGTAGCTGACGCGCAGTTCTTCAATCATCCAGCGCACCTCTTTTACATCCTCACTTTGCTGACGCACCGGCGGCAGTTTGTTAAACCACTGCTGCCATTGCTGTTGGATGTTTTCCACTTTGAGCATCTGCGCGCGGTCTCGGTGCGGATCCATCGCCAGTTTGTCCATCCGGCGTTCTATCGCCTGCAAATACCGCAGGGTATCCGGCAGACGTTTCCAGCCGTTTTGCGTGACAAATCCGCGATAAATCAGCCCGGACATTTGCGCTTTAATATCAGAAAGCGCCAGCGCCATCGTGATATCAATCCGCCCTTTCAGCCGCTTGTTAATGCTGAAAACAGTGGTCAGGATTTGCTCCACCTGAATCGCAATCTGCACTACCGTATCGTTAAGGTTGGCGCGCACATGCTCATGCAATTTGGCAAAATCTTCCTCGCGCCACACCAGGCCGCCGGACTCCGCAATCAGCTTGTCGATGCCGCAGGAAATACAGTCGTCGATCAATTCCAGCACTTTGCCGTACGGGTTGAAATACAGCCCCAGCTTGGCTTTATTCGGCAACTTCTCGTGCAGGTATTTGACCGGAGAAGGAATGTTCAGCAACAGCAAACGCCGCATGCCGCCGAGCATCGCCTGCTGTTGTTCCAGTTCGCTGTCAAACAGGCGGATCGCCACGCTGTCTTTCTCATCGACAATCGCCGGATACGCTTTTACTTCATAGCCGCCGCGCTTTTGCTCGTAGCGCTCAGGCAACGTACCAAAACTCCAGACATGCAGATCGCGCTGCTCAATGCCATCATCTGCGACCGCAGAAAGCGTTTGCTGAACCTGCTCTTTCAGGCCGGATTTCAGCACCAGCAGGTCTTTACCTTCGCGCAGGGTTTTGTTTTTGTCATCAACAATACGGAAGGTCATTTTGAGATGATCGGGCACCTGATCCAGCTGCCAGTCTTCGCGTGACACCGTCACGCCACTCATTTTACGCAGCTCTTTTTCCATCGCATCGAGTAATGGCATATCGAACGGTTTGATTCGCCCGAGTAAAGCATCGGCGTAATTCGGCGCAGGCACAAAATTGCGACGAACTGGTTTTGGCAGCGATTTAATCAGCGCCATAATCAGTTCGCGGCGAATGCCCGGTATTTGCCAGTCGAAACCTTCTTCCGTCACCTGATTGAGCAACGGCAACGGAATATGCACTGTCACGCCGTCGGCATCGGTACCTGGTTCAAACTGGTAAGTTACGCGCAGTTTGAGATTGCCCTGGTGCCAGAAATTCGGGTAATCGTGAGCGCTGATATTGCCCGCGCCCTCTTTGATCAGCATGCTTTTTTCAAAGTTCAGGCTGTCCTGCGGCTGATTTTTCCACCAGGTATCAAAGTGACGTGCTGAAACAACTTCCTGCCCGATGCGCTGCTCGTAGAACAGGAACAACGTTTCATCATCGACCAGAATATCGCGGCGACGGGATTTGTGTTCCAGCTCCTCGACTTCGGTACGAAGACGTAAATTAGCGCGGAAGAACGCGTGGCGCGTCTGCCAGTCACCTTCAACCAGCGCATGGCGGATAAACAGCTCACGCGAAACCACCGGATCAATCGTGCCGTAGTTGACCCGACGCGCCGCCACAATCGGCAGGCCATACAGTGTGACTTTTTCCGTCGCCATCACGGCGCCCTGCGCTTTTTCCCAGTGCGGTTCGCTGTAACTGCTTTTCGCCAGATGCTGTGCCAGCGGCTCAATCCATTCCGGTTCGATACGCGCGGCAATGCGTCCCCACAGGCGGCTGGTTTCCACCAGTTCAGCAACCATCACCCATTTCGGCGGCTTTTTAAATAAACCGGAACCGGGGAATACGGCAAAACGCGCATTACGTGCGCCGGTATACTCCTGTTTATCCACATCTTTCTGGCCGATATGCGAAAGCAAACCGGTCAGCAGCGAGCAGTGAACTTCGCGATATTCAGCCGGTTCGCTGTTCACCGGCAGACCGAGTTCTTTCACCACCTGACGCAGCTGGGTATAAATATCCTGCCATTCACGCACGCGCAGATAATTGAGGTAATCACTGCGGCATAACTTGCGGAACTGCGCCGAAGACAGCTCTTTCTGCTGCACTTTCAGGTGATCCCACAGGTTTACAAACGCCAGAAAATCCGAATCTTTGTCGGCAAAACGGCGATGTTTTTCATCGGACGCCTGCTGTTTATCCATCGGACGTTCGCGCGGATCCTGAATCGACAGAGCGGAAGTGATGATCATCACTTCCCGCACACAGCCATTTTTCTGCGCTTCCAGCACCATGCGTGCCAGACGCGGATCCACCGGCAACTGCGCCAGCTGACGACCCAGCGGCGTCAGCGTATAGCGCCCATCGACGGCATTATTAATGGCATTCAGCTCTTCGAGCAGACGTACGCCATCCTGAATATTACGTTTATCCGGCGCTTCCACAAACGGGAATGCGCCGATATCGCCCAGCCCCAGTGACGTCATTTGCAAAATAACGGAAGCCAGATTGGTACGCAGAATTTCAGGATCGGTAAATTCCGGACGTGACAGGAAATCCTGTTCCGAATAAAGACGGATACAGATACCTTCGGACACACGTCCGCAGCGCCCTTTACGCTGGTTAGCCGACGCCTGAGACACCGGCTCAATCGGCAAACGCTGTACTTTAGTGCGGAAACTGTAACGGCTTATGCGCGCGGTACCGGGGTCAATTACATATTTAATGCCCGGCACGGTCAGCGAGGTTTCGGCAACGTTGGTCGCCAGCACAATACGACGGCCAGAATGCGACTGGAACACACGGTTCTGTTCGCTGTTTGAAAGACGTGCGTACAGCGGCAAAATCTCGGTGTGCGGCAGATCCAGACGGTTCAGCGCATCGGCGGTATCACGAATTTCACGCTCACCGCTCATGAAAATCAGGATATCGCCCATGCTTTCGCGACCGAGTTCATCAACCGCATCAAAAATCGCCTGCAACTGATCGCGATCCACATCATCTGCGTCATCCACAATCGGGCGATAACGCACGTCAACCGGATACGTCCGGCCGGATACTTCGATAATTGGCGCATTATTGAAATGGTGCGAGAAGCGCTGCGGATCGATAGTCGCCGAGGTAATAATGACTTTCAGGTCAGGACGCTTTGGCAGCAGCTGACGTAAATAGCCGAGGATAAAGTCGATATTCAGGCTGCGTTCATGCGCTTCATCGATGATCAGCGTGTCGTACTGCATCAGCATGCGATCCTGCTGGATCTCCGCCAGCAGAATACCGTCGGTCATCAGCTTAACCAGCGTGTTCTCGCTGACCTGATCGTTAAAACGGACTTTATACCCGACCGTGTTACCGAGCGTGGTATCCAACTCATCGGCGATACGGTTGGCAACGGTACGCGCGGCCAGACGACGAGGCTGGGTATGACCAATCACACCTTTAATACCGCGACCGAGCTCCATACAGATTTTCGGGATCTGCGTGGTTTTACCGGAGCCTGTTTCACCCGCCACAATCACCACCTGGTGGTCGCGGATGGCGTTGAAGATATCTTCTTTCTTCTGGCTGACCGGCAGGTTTACCGGATAGCTGATTTTTGGCCGTGACGCTTCACGGGCGCTGACTTTTTTCAGGCTCTCGGTGATGGCTGTCTGGATTTCAGCACTTAACGCGTCGAGTGCTTCGGGTTTATCAATCTTTCTGGCACCCTGCAAACGGCGTTGCAGGCGTTGCCGGTCACGTAGCATCAGCCCGTCTAATTGCGCTGATAATGCCGCGAGCGGTGATTTCACGTTCACAATTCCTTGTTGCATGTCAGCCGGAGGGCAAACGTTCTGTGCCAGCTGAATCTGAATGGGTGATGAGGAAGGTTCATGCCTTGCCTGCTTGCGTCTATGTTAACACAAGGTATTAAAGATGCTGAAAACGGGTGATTCAGTGACCGGATTTTCAAGTTGTTCAAAAAAATCGATGATAGGTCTCTAAATATTGCGCTATCACTGTATAAGCTTTCTGAATAAAGTAAGTTCCATTCGGGGAACGTTCTGGTTATAAAAACCAACACCCTATGTACCACACAGTTAAGGAACTCACTAATGAGCAAAGTACTCGTTCTGAAATCAAGCATTCTGGCTAACTTCTCTCAGTCTAACCAGCTGGCTGATTACCTGGTTGCACAGTATCAGTCAGCAAACAGCGGTTCTACCGTGACTGTTCGTGACCTGGCTGCGAACCCGATCCCTGTTTTAGATGGCGAGCTGGTTGGCGCACTGCGTCCTTCCGATGCTCCGCTCACGCCACGTCAGGAAGAGGCACTGGCGCTGTCTAACACCCTGATCGACGAACTGCAGGCGCATGACGTGATCGTCATCGCTGCACCAATGTACAACTTCAACATCCCGACTCAGCTGAAAACCTATTTTGACCTGGTTGCCCGTGCTGGCGTGACCTTCAAATACACCGAGAAAGGCCCTGAAGGTCTGGTGAAAGGCAAACGTGTTATCGTTCTGACCAGCCGTGGTGGTATCCATAAAGACACCCCAAGCGATCTGGTTGCCCCTTACCTGTCTCTGTTCCTGGGCTTCCTGGGGATGAGCGACGTAGAATTCGTTTATGCTGAAGGTATCGCATACGGTCCGGAAGTGGCGACTAAAGCTCAGACTGATGCGAAAGCAGCAATCGATGCCGCTATCAAAGAACTGGCTGCCGCATAATTGCAGTTATCACAATCTGAGCAACCATTCACTTAAGAATCTGTCCGTTCTGCTCAGATGACGTTGTGATAAAACGATTGCGCGCCGAGAGGCGCGCTTTTTTATTTGTTTCTGTAAATTCAATAAACGCTAATTTGTTTGCTCTTGTCACTTTTCTCCCAGATAACAAAAGAAATTGAATAATTTTTTAGGGAAACGTCCGATTTAACTCTTTCAGCATCCGTGGTGAAATATATAACCACGTTGTAAGCACTTCCTGTTTCAAACTTATAGCCAAAGGTAGGGATGCAGGTATCTTTTTTTACAGTGAGATATTCATCCTGGTTTTTAAAAAACTTACGGAATCCGGGTGATTCCCCTCTTTTCTCCATAGATATTCCTATCAGTTTTTGCTTTTCCGTTCTTTCTGGCGTCGTCAGACAAAGCGTATCCCCCACAAAAAAGGCTTCTGCTTGCGCTGGCATTATTGGTCTGTAACCCGAAAAACACCCGACCAGTGAAAGAGTGAGAAATAAAAGTGATGATACTCTTAACATTATCAATTCCTTTGATGAATTCATCACGCAAATTTAAAGATATGAAATCCGTTTATCTTTCTTAGTAGTTTCCCAGATAACAAAAGATGTGGTGTAATTATTAGTATAAAAATTACTTTCATCCCGCTCCGGATCTTTAGTTAAATATATAGATACATTATAAGCACTTCCGACTTCAAATTTATATCCAAACGTAGGTATGCAAGTGTCTTTTTTTATTGTGATATATTCATCTTCGCTTTTAAAAAACGTTGAAGAACCCGGTGACTCCCCCACTTTTTCAACGGACATACCGATTAATTTTTGTTTTTCTGTTCGTCCTGGAGTCGTCAGACAAAAATCCCCGCCAACAAAAGATGCCTCCGCATCAGCTGAAGGAGTGAAATGGTCCCCTAAAAAACATCCGGAAAGTGATAGTGCCAAATAAACAACAACAGTTTTTTTTATCATTATTGAGTCCTTCAGTAACTTGGGAAATCGGTTAAGATTAATTTGTAATATGATAATACGCTATCTAATTCATCACCCTTATAATTTCGATGCGGATTGTAATACCATTTAGACTCTCCAAAATTCACCAGAAAAAATAATCGGCAACTATGGACGCTTGTTGCTCCATTGAGTATTCATTCAGTCTTGTTTTTCCTTCAAAATTATAATGATAATCAACGGCCCAACTCATGCTCCCTCTCAGCTTTACCCACATGCCATTTTGGTACTGCCAGACATGTGTCATTTCATGGATGAATAGGTGCCTGAGAGGAGGGCTTGCAGTTGAAAAATCATCTTGATAATTCTCCCCTCGAAAATAGAGCTCACCATCTGGTGTCATTGCTACATATTCATTTTGCAACCCGAATGGCAGATAACTGCCTAAATGGACCCACACTCTTGAATAGTCGATATAACTGCCAAAGACTGTCCGGGCGAGTGCTATCTCGCCCATCGTTAATCTTCTAACCTCCCCTTCACGGGTCAGTGCTCTCATCCGTGGTTTTTCCACAACATCCATAAATACACTCCCTGTTTTTCCGAATTAAATCGTGTCGCTCCATATGCTGTAGCCGGACGTTCCCGCTGTGTGGTGCTTCCAGGTGACGGTTTCATACACGACTGAAATCATTTCTTCGGGCTCTTTATCCGGAGCATCCAGTAAATGCGGCGCTCGGATGCTGTGTCGTTCAATCGTTGCCCCTCTGACCTCTACCGTAAAATGCTTTTCCTGAGCACCGACGGAAGACGTTCTGAAAAAATCAAAAAACAAATCCATTTTTTCATTACTGGCGATGGCCATTCCTATTAATGGCGTCGACTTATCAATCAGCTTAATAAAGCTCACCGGTCTGTGTTTTACATTCTGACTTCGCACAATTTCGTGATCAAAATGAAGCACAATAATTTCATCCCGGTGAGCGCTCTGAAATCTGTTTCCTACGGAGTCATAGGTTGAACATCCTGCGGAAATTAAACCCTGTTTCTGCCCGATTATCTTGACGTAGATTAGATTTGCCATTCTCAAATTCCTTCTAATTTATTGATTAATGAATTGAGTTATGAAATATCATTCATCACACTAATGAATATTAACTCTGTTAATGATATTTATATCAGGGAATTAAGAGGTGCGCTATTTACTGTTTTTAAAAAGCGATATGACTATCAGAATAAGAAAATTCAGAAGGGATAAATCATGGGGCGGAATTAATTCCCTGCCCCATTAACTAGTATTCGCACTTTTATTTCTGCAACCACTGTCCGTTAATACCGCGCACGAATTCGCCTTTTCCGGCTCTGGCGACCAGTTTCTGACCGGCGAGTTTTGCGACGTCGTCTGTGCTGACGTTATTTTCCTGCGCCACCTGCTGATATTGCTGCTTTCTCGCATCATTTATACGGTTCGCCAGCGCGAGACTGTCAGCATCCTGTTTTAACGGTGCCAGATAGCCAGACAGCGTTTCGCCCACGCGTCCCTGCTGTTTCGCTTCATTGAGTGTTAAAGCGAAAGCCTGGCTGCACAACAGCAAACCACCGGCTAGCATCAAGAGACTGATTCTTTTAATGCTGATAGTTTTAAAAAAAATCCCGGACATACTGACTCCTAAAACAAGTCGCTCTGATTTTTCAGCAGATCTTCGACATCTTTATCCACTTTAATATGAATTTCATGTTCAATTTTCACATTCATATTGATGGTGATCGGCTCTTTCGGCGCAGCCAGTTCGATGCGCGGAACGCATCCGCTCAGCATCACGGCGCAGAGAACGACGCACAGCCCTGCAAGTTGCAGTTTCATTGTTCCTTCCTCACTGTTGGATCTTTTTTCTGCCCGTTAGTCGCCGGGCTTTTCGACAGCGCATTCGCAGGCAAAGACATCTGCTGTTGCAGCCATTCCTGAAGATTGTCGCCAAAGCGCAAGCTGCGCCAAAGCTGATAGATATTTTCCTCGTGGGTATAATTGAGGACGATTTCCCTTTTTTCTTTGTCACCGCCGTGCGTCGTATCGGTGTAATTCACTCCGTCGACTTTGGCTTTCATGGTCAGCACGCCGAGATTATCCAAGCTGACAAGTGCGTCAGAACGGCTGATTTCCAGATAGCGCAGCAGACCAATCACCATGTTATTGGCGAAATTCCCGCTGGCCATCGCGTCCGCGAACTGGGGGTCGAGGCGCAACGTCAGACCGCCATCGTTTCTGATCCAGCCATTGTGAATGATCCAATGCGGATCCTCCACGTACAGCGGCAGCTCACCGTAAATCACGCCTGACATCGCCAGTTGTTTTGGTTTGAGAGCGGTAAACAATTCGCTGAGATTAATTTTTTCGAGTTTAAGCACCGCCGCATCATGTTGCGGCATTCTGAGCGCCGACAGGCTCAGATGCCCGCGCAGGACGTCCACGCCAAGATTGCTCAGAGTCAGCGGAGTCTGTTCGCTCCACGGGTAATGCCCCTGCAAATCGGCGGTCACGTTCTGCATTTTGACCAGATTATTCACTTCCCCAATGCGCAGCGTGACCGGTTTTTTCACGCCGAGCTGCCAGACGGCATTTTTCAGGCGATAAGGCAGACTGAAATCCAGCCCGCTCAGGTCGCCGTCTTTCATCCAGAAACCGCCGTTTTTCACCACCCAGTGGCCACCCGCGACAAATCCCTGCCCGCGCGCTGCCGAAAACGCCGACTGCGCATAGAAGGATCCTTCACGTAATTTGATGTTCAGATCCGGCGTCAGCAGCGTCTGGAAGGCGGTGAGTTGTTGCTTCGGCCACCAGCCTTCACCGCGCAGACGCTCTCCGTCCCAGCGCCCGTTAAGCCTGATGGGGCCAATCGGTTTAGCATCGAGCAATCCGCGCATCGTGAAACGATCCGGACTGTCACCGCTGAGCTGCAACACCAGCGTGGCCGGTGGCAGATATCCGCCGTTCTCCAGCGCAATTTTCTTCGCCACCAGCTTGATATCACCCTTAAATTCCGTCGGTGAGTCAGGGTACTGTGGTTTAAAACGGGAAGACGGCGGACGTTTCCACATCAACGGATGTTCCAGCGTCAGGCGCGGCGCTTCAACATCCACCAGACCGTAATGCAACCGGTCAAAACCGGTGGAAAGCGAATTTATGCTGATCAGATTGTCATGCCACTGGCCTTTTCCGGACATATCCCAGCGTCCGTTAAGCGGCGGCAGATGACCATTGCCCCAGTAGTTGAAATTCCACTGTCCGATATCCGGCCAGAACGCCAGCGCTTTGCCGCTGAGGTGTAAATCAAACGCGCCCCAGAAACTGTGACGCGCTTTAAGAATGGCCTGGAGAGGCCCGCTGACGCCTTCTGCAGACACTTTTACTCCTGCCAGCGGCCAGCGCGCATCGCTGATAGTCAATTCCGGCGTCGGTTTCCCCCACGCGCGCAGCAGTGAACCGCTGTGAAGTGAAAGCGTAGGATTAAGAACCGAGCCACTAAGCTGGCCGGGAAGCGAAGCACTGAGAGAGGTGGTCTGTAAGTTGGCCTGGCCGGTCAGGCGGAAATCGAGATTACTGTCGAGCAACCCGACGCGCCCCGGCCCCATCGTCAGCACCACGTTCGCCTTACCATTGTGACCCTGCGTCAGCACGTTCAGACGCGCTGTGATATTGGTTTGGTCGAACGTCGGGGTCCAGTCGCTGAGCGTCAGATTCACGCCACCGGTCAAGGGTTGCGTGCCATACGGCCAGCGCCACTGTCCCTGTGTGATCTGTAAAACATTGTTGCTCAGTTTCCACGGCAGCATCAGCAGCGGCTGCTGAGCGTCTTTTTCAGCCAACGTCAGCACGCCTTCAGTTGCCTGCCAGCTGAGCTGAATATCCAGCGGATTGGGCACCTGTGCGGTCAGCATTTCGGCGTGCAATTCGCCGGATTCCGGAAGTGAATTAAATGTCGCGGGCAACAGCAGTTTGCCGCTCAGCGTCACCGGCTGTTCGCTTCCCGGCGGCGTCAGGCTGAAAGAGTGGATCGCCAGCTGGCGGTTACCGTCAAGCACCGCGTCGAGTTTCAGCGATTCGCCATTAAAGGAAAGATGCTGCGTGCCATCAGAATTAGTGATCTGCAATTGACCGGCATAGCGCTGCCAGGGCGTGACGGAAAGATGATCGATGCTGATATCGCCGGGCGGCAACATCTGCTGAATATCGGCCAGTGAAAGCGTCTGCTGATTGTCGCTTTTAGGCATTTTAGCCAGACAGGCAGTGTCGACGCTAAGGGCATCCAATTTCAGAGCCCAGTGCGCATCCGTCCGGCTGAGGCGGGCATTGCGCGCGGTGGCAAGCTGGCAGTCTCCGGCGGTATAACCCACGCCCGGCACTTGCAACACACCATCAGACCAGCGCGGTGCGCCTTTGAGTGTCAGTTGCGTTCCAGCCGGGAGCCAGTGACCGGCCACCACGGGCAGCCAGCGCGGCACCGTTTTCCATAACACCCACATCAGTAATGCGACAATCACCACTATACTCAGGAGTATCTGCGCGCTTCTCTTCAGTCCGTTCCTCATGACTTGCCTTGTCTTATGCTTCACTAAATGACCTAACCGCCCGCAAGATATCATAATTAGCGTAACAACTGATGGCCGGAATGCCATAACGCGTGAGCCAAATAGCACAGGATAAATTGTCTGCGCCCCTGCGCTCTGCTAGTTTGGTCGTATATTGCGAATTGTTTCTGAAACTTTTTATACCTTATAAAACAGTCGGAAGCCGTTTCGCCAGAGATTCAAACTCACTGCGGAGAAACACCATGAAAGTGGCTGTCTACAGTACTAAAAATTACGACCGGAAATATCTGGAACTGGTCAATCAGCATTATGGCTATGAGCTGGAATTTTTCGATTTTCTGCTGACCCCGCAAACGGCGAAAACAGCGATAGGTGCCGATGCAGTCTGTATTTTCGTTAATGACGATGGCAGCCGCGAAGTGTTGCAGGAGCTGGCATCCCTCGGCATTAAAACCCTCGCGCTACGTTGTGCGGGCTTTAATAATGTCGACTTAGACGCCGCGAAAGAGTTAGGAATTTCCGTGGTGCGCGTACCGGCCTACTCCCCGGAAGCGGTAGCCGAACATGCCGTGGGTATGATGATGTGTCTGAACCGTCACATTCATCGTGCTTATCAACGCACCCGAGAAGCCAACTTCTCTCTCGAAGGTCTGATCGGCTTTAATATGTATCAGCGTACCGCCGGCATTATCGGAACCGGTAAAATCGGTGTGGCGGCGATGCGGATCCTGAAAGGTTTCGGCATGCGCATTCTGGCGTTTGATCCGTATCCAAGCCCGCTGGCACTGGAACTTGGCGCGGAATATGTCGATCTGGATACGCTGTATGCCGAATCTGACGTGATTTCGCTACACTGTCCGCTGACACCGGAAAACCATCACATGCTCAACGCCGGTGCCTTTGCCAAGATGAAAGATGGCGTAATGATCGTGAATACCAGCCGGGGCGCTTTGCTGGATGCCACCGCTGCCATTGATGCGTTGAAAAAGCAAAAAATCGGCGCACTGGGCATGGACGTTTACGAAAATGAACGCGACCTGTTCTTCGAAGATAACTCCAACGAAGTGATCCTCGACGACGTGTTCCGCCGCCTCTCATCCTGTCACAACGTGCTGTTCACCGGCCATCAGGCGTTCCTGACCAGCGATGCGCTGACCAGCATTTCAGAAACTACGCTGATGAATATTGATCAACTGGCGAAAGGCAAAGCCTGCCCTAATCTGCTGACCGCATAAGAAACGTATGAATTGTCAGGCTCACTTCGGTGAGCCTTTTTAATTTCTATTACATTCTAGCTGACCAATAGTTAAGCGTGTATTTCCCTGTTTATATACCGATTCTAAGAGAAATGTAGGCCATTAGATTTGAAAAACTCACAAACTAAAAACTCTGTTATGAATTTTTAAACACATGCTACATTATGATTTTAAATATACCCCTGGTGAATGCGCACTTATTCAGACAAATGATATATTAAAGAAGCAATCCTATTTCGGGGCATTCTGAGGTTTGACAATCATAATTACCTGAGGGATAAATCCACTCTCACAGAACTTTCAGTCTTAGTCACAGGAACTATCTTTCCGCCGGTATCGACTGTATATTTGAATAGTTTCATACCCTGGCCATTGCTTTCATTTTTAAAAGTTACATCCTCCGCCAACGTATATTTTTCATATATTGAAATGTACGTCACATTAACAATCAGCCCATTAACCTCCTTGCTAAACAACACCTTTGAACTCTTATGCTTTCCTAACTGATTAAA
The DNA here is from genome assembly GCF_019049625.1 of Rahnella ecdela. Lineage (GTDB taxonomy): Bacteria > Pseudomonadota > Gammaproteobacteria > Enterobacterales > Enterobacteriaceae > Rahnella > Rahnella ecdela. The sequence goes on from NZ_JAFMOY010000108.1 coordinate 56,161, forward strand.
TTTTTCCGCCATGAATTTAACAAATCCGTCTTTTGATGCTACTTATTTAAAAGACACAGACGCTTGATTGTATATCAATTCATATTCCCCTGAGTTATATTCATCCTGAAGAGTTATCATTTTATTTTCAACCACAATCAGCTTTTCGGATTTTTTATCACATCCTGCAACAACTAGCATAAATCCAAAAAAAACAATAAATAAACAATTTATTTTAAGCTTTTTAATTTTGCCTCTAATTAAACAAACAGACAGTTGATTGATGGCACGTAATTCCCCCAACAAATGCTCCTTCACCTGGGTCAATTCCTATTGAAGCTGATTTTTTTCCACTGCTATCTTTGGTTCCTGAAATTGTTAACTTCCCTAAAATCCCACCTGTCGCCATATATCCTGCTGCGTCCGATTTTCCAGAGGACATTTCACTTTCAGATATTGTTCCTGTTGCCCCATACCCTACTGCAGCCCCAACTCCTTCATGTTCACAAAGATTGTTGTAGATACAAAGATCCATATGGATTGGTGATTTTTCATCTGTAGTCAAACCCACCCCTATAGCATTGCTTGCTCCTGTAAAAATATCCGCCGAACCTCCACCATCAAAAGATATAGAACCAGAAGGAGGCTCATAATAAGGTCCATTTGATGCTTCTATTGCTGCTGCAATCTCATCATTTGGGAGATTAAATGATGAACCAACCCATTTACCCCACTCACTCAGTACTAATGGATCAACTTTTTGTACTGGATTCATTAAATAAGCATATAAATTCCACCCCCCTCTCAACCCAATCGGATCCTGCGTAATATACCGTCCCTGCGGCGGGTCGTAATAACGATGCCGGTTGTAATGCAGCCCCGATTCTTCATCAAATTGCTGCCCCTGCATGCGAATGGGCAGATACAGGCGCTGCGGGTTACTGCCGTCCACCTGGCTGCCCCACGGGTCAAACTCAGCCCGCCAGTCGGTGCCACTCTGTGCGTTTATCAGTGCAATCGGGGTATCCAGGTGGTCACAGTGGTACAGGTGAACCGTTGGGATTGTCGGCTCCGGTAGCGACTTCAACAGTGTCAGCAGACGCTCTGCAGCCAGTTGTGAGACCGCCAGCCATTGCTGACTGTGCAGACTCAACGCAGATCCTGCTCCAGTTGATGCTGCTGTTGCGTCACCTCTGGTGCGTTTTCCGATGCGTCCCCCGAGAGCGTCATACAGGTATTCTGCCCGGATGGTGTCGCGCCCATCACTCTCACTCAGGGTATGGCTTTAATGGTTTCAGTCAATTTTTTTTTTAAGCTATTCTCAAGCCAAGAGTCCTCATGGGTTATTAATATTTCACGCTCCCTCATTTTTTGTGGAGAGGAGGGAACCTGGCCCCCCGGGTACATTTTAAACAAAAACTCCCTATCGGATATTTTAGTAAATGAATAATCAACCACATAATCATCAGGAATAGAACCAGAAGGATTTATATCAAAGTCAGATAGATTTGAGAAAACCATATAACCATCCTCAAGATCATCTTCATCATAAAAATCCCACTCAGAAATTAGGAAGTTTTAGAGCATGCGTAATGGGATCTAATACCAATCTCTTCTGTGTGTCGACAGTGTAATAATATAATTTATACACTCCATTCTCTTTACGATAAATAAATAGCTCTAAGTAATAATCCTTCTCATATTCCGTTTGATAAGTTAAAGAGACATCTTTACCATTAGTTATAGTAGTATTTAATAGCGCGTCTCCTTTATACTTTCCAATATCAAAAACTTCTTTTTCCAGAAAGGCAGAGAACTCACCTTCGGAAATGGCATTCTTTAAATCCTCTGAAGAATCAAGATAAATAGCTGAAAATTCACTTTTGTTATATAATTCTCTAAACTCAAGCACATTATTAGCTACATTGCTGCGTGATTTATCATCACACCCGGCAAGTAAAAGTATATATATTAATACATTTAAAATGCGCATCTACCCCCCTGTTAAATATAAAAAATTAGTTAATTATGCATTTCTGATATTGCTGGCAAGTTACTACACCAGTGAACCCTCCGGCTCCAACCCCTATGCCTGCACCTACAGTAATATTTTGAGGATTACTCAGATCTGCAGTTGCTGTAGCTGCGTAATCACCTAAGGCTCCCCCTGAAGTTGTAATGCCCGCACTTTTAGTAATTCCTGAGGAGGGTGCTGCATTTGATGCAGATACAGTCGCTGCGATGCTACCGGTAACGCCAATTCCGAGATGCTGGCAAGCATTTAGATATGCGCACAAGTCTGGAAAAATCATTCCAGCCTTTCGTCCGGTAGCCAGTCCACCAGCAACACTTCCACCAATAATGCCTCCATCTGCAGTGAAGCTGAGGTCCGCTGACACAGTTCCTTCTAATGAGTGGCCATATCCCTCGCCTCTAGCTAACTCACTTGCTGCAGAGGACATTTCGTGCGGAGACGCCCCCTTTTCCACCATACTGACACCAAGACTGCCTTGTGCTTGCACGTATCCCCCAAGACCGTTCGATAAACCTAATGGGTCGATTCGCCGAACAGGGTTCGTAGTGTAATTATAAACATTCCATCCCCCTCTCAACCCAATCGGATCCTGAGTAATATACCGTCCCTGCGCCGGGTCGTAATAACGGTGCCGGTTATAATGCAGCCCTGATTCTTCATCGTATTGCTGGCCCTGCATGCGGATGGGCTGGCGCAGTTTGTGCGGGTTGTCGCAGCGCTGTACGTTGCCCCAGACGTCGAGGTCCGCGCTCCATTCTACTTTGCCGTTTTTGTGATTAACCAGCCCAACCGGCGTGCCGAGATGGTTGCAGTAGAACAGGTGCAGGGCCATTTCGGCGCTTTCCGGCAGCGGGTCGACCCACAGCGCGATGTTTTCTGCTTTCAGGCTGACGGAGGCCAACCACTGGTGGTTCGCCTCACTCACCTGATTGCGGCGGATTTCCTGCTCAATCACGTTAAAGCGCTCATGGACGTCCGGCGGGAACACGCCGCCCGCGTCCTCTTCGAGTTTCTCCGCCAGCGTGCGGTGGCTGTCTTCTGCCCGCGCGTGCTCGGCGCGCAGCAGCGGCACGAAGCTGCCGGGGTGATAAATGGTGTGCAGCTGGATGTCGCGGTTTTCGGTCAGGACCTGCCGGTCGCCGTCCCAGCCGAACCAGGTGTTTTGCGTGTCAGTTTCCTGCGTCTGCGGATTCAGCGTGCTGACCTGCTTGCCGACGCGCCGCCCTAACGGGTCGTAAATGTAGCGCGCTCGCGTCGTGGTCTGACCGTTATCCTCAACGGTGAAGCGCGTCAGCCGGTGCGCGCGGTCATAAGCGAAGGTGTGTACCGCCTCGTCGTCGTGCGAATGCTGTACCCAGCCCGCGTAATAAGGCCGTTTTGCGGTCAGATTTCCCCAGACATCGTATTCATACTGATACTTTTCATCGTGCTGAACGCGGTTGCCGTGCCAGACCGGCGGCTCGTTTATCGGAGCCGGATGCGTATCAAGATGCGTGAGCGTGCGGTTGCCCGCCGGGTCGGTCAGGGTGGTCAGCACGCCCGCCGGTGAGCTGACGCTGTGCAGCCTGCCCGCGGGAGTGTAGCGGTAAAAATGTTCGCCGCCGCCGATGGACATCTGCGTCATTTGTCCGGCGGCGTTGTAGTGATAATTGCGGGTTAGATGACCGCCTGATAAAGCGTGTTGCCCGGCAAGTTGTCCGGTGCGGGAATAGGTTTTTTCAGACTGCCAGTGTTGACCGAACTGCCGCGTGATTTCACGGTGCAGTTTGTCGCGAGCGAGCTCCAGCAGGACGTCGTCGCCGAGCTTCACGCCCAGCAGATGGCCGGGGCCGTAGGTCTGCCAGCGGATGTCCGGCAGGCCGTCACAGGTTAAAGACGACTCAACGCCGCGCGGGTCGAACTGGCGGCGGACGGTGTGCTGCCACAGCAGGTCGCCGTTCGCATTGTGGATAATCTGCCGCTCGCCGGTGAGATTGTCGTTGGCGTCATACTGAAAGCGCACGCTGACCAGATGGGTTTCGCTGCGGTGACCGGTTTCCAGCACCCGACCGGAGGCGTCGTAGCGCCACAGCACTTCGTCCGGGCCGTCGCTGAGGCCGGGACGCTGCTGGCGGATAAGCTGGCCTTCGTCGTCGTAGTGCCAGAGCGTGGTCAGCCCGGCGTCGTCGCTCTGAACCAGCTGACCGGCGGCGTTGTAGCGAT
>NZ_JAFMOY010000107.1 GCF_019049625.1 Rahnella ecdela
GGTATATCGGCTATTACAACAATGAACGGATCAAACTGAAGTTAAAGGGCCTGAGCCCGGTAGAATACCGGACCCGGGCCACAGCGGCAGCCTGATTACAACCGTCCAACTTTATGGGGTCAGTTCAATCAGGGCGGGGCCGTTTCTGCTCGCGTGAGTCAGGCCGAGGGGCACAGAAATATTGCCGCGACACTCGTTGATCAGGCCAAGCTGGATATCTTGCAAAAGGCGTCCGTCGCGTATGCCAACTGGGTGGGAGCCGAAGGGCAGGCGCAAGCCAGCGCCGCACAGTTGCAGGATTCTGTCCGCTCACGCGATGTGTACAAAAGCGAATATAAGCTTAACCAGCGCACGCTGAATGATTTACTCAGCGTAGAACAGGACGTATTCCAGGCTGAGTTTTCACAGGTCAGCGCTAAATATGACAGCGGGTATTCATTGATTAATTACTTGACGGCGGTAAATAATTTATTGCCTCAGCTTGGAATTAGTCAGGGAATGAAACAGTCATTACCCGACTTAAAATGATCTGCCGTTAAATCAACAATAATAATGCCTTTCGGCATTGAAAAAACACCTCACATTATTGACAAGGATAAAGGACAATATCATGAGCAGAAGCATAGATATTATCTCACGTAAAACGTCGCTGAAGAATGTTTTCACTGCCCAGGGAAATACGGCACTTGCAATGAACGAGTCGGGCATCGTGGTTATTCATGACTCGGTGAAAAATGTCGCCAGTTATGAACGCAGCGGTAATGACCTGATTATTCATATGCAGGATGGCTCCGTCATCCGTTGTGTAGGATATTTTGAGAATATAGGTCAGGAAAATGAAAATAAACTGGTTTTCCAGAATGAAAATCAGCAGCTGACCGAAATTAATTTTACCGATGCGACAGCAGCTCATGATACTGCTGCTTTTACAGTCCATGCGGTGGAAACACCGCTTGCAGGCTTTGAGCCTTTGCTGCTCAGCACGACAGAAGTCAGTGTTGAGTGGCCGTATCTGCTGGCTGGCGTGCTGGGTGCAGGCGCTGTGGGTGCTTTGCTGGGACATAGCGGCGGCACCGACGAAAAAACCAAAATCGTTGATAATACAAAAGACGTCGAAGTGGCGCGGCCAACCTTCCTGGTAACGGATACGCAGGGCGACAGCCAGGGCATTCTTGTCAATCAGGCTGTGACCGATGATGTGCGTCCTACTTTCACCGGCACCGGCAATCCGGGTGCTGAAATTTCTATTGTGGATGCCAGCGGAAACATTATCGCGACGACGCTGGTCGGCGCTAATGGTCAGTGGACGGCCCAGCTCGCGCCACAGTCTGCCGGTTCCCACACCTATATCGTGGTTCAGGAAAGTAACGGTTCAAGCACCAGCGCGGGTTCCATTACGCTCAATATCGTGACGGAAAAAGCGTCCCTGAGTGTCGATACGCTGGCCGGAGATAACGTGCTGAACGCCGCAGAAGCGGGCGCGGAAGTAGCCCTTTCAGGTCAAAGCGCGTATCTGGCCGCCGGAACTACCGTGACGGTTTCCCTGAATGGTTTGAGCTGGCAAACCACCGTATCTGCGGACGGCAGTTGGTCAGTCAACGTTCCTGGTGCTGATGCGCAGGCGCTTGCCGATGGCGTGTATACCGTTCAGGTCAGCGGCGTCGACAGCGCAGGCAATACCATCACATCCAGCTCCACTTTAACGGTTGATACCCATCCTCCGTCACTCGTCATTAACACACTGGCGGGAGACGATATTCTCAATGCTGCAGAAGCGGGCCAGCCACTGACTCTCAGCGGCACGTCGGATGCCGGAGCCGGTCAGATTGTGACGCTTCTGCTTAACGGTATCGCCTACACGGCGACCGTCGATGCCAGTGGTCACTGGTCAGTGAATATTCCTGCTGCCCATGCGGGCGTACTCAAAGACGGAAATGTCACTGTCAGCGCCTCGGTCAGCGATGCGGCGGGCAACAGCACCTCCACCACGCATGACGTGCTTGTAGACACCACGATCCCGGTCGTCACCATCAATACCATTGCCGGGGATAATATTCTTAACAGCCTCGAGCAGACGCAGGCGCAAATCGTCAGCGGCACCAGCACCGGCGGGGCTGCGGGCGATACCGTGACGCTGGAAGTGAACGGTCAGACTTACACCACCACGCTTGCGGCAGACGGCTCCTGGAGCATCGGATTACCGGCGTCAGTGTTCAGTTCACTGGCCGATGGTAGCCACAGCATCACGGTGAGTATCACCGACAAAGCGGGCAACACGGGCAGCCAGAATGCGAACGTGATGTTGTCATCCGGCCATCCGCAACTGAGCATTGATTCCGTTGTTAATGGCAATGTGATTAACGCATTGGGTAAAGGCGAAGCGCTGGAAGTCCAGGGCAGCAGCAACAGCGCCGACGGCACCTCAGTCACCGTCACTCTGAACGGAGTGGATTACACCACCACTGTCAGCGGCGGAAACTGGTCGTTATCCATTCCGGCGACCGACGTCGCTAAGCTCGGCGATACAAATTACACCCTGACCGCCAGCAGCACCGATGCGGCGGGCAACACCGGCAGCGCGACGCACGACGTGTTAGTCGACAGTTCTCTGCCGTCCGTGAGCATCAGCCCGGTCGCCACCGACAACATCGTTAACGCCACCGAAATCAACGCCGATCAGCAGATCAGCGGCAAAGTGACGAATGCGGCAGCGGGCGATACCGTCACCCTTACGCTCGGCGGAAAAACCTATACGGCTGAAGTACAAAATGACCTGAGCTGGAGCGTCAGCCTGCCTTCTGCGGATCTGAAAGGGTTCGGCGACGGCGACCTGACGATTTCTGCCAGCGTCACCAATCAGCACGGCAACAGCGGCAGTGCGGATCGTGAGATCAACATCGACGCCGGTCTGCCGGGGCTGCGTCTCGACACCGTGGCGGGCGACGATATAGTCAACAGCATCGAAATCCAGCAGAACCAGATCATCAGCGGCACCAGCACCGATATCGCGGCAGGTAGCAGCGTGACTGTCACCGTCAACGGCGTCGATTATCAGGCGACCGTCGGCGCGAACGGCGCATGGTCAGCAGCGGTTCCTTCCACCGACGTAGCGAACTGGCCTGCGGGCGCGCTTAACATCAGCGTGACCGGCTCGGATGTGTCCGGCAATTCCGTAACCATCTCGAATAATGTCACCGTCGATCTGAGCGGCGTCGCAATCACCGTCGACACCATCGCGGCGGACGACATCATTAACGCCGCTGAAAAAGCGGCAGATTTAACCCTGAGCGGCACGACGCAAAACGTCGAAGCCGGTCAGACGGTGACCGTGAACTTCGCGGGGCACACGTATACCGCAACCGTCGGCAACGACGGCAGCTGGAGCGTCAATGTTCCGGCAGGCGATATGACCAGCCTGAAAGACGGCGACGTGACTGCAACTGCCAGCGTCACTAACGTGGCGGGCAACAGCGCGACTGCGGCGAACACCGCGGAAGTGGATGCCTCTGCGCCGACGATTACCCTCAACACCATCGCCGGTGACAACGTGCTGAACAGCGCGGAAGCCGGTGCAGACGTGGTGCTGAGCGGCACTTCCACTGCCGAAGCCGGTCAGGTGGTGACTGTCACGCTGAACGGTCAGAACTACACTGCGACCGTCGGCACCGACGGCGCCTGGAGCACGTCTGTTCCGGCAGCGGACGCCTCGGCGCTGAGCGACGGCACCTATTCTGTGAACGCGACGGTGAAAGACGTGGCGGGCAACAGTGCTTCTGCCAGCGGTTCGGTTCTGGTGGATATCACCGCGCCGGTTCTGACCATCAATACCGTTTCCAATGACGATGTGATCAACGCGCAGGAGCATCTGCAAAATCTGATGATCACAGGCGGTTCCGCGGGCGTTCCGGCGGGCGGACTGGTAACCGTCGACATCGATGGCAACAGCTACACCGCAGCGGTTGACGCGAACGGCAACTGGAGCGTCGGCGTTCCGGCTGACGTGGTCAGCACGCTGACTGACGGTTCGTATACCGTGACGGCTTCTGTGAAAGACGCCGCAGGCAACGACGGTTCCGTCACCCACGACGTCACGGTTGATACCGTTGCGCCGGTTCTGACTATCGATACCGTTGCAGCTGACGACGTCATTAACGCTATCGAGAAAGGCGAAGTGCTGACCGTCAGTGGCACCAGCAATGGTGCAGACGGCAGCGTGATTACGCTGAACCTCAACGGCCAGAACTACACCGCAACCGTCACTAATGGCGCATGGACGCTGGACGTTCCGGCGACCGACGTCGCTAAGCTCGGCGATACAAATTACACCCTGACCGCCAGCAGCACCGATGCGGCAGGCAACACCGGCAGCGCGACGCACGACGTGTTAGTCGACAGCTCTCTGCCGTCCGTGAGCATCAGCCCGGTCGCCACCGACAACATCGTTAACGCCACCGAAATCAACGCCGATCAGCAGATCAGCGGCAAAGTGACGAATGCGGCAGCGGGCGATACCGTCACCCTTACGCTCGGCGGCAAAACCTATACGGCTGAAGTACAAAGTGACCTGAGCTGGAGCGTCAGCGTGCCGTCCGCAGACCTGAAAGGGTTCGGCGACGGCGACCTGACGATTTCTGCCAGCGTCACCAATCAGCACGGCAACAGCGGCAGTGCGGATCGTGAGATCAACATCGACGCCGGTCTGCCGGGGCTGCGTCTCGACACCGTGGCGGGCGACGATATAGTCAACAGCATCGAAATCCAGCAGAACCAGATCGTCAGCGGCACCAGCACCGATATCGCGGCGGGCAGTTCCGTTACCGTGACCATCAACGGCGTCGATTATCAGGCGACCGTCGGCGCGAACGGCGCATGGTCTGCGGCGGTTCCTTCCACCGATGTGGCGAACTGGCCTGCGGGTCAGCTTGCGATCAGCGTGACCGGCACCGACGTGTCCGGCAATTGGGTAACCATCTCGAACAACGTCACCGTCGATCTGAGCGGCGTCGCAATCACCGTTGATACCATCGCGGCGGACGACATCATTAACGCCGCTGAAAAAGCGGCAGATTTAACCCTGAGCGGCACGACGCAAAACGTCGAAGCCGGTCAGACGGTGACCGTGAACTTCGCGGGGCACACGTATACCGCAACCGTCGGCAACGACGGCAGCTGGAGCGTCAATGTTCCGGCAGGCGATATGACCAACCTGAAAGACGGCGACGTGACTGCAACTGCCAGCGTCACCAACGTGGCAGGCAACGGCGCCAGCGCGGCGAACACCGCGGAAGTGGACGCGTCTGCGCCGACGATTACCCTCAACACCATCGCCGGTGACAACGTGCTGAACAGTGCGGAAGCGGGCGCGGACGTGGTCCTGAGCGGCACATCGACGGCGGAAGCGGGTCAGATCGTGACCGTTACCGTAAACGGCAATGACTACACCGCGACCGTCGGCACCGACGGCACCTGGAGCACGTCTGTTCCGGCAGCGGACGCAGCGGCGCTGAGCGACGGCACCTATTCCGTGAATGCCACCGTCAAAGACGTGGCGGGCAACAGTGCTTCTGCCAGCGGTTCGGTTCTGGTGGATATCACCGCGCCGGTTCTGACCATCAATACCGTTTCCAATGATGATGTGATCAACGCGCAGGAGCATCTGCAAAATCTGATGATCACAGGCGGTTCCGCGGGCGTTCCGGCGGGCGGACTGGTAACCGTCGACATCGATGGCAACAGCTACACCGCAGCGGTTGACGCGAACGGCAACTGGAGCGTCGGCGTTCCGGCTGACGTGGTCAGCACGCTGACTGACGGTTCGTATACCGTGACGGCTTCTGTGAAAGACGCCGCAGGTAACGACGGTTCCGTCACCCACGACGTCACGGTTGATACCGTTGCGCCGGTTCTGACTATCGATACCGTTGCAGCTGACGACGTCATTAACGCTATCGAGAAAGGCGAAGTGCTGACCGTCAGCGGCACCAGCAATGGTGCAGACGGCAGCGTGATTACGCTGAACCTCAACGGCCAGAACTACACCGCAACCGTCACTAATGGCGCATGGACGCTGGACGTTCCGGCGACCGACGTCGCTAAGCTCGGCGATACAAATTACACCCTGACCGCCAGCAGCACCGATGCGGCAGGCAACACCGGCAGCGCGACGCACGACGTGTTAGTCGACAGCTCTCTGCCGTCCGTGAGCATCAGCCCGGTCGCCACCGATAACATCGTGAACGCCACCGAAATCAACGCCGATCAGCTGATCAGCGGCAAAGTGACGAATGCGGCAGCGGGCGATACCGTCACCCTTACGCTCGGCGGAAAAACCTATACGGCTGAAGTACAAAGTGACCTGAGCTGGAGCGTCAGCGTGCCGTCCGCAGACCTGAAAGGGTTCGGCGACGGCGACCTGACGATTTCTGCCAGCGTCACCAATCAGCACGGCAACAGCGGCAGTGCGGATCGTGAGATCAACATCGACGCCGGTCTGCCTGGTCTGCGCATCGACACGGTGGCGGGCGACAATGTGGTCAACAGCATCGAAATCCAGCAGAACCAGATCGTCAGCGGCACCAGCACCGATATCGCGGCGGGCAGTTCCGTTACCGTGACCATCAACGGCGTCGATTATCAGGCGACCGTCGGCGCGAACGGCGCATGGTCAGCGGCGGTTCCTTCCACCGATGTAGCGAACTGGCCTGCGGGTCAGCTTGCGATCAGCGTGACCGGCACCGACGTGTCCGGCAATTCGGTAACCATCTCGAATAACGTCACCGTCGATCTGAGCGGCGTCGCAATCACCGTCGACACCATCGCGGCGGACGACATCATTAACGCCGCTGAAAAAGCGGCAGATTTAACCCTGAGCGGCACGACGCAAAACGTCGAAGCCGGTCAGACGGTGACCGTGAACTTCGCGGGCCACACCTATACCGCAACCGTCGGCAACGACGGCAGCTGGAGCGTCAATGTTCCGGCAGGCGACATGACCAGCCTGAAAGACGGCGACGTGACTGCAACTGCCAGCGTCACCAACGTGGCAGGCAACGGCGCGACTGCGGCGAACACCGCGGAAGTGGACGCGTCTGCGCCGACAGTAACCATTCAAACCATCAGCGCCAGCGATGTGCTGAACGCCGTCACAGCGGGCACCGATGTCACCCTCAGCGGCACCAGTACCGCACAGGTGGGCCAGACAGTCATCATCACGCTGGGCAGTGAAACCTTTAGCGCGACGGTGGCCGCAGACGGCAACTGGACAACCGGCGTGCCGAACAGCGTGTTCTCCGGTCTGGGCGACGGTTCTTACACACTGACCGCCAGCGTCAGCGATATCGCAGGCAATCCGGCGACGGCCACCGGCACCGCGCAGGTTGATCTCACCGCGCCGGAAGTCACGATCAATACCGTGTCGGGCGATGACGTGATCAACAGTACTGAGCACGGGCAGGCGCAAATCATCAGCGGCACCGTGACCGGTGTCGATGCAGGCTCTGTGGTCACGGTGACCATCAACAACGTCGATTACCGCGCGGTCAGCGATGGCTCCGGTAAATGGAGCGTCGGGGTTCCGGCGAATGTGGTCAGCGGCCTGAATGACGGCAGCTACACTATCACCGCGCAGGTCACCGACACCGCCGGAAATACCGGTTCTGCCAGCCGTGACGTAACCGTTGAAACCACTTCGCCTGTCTTTGTTATCAATGACATGGCTGGTGGGGATAATATTCTTAACGCCACCGAAGCGCAGACCACGCTGACTGTCACCGGTACGGTGACAGGTCTGGCTGATGGCGCGACGGTTATTGTGACGCTTAACGGCCTGAACTATCAGGGTACCGTCAACGGCGGCGTCTGGAGTGCAGATATTCCGGCCAGCGACCTGGCGAATCTGGGGCAGGCGCTTTATCAGGTCAGCGTCAGCGGCACTGACGTTTACGGCAACAGCGGTTCTTCTGCTAAAACGCTGCAAACCTCGTCCGATAGCCCGGTAGTGACCATTAATACGGTCGCGGGCGATGACATTATCAATGCCACTGAGATCACGCAGGACCAGGTGATCGGCGGCAGGGTTACGCATGCGCAAGCAGGGCAAACCGTCACCGTGACGGTGGGCGGTAAAACCTACACCACAGAGGTGCAGAGCGATCTCTCCTGGAGCCTGACCGTTCCGGCAGCCGATCTGGTTGCCATGGGCGACGGTAGCCTGAACATTGCTGCCAGCGTAACCAACACCAGCGGCAACAGCGGTTCCGGTGAGCGCGATATCACGATTGATGCGGCAATCCCCGGTCTGCGTATCGACACCATTGCCGGCGACAATATCGTCAACAGCATCGAAATCCAGCAGAACCAGATTATCAGTGGAACCAGCAATGGTCTGGCGGCAGGCAGCAGCGTGACCGTGACCATTAACGGTGTGGATTATCCGGCGACCGTCGGCGCAGGCGGTAACTGGTCTGCGGCCATCCCTGCCGTTGACGTCGCGAACTGGTCAGCCGGTGAGCTGAAAGTCTCTGTCAGCGGAACCAGTGAGGCGGGCAACAGCGTCACCATCAGTAATGACATTACCGTGGATCTCAGCAGCGTCAGTATCGCTATCGACACGGTTTCCACTGACAACCTGCTGAATGCCGCAGAAAAAGCGGCAGATTTAACCCTGAGCGGCACCACGCTAAATGTTGAGGCCGGTCAGACGGTGACCGTTATTTTTGCGGGCAACAGCTATACCACTCAGGTGCAAACCGGTGGTACATGGAGCCTGACCGTTCCGGCTGCGGATATGACCCACCTGAAAGATGGCGATGCTTCAATTCAGGTTTCGGTAACCAATACTTCCGGTAACAGTGCCAGCGCGTCGCAGGATGTGACGTTCGATACGCTTGCACCGACCATCACGATGAATGTGATCGCCGGTGATAACGTGTTGAATCTGGCTGAAGCCAGCGCGGATGTCATTATCAGCGGCACTACCACGGCTGAGCCTGGCCAGATTGTGACGGTCGGAAATTACACGGCGGTGGTAGCGAATGACGGCAGCTGGAGCATAACGATCCCGGCTGCGGATGCGGGCATTCTGACCGACGGCACCTTCACCATTACGGCGTCTGTCAGCGACGTGGCGGGCAACAGTGCTTCGGTCAGCAATGATTTGGTGGTGGATGTGACACCACCAACTCTGACCATCAACACCGTTTCAGCAGACGATGTGATCAACGTGCAGGAGCACCAGCAAAACCTGATGATCACAGGCGGTTCCGCGGGCGTTCCGGCGGGCGGACTGGTAACCGTCGACATCGATGGCAACAGCTACACCGCAGCGGTTGACGCGAACGGCAACTGGAGCGTTGGCGTACCTTCTGACGTAGTCAGCAGCCTGACCGACGGTTCTTACACCGTCAGCGCCACTGTGAAAGATGCGGCGGGCAACAACGGTTCCGTCACTCATGACGTCACGGTTGATACCGTAGCGCCGGTTCTGACTATCAATACCGTGGCTGCCGACGACGTCATTAACGCTATCGAGAAAGGCGAAGTGCTGACCGTCAGTGGCACCAGCAATGGTGCAGACGGCAGCGTGATTACGCTGAACCTCAACGGCCAGAACTACACCGCAACCGTCACTAATGGCGCATGGACGCTGGACGTTCCGGCGACCGACGTCGCTAAACTCGGCGATACAAATTACACCCTGACCGCCAGCAGCACCGACGCGGCGGGCAACACCGGCAGCGCGACGCACGGCGTGTTAGTCGACAGCTCTCTGCCGTCCGTGAGCATCAGCCCGGTGGCCACCGACAACATCCTTAACGCCACCGAAATCAACGCCGATCAGCAGATCAGCGGCAAAGTGACGAATGCGGCAGCGGGCGATACCGTCACCCTTACGCTGGGCGGAAAAAACTACACCGCTGAAGTACAGGGCGACCTGAGCTGGAGCGTCAGCGTGCCGTCCGCAGACCTGAAAGGGTTCGGCGACGGCGACCTGACGATTTCTGCCAGCGTCACCAATCAGCACGGCAACAGCGGCAGTGCGGATCGTGAGATCAACATCGACGCCGGTCTGCCTGGTCTGCGCATCGACACGGTGGCGGGCGACGATGTGGTTAACAGCATCGAAATCCAGCAGAACCAGATCGTCAGCGGCACCAGCACTGATATCGCGGCAGGTAGCAGCGTGACTGTCACCGTCAACGGCGTCGATTATCAGGCGACCGTCGGCGCGAACGGCGCGTGGGCTGCGGCGGTTCCTTCCACCGATGTGGCGAACTGGCCTGCGGGCGCGCTTAACATCAGCGTGACCGGCACCGACGTGTCCGGCAATTCGGTAACCATCTCGAATAACGTCACCGTCGATCTGAGCGGCGTCGCAATCACCGTCGATACCATCGCGGCGGACGACATCATTAACGCCGCTGAAAAAGCGGCAGATTTAACCCTGAGCGGCACGACGCAAAACGTCGAAGCCGGTCAGACGGTGACCGTGAACTTCGCGGGGCACTCGTATACCGCAACCGTCGGCAACGACGGCAGCTGGAGCGTCAATGTTCCGGCAGGCGACATGACCAGCCTGAAAGACGGCGACGTGACTGCAACTGCCAGCGTCACCAACGTGGCAGGCAACGGCGCGACTGCGGCGAATACTGCCGAAGTGGACGCCTCTGCACCGACGATTACCCTCAACACCATCGCCGGTGACAACGTGCTGAACAGTGCGGAAGCGGGCGCGGACGTGGTCCTGAGCGGCACATCGACGGCGGAAGCGGGTCAGATCGTTACCGTTACCGTAAACGGCAATGACTACACCGCGACCGTCGGCACCGACGGCACCTGGAGCACGTCTGTTCCGGCAGCGGACGCAGCGGCGCTGAGCGACGGCACCTATTCCGTGAATGCCACCGTCAAAGATGTGGCGGGCAACAGTGCTTCTGCCAGCGGTTCGGTTCTGGTGGATATCACCGCGCCGGTCGTCACCATCAATACGGTGGCGGGCGACGATGTGCTGAACGCGGCGGAACATTCGCAGGCGCAGGTCATTACCGGCGGCAGCACCGGTACTCAGCCGGGCAATCTGGTCACGCTGGTGATTGGCGGAGTGACCTACACCACGGTCGTGGATGCCAGCGGCAACTGGAGCATCGGTGTTCCTGCGAACGTGATAAAAGGGCTGGCCTCCGGCGATAACACCCTTTCTGTCAGCATCACCGACAGTGCGGGCAACACTGGCAGCGGCGAACATCTGATCACCGTGAATGCCAGTGCGGTCAGCCTGAGCATCGATACGATTGCGCAGGACGACATCATCAATGCGGCGGAAAAAGGCACCAGCCTGACGATTTCCGGCGGCAGCGACATGCTGGCGACGGGCACCGAAGTGACCGTGGTGCTGAACGGGAAAAGTTACACCGCAGACGCCGGTGCTAACGGTGGCTGGACGCTGAGCGTTCCGTCAACCGATCTGGCGGCAATTGCGGACGGTAATTACACCGTGACCGCCAGTGCCAGCGATGCAGCGGGTAATCCGGCCAGCGCTACGCACAACGTGGTGGTTGATGCCACGGCGCCTGCGCTGCTCATCAACCCGGTCACTACCGATGGCATGCTGAATGCCGCGGAACTGGGCCAGCCGCTGACACTCAGCGGGACGTCTACCGCGCAGGCGGGTCAGAAGGTCAGCGTCACGCTCAACAATGAAACCTACACCACGACCGTGAATGCCAATGGCACCTGGTCGGTGAACGTTCCGGCGGACGACGTGTTGGCCCTCAAAGACGGCACGTTGACGGTCACCGCCAGCACCACCGACGTGGCCGGTAATCCGGCATCTGCCGACACTTCCGTGATTGTCGATACGGTTGCGCCAACGCTGACCATTAACACTATTGCCGGTGATGACATCATCAACACCACCGAGCAGCAGGCGGGTCAGACCCTCAGCGGCACCACGTCAGCGGAAGCGGGACAGATTGTCACCGTGACCTTTAACAATCGCGAATACCACGCCACCGTCACTTCCGGCGGCACGTGGAGCGTGAATGTGCCTGCGGCAGATTTCAACGGTGCAGCGGACGGCAGTTATACCGTCAGCGCGTCCGTGAAAGACGTCGCGGGAAATCCGGCGGCGACAGATTCCACTGTCAGCCTCAGCGGGGCGGTGCCTGAAATCACCATCAATACCTTCGCGCAGGACGATGTGGTCAGTGCGGCGGAACACGGCGGGCCGCTGGCGATTACGGGTACTTCAACGGCACCGGCGGGTTCAACCGTTACGGTGACGTTGAACGGCCAGAACTACACCACGCAGGTGGCAAGCGATCAGACCTGGACGCTGAACCTCAGCGCCAATGCCGTGAATGCGCTGGCGGATGGCGAGAATTACAGCATTACCGCGTCTGTCACCAACAGCATCGGCAACAGCGGTTCTGCCAGCCATGACATCGCGGTCGATACCACTGCGCCAGCAATGACCATCACCATTGATTCGGTCAGCGATGACACCGGCCGCAGCACCAGCGATTTTGTGACCAGCGATAACACCATCACGCTTAAAGGCGCGCTTTCTGCGGCATTGGGCGATAACGAGTCCGCGCAAATCAGCCTGGATGGCGGGGTGACCTGGACCACGCTGACCGTGACCGGAACCACCTGGAGCTACGTGCAGGGAAGCGCGCTGGCGGATGGCAGTTACACCTATAACGTGCGGGTGATTGACGCGGCGGGCAACGTCGGTTCAACGGCGGCGCAGACGGTAGTGATTGATACCGTCGCGCCAGACGCCAGCCAGTCCATCAGTATCGACGCGATTTCGCAGGATACCGGCCTGAGCGGCAGCGACTTTATCACCAGCGACACCACCATCAACCTGCGCGGCACGCTGGGCGCAGCGCCGGGGGCTGATGAGTATGTTCAAATCAGCCTCGACGGTGGCAATACCTGGAATGACGTCAGCATCAGCGGCCTGACCTGGACGTACATCGACGGCCGCACACTGGCGGACGGTGATTACAACTACCAGATGCGGGTGGTGGATCTGGCCGGTAACGTCGGCGCGACCGCCAGCCAGGTGGTCACAATTGATACCACAGCACCGGACAGCAGTAAAACGGTCAGTGTTGATGCGATCAGCACCGATACCGGCCTGAGCGGCAATGACTTTGTGACCAGTGATACCTCGCTGACCGTCACCGGATCACTTGGTGCAACGCTGTCTGCCGACGAAGTGGTGCAGGTGAGCGTTGACGGCGGTCTGACGTGGGCGAACGCGACGACGATTGGCACCGGCTGGACATTTGCCGATGGCCGCACGCTGACGGACGGTGATTACACCTATAACGTCCGCGTCGTCGATACGGCGGGTAACGTCGGCAATGTGACCTCGAAAGTCGTTACCGTCGATACCATTGCGCCGGACAGCAGCAAAACCGTGAGTATCGACAGCATCACGACGGACACCGGTTCATCTGCCAGCGATTTTGTTACCAGCGATACGTCACTGACGGTCACCGGTTCGATTGGGGAGGAACTGAGTCCGGGCGAAGTGGTGCAGATTAGCGTGGATAACGGCGCAACCTGGACCACCGTGACGCTTCAGGGCAGCACCTGGACTTACGTTGACGGCCGCACGCTGACCGACGGTCAGACGCTGTATCAGGTTCGCGTGGTGGATCAGGCCGGGAACGTTGGCCAGACTGCGCAGCAGGTGGTGACGATTGACACCACTGCGCCGACGCAAACCATCACCATTGAAGCGATAAGCAATGATACCGGCGATTCCGCCAGTGACTTCATCACCAGCGACAATACGCTGACCATGACCGGCGCACTGAGCGCAGCGCTGGCGACTGACGAAAGGGCGCAAATCAGCCTCGACGGCGGCAAAACCTGGACTGACGTGGTGGTGAACGGTGTGGGCTGGAGCTATGACGCCACCGGCACCGTGCTGGCGGACGGCAACTACAACGTGCAGGTGCGGGTTATCGATCAGGCGGGCAACGTCGGCACCCTCGGCAGTCAGACGGTGGTTATCGATACGCTGAACCCTGAAGCGGTGGCGACCATCGTTAAGTATTCCGATGACGAAGGCGATCGTACCGGTTCGTTCGGTTCCGGCACGTACACCGATGAAACCGCACCGACCCTGAGCGGCACGCTGAGCAAAGCGCTCGCCGATGGTGAAGTGCTGAAAATCTATCGCAACGGCGTCTTTGTTGGTGTCGCGACGGTGGTCGGTCTGGCCTGGACCTTCTCCGATTCAGCGCTGGCAGACGGCACCTACATCTACGTGGCGAAATCGCAGGATCTGGCAGGGAACACGTCGTCTTCAACCGATTTCATCCTGAACGTAGATACGTCGATCCCGACCACGATAGCGACGGTGACACCAGAATCCACGCAGGATACGACGCCAGTCATCAGCGGTACGTTGTCCGAAGCGCTGGGCGAAGGGATGTATGTGCAGGTGGTGGTCAACGGCGTGACGTACACGTCGGAAACCGGCGGCGCAGTGGTGGTCGATCCGCTGAACAACACCTGGTATTTGCAGGTGCCGGGCGCGCTCGGACTGGCAAGTTACGACGTGACCGCGCAGGTAAGAAGCAGCGCCGGCAACGGTAACGATGCAGGCATCAGCACCAGCGCGGTAGTGATATATGCAGAAACGGCGGTGGATACCAGTTGGGCGACCACAGCGGGCGCCACATCGACCAATGCCATGGCCTTCAGCCTGAACAGCGGCGGTTTGTGGAATATTGTCACCGGCATATCCGATTACACCAGTTCTGATCTGAACAATTATGCCGGTACCACGCTGACCAACTCCCGCGGCAACATCGTGGTGAGTTACACGCTGGCGGATACTGACCGTAATGGTACGTCAGACATTTATGCGACGGAAACCAACTACGGCGGCAGTATTCAGGGCAAATGGACGGCGAACGCAGACGGTTCGTACACCTACGGCCAGCAGGCCATCGGGACGACCATCTGGTACGGCGGTGTGATTGCTTACGATAAAACCGGTGACGGCTGGGTGGATCTGGCGTACGGCGATGCAGGCGGCGACTCCCGCAGCTATCTGGTGAATAACAACGGTGTGTTATCAGCTGATGGTTCCGCCGGTGCCGCCGGGCTCGCGGGTGTGACATATCGCGAAATCTCCGGCGTGGATATCAACAACGACGGTACGGTGGATATCGTTCAGCACACCAACCGTAACGGCGTGTACGCCCTGACGGTGGTGAGCAATAACGGTACCGGCACGTTGTCGGAAACCCAAAGTATCGCCAACGTGTTTGTACCGAATGCCGCTAACTCGACCACCGCAGTGTCGATGACCTGGGCGGACTTCAACGGCGACGGCCTGATGGATTTGTACATTTCCTCCGGTATGAATCCGAACGGAACGTACAACTACGGTGGCGCGATTTACTACAACAGCGGTCAGGGAACCCTGCTGACTACGCCAACGGCGGTTGGAACATCGACCACGAATGCAGCGTCAGCCGGCTATCTGTCAGCCGCCGTGGACTGGGACGGTGACGGTGATATGGACATCATAAAGTTCAGCACTTATTCCGCCAACCAGACCGCCACGTTGTACATGAACGACGGTACGGGCAACGGCTGGAGCAGCAGCGCGCTGGCGTCTTCACTGGTTAACGTGACGGGGATTGCGACTCTCGATTACGACTGGAACGGCACGCAGGACCTGCTGGTGTCGCAGGCCAACGGCAAAGTGGTGTACATCGCCAACAACAGCACCATTGCTGACGGCACGGCGATCCACCTGCGCATTCTCGACGGCGAAGGGATGAACGTGTTTTACGGCAACACCGTGCAGCTATACAACTCGGCCGGTGAACTGGTGGCGTCGCAAATAATCAACGCCCAGTCGGGTATCGGGATTAACGATGCGTCGGCGCTGGTGAATTTCTACGGGCTGGATCCGAATGAAACCTATTCGGCGGTGCTGGTGCGCAACATCAACGGCGTGTCGTCCAATGCGACCTGGAATGACCTGACCGCAGGCGACGGCACCAGCAGCTACTCGTTAACCGCAGACGCGGCAACCGGCGGGCACAGCGGCACAATCACCGGTACCGGCTACAACGACACATTTATCGCGGAAAACGGCACCTATGTGTACAACGGCTCGGGCGGCTGGAGCACCACGTCAGACCATGCGACCTGGAGCGTCACCGGCGGCCTGGACATCGTCGATTTCCGCAATGCGACCAGCGGCGTCACGGTAGATCTGAGCAGCAGTAATGCGCAGAACACCGGGTTCAACACGTCAACCTTCAAAGATATCGAAGGCATTGCCGGGTCGAACTACGACGATGTCATCACCGGCAGCGTGGGGGATAACGTGTTCGAAGGGCGCGGTGGCAACGACACCTTTAACTTAGGCAACGGCGGGCACGACACGCTGCTGTACAAGTTGCTGGACAGTGCTGACGCGACCGGCGGTAACGGCTCCGACACCATCAACGGCTTTACGGTCGGCACATGGGAAGGCACGGCGAACTCAGATCGTCTGGATCTGAGCGAGCTGTTGCAGTCCGGCGGTTACACCGGCACGGGCACAGCCAGCTACGTCAATGGCGTGGCGACGCTCGATACTTCTGCGGGCAACATCACCGATTACCTGTCGGTGACCACCGAGGGCAACAATACCGTCATCAAGGTTGATATGGATGGCAGCGGTTCGGTGCAGTCGATGACCACCATCGCAACGCTGAATAACGTGCATACCGATCTGGCGACGTTGCTGGCGAACCATCAGCTGATTGTCGGTTAATCAGTCGCAGGGCGGAGCAGGGCAAATCCCCTGTTCCGCTTCTGCGGATGGCCTGTTCATGTTCCAGAATGAGCGTGAAGGAAGAATGAATTAGGGAAGAATGAAGATGAAAAAAGAGACCATGTCAGAAAAAGGCTACACCGGCTGGCTGAAAGCCATGCTCGATATCGCGAAACACTACCGTCTGGATTATTCAGAAGAACACGTCAAAGCCACTATTGCGTGGGAAATGGGATCACCCACCGATGTGGTGCTTGATGAAATGGCAAAGAAACTCGGGCTGGGGCGCGTGACGCGGGATTTCCACCCGCGCGATCTGGATCCCGTCAGTGTGCCGTTTGTGGTCACGCTTGATAACGGGCGACTGGGTGTGGTGACGCATATGGACGCCAGCGGCCAGTGCGCCGTGCAATTTACTGAAGATAACGGGCTGGAAACTACCCTGACGTCTGAACAACTTTCTGAGCGGGCGCAAAGCACCACGCTGCTGCGGCCGCTGCATACCATTCCTGATGCACGTGTTGATAACTATATAAAACCGTACAAGAAAAACTGGTTCTGGGATCTGGCGCTGAAAGACTGGCGTCGTTACAGCGATATCATGCTGGCTTCGATGATTGCCAACGTGCTGGCGCTGGCCGGAATGCTGTTTTCCATGCAGGTCTATGACCGCGTGGTGCCGTCGCAATCCATCCCGACATTGTGGGTGCTGTTTGCCGGAGTGATGCTGGCGATCACCTTTGAATTTGTGATGCGCATGGTGCGCGTGCATATCTCGGATGTGGTGGGTAAACGCGCCGATTTACGTATTTCCGACCGCGTATTTGGTCGCGCGCTGCGCATTAAAAACGGTGCCCGTTCCAAATCGACCGGATCCTTTATTTCGCAAATCCGTGAACTGGAATCCGTGCGCGAGCTGATCACCTCAACCACCCTCAGCGTGATTTCGGATTTGCCGTTTTTTCTGCTGTTCACGGTGATTTTATGGATGATTGGCGGCCCGCTGGTGTTTGTGGTGCTGCTGGCGATCCCCCTTTTGTTGATCCCCGGATTACTGATCCAGAAACCGCTGGCGAAACTGGCCAGCGAGGGGATGCGCGAATCGGCGGTGCGTAATGCCTCGCTGGTGGAAGCGGTGGAATCGCTTGAAGACATCAAACTTATGCGTGCCGAACAGCGTTTTCAGAACCAGTGGAATCACTGCAATGAAGTGTCGGCGGATATCAGTATGCGTCAGCGTTTTCTGACCAGTTTACTGATGACCTGGACGCAGGAAGTGCAGTCCATCGTTTACGCCGTCGTGTTGCTGGTGGGCTGTTATCTGGTGATGAGCGGCGATATGACCACCGGTGCGCTGGTCGGAACCACCATTCTTGCCTCACGTACCATTGCGCCGCTGGCGCAGATCTCCGGCGTGCTTTCCCGCTGGCAGCAGGCGAAAGTCGCACGTAAAGGGCTGGATGAACTGATGCAGCGCCCGATTGATCAGGAAGACGGTCAGAAGATGGTGCATAAGGCGCAAATCACCGGCGGCTACACGCTGCATGACGCGGTGTTTTATTACGATGAGGAAGAGAAAGTCGCCAATCTGACCATTGCCAGACTACACATCAAACCGGGTGAGAAAATCGCCGTGCTGGGCAAAAACGGCGCGGGCAAATCAACGCTGTTACAGGTGCTGGCAGGAATGCAGCAGGTTCAGCAAGGGCAGGTGGTGCTCGATAACGTCAACATTAAACAGATTGATCCGGCGGATTTACGCCGTGACGTTGCGCTGCATAACCAGAATGCCAGCCTGTTTTTCGGGTCGGTGCGCGACAACATCACGATGGGACGCCCGCAGGCTACCGACGAAGAAATTCATCAGGCGCTGGTCATCAGCGGTGCGCTGACGTTTGTGCAGCAAAAAGAGAACGGCCTGAATTTCCTCATTCATGAAGGCGGCGTCGGGCTTTCCGGCGGTCAGCGTCAGTCGCTGTTGCTGGCGCGCAATATTATCACCCAGCCGCAGGTTCTGTTGCTGGATGAACCGACAGCATGGCTGGATGAGATTTCGGAATGGAATCTGATTAATCAGCTTTCCGGCTGGGCAAAAGACAAAACGCTGGTGATCGCCACGCACCGTCTGGCGCTGTTACAACTGGTGGATCGCATCATCGTCATGGATAACGGGCGGATTTCGCTCGACGGCAGCAAAGACGAAATCCTGAATAAGCATTTCAGGCCCAAAGGTCAGGCAGCGCAGAAACAGGAGGTTTCCGCATGAACGGACGTAAACAACATCACCGACCACTGGCAGAAAATTCCCTGCCGCGCTCCACCCTTCTGGTCTGGGCACTGGCGCTGATGCTGCTGAGTTTTTTCCTGTGGGCGAATTTTTACCATCTGGATGAAGTCACCACCGGCACCGGAAAGGTCATTCCTTCTTCTCACGAACAGATTGTGCAGTCGCTGGAAGGCGGCATTGTACACTCGATTGACGTGCAGGAAGGCGAAGTGGTGGAGCGCGGGCAGCGTCTGGCACAGCTCGACCGCACCAAAACCGAATCCGGCGTACAGGAAAGCGTGGCGCGTTTACATGCCGCGCTGGCGACGGCGGCGCGTTTAACGGCGCAGATCAACAACACGCCGCTGGTGTTTCCGAAAGAGCTGGATGACGAACCGGAGCTGGTGAAATCGGAAACCGAACTGTACAACTCCAGCCGTAACAGCCTGGAAAAGCAACTGACCGGCCTGAAACAGGGTGTGGCGCTTATTCGTCGCGAGCTGTCAATGACCGTGCCGTTGGTCAAACAGGGCGCGGCCAGTGATGTGGAAGTGTTGCGTCTGCAACGCCAGATTAATGAAATGGAGAGCAAAGCCACCGATCTGGAAACCCAGTATCACGTGCGCGCCGGTGAAGAACTGGCGAAGGCCAATGCCGAGATTGAAGCGCAGCGCTCGGTGATTTTAGGGCGCAAAGACTCACTGAATCGTCTGGAGTTTTTCTCGCCGGTCAAAGGGATTGTGAAGAATATCGATGTGAATACCGTCGGCGGCGTGATCCCGCCGAATGGCAAGCTGATGACGCTGGTTCCGCTCGACGATCAGATGCTGGTGGAAGCCCAAATCTCGCCGCGGGATGTGGCGTTTATTCATCCGGGGCAAAAAGCCAAAGTCAAAATCACGGCGTATGACTATTCCATTTATGGCAGTTTCGACGGCGAAGTGACCACCATTTCTCCGGATACTCTTCAGGATGAAGTCCGCCGGGATGTTTACTATTACCGGGTCAATATTAAGACCAGCGCTAATTATCTGGAAAATAAGCACCACGAGAAGTTTTATATTTTCCCTGGGATGATCGCGACGGTGGATATCAAAACCGGTAACAAAAGCATTCTTGATTATCTGCTGAAGCCGCTGAACAAAATGAACGAAGCGCTCAGGGAACGTTAATCCTCCTCCGGCCTTCTGAAAAACTGCAGCCTGAACGCTGCAGTTTTTTTCGTTTCAGGCAGAACCGTCAGAAAATCCGAATTGGACATCCGGCAGTTGTCATTGATATTTACTGCGCTATAGAATGCGCTCATCTTATTGAGCTGCGCATGATTTCGACGGGGTATTTCCCGCCAATATTACTGATGTGTAAGCATTATTTTTAAAAATGGCCTTGAGTATGAAGCGGTGACCAGCCCGTTTTTCTCCAGCCAAAAGCGGAAAAAAATAAAAGCATCATGAGCAAGTCTCACCGCTTTATCGTCCTTCTTCCGGTATTTCTCAGCGCGTGCGGAACGCTATCTGACATGCATGTCGATGAAAATCCTCAGGATGTGAAACAACTCGCCTGTACCGGCGACATTAACGGCATGGTCAGTGATGTCGTGGAGAAATATCAGCGCAGGGAAAAGGCCAGCGGTCTGGCGATTGGCATCATCAGAAACGACGGTGTCGCCCGTACCTGGGGCTTCGGCTATACCAACGCGGTGAACGGCTACAAAATTGACGGCCAAACCTTGTTTGCGCTGGGATCAGTCAGCAAAGGCGTGACCGGTGAAGTGGTGGCCGGACTGGTGGAAAAAGGGCAGCTGAAGTGGGATGACAAACTGTCGGATTTGCTGCCGGAAAACATTGTGCTGAGTGACGATGCCAAAAATATCACCCTGCTGCAGCTGGCGACGCATACCTCCGGGCTGCCGCGTCAGAACATGACGAAGGATATGCTGGAAAGTTTCCTGAAATATCTTTATACCGGCGATAATTTCTATCATGAACTGGACAGCGATGACGTTCTCAACGACCTGTCTTCATTCAAAAAACCGCAGGTTCTGGTGCCGCAGTATTCCAATCTGGGCTATGCCTTGCTGGGATATATTCTCAAATTAAAAACCGGCGAAGATATTCAGCAGCTGGCTTATGACTTCATCTTCGATTCATTAAAAATGGGTAACACCAGTTTTTACGGCTCAAAACTCAAAGCGTATCCGTACCGCGCCATTGGTCACGCGGGCGATCAGCCTAAGTTTATCCGTCGCGGAGAAGTCGTACCGGACTGGTCATTCAATAAGAATATGGTGGCCGCCGCCAGTCTCTACAGCAATGTCGATGATTTATTGAAATACTTGCGTGCACATATTGATGATGCGCAGACGGGGGATCTCAGCGCGGCCATTCGGGTGACGGAAAAAGTGTATTATCAGCGACAAATTGAAGCGGCCAATATTGCCTGGGTGACGGATACGAAAAGTAATCAAAAGATTACCTATCAGGTCGGGTATATCGGCGGTTATTCCAGTTATATCGGTTTCGATAAAAAACATAAAAACGCGGTCGTCGTTTTACAGAACACTTTTAACTGGAGTAACTATATTGGTCATGATTTGTTGCTGAAAATGGCGATGGCTGATGATTATCAGGGAAAATGCAGCGGAAGAGAAAATTCCTATAAATAAAGGAGAGGCATTAAGAAGGTGTCTTTTTTTGGATATAAATCATCGCGTTAATTTATTTTTATATGAATTTTTACATAATAGAGACTTCATCTTTTCCATGTTGAATATAAAATGCTTTCACGTGATTTTATAAAAACCGATCCTGAAGATTATTGTATAACGTCTGTTATGCAATATTATCCGTTTCGTAAACTTTAACGCTATCAAGGAACGTTATGTCTCTCTCCCGCATAAAAGGATTTTACCTGTTCGGTACCATGATGATGTCAGGAATGACGTTATTTGTCAGCGCAGCTGAACTGTCCACGGCGCCTGTTACGTCATCTGAGACGGCACCGGTTGATGCTCTCGCTCCTGCACCGGTAATGACGGCAGAAAAAACATCAGAATCGGCTCCGGCACCAGAACAGACGCCTGTGGTACCGGCAAACCAGGACGCTGAAAAAAATGTTGTGCCGCCAGAGGTCACCGCCGAAAGTATTATAGCCGCCGGAATAGCCCCTGCACCGGCGCAGATGCTGGACAGTGAAGAGCAGAAACGCGCGTATGCCAGCGGTGTCATGCTGGCGCACTTTATCGAAGAGCAGCTCGCTAACCAGAAAAGCCTGCACATCACCCTGAACAAAAACATTCTGCTGGCGGGTATCGCTGATACGTTCGGCCATCAGGTGAAAATGAGCGATGAAGATATTCGGGCGACCATGTCCACGTTTGATGAACAGGTAAAAGTGCTGACGCAGGCGCAGAACGAGAAAAAACAGGCGGCAGATAAAGCGTATGTCGATGCGTTTGCCAAACGTGAGGGTGTCAAAAAGACGAAGCAGGGCTTGCTGTATTTTATTGATAATAAAGGTGAAGGCGCTGCGCTGAAAGATACCGATACAGTTCAGGTGAATTATAAAGGCACGCTGGTTGACGGCACCGTGGTTGATGCGCCGAAAATTGATAATGCCAACGAAATTTTCCGCATTGCCAATATGCCGCCGGTGCTGCGCGACAGTGTGAAACTTATCCGCAAAGGCGGTGAGATCACCGTGGTGATCCCACCGGCGACGCTGGAAAAAGCCAAAGACGCTCACGGTGAATCGCCGCTGAATACCGTCGTGATTTACACCATTTCCGTGGTTGATGTGACTCAGACGAAGTAATATTCGTTCAATAAGCAACGGGGCCAGCAGGCCCCGTTTCTGTTTCCGTTCTACTCAATTTCAGCGGCATTTTCGATAGCGGTCGCCAGCGTGTTCAGGGAATTCAACAGCTGAGCGTGGTCGGTATCACGTAGAATGATCTGACCGATGAAATCCGCATTACTTTTGATTTCATCATTCAGCGTGTCGCCCGTTTTTGCCGAAAATTTCACCTGATGCGCGCTGATCCCCAGTTCTTCCGCCAGCTTTTGCCCGTCGGGTAATGACACCAGCGTGCCGCCCTGACGGGCGCGCA
This sequence comes from Rahnella ecdela, assembly GCF_019049625.1. Taxonomy (GTDB): domain Bacteria; phylum Pseudomonadota; class Gammaproteobacteria; order Enterobacterales; family Enterobacteriaceae; genus Rahnella; species Rahnella ecdela. The sequence continues at coordinate 23,176 of NZ_JAFMOY010000107.1, forward strand.
GCATGCGGATACCGGCGTAATGCGTCTGACGTAACGGCTCTGACGCGACGGTGCCTTGCGCCGCCCAGTTCAGCCACAGCTGCCAGGGATTGAAGTTCTCAAAGCTCAGCATCGCCAGATCCCAGATATGCATTCCGGCCGGTCGCATATTGGTTTCCACTGCCGCCGTCGCCCCCGGTAACAGGAAAATCTCGTTATGCCACGCGCCATTTTGCGGCGAAACCAGATGGCGCATATGTTCGCCCGCATGGCGCAACAATGATTCATCTTCCGGCGACAAACAGGCCGGAACCACCTGCTGATACTCGGCGCGGTAATGCCCTTCAGTGGTATGTTTCTCGGTGATCCACTGCTTTCCTGCGACGTAATCCCAGCTGAATTCGCTGGCACTCTCAATCAGCGTTTCTACCAGTACGCCCGCTGCGTGATAAGGCGTGAGAGAGAGCCAGACCGCCTGACAATCTTGCACACTTTCAATGACCTGACAGCCGCGGCTGTTGCCTTCTTTCGCCGGTTTGATAAAGGCTTTGCCACCGAGTTCTTTCACCCGGTTGATAAGGTCCTCCAGCGAGCTCACCTGCTGACTGGTGACGGTACGATATCCGGCAGGGTGCGAGACGGACTGCGCGTCGAGCTGGCGGAAAATCTGTTTATCCAGCCCCGCGAGAGCCTGTTGTGGTGTTGCGCCGTGCAGTGAAAAGCACTCTGCCAGCAGCGCACCCAGCGGTACGCCACGGTCAGAAAAAGGCAGGATCCCGACAGGCAAAAGGCCGCTTTTGGCCAGCGCATCGCTCACCGTACACAAGGACTGATGAAGCCGCTCAGAGTCGAATGACGCTTCCACCACCAGATCAGCAAACTCGTCGTCGGTCACCCCTTTTTTCTCGGTGATCAGCACCATTTTGGCATCGAAATTCTTTAAGGCTTCTTTACGCATTTTCTCAACGTCATAAATGCGGACGTTGTTATAACCCACCACCACAAAACACGGAGTACTCATGATATTTCCACCACTGTGCATACATTGAATATCGACTCAATGGTCTGAGAAATCTGCTCCTGCCCGCCGAACACCACGCCGCTCAGCGGAGAGCGATCCGGGGAGTACGAAATTGCGCCTTTGGAACAGATGCCTGCATTGCATTGATAATGAAGTAAATTCTCACTCCAGTTTGCAGGTGAGAAGGAGAGGGTGTAATCGGAATGCAAACGGTGCGCAGGATAGACAAACCAGCCGTAAAATACGCCATTGAGCAGCGGGACACAGACCGGTGGCATGCCGTAAATCTGATAACGCAAATCGGCATGGTATAAGTTCAGTCCGGTGCGCAGATGGAAGGTTTCAGCAACGCCGGCACCCCCCACGCGGGCCGCCGTTTCCAGAAACCAGAACTGACCGCTGGCATCTTTTATGGCTTCAAAATGGAAGCTGCCATTCTCGTAACCCAGTGCCGCCAGGGTACGGGTCACCAGTGAAACGTGCGCTGCTTCAGTGCTTACCTGAACCGAGCCCAGCGGCGTACCGCCCGAAAAACTCAGGCAGTCGCGAATGTAATGGCTGCTGACGAACGCCAGTGGTTCGCCTTTACTCAGCCAGCCGTCAAAGTGATAAATCACCCCATCGATAAACTCTTCTACCATCATGGTTTCATAGTCTTTCAGCGCAAAAATAGCCTGTTTGATGGCGGCATAATCCCCCACCTGAATGCCGTTACTGGAGGCTTCTGCGCGCGGTTTGAGCAGGAATTTTCCTTCGCGCTGGGGGCCCTGAATAAATTCCAGCGGATGCCAGAAATCAGGCTGCGGGATCCCCTGCTGTTTGCAGCGATAACGCATGGCCCATTTGTTTCTCAGCGGTAAGATCCCAGCGGTGGTATCGCCCGGCATCACGAAGAATTCGCGGATCTTCGCGGCTTCAATAAGATCGTACTCCGAACGGGAGATCAACCGGTCGGCATCCACCAGCAACGCGGTATAACGCTCGATCAGTTCTGAGGCAAGGAAGGTGTCGTTATTAACAATAATCACGTTAGCGTCGTCGGGCAGGTCGCTGCTGTGGCCCGGCAGACAGAAGTAATACACCTCGTTCAGGCGGTGATCGATAATCTGATCGTAGCGAATTTTTTCAAACGGGATGCGGTGCAGGACGATGATTTTCATGGCTGATACTCCGTTTTCAAATAATCGTTGGTCTGGCTGAAAAAGTCGGGCTGCTGGCTGGCGGCCATTTCGGTGATATCCCACAGCGCCATGCCGAGGAAAATCTCGCGCTCCACGCGGGGCAGGCAGTCGCCGGGTTTGTAGAGCACCTTGTCCAGCAGCACCTGCGGTTCAGTGACGTTGCGTTCAATACGTTGCAGGGTACGACCGGACTCACCGAAAAAGACCCGGAAGAACGTGGTGCGTTCGTGACGGGATTCTCGCTGAGCGGGTTTGCCGGTGATCAGCCGCAGCCAGGTTTCCAGCAGGCAGGCACCGGAGTGGATCCGGGTGCTGTCCACGATGTAAGCACCGCCAATGCGCGGATTGATTTCGATGATTTCCCAGCGATTTCTGGCGTCGCATTTCATCTCGACGTGGTAAACGCCGGTGTGTACGCCGAGTGTCTGCATCACCTTGCCGAGAAAAACCTTACCGGCTTCGGTTTGTTCAGCATTAAGCGAGCGGGGCGGGCAGATACAGGCGCCTTCCAGCACGGACCAGGTATCCTGTACGACATCGAGTTTTTCATGGACAGCCAGCACATGGGATTGCCCGTCGCTGACGCTGACTTCAAAACTGCATTCGGTGCCGCTGATAAAGCCTTCGATGATGAAGCCGTTATCCGCTGAAAAAACGCCATCGTAATTGCTGTCAGCGGCGGCGCTGGCCCACAATGCGTCAAGCTGGGAATAGGCCGTCAGGGATTTCGCAGGAAAGGTGCCCATTGAAGCCAGACCGGTACGTGGCTTGATAAAGTAGTTTTCCGGCGTGGTGATACTTTGATAAATATCTTCGTTCAGTAACTGGCAGGAAACCGCTGACAAACCGGCTTCCCGAAGTCTTGTGCGCATAGCAAGCTTGTCGCGTAAACGTCCGACGACGTCTTCGCTGATATCGTTAGCCCCCAGTTTCTGATTGGCGTACGCCATTAATTCGCGGTAGCCGTCCCAGACACTGATACATCCGGCGAATACTATTCCCTGACCGTAATCTGTCAGGAACTGATCAATATCCGCATGAGTCAGATGCAGCGAATTTGTCACATGAACATAGTGTTTATCAAAAGACCACTGTGGCTTCTCAATTCTTTCTGAGGCGGAAGAAAGAATGAAACAGGTATAACCTGATTTTTCTGCAATGTGTTTAATCGGTTCAACCATCGAAAGTAACTGATGGGATAAAATAAGAATTGCTTTTGCCATTTCGCCTGCTCCGCCATATTGACTCGGTTATTCAGGTTGCAGAAAACCCTGCAACCTGAATTGCATCATTACTGAGTCTTAATGAATTATTCTTTAATATATTTGTTATGCATATCGACGAAGAACATTTTCAGCAGTTCCTGAATTTCCGCTAAATAACGTTTTACATCCTGAATATCTTCTTCGCTTTCGATGAGTTTGCTCAGAATATCCCACATGTCCTGCGTGTGATCTTCTACCAGGTCGGTATTAAGGTGCGCAGCCTGACCGCTGATTTTGTCTTTACCGATAGATTCTGAGAGCGCCTTAATTTGTTTTGGCGTAATTTTTTGCGTGGTGTATTCCACCAGATAGCTGTAACACACTACACCGACCGGCTTTTCATGTTCGGCGATGAAATACAGGAAGCCGCTCAGCAGACGGGTATAGAAGCTTGGTTCGGTGTTAAAAATGGTTTCTTTGGCAATGCCTAAGCTTTCGGCATCTTGCATGAACAGGGTGTCGTGCAGCATTTCTTCATCCTGATAGGCGGCATAAAGTTGCGCGGCTTCGGCATTAGTCTGGGAGATTTTGTGCAGCGCATTACACTGTACGGTACGCATCAGACGGATACGCCAGCTGTGTTCGATCAGGGTTTGCTTATAGTAATCCTGGTTGATCTCCTTATTTTCTAGATGCTTAGCCGAAGGCACGGTATTGTTCCATTCGATAATTTTTGTATCGAGGAAGTCATCAATTTCACGCTTAACCTGCTGGCTTTTTTCAAGATTCAGAAACGGTGCACGACGAACAATAGCGGTATCTTTAATACGGTTGCTCATGAACTTACTCCAGAAAATTTTCAATTAAGGTGACATCACCGGTTATTTTGCACTGGCAGGCCAGTCGTATATCAGGATCTTCGATTTCAAGAACTTTAAACAGGCGTCTTTCTTTAGTGGTGATGGATGTGATGTTTTCTATGCCGGATAACACTTTCACCCGGCATAATCCACAATTACCCGTTTTACATCCAAACTTCATATTGTCCCTGCATTCCAGAAGACTGATTACATCTCTGAATGTAAATTCCGTTTCACTTTTCGTAAACGTCACTGAGGGCATCAGCACTTTCCTCATGTATTGTTTTAGGCGGATATTTGTATTGCCATAGCCAGATAAATAATGCGGCGATGGAAATAACCGAAAGGATTTCAGTATTTACCGAGACCGGGAAAAAACGCATGACTAATACGGTTAATCCGGCACCTAAGCTTACCGACAATTCTTTAATCAGTAATGCATTGTCCTGTGCGGCGCAATAATCGATATAACTCAGCCCGCATTCGGCAATCGAAAGAAATGCCAGCCACACAAACGCACCTGCAAAAGTATGCACCTGAAATAATCCCGGTACGGCCAGAACAATTAATCCGGATAATATGATGGCCATTGATAACAACATCGCCCGCGAGCCGCTGCGCTCAATCAGCTTCATTACCGGAATTTGCAGCAGGGCGACAATCGCGCTGTTAAGAATAATCATCACGCCGTACCAGCCTGGCAATTGTGGCCGGTGAGCGAGAATTTCCTGCGGCAGTATGGAGAAGACGGCAAATAATTTAATGCCCGTCACCACACCCGCCAGTACCCATTTAAATTTGCCGGGTTTACGCGCATTGGATTTAATCATGCTCTGTGTGGTGACTTCACCCGAAAGGCTGAACCGGCGCGCCGCAGGAAGGCAGAGCAGCAGGAGCAGACCCATAATCAGATAAAATTCGACCGGCACCCAGTGAGGGTAAAGTAATAATAATCCGGCGCATAAGCTGCCCAGATTGAGCATTATTTTATTGTTTGCCGCTCCGGCAGGGGTTTTCGCCGCATCATTCTTGACAATAAAACCCAGCACCGCCACGCCATAACTGAAAAGAATCACGGCCAGCCAGTTGAAGATGTTCATAATATTGAGCGACAGCAATATAAGGCCCAGCAAAGAGGCGAATACTGTCGCAATTAACGCGCGTTTTCCGAACAACGCCAGGGTCAGTGGGGTCAGGATCAACAGAAAACGGTACCCGAAGGCCAGCAGCGCATTGCTGGTGGCGTCCAGCCAGACATTGGCCTGCCCCAGTAAGGAAAACAGGGCGATGGCGGAGATCATCCGCAACAACAAAAGTTGTGTATTACCTGATTTCAACAGGCTGTTTTTTAACGGTTTATCGGAATTTTTACAGCGGTTCATCGGGTTATCTTATGTCTGGCTAAGTCTGTGCCCGAAAACATAAGGTATTATTTCGTTACTGGTCATAGAATGCTGAACGAAACATTGGCTGTCCTTACTGGTCAAAACACCGGTAAAGTGAATACCGTATCAAGCAGAGGAAACACCATTTTTAGCTTATCCCAATTCCACTTAGTGGAAGGAACGCCTAAAGTACGTCAGCTCGTTGATTTTATTAGCGAGGCTGTAGCCGATGGCCGCTTATTACCCGGCAGCCGTCTCCCTTCTTTGCGTGTTTTTTGCGAGCAACTTTCGATCAGCAAATACACGATGGTGGAGGCCTTAGAGCGTTTACGTGCCAGCGGATTGGTGACTTCTATTCAGGGACGGGGTTATTTTGTCAGCCGCACGCGAGCTAATCCGGATAATGAATTAGATAAACCGGTATCAATCGTTAATTCCGATTTACACTCCCGTCTGAAACGGGCATTTATCAAAAATACCGATGTGCTCAGACCCGGTTGCGGTTTCTTTCCGGAGAACTGGTTAGACACGGAGTTATTTCGTAAAGCCTTACGCCAGACAATTCGCAAACCGCATCTGAAGTTCTCAGAATATGGTAATCCGATGGGTTATTTGCCGCTTCGAAAAACGCTGCAAATGAAAATGAGTGAGGCGGGAATAAGCGTTCCGGTTGACCAGATTATTCTGACCAACAGCACCATGAACGCCATTGATATGTTATTTCGCGTGCTGTTAAAGCCGGGAGATACGGTATTACTGGATGACGCCTGTTATTTCAATTTTCACGCCAGTCTCCGGCAACATCATGCCAATGTAATTTTCGCGCCACGCGGCCATCAGGGCGTCAGTAAAAAAGCGCTGGCAAAACTTTTGGAAACGCACCGTCCGCGCGTGTATCTGACCTCGGGACTGATGCACAATCCGACCGGTCACAGCTACACGCTGGAAGAGATGTTTTCTCTGATTACTCTGTTAAATCAGTACGATTGCCATCTGATTGAAGATGACCTCTATCATGATTTAATGGAGCCCGCGCCGAAGCCGATGGCGGCCTTAGCCGGACTGGTGAACGCCAGTTATATTTCCGGATTCTCCAAGCTGCTGAGCGCCAATATGCGGGTGGCGTATATCGCGACGAGCCCTAAACTGGCTGAACAGCTGGCGCAGCTAAAATCGCTGACCGGCGGCGTGACCTGTGAATTTACCGAGCAGACGCTGTACCAGTTTTTCCGTGATGGCAGCTATAACCGCCATCAGCGGCGACTGGCGAGTAATCTGAGCGATGCGTCTTCGCGTGTGAAACGCTGGTTGCAGGCAGCGGGATGCCGTTTTCCGGTGGAGAATTCCAGCGGGCTGTTTTTGTGGGTGGAGCTCCCTGAGCATATCGACAGCGAAACGCTGGCCGATCAGGCCTTAAAGCAGGGTATGGCACTGGCTCCCGGCACCCTGTTTTGTCAGGGACCGGAAGGCCTGCGCTTCATGCGTTTTAACATCGCACACAGCGACAACGACGCGGTAAAAAATCTGGTGGTAAGCCTGCTCAGTCACTGATGTACTGCAATATATCGCTCGAACTTCGCCGGTTTTAACTGGCTGAGATCCACCAGCACCAGACCATCAATACAGTGGTTGAATTCCGGGTCGCTGCCGAAATCAATGAACTGCACGCCACCGGTTTCGCAAAGCTCTGAATACTGCTTATACAGCGCCGGAATGCTGCATCCGAGATTTGCCAGTAAGCGTTTCAGGCGCTGTAAATCTTCCTGATAATCGTTGCCGCAAAACTGGGCTAACACGTCCGGCAGCGAGGCCGGATACGGGCGGCGCGACGTCGCCAGCGGCAGCGCCGGTGCGAAATACAAACGATAAAACGCTACCAGCAGATCGCGGGCGGGCAGCGGCATTCCGCCGGAAATCGACACCGGACCGAACAGATAACGCGTCTGCGGATATTTCGCCAGATACGCGCCGATGCCCAGCCACAGATAATCCAGCCCGCGTTTGCCCCAGTAAGCGGGCTGGATAAAGCTGCGTCCGAGTTCGATACCCTGCGCCAGGATCGGGTCCATCTGATGGCCGTACTGGAACAGACTCTGGCTGTAAATCCCGTTCAGCCCTTTGCTGGCGACCTGATCGGCGGTCGGAATAAAGCGGTAAGCGCCGACGATTTCCAGCGCCTGCGGATCCCATAACACCAGATGATAATAATCGTCGTCGTAGCCATCGAGATCCCGGCGGCGGCCACTGCCTTCACCGACTGCACGGAACGCGATTTCGCGCAAACGCCCGAGTTCGCGCAGTACGGGTACGTAATCTTCACCGTGACGACGATAGAGATAAATCATTTTGCCGTCCGGCGTTTTGCCGAGCACTTCGCTGGCTTCCAGCGCGTGTTTCAAAACGGCGCGATCTTCGGCGCGGGCAATTGACGTTTCGGTGTGGAACAGCCCCGGTTTACCTGCGCCGAGGCGGTAAAGATGTTTGCGAAAACGCGCCGCCAGATCGCCTGCCTGCATTTGTCCGTCGTGCCAGCTGGAATAGGGAATGCGTGCGCCGATTTTCAGCGTCAGGCTGTTGCCGCGCTGGCCGAACATTTCATGCACCAGCAACAGCGTGCTGAGCGGGCGGTAAATCATCGAACTGAGATAAAACAACGCACTGTTACTGCCGCTGATATGCACCGGTACCACCGGCGCACGGGCTTTTGCCGCCAGACGCAGAAAACCGGTGTGCCATTTGCCGTCGCGCACACCTTTGGAACTCATGCGGGAAACTTCGCCCGCCGGGAACACAATCAGCACGCCCTGATTTTCCAGGTGTTCCTGCATCTGCGTCACCTGATTGCGGCGGGTGCGGTTGCCCATATTATCCACCGGGATCATCAGGCTGCCGAGCGAGGACACCAGCGACAATAGCTGATTAGCCACCACTTTAACGTCCGGACGCACAGACGCCACCGCGTGCAGCAGCGCCAGACCGTCGAGCGTACCAATCGGATGGTTGGCGACAATCACCACCGGGCCGTAACTCGGGATTTGCTCCCGGTCACGCTCCGTCAGTTCACAGCGAATATTAAAATGCTCCAGCACCTGTTCGGCCATATCAATCCCTTTCAGGTGCTGATACTGGCTGGCAAAGCGGTGGAATTCTTTTTCGCGGAATAAGATTTTTAACAGACGGCGTTGCCAGGAAGGGGTTTTGTGCTGCGGGTCGAGATCCTGAAACAGGGTATCCATGCTGAACATAGGATGTCCTCCGGTTGAAGTCTCCCGACCATAATCAGGGTGCATGACAGGGATGTGTCACTTTGATGTCAGAACGGGGAAGGCTGAATAAAACAACGGTTCATTTTGTTGCGAAAGTAATCAATTGCTAATAAAGTCAAAGACTCATTTACGGCTTTGTAACACGCCTGAACCTTCTTCGTGAGACACGAATTTCCATGCCTGAACCTGCTTCGCCCGACTTAGCTGCTGCCAGTCCGTCAAAGACCACGTTGCGAATTCTCTCCATTCTGGTATTCAACTTTGCCAACTATCTGACCATCGGCCTGCCGCTGGCGATTTTGCCGGGTTATGTCCACGAACACCTCGGTTACAGCGCGTTCTGGGCCGGGCTTGTGATTAGCCTGCAATATTTCGCCACGTTGCTCAGCCGTCCGTATGCCGGACGTTATGCCGATAAAATCGGGCCGAAAAGGGTGGTGATATTCGGGTTAAGCGGTTGTCTGCTCAGCGGCGTTTTCTATCTTCTGGCGCTGGGATTTGATGCTTCTCCGCCTGTCAGTCTGGCGTTGTTGTGCGCCGGAAGGCTGTTGCTCGGTGCCGGACAAAGTTTTGCCGGAACCGGCTCAACGCTGTGGGGCATCAGCGTGGTGGGGTCGCTGCATATTGGCAAAGTGATTTCGTGGAGCGGCGTGGTGACCTATGGCGCAATGGCGATTGGCGCACCGCTCGGCGTGCTGATTTTCAGTCTCGGCGGTCTGACGCTGCTGTCTTCTTGCATCATTCTGGTGGCGCTGGCGGCGTTAATCACCGCATGGCGCAAACCGCCGGTGACGGGCACCGCGTCAACGCAAATCCCGTTCCGGCAGGTGCTGGGCAAAATTTTGCCCTACGGCATGATGCTGGCACTGGCTTCCACCGGATTTGGCGTAATAGCCACGTTTATCACCCTGTTTTATGCCGCCAAAGGCTGGTCGGGTGCGGCGTTCTCCCTGACCTTTTTCAGCGTAGCGTTTGTCGGCATGCGGCTGTTATTACCCAACAGCATTACCCGTTTTGGCGGACTGCGCGTGGCACTGGCCTGTTTTGTGGTGGAAATCGCCGGACTGATCATGGTGTTTTTCGCCCCGACCGCGTGGGCCGCGATGGCCGGGGCGTTCGTCACCGGTGTGGGATTCTCGCTGGTGTATCCGGCGCTGGGCGTGGTGGCAGTCAAAAAATTGCCGCAGGAAAATCAGGGCAGCGCGCTGGCGACCTATTCGGCATTTCTCGATTTATCACTGGGGATCACCGGCCCGCTGGCGGGTGTGCTGATGGCGCAGGCCGGAATTGATGCGATTTATCTCGGCTCGGCATTGCTGGTATTTATTGCGATGGCGCTGGCCCTGCGGTTGCTGTTACGTCAGCCCTCGCCGGAAACCAGCGCCTCTGTCAGTACCGATTAAGCCGGTTGTCGCAGGCCACGGATGCGGCCCATATGGAGCGTATCCACCAGCTCGCCGTCGCGCAGGGCGTAGCACGGGCTGAGGCCTTCAACGCTGAAACCGAACTTTTTGTACAGCCCGATAGCGACGTCGTTATCGGCATAAACCGTCAGCTCAACGCGGGTCACTTGCAGCCATTTGTCGCAAAGCTCAAGGGCGGCTTCGATCAGCTTGCTGCCAATACCTCGCCCCTGAAATTGCGTGTCCACGCCAATCCCGAATGTCGCCACGTGGCGGCGTCTCCACGGCTGCTCGACCATTAACGTCAGATTGCCGACCAGTTTGCCGTCGATGCACGCCACCAGCGCAAATCTGCCGGGCGCGGCGTTAGCCAGCCGGTCTTCCCATAGCGTGGCAGGCGGATAAGGAAGTTGTAGTGTGTCGCTGTAAACAGGAACCTGAGCGTATAGGTGTTGAAGCGCCTCTGCATCTGCGGCTTCAGCGTGACGTATGACTATTTCGCTCATGGCGACACTCCTCTTTTTGTGGTTACTGTTTGAATATCCTCTACATTTATCAGGATTAGAAAAACTGTCAATCGAATGTTTGGTGAAAAATAATGCTTTACAAGTGCGAATGATAATGATTATTATTGTCATGCGTTCCGGGGATGGCCTCACACCAAGGTCAAACGGGTCCCCATGAATGCACGACATTGCTCACATTGCTTCCAGTATTACTTAGCCAGCCGGGTGCTGGCTTTTTTTTTCTTCATATTTTGAGCCGTGGGTGCGTTGGCTGCGCTCGCTCACACCGGTCACATACTTGTGTATGCTCCCGGGGGTTCGCTTGCTGGCCGCCTTCCCACAACTCAAACTTTTTCGAAAAATACCTCTCTGCCTCTCCCCAAACCCGTATAAATCTCCTGCAATTCCTTTGAATTTAGGCATCTGCATTTGTTCATATTTTTTGAACAGAGGGGTGAAGTTTTTACGCTTTCTTATTCTCAGCCGTTGACTAGACTAGAGAAAACATTGAGGAGAGTTGAACATGATTTACTTACGCAAAGCACAAGAACGCGGTCACGCAAGTCACGGCTGGCTGGAAAGCTGGCATACCTTCTCTTTTGCCGATTATTACGATGCCAACTTCATGGGTTTCTCCGCACTGCGGGTGATCAACGAAGATTTCATCGATGCGGGGCAGGGTTTTGGTAAACATCCGCATAAAGACATGGAAATTCTGACCTACGTGCTCGAAGGTACCGTGGAACATCAGGACAGCATGGGCAATAAAGAGCAGATCCAGGCCGGTGAATTCCAGATTATGAGCGCCGGTACCGGTGTGACTCACTCTGAGTACAACGGCAACAGCGACCGTAAACTGCACCTGTATCAGATCTGGATTATCCCGGATCAGAAAGGACTGGAACCGCGTTATGAACAACGCATGTTCGATGCGCCGCAGGGCCGCCAGCTGGTGCTTTCTCCGGATGCCCGTGAAGGCTCGCTGAAAGTGTTCCAGGATATGGAATTGTCCCGCTGGGCGCTGAAAAAAGACGAACAGTCAGTTTATCAACCTCAGGCTGAACGCCGCGTGTGGATCCAGGTCGTTAAAGGCACGGTTTCCATTAACGGTCAGAAAGCCGGGCCGAGCGACGCACTGGCTATCTGGGATGAAACGGCGCTGTCCGTTCACGCCGACGAAGACAGTGAAATTCTGTTGTTCGATCTGCCACCGGTCTGATTATTCAGGCATCTTAAGACTTATTAAGGCGACTCCGGTCGCCTTTTTCTTTGGTTTAAACGCCATACTCCCTTAGTCCTTTTCCCCGCGTTTGCGTTGTTTAATTTTTCCGCTTCGTGACGCCATTCACACCTGTAACAAATCCCCGGTCAAAATTTTGAGCCTGTTCGCACATCCCTGCCTGAACGATGGAAACCGGTTTCCAAAATGTCTCAAATACCCTCAGCAGGAAGAAACGGGCAGAACATAAATCATCTGGGAGTGAAGCAAAATGAAAAGAATCATGCTTTGTTGTTCGGCGGGGATGTCGACCAGTTTGTTAGTGCGCAAAATGAAAGACGTGGCGGCTGAGCGCGGCGAAGAAGTACAGATCGACGCATTCGGCGCCAGCGAGTTTGACGAAAAATTCCGTGATTATCAGGTGGTGCTGCTCGGGCCGCAGGTGCGTTACATGCAGGCCGATCTCTCCAAAAGAGCGGCAGAATTTAATATTCCGGTCGAAACCATCAACATGATGGATTACGGCATGCAGCGCGGCGACAACGTGCTGGACTTCGCCTACGGTCTGATCGCACAGGAAGGAAGCCGCGTATGAGTGGCCTTTATCAGGCGATGGTTAACGTCATCGAAAAACACATCACGCCGCTGGCAGGCAGTGTCGGTCAGCAGCGACATGTGATCGCCATTCGTGACGGGTTTATCGCGGCGCTGCCTTTCATGATTATCGGCTCGTTCATGCTGGTCTTCATTTTCCCGCCTTTCTCGCCGGACACCACCTGGGGTTTCGCGCGCGGCTGGCTGGACTTGTCGCTGAAATACCGCGAACAGCTGATGCTGCCGTGGTATCTGAGCATGGGCGTGATGACCTTTTTCATTTCGGTGGGCATCGGGGCGAGTCTCGGTAAACACTACAAACTCGACCCGATCATGACCGGATTGCTGGCGTTTATGGCGTTCCTGCTGGTGGCTGCGCCGTATCATGACAAGCAAATCTCAACGCAATATTTCTCCGGCGAAGGCATTTTCACTGCGATTCTGACGGCGATTTATGCCGCCGAAGTGTACGCACTGCTCAAACGCCGCAACATCACCATCCGCCTGCCAAAAGAAGTCCCGACCGGCGTGGCGCGTTCTTTTGAAATTCTTATCCCCGTTGTGGTGATCGTTGCGACGCTGCATCCGCTGAACCTGTTTATTCAGTCCACCACTGGCATGATTATTCCTGAAGCCATCATGCACTTGCTGGCACCGCTGGTTTCCGCGTCGGATTCCCTGCCGGCGATTTTGATTTCAGTGTTTATCTGCCAGGTGCTGTGGTTTGCGGGTATTCACGGTGCGCTGATTGTCACCGGCATTATGAACCCGTTCTGGATGACTAATCTGGCGCTGAACCAGACCGCATTGCAGGCGGGTGAACCGCTGCCACACATTTATCTGCAAGGCTTCTGGGATCACTATCTGCTGATCGGCGGCGTCGGCTCGACCCTGCCGCTGGCGATCCTGCTGCTGTGCAGCAAGGCCGTGCATCTGCGCACGATTGGCAAGATGGGTGTGGTGCCGAGCTTCTTTAACATCAACGAACCGATCCTGTTTGGTACGCCGATTATTATGAATCCGGTGTTCTTCCTGCCGTTCACTCTGGTGCCGATGCTGAACGCTATTTTTGCGTATACCGCCACCAAACTCGGCTGGGTCGCGCAAGTGGTCTCGCTCACACCCTGGACAACGCCTGCGCCAATTGGTGCGTCATGGGCAGCAAACTGGGCATTCAGTCCGGTAATTATGTGCCTGTTCTGTATGGTGTTATCAGCCGTAATGTACTACCCGTTCCTCAAAGCCTATGAACGTACATTGCTGAAACAGGAAGCGGAAAAAGCCACGGCACAAACGGCGGGCAATGCCGTGCCGGCGAACAGTTGAACATTCACTGATAAAAGTCACAGTTAAAAACGTATAGCTAACGGACAGCGAGGATGACAATGAAATACGCATTTCCAAAAGAATTCTGGTGGGGCAGTGCCAGCTCTGCGCCGCAGACGGAAGGTGAAACACTGAGTCACGGCAAAAGTGCGACGGTATGGGATCACTGGTATTCACAGCAGCCGACGCGTTTTCACAACGACGTTGGCCCGCAGGATACCTCGACGTTTTATAAAAACTGGCGTGAGGATATCGCGCTGCTGAAACAGCTGAACCACAATACCTTCCGCACGTCGATTTCCTGGGCGCGTTTAATTCCCAACGGGCGCGGTGAAGTGAATCAGGAAGCGGTCACTTTCTATAATCAGGTGATCGACGAAATGCTGGCGCAGGGCGTGCAGCCGTTTATCAATCTGTTCCACTTTGATATGCCGATGGCGATGCAGGAAATCGGCGGCTGGGAAAATCGTGAAGTCGTTCAGGCTTACGAAAAATATGCCGATACTTGTTTTGAATTATTCGGTGACCGCGTGAAGCACTGGTTCACCTTTAATGAACCGGTTGTGCCGGTGGAAGGTGGCTATCTGTATGACTTCCATTACCCGAACGTGGTGGATTTCAAACGTGCAGCCGCCGTGGCTTATCACACCATGCTGGCGCATTCGCTGGCGGTGAAAGCCTATCGCGCCCGCAACCTCGGTGGCGAAATCGGCATCATCCTCAATCTGACCCCTTCTTATCCGCGCTCGCAGAATCCGGCTGATCTGAAAGCGGCGAATATTGCCGATCTGTTGTTTAACCGCAGTTTCCTTGACCCGGCGCTGCGCGGTGAATATCCGCAGCAACTGGTGGAATTGCTGAAAAAGCACGATCAACTTCCGGCCTGTCAGCAGGGCGATAAAGAACTGCTGCAACAGGGCGTCGTGGATTTACTCGGCATCAACTATTACCAGCCGCGCCGCATTCAGTGCCGCGACAGTATGGTCAATCCGGAAAGTCCATTTATGCCGGAATGGTTCTTTGATAACTATGTTATGCCGGGGCGCAAAATGAACCCGCACCGTGGCTGGGAAATCTACGAACAGGGCATTTACGACATCCTGACCAATCTGCGGGAAAACTACGGCAATCCGCGCTGTTTCATATCTGAAAACGGCATGGGCGTGGAGCATGAACTGCGCTTTGAAAAGGATGGCCGGATTGATGATGATTACCGCATCGAGTTTGTCAGCGGGCATCTGAAATGGTTGCACCGCGCATTGCAGGAAGGCAGCGGCTGTCTCGGCTACCATATGTGGACATTTATTGACTGCTGGTCATGGATGAATGCCTATAAAAACCGGTATGGTTTCATCCAGCTGGATCTGGAAACTCAGAAACGCACGGTGAAGAAAAGCGGCGAATGGTTCGCGGCGGTTTCTAAAAATCACGGCTTCGATTAACACAAGGAAAGACATGGCAAACATTAACGACGTTTCGCGGCTGGCGAAGGTGTCGAAAGCGACGGTGTCCCGTGTCCTGAGTGGCAGCCGCGGTGTGAAAGAGGAAAGCCGCCTGGCCGTGATGCAGGCGGTGGAAACGCTGCAATACAAACCGAGCGTGATCGCGCAGTCGCTGTCCACGCAATCCACCGGCTGTATCGGTGTGATTTGTGCGACGGAAAACATCAACCAGTCCACCGGTTATCTGCATGCCCTGGAAAAAGAACTGCGGCTGAATCAGAAGTATTTACTGCTGCGTTTTGCCACCGACGCGGCGAGCCTCACGCATTCTGTGGACGAAATCGGCAGGGGATTATGCGATGCGATGATTGTGATCGGCGCGCGTTTTACGTTGCCTGCTTTGCCTGAAAACGTCATCACCATTGATTGTCTGGATGCGGATTCAGAGCGCAGCATTCACTTTGACCGCAGCTTTGCCGCCGAAACCGCCTGCCAGTATGTGCTCAAACAAGGACGCAGACAGATTGCGCTGATTAACGCGGAAAATAGCGAAACCGCCGGGCAAATCTTGCAGGGATATCATCTCGCATTGGAAAAATTCCTGCTGCCGTATGACCGTCGGCTGGTACATAGCGGGGCGCAGGCGCTGAACCAACTGCTGTCGCAGAACGTGCCGTTTAACGCGCTGCTGGTGCCGGACGATGCCACCGCGCAGGACGCACTGCGTCAGCTCGCGCTGCACGGGCGCAGCGTGCCGCAAAGCGTGATGGTCTTCAGCCTCGACAGCACATTGCCGCCGGGTGTTTCGGCGGTTCCGGCGATTGCCTATCCGCTGGAAACGCTGGCACAACGCGCGATGGCGCTGCTGACCGGCCAGTTCTCAGCGAACCTCAGCGTACCGGTTCGCGGTCAGCTTTCTCTGCCTTCCTGACAAACCTCTCATGTCGCGCAGCAACGGATATCCGCCTGCGCGATTGTTTGCTAACATCACACTCTGATCCCTTAACCTTTTCAGCGGCACCATCTCATTGATGAATATCAAGAAAAAAAGGCCCGTACTCCAGGATGTTGCCGACAAGGTGGGCGTCACCAAAATGACGGTCAGCCGTTATTTGCGCAATCCTGAACAGGTTTCCGGCGCGTTGCAGGAAAAGATTTCTGCGGCGCTCGATGAGCTGGGTTACATCCCCAACCGGGCACCGGATATTCTTTCCAATGCAAAAAGCCGCGCCATCGGCGTGCTGCTGCCATCGCTGACCAATCAGGTGTTCGCCGAAGTGCTGCGTGGCATCGAAAGCGTGACCGATATTCACGGTTATCAGACCATGCTCGCCCACTACGGTTACAGTCAGGAGCGCGAAGAACAGCGTCTGACCTCGCTGCTTTCCTACAATATCGACGGGCTGATTTTGTCAGAACGTCATCACACGGCGCGTACGCTGAAAATGATCGAAGTGGCCGGCATTCCGGTGGTGGAAATGATGGACTGTGTGTCGCCGTGCGTGGATCTGGCGGTCGGTTTTAACAACTTCGAAGCCGCACGACAAATGACCCAGCAAATCATCGCCCGCGGTCACCGTCATGTGGTGTATTTTGGCGCGCGTCAGGACGAACGTACTCTCATCAAACAGCAGGGTTACGAGCAGGCGATGCGTGAATCCGGGCTGGAACCCTACAGCGTGATGACCAGCCGCTCCTCAAGTTACAGCGCGGGCGCAGAACTGCTGCGTCAGGCGCAAAAAGACTGGCCCAAAATCGACAGTATCTTCTGTACCAACGATGATCTCGCGGCGGGCGCATTCTTTGAATGCCAGCGTCAGGGGCTGAAAATCCCGTCACAAATGGCGATTGCCGGTTTCCACGGTCATAACATGGGTCAGGCGATGGAGCCTCCGCTGGCCAGTGTGCTCACACCGCGCGAAAGAATGGGGCAGATCTCCGCCGAACGCCTGCTGGCGAGGCTGCGCGGCGAAGAAGTGGTGCCGAGAATGGTCGATGTAGGGTTTACGATATCTGCGGGTGGAAGCATCTGATTGGCATGAGCCTGGTTTACTTGCCACTTTGAATCCGGGTGGTGCTCGTCCTCCTCACGTACTACGTGTACGCTCCGGGGCCTGCGCTCCATCCGAATTCAAATTGGCTGCGTCACCGACGGCTCACCTGTGGCTTTTTTAAAGTCTTACTTTTGTACTGTCTTCAGTGCTGCAATACAACGATCCACCACACCTTCAAACTTGTGATCGATATTCACGCGCAACACATCCGGCTCGTCTTCGCCAGGTTCTTCGAGGGCATCGAACTGGCTGCGCAGTAAATCGGTCGGCATAAAATGTCCGGCGCGCTCTTTCAGGCGATCGGCAATCACGTCAAAACTGCCTTTCATGTAGATGAACACCATGCCTTCGTTGTCTTTACGCAGCGCGTCGCGATAGCGTCGTTTGAGCGCGGAACAGACAATAATGCCGGTTTCATTTTTATGGCGCAGGCTGTAAGCCGCGTCGTTCAGACGCAATAACCACGGCGCACGGTCGTCGTCGTTCAGTGGCGTGCCGCTGGCCATTTTCTGAATATTGGCGCGGGGATGAAGATCATCGCCGTCGATAAATTTCGCGTTAATTTCACGGGCCAGTGCCGCGCCGACGGTGGATTTACCGCTGCCTGACACGCCCATCAGAATGATGCTTTGTCCTGCCATAAGTATGATCTCTATCCCAAAATGAACATTTTGACTGCGTAGTGAGTCCTAATATTAGCATGTTACCGGTATCATGATACCGGTAACAAATGGAGATGTGACTAATATCACAAAGGAATGCACTGCTGTTTTAGCGGTCGCGGTCTGTACCCGTTGCACTGTTAATTCCTACAACATGTTGAAAATTAAAAACAATGCTTCACCCGGTTTGTAGCTATACCGCGTGACAGCATGAGGGGAAGAATATGCCATTAGTTATTGTAGCGGTGGGTGTCGCACTGCTGTTGTTACTTATGATCCGATTTAAGCTTAATGGCTTCATTGCACTGATCCTGGTCGCGCTGGCGGTAGGTATCATGCAGGGAATGCCCGTTGATAAAGTCATCACGTCGATCAAAAACGGGGTGGGCGGCACGCTCGGCAGTCTTGCGCTGATCATGGGCTTCGGCGCCATGCTGGGTAAGATGCTGGCGGATTGCGGCGGTGCTCAGCGTATCGCGACCACGCTTATCGAAAAGTTTGGCCGTGAACACATTCAGTGGGCAATCGTGCTGACCGGTTTTATCGTCGGTTTCGCGCTGTTCTATGAAGTCGGTTTCGTGCTGATGCTGCCGCTGGTCTTCACCGTAGCAGCGGCGGCGCGTCTGCCGCTGTTGTATGTCGGCGTGCCGATGGCGGCTGCGTTATCCGTCACGCACGGCTTCCTGCCTCCGCACCCCGGTCCGACGGCGATTGCCACCATTTTCCACGCAGATATGGGCAAAACCCTGCTGTATGGTTCATTGCTGGCGGTGCCGACGGTAATTCTGGCGGGTCCTGTTTATGCGCGTTTCCTGAAAGGGATCGATAAGCCGGTACCGGAAGGGCTGTTCAACCCTAAAACCTTCACGGAAGAAGAGATGCCGGGCTTTGGTGTCAGCGTCGCCACGTCGCTGGTGCCGGTTATCCTGATGGCGTTCCGTGCGGTTTGTGAAATGATCCTGCCGAAAGGCCATCCGGTGCTGCCGTATGCTGAATTCTTCGGCGACCCGGTCATGGCAACGCTGATTGCGGTGCTGATTGCTATCTTCACTTTCGGCCTGAACCGTGGCCGTAAGATGGATGAAGTGATGACGACCGTGAGCGATTCCATCAAAATTATCGCCATGATGTTGTTAATCATCGGCGGTGGCGGGGCGTTCAAACAGGTGCTGGTGGACAGCGGTATTGAGAAATACATCGCCGCCCTGATGAACGGCAGCACCCTGTCGCCAATCCTGCTGGCATGGTCGATTGCTGCGGTGCTGCGTATCGCACTGGGTTCTGCCACCGTCGCAGCGATTACTGCGGGCGGTATTGCCGCGCCACTGATTGCGACCACCGGCGTCAGCCCTGAGCTGATGGTGATCGCCGTCGGTTCCGGCAGCGTGATTTTCTCTCACGTGAACGATCCGGGCTTCTGGCTGTTTAAGGAGTACTTCAACCTGAGCATCGTCGAAACCTTCAAATCCTGGTCGGTACTGGAAACTATCATTTCCCTCTGCGGCCTGGGCGGATGCCTGCTGCTGTCGATGGTTGTCTGACGACAAATTTTGAGCATAAAAAAGACGAGCCACGTGGCTCGCCTTTTTCGTTTCTGACGAGAAAAACCTCGCGTTGAACTCTTACCCTGTGAGAGTATTATTTCGCCATCTTGAGTCATATGGAATATCTGGAGTTTATCGAAACCCCGACGTTTAGCCGTAAATGCAAAGAACTGCTTACTGAGGACGAGTATCGCCAGTTTCAGGAATACCTGACGCATTATCCTGATGCAGGGGCTTTGATTGTCGGAACGGGCGGATGCAGAAAAATTCGCTGGGGTTATCAACGGCGTGGGAAAAGTGCAGGTGTGCGGGCGATTTATTATTATCTGTGCGCTGAGAGTCAGATTTTCATGCTGCTGGTTTATCCGAAGAGTGAGAAAGATTCCCTGACGGAAACCGAAAAATCGATTTTAAAAAATATCGTACAAAGTCTGTCGTGACACAGGAGATGGACCATGAATAAAGAATTATTCGATGAATTGCGGCAATCGGCCGAAGAAATGATCGCCATTCGCAAAGGCGAGATGGCACCTGCGCATATCACGCGTGTTGCGATGCCTGAAGTAAAACAAATCCGCACCAAGGCGGGTATAAAGCAGGATGAATTTGCGCGGCTGCTTGGCGTTTCACCTTCGCTTGTTCAGGCGTGGGAGCAACAAAAGCGTTTGCCAAATGGTGCAGCCCTGAAGCTTTTGAAAATGCTGGAACTGAACCCGCAGATTATCCAGACGCTGAAAACTATTTAAACAGATGTAAAAAAGGCGAGACACATGGCTCGCCTTTTTCGTTTGTAAAACCCGCTAAATCTTCAAATACGCCCTGATCCCATCGAGGAACATCTGCGTCGAGAGCATGACCAGAATCAGGCCCATCAGGCGTTCGAGGGCGCTGACGCCTTTATCGCCGAGCAGTTTCAGGAAAACGTTCGACAGCAGCAGGATGGCCATCGACATGCCCCAGGCGATGAACAGTGCCAGCGTTAAGTGGCTCATCTGATTCGGATACTGATGTGAAAGCAGCATCAGCGTGGCGAGAATCGACGGACCGGCGACCAGCGGAATGGCCATCGGTACAAGGAACGGTTCTTCACCGGCAGGCAAACCGCTGCTGCTCTTTTCTTCCGACGGGAAAATCATTTTGATGGCAATCAGGAACAGAATAATACCGCCGGAAATCGACACGGTTTCTGTGCGCAGATTAAGGAACGACAGAATCTTTTCCCCGGCGAACAGGAAAATCAGCATCAGGATCAGCGCAATCAGCATTTCGCGGATCAGCACTACCCGGCGACGTTTCGGGTCGAGATGCTTTAAGACCGACATAAAAATCGGTAAGTTGCCCAGCGGATCCATAATTAAAAACAGCAAAATGGTTGCTGAAATCATTTCGGTCATGACTACCTCAGAATGATAAAAAATGCCTGTTATAAGTCGTGCTGCTATTAAAGGCTGCACTATTGATTAAATTCACTTGCCACTTCTGGTGCATTTTGTAAGGTGGTAGACCCGCGCGTTAACGGGGCACAGCGCATCAAAACAGGCACTCACTGAGTGCAAACGCGCGTTCAAGCCGTTTTAAGCAGTTATCACCCTCAGGGCAGGACAGATATTATGAAAAATGTAGGTTTCGTTGGCTGGCGTGGAATGGTCGGTTCTGTACTCATGCAACGCATGATTGAAGAACGCGATTTCGACGCTATCCGTCCGGTATTCTTCTCCACCTCTCAGCACGGTCAGGCCGCGCCTTCTTTCACGGGTCAGTCTGGGTCCTTGCAGGATGCCTATGATCTGGACGCACTCAGTGCGTTGGACATTATCATCACCTGTCAGGGCGGCGATTATACCAATGAAATCTATCCTAAGCTGCGTGAAATCGGTTGGTCCGGCTACTGGATTGACGCAGCTTCTTCTCTGAGAATGGAAGATGACGCGATAATCATCCTCGACCCGGTCAACAGCGCCGTTATTCATCAGGGGATCGACAAAGGCATCAAAACCTTTGTGGGCGGTAATTGCACCGTCAGCCTGATGCTGATGTCGCTCGGCGGCCTGTTCGCCAACGACCTGATCGAATGGGCGTCTGTCGCCACCTATCAGGCGGCATCCGGCGGCGGCGCGCGTCATATGCGTGAACTGCTGACCCAGATGGGCATGCTGCATAACAGCGTGGCAAAAGAGCTGGAAAACCCGGCATCCGCCATTCTGGATATCGAACGTAAAGTGACGGCACTGACCCGCAGCGGTACGTTGCCAACCGATAACTTTGGTGTTCCGCTGGCGGGCGGTCTGATCCCGTGGATCGACAAACAGCTTGATAACGGCCAGACCAAAGAAGAGTGGAAAGGTCAGGCGGAAACCAACAAAATTCTTGGCACGTCCAGCATTATTCCGGTGGATGGCCTGTGTGTCCGTATCGGCGCACTGCGTTGTCACAGCCAGGCATTCACGCTGAAGCTGAAAAAAGACGTGTCGATCCCTGAAATCGAACAGATGCTGGCTTCGCACAACGACTGGGTTCGTGTAATCCCGAATGACCGTGAGCTGTCAATGCGTGAACTGACGCCAGCAGCAGTGACCGGCACGATGAATACGCCGGTTGGCCGTCTGCGCAAACTGAATATGGGCCCGCAATATCTGTCTGCG
Organism: Rahnella ecdela; assembly: GCF_019049625.1. Taxonomy (GTDB): domain Bacteria; phylum Pseudomonadota; class Gammaproteobacteria; order Enterobacterales; family Enterobacteriaceae; genus Rahnella; species Rahnella ecdela. Next base: position 45,465 of record NZ_JAFMOY010000107.1, read on the forward strand.
TTTACCGTCGGTGACCAGTTGCTGTGGGGTGCGGCAGAGCCTTTACGTCGTATGCTGCGCATCCTTTTGTAAGTTGAAAACTGCCCTGTTTTCTTTGTAAATGTTTCCCCCACGGGACACCAGCACGGTGTCCCGTTTTTATTTCATCCTTCAATTACTTCCGCCGTATCTCTCCCTGCCCGCAGCGCTTTTTACTGTATTTATCTTTTTCAAGAATTTGTACATTTTTGAACTCCTTAACGCCCTGCCTTTTTTAATCTTTGTCTATGCTTAGTAGAAGAGCTCTGCCTTTTTGAGAAGCGGAATTAGAGACTTATTTAGAAATTGTGAACAAAGGCGCACTGGCGCATTTTTTGGCAAAAGCGAAGTACCGCCGGATCACAATGCAACGACAAAAAGGGGAGCACACTTAATTTACATGTCGTATTGAATACCTGAATGATTTTATTGGATTTATTGATTTAATTAATCATAGGACGAATACATGTCTGTACTTCCCGATCAGCACGTCATTAATCAAATTATATCTGGCCACTACGCTGATCCTTTTTCTCTTTTGGGAATGCATTCTGTGGCCGCCGGGCTCGAAGTGCGTGCCCTGTTGCCAGATGCTGATCAGGTCTGGGTTATTGATGTAGAAAAAGGCAAACAGGTGGCGGAACTGCGTCGTTATGACGACCGGGGTTTTTTTGTCGGCCTGATACCACGTCGTAAAAATGCATTTCGCTACAAGCTGGAAGTCCGCTGGGGCGAGAATCTTCATGTAATTGACGACCCTTACCGTTTCGGCACGCTGTTGCAGGAGCTGGATATCTGGCTGCTGGCAGAGGGGACACACCTGCGGCCATACGAAAAACTGGGTGCGCATCTGCAAACGCTGGACGACGTCGAAGGCGTCAGTTTTGCTGTCTGGGCACCGAATGCCACGCGGATTTCCGTGGTTGGTGAATTCAACTTTTGGGATGGCCGCCGTCACCCGATGCGTCAGCGTCGTGAGAATGGCATCTGGGAACTGTTTATCCCTGCGGTCCGCGAAGGTCAGCTATATAAATTCGAAATTATCGACTGCCGCGGAAATGTCACCCTACGTGCCGATCCTTATGCTTTCGAGGCGCAGATGCGTCCGGATACCGCTTCGTGCGTGCGTAAATTGCCTGACGTTGTGCCACATTCAGAAGCGCGAAAGAAAGCCAACGCGCTGAATCAGCCGGTTTCCGTTTATGAAGTGCATCTGGGTTCCTGGCGTCGTCATACCGATGACAATTTCTGGCTCAGTTACGGCGAGCTGGCCGAACAATTAGTTTCGTACGCCAAATGGATGGGCTTTACGCATATCGAACTGATGCCGGTTAACGAGCATCCGTTCGATGGCAGCTGGGGTTATCAGCCGCTGGGCATGTACGCGCCGACCCGCCGTTTCGGAACGCCGATGGAGTTCAAAGCCTTTGTCGAGGCTGCGCACAACGCGGGTCTGAATGTGATCCTCGACTGGGTGCCGGGGCATTTCCCGAGTGATGCCTATGGGCTGGCGCAGTTCGACGGTACCGCGCTGTATGAATACGCCGATCCGCGCGAAGGTTATCATCAGGACTGGAACACGCTGATTTATAACTATGGCCGCCATGAAGTGCGTAACTATCTGGCAGGAAATGGTTTTTACTGGATTGAGCGTTTCGGTATTGATGGACTGCGCGTAGACGCTGTGGCCTCCATGATTTACCGCGATTACAGCCGTAAAGCGGGCGAGTGGATCCCGAACTATTACGGTGGCCGCGAAAACCTCGAAGCCATTTCTTTCCTGAAATATACCAACCATACGATTGGCAAAGAACTCGGCGGCGCAGTCACGCTGGCGGAAGAATCGACCGATTATCCGGGCGTCACCATGCCGCCGGATGCCAACGGGCTGGGCTTCCATTACAAATGGAATATGGGCTGGATGCACGATTCCCTGTCGTACATGCAGCTGGATCCGGTTCACCGCAAATACCACCACAATCTTATGACGTTCGGCGTACTTTACGCCTACAGCGAGAATTTCATTCTGCCCCTGTCGCACGACGAAGTGGTCCACGGTAAAAAATCCCTGCTGGATAAAATGCCCGGCGACGTGTGGCAGAAGTTTGCCAACCTGCGCGCCTATTACGGTTTTATGTGGGCGCATCCGGGCAAGAAACTGTTGTTCATGGGTAATGAATTTGCGCAGGGCCGCGAGTGGAATTTTGATGCCAGCCTCGACTGGCATCTGCTTGACGACGCGAGCGGCTGGCACAGCGGCGTGCAGCATCTGGTGCGCGACCTGAACCTGACGTATCAGGCCAACGCACCGCTGTATGAACTCGATTACAACCCGCGCGGCTTCGAATGGCTGGTGGTTGATGACCATGAAAATTCCATTTTCGCCTTTGCCCGTCGTGACGAAAACGGCGGTGAAGTCATCGTCATCAGTAATTTCACGCCGGTACCACGCGAGCACTACCGCATCGGAATTGGCCGCCCTGGCCGTTACCGCGAAATTCTTAACACCGATTCGCAATTCTACCGTGGCAGCAATGTCGGCAACGGCGGCGACGTTTACAGCGAAAACATCGGTCATCACCAGCGTGAACATTCGATCAGCGTAACCATTCCGCCGCTGGCGACAGTTTATTTGCGAAGGGAGGCGTAATGAAACAGCTCGCGACCGGTCAGCCCGCACCTTTTGGTGCGCATCTCAGAGATAACGGCGTCAATTTTTGCCTGTACTCCGCGCATGCGGAAAAAGTGGAATTATGTCTTTTTGATGAGACCGGCAGCGAGCAGCATCTGCCTTTACCGGGGCGTACCGGTAATCTCTGGCACGGTTTTCTCCCCGATGCCAAAGCCGGACAACGTTACGGTTACCGAGTTTACGGGCCGTTCGATCCGAAAAGCGGCCATCGTTTTAACCCGAAAAAAGTCCTGATCGACCCCAGTGCTCGCGCGATTGACGGCGTCCTGCATGACAATGCGCGCTTTACCGGCGGCACAGACGCGCCGGACGATAAAGACAGCGCCGTGGTGGCGCCGAAATCTGTCGTCGTCGCCGGAAATTTCGACTGGGGCGATGATAAACCCCCCGCCAGGCCGTGGGGCGAAACGGTGATTTACGAGGCACATGTGCGTGGTCTGACCCGCCAGCATCCGCGTATTCCTGCGGCTATCCGCGGCACTTATGCCGGGCTGGCGCATCCGGTCATGCTCGAATATTTGCAACACTTAGGCGTGACAGCGATTGAGCTTTTGCCGGTGCAGCATCATGCCGATGAGCCGCGTTTGCAAAAACTGGGTCTGAGCAATTACTGGGGTTACAACGTGCTGGCACCGTGCGCCGTTGAACCGCGTTATGCCAGCGGACAGGGCGGCGTGTCGGCGCTGAATGAGTTTAAATCGGCGGTCAAAGCGCTGCATCAGGCGGGTATCGAAGTGATCCTCGATGTGGTGTTCAATCACAGCGCTGAGCTGGATATCGATGGTCCGTTTATCTCGTTTCGCGGTCTCGACAATGCCAGTTATTACTGGCTCAACGAGGATGGCTCCGACAACAACATGACCGGTTGCGGCAATACGCTGCGCCTGATGGACGACGAAGTTATCGCCTGGACTCTGGACTGCCTGCATTACTGGGTGCGCGAATGTCACGTTGACGGATTTCGTTTTGATTTAGCCACCGTTCTCGGCAGAACCCCGGAGTTCAGTGCGCAATCGCCGCTGTTTAACGCTATTAAGGCGGATACGATTCTCTCGCAGGTCAAGCTGATCGCAGAGCCCTGGGATATCGGCACCGGCGGCTACCAGCTCGGTAATTTCCCGGCACCGTTTGCCGAATGGAGCGATGTCTGGCGCGACGATATGCGTCAGTTCTGGCTACACGGCGATATTTCTCTCGGCCAGTTTGCCGGACGTTTTGCGGCCTCTGCCGATAAATTCAATCCCGCCCAACGCGAGCCTTACGCCAGCGTGAATATGCTGACGGCACATGACGGTTTCACTTTGCGCGATCTCGTGAGTTTTAACCAGAAACACAACCTGGCCAACGGTGAAGAAAACCGCGATGGCCACAACGAAAATTTCAGCCAAAACCACGGCGAAGAAGGGCTGGAGGTGTCTGCAGAAGTACAGCATCAGCGCCGTCTCAGTCAGCGTGCTTTGCTGGCGACGCTGTTTTTGTCACAAGGCACGCCGATGTTGCTGGCCGGTGATGAGCAGGGTAACAGCCAGTCGGGCAACAACAATGCCTACTGTCAGGACAATCCGCTGACCTGGCTCGACTGGGAAAATGCCGATGAAAGCCTGATGGCCTATACCTCCGCGCTGATTGCGCTGCGCCGGAAAATTCCGGCACTGACGCAAAACCACTGGTGGCAGGAAGGCAGCGATGACGTGCAATGGCTGAATCAACAGGGGCAACCGATGAGCTCCTGCGACTGGGAACAGGGACCGCAGCAGTGGCTGCAAATCTGTCTGTCTCAGCGCTGGTTGCTTATCGTCAATGCTTCGCTGCACGAGGTGGATTTGCAACTGCCGCCGGGAAACTGGCAGGCGGTGGCACCGTTCAACAGCGTGCTTTTTGATGAGGAACCCCGGCGTGTCATGGAAGGCTCGCAATGGCGGGCGGCAGCAAAAACCCTCTGTGTCCTACAAGATTTCACTCCACAGAGCCGGTCATTATAAAAACGAAGGAGTCAGATATGGCGACATTAGATAACCGGGACCCGGTCATGCTGGCACGACAGTTGCCGCTGAAATCCGTGGCATTGATCCTTGCCGGGGGACGTGGTTCGAGGCTCAAAGATTTAACCGCAACCCGCGCCAAGCCTGCCGTTCACTTTGGCGGGAAATTTCGCATCATTGATTTCGCCCTGTCGAATTGCCTGAACTCCGGCATTCGCCGCATCGGTGTAATCACGCAATATCAGTCCCATACACTGGTTCAGCATATCCAGCGCGGCTGGTCTTTCCTCAACGAAGAAATGAACGAGTTCGTGGATTTACTTCCGGCTCAGCAGCGCCACAGCACCGAGCACTGGTACAAAGGCACCGCCGATGCGGTCTATCAGAACCTGGATATTATCCGCCGCTACGACGCCGAATTTGTGGTGATCCTGGCGGGCGATCATATCTACAAAATGGACTACTCGCGGATGCTGATCGACCACGTGCAGAAGGGCGGTGAATGTACCGTTGCCTGCCTGGAAGTGCCGCGCGCCGAGGCCAGTGAGTTTGGGGTTATCGGCGTTACGGAAGATTATCACATCACCAGTTTCGTCGAAAAACCGAAAGACCCGCCACCGATGCCCGGCAATCCCGATATGGCGCTGGCGAGCATGGGCATCTACATTTTTAATGCGGACTATCTGTTTCGTATGCTCGAAGAAGACATGGCGAGTGAGGAATCCAGCCATGATTTCGGCAAGGATCTTATCCCGAAACTGACCCGTCAGGGCGTTGCCCGCGCGCATCCGTTCGGACTTTCCTGCGTGACGCAAAACGACGACGCGCCGCCATACTGGCGTGATGTCGGTACGCTCGACGCTTACTGGCGCGCCAATCTGGATCTGGCGTCGGTCACGCCGGAGCTGGATATGTACGACCGTGACTGGCCGATCCGTACCCACATGGAACCCTTACCGCCGGCCAAATTTGTGCAGGACCGCTCGGGCAGCCACGGCATGACCATGAATTCACTGGTGGCAGGCGGCGTGATTGTCTCCGGTTCGGTGGTGGTGCATTCCGTGTTGTTCCCGCGGGTGCGCATTAACTCTTTCTGCAACATTGATTCGACGATTATTTTGCCGGATGTGAACGTGGGGCGTTCATGCCGCTTACGTAAATGCGTCATCGACCGCGCTTGTCAGATCCCCGAAGGCATGGTGATTGGCGAGAATGCGGATGAAGACAGCCGCCGGTTCTATCGCTCCGAAGGGGGCGTGGTGCTGGTGACGCGCGCGATGCTGGCGAAACTATAAACAGACGTTAGAAAGCACGACTTTTCGTCATCCCGGTTTTTGCCGGGATGACCGGGATAATCAGGAGCGCGAATGCAGGTTTTACATGTTTGTTCCGAGCTGTTTCCGCTGTTAAAAACGGGCGGCCTTGCTGATGTCGCCGGCGCATTACCCGCCGCTCAGATTGCGGAGGGCGCGGACGTCCGCGTGCTCATTCCGGCTTTCCCTGATGTCAAAAAAGGACTGGGAGAAACGCAGGTCATCGGCACGCTGGCGACCTTTGCCGGGCATGTCACCCTTTCACTGGGCTACTTTGATGGCGTGGGCATTTATCTGATTGATGTGCCCGGTTTATATGACCGCCCCGGCAGCCCGTATCACGATCAATCGTCTTTTGCCTATCCGGATAACCATCTGCGCTTTGCGTTGCTGAGCTGGATGGCCTGCGAACTGGCGCTGAATTTTGATCCGCACTGGAAGCCCGATATCGTCCATTCTCACGACTGGCACGCCGGGCTGTGTTCTGCCTATATCCGCGCCCGCAACGCGCCGGTGCGTACCGTTTTCACCGTACACAATCTGGCGTTTCAGGGGTTGTTTGGCGCGCATCATCTCGATGAGCTTTATATCCCGCGCGAGTTCTTCCAGATGCACGGGCTGGAATTCTACGGCCAGATTTCTTTCCTGAAAGCCGGTCTGTTTTATTCCGATCACGTCACCACCGTCAGCCCGACGTACGCCAAAGAAATCACGCGTCCGGAATTTGGTTACGGCATGGAATCGCTGCTCCTCGAGCGTGAAATGCAGGGGAGGCTGACCGGGATTCTTAACGGTGTTGATGAAGCCATCTGGCAGCCGCGCGATGACGTGCTGCTGTCGGCGCGCTATGACGCCGATGATTTACGCTCGAAAGCGGTCAATAAAGCTTATCTGCAACGGGCGATGGGGCTGGATGTAGATGATTCGCGGCTGGTATTTGCGGTCGTCAGCCGTCTGACCAGCCAGAAAGGGCTGGATCTGGTGCTCGAAGCGTTACCCGATTTACTCGAACGTGGCGGCCAGCTGGCTTTACTCGGCGCTGGCGACGCGGTGCTGCAACAGGCATTCCTCGCGGCCGCGGCGGACAATCCTGGGCAGGTCGGTGTGCAACTCGGTTATCACGAAGCGTTTTCCCACCGCATTATCGGCGGGGCGGACGTCATTATGGTGCCGAGCCGGTTTGAGCCCTGCGGATTAACCCAGCTTTACGGACTGAAATACGGCACCTTGCCGCTGGTGCGTCGTACCGGCGGGCTGGCTGACACGGTGGTCGATTGTGCGCTGGAAAATCTGGCCGACGGAACTGCCAGCGGCTTTGTCTTTGAAGAAGCGACGGGGAAATCGCTGGGTAATGCGATCCGCCGCGCCTTTGTTTTGTGGAGCCGTCCTAAGCACTGGCGACACGTACAACAACACGCCATGGGTATTGATTTTGGCTGGAAGGTGGCTGCACAGGAATATCTCGTCCTGTATAACCGCCTGATGTCCTGAATCCCTGAACGTAGCTAACTTGATCGGGAATGTAACGTTATGACTTCACCGTTTAATTACAACTCACCGACAGTCAGTGTCGAAGCGCTCAAACATTCGATAGCTTATAAACTGATGTTTATTATCGGCAAAGATCCGTCTATTGCGACACAACATGACTGGCTGAACGCCACCTTGTTTGCGGTGCGTGATCGTATGGTGGAACGCTGGCTGCGATCCAACCGCGCGCAGACCTCACAGGACGTGCGGCAGGTTTATTATTTGTCGATGGAGTTCCTGATTGGACGCACGCTTTCCAATGCGCTGCTGGCGATGGGAATTTACGACGACCTGAAAAGCGCGCTCGATGAGATGGGATTTGATCTCGAAGAACTGATCGGCGAAGAAAATGACCCCGGTTTAGGCAATGGCGGTCTCGGAAGGCTGGCGGCATGTTTCCTCGACTCGTTGGCCACGCTGGCATTGCCGGGACGCGGCTACGGTATCCGCTACGAATACGGCATGTTCGCGCAAAGCATCATTAACGGCGAACAAAAAGAAGCGCCGGATTACTGGCTGGAATACGGTAACCCATGGGAATTCCAGCGCTACAACACCCGTTATAAAGTGCGTTTTGGCGGTCGGGTGCAGCATGAGGGTGTCAAAACCCGCTGGCTGGAAACCGAAGAAGTTATCGCCTGCGCCTACGATCAGGTTATTCCCGGTTACGACACAGACGCCACCAACACCCTGCGATTGTGGGGCGCGCAGGCCAGTAATGAAATCAACCTGGGTAAGTTTAATCAGGGCGATTACTTTGCGGCGGTAGAAGATAAAAACCATTCCGAAAACGTGTCGCGCGTTCTGTATCCCGATGACTCGACCTATTCCGGGCGCGAGCTGCGGTTGCGTCAGGAATATTTCCTGGTGTCGGCGACTGTACAGGACATCCTCAACCGCCATTACACCACGCACCATACGTACGACAATCTGGCCGATAAAATTGCCATTCACCTCAACGACACGCACCCGGTGCTGTCGATCCCCGAGCTGATGCGTCTGCTTATTGACGAGCATAAATTCGAATGGAAAGACGCATGGGAGACGGTGTGTCGGGTGTTCTCTTACACTAACCACACGCTGATGAGCGAAGCGCTGGAGACCTGGCCGGTAGAGATGATCGGCAAGATCCTGCCGCGTCATCTGGAGATTATTTTCCAGATTAACGATCACTTCCTCAAAGAAGTGGCGGAGAAAATTCCCAACGATAACGGTCTGCTGTCGCGCGTTTCTATTATTGATGAAGGGAATGGCCGCAAGGTGCGTATGGCATGGCTTGCGGTTATCGCCAGCCACAAAGTCAACGGCGTGTCTGAGCTGCATTCCGAGCTGATGGTGCAGTCGTTATTTGCCGATTTCGCCCGCGTTTATCCGGACCGTTTCTGTAATAAAACCAACGGTGTGACCCCGCGCCGCTGGCTGGCGCTGGCCAACAAACCGTTATCGGCGGTGATTGATGATGCCATCGGCCAGACCTGGCGTTCAGACCTCAGCCAGCTGGCAGAACTGAAACAGAATCTGGATTACCTGAGTTTCCTGCAGGCGATCCGTAAGGCCAAACTGGACAACAAAAAGCGGCTGGCGCTGTATATCGCTCAGAAGCTCAACATTGTGGTGGATCCGAAAAGCCTGTTCGACGTGCAGATTAAGCGTATTCACGAATACAAGCGTCAGCTGATGAACGTGCTGCACGTCATCACCCGTTATAACCGTATTCTGGAAGAGCCGGACGTCGAGTGGGTACCACGTACGGTGATTTTCGCCGGTAAAGCCGCCTCGGCATATTACGCCGCCAAGCAGATTATCCGGCTGATCAACGACGTGGCGACGGTGATCAACAGTGATCCGCGAATCGGCAACAAACTGAAGATCGTCTTCATACCGAACTACAGCGTCAGTCTGGCACAGCTGATCATTCCGGCGGCCGATCTTTCCGAGCAGATCTCACTGGCGGGTACCGAAGCTTCCGGCACCAGTAACATGAAATTTGCCCTGAATGGCGCGCTGACTATCGGCACGCTGGACGGTGCAAACGTCGAAATGCTCGAACATGTGGGCGAAGAGAACATCTTCATCTTCGGCAACACCACGCCGCAGGTCGAGGAGTTGCGCCGTAAAGGCTACAACCCGCATACGTATTTCGAGCAGGACGCCGAACTGCATCAGGTGCTGACGCAAATCGCGACTGGCGTCTTCAGCCCGACCGAACCGAAGCGCTACACCAACCTGTTCGATACGCTGGTCAATCTCGGCGATCACTATCAGGTACTGGCGGATTACCGCAGTTATGTCGATAAGCAGGATAAAGTCGATGAGCTGTATAAACTGCCGGAAGAGTGGACGCGCCGCACATTGCATAACATCGCCAACATGGGATATTTCTCCTCGGACCGCACCATTCAGGAATACGCCGATGAGATCTGGAATATTAAGCCGGTGAAGTTGTAGCGCACTAGTCCGGATAAGAAAGGCCAGCCTTTGTTGGCCTTTCTATTTTACAGATAAGGCGACTTGTATTTTTCTATATATTCAGAAGCAATCTTTTTGGCTTCTGAGTATTCATTGCTGGTCATCTTTTTCGCTATTATTTCTCGTGAATTATCCGCGCCTTCCTTTCCATTTATAAATGCCACTGAATACCAGGCATAAGCTTGCAGGTTATCGGCAGGTAGTTCATCGACATTAGCTGAGTAAAGAATTGCTAAATTATTTTGAGCCTCGGCAAGACCTTGTTTAGCCGATTCTACTATCAACTTTAACGCCTGTTTCTTATCAATTTTTAGGCCTCCTAACCCTTGTGCATAAAGTAATGCTAATGAGTTTTTAGCTGCAGGATAACCTAAATTTACAGCCTGAAGATAGAATTTAGCCGCCTGAGTATAATCCTCAGATACGCCTAATCCATAATTGTATATATGCCCTAAATTATAAATCGCAGTTGGGTCATTTTTTTGAGCTGCTTGTGTAAAAAGAGTGCGGGAGGCTTCATAATCTTGTTCTCCACCAATTCCCTGATTATACATAACACCTAGGTTTACCTGAGCTTGTGTAACATTCTGTTTGGCAGCTTTGCTGTACCATTCTCTTGCTAGTTTAAAATCTCTGGGCACTCCTCTGCCATTAGCATATGAAGCGCCAAGGTTATATTGTGCAGTTGCATATCCTTGTATGGCAGATTTTCTATACCAGTAAACAGATAATGTAAAATTTTGCTCTACTCCTTTTCCTGTTTCGTATAAATACCCAAAATCGGACTGAGCTTTTGCATCACCACTTTCAGCATAACTTTTTATCTTATCAGTCGTAACATAACCATCATATTTTTCAAGATGAGTTTGTAAAAATGATTTATTTTCATCTTTTCCTAATGAATAAAATACTAAACCAGCTAAAAATAAGATGATTAAAGAAATGATTATTTTTTTATTTTTCATTTATAGTGACCATGTTATTTTCATTCTTTTTGGCTGTATGAGGTCAGACTATCAATAAGATAGTCTGACCATGAACCCTGTAGCTTTGATGAGCCTTTATTAATAAAGCTTTTGGCACAAGTAAGCGCTAGTTTTTTAGGATCTCTTTCCTGTTTTATTATCATGTCTTTGGCTGTATTTTCAATGCATGCAGAACCTTTTTCGGCTGCTACAACACTAGTCATTGCGGTACTAATAACAGCCATGCCTATTACAGCAGATCCGGTACAAATACCATAGACATACTCACCGAGTGGATTATATACATTATGCATTGTTTCATTGTTGTGAATTACCTTTTCTGCATCCTCTCTCGATAAAAATACACCGGCAGACATAGTCCCCTGATAATAATTGCTAAGGCCAGCGCTACCTAAAGACCCAAAACCATCCGATAAGCCTAAAGGATCAAGTCGCTCTACTGGATTAGTGACGTAATTATACCCATTCCACCCCCCTCTCAGTCCAATCGGATCCTGTGTAATATACCGCCCCTGCGCCGGGTCGTAATAACGGTGCCGGTTGTAATGCAGCCCTGATTCTTCGTCAAAATGCTGGCCCTGCATGCGGATGGGCTGGCGCAGTTTGTGCGGGTTGTCGCAGCGCTGTACGTTGCCCCAGACGTCGATGTCCGCGCTCCATTCCACCTTGCCATTTTTGTGATTAATCAGTCCGACTGGCGTACCCAAATGGTCGCAGTAGAACAGGTGCAGCGCCATGTCGGCGCTTTCCGGCAGCGGGTCGACCCACAGCGCGATGTTTTCTGCTTTCCGGCAGCGGGTCGACCCACAGCGCGATGTTTTCTGCTTTCAGGCTGACCGAGGCCAGCCATTGGTAATTTGCGTCACTGACCTATTAGATACGGTCTGAAGAAGATTCCTATAAAATGGAAATCCCTTGCCTCTGAGAAAGAATCTTTCATTTACCATATGTTTTTTTGAAGAAAATTATTTTGTTGCTCCTTTTACTAATTATGTATGTTAACTCCATATTCCCTCCACCTTGCATTTCAATTAACTGGTCATCTTGAATAAGAATGATTTTTATTGTTTCCTCATTACTTTCAATGATAGATTTGTAGTCTAAAATTGAAATCCCCCATTTAGCTAAATCGCTAATTGTTACTTTTGTCGCCATTACGCCATCAGAGTTTAACGTAAACGGATTTGCATTCGCGAAACAAGAAGCCAACACTACAGTAGTGAGGAAGTTATTGAGAAAAATCATTTTATGTCACTTATTTTTCTGGATTTTGGATTGTATTTTGAATAGGTATTATCTGGTTTCCCTAAGTAAGATGAGAATTCCCCCCTCCCTTTAGAAAAGTAGTTTGCACTCTCTTTGTCTTTTTCCGAGAAGTGCAATGTGTCATAAAAATCATTTTCCTTTAAAGTTATATTTCCATACTTATCTGAATAATACCCATGCGTATGATAAACCCCCACATTACTACTCTCTTTCGGACAGCCTGCCGAATATGGATTAACTCCAGCATTGGTTCCTTTCACTGGTCCTGTAGAAAAATATCCTTGTCTATTCTTGCAAATCAACCCCCCAAACTCTTTATTTTCTGAAATTGAATCTACGTTACACATCTTAAGTGCATTTAGCGCAGCGTCATCTGCACTTTCAAATTGGTAAGTTTCAAGACCTAATGGATCCATTCCAAGAACCGGATTCAGCGGATAAGCATATAAATTCCATCCCCCTCTCAACCCAATCGGATCCTGAGTAATATACCGTCCCTGCGCCGGGTCGTAATACCGGTGCCGGTTGTAATGCAGCCCTGATTCTTCGTCAAAATGCTGCCCCTGCATGCGAATGGGCTGGCGGAGTTTGTGCGGGTTGTCGCAGCGCTGCACGTTACCCCAGACGTCGATGTCCGCGCTCCATTCCACCTTGCCATTTTTGTGATTAACCAGCCCGACTGGCGTACCCAAATGGTCGCAGTAGAACAGGTGCAGGGCCATTTCGGCGCTTTCCGGCAGCGGGTCGACCCACAGCGCGATGTTTTCTGCTTTCAGGCTGACGGAGGCCAGCCATTGGTGATTCGCCTCGCTGACCTGATTGCGGCGGATTTCCTGCTCAATCACGTTAAAGCGCTCATGGACATCCGGCGGGAACACGCCGCCCGCGTCCTCTTCGAGTTTCTCCGCCAGCGTGCGGTGGCTGTCCTCAGCCCGCGCGTGCTCCGCGCGCAGCAGCGGCACGAAGCTGTTGGGGTGATAAATGGTGTGCAGCTGGATGTCGCGGTTCTCAGTCAGCACCAGCCGGTCGCCGTCCCAGCCGAACCAGGTGTTTTGCGTGTCGGTTTCATGCGTCTGTGGATTGAGCGTGCTGACCTGCTTGCCGACGCGCCGCCCGAGCGGGTCGTAAATGTAGCGTGCTCGTGTCGTGGTCTGGCCGTTATCTTCAATGCTAAAACGCGTCAGCCGGTGCGCGCGGTCATACGCGAAGGTGTGTACCGTCTCATCGTCGTGCGAATGCTGTACCCATCCCGCGTAATGAGGCCGCTTTGCGGTCAGATTTCCCCACACATCGTATTCATACTGATACCTTTCATCGTGCTGAATACGGTTGCCCTGCCAGACCGGAAGCTCGTTTATCGGAGCCGGATGCGAATCATGATGCGTGAGCGTGCGGTTGCCCGCCGGGTCGGTCAGGGTGGTCAGCACGCCCGCCGGTGAGCTGACGCTGTGCAGCCTGCCCGCGGGCGTGTAGCGGTAAAAATGATCGTCGCTGCCGGCGGACATCTGCGTCATTTGTCCGGCGGCGTTGTAGTGATAATTGCGGGTTAGATGACCGCCTGATAAAGCGTGTTGCCCGACAAGTTGTCCGGTGCGGGAATAGGTTTTTTCAGACTGCCAGTGTTGACCGAACTGCCGCGTGGTTTCCCGGTGCAGTTTGTCGCGAGCGAGCTCCAGCAGGACGTCGTCGCCGAGCTTCACGCCCAGCAGATGGCCGGGGCCGTAGGTCTGCCAGCGGATGTCCGGCAGGCCGTCGCAGGTTAAAGACGACTCAACGCCGCGCGGGTCGAACTGCCGCCGGACGGTGTGCTGCCACAGCAGGTCGCCGTTCGCATTGTGGATAATCTGCCGCTCGCCGGTAAGGTTATCGTTGGCGTCATACTGAAAGCGCACGCTGACCAGATGGGTCTCGCTGCGGTGGCCGGTTTCCAGCACGCGACCTGAATCGTCGTAGCGCCACAGCACTTCGTCCGGGCCGTCGCTGAGGCCGGGACGCTGCTGGCGGATAAGCTGACCTTCGTCGTCGTAGTGCCAGAGGGTCGTCAGCCCGGCGTCGTCGCTCTGAACCAGCTGTCCGGCGACGTTGTAGCAATAACTTTGCGTGCGTCCGTCGAAGCCAACCTCCTGAATCAGCCGGTCTATCGCGTCATAACTGAAGCGGGTCTCAGCATCGTTTTCATTAACCAGGCGGACAAGCCTGCCTGCGCTGTCGAACTCTGTCCGGCGCGTTAACCCGCCGTCGGTCTGCGAGGCCGGATTGCCGCGGGCGTCATAGGTCTGGATGCTTTTACTGCCGTCCGGGCGGGTCACCGAAATCACGTCACCGGCCTCATTGTACTGCCAGAGGGTTTTTGCCCCCGCGCTGTCTTCGCCCGATATTCTTCTGCCGCGCGCGTCATATTCAAAGCGGATTGTCATGCCTTCTTCATGCAGGATTTCTA
>NZ_JAFMOY010000106.1 GCF_019049625.1 Rahnella ecdela
GGGTGTCGGGCTGATTGCGATGATGTCGCCGCTGGTGCTCGGCAACGGTTTTGAAGTGATTGACTTAATACTCAACAACGGCGATTTACAGACGTCACTGCTGGTGCTGTTAGTGCTGAAAATTATCGCCACGGCGATCACCATCGGTTCCGGCGCGGTGGGCGGATTATTTACGCCGTCGCTACTGATTGGTGCAGCCGGCGGGGCGCTGGTGTGTACTTTTCTGCAATGGCTGGGATTTGATCCCGGTCCGGTCGGGCTTTATGCCGCCATCGGCATGAGTGCGTTGCTGGCGGCGACCAGCCACGCGCCGCTGATGTCGATCATGATGGCATTCGAAATGACCCTCAACAGTTCGCTGTTGTTCCCGCTGATGCTGGCGACGGCGATCTCTTATGTGGTCGCCTCGCGTCTTAAAGTCGGCGGAACCTATCCGGTGCTGACGCGGCATAATGCGCGGTTTGCGGCGAAGAATGCCTTTGAATACAGCACCGTGGCCTCGCTGATTTCGCCGTGTTCGAAAATGTACGTTGACGCGTCGCTGTCCGAAGTGGTCAGCGAAGGGCTGAAACAGCGCACGCGTTATGTGTATGTGGTGGATCGCGAAGAGCGTTTTCTGGGCGTGGTTCCGACTAACGTGGTGGCCGCCGGACTGATTGATGGCAGCGTGAAATCCGACAGCCCGTTGGATTCGTTTATCGAGCAGGAATTTACGACGATTTTCCAGCAGGCCAGTTATGAGCAGGCGTGGGCGATGTTCAGCAACTCCCCGCTGGAACGTTTGCCGGTGCTGGAAAACGCTGAATCCCGCCGCCTGCTGGGGGTCATTACTAAAGCGTCACTGCTCAATAAAGCCAAAGATTTCCTGTAGTAGCTTTTAACCGTCATCCTGACGTTTAAATGCATACCAGCCAGCCAGCAGGGTAAACGCGCCGACGATCACCACCAGCAGCATAAAACCGCGGTGACCACCAGTTGCTGATGGCAGCTCAGCCACAGCGTCGAAACTTCATCACTGGTTTCATCCGGGCGAAAAATGACGTCGTTGAGTACCGCCAGTAATGTATCGTCGAGCCGTTCAATACGCGTACTGCGTGAACCTTCGCGAATTCCTTCAAATAAAACCTCTCCAACGCCAAAATGTTTTTTCAGCCATTTTTCAGACATGGCGTGATTAAGATTTACGGGGATCCAGACAAACCCTTTGTCGTGGCAAATCTGCTGATACGCTTCCTGCACCTGTTGCGAAGAAACGCGTTCGGCAGGGCGGTCGGGGCGAGAAACGAAGCCATAGATCATTCTGGTGACTTCATCGTTGAAATTGAGAAGGGCGGGTTTTTCTGTCTGCATTAAGGGCTTCTGGTGGCGAAAACAGGTCGCACCATTACGCCAGACATCGGCGAAAATACAATATCCAGACTGCTAATTTCACAATTTTGTAATATTCAAAACGACATTACCCCCAATTTTCCTTCTGTTGACTTCACGTCTGACTTTTTTATCTCTTTCGGTATATATCCCTGATAAATCATTGACTTAAACTCAACTGAATTTATACCCCCTTAGGGGTATCCAGCGTTATGTAAAAACATACACGACGCGAAGGCGTTGATCGCAATCAAGTAGACGCGCGTGTGGGGTGCATACCCTGAGGCCATATTGAGCAATGAAGTTGTATTCCCCGCCATTCACATAATGACAAAGCGCCACAGGCCTTTGCACAGGAGAGTCCCGGATGAGCAAGTTTCTTGACCGGTTTCGCTATTTCAAACAGCTAGCTGAACCTTTTGCTGACGGCCACGGCCAGACGCTGGATACCAATCGTGACTGGGAAGACGGCTACCGTAGCCGCTGGCAGCACGACAAAGTGGTGCGATCCACCCACGGGGTGAACTGCACCGGTTCATGCAGCTGGAAGATTTACGTTAAAAACGGTCTGGTCACCTGGGAAACCCAGCAGACCGACTATCCGCGCACCCGTCCGGACTTGCCAAACCACGAGCCGCGTGGCTGTCCGCGTGGTGCCAGCTATTCCTGGTATCTCTACAGTGCGAACCGCCTGAAATATCCGCTGATGCGCAAAAAGCTGATCCAGTTATGGCGTGAAGCGAAACTGAAACACAGTGACCCGGTCGATGCCTGGGGTTCTATCATCAACCAGCCGGAAAAAGCCAAAGAATATAAAGCAGCACGTGGCCGCGGTGGTTTTGTGCGTTCCAGCTGGCAGGAAGTCAATGAGCTGATTGCGGCGTCCAACGTCTATACCGCCAAAACTTTCGGCCCGGATCGCATTATCGGCTTCTCGCCAATTCCGGCAATGTCGATGGTGTCTTACGCTTCCGGTGCGCGTTATCTGTCACTGATTGGCGGCGTATGTCTGAGTTTCTACGACTGGTATTGCGATTTGCCACCGGCTTCTCCGCAGACCTGGGGCGAGCAGACTGACGTGCCGGAATCGGCTGACTGGTACAACTCTTCTTATATTATCGCCTGGGGTTCTAACGTTCCGCAGACCCGAACGCCGGACGCCCACTTCTTTACCGAAGTGCGCTACAAAGGCACCAAAACCGTTGCCATAACGCCGGATTATGCCGAAATCGCCAAGATTTGCGACCAGTGGCTGGCACCGAAACAAGGCACCGACAGCGCACTGGCGCTGGCAATGGGCCATGTGATCCTCAAATCCTTCCATATTGATAATCCAAGCCAGTACTTCACTGACTACGTGCGCCGTTACACCGACATGCCGATGCTGGTGATGCTCGAACCGCGCGAAGACGGCTCTTACGCCGCAGGCCGTATGCTGCGTGCGTCTGATCTGGTGGATAACCTCGGTCAGGAAAATAACCCGCAGTGGAAAACTATCGCCTTTGATGAAAATACCGGCGAACTGGTGTCTCCGCTGGGTTCGATTGGTTACCGCTGGGGCGAGAAAGGCCAGTGGAATCTGGAATCCCGCGAAGGGAAAGACCATAAAGATGTCAGCCTGAAGCTGAGCCTGCTCGACGACCACGATGAAGTCGTTAACGTCGGTTATCCGTACTTCGGCGGCGCGGTCAGCGAACACTTCAACAGCGTCGCGCTGGAAGAAATCCTGATGCACAAACTGCCGGTCAAACGTCTGCAACTGGCGGATGGCAGCACCGGTCTGGTCGCCAGCGTGTATGACCTGACGCTGGCGAACTACGGCATTGAACGCGGTCTGAACGATGAAAACTGCGCGCAAAGTTATGACGAAATCAAAGCGTATACGCCAGGCTGGGCCGAGAAAATCACCGGCGTTTCCCAGCAAAACATTGAACGTATCGCGCATGAGTTTGCCGATAACGCCAACAAAACGCACGGCCGTTCGATGATCATCGTCGGTGCCGGGATGAATCACTGGTATCACCTCGACATGAATTACCGCGGCCTGATCAACATGCTGGTCTTCTGCGGTTGCGTCGGTCAGAGCGGTGGCGGCTGGGCACACTACGTCGGGCAGGAAAAACTGCGTCCGCAGACCGGCTGGCAACCGCTGGCATTCGGCCTCGACTGGCAGCGTCCGCCACGCCAGATGAACAGCACCTCGTTCTTCTACAACCATTCCAGCCAGTGGCGTTACGAAACTGTCGCGCCGCAGGAACTGCTTTCTCCGCTGGCCGATAAGTCTAAATTCACCGGCAGCATGATTGACTACAACGTGCGCGCCGAACGTATGGGCTGGTTGCCGTCTGCGCCACAGCTGAGTGTCAACCCGCTGCACATCGCGGAACAGGCGAAAGCCGCCGGTTTATCTCCGGCAGATTTCACCGTCGCAGCCCTGAAAGATGGTAGCGTGCGGTTTGCCGCTGAACAGCCGGACAATCCGCAGAACTTCCCGCGTAACCTGTTCGTCTGGCGGTCCAACCTGCTGGGTTCTTCCGGTAAAGGCCACGAGTACATGCTGAAATACCTGCTGGGTACTGAACACGGTATTCAGGGAGATGACCTCGGTATTCAGGGTGGCGTAATGCCGGAAGAAGTCGAATGGCAGGCGCAGGGCGGCGAAGGCAAACTGGATCTGGTGGTGACACTTGATTTCCGTATGTCCAGCACCTGTCTGTATTCCGACATCGTTCTGCCGACCGCGACCTGGTACGAAAAAGACGACATGAATACATCGGACATGCATCCGTTTATTCACCCGCTGTCTGCGGCTGTGGATCCGGCATGGGATTCAAAAAGCGACTGGGAAATTTACAAAGGCATCGCCAAGGAATTCTCCCGCGTCTGTGTCGGGCATCTGGGTGTGGAAACTGACGTTGTCACCATGCCAATTCAGCACGATTCTGCTGCTGAACTGGCGCAGCCGTTTGGCGTGGAAGACTGGAAAAAAGGCGAATGTGACCTTATCCCGGGACGTACCGCACCGCACCTGATGACCGTTGAACGCGATTATCCGAATACTTACGAGCGCTTCACGTCGGTCGGACCGTTGCTGGAAAAACTCGGTAACGGTGGTAAAGGCATCAGCTGGAATACCGACAGCGAAGTCGATTTACTGAAAAAACTCAATTACACCAAACCGGACGGCGCCGCCAAAGGCCAGCCGATGATTAATTCCGCGATTGATGCAGCAGAAGTCATCCTGACGCTGGCACCGGAAACCAACGGTCAGGTGGCAGTGAAAGCCTGGGCGGCACTGAGTGAAAATACCGGCCGCGACCATACGCATCTGGCGCTGAATAAAGAAGACGAGAAAATCCGCTTCCGCGATATTCAGGCACAGCCGCGCAAAATCATCTCGAGCCCGACATGGTCTGGTCTGGAAGATGAACACGTGTCTTACAACGCCTGTTACACCAACGTGCATGAGCTCATCCCGTGGCGCACGCTGTCCGGCCGTCAGCAGTTGTATCAGGATCACGCGTGGATGCGTGCCTTCGGTGAAAGCCTGCTGGTGTATCGTCCGCCAATCGACACCCGCGCAGCGCAGCCGTTGCTGAATGCGAAACCGAACGGTAATCCGGAAATGGCGCTGAACTTCCTGACGCCGCACCAGAAATGGGGCATTCACTCCACCTACAGCGACAACCTGCTGATGCTGACCTTAAGTCGCGGCGGCCCGATTGTCTGGCTGAGTGAAGACGATGCGACAAAACTGGGTATCGAAGATAACGACTGGATCGAAGCTTTCAACGCCAACGGCTCGCTGAGTGCCCGTGCGGTGGTCAGCCAGCGCGTACCGGCGGGGATGACCATGATGTATCACGCACAGGAACGCATCGTGAATATTCCGGGCTCGGAAATCAGCCAGCAGCGCGGCGGTATCCACAACTCCGTGACCCGCGTGTGCCCGAAACCGACCCATATGATCGGCGGCTATGCGCAGCTGGCCTACGGTTTCAACTATTACGGCACGGTCGGTTCTAACCGCGATGAGTTTGTAATTGTACGCAAAATGAACCGTATCGACTGGTTAGACGATGAAGGTAATGACTACGTGCAGGACGCCGTGCAACAGGAGAAAGCCAAATGAAAATTCGTTCACAAGTCGGCATGGTGCTGAATCTCGACAAATGCATTGGCTGCCACACCTGTTCCGTGACCTGTAAAAACGTCTGGACCAGCCGCGAAGGGATGGAATACGCGTGGTTCAATAACGTGGAAACCAAACCAGGTCTGGGTTATCCGCACGACTGGGAAAACCAGGAAAAATGGAAGGGCGGCTGGATCCGCAAAATCAACGGCAAACTGCAGCCGCGTATGGGTAACAAAGCCAACCTGCTGCATAAAATCTTCGCTAACCCGCACATGCCGGAAATTGATGATTATTACGAACCGTTTGATTTTGATTATCAGCATCTGCACACCGCGAAAGACAGTAAACATCAACCGGTAGCCCGTCCGCGCTCGCTGCTGACCGGCAAACGCATGAAGAAAATTGTCGGCGGCCCGAACTGGGAAGACGATCTGGGCACTGAGTTCAGCAAACGTTCTGCCGATCAGAACTTCGCCAACATGCAGAAAGAAATGTACGGCGAGTTTGAAAACACCTTTATGGCGTATCTGCCGCGTCTGTGCGAACACTGCCTGAATCCGGCGTGTGTGGCGACCTGTCCGAGCGGCGCGATTTATAAACGCGGCGAAGACGGCATCGTGCTGATCGACCAGGACAAATGCCGCGGCTGGCGTATGTGCCTGACCGGTTGTCCGTACAAAAAAATCTACTTCAACTGGAAAAGCGGCAAATCAGAAAAATGTATTTTCTGTTATCCGCGCATCGAAGCGGGCCAGCCAACGGTCTGTTCCGAAACCTGTGTAGGCCGTATCCGTTATCTCGGCGTGGTGTTGTACGACGCCGACCGTATTGCAGAAGCGGCATCGGTCGAAAACGACAAAGACTTGTACGAAAGCCAGATGAGCATCTTCCTCGACCCGAACGATCCGCAAGTGATCGCGCAGGCTGAAAAAGACGGCATTCCGATTTCCGTCATGGACGCCGCGCGCCAGTCGCCGGTTTATAAAATGGCGATTGAATGGAAGCTGGCACTGCCGCTGCATCCGGAATACCGCACGCTGCCGATGGTCTGGTACGTGCCACCGCTGTCTCCGATTCAGTCTGCTGCCGACGCCGGTGCTTTACCGCACAGCGGCGTGCTGCCGGACGTGGAAAGCCTGCGCATTCCTGTGCAATATCTGGCGAATTTGCTGACCGCTGGCGACACCGCGCCGGTACTGCGGGCGCTCAAACGTATGCTGGCGATGCGTCACTTCAAACGTGCTGAAACGGTCGATGGGGTCACGGACACCGGCGCGCTGGAACAGGTCGGATTGTCTGCGGCGCAGGCAGAAGAAATGTACCGCTATCTGGCGATTGCCAATTACGAAGACCGTTTCGTGGTGCCTTCAAGCCATCGTGAACAGGCGCGGGAAGCGTTCCCGGAAGCCAAAGGCTGTGGTTTCAGCTTCGGTGACGGTTGTCACGGCAGCGACACCAAATTCAACCTGTTCAACAGCAAACGCATCGATGCCATCGACATCGGCTCGAAAACAGAAAGGAAGGGCTAATGAACAGTTTACGCATCATCGGCCTGCTGCTGGATTATCCGTCTGAAGATCTGTGGGAACACAAGATGGAGCTCATCGAGGCGGTCACGCAGTCAGCTGAACTGAATTCAGAACAGCGTCTGGATCTGGCGCTGTATATCACGGACTTCTGTAAAAAGGATCTGCTGGATACGCAATCGGCCTACACCGGTTTGTTCGATCGTGGCCGTGCTACGTCGTTACTGTTGTTTGAACACGTTCATGGTGAATCCCGTGACCGCGGTCAGGCAATGGTCGATCTGATGGATCAATACCGCGAAGCTGGCCTTGAAATCGACAGCCGCGAGCTGCCGGATTATCTGCCGCTGTATCTGGAATACCTCACCACACGTGGTGAACAGCAGGCCCGTGAAGGGCTGCGGGATATCGCACCGATTCTGGCTCTGCTGAGCGCCCGTTTGCAGGAACGCGACAGCCATTACGCCGAACTGTTTGATCTCCTGCTGGTGCTGTCCGGCAGTGATATCGCCACCGAAACGGTGCGCGAAGGGATTAAACAGGAAGCCCGTGATGACACGCCGGCCGCGCTGGATGCGGTATGGGAAGAGGAGCAAATCAAGTTCCTCGGTGAGCAAAGTTGTGCGTCTGGCGAAGAAGCCGCGCATCAGAAACGCTTTGCCGGTGCGGTTGCACCACAGTATCTGAACCTTGATGAAATGCCTGCGGGGGAACCACGCAAATGACCGACTTCCTCAACAACTTCTTTTTTAATATCTATCCGTATCTGTGTGGCACGGTATTTCTGGTCGGCAGCTGGCTGCGATACGACTACGGTCAGTACAGCTGGCGCGCGGGCTCCAGTCAGCTGCTGGAGAAAAAAACGCTGCGCATTGCCTCGCCGTTGTTCCACGTGGGTATTCTCGGCATTATCGCCGGTCATGCCTTCGGGATGCTGACGCCGCACTGGATGTATGAATCCTTCCTGCCGGTGCCGGTGAAACAGCAGATGGCAATGTGGGCGGGCGGCGCGTGTGGCGTGATGACTCTGATCGGCGGCGGTATGCTGGTGTGGCGTCGTCTGAGCAATGAGCGTGTGCGTGCAACGTCAAGTTTTGGTGACATCATGATCATCATTTTGCTGGTGGTGCAGTGTGCGCTGGGGCTGAGCACTATTCCGTTCTCAGCACAGCATATGGACGGCAGCGAAATGATGAAACTGGTTGGCTGGGCGCAGTCGGTCGTGACCTTCCGTGGCGGTGCGGCAGCGCATCTGGATGGCGTGGCGTTTATCTTCCGCGTACATCTGGTGCTGGGAATGACCTTATTCCTGCTGTTCCCGTTCTGCCGTCTGGTGCATATCTGGAGTGCGCCGGTGGAATATCTGACCCGTCGTTATCAGCTGGTACGTAATCGTCGCTGATTGACCTTCACGGTTTGTGAACTGACGGTTTTGACATAAAAACGAAGGGCGCTATTATGCGCCCTTATCTTTTTTTTATTGCTCAAGGACGCATCTGATGGCCACCCCAAGACAACCTATGACCGTAGCCCGTCGTTTACTTCGCAACAGCATGATTTTACTGGTTATCGGTATTGTTGCCACCATTCACGGTTTAGTGGTCGGCAGCCCTGAAACCCCGCCGGGTGAAATGGCACCACAACTGATGCTGGGCATCTGGTTTATCTTTATCGGCTGCGTGATGGCGCTGATCAGTTGGCTGGTGATCAGGAACAAGAAGAAGAAAGGGGAGATCTGAGGTCGAGGTTGAATAACTTCAACTTCAAATTCAAATTCAAATTCAAGGTTGTGGGCTTCGGCCCACACCGACAAGACCTTGGGTTGCCACCCAAACTGGCCTCAAGAGGCGCCTATCGCCGCGCCTCTTAAGAATCTCCGGCTCTTTTACTTCGCGCTCCGCTCGCTGGCTATGTTTCAGGGACCACTGTGACAGGCTGGAAATCTTGCCGCTGCGCGGTTCCTTCTCTCGGTCTTCGAGCCACAGGTCTCGAAGCCGCTCCGTTCAGCAAGATTTCTGAACCGCCCGCACAATCTTAAATTCGTTTTTCATCTTTTAGAAAAGTTGATTGGCGTGCTCAAAAATGGCACCGAATGAATGGTTCGAGACCTGAGGCTCGAAGCCTGAAATGAGGGGATCGCGCAGCGATGACATTTTGCGCCACTCACATTTGCGTCGGAACATGTCCGTCGTTCCAGCGACAGCGCGCAGTGAAAGAGCGCGGCGTCCAGAGGCCCGCGCGTTACCGGGTCTCTGGTCGGTGTGGGCCGACGCCCACGACCTTGACCTTGACCTTGACCTTGACCTTGACCTTGAGGCCAGTTTGGGTGGCAACCCAATGTGTTGTTGTTACAGCATTATCAACATCATATATGCGCAGAACAACGCCAGATGCGCAGTACCGTTAAGTACATTGGTACGCCCGGTGGAGAACGATATCTGGCACAGAATCATTACCGCCAGCATCACCACAATGTTAGCCGGAGCCAGGCTGAAAATCAGTTCCTGACCAGTCAGCGTCGCAATGACGGTAACCGCCGGAACGGTCAGTGAAATCGTCGCCAGCACGGAACCAAAGAACAAATTCATGGCGCGCTGCACCTGATTCTTCAGTACCGCTTTCAGTGCTCCCAGACCTTCCGGAGAAAGAATCAGCAACGCCACCAGGAAACCGGTGAACTGCGCAGGAGCGTTCAGTTCCGTCAGCAGACTTTCCAGCGGATTGGCATTAAATTTGGTGACGGCAATCACCAGTACCAGATGGACAATCAGCCAGAGCGTGTGCGTCAGATTGCTTTTCGACGATGGTTTTCCGTGACCATCTTCCTCGCCTTCATCTTCATGCTCGTAAATAAACAGACTCTGGTGGGTTTTGGTCTGGATAAGCAGAAACACGCCGTACATCGCCGCCGAAATTACCGCGACAAACAACGCCTGTGGCGTAGAGAAATTACCCGCGGGCAGGGCCGCAGGCAGCACGAGGACGATTACCGCCAGCGGGAAAATCGCCATCAGATACTGTTTGATACCGCCGAGATTCACATACTGCGTGGCAAATTTACGCCCACCGAGCAGAAGGGCAACGCCTACCAGACCGGCAGTCACAATCATGATGATCGAAAATAAGGTGTCACGCATCAGCGCCGGAGCGGCATCGCCTGTTGCCATCAGGGCCGAAATCAGACTGACTTCGAGGATGACCACTGAAAGGCTGAGGATGAGTGAGCCGTATGGTTCACCCAGACGGTGCGCCAGTACGTCGGCATGACGTACTACGCTGAAGGCGCTGGCGAGAATACCGACCAGCGCGATTAAATTGATGCCCACGACTGAGGCAAAATTACTGCTGTTGCCCCAGAGGACCAGGATGATAAGTGCAGCAATAGGGAAAACCAGGGAGTATTCCTGATGGCGGGTTTTTACTTTTGGATGTTCCTGTGAAGACACCATGATGATTATTCTCCTTATAAACACTCACGAATTCACAACCGCCTGTCTGTCGGTTGTATACAAAATGCATAGCAGCATAAAGTTGTAACCCGTTAAGTATAGTAGATAAATTAATCTGTTAACAGATTATTATCATGACTGACCAATATAAACCGATGTGACAGGTGTTTTTTGATGTGTGAATCCATTAAATGACAGTTTAATCTTAAATTAATTTTCATTGTTAATTATTTAAATCATATAAAAACAGGTATTTAATTATCATTAATGATTTTACGCGCATGATGCGTCAATTTATGTAAATCATTCCCATACCCACACGCAAATCCGGAGAAATAGGGCGTTTTTAAGCCCCGAAACTGAGATAGGGAATAATCTGGCTGAGTCTCCTGAGGTTAGCAGCTAGACTTATATCTGTGTGCTCACACCACACACATAAAATGTAACGATCATGAACGTCATGAAAAAGGAGCAAGTTATGCCTTATCAGAACCGCTCAGCGTTGCCTGAATCTGTTCGGAATGTCCTTCCGGTACATGCGCAGGACATCTATAAAGAAGCCTTTAATAGCGCGTGGGATGAGTATGCAAAGTCTAAAGATCGCCAGGGCGATGATTCCCGCGAAGAGACCGCCCACAAAGTCGCATGGGCCGCTGTAAAACACGGCTACAAAAAAGGCGATGACGACAAATGGCACCCTAAGAAATCCTGATGTACCGGGGCGGGTTGGGAACGCCTGACCCGTCCGCCTTAACGTCCTGCAGTACCCATCTTGCCTGTTTTGATGTTATTTCCCTTCTGAATGTCAACATTCTTACAATGTTCACAAAATAATCATTTTATTTTCGTTTTGTGATCGCTCTCAATCTTGATTGCAACGAAAGAAACGAATAAGGTTTAAACAAGTAGGGTGATAACAAAATTCTTAATCAGTCCTGCCAGCGCCTCAAGTTAAGGCGAAAACTGTCCGATAACCCGATCAGTCCATAGCGACTTGTCCAAAACCACGATAACGGAGAGCACAGCGTCAACAGCATGGCATGTTCAAAAGTAAGTCGTACCGAAGGGGGAATGAATGTTAACTCGAGATTTCCTGCGTAACGCAGATTGTAAAACAGCATTCGGCAGCATTGACGAATCGATGCTACTGACCCCTGAACAACGTGCCTCCTCACTGAGTTGCACGCTGGCGCGTCGCCCTGATAACAGTCCCGTCTGGATTTTTGGCTACGGCTCACTGATGTGGAATCCGGTTTTCGATTCCGAAGAGGCTCGGCCTGCCACTTTGCATGGTTTCCACCGTGCATTCTGTTTACGTCTGACTTCAGGGCGCGGAACCCACGCGCAACCGGGGCGCATGCTGGCGCTGCGTGATGGCGGTCAGACTACCGGCCTGGCGTTCCGTCTGCCGGAAGATAAACTTCACGAAGAACTTGAACTGCTGTGGAAGCGTGAAATGCTGACCGGCTGCTATCGCCCGACCTGGTGTGAGTTAGAACTCGACGATGGCCGCAAGGTAACGGCGCTGGTGTTTATCATGGACTCCTCACATCCGCAATACGAAGCTGACACGGATTATCAGGTCATCGCCCCTCTGATTGCTCAGGCCAGCGGCCCGCTAGGTACCAACGCGCAGTATTTGTTTGCTCTTGAAAAAGAGCTGAACAATTACGGCATGAGTGATGATTGCATGAGCGAACTGGTGAAACAGGTACGGATGCTGCTGTCGGTGACGCCCGGCTTTGATGTACCCGGCCTGAGTTAAAGACTTTCCACATTCAGAATGCGCGGGCTCTCCGCGCAATCTTATTTCCCCCCTGCAATTTCCTGCCTGACGGTTTTATTCTGTGTGAAGACGCGGAAGGCTGCTGCAACGACTGAAACTTCCAAAATCCTTCTGGAAGCAGTATCCCGTCCCCGGTTATTGGTGATTAGCAGCCCTTTAACATTCCGCTATTGTTATGGCTGTTGTCACTTAATAGCTCTAACTATCCTTTACATGGGGATAGTTTTAGCACAGTATACGGAAGTTCTGGGGCATGGATGAAAGCTATATTTGTTGAATTACCTGCTTTTGAAGCAAACCGCTCGGCGTATCTGTCCGATGATGAATACCGGATCCTACAGAATGCATTATTGCTTTTTCCCACTTGCGGGGATGTGATTATGCATACCGGGGGATTACGTAAACTCCGGTTTCTGGATCGTCAGAGAAATACAGGTCAGCGCGGCGGAACCAGGATCATTTATTACTGGTGGCTCGCAAAATCGCATTTTCTTCTCATTACGCTATATGGAAAAAGCGAAGTGAATGACCTGACATTCGACCAAAAAAAGATGTTAGGACTGCTGTTGAAACAGCATAAGGCGAAGCAAGAATGACAATGAAACGGGATCTGTTTGCTGAGATTGCGGATGGCCTGAATGCCTGGGGTGAAGCAGGTCAGGGTAAGCGCACGCTTAAAACGGTAGAGAGAACTGTCGACCGTGAGGTGCGACTGACCGCAGTGGAATTAAAAGAGATCCGCGAGAACCTGAATATCTCCCAGGCGGTTTTTGCCTATTACTTGCAAACAGCACTGACAACGTATCAGAACTGGGAGCAGGGCAGAGCGAAGCCTAACCGGCAGGCCATTTTGCTGATAAAACTGGTGGAGAAAGACCCGGCGACATTAGAGCGGCTGGCGGGTTTAGTCTAGATATCGGTGTGGGGACTGTAAGAGCAGATGGAGTGCTGAGGGGAAAGTATTCCCCCCGTCTGGCTCTACACAGAGATCTTCCGTACGGTTTGCCCCGACACGGTCTCCTGCCCGTTCGGTCCGTAGAATTTCTGTGTCTGGCTGGCATTGAGGATAGCCAACGCCTCGGTGTTATAGGCAATCTGTTTGCCCAGTAACATCCCGTTATGGCGATTGATCTGACTCAGTTTGGTGGTCAGCTGCACCACATTTTTCCACATCGCCGCGATTTCCGGCTGACGCGAATAAGGTGCATTTTGTTTCAGGCGCTCGTCATGCTGACGACGCTGCTTATCAAGATAGTCTACCGTAGCTAACAGTGAGCTTTTCTGCTCGGTGATATGTTGCAGGGCAGCACCATTAACGCGGCCCGAGCAAAGTATCGTTTGTTCGTGATTAATCACTTGATCCAGAGCTTGCAACGTTTCAACCAAGGTAGTCATGGTCTTGATAAAGTTCTTCATCGGGCCTTATTACCTTCCAACTTTTCGTCTCTAATCCTGAACATTCAGTTTAAAGACCTTTGAGATAATCCTGCGTGTCCTGCAACAAAGCATCGGCAATTTTGCCGGTATCCATGGTCAGTTTGCCATCACGGATAGCCTGTTTCAGTTCGTCGACACGTGCCGTATTAATGTCCTGAGCACTGGACTGAGTCAGAGACGCTTGCGCTGAACTCAGTGTCACCGCCGTACCGCTGGTGGTGGTGCCAGAAACGGTGCCTTCTTTACGCGCAGTCTGAACAGAGGCTTCAGAAGGGTCGCGCTGCTGGATCGAAGTTAAAGGTGAAACACCTTGCGTGCGATCGATAGCCATAATCTTTTCTCCGGTTAGGGTATTCAGGGCTGTTAAATAACACAAAAACCCTAAAAATGCCGTCGTGAGACGACTCTGATACGTTTGTTATCGACATGTGGCGAAATAACTTTAGTCTTTATTGCAACTTTTTGCCTAAAAGTGGTTGCAATACAGGGCTAAATCTCCACTGTCACAGAGCCGTCCGGGCCGACCATCCCGTTCACAATTACGCCTGACGGCATTCTGATCCGCACCGAGTCATTCGCTGCTGCATTATTCATCGCCTTTCCGGCACTCGACACATTAAATCCGCTGCCTGTCGCCTGTACCTGCACTTCCTGCCCTGCATGCACCATCCACGGACGCCGCAACATCGACAGCGTTAACGGCTGACCAATGCTGATATTGCGAAGAGTAATACCGTTGATCGCCTGTTTGCTGTCGAGAATGGTCTTCGGCGGCAATAAATCTAAACGCCCGGTTTTTTGCTGCAAATCCGTTTCTGCCAGATGCGCGCCCGACGGCACATTTTTCGCTGCAACCCAGTAGGTGCCGCTGACCTGCACCTTGGTCTGCACATAACTTTTCTGCCCGTTACAGTTCACCGCCACTGAAACATTGCCCCAGGTACGGCTGTTGGGAGAAAGCATAAATTGGGGTGACAGACACTGCGGCTGGCGCGCCGCTGGCGTACTGACCAGCACCGTCACCTGCATTCCACTTTGCGCATATTGCTGGCGGAAGAACTGCTGAATTTGCGAGGACAACAGTGTCTCCGTGTTCGCCGAAGCTGGCACGCTTTTGACCTGCTCATTTTTTACGGGCAAAGACTGTGCATAGCTCGCTGCACCGGATGTTGCACCCAGAATGATGCAGCCCAGTGTGATACCTAAACGACGGATTCTTTGCCTGTTCATACGCAATTTACCTTTGTGCCAACTTACTACTGGCGACAAGTCTACGCGCACTTTTCAATTCCTAAAGGGACAAATAGCGGACGATTTTGCGCTTATTCAGACGATAGCCAGTTGACACTCGCATTTATGCTGTCGACTCCAAAATCTCACTTTGCGGAGGGCGCATGCTCGACAAATTGAACGCCGCACTACAGTTCCAACAGGAAGCGCTCAACCTGCGTGCCCAGCGGCAAGAAATACTTTCAGCCAATATTGCCAACGCCGACACCCCGGGGTATCAGGCGCGCGATATCGATTTCGCCAGTCAGTTGCAGAAGGTGATGGAACAGGGGCGCGCGAGTGGCAGCGGGATGTCGTTAGCGTTGACATCCGATCGCCATATTCCGGCTTCGAACGTCCAGCCTGCGGATATGGATCTGATGTATCGGATCCCTGACCAGCCGTCAGCCGACGGTAACACGGTCGATATGGACCGTGAACGTACTAATTTCGCGGATAACAGCGTGCGCTATCAGACCGATTTGACCGTCCTCGGCGGGCAGATCAAAGGGATGATGTCGGTGCTGCAAGGATAATAACCCATGTCAATGCTCGGTATTTTTGATATCGCCGGTTCTGCGCTTGCTGCGCAGTCTCAGCGCCTGAACGTCAGCGCCAGTAACATGGCCAACGCCGACAGTGTGACCGGCCCTGATGGCCAGCCGTACAAAGCGAAGCAGGTGGTATTTCAGGTGGATGCGGCGCCTGGTCAGGAGACGGGCGGCGTGAAAGTGGCGCAGGTCGTTGATGATCCGTCGCCGGATCGTCTGGTCTTCCAGCCGGGCAATCCGATGGCGGATGCTAAAGGCTATGTGAAGATGCCAAACGTAGATGTGGTCAGCGAAATGGTGAACACCATCTCCGCTTCCCGCAGTTATCAGGCCAACGTCGAAGTGCTTAACACCACCAAGTCGTTGATGATGAAAACCCTCACTCTGGGGCAATAGCGGAGCGAACCATGGCCATTACCACGTCGATTAATGACACCA
The DNA here is from genome assembly GCF_019049625.1 of Rahnella ecdela. Taxonomy (GTDB): domain Bacteria; phylum Pseudomonadota; class Gammaproteobacteria; order Enterobacterales; family Enterobacteriaceae; genus Rahnella; species Rahnella ecdela. Next base: position 15,960 of record NZ_JAFMOY010000106.1, read on the forward strand.
CAGACAACACCACGATCACCGGCACCAGTTCCGGCGGTTCGTCCACTACAGGCGCCAGTTCTGCCGATGATTTATCCAGCAGTTTCCTGACGCTGTTAGTCGCACAGTTGAAAAACCAGGATCCGACTAACCCGATGGATAACAGCCAGCTGACCAGTCAGCTGGCACAGATCAGCACCGTGAGCGGCATTGAAAAACTCAATACCACGCTCGGCAGCATTTCGGGGCAAATCACCAGCGGTTCTTCCGTACAGGCCAGCTCACTGATTGGTCATGGCGTGATGGTTTCCGGCAGCGCCATTCTGGTCGGCAGCGATACCGACGGCACCGTCAGCACCACGCCATTCGGTTTCGAGCTGGAAACAGCGTCGGATACCACCACGGCCACCGTCAGCGATTCCACCGGCAAAGTGGTGAAAACCATTTCGCTGGGCGGCCAGACAGCCGGTGTGCACAGCTATACCTGGGACGGCACCCAGGACGATGGTACCAAAGCACCGGATGGCAGCTACACCTTCAGCATCAATGCCCTGAACAACGGTCAGCAAATGGTGGCAACACCGCTTAACTATGCGCTGGTCAATGGTGTGACAACCAGTTCATCAGGCACGACAGCGCTGGATCTCGGGGTTCGGGGAACCGCTTCCGTCGATTCAGTTCGCCAGATTTTGTAAGCCGTTGGCTCACTTCCTTTACAGGAAGAAGAGCTGAAATCCTTAACTTCATGCAGCAACTACACACAGTAAAATGGAGCTAACATGAGCTTTTCCCAAGCAGTCAGCGGCCTGAGCGCGGCATCCACCGACCTGGACGTGATCGGTAACAACATCGCCAACTCCGCCACCGTAGGGTTCAAAACAGCGACCGCTTCTTTCGCCGATATGTTTGCCGGTTCTCAGGCAGGCATGGGCGTTAAAGTTGCCGCGGTTACGCAGAACTTTAACGATGGCACCACGACTAACACCTCCCGTGGCCTGGATGTGGCTCTGAGCGGCAACGGTTTCTTCCGGCTGGCCGACAGCAGCGGCACGGTTTATTACTCGCGTAATGGCCAGTTCTCCCTCGATGCTAACCGCAATCTGGTGAACGCCCAGGGTCTGAGCGTGACGGGTTATCCGGCAACGGGTACGCCGCCGACCATCGCCGCCGGTGCGCAGCCAGGCGCGCTGAGCATTCCGACCACCATGATGAGTGCGAAAGCCACTACCGCAGCCACCATGGTCGCTAACCTGAACTCTACCGACACGGCAATCCCTGTGGCGAAGACGTTTAACGCTAACGACGACACCACGTACAACTACGTCAACAGCATTACCACCTATGACTCGCAGGGTAACGCGCACGATAACAACGTGTACTTCGTGAAAACCGCGTCCAACAGCTGGGATTTGTACTCTCTCGACAGCAGCGTGACCGGTTCTGCAGCCACCAAAATGGGAACGCTGAAATTTGACACCAGCGGCGCACTGCAAAGCGCGACCCAGACTGACGGCACCGTCAACGCTGACGGTTCCCTGCCAATCGTGATGAATACCTCCACCAACGGCACCGTGACTCCGCAGACTGTTGGCCTGAACTTCACCGGCAGTATCCAGCAGAGCACCGGCAGCGACAGCATCGGTTCCCTGACGCAGGATGGTTACGCCGCAGGCCAGATGACCGGCTACACCATCAATGATGACGGCACCATCACCGGGACTTACTCCAACCAGAAAACGCAGCTGCTGGGACAAATTGTCCTGAGCTCCTTCTCTAACCCGGAAGGTCTGCAATCTGAAGGTAACAACGTATGGACAGCCACATCGTCTTCCGGTCAGGCCGTTAACGGCGTGGCGGGTGCGGGTGGTTTCGCCAGCATGACCAGTGGTGCGCTGGAATCTTCCAACGTCGATCTGAGTGCTGAACTGGTGAACATGATCGTTGCTCAGCGTAACTATCAGTCGAATGCGCAAACCATCAAAACTCAGGACTCCATCCTGAACACGCTGGTTAACCTGCGTTAAGACGCTCTTTTTTACTTTGAGAACAGGGCAGCACTATGGATCACGCTATCTACACCGCGAGCGGCGCAGCGAGCCAGACACTGGTTCAGCAGTCGGTCACGTCAAGCAACCTTGCTAACGCCAATACACCCGGCTTTCGCTCGCAACTTTTAGCCATGCGCGCGGTGCCGGTAGAAGGTCAAAGCCTGCCGACCCGTACGCTGGTCACGGCGTCAACGCCGGGCGCAGACATGACGCAAGGCAAACTTAACTACACCGGCCGTCCGCTGGATGTGGCTTTACAGCAGGACGGTTTCCTTGCGGTGCAGATGCCTGATGGCACTGAAGCTTATACCCGTAACGGTGACATGCAGGTGTCACCGACGAACCAGCTGACCGTTCAGGGTCATCCGGTAATGGGGGATAACGGCCCGATCGAGGTTCCGCCGAACTCACAGCTGACGATTTCTGCGGACGGCACCATCGCCGTGCTCGAAGCCGGTGCTGACCCGAACACCATGGGCCAGCTCGGTAAGCTCAAGCTGGTGAAAGCCGCGAACAGCGAAGTGACCCGTGGCGACGACGGCATGTTCCGTCCGACCCCGGCGACAGCGCTGGCGCGTGGTGCTGCTTTACAGGCCGACCCGACCATTCACGTGATGCCCGGAACCCTCGAAGGCAGTAACGCGGATCCGGTATCGACCATGGTTGACATGATTGCCAACGCCCGCCGCTTTGAGATGCAGATGAAAGTCATCCACAGCGTCGATGAAAATGAACAGAGTGCCAACAATCTGCTGTCAATGAGCTGATGATGGCAGAGGAGTAATGACATGATCCCATCGCTGTATATTGCGAAAACCGGTTTGGATGCCCAGCAGACCAATATGGACGTCATCGCCAACAACCTGGCGAACGTCAGCACCAACGGCTTTAAACGCCAGCGTGCGGTATTCGAAGACCTGCTTTATCAGACTGTCCGCCAGCCCGGTGCGCAGTCTTCTGAGCAGACCAACCTGCCATCCGGTTTGCAGATTGGTACCGGTGTGCGTCCGGTTTCTACTGAACGTTTGTTCTCGCAGGGCAACCTGTCGCAGACCAGCAACAGTAAAGACATCGCCGTCAAAGGCGAAGGTTTCTTCCAGGTACAGCTGCCGGACGGCACCACCGCGTATACCCGCGACGGTTCTTTCCAGGTGGATCAGAACGGTCAGCTGGTGACCTCGAGCGGCTATCAGGTTATTCCGGCGATCACCATTCCGACCAATGCGCTGAGCATGACGGTCGGTCGTGACGGTATCGTCAGCGTGACCCAGCAGGGACAGACGGCGGCACAGCAAGTCGGCCAGCTGACCCTGAGCACCTTCATCAACAACAGCGGTCTGGAATCGATGGGTGAAAACCTTTATCAGGAAACCCAGAGCTCCGGCGCGCCGACCGAAAGTACTCCGGGTCTTAACGGTGCGGGTCTGTTGTATCAGGGTTATGTCGAAACCTCGAACGTCAACGTGGCGGAAGAGTTGGTCAACATGATCCAGACGCAGCGCGCTTACGAAATCAACAGCAAAGCCGTGTCTACGTCGGATGAAATGCTGCAAAAACTTTCGCAGCTGTAAGTTTTTAGTACGTCATAACAAAGTGGCTGTCGCAGGTTCGGGCAGCCGCAAAAAACAAGAGGATGGGTGCCGGATGGCGTCAGTCCTGAACCGGTTCAGATCTCTACCAGGTCGATTTTTTTAAGGCGATAACTGTGGTGAGCAAAAAAATAACGTCGGTAATGACTTCATATACAGACCGACCAGGCAAGCTGGTGCTGCCGCTGTTAATCACGTTACTGGCGAACGGCTGCGCGTATATGCCGCACACCCCGCTGGTACCCGGAACCACCACAGCGACACCTGCGCCCGCCGCACCGCCGGTACCTAACGGTTCGATATTCCAGTCCGTTCAGCCGATGAACTATGGTTATCAGCCTCTGTTTGAAGACCGTCGTCCACGTAACGTCGGGGATACTCTGACCATCGTCTTGCAGGAAAACGTCAGTGCGAGCAAAAGCTCCTCGGCGAACGCCAGCCGCAACGGGTCAACCACCTTTGGTGCCGCCACCGCGCCGCGCTATCTGGAAGGGCTGTTTGGTAATGCCCGCGCCGACGTGGATATGTCCGGCGCTAACACCTTCGCCGGTAAAGGCGGAGCCGCCGCCAATAACACCTTCAGCGGCACCCTGACCGTGACGGTCGCGGAAGTGTTGGCGAACGGCAACCTGAAAGTTGTCGGTGAAAAACAAATCGAAATTAATCAGGGAACCGAATTCATCCGGTTCTCCGGTGTGGTCAACCCGCGCACCATCAGCGGTGCGAACGCCGTTATCTCCACACAAGTGGCAGATGCGCGCATCGAATACGTGGGTAACGGCTACATCAATGAAGCGCAGAACATGGGCTGGTTGCAGCGGTTCTTCTTAAACTTATCGCCGTTATAACGAGGCAATCATGCGAAAACTACTTTCCGGTGTTATCTGTCTGGCGATGTCCGCCCTGGTGGTATTGCCCGCATCCGCCGACCGTATTCGTGATCTGACGACGGTACAAGGCGTACGTGATAACGCCCTGATCGGCTACGGCCTGGTCGTCGGCCTCGACGGAACCGGTGACCAGACCACGCAGACACCGTTCACCACCCAGACGCTGACCAACATGTTGTCCCAGTTAGGGATAACCGTACCGGCTGGCACCAACATGCAGCTGAAAAACGTGGCCGCCGTAATGGTGACCGCCAAAATGCCGCCGTTCTCGCGTGCAGGACAGGCGATTGACGTGGTGGTTTCCTCGATGGGTAACGCCAAAAGTATTCGCGGCGGCACCTTGCTGATGACGCCGATGAAAGGCGTGGATAATCAAGTTTACGCACTGGCGCAGGGTAACGTGCTGGTCGGCGGTGCGGGCGCTTCTGCCGGAGGCAGCAGCGTGACGGTCAACCAGGTGTCCGGTGGCCGTATTACCGGCGGCGCCACTATCGAACGCGAACTGCCAAGCACCTTCGGTACCGAAGGCGTGATCAATCTGCAACTTAATGATGAAGATTTCAATCTGGCGCAGCAGGTCAGCGACGCCATTAACCGTCAGGGTATGGGCACCGCGTCGGCGCTGGATTCCCGTAATATTCAGGTCATCGTGCCGCGCGGCAACACCTCACAGGTGCGCATTCTGGCGCAAATTCAGAATATCGAAGTCAACGTCGGCCCGATGGATGCGAAAGTTATCATCAACTCCCGTACCGGTTCGGTGGTCATGAACCGTGACGTGACGCTCGACAGTTGTGCGGTCGCGCAGGGCAACCTCTCTGTGGTGGTTGACCGTCAGAACGATGTCAGCCAGCCAAACACGCCATTCGGCGGCGGTCAGACAGTGGTGACGCCAAACACCAATATTTCCGTGCGTCAGTCCGGTGGTTCTATCCAGCAGGTGCGCTCCAGCGCCAGCCTGAACAACGTGGTCCGTACCCTGAACGCGTTAGGCGCGACGCCTATCGACCTGATGTCCATTTTGCAGGCCATGAAAACAGCCGGCTGCCTGCGTGCTGATTTGGAAATTATCTGATGAGCGACCTGATGTCGATGTCCGGCGCATTTGACCCGCAAGGGGCGGCGTACGATGCGAATTCCCTGAACAAACTGAAGCGGGATGTGGGGCAAAATCCGCAGGCGCATCTCAAAGAAGTGGCGAAACAGTTTGAAGGCGTGTTTGTCCAGATGATGCTGAAAAGTATGCGTCAGGCATTGCCGCAGGGAGGGATCCTCGACAACCAGTCCACCAAACTTTATACCTCGATGTACGATCAGCAAATTGCGCAGGACATGTCCGACAAAGGGTTGGGCATGGCCGATATGATGGTAGAACAGCTGACCGGCGGCTCTAAACAGCCGTCCGAACTGTCCGGTACGGTGCCAATGGCGCTTGACGGGGAAATACTGAAAAGCATGCCGGTACAGGCGATGGAACAGTATCTGCGTAAAGTCATTCCGACCGCACCGGATCGCACCACCGGCGGCGCACCGTTACCTGCCGACAGCGGACAGTTCGTGTCCAGCCTGAGCATTCCGGCGCAGGTGGCCAGCAAAGACAGCGGGATTTCACATCAGCTGATCATGGCGCAGGCTGCGCTGGAGTCCGGCTGGGGACAGCGCGAAATTCCGACCTCCGATGGCAAACGCAGCTTCAACTTGTTTGGTATCAAAGCGGGGAGCAGCTGGGACGGCCCGACCACCAATATCACCACCACCGAATACACCAACGGCGTGGCGAAAAAGGTCCAGGCCAGTTTCCGCGTTTACGGCTCTTACGTGGAAGCCATCAGCGATTACATCAAACTGCTGACCAGCAATCCGCGTTATGCCCAGGTCGCCTCCGCCAATACCCCTGAACAAGCCGCGCATGAACTGCAACGTGCAGGCTATGCCACTGACCCGAATTACGCCGACAAACTGGTGAGTGTTATTCAGAAAATTAAAGGCGCGGGCGAGCAGGCGGTTAAGGCGTATAGCCATGATTTAAAAGATATCTTTTAGATAGCCAAATCCTCGTTTTTTTCCTCAAGTTTTGGCGGTGCAGGCCGATAACCAGATCAGAATGGGAAAAGGGGAAAGCCCCGATTCAGTTCCCTTAATTACACGGTGGTAAAAAAGGTCACCGGCAGACAAAAGGTCACTCATGTCCAGTAGCTTAATTAATACCGCAATGAGCGGACTGAACGCAGCGCAGGCAGCGCTCAGTACCACCGGGAACAACATCGCTAACGTCAGTGTGGCCGGTTATAACCGCCAGACGACGCTTATTACTCAGAGCAATGGCACTACAACCTCCGCTGGTTATATCGGTAACGGTGTGACCGTGACCGGCGTGAATCGTGAATACAATTCCTTTGTGGTGACCCAGTTGCTTGGCGCCAGCGCCACCGGCAGCGCGCTTTCCACACAGCTTGATCAGGCAAGTTCGATTGATGACCTGCTGGGCGACAGCTCGACCGGCATTGATGCGACTATGGCTACATTCTTTAAGGGCCTGCAAACGCTGACCAGCAATGCCAGCGACAGCTCAACGCGTCAGGCGGTATTGGGTGAAGCGCAGGGCTTAACCGCGCAGTTCAACAGTTCCTCCAAATACCTCAACGACATGAATACCGCAGTGAACCAGCAGGTTTCGCAGAGCGTGGATCAGATCAACACCTATGCGGCGCAGATTGCCAAGCTGAATACTCAAATTACTACCACCCGTGGCAGTACCGGTCAGGAACCTAACGCTTTGCTCGATCAGCGTGACCAGCTGGTCAGCCAGCTGAACGATATCACCGGTGTGACTGTGACCAAGCAGGATGGCGATACCTATAACGTCTCCTTCGCCAACGGCATGCCACTGGTCAGTGGCGGAACATCTAAAACTGTTGTAGCTATGGCATCCAGCGCTGATCCGTCGAAAATGACGGTAGGCATGACTCAGCCAGATGGCACAGTGACAGAAATTCAGGAAAGCCGCCTTACTACCGGTTCTCTCGGCGGTACGCTCTCTTTCCGTAAAGACAACCTGGAACCGGCTATCAATCAGTTGGGCCAACTGGCGTTGACGCTGGCCGACAGCTTCAACAGCACTAACAAAGCCGGTTTTGACCTCAACGGTGACGCAGGGACAGATTTCTTCTCTTATACCGGCGCAACCACCGTAGGTAACACCAAAAACACCGGCACCGCCGATGTCAGTGTGGCGTACAAAGACACCACAGCGGTGAAAGCCAGTGATTACACCATGGCGTATAACGGCACCAGCTGGGATGTGACCCGCGCTTCTGATGGCGCAAAAATCACGCCAACGGCTGGTACTGACAGCAGCGGCAATCCGACCATGGAATTCGACGGATTATCGGTTTCTGTTTCCGGTACGCCATCGGCCAACGACAGCTTTACCATCAAAACCGTCAGCAACGTGGCGGGAAGCATGGGTGTGGCTATCACCGATTCTTCACTGATTGCCGCTGCCAGTGCAGCCGACAGCGGTGTGAGTGATAACACCAACGCGCAAAAATTACTGAATTTGCAAACCGCCAAACTGGTGGAAGGCAAGTCCACGCTGTCCGGCGCTTACGCCAGCCTGGTAAGCAACGTCGGTAACCAGGTAGATACGCTGAGCACCATCAATACTGCGCAAAGCAATATCGTGACGCAACTGACTTCGCAGCAACAGTCTATTTCCGGGGTTAACCTCGATGAGGAATACGGCGATCTGCAACGTTACCAGCAATATTATCTGGCTAACGCGCAGGTGGTGCAAACGGCATCCACCATTTTTGACGCCATTATTAATCTTCGCTGATCTTTGAACTGATAAGGAACTGATGCCATGCGCCTTAGTACCAATATGATTTACCAACAGAATATGGATGCGGTGCTGGATGGTCAGAACCGTTTCCAGGCGACCGGCCTGCAGCTATCCACTGGCTCTAAAGTAAATAAGCCTTCTGATGATCCGCTGGCTGCCTCTCAGGCCGTACTGGTGCGTCAGGCTACAGCGCAAAACAGTCAGTATTCGGTAGCGCGTACTTTTGCTAATCAAAACATGAGTCAGGAAGAATCGATTCTTTCCAGTGTAACATCCACGATACAAGATGCGCAGACACTGATCGTTCAGGCCGGGAACGGGACGTTAAGTGATGATGACCGTTCTTCTTTAGCGACCAAACTGGAAAGCCTGAAATCTCAACTGGTCAACCTGGCGAACAGCACCGACGGTAACGGGCGCTATATTTTTGCCGGTTACAAGAGTGATACCGCGCCTTATACACAGGATCCGACTACCGGTGCAGTGACTTATTCCGGTGGTGATACGGCAATTACTCAGCAGGTTGATGCCAGCCGTACCATGACTATCAACCACACCGGCAATCAGATTTTTGATTCCTTAACCGGTGATGCGAAGAAAGAGCCAAACGGTTCTTCTGGCGAAACCGACATCTTCAAGACCATCGACGGCGCGCTGACTGCGCTGAAAACGCCTTCAGCGGATTATACCTCTGACTCCGAATACACCGACGCGATCGATAAAGCCAACCGTGGCCTGAGCAACTCACTTAACAACGTATTGTCTGTGCGCTCAGAGTTGGGGACTCAGCTGAGCGAGTTGGATAATCTTGATACGATCGGCGCAAACCGTGACGTAACAAACGCCAGTAAACTAAGTGATTTAGTCGATACGGAATGGACATCAGCGATTTCGACTTACACGCTGCAACAGGTTGCACTCCAGGCGTCCTACAAAACCTACAGCTCCATGCAGGGTATGTCGCTGTTCCAGATGAACTCGTAATCCCTCCGGCGCGCCAGCATCGCGCGCCCGTTTGACCCTCTTCGTTATCTGCTGCCAGTCCGTCAAAAGCGGGCGGGCAGGCATTTTTCTGACCGTACTTAAACCGGGTACTCTCAGTTTTGTATGTTGTCTTTCTAAGGTTTGGCGACATACATCTTTTTCCTTCCTCGTCCTGTTTCGAATTATCTCTGCGTTGGCTGCATCCGCTCGCCCGAATCACTGACTTATTGTCAGCTCATCGGGACTTACAGACTTGCCGCCTTGATATAATCCGAAACAGCTAGAGGAAGCCGTGCCTTCTATTTTTCCCGACTAATGAGCAAACAGAGCGAGTAATACGGGGAACAGGAACGGGGCGAGTAGGGAGGTGATGATCCCGCAGATGACCAGCGCCAGCGAGCTGAAGGCGCCTTCCTGATAATCCATTTCTGCGCAGCGGGCAGTGCCGAGGGCGTGGGATGCGGTGCCCATTGCCAGGCCGCGTGAGGCTTTGGTGGTGATTTTCAGGATGTTCAGAATGGTGTGACCGAAAACGGCACCAAGAATGCCGACGAAAATCACGCAGACGGCGCTGATGGCCGGAATACCATTAATCGACTGGGCGGTCGCCATCGCAATCGGCGTGGTGACGGATTTCGGTAATACTGAAGCGGCAATCTGCGGAGTGGCCCCCATCCATAATGCAATCGCGGTGCCGGTGGTCATCGCCACGATGCTGCCGATAAAGCAGATGCTGATGATTGATTTCCAGCGGGCGCGGATCTGATGCAGCTGTTCGTACAGCGGAAATGCCAGCGCCACTACGGCAGGTTGCAGTAAATCATTGAGGATTTTACTGCCGGCGAAATAGCGGGCGTACGGAATATTGGTCACCAGCAGCAGCGGGATAATCACCACCATCGACATCAGTAACGGATTCAGCAGCGGCATTTTGAGTTTGACCGCCAGTTTGCGGGTGGCGAAAAACACCAGCAGGGTCAGCGGCAGCGACCACAAAATATCAATCATTTTCTTTCTCCGCTTTGTCTGCCACCGCACCACGTTCGCCGTGGATATAGTGGGAACAATACGCGACAACCAGTAGTACAATAATCGTACTGACCAGACAGGACACCACCAGCGGGCCTAACTGTGTCCGCAACTGCTCGTAATAATTCATCACCCCTACGCCGATAGGCACAAACAACAGCGCCATATAGCGGATCAGCACGTTACAGCCGGGTTTTACCCATTTGAACGGCAGAATTTGCGTGGAAAGCAGGCCGAATAAAATCAGCATGCCGATAATGCTGCCCGGGATAGTCAGCGGCAGAAGAGATGAAATCGCATTCCCGGCGAATAAACACAGATAAATCAGAATAAATGCCCGGATATATTGGAATGCCAGAGAAGTTGCGTTGCTCATGGTGTTTCACCCAGTTGAATGATGCATTCATCATACAATTAAGATATGATCTGCGCCACATAACTCAGTATGAAATTTAGGAATGAAGTGTATGCCATAAAGGCAGGGTTTGGCTGCTGAAATTGCAGGAATTGCCCGTATAATCAGGCGCAGATTGCCGCCGGGGCAGCGTTCATCGCTTTACACGTTTCAGCCACCGTTTGTTCAGTAACAATGCCCCGCCAGAGCCCGTCCTGCGGCTTTAATAACCAATCAGATAACGTTATGCAAAATTCGCATAACGATAGTATTTATCAGACTTTCTGCTCTTAATAAGAAACTTTACACTCAACAAAACTTTAGCAATTTCGCTACTTTGTGGAGAGTCTGACCTGATGAAAGCTTTATTACCGTCCGTCCTGCTTACGGCTATTGCGGCTACTTTCGCGGTTCAGGCCGCCACGCCGCCGGACACACTGGTCATCGCCCAGTCCATTGATGACACCTCCAGCTTTGACCCGGCGCAGGGTTTTGAGCTGACCACGGTCCAGGCTTTTAACAACATTTATCAGCGTTTGGTGCAGTCAGATCCGAATAACCCGATCGATTTAAAACCGACGCTGGCGACCTCCTGGGAAGCGGGCAAAGATAACCGCAGCCTGACTTTCACACTGTCACCGAAAGCCGTGTTTGCCAGCGCCAATCCGCTGACCGCCGACGACGTGATTTTCTCGCTGTCACGCGTGGTAAAGCTTAACCTCGAGCCTTCATTCATTCTGACCCAGCTGGGCTGGACAGATAAAAACGTCGATACCTTCCTGACCAAAATCGACGATCAACATGTGAAAGTCAGCTGGACTGCTGATGTCAGCCCCTCCTTCGTGCTGAGCCTGTTGTCTGCACCGGTTTCCTCGATTGTTGACAGCAAACTGGTAAAAACCAATGCGACGGCTGACGACCTCGGTCACCAGTGGCTGAGCAATCATTCTGCCGGTTCCGGTCCGTATCAGATCCGCAACTATATTCCGCATGAAGTGGTGATCCTCTCCGCCAACCCGACGTCTCCCGAAGGCGCGCCGAAGCTGAAAACTATCCTGATTAAAAACGTACCGGATCCGGCTGCGCGCCGTCTGCTGATTGAGCAGGGCGATGCGGATATGGCGCGTAACCTTGGTTCCGACCAGATGGCGGCGCTCGAAGGCAAGAAAGGCGTTAAACCGCTGGCTGTGCCTTATGCCTCGTTGTATTTCATGCAGTTCAATGCCAAGGCCTCTCCGGCGCTGGGAAATCCGGCCTTCTGGGAAGCGGCGCGTTATCTGTTCGATTACAACCACATTGCGCATGACCTGATGAAAAACCAGTTCCAGGTGCATCAGGCCTTCCTGCCGGAAGGTTATCTGGGCGCGCTGAACGACACGCCATACACTTATGACCCGGCGAAAGCCAAAGCGATTCTGGCCAAAGCCGGACTGACCAACGTCAGCTTCACGCTGTCTACCGCCAACCAGCCACCGTATCTGGACATCGCGCAGGCGTTGCAGGCCAGCTTTGCGCAGGGCGGTGTGACGGTAAAACTGGATCCGGGTTTAAGCTCGCAGATTTCTACCAAAATTAAGGCGCATGAATACGATGCGTATATGTCTTCATGGGGCCCGGATTACTTTGACCCAAACACCAATGCTTCCGCGTTTGCGTTCAATCCGGAAGACGGCAGCAAAACGCTGGCATGGCGTGCCAACTGGTCAATTCCTGCGCTCAATAAACTGACGCTGGCGGCGATTGCCGAGCCGGATCAGGCCAAACGCGTGGCGGATTACCGTCAGCTGCAACTTGAAGTACAGAAAAACTCACCGTTTGTGATCGGCTTACAGGCCAAAAGCCTGATCGCCGTGCGCGACAACATCAAGGGCTACGTGCAGGGCATCAACCCTGACATGGTCTTCTACAGCAAGGTCACCAAGTAATGACAGACAGTTCAACGCCCGCCGGATTCGTCCGGCAGGGTTGGCGCTGGTCGGGCCGTTTGCTGACCGGCGTGATTTCGCTGGCGCTGACATTGCTCGGCCTGCTGGCGTTCACTTTTACGCTTTCCCATCTTGCTCCGATTGACCCAACGCTTCAGGTGGCGGGCGATCACGCCAGTGAAGCCACATATGCACAGGTGCGTCGCGATTTAGGTCTCGACCAGTCGATGCCGGTACAGTTCGCCCGCTATCTGGAGAGTCTGGCGCACGGCGATATGGGGATTTCCCGTATTACCGCGCAGCCTGTCGCCAGCGATTTGATGCGCACATTCCCGGCAACCGTCGAACTGGCCACCTGCGCCATTCTGCTGGGCGGAACGCTGGGTATTTTGCTGGCGCTGCTGGCGGTATGGAAACCGGGCAGCTGGCTGGATAACGTCGCGAGAATGGTGTCGCTGCTCGGGTATTCCGTGCCGATATTCTGGCTGAGCCTGCTCGGTCTGTTGCTGTTTTACGCCGTGCTGCACTGGGCGGGCGGGCCGGGGCGACTCGACGACTTATATATGTACACCATGACACCGCGAACCGGATTTGTGCTTATTGATACCTGGCTTTCCGGCGATCGCGACATGTTTTACAACGCCATCAGTCATTTGTGGCTGCCGGTCACCGTGCTGGCAATGTTGTCGATGGCGGGGATCACCCGTCTGCTGCGCGCCTCTATGCTCGGTGAAATGAACAAAGAATACGTGATTCTGGCGCGTTCCAAAGGCGCGGGCAGGGTGCGGGTTTTGCTGTGCCACGTTTTCCCGAATGTGCTCGGGACGCTGATCACCGTACTTTCGCTCTCCTACGCCAGCCTGCTCGAAGGCGCGGTACTGACCGAAACGGTGTTTGCCTGGCCGGGCGTCGGACGTTATCTGACCACTGCGCTGTTTGCGGCGGATACTCCGGCAATTCTTGGCGCGACGCTGCTGATCGGTACCTGTTTCGTGCTGCTCAACGCGCTGGCCGACGCCCTTACTTATTTGCTCGATCCGCGGACCCGGTAGTTTTCGCTTATGACACAACAAATGATCCCTGAACAACCTGCGCAGGTCGAAGTTGAGACTAACGTCTGGAAGCCTGCGCGCCGCATTACCACGCTGAGCGTCGGGCTGGTGCTGGTCGCCATTCTGGTGCTGACCGCACTGCTTGCGCCTTTGTTAGCACCTTTCGACCCGAATATTCAGCACATCGAACTGCGCTTATTGCCGCCGTCGCACACGCACTGGCTGGGCACCGACGGTTTTGGCCGTGACCTGCTTTCCCGCGTGATTTACGGCGCGCGTCCGACGCTGCTGCTGGTGTCGCTGATCCTGGTGCTGACCATTCCGGTGGGGCTGCTGATCGGCATCAGCGCCGGTTATATCGGCGGCTGGTTCGAGCGAGTTCTGATGCGCCTGACTGACATCGTGATGTCATTACCCAGTCTGGTGATGGCGCTGGCGCTGGTCGCAATCCTCGGCCCCGGCCTGATGAACGGTGCGCTGGCACTTGCGTTTACCAGCTGGCCGCCGTTTGCACGTCAGGCCAGGGCGGAAACGCTGGCGCTGCGCCGCAGTGACTACCTCGCCGCAGCGCGTATGCAGGGCATTGGCGGATTACGCCTGATGTTCGGCCACATTCTGCCGCTGTGTTTGCCAAGCGCTGTGGTGCGTGCGGCACTCAGCCTGGGTGGTATCATTCTGGCCTCTGCCGGTCTGGGTTTTCTCGGCATGGGGATTCAGCCGCCGACCGCCGAATGGGGCTCGATGGTTGCCGAAGGCAGTAAAGTGATTTTCGACCAGTGGTGGGTCGCCGCCGCTCCGGGCGGGGCTATCCTCTTCGCCAGTCTGGCGTTCAACCTGCTGGGCGATGGCCTGCGTGACAAAATGGATCCACGACATGGCAACTGACATTTTGCACAACGACAAACTTGTCGCGAAAGATCTCACTATTTATCTGCCGGGCGAACGTCCGCTGGAACTGGTGAAATCGCTGTCCCTCAGCGTCGGACAGGAACGTGTGGCGCTGGTCGGTGAATCCGGTTCCGGCAAATCCCTGACCGCCCGTGCGCTGATGGGGCTGCTGCCGCATCCGTGCCAGCTGCGCGCATCACAGCTGACGCTGGGCGATAACGATCTGACCACCTTAAAAGAACGTGAATGGAATAAGCTGCGCGGAAATCGCGTCTCAATGGTGATGCAGGATCCGAAACATGCGCTGAATCCGACACAAAAAATCGGCAAGCAGGTTGAAGAACCGCTGCGCCTGCATACGCGTCTGGGGCGAAAAGAACGTCAGGAGAAGGTCGCCGACATGCTGAATGCCGTCGGTTTACCCAATCCGGCATTTCTGCAACAGCAATATCCGCATCAGCTTTCCGGCGGCATGGGCCAGCGCGTGATGCTGGCGATTGCGCTGATCAACGATCCTCAGTGGCTGATTGCTGATGAACCCACGTCGGCTCTGGATTTTGACATGCGCGAACAGGTGCTGGGTTTAATCGAGCGTCTGGTCGAACAGCGCAATATGGGGCTGATCCTGATCAGCCACGACCTGCAACAGGTGGCGCACTATTGCGAGCGCGTGCTGGTAATGTACAAAGGCGAGCTGCTTGATGAGTTGCCTGCGGATCAGCTGGCGCACGCCACGCACCCGTATACCCATACGTTGTGGTCGTGCAGACCAAGTAAATTTACCCACGGCGAACGCCTGCCGGTGCTGGATCGCGCGCTGCTGGCCTCTTTAAAACAGGAGCCGCGCCATGAGTGAGATTGTCGCTGAACTGAACCAGCTGAACGTGTCGCACCGGCAGGGCGTTGAAGTCCGCACGGTGGTGCATAACGTCAACCTGACCATCAATAAAGGCGAGTGCTTCGGACTGGTAGGGCCGTCGGGTTGCGGTAAATCCTCTCTTTTGTGGGTGCTGGCGGGGCTGAACGGTCACTGGGATGGCAGCCTGACGCTGCTTGACCACAAGGTAAAACCCGGCAAGCCGTTTACCGGCAGCCTGCGGCGTGACGTGCAGATGGTGTTTCAGGACCCGTATGCGTCGCTTCACCCGAAACACAAGCTGCTGCGCACGCTGGCAGAGCCGCTGAAAATCCTGAAAGAGCAGGACATCGAACAAAAGATTGCGGAGGGATTCCATCAGGTCGGGCTGGATCCGGCACTGATGCACCGCTATCCGCATCAGCTATCCGGCGGCCAGCGTCAGCGCGTGGCGATTGTCCGGGCGCTGCTGCTCAAACCTAAGTTGTTACTGCTTGATGAACCGACGTCTGCGCTCGATATGTCGGTGCAGGCAGAAATCCTTAACTTGCTTAACGACCTTAAGGCCAGCAGTGACCTGACAATGATTCTGGTCAGCCATGATGCCGACGTGATCGACCATATGTGCGACAGAGCCGTACACATGGCAAAGGGTTATGTTCTGAGTTAATTCTCGGCGCTGAGCCACGCTGCGCTTTTACTGCAAATCCTCCGCTATGACGGCCTGTTTTACAGGCCGTTTCTTTTTAAGCGACTCCCCGGCTTTCTCCGCAGATCTTCACATCAATTTGGCTGTCGGACAGCGTGATTTTTGCGCGTTTTTATCTGATTGAATCAATATTCCCCATTCCAGTATTCCAATACATGAATAACAGCATTAAAACTTATTGCCTGTTTTGAATAAAAATCAGTCAATGCGGGCAAATAATAAATGGACTATTTCGTTCAATTTAATCACTACTGAAATTAATATTTCATTTAAATCGATTTTATTTTCATCTTCTTTTTTTAATAAAAGTCCTAGCCTGACAAAATTGAGTAGTACAAAAAACTTATGGCTGCTTTTTCTATTAATTAGATAATGAACTTCACATCAAAATAATTACTCTGCTATGCACTATTTAAATGCAATGCCTTTTCAGATCGCACGAATTCCTTAACGATTGTTAAGGGAAAAAAACCTTTTGATAAAGGTGATCCCGCTTGCAACTACTTTACAAAATGATAAACAATTTGCACTTAATTAGTGCGCTGCACTATGGTGGTGCAAAATGTTATGCGAAAACCGCATATAATCAGGGATTTAGCGGCTTATGATAGAAATATATTGTTACAACTCTTTACGTGAAAATGACTTATTGAGGCGAACTTTTCCATTTTAACTTTTCGTGCTCAGTGTTAAGGTTCAAATCGTTTTACAGACAGACGCATTTAAAAACATGTACAAATACTCACAGCCCGATATTTCAGTCCTATAAAAGAACGGGCATGAGCAATCCTTTATAAAAAAATCAAGGAAACTTAAATAATGATGAAGCGCAGTGTGTTGGCCTTAGCGGTCTCTTTAATTGCAGTGGGTTCTACCGCGAATGCAGCTGAGATTTATAATAAAGACGGTAACAAACTGGACCTGTACGGTCGCGTAACCGCTAAGCATTATTTCTCCGATGACACAGGTTCTGACGGCGACATGACTTATGCGCGTCTGGGCTTTAAAGGCGAAACTCAAATTAACGACACATTGACCGGTTATGGTCAGTGGGAATACAACATTCAGGCTAACCACGCAGAATCTCAGGGCGACCTGGGTAACAAAACCCGTCTGGGCTTTGCGGGTCTGAAAGTGAAAGATTTTGGTTCTATCGATTACGGCCGTAACTACGGTGTGGTTTACGACGCACTGGGCTTCACCGATATGCTGCCAGAGTTTGGTGGTGATACCGCTAACTCCGACAACTACATGGTGGGTCGTTCTAACGGTCTGGCGACTTACCGTAACCAGGACTTCTTCGGTCTGGTCACTGGCTTGAACATCGCTCTGCAATACCAGGGTAAAAACGAGAACGACGGTCGTACTGCGACTAAAGCGAACGGCGACGGTTACGGCGCATCCATCGATTATGAAGATATCGCAGGTTCCGGCATCGGTGCTGTTGTCGCGGGTTCTTCATCTGACCGTACTAACGCACAAACCAACTCCGCTATCGGCGGCGGTGATAAAGCGTCTGCATGGGCAACCGCTCTGAAATACGACGCTAACCAGATTTATCTGTCTGCAATGTATAACGAAACACGTAACCTGGCGCCAATCCCAGGCGGCTTCGCTAACAAAACTCAGGGTTATGAGTTAGTTGCACAGTACCAGTTCGAAAACGGCCTGCGTCCTTCTATCGGTTACGTACAGTCTAAAGCGAAAGATGTTGAAGGCGTTGGCGATGCTGACCTGGTTAAATACTTTGAAGTTGGTGCGACTTACTACTTCAACAAAAACATGTACACCTATGTTGACTACATGATCAACCAGATCGATGACAACAACAAACTGGGCGTAAGCTCTGACGACATCGTTGCTGTTGCACTGACTTACCGCTTCTAAGTTAGTGAACCAAATTATTACCCCATTCTGTGTCTGAAAAAGGTAATCGCAAAGGCAGAGTTCATTGGCTCTGCCTTTTTTTGTGCCTGTCATTTACCCCTCGTTTTCCCCGTTCCTGTTATCCAATAACCACAATAAATTCATGCAGCTAGCCCTATAGCCTTACGTTATACCCCGAAGCTAAACAAGTATTCGTCAGCCGCTTTCTCCCGTGGAATATTCATTGGGTCTTATTAAAACCCATTAAAAAAAGAATCCCGGAGAAACAGACATGCAGCAAATTCCAAAGCCGTATCTTTTATTCCTAGGTGATGTGATGGATCCGCTGGCCGCGAAAACCGCGCGCGGCATCCACGTATGGCGTCCTGAAGCCTGCGTCGGGCAAATCCGTCTGGCAACCGATTCGGTGTCTCTGGGATTACCAGAACTCGACATCGAAACGGCCAAAGCGCAGGGTGCGAAAACCATGGTTCTGGGTACGGCGAACTCCGGCGGTAAATTACCCAAACACTGGCTGGATTCGATCAAAACGGCGATCCGCGCCGGGCTTAACGTCGCCAACGGCTTGCATCAGGGATTGAATGACATTCCTGAACTGGTTGAACTGGCCAGAGAACATCACGTTGAACTGTTTGACGTGCGCCATATGCAGCCGGAACTCGACACCGGCACCGGTAAAAAGCGCAGCGGCAAACGTATTCTGACCGTCGGTACCGACTGCTCGGTCGGCAAAATGTACACCTCGCTGGCGCTGGAAGCCGCGATGCGCGAACTGGATCTGAACGCTGATTTCCGCGCAACCGGACAGACAGGCGTGCTGGTGGCCGGTGCCGGTATCGCCATTGATGCGGTGATTGCTGATTTTATTTCCGGCGCCGTCGAAGCGCTTTCTCCGGCCAATGACGACGATCACTGGGACATCATTGAAGGTCAGGGCTCGCTGTATCACCCGTCTTTTGCCGGTGTCAGCATGGGGCTTATCCACGGGGCGCAGGCACATTTATTGGTGATGTGTCATGAACTTGGCCGCCCGCATATGCGTCATCTGCCGCATCAGTTTATGCCGACGCTGCGCCAGTGCCTCGACACCAATCTGGCGGCGGCCAGCCTGACCAGCCCGGATGTCAGAATCGCCGGTTTCTCGCTGAATACGTCGGCTGTCAGTGAAGAAGAAGCAAAAATAGCGCTGGCTGAAATCAGTGAAGAATTCGGCGTGCCCGCCACCGACCCGGTGCGTTTTGGCATCAAAAATATCGCGCAATGGATTAAGGACAACGGCTGATGATCCAGATGACTTTCCAGTCCGTCGAACTGCCGCTGGCAAAGCCGTTTGCGATTTCCCGTGGTACGCGCACTGCCGTTACGGTGATGCGCGTTTCCCTGACCGACGGCGAATTTACCTCTGTCGGAGAATGCACGCCGACCGCCCGCTATCAGGAATCGCCGCAAAGCGTGTGCGAACAACTTGAGCTTATCCGCCCGCAGGTGGAACAGGGGCTGAGCCGCGAAGCATTACAGCAGGCGTTACCGATGGGGTCAGCGCGTAATGCCCTCGATTGTGCAATGTGGCGTCTCGATGCGGCAAAAAAGGGCAAAGACCTGTGGCAACTGCTTGATATGCCAAAGCCTGTTTCTGTGATTACCGCTGAAACCCTGAGCCTCGATTCACTGGAAAACATGGCGAAAGCGGCAGAAGTGGCGGTTGCCGGTGGCGCGAAGTTGCTGAAAATCAAACTCGACCGTGAGCAGATTATCGAGAAGGTGGCGGCTATCCGCGCCGCTGCACCGCACGCCACGCTGATGGTGGACGCGAACGAAGCCTGGTCAGGTTTAGATCTCGGCAGTTTGTTCGAGGCATTGCATGAATTTAACGTGGCGATGATCGAACAGCCACTTCCTGCCGGTAGTGACAAAGATCTGGTGCGTTGTTTGCATCCCATTCCTGTCTGCGCCGACGAAAGCTGTCATGAACGTGCTGATATCGAAGGGCTGCGGGATCGTTACGAGATGATCAACATCAAGCTCGACAAATGCGGTGGCCTGACCGAAGCACTGGCGATGACCGATGTGGCGCGACAGTTTGGTTTGCGGATTATGTTCGGCTGCATGCTCGGTTCTTCCATTGCGATGGAAGCGGCGCTGCCGGTTGCGGTGCAGGCCGAGCGCGTCGATCTCGACGGGCCAATCTGGCTGGCGCAGGACGCCGAACCGGCATTGCGCTATGAAAACGGTGAAGTCTGGCTTTAACAGTTCAGCATATAAAGGAGGCGTTTATTGATGACAGTGCCCATTTTGCAGATTAACGATTTGTCGGTCACCTTCTCTGGCCGGCAAGGCAAAACGCAGGCGCTGAAAGGCGTTTCCTTCTCTATTAATAAAGGTGAAGTGGTGGCGGTGGTCGGCGAAAGCGGATCCGGTAAGTCCGTCACTTCCCTGAGTGTGATGGGGTTGCTGCCCGACTCGGCGCACATTGATGCAGGCAGTATCGAATTTTTTGGCCGCAACGGCACGCGTCATGCGCTGACTTCGCTGTCGGCAGAATCGCGCCGTAAACTGCGCGGTCAGGAAATGTCGATGATCTTCCAGGAGCCGATGACCTCCCTCAATCCGGTGCTGCGCGTGGGCGATCAGCTTACCGAAGGGCTGCTGGATCACGGTATGGCGAACAAAGCCACGGCACTGAACAAAGCCCGCGAATTGCTGAAACAGGTACGTATTCCTGACGTTGAACGTATTCTCAAATGTTACCCACACGAACTTTCCGGCGGCATGCGTCAGCGCGTGATGATTGCGCAGGCGCTGTCTTGTGACCCGGCGTTGCTGATTGCCGACGAACCGACAACCGCGCTGGATGTCACTGTGCAGGCACGCATTCTGCAAATTCTGCGCGACCTGCAACAGGGCACTGACATGTCGGTTCTGTTCATCACGCACGATATGGGCGTGGTGGCGGAAATCGCTGACCGCGTGGTGGTGATGTATCAGGGTAAAGTGGTGGAGCAGGGCAGTGTGACGGAGATTTTCGCCAACGCGCAGCATCCTTATACTCGCGCGTTGCTGGCCGCCGTACCAAAACTGGGCGACATGCAAGGGCTGAAATGGCCGCGCCGGTTCCCGCTGTTAGCCGCCAAAACCGGTCAAAACATTTCGCCAGAAAAGCAATCGATTGCAGGTGATCTGCCTCACATTCCGCCAGCGGAAGACGATCAGAAAACCGCGAATTACGCTGCGCCGCCGCTGCTGGATGTGCGCGGATTGCGCGTCTGTTATCCGATCCGCTCCGGCGTCTTATCCCGCGTGACCAAAGAAGTTCACGCCGTCGAACAAATCGACTTCTCAATATGGCCGGGCGAAACGCTGGCGCTGGTCGGTGAGAGCGGTTGCGGCAAATCCACCACCGGCCGCGCCATCCTGCGGCTGGTCGGCAGCGAATCGGAAAGCATTCATCTCGAAGGCAAGGAAATCACCCTGATGCGCGATACCCCGTTTCAGGCGGTGCGCCGCCAGATCCAGATGGTGTTTCAGGATCCCTACGCCTCGCTCAATCCGCGCCTGACTGTCGGGTTTTCCATTGCCGAACCGTTATTACTGCACGGCCTGAAAAAATCGCTGGCCGATGCCACGCCGGTGGTGAATCAGCTGCTGAAAAGTGTCGGACTGGAACCATCCCACGCGCGGCGTTATCCGCACGAGTTCTCCGGCGGTCAGCGTCAGCGCATTGCCATTGCCCGCGCGATGGCGTTACAGCCACAGGTGATAATTGCCGACGAAGCTGTGTCCGCGCTGGATGTGTCCATTCAGGCGCAGGTGGTCAATCTGATGATGGATTTACAGCGTGATACCGGCGTCGCGTGGTTGTTTATTTCGCACGACATGGCGGTGGTAGAGCGTATCGCCAACCGCGTGGCGGTGATGTACAGCGGGCAAATTGTGGAGATCGGTCCGCGCGATGCTGTGTTCAGTAATCCTCAACACCCCTACACCCGACGTCTGCTCAGTTCGGTGCCGGTGGCGGATCCGACGCAGCGCGCGTTGCGTAATTTTGATGATGTGGAAGTGAAATCGCCGGTGCATCCGGCGGGTGTACAGATAGAAAAACTCAAATATTCCCGCGTCAGTGAACATCACTGGGTCGCACAGGGATAACTCACCTTTCTTTTTTGGGACACACTGGAGAACACCATGCATTCGACTGTATTGCGTAAGAGCCTGCTTGCCGCCGGACTGGCGCTTTGTTTTGCAGCGTCGGCTCAGGCCAAAGATCTGCGGATTTCCATGTATGCCGATGTGACCGGTTTCGACCCGCACGACACCACAGATACACTGAGCTACTCCATTCAGAGCGGCATTTTTGAACGCCTGTTCCAGTTCGATAGCAAAATGGCCGTTGTGCCGGTGCTGGCGACGGATTACACCAGCAACAGCGACGCCACCGAATTCACCATTAACCTGCGCCACGACGTGACCTTCCAGGACGGTACGCCGTTTAACGCAGACGCGGTAAAAGTTAACCTCGATCGTCTGGCTAATCCGGCCAATCACCTGAAACGTAACTCGCTGTTCAGCATGATCAAATCCGTGGAAGCCGTCAGCCCGTATCAGGTGAAAATCACCCTGAATAAACCGTTTGGCGCGATGATCAACACCCTGGCGCATCCGTCGGCGGTGATGCACAGCCCGGCCTCCCTGAAGCAGTATCCGAACGAACAGGATCTGAGTGTGCATCCGGTCGGTACCGGTCCGTTTAAGTTTGTCGAATGGCAGCAGGGTAAAGACGTCAAACTGGTGAAATACGACAACTACTGGCAGAAAGGCTGGCCGAAAGTCGACTCCGTGACGCTGTACCCGACGCCGGAAGACTCCACGCAGGTGGCGAAACTGAAATCCGGCGGCGTGGACGCAGTGTATCCGTTGCCCTCTGATCTGGTGGAAACCGTGAAAAGCGATCCGAAGCTGGATATCGCACAGGATCCGGGCATTTATCTCTATTACATCGCCTTCAATACGCAGAAAAAAGAGTTCTCGGATGTGCGCGTCCGTCAGGCGATCAACTACGCCATCGACCGCAATCTGTGGCTGAAAGTCGGTTTCGCCGGTATGGGCTCGCCGTCTACGTCGCCGCTGCCTAAAAACGTCCAGTTCTATCAGAAACAAACCACGCCGGATTACAGCTATAACATCGCCAAAGCTAAAGAGCTGATGAAAGAAGCCGGTTATGAGAAGGGCTTTGACGTTGAAATGTGGAGCTCGAACAAAACAGACCGTATCCGCAGCGCGCAGTTCCTCAAGCAGCAACTTTCCCTGATTGGTGTGCGCGTGAAACTGGTGCCGATGGATGCCGGTACTCTGACCCAGCGTCTGTGGAGCACACCGAAACCGGCGGATGCGAAAGTAGAAATGTATTACGGCGCATGGTCGGCCTCGACCGGTGATGCAGACTGGGCGCTGCGTCCGCTGTTCGCCACCGAATCCTGGATCCCGTCGGCCTACAACGTTTCTTATTACAGCAACAAACAGGTCGATGCGGCGATCACCGCCGGTCTGCAAACGGCTGACGTTGATAAACGCAAAGCGGCCTACGCCGATGCGCAGAAACTATTGTGGGCGGATGCACCGATGGCGTATCTCGGCGTGCCGGACAACCTGGTGGGCAAAAGCAAAGAGCTTTCCGGCGTCTACATGCTCGCCGACGGCTCGCTGATCTTTAATCAGGCACAGTTTAAATAAGAGTGGATCGTGTTAACTCCTCCCCTTCGCAGGGGAGGAGCAAAGGCAAAAACCAATGTATGTTGCGGTTTACTCCGTCCTCCTTCGCAGGGGATGGAGGATACCGAATTCAGGAAACCCTTTTATGCTGACCTATTTTATCCGCCGGATACTGGAAATGATCCCCGTTTTACTGGTGGTGTCATTGCTGGTTTTCGGCTTTATCAAGCTGCTGCCGGGTGACCCTGCGCGTATTTACGCCGGACAGGATGCGCCGATTGAGGCGGTTGAGTCAGCGCGGCAACTGCTTGGCCTGAACGATCCGCTGCCTGCGCAGTACTGGCACTGGCTGGACGGCATGGTTCATGGCGATCTGGGTACGACTTACCGCACGCGTCAGCCGGTGTTAAGTGTCATTGAAAGCGGTTTTATGCCGACGCTGCTGCTGGCGCTGGCCGGTTTCGCGTGGTCGGTGGTACTCGGGCTGGTGATTGGCGTCGTTTCAGCGCTCAAACGCGGAAAATGGCAGGACTGGACGCTGATGAGCATGGCGGTCGGCGGGATTTCTATGCCACCGTTCTGGCTCGGGTTGCTGCTTATCCAGTTTGTCGCCATGCCGTTCGGGATATTCGCCGTCAGTGGTTTTAATTCGCCTGCGGACATTATCTTACCGGCCATCACCTTGGGGTCTTCGGTGGCAGCGGTGATGGCGCGTTTCACCCGCTCGGCATTTCTCGACGTGGCGCAGGAAGATTATGTACGTACCGCCAATGCCAAAGGATTACGCGCGCGGCTGGTGACGTGGAAACACATCATGCGCAATGCGCTGATCCCGATTATTACCATGCTCGGTTTACAGTTTGGATTTCTGCTTGGCGGCTCGATTATTGTCGAAAGCGTATTCAGCTGGCCGGGGCTGGGCTGGTTATTGATTGAATCGATCAAGACGCAGGATCAGCCGGTCATTCAGGCGCTGGTCATGCTGTTCGTGTTTGAATTTATCCTGATAAATCTGCTGGTTGATCTGCTTTACGCGGTGGTCAATCCGGCTATCCGTCTGCGTTAGGAGCTGCTCATGACCGATCCTGTTTCTGTGCTGGAAGAAACCACACCGGCTGCGGTAGCCTCGCAAAACGATGATATCCGTTCGCCGTGGTACGACTTTTTCCACACTTTTATCCGACATCCGATGGCGCTGGTTTCCGGCGGATTTATTCTTCTGCTGGTGCTTGTCGCGATATTCGCACCGTGGCTGGCACCTTTTGATCCGATGACGCCGGACTGGATGGCGCTAGGCGTCGGCCCTACGCCGCAGCACTGGTTCGGCACCGACGATTTAGGGCGTGACGTTCTCAGTCGTATCATTTATGGCGCACGGATTTCTCTCTACGTTGGCATTTTCTCGGTCACTCTCGGCATGATTGCGGGCGTGTTGCTTGGGCTGCTGGCCGGATATTATGGCCGCTGGCTGGACATGCTGATCATGCGCGGATCGGATGTCTTATTCGCTTTTCCGGGCATGTTGCTGGCGATTGCGGTAGTGGCCATTCTCGGGCCTGGGCTGAATAACGTGATTATCGCCGTCGCGGTATTCAGCGTGCCGGTATTTGCCCGCATCGTGCGCGCCGCCACGTTGTCGATTAAACAAAGTGCTTACGTCGAAGCGGTTCGCTGCATCGGTGCGCCGGACCGGGTGGTGATTTTGCGCCATATCCTGCCGGGTACACTCTCGAACGTCATCGTCTATTTCACCATGCGAATTGGTACCAGTATTCTGACCGCCGCCAGCCTGAGTTTTATCGGTCTGGGGCCGGAGCCTGACGTGCCGGAATGGGGCAATATTCTGGCGATGAGCCGTAATATGATGATGGCGGGCAAATGGAACGTCAGCGTATTTCCCGGCCTGGCGATATTCCTCACAGTCCTGGCATTTAATCTGCTCGGCGACGCGCTGCGCGACACGCTGGATCCTAAACTGAAAAAGTAATTTCACTGCTTTAACCGACTGAAACGGAATACAGATGCACCCGCAAGAACATGAAGATCAATTTCAGCAGCAGGCGCTGTCGGCTTTGCTGCAACGCTGGCGCAGGTCGCGCCAGATTTTCCGCCCGCGCTTTCCGTGCGGTGCCACTAATTCACTGACGGACGTCGCCGGAATTACCGTCGGCCACAGCACGCTGAACGCCGGTGATATTCAGACTGGCGTCACCGCTATCGTGCCGCCGGGTGACAATCTGTATGAAAACCCGCTGCCGTGCGGCGTGGCGGTGCTAAACGGGTTCGGTAAACCGATGGGGCTTATTCAGGTGATGGAACTGGGCGAACTGCAAACGCCGGTGCTGCTCAGCAATACCTTCGCCACCGGCACGTTATTCAATGCGCTGGTCAAACGCAGCTGCCAGCAGTTCCCGCAAATTGGCCGCCCGGATTCAACCATCAATCCGGTTATTCTTGAGTGCAACGATTTCTATTTAAACGATATTCAGGCGATGGCGGTCAGTGAGGACGACGCACTGACCGCTCTCGACGGCGCGACAAAAACCTTCGCCCGTGGCAGCGTAGGTGCCGGACGTGGCATGAGCTGTTTTGG
The DNA here is from genome assembly GCF_019049625.1 of Rahnella ecdela. Classification (GTDB taxonomy): domain Bacteria; phylum Pseudomonadota; class Gammaproteobacteria; order Enterobacterales; family Enterobacteriaceae; genus Rahnella; species Rahnella ecdela. The sequence goes on from NZ_JAFMOY010000106.1 coordinate 42,333, forward strand.
CCTGAAAGGTGGCATCGGCACGGCGTCGCGCTGGTGCGAAACGCTTAACGCGACACTGGGCGTACTGGTGCTGGCGAATTTTGGCAAACTCTCCGAACTGACCCTCGACGGCGTGCGCGCCGGAGAAGCTATCGCCGAAGTCCAGACGCAACTGGCACCGCAGGTAGACGCGGGATCGATAATTATTGTGATGGCCTGTGACCGTTATCTCGACAGCCGCCAGCTGGGGCGCATCGCGAAACGCGCCGGTGCCGGGTTAGGGCGTCTCGGCAGTTACTGGGGCCACGGTTCAGGGGATATCGCGCTGGCATTTTCCACTCAGCGTGACGGTGTCACGTTGCCGGATGTTGAACTCGAACCTTTGCTGGCGATGGCGGCAGATGCCACAGAACACGCTATTATTGATGCCTTACTGAGTGCCGAAACCGTCTGCGGATTCGACGGACATTACCGGCTGGGATTAAGTGAAGTATTAGATAACCTAGCGAACCACATAGGGAATGAATGATGAAAGTATTTATCTCTGCGGATATTGAAGGCATCGCGGGTGTGATGCGCCCGGAACAATGCAGTCCGGGCAATGCCGATTACGAAGCCGCCCGCGCGCTGATGGAAGGCGAAGTTAACGCCGCCATCGACGGTGCTTTTGCCGGTGGCGCGATGGAAGTCACCGTGGCTGACAGCCACGCGATGATGCAAAACCTGCGTGCCGATAAAATCGACCCGCGCGCCCGTCTGGTGCAGGGTAAACCGCGCGGATTATCAATGGTCGAAGGGCTGCAACAACAGCAATACGATGGTCTGATGTTTGTCGGTTTTCACACCGCCGCGGGCGAAAATGGCGTGCTGGCGCACACCATCAATGGCCGTGCTTTTTACCGCGTTAAACTCAACGGCAACGTCGTGGGCGAAAGCGATTTATACGCCGCCGCCGGTGCGGAACTCAACGTCCCGTTATGGCTGGTCACCGGCGATGATCATCTCGAAACCTGGATCCGCCGCTATTATCCGGAATCCCAATACGTCTGCGTCAAACGCGCGATTTCCGCTAATGCGGCGGAGTCCGACAGCCCGTCGATTGCCTGTGCCAAAATCCGCAAACAGGCGACGATCGCCGTCAGCAAACCTGCACCGCTTACTGCGGGCAGATTCAGCGCGCCGTATCATCTCGAACTGATGACCGCTAAACCGGTACTGGCGGATTTATTCTGCCTGATACCCGGCGTTGAACGTCTTGATGCAGTCACCGTCGGCTATCACAGCCCGACCGTTGCCAACATTATCAGCCTGTTAAGTGCCTTCTCGTACTTAGCGACCACGCAGAAATAGGGCAGGCATGCGTTTACGCCACATCGAAGTGTTTCAGGCGGTATTACAGGCGGGCAGCGTCAGCGGCGCAGCGCGTTTGCTAAACGTGTCACAGCCCAACGTCAGCCGTGTGCTGAATCACGCTGAGCAGCAGCTGGGTTTCACGCTGTTCGACCGCACGCCGCAGGGGTTAATCGTGACGCCGGAAGGGCGGCGGTTAATGCCGGAAGTCGAAGCGCTGTTCAGCCACATTCAGGCGATTGGTGAGCTGGCGGAACAGCTGCGACAGGGCGAAGGCCAGCATGTGCGCATTGGTTCCGCGCACGCGCTGGGGCATAGCGTGATGGCGCCGGTACTGGTGGATTTTCGCCGCCAGACACCCGGCGGTAGCGTCGAACTGGTGACCGGGCACTTCAACACGCTGAGTCAGGATTTGCTGCAATACAAAATGGATTTCGCGCTGGCATTCGGCGAGCAGGTCACGCAGGAACTGATCGCCGAATCGATTTATCAGGGCAATATGGTGGCGCTGCTGCCAAAAGATTCGACCGTTGAAGGGCCGGTCACGCTGGCGTGGTTGTGCGAAAACGACCTGCTGATGTTGCAGCAACAGGATCCGCTGGGGCAGGTGCTTAACCGCGTCCTGCGTGAAAACGGCCTGATGCCGCACTCGGCGTTGTACATTAAAACGTACTCAGTGATCGCCGATATGGTGCTGGCAGGCGGTGGAGTCGGGGTGGTCGATACGTTCACTGCCCGGCGGTATATCGACCAGTTGAAGATTGTACCGGTGGTGGAATCCCTGCCGTTCGAGGTGATTCTGCTGAGCAGGCGGGACCAGCCGGCATCGCAGGCTTCGCTGAGGCTGAGGCAGCTGATAAAACAAAAAGTGGGGGAGTTAAAAGGAGTGCCTTTCGAACCTGTTTAGTTTTTCAAATTCAAATTCAAGGTCGTGGGCGTCGGCCCACACCGACTTGGGGGGCGGCCTATCGCCGCCACCCCCCAAGACCCCCCGGGCTCTTTTACTGCGCGCTAACGCTCGCTGGTTATGTTTCAAGGGCCACAGCGACAGGCTGGTAATCTTGCCGCTGCGCGGTTCCTTCATTTCGGGATTGCAGCCTTTGGTCTGCAACCTCTCATTCAGCAAGTTTTCTGAAACGCCCGCACGATCTTAAATTCAACGGCAGAATGTTTTTCATCTTTTAAAAAGGTTGATTGGCGTGCTCAAAAATGGCACCGAATGAAGGGTTCGAGACCTGGGGCTCGAAACCTGAAATTCGGGGATCGCGAAGCGATGACATTTTGCGCCACTCACTGATGCAACAGGACATGTCCCTTTTGCCCGCGATAGCGCGCAGTTAAAAAAGCGCGGAGTCCAGAGGCCCGCGCGTTACCGGGTCTCTGGTCGGTGTGGGCCGACGCCCACGACCTTGACCTTGAGGCCCGTTTGGGTGGCAACCCAATGTGTTGGCCAGTTTGCACAGCATGCGCAAAAAACTAATTAATCTTTGCCCCGAGCATCTCAACCCTCTCAATCCCCCTCCTGACATCTTCAAATGTAATATCGCCCGGCATGTTCGCCATATCCGGCGTACTCAGACTACGGTCGATGATCACCGCCAGATCCTGCTCTGTCAGGCCTGGCGTGATATGCGCTAACTGCGTCGGTACAGCACTGGCGCGGGCGAGGGCGATGGCGGTCAGTAATTCCTCGTCGCTGCGGTTTTCCAGCGCCAGCAGGCACAGGTTGCCGTAACCGACCAGTAAACCGTGGGCGACGTGGCGGGTTTTCGGGCAGGCGGTGAAACCTTCATATAAGGCGTGGGAAGCGCCGGTGTGTGCGCCGTTACTCATGATGGAAGTCAGTCCAGCATAGAGGAAAATGGCGTCGAGCACCTGTTCGAGGGCGTTGTTGGCTTTACCGTCCTGCACCGCGAAACAGGCGTCAGCGGCGAAGTGTTCGATGAGCGTATAGCAAAGTTCACTGTTGGTGCGGGCGACACCCGCCAGACCGGTGAGCTGATTGAGGTCGCTGATGGCGCGATATTCGTACCATTTTGCCAGCGTATCGCCGATGCCTGCCGACAGCCATTGTAACGGAGCCGTTGCCAGTAAATCGGCGTCGATTACCGCCGCAGTCGGGCCGCAAGGTAAAGGCATCATATCGCGAAATTCACCGTCCTGATGATAACGAAATGCCAGCGACGTCACTGCCGAACAAGTACCGGCAATGCTCGGTAACGTCACCACAGGAATATTGCACTTCACGCCTGCCGCTTTGGCGGTATCCAGAGCCTTGCCGCCGCCGGTGGCGATAATCACTTCCACGCCCTGTGTGCGGAACACGTCGGCCAGCCGGTTGATTTCCTCCTGACAACACACGCCGCCGAAGACTTCACTGCCCAGATAACTGACCATCTGCTGTTCGAGCTGATCGGCGACTTTCGCCTCGACGCTGGCTATGGCGCGTTTGCCGCCGACTAACATTGCCCGCTGACCTAAACGTCCGCACATCGCGCCCAGATGTTTTATGGCGCCGCGTCCGCGCAGGACGCTGGCAGGAAATACCAAACGGTGGGTGAACATGCATGCCCTCATAAACCGAAGTGTTTTAAGAAGTATAGAAGGCACGCAGAGGAACGGAAGAATATCAGCGACGGTGGTGTTGTACCGCGTCGTGGGTTTTACGCAGGGCCTCACGCGCGCCCGGCAGACGCTGTGCGACGCCGATATACAGGCAGTCGATAATCAGTAACTGGCTGGTACGACTGGCCATTGCAGCGGCACGAAAACCCATTTCGCGATTGCTGGTTCGCAACACGACATCGGCTTTTCGCACGAGGGCAGCGCGCCCGTTGGCGGTGATCGCCAGCGTCGTCGCGCCCGCGGCTTTGGCCTGTGAAAGCGCTTCGACGACTCCGGCGGTCTTGCCGGAGTGGGAAATCGCCAGCGCGACATCGCCCGCCGCAAGCTGACAGGCGCTCACCAGACTTTCGTCGGTGCTGCCGTAACTCTGGGCGACAACGCCGATGCGCCGCAGTTTCTGGCAAAAATCTTGCGCCACAAGTCCCGATGCACCGGCACCGTAAATATCAATCCGTCTGGCTTGTGAAAGAACACTGACAGCCTGTTCGAGCGTCGCCGCGCTCAGTAATTGTGTGGTTTCACTCGCCCCTTTCACTTCAAATTCCAGCAGCTTTTGCAGAATTTGTTTCGGCGAATCGTTCTCACCGATATCCGCCGCCAACGGCATGTCGACCGGCATCGGGCTGGACGATTCTGCCGCTAACGCCAGCCGCAGCGCCGGATAGCCGCTGAACCCCAGCCGTTTGCTGGTACGCACCACCGTAGCGGTGCTGGTTTCAGCGTACTTTGCCAGCTCCGTTACGCCCATATTGGCGACGCCCGGCGGGTCGAGGCGGATAATCGTGATGATGCGCTTTTCTGCCGGAGAAAAGCTGCCCTGTAATGCATTCAGGCGCGACTGCAAAGGGGTGTCGCTCATGGGTTATTCGTCCAGATCACGTAAATGGTCGTCTTTGCGCAACGACATCAACGCAAACAGGCTGACCACGCAGGTGGCCACCACGTAATACGCCGGAATATCGAGATTGCCCGTTTCCTTAATCAGCCCGGTGATAATCAGCCCCGCACAGCCGGAGAACACGGCGTTCGACAAGGAATAGGATAATCCGAGCCCGGTATAACGCACGCGGGTCGGGAACATTTCCGCCAGCATCGCCGGACCTGGACCGGCAATCATCCCGATAGTCGCACCGGCAATCAGTACCGCAATGCCTTTCGCCATCAGGCTGCTTTCAGGATTTTGCAGCAGATGCAGGAGCGGGAAACTCAGCACAATGACCGCGAATACGGCAATCATCATGACCTTTTTACGGCCAATTTTATCGCTCAGCCAGCCGGAAGGTAAAATCGCCAGCGCGAACCCGACATTTGCCAGCACGGTCGCCACCAGCGCCTGTAAAAACGTGGCGTGCAGGGACGTTTGCAGATAAGACGGCATCACCACCAGGAAGGTATAACCGCCCGCCGACCAGCCCATCATGCGGCCAATCCCCAGCGCGATGGCTTTGGCGGTGGCAACGGCCGACGCTTTTTCCTCCGCCGTTTTCTGCGCTTTCGGTTCGGCTTTTTTACTGGCGACAAAGTTTGGTGTTTCGTCGAGTTTCAGGCGCAGATACAGCGCCACCAGCCCCATCGGCAGCGCCAGCAGGAACGGAATACGCCATCCCCAGTCTTTCATCTGCGCTTGCG
>NZ_JAFMOY010000105.1 GCF_019049625.1 Rahnella ecdela
GTTGTTGAGGCGATTGTGTGCGGATTACCCATTTGGGCACAGGTATTCCTGATGCCGGATAGATGTAAGCAACAACCTAAAACCTGATTCAGTGCTTGCAAAACGGAGGTAGTCCATAGATGTAAAAAGTTGCCTCAGAAATCCCCATCTTTCTGCACACTTCCTCCACCCGAGTGCCGGTTTCAGCCTGTTTAAGGGCAAAGGCTATTTGTTCTTCGGTGTAACGGGCCTTTTTCATGGTTGATATGCCTCTCAGTGAGATGAAAGAAAGACCGGATACTTCAGTTTAGACTGGCACTGTTTTCAGGGAGGAGATCAATCACATAGCCAGTGCCATACTTTCACTGACTGCGTTAACTCCGGAGTGATATCACATGAACAAGATCAGAGTTGTAGGTATCGATATTGCCAAAGCTATTTTTCAGGTATGTGTCTAGATGACTGATGGTTCGGTTGCCTGGAACAGAAAATATCGCGTCAGAAATTGCTGGATTCGCTTCGCCAGCTTGAGCAGGGTAACACGTCCTGAGTGTCCAGATTAATGAGAACTTTTCAGGAGTCTGACATCAAGAGCTCGATAGCCTTTTTTTATTTATCATTTCAAAAGTTTGTCACTTTTTCTTCAGCTGGCGTATTCCAATTTATTCCGAGGTCATAGGAGGTATTTTTGCGTTTTGCCCTGTTGCTCATTCCGAAACTGTTTTACACATCGCGCATTATTAAAAGGCCCCCCATAGCTCTGCTGCATCTGCAACGGTAGAGTTTGGGTCAAGAACCAGTTGAGCGAATTCGCGTTTGAATTCTGCGCTGAAATTTCTGCTTTCCAATCGGTACCTGTAATGTGCTGAGGTGAGCATATCACTTCTATTCATGTGGCCAAATTCAGTGTGCCACTACACATCTAACAACGCTAGGGAGGCAGGCCACGGCCTACCGGATGCGATGTCCGGATGGCGCGGCTCATCTTCTGGAATTCCGTATTCATCCCTGCTGCAGTCTATCTTACGCATCCAGTAGGCAGCTACGTCATCGGGGCCTCCGTCCGTCACCAATTCAAACAATTTCATCCGTAAACTGCCTGCCGGAACGGGTACAATTTCAATCGTACCTTGCCACGTTTCTGACGGAATATCTTGGGTGATCATTTTATTAATTGTTCGCCAATCCATAAATCTACGATTCAAGCTCCTCTCAAAATTGAGCAGTAATAGTACTCCCTCTTCGTCTGGGCTCTGCGCAATAATACGGGTGAGCGCCTCAAGGCCCGGTGAGATTGGTCCATCTATCAACAAACCGTATATGTACGCACGCAAACCAGAATGAATCTCAAGCAGGTTCCCAAGTATTTTCTCAAAATGCCAGTTATCACTGGATCGGCTTTCAAATACACCCTGAGCAGTTAAGTCGATGATACGGCGCACCGAAGATAGTGTTTCAAGACGTAAAGCGGTGGTTCTCCAGTGGTAGTTCGCATAGAGGCTTGTGTTTTCTTCGGCTAACTTGAAAAGGGCATCTTCTGCATATGGGGAAGGTGAATGGCAAAATCCTCTGACCATCTCTTCCAAAAAATAGGGATCCCGATATGAGGCAGGCAGACTACGAATGACGCTCAAGGCTTCTTCAGGCTCCTTCATAAACGGTAAAAGCTGTAACCACGCTTTTAATTGATACCCTTGCCCCTCGCTTAATATCCACGGTTCAGCGATTGCTGCCTCTATAAGCTCAACGGTACTTTCAACAACGACCTTTGTATCTATACCATCTCCCGATAGCACGATGCTGGTAAGCAAATCTGCTCGTATTTGCCTCGGTGCAACTGCAATGAGAGTTTTGATAACATCATCACGCCGCCCATGGGGCAACTGCGATGCAATAATACCCAGTTCGACAGCAAGCTGTTTTTGTTCGCTCGTCGCGTCTTGCGTAATCAGTTGGTCAATTGCGTTAAATATAGCTTCTGCTTCAAGAGATGTTTCATCAGGGGAGTGGGTTAGAGCCATATGTTTCGCCTTCACATTTGAGAAATCAACACCACTTAAAAATCGTTTTCCACTTGATGGAGCGTTTAACGCTCGCCATTGTTCGGCAAGGACTCGTGCCGCTAGCGCACCAAAATATTTGTCACACAGATACGTCTGCATAATTGCAGTTGTTTCTGGAGATTGAATTGCCTGAAAGGCGCTCTGATATTCGTTGAGCATCGGGGTTCTAGCCTCATTAACCGCTTCGCATGGTCTCCACCCGGCTGTCTCCGCTTCTTTTCGAAACTCTCTGTAACGCTGGAGGTTATCGTCCAGCAGTTGTTTCAAAAGAGGTAACTGTTTCACTGATGGGGCAAGACTCGCAAGCATTGCAACTCTTGCTTTTACCCTACGCTTTGCTTTTTTCGAAGCAAGCATACGATTAGCCCACTCTTCAAATAACCGTTGTATCACCAGAATAGTGTCTGCATCGAAAGATCTGCTATAAGATTCCTCACCGTTGGGATGGGATAAAAGCAGGTCAGTAAACAATTCAATTAGCCTGTCTTCGGCCGGTACAGCTCGCTTGAGAATAGCGTCAACAAGGCTTGAACCTTGGGCAGAGCCAATACGAGTTCTCAGCCCTTGATAGCGTTTCCATTTGGACTCTTCGTATTTACCTTCGGCCTGATTACATAACTCAAGATCGGCCAATACATCAATAAGATGACCAACAGCCCCTGGCCCAAGTACTGAGGCCGCGGCGTTAGCACGAGCGTCATAGTCTTCAGGGTTAACCAGCACCAGATTCACCAGCATTTCATCTTCTAAAGTAAATCTGGCTGATGCCAGAATAGCGCCCACACTAGTACAAAGTGATCGTCCAGCCCTTACACGCTCTAATACACCCTCTGCAACAGTTTGAGGGTAACTGCGGTGTAGCTTATCGATCAGCTGTTCTTCATTTGATTCAATCTCCATTGTGCTGATGATGCCAACTAATTCAGCGTAATCGTCCTCAGTAATCTCTGTAGCGATCAGCGCGCGAAGCCGATTAGAGGGTGATACGGCCTGCATTTCTTGCCGCTTATGTGCTGTCGCGAGTATTTCTCTAACGTTTTCATCCTGTATCTCATCGGCAACGCCTTTGCTCACAATCAGATCTAAGATTGTGCTATTCACCTCTCGCAACATTTCAGCCACATGGAGATCTGCTCGCCGAAATACCAAAGCATCAATGACAGAGACTTGGACCTGCGAATCAGGGTCATTCTTCGCAATGGAGACAGCAAGATCGAGGCCATCGATACCACTGCGAGATGCTATCTCGGATAAAAGTAATGAACGCATTCTGGGAGACAGGGTATTGATTATTTCTCCTGCCGCCTCCCCGAAAATCGAAGTCCTGAATATTCTGCAATTACGTAAAGCATGAAGGCTGATCTGCTCATCTTCATCAGAGATCAACGGCCAGACATAATCAAGGAATTCAGGACGGCCAGATGTAATCATGAAACGGACAGCGCGATCCACTGTTCCTGGCACATGCCAATGAGCCACGAGATTCTGAATAACAGTCGATATTTGCGACCATACATCGTCTGTTGATCGAAAAATCATCTCTGCAGCGAGAATTGGGTCGACCTCAAATGCAGCAATTATCGCATTGCTACAAATAACCTGCTGTTTCGCATCACTGTATGCCATACGCTCTATGGCAAAAAGTATGGCTTCTTCCCATCTGGGATAGTTAAATACCTCTGCTTTAAGTGCTTCTCGTGTTTCCCGGGCATTGATGTCCGCAATCAACCGGCGTTCAACCAAGTGAGAGGCATACCATTCCTGAAATTGCTGATGCTGAAACGAATAACCAGGAGTATTCCCTGTACGCATCAGTACATGATTGCTAACGAGCACATCTAGTACAATTTCTGGTTGGGGTTTGATTGCTATCTGCCCGCTGTCCACCAGCAAAGTTGCCGTGTCGGATATCGATTTCCGTGCACTAAAGTCAACAATAGTTGAGTTAACTACCCGCGTGGCGACTTCAGCTAGCCCTTTCATGTAGTCTTGCTGAAATCCATAAGTACCGGAATACAACGCTTCGGCATGACTTGCTTCCTTTTCATGCGCCTCAACAAAATGCCGAAGTATTTGTTCTTTTGTTGTCGGAACCGGGGCGTTTTCTGGAAGTGAGGTCAACGCCATCAGATAGAGAGGTATTGTTACAAGTTCACGTAGGCCAGCGGTACGCCAGGCTTGATCCAAGATCCTTTTTCCATAATTCCCGCGTAAGGCAACTGCGATCTGGATTTGCTGATCCTGATTAAGCGGTAAAAGTGTTACATGTGTTCCTTCAAAAGGAATGTCCCGAGATTGCTTACGCGTCGAGATGATAAAGCTAAGTTCAGGCAGCTCTGCTTTGAGTCTGGTGATTTGAGTTCGAGCACGGGTACGTGCGCTAGCATCCAATTCGTTCCAACCATCGAGTAGTAACACAACACCAGGGTGATTAGCGACCTTACGCAAGTCATCCTCTGAAACATCTCGGAAAGCGGGCCGTTTAAGAATAGAGTCGAGGATCGTCGTATTTTCGGTAGCCCAATCCCCCAGCGACACGACAAGAGGCGTACCAAGGTTTGTAGCCAACATACTTTCCGCTATCTGGAAAAGCGTTGTGGTTTTACCCATTCCTGGCCCGGCGACAAGAATTAAATCATCCAGCCTTATAGCCATCCCTGCGATCGCACTGGTTATTACTGGCTCATCTAAACCTTGAATATCTAACATGAGAGCCACAGACGAACCAGGCCATTTATGGGTTCGACGGAATACCTCGAGATCATTTACGGCAGCAACCCGAGCCCGCATCACTACCTCTGTATCTGCACACCCTCCAGTACCACGAAACACATCGCTATGCAGTACCCTCTTCCAAGCTTCTATTTCTGCCTCTTGTTTCCACTTGAGCAGTTTCTCTACGGTAAACTCTGGATCGCTTGAATCTATTGCTTTACCGTGATCGCGGCACATCCACATACCGTTCTTGGCAGAAGATCGCTCCTCCGGTGACATATTCCCGTCATAGCGAGGCCCACCCGGAGCAGCAGCACATATATGTGCTGCTGTACCGATGTTGATTTCACTTTCCCCATCTGACGTTGCGCCTACTGTCCACTTACGGCACATAGGGAATGAGCATAACCATCCAACACGCTTCGCGATCTGGAGTTTGGTTCTCTCAGAGAAATCATCTCGATTATTCTTGGCCATGCACCCTCAGCAAACACTATGAATATTTACCAAGAAATATATCTGAATCCAAAGCTCATTGGGAAATTATTCAGTGCATTGATGTGATAAATAACTAATTAATTTTAATTAATTTCAATTATATAGCTGACGTGAGGTATGATTTCCAAAGAAGCAATCAGAAGCTGGTAGCGATTCGTTCAAGGAGTTAATGTCAGACATTGGCAATGCACACATTCATTTCCTCATATCATTGATAATTTTGGGTTGAACGGTATGTTCGGCATCAATAACCACATTTAATGAATGGCTATATAGTTAGCATCATCTATAGCGAAGATACTCAATGAACATAATCAGATTTCTGGAACAGCGTACTAAATTTATCCACTAACTGTACCCTGTTTCAGTAGTTCCCTTCATTGAGCGTATAGGGCTGATCGAGGCTGAAGAGACACCATTTGCCCCCCTATAGCGAAAATAGCGAGCCTGCGTTCCTGGAGGATTGGCAGGAGGCGTAAAATTTCCTTCTGTTTCTCGGTCAAACATGTGTATCAAGGTTAGCTGGTGCTTCGCACCTCTACTTAGTGACGTGAAAGCAGAAGGCTTTGATCAAACGCGAGCCAAGTGAAAAGAAAAAGATGTTTAAACATCGGGGGGTGGCTCCTGGGTTATCAGACCGCGTTTGCGCAAAAACCTGGCATACATTTTGTAGACAGTGGTGTCAACATCGCTATGCTGAAACAACTCATTTTGGCGCAAAATCAGATACAGCACTCTATGACTTTATTGCTTATCACACTAATATACGCACCGAGTGATCTGGTCAAACATTTAAATCCTTTTTTCATTAGCGACCATGAACGCGTACTACTCATTGCTATTGAGATCAAAGGCCGTAATGTAGTTAACATGTGGTTGCTGAGAAACACGCTGTATGTTAATAGCCAGAAGCTCGAAACAGTATTTTCAAAGGTTAGAAAATTCCCCACCTGGTTCGATAGAGCGAACCCTTTGCGGTTGTACCCCCGCAAAGGGCAAAAATAACAACCTGCTATAAATGCTTAAGATTAACAAAATCCCCCTGTCAATTATCACCAATGGTGAGAATTTGATCCGTAAGCAAAACATTTTCAATGTGTCGATCCCGATAAATCACACAAAAATCCATGCATTAGGCATGGATAGGCTGCACTGCTTTGCTACATATCAGAGCCACGGCCATTGAGTTTGCTTCATGGTTTTAGTCCAAAAAAGTGAATCTTTTAGCTTTGTTCGTCGCTTCTTGCTCGCTGAGTTAAGCAGATCCATATTCAGATCCCAGTATTTGCGTAAAGATAATTTAAGTACTTTCAAGCGGCATCGCTTTAGCCACAATCTCGCTCTTTTATCCATAGTTGCCCCCAATAGCAAGTGTGCAGCGATTGCCTCACTATCGGTAGTCGCCTGGATATAACAGTTGAACCAGTGTCGGGCCCAGCGATTTCGCTCGAAATTTTGGCGGCTGGTTTTGTATACGTCTTCCAGCCAACCACCACATGGTATTCGCTTTTCGACCTCCCCCCAGGCAAGCTCCACTCTTTGACTTTCGTTGGCAAAACCCAGTAGTGTAGCGGACATTGCCAGTGACTCTGTATCTCCAGAACTCACAAGCTCAAGTACCTTGTCTACCAACCATGCCGTTTGCCCATGATCTTCAATCTGATTCAAAAGATCGGCAATATCCTGATCGTTAACAACATCCATAAGGGCTTTATTGCGAGCCACATCAGCTATATCGTTCAAAGCTATAAACGGCAGGCAAGCCATGCCCGTTATTTTGAAAGAGTCATCTTTCATTGCCTTTTTGAAGTTGTCCCAAAGTATCAATCCCAATTCTGGGCGTCGGCTCATCAATGCTTCCGCCATCACAAGCAATGGAAACGCAGCCATTAAGTCGACGCTGGATACTCTAATCTCATTCTTAATCTTCTGCTCCAACCAACACCAGAAGTCCTCATCTACACGGTCAAGCAACGTGGCAACTGCAGGCTTATGATTAATCAGAGGGTCAATATTTATACTTCTTCCGGGTGAGTGAAGCCCGTCAATTGCACCTCGGATATAATTCTCATAGCTTCGAATAGCATCTGGATTATCTGGCTCACGTTGCAACCAAAACGCCATAATTTCCTTATCGGCCCGCTCCAACAGCTCAGGGCGCTTAAGAGCCATGCTTGCATTCAACAAGGCAACAGATCGATTGTAGCGTTGCTTTCTGTTGGTAACGTTGTTAGCCGTCCAATTGCTGTTTGCAATAATATTGTAGACAACGGGATTAGTGGAGTAAGCGGAAAGCCCAATAGCCAACTCTGCAATTTCCTCATCTACATGACAAAGCAATGCAGGGAGCTCCGACCACCCATCGATCGAGCTACTATCGGCAAACTCTTCGAACAACATGAGCCAACTCAGTACCGTCTCGCGGTTACTTTCAATCTCAAATCGCCCAAGGATCGACCTAATGTCATCTTGAGTAAAATTTAACAGATCAATATTGATGCTACCCATTAGCCTCCGATCGCACGCTTCCTTTAGTAAAAACTCCAGTTGCGCCAATCCATTACGGCTAGCAAGTTGCAGATCCAGACGTCTGGCGTGCCACCAATTGAGCTCCTTATGTATTTCAGGAGAATTTTCCTTTAGGACAAAATCGATCCCTGCTTCAAGTACATTGCGTTCATCATCGTTCAATATTGTCAGGAAACCGCGCATTTGCCTCAAAAGCTGTCGAAGAGGTACAGCTGTCATTCTTTCAGCGCCAGTAACCCTCTCACCAACAACCTCGCGTAGCCGGTTCGGATTGGTTCTCGCCAGAATCAGCAATTTGCGACTTGAGGTAACATCAACATCAAAATCAGCAGGACGAATGTGCTCGGTGTCTTTGATCTTATCGGGATCAACATCAACCCTAGGGTTAAGAATGTCATCTTCTGGCATTATAGGGCGTCGACCCGACGTATTGCTAATGGGCCCTACTGATGTATTTAGTTGCCGACGCTTGTTTTCAGATTGTGGATCGGCGAGAGCTTCAAGAAGCCAGCGCGCAGCGTCAAGCGCTAGCTGATGCCCGGTCTCGTGCAGTCTGTCGACAAGGTCTAACATCTTATTACGTGTTTCCACCGAATCCATACGATTAAGCCGCAACATCCAGGCCAGCTCATCAAAATGACTGTTACTGCCCATCACTGCTCGTGAAATACCCCAGGCAGCGATTGCTTCGATGAAGCGAGCCCGCGGCAATAATGAGATGATGCCGAAGACACGATGACTGAGCCAACTCGGGTTACCGAGACCGCAAAGTTCTATCGCCGGAAAAGCTTCGCGCCCCTCAAATTGCTGCCAAGCATCTAGGTTTGCGGCTGTCTTTTCTTGCCGTCGCAGCGAATTTGGCGACGTCTGATCAATACGTCCCAAGACGGTACCTTGTAGCGGGTCACTCCAGAGCAAACCAAGCCAATATGTGATTTTAGCCTCGATCAACGGTGCGACAGCCTCGAACTGATAAGCGTTAGCCAGTCCCTTGATCATAATTTCATCTTTTACGATTGAACCAGAGCTCTCCCCGAGCCAAATCTCCTCTACGATTTGCAGGACTAATTCAACATCAAGCCCGATGATTCGCCAAAAAGCTTCAAAATCGAGACTCGAGAAATTCTGCTCGGATATCCATCGGCTAAGCAGTGCCCGTCGAACCTGACGTGAGACAGTATTGTCGAGCAAGGCTGTAGTGACAGCTGCTCTGAGTATTTTCACGCCAAGGCTCTGCCCACTAAAGGGGTCGATATGTTCAGCGATAATATCGTTGGCTGTGGCATTCCCATCAGTTGGTTTCAGTTGGTGGGCCAAAGCCATCCCCAACGCGAATGGTATCAGTGTGGGATTGACTTGGAACCGGTTGGCTTGTCCAGTGGGAACAAGCCATTGTCCAGAAATCAGTTCAGCAACCGTTGACAGCAGATCTGCTCGATCTTTACCGCTGTCTCGCCCCAACTGTTCAATAACACTATGCCGGGTAAGGCTTGTATTATCGATTGAGCTACGCAACTGCATGCCGAGTTCCGTAATAAACATTTGAAACTCGGCATCGCTTATCGCCAACTGTGCGCCACGCAACTCAATACGATGTTTCCAGTCTTCGAATGCAAGCCGTTCCGGCGTGATGTCACCACTCGCAATCAATTCCTGCTGTAGCTCAATCGCCAGAGCTGACAAGCGCGGAACCTTCATCAACGAAAGCATGGCGGTGCTAAAGTTCTCTCTGCTTAAATCATGTTCCTTGAGCAACGCATCAAGTTCACTGTCGTCAAAACGGTTTACCCGAATTTCGCTTGGTCTTGGGATCAAGGACCCGAGTTTTTGCAAATCATTCCAGTGGTCGGGCCAACAACTCATCAGAATAGAGATGCGATGGTTCCACTTGTCATCGAAAGCAGGCTGAATGAGGTCTGCCCAATCTTTTTTTTGCCAGTACTGATTTAATCCATCAATCATCAGCAAGATCTGTGGCCCGTCCGTTCTAAGTTTTACCCATTGCGCTATTCGACGTTGCCAGAACTGAACGCTGCCATGGCTAAGACGCTTTTCAAGAAACTGTGCAATTAATTCACTGAGCGAGCCTTGCCCAATCTCCTTTGCAGGTACAAAAAGGGTCAAGGGAAGATCAGCCGCGGCGTCGATCCGTGCGTGCCACCATGACAAAAATAGCCAAGTCTTGCCCAGCCCTTCATCCCCAAGCAGCACTGAGGGCTTACCTGATGCAACCCATTGATCAAGTTGCACTTCGTATCTTGGCCGAGGAATTCTAGCTCGACCTGGATCGAGTACATCATTGAACTTCCCCCCGAGTCTGCTGGCAGCATTACGGTCATTGCTCAGACCAGTAAGCATCCATTGCTTCATTGCCTCAGTCGCAGCTGCATAGCCGATATCAGGTGCAGTTAGCCGGCACTGGAGGCGAGCTGCTGCAGCAAGAAATTCTGGGTGAGATCGGATAGCCGCGGTTATTTCATTGATGTTATCAATACCGTTAAGGTGTCGTTTGAGCGCAGTTTTTGCCTGGATACACAGGACAGCAAGGTCGGGAAGTTGCCCAGGTTCGGTGGGCCAGTCGAGTATCAGTACGGTGATACCAAGCCCCTTCCCTACTAGCGTTAGCTCTTCATTATCGGTAGCACTGATTGCTCTTGTTGCTGCAAGTATCCAAAGATCCGTTCCATTTTCGCTACGACTTGTTTCAAAAAGCTTGGCCTTTAGAGCATCCACTTTTAGGATTGTGTTTTCTCCGTAACGTTTTGCTTCAAGAGCAACTTCGAAGAGGTTTAATCCAAGCGAGCGAACATCCGACCCGCCTTGCGGCCCAGACTTAGCAAGTCCAAAATTAAATTTAGTCACTTCGACCAATATGTCGCGAAGCAATCCTTCAAAACCAAGCGAACCAGCAGGGTCTAATGAACGCAAGGCCTTAGCCAATTGTGACTTGGCATCATTAAATTCCATTCTTTGCCTCATGAAACGTTTTGAGTATCGCAGAACAATCAAGAATACAGCTATAGAGATGAACGCCCGGCGTTGATAGCATCGATTTCCCATCATGAATGATGTTGCAGCACCAATCAGGATCCGTTCTCGATGTTCGCTTTTAGCTTTGAGTTCAAATGATCAATGCAACACACTGGTTAAATCGCTTTGCGGGTGATTCATATTCTAGCGTTTTTCTCGGTCTCTCGGTGAGCTATGGGTCAACACTATAGAATCTTTGTTGGCAATGAATTGATAAGTCAGTTCCTTTTGGAAAATACTGTCTGAGTAACCTGTTCGTGTTTTCATTTGATCCACGTTGCTAAGGAGATTGAGATCACAAAAATGGACCTGAATGTCTGTGGTTACAGTAAATAGGGTGTAGTTGGTCATTTAAGAGCCCCGGTCCTAGGTTAATATTTTATACGATTCAGCAGGTAATTCTTGGAATTGTTTGATGAGCGCAGATAGACGGTCGCAGTCTTGTAATCAATGATTTTGGCCAGCATAACAAAGAGACCATGGCATTCTATTAGATTGATAAGTATTAGTTTTTAGAACCCTGTATCAGGTCGACTTCCAGTGATCGGGTATGGCTATGCTTGCAACATAAAGTGGTCTTTCGCAGATGGATATCGGATCCGGGATTGGCTCTAATCCTTTCCCTTTAAGCGATGTTGCTCAGGGAGCAAATCTGATGCACTTTTCTGCAATGATTTTCACAATGCGGGCTTTCCAACACTTGCAAGGCTAAAACCTAAGGGTATTATCCCATAGTGAGTTGTCAGCATTTGCTACACGATATAACTTTCAACCTCCGTGCCAGTGAGTCTCGCGGCTGATTGTCGAAGGGCTCTTGAGAATTTATTAGCGATCTACCTAATGCTGAGTTTTGCCGCCAGCCCTCCGGATATATCCTTTCGTTAAGGTTAAGAGATAACTGGTGCAGTTTTCGAGTGGGAGGAGGATACCGTTAAGGTTAAGAGATAACTGGTGCAGTTTTCGAGTGGGAGGAGGATACCCACCATTTTGCTAGATAACTTGACGCGTGAGAATGTGAGCCTTGTACTCAAGGAAAAAATTGTGGAAGGATTTGAAGAAGTCCCCCCGTTAGACGGAATGTTTGCACCGTTAGATGTTCGCAGCGAGCTTAAACAGGCGTTCGTACGATGGCTGCCCAGACCCTACTACACCCGCGTCGCTCTTGGATCAGGAGAAAAGGTGAATGAGCTGGATCTGCTTAGCCTGTGCGAACATTGGCGCCTGGAGTATCCCGGAGAAGCGAAAGACCTGGCAAAAAGCTGGGACGAATCAGAAGAACGGAAGGCTGATGATGGTCCGTTTTTCGACGAACTCGTCCGCTTGGGCTGGATTTTCTTTGATGGTGGCCGCTGGATCATGCAGGGAACCCCACTGGGGACACTTTATCTCATCAACTACCCGAGCCCGAGTACAAAAATCTTTCTTGAGGGTCTCAGCACGCCCCGACTTATTGCAAAGACTGACCAGCAACCGACGGCGGTTCTTGCTCTCGTAGAGAAAATTCTGGCTGAGTTTTGGCTTGAGCAGTACGTTCCGATTGAAAATCCGGAGTGGTTCCTGAGTCGATTATGGGAACGACTTTGCCCTGCCGAGCCTATTAATACTGAAAATGATGTGACTTCATTGCAAGCGCCCGTGTCTGAAAATAGGGCTTCATTAAAAGATGCCAATACTGACGCTGTGGACTGTGCTTTCCTTGAGTGGACAGCATGGTGCCATGTCATTAGAGGTTATGGTAAATGGGAACGTCAATGGTCGCTCTCACAGCAGCGATTCTGTCGTGAGGCGGCGCACCGCGCCCTGGCTCGTCAAACACTGTGGAACGGGTGGGACTGTGATCTTGCTCGTTATGTAAAGGTACTGCAGGAAACATATGCGATCCCTCTGAACCAAGTGCGATTCGCAAGCAGTGCGGGAAAGGCGCCACCGCGTACCATAGTTGCAAGGGCCGGCTGGCTTGCAAGTCGCGAAGTCGAACACCTCATGATGGAGCGGCTCATGATGCAACGGTACGGTCCGAATATGGTCAACTTTGCGTTTGGTCTGCTATGTTCCGAACTTGAAAAGACCGATATTGGGCCAAACATCATGACTGCAGCTGATGCAATTCTGTCTTATGCGGTGAATCATCCTATGGCTTTGTTGCAACTCCGGTTCCGTGTCGATTCCGATCCTGGGCTGCTGGTCGATATGCTTTTATACCGGCCAACTGCATGCCTGGCGGCCAAATGGACTATTGAGTGGCAGCCAAAATCGGGTCGCAACAATGATCTTAACAGAGGCCGTGAAGCTCAAACCAAAGCATTTGCGGTACAGGATTCCCTGTCGGTCATTGCTTATCATTTAAACGAGAGTTCGATAAGTCTTGAGGAGTGCGCCTCTTTGATTACCTGGTGCTATACCGGTAGCACGGACATCGAACGAGCCATTGCAGATCCCAGGCGGCCCGTTGGGCGCCAGCTTCTGGGGATGCTCGCCAAGCAAAATGAACAAGTTCAAGCTGAAGTGTTACGACACCTCGTGGACCAGGCTTCCTATGAGAACAATGTGCCCCGGGCATGTTTTTCCGGCGTACTTGATGGGATGAATAGCCTCCCACTAGTGACGGATGCAGCAATAGTGCCTGTTATTGCACTCTACTCAGATTTTGCGCGCAAGCAGCACCTGGATTGGACAGACGTTACAGGGTTATCGTCAAACATGGCCGGGCGCCTCGTTGCGGCTGCGTGCGCGCAAGCCGCATCTGACCGTGATGCATTTCTAATTCCATTTGACGGCATGACGCTTATTCATGAGGCGTCGCGTGATAAGAAACCCACAGTCCGCTCCTCTGTTGCCCGGACCATGAGAATACACGTACGACTGCTCGCACGTGCTGTATCGGGCTGGCCTTACGAAACCATACCTTCAGTGTTCTGCGACGTGCTTAAAAAACTTATTTTACGCAGTATTATTGAGCATGATGAAAAAGGGCGAATTGGCGCCCTTACGGACAGGTATAGCCCCAAACACTTTCTGAATCGGGAAGCGGGGCCACCTGCGCAGGATCTTGCCTCCGCGTGGCGTAAACTGGACAAAAGTAATCAGGAAGACTTGTTGCAGGTATTTGCACAATCCGACGATCCCGTGCTTCTCGCCGAGCTTTGTCAGTACCTGCCTGCCATGGCAAAGCCCGGTCTCAAATCAAGATTGCGACAACTCAAGCCAGGTGAAGCATCAACGTTCTGGACCTGGCCCGAACTACACCATCGTATTGAAACCTTGTTGGTCGCTGGGGAAGATGAACTTGCCCGGGAGCATCTGGAAGATGTCAGGCAGGAGTTAGACAGAGCGCCACAGCAGTACCGGCTTGCCCTTTTTGCTCTGGAGCTCCAACTGTTTTTAAAAGAGGAGAATTGGACCGTACTGGATAGTATGACTCTCCCATCGACGCTGGATGCGGCGACAGAGCGGCAAGCCCATGATCTGCTGGACTTCTACAGGGCGACCTCCCAGCTTTTACGCCCTGGTGGCAATCTTGCCAGTGCCCGGACTGCGCTTCAGCGTCTTTCATCACAACCGGGAGCAAGCCCAACATACAGAGATAACTATTTTGCTGCCGCTATTCAACAGATTATTGGATCCACTCTTCACCCCCTGAGCGAGACGGACAAGGTGACCGGAGAGCGTCTGCTTGGTGAAATTAACAACGCTGTTGCTGCGGATAACAAGCTTGCAAGTAACTCGTTGCTTGCCAATCGTGCACATCTCTTACTAGCCTTACAAAGGCCTGCGGCGGCGCTGGAAAGCGTAGCTAAACGTCGCAGTGAAGTGCGAAGCTCAGAGTTAGAAATGGTCGTCGTACTTGCAAAATACGAGATGGGGCATCAAGACGAGGCGATGGCAATACTTGATACGGCCATTCAAGAATTCGAGACGGACAAGCGTCTTGTCTTTTTGAAGGAGGACCTACAGGCGGGTACCCCTGCTCCCAGTGTCACTTCTACATCGGTTGCTGTTGACTCTGTTTCATCTATACGTGCCGCCTTACAGCAGTTGTCTCAGCTCCCGATTTCTCAGGTCGGAGACATTCTCGGTCCACCAGGGCTTGGTTTCCGTGGATATCTTATACGAGAAGTATCCAAAGCCGTGGCATCACTTCAACGTATAGCAGGGATGCTCCGCGACAGGAAAAATTCAGCGGATGAAGCAAGGATCGAGAATGACCTTAACAGTGCAGTGCGAGAGATTCTAAGCGCCTCCCTCGCGTTAGCTAAATGGGATGTTGCTGACCAGTCTCTCGGTGGAACAACGGCAAACGGAAATCCCGGCGAGAGAGACGCGGTCATTCGGGTGTCGGGACAAGAAATATCTGTTTATGAAGCACTCGTTTGTAAAGGGTTAGACAGGACAAACATCAAGAAGCATTTCGACAAGCTGTTGGCATACGGAACTTGCGATATCTATTTTCACGTTATTTACTCGTACGCACAGGATGTGAAACCCCTCCTTGATTATGTCAGGAGAATGCTTGAGCATGAAATTTTACCATCGCTCTCATACCGTGGTTGCGAGGCATTGACGCCTCCTAATTTTGAGACAAGCGGCTATTTAGCGACCTATAGCGTCGACCATCGGGAAATAGCTGTAGTGTTCCTGATTGCTGACCTTAAAATCCGTACCGCCTGAGCAGGTGCTGAGGATTCAAACGGTCACTGAAACGCCCTATTGATATGCGACTGATGGAGGAGTGGTGTGGTAAGTGTTGTGAAATTATTGATCATAGATATAACTCTAGGGGAGGTAGCATTAAAATACTCACTGCTTGAACCTAACCGTCAGCCAAGTAATATTTCGCGCAGAATGACACCCCTAATGTTTGTGCTGGGTAAGCCGATGAATATTAGGTTCATTCTTTGTTTAAGTGCTCTTGCGGGGTTTTCCACTCCAGCAACCTTTCAATCGCCGAATCCTCTGACAGGAACTGGCGAGCCAGTTGCAGCCGTTCGATAACCTGCACCTTCTGCTGTACATCAAGCGTTGCCGTATCAGATTCTGCTTCGTGAAAAAACTGTTCCAGCCGTTTGTTTTCAGCCCACTGAACCATAATAGATTTAAGCTCGGTACGGCTGGCACGGTAAGCTTCCACTTCCCGGCCTATCCGCTCATTTTCAAGATATATGGCGAATTCCCGATCACGCTGGACACACCACTCCTCAGCTTAGATTCTGGCCTCTTATAGCTGCTTTGAAATTAGCGGAGCAGCCTTCTGCATCGCAGAAATCATATTATGGATCTGGCTAATAACCCACACTGTTTTGTTTGCCGGAACTGAACCAGCCATTCGGCGGAAGAATAAGGCGAGTAAAGTTGCAACAGAAATCGCCCGGTAGGTATACGTTCAGCGGACTCGCGCCAGATCAAGTGGTAAAGCGTTTCCCGATCCTAGGGTAAATTCTGTGCGGCATCGTGTGGATTAATCTCTGACATTGAGTCTCCCCTCCTTTGGCCTACATTATCAGAAATCTTTGCCTGTGTTGGTGATTGAAAGAAATCTGACCTGCTTTCCATTGATTAGCGCACCATGGTTTTAGAAATGTCCATTTCATGCTGACAGTTGGAAATCCCTTTGAAGCAGCTTTGAGCGAACAACGGACATTCCTGTTACCCCTTTGTGTGAGTTAAAAGGGAGCAGGTCAGCGTTTAAAGCCTAACTTCATGCCTCTGGTGGCGAGGTGGTTATTTGGCGCACTCATGCAGAGCTGAAATTCTAAATTATCATTTAATAATGACGGAGAACTGCCGATAATATTCAAATATCGAGCAGGAAACAGGTACGCTTAAACATAACTGCATCCAAATTTAAGGAAGAAAAATGACATCGCTTATAGTGAATCAAAAATTTCACTCAGTAGGGAATGGCACTTTTAAATCAGGTAGTGTTGTACGCCAGGATACAAGAGAGGCTTTCCTATGGGTTTATGATTGTGGCTCCACAAGCATGACTACGCTAAACCGCGTATTAGGGGCAATAACCCGGCGCGGATGGCCAGAATCCATTGATATGCTAGTGCTATCGCATTTCGATGATGATCATGTTAACGGCGTCGAAGAGATTCTGAGGTACTGTCGCGTTAAAACACTTGTCCTCCCATTTTCAGAATGGACGCAGACCGTGCGCGAAATTTCGGTTATGGGCAAAAAGGGTACTTCACCGTCAACAGCGCTCATGCAACTCAATCCCGTTAAATGGCTGGCATCAAGAAATTTTGATGCTCGTGTTGAAGAGATTGTACTGATTCAGGGGGGATCAGATTCTTCACCTGTTCCCTATGGTGACGATGCGCCTGAACCGGAACCGAGAGATTTTCAGCGAGACGATGATGTCAGACGTTTCAGTCAGAATTACTTTTCTTTCGGTTCTGCTATGTCCGGCACTTCAAGGATTCGAATTCTCCGCCATGGTCGCTCTATTCAGGCCTTAAACAGGGATTTTGAGTTCGTCTTTTATAATGCAGAAAAAGACTTTGCCGCCCTAGGGTTGATTGAACAGCGAAGCGGACAGTGGTATGCAAAACACTCAGGCAGTCTCTTATCTGATGTCAAAACAGATATTCAGAGCACCATCATGAGTATTAACCTACACCAACCGTTATCGACAATGCCTGCAGGCTGGAGGAAAACTCTGAAGAATTGCTACGAAAACCATTTTGGTCACTCTGGCAAGGCTAAAAATAATATTTCGCTATGTATGTATTCTGCACCTATCAGAGCAACACCCTGTCAATTTCATGTGAGAGATTATCATCGCGTTATCTTGCATGCGAAGAAGCCGACTGTTCGGCTGGCCACACTCTGTACTGGCGATATTCGTCTTACTTCATCAGTGATTTCAGATATCCAAAACCATCTGGGAACGCAACGCTGGGACAGAATTGGCTTGGTGCAGGTTCCTCACCATGGCTCTCAACATTCGTGGGAACCAGGTAATGCAGGCTTACTGGCTCCTGCGCAATTTGTACATTGCGCATCGGGCACAAAGCACCACCCACATCCACTCGTGCAGGCAGATCTCAGCAGTTCTGTTGTGCATACCGCAGACCGTAAACAAAGTGTATATGTTCGCTACAGGCTTTAATGAAAGGGGGGAATCCACCTCTGAAGGTCTATGACGGAGTAGTCCTTATCCAAATGTTCCCGTGATAACGATACCTTGTGACCTGCATCCCGTTGATCCAACGAAATGTTAATAGCTACTTCCGCTTCTGGCACGAAGTGGACGAGCTAACTGAGCTGCGGGTATGCTGTGAGCGGGGAGCGGACATTTACATATTTGTTCAGGTGGCCAAATTCAGTGCGCTACTACAGTAAGAGCCATTGTACGGCCACCTTTGGCATTCAGAAAGTTGCGGATCGTGTCGCACCTGGCAAGTTTCAGTTGTTACAGACTGGCCCACCGTATAATCAGTTCACACAACAGTAAACTACCCCGATGTGAGAACCACTCCAGGGGCTGAGGATAATATTGTTGACACGCGCCCCGTATGAGCCCCATTCATAATCAGGAATAACCGGCTTCATTCTGGCTGCATATTCTGGCAACCGGCAGATTTTTGGCAAAGTCGTAAGGCGTCATCCAGCCCCGTGCAGAATGGGGTTTTAGTTATTTCCTAAGAGGGATAAAGCTCTAGAAACTGGGCGTAAAAAAAGAATTACATATTATTCCTAAATGAAGACAACAGAGATAAATAAATTGAGCACATTTGATTTCATGATATATTTACTGATGTATCCTAAGAATGAATAACCCCATATTAAACTGTAAGGTGGCACTCATGTCAGAAGCTCTAAAAACATTAAATAATATTCGTACATTGCGTGCACAGGCTCGTGAAGTCGATCTTGCGACTTTGAATGAAATTTTAGAAAAACTTACCTCAATCGTTGAAGATCGCCGTCAGGAAGATGAAGCTGCATCTGCTGAAATTACTGAACGTAAAGCTAAACTTGAAAAATATCGTCAACAAATGCTTGAAGATGGCATCGATCCAACTGAACTCCTAGGTTCACTTTCAGCGGGTAAATCTAAGAAGACACGTGAGCCTCGCCCGGCTAAATATCAGTATACTGATGAAAATGGTGAGACAAAAACATGGACCGGCCAGGGGCGCACTCCTAAGGCTATCAAAGACCTTCTTGATTCAGGCAAATCACTGGAAGACTTTGCCATATAACACCTCTTTTTAGACAATTCGCCGACGAACGTTCGGCGAATTGTCTGAAACAACCTATTCCGCCCCCATCAGTGATTTAATTGCTACTGTTGTTCCCTTTTTAATTCCTCCGCCTTTTTAATTACTTCAGAGAAATAGATCAGTAACGTAAGAGTAGGAATACGCTGACAGGTGAATTCACTTATAAGTAGGTCGGGCATGAAAGAGCGCTAAAAATCAGTAACCGCGGGCTCTAAGTTCACCTCTTTTGCACAACTGCCCAAACTACTACACAAATTCGACAGTAAATACCTTCCCCGGTATGTCCTGCTCCCCGTTGACGAATAAGCCCGATGTGAGTCATGCCTTCATAATGAGTATCTATGCCAAATCGCAAGTTAATTAATCAGCTTTGTAGATACTTCTTAAAGTTTTCCGCCTGCTCAAGCACACTTTTATAAACTTCATCATTGGCTACAGGAGGGAAGCCGTAGCGGTGCAGCAGCAGAATAAGGTCTACTTTCAGCTTCGCCTTGATGTCGTCGCGATTGCTCCAGTCTGGGTATTGGGCGCTGTCATCGACGATCACCTTCATATCTTTAGCCAAGGCCAACATCTTATCGTCGTCGTAGGTGAAGTCGTACTTCTGGCACATATGCGCCAGGATATCGAGAAAGGCCTTCTCCTCCATGTCGATGCCAATATCGGCAAACGACATCATCTCGGTTTTGATGTCGTAGACCATATCGGTCATTTGTTGGGTGAAAGCGTCAAACTCTTCGGCGTTGAGGACGTCGTTTTCCTTACGCTGGTTGTACTGTTCAACCAAGGCCTGGAAACGCTTGGAGAAGTTAATTCCCTGCAGCTGGTTAATCTTTTGAAAATCGCTAATGGCTTTTGCCAGCATCTTTTGCAGCAATTGCATCCGGGTATTATGCAGCTTAATTTTGCTGATACGCGCCATGTACTCGTCATCAAAGATGTCGATGGTCTCCGCTTTATCTTCACCGAGCGTGAATATTTCCTCGACACCATCGGCCTTTAACGCCTCGGCGATCATCTCACGCACTTTCTGGTTCATCTGCGCGGTGTCAGGCGCATCGCCCTTAGTAAGCTTATAGACAATAGAACGCACAGCCAGATAAAAATGAATTCGCTCACGCTCATCCTGAGTGATCTCTTCACTGCCGACGCAAACGTCATAAACGGCTTTCAGGCGTTTTACCAGTCCCATAAACCGCAGCTCAATCTTCTTGGTCTGGAGCGCAAACTCAGCGGCACGGTTCAGGCATTCCAGCTGTAAAGTGGGCGTCCCTGAGAAGTAATGACGGCTGTCAAAAGTATGGAATACCTGTGCAAGCAGATGCAGGTGATTACGCACCTCGGTCAGTGACTGTTGAACATCTTCAAAGTTGGATTTATCCGCTTTCGAATACATCGCCAATGCCAGATTCATCCGGCTTTTGATACCGATGTAATCGACCACTAACCCCTTCTCTTTCCCCTCAAAGCGTCGGTTAACCCTGGAGATGGTCTGGATCAGGTTATGCTTTTGCAGAGGCTTATCGATGTAGATGGCATCAAGCTCGGGTACGTCAAAACCGGTCAGCCACATGTCTACCACGATGGCTATCTTGAAGTTGGAATGGGGATTTTTGAACTGCTTGTCCAGTTCCCTGCGGTAGTCTTTGGTACCGAGCAGGTTATACATGTCCAGCTCATCATCCTGTCCACGGGTCATGACCATATTGACGAGGGGATATCGTGATAATTAAGTCATTTTATCATTTCAGCAAAGTTCGTTGTTTTCACTGCCATTCATTCTATGCGTAGAGCAGGACCGTACTTTGAGGGCAGACACATGAGGCAAAAAGCAACAGATGAGATGTGTTTGCCGCTTATCCTGTTATAAAAAATTCAAAAAAAATCACAGGTGGTTTTCGGCCAAAAACTATTTGAAGTCGAACAACATGCTGATTTTCACTTCTAATCCACCCGCTAAAACACTGATCACTTGTAGCGTTGGATTCCTTACACCGCGCTCAATTCCACTGATATACGTGCGATCTAATCCACATTTATCAGCAAAAGCTTCCTGAGACAGACCAGACTGTAGCCTGAGTTTTTTAATGTGGGCTCCGAAACGGGCCTGAATGCTAAAGGTATTTATCATGCCGCCAAAATGACGCCTAGATGCTTATCAGACCACGGACTATGAGTCACAAACACCCTATTCTGTTTCTATATCGTGAACCAGCCCGAACATAAGAACCTGACGTTGCGTCACTCGCGTTATTTTAGCAATAGCACATGTGCCCTCACCCGATGCACATTCACTTCGGTTAAGCACGCTCTGCTGTGCATGCAGCGGAGCTTCGGCTTGTAGAAATGCGTATTCCTTTGCAACGTTTTTTTCACCGTTATCATAACTTATTCGATTCAGCTCACTTTTTAGGTAAAAAAACACCAAAAGAGATTATGGAATCACGTGAAGACTATGAGTCACAACTTGTCTATGCTACATTCTTTAATGTGACTTATAGGCAACAAAAAAGAAGAGCTGTCATACTCCCATTTCCACAGCAAGAGGGGAATGACTCCCATACAAATTAAGGCGAGACATTTTTCTCCCAGCATGATGGCCATTTGCTCACTTGGGGCCCTATCCTCAAGCGACATGACTAAACAGTAGGACCCCAATTAAGGGACTCATTCGAAAAACCATTCTTTGTCTTAGAGTGAGTGGATTTACAAATAATTTAGAAAAAAATTCTCGTTCGTAATTCTGCCAACCCAGGAATGTTTACTCATGGAAATAGCCTCATCCGAAATGCTTTTAGAAGGTCAAAACTTAGCGAGCCATCATATCCCACATAGGGCGCCATCTTTATGCAAGAGACTGCGTCTTAACTTTCATGATGATATGCCCGCAGCTCATTACCCATTCACCGATGGATTTGATGGGAACGTTAATGCGGACAGACAACATTGCACGAGTATGCCATCTGTAAACTCCCTGTGTTGCCCTTCTCATCGTTGCATGATTTTTTGTGGCGGTGCTGACGTCGCTATCGCCGGCGACGTTGAGCAGGCTTCACTCCATGGCGGCATGGAACATTTCCCGCCCAATAGGCCAATTTATTCCCACGCATAGTGCTTTGCACTAATAACATGAATCCCAGCTTTAATTGCAGGAAAAATAGCAAGGTGGCATTGATTACATTGAAACAGAATAAAAGCCAATGACATTCAGATATATCAGCCAAAATGTTACCTGGTGAAAATTTAACAGCCCAACGCTTTCTATCATCATGTTACATATCCTAACAGTGATTTTTTCAATGCTGTAGGACACTCTGTTTTTTCAATAACAATAAGAATCACTCTTCATTGCAATACCTCTAAGAAAGAGAAACACCGCAATTTTTTAACATTTTTATACTTTGATTTAATTAACAAGGAACAATGTTATGAAAAACACAAAAAATGTGTCACGGCGCTCTTTTATTGTTGGCACCGGTGCAGTGACGGCCGCCTCTATTATCAGTTCAAAAATGGCCTTTGCTGGAAAACCCCAAGATGCGAAGGGAAACCCTGAAACAAAAGATTATTCCCGGTCACAGAATATTACGCCCCCGCAGGCGATCCCTGACGGTTATAACATTCTCTTTATCGTCTCAGACCAGGAACGCTATTTTGAGAAATACCCCTTCCCTGTTCCGGGTCGTGAAAGGCTCTACGCAACCGGCACCAAATTCACTAACCATCACATTTGCAGCAGCGTGTGTACCCCCTCCCGCTCTGTGCTCTACACCGGCCTGCACATGCCGCAAACGGGCATGTTTGATAACCCGGGGTTTCCGTGGATGCCCAGCAGTATGGATCCGAAGCTTGGCACCCTGGGCCATATCATGCAGGAGATCGGCTACTACCCAGCCTATAAGGGGAAATGGCACCTCAATACCTTCATGGAAGATCCGGTGGAGAAGAACCCTGACGGCACCACCGAGCTTGGCGACATCCCGCGTGAAAAACTCCATGCCATCATGGAGGAGTACGGGTTTCATGACTACACGGGCGTGGGCGATGTCATCGGTCACAGTCAGGGCGGATACCTTTACGACGAGCTGACCTCCAGTCAGGCAATCAACTGGTTACGGGGAAAAGGGCGCACCAAACAAGATAAAAACGAACCCTGGATGTTGGCGGTCAATCTGGTGAACCCGCATGATGTGATGTATATCGACACCGACGAAGGCAGCGAGAAAAACCAGTGGAAAGGCCCGCTGATTGCCGGCAGTAACAGCTCAACGCCCAACCAGGCGCCCAAAAACACTCTGTATAAGAACGGCTGGCCGGACGTCCCATTAGCCCAATCCCGACACCAGTCGTTTAATGAGCCGGGTCGCCCGCATGCGCATGAGGAGTACCAGATGTGTAACGGGGTGTTGGTGGGCACCATCGCCGACCAGGACCGCCGGTGGCGAAAATTGCAGGATTATTATTTCAACTGCATCCGCGATAATGACACCCAACTGATGCGCATCTTGAATGAGTTAGACGCGCTGGACCTGTCGAAGAACACCATTATTGTGTATACGGCCGACCACGGGGAGCTGTGCGGCGCACATCAGATGAGTGGGAAAGGCACCTGCACTTATAAAGAACAGGTAAATGTGCCGCTGACCATCGTGCACCCGGCGTTCCCCGGCGGTAAATCGTGTTCTGCCCTGACCTGCCACGTAGATATTGTGCCCACACTGGTGGCGCTCACCGGTAAGGAGAACCTGAATAAAAGTCAGATCCTCAGCTCCCGCAAAGGCCATGACCTGAGTGACCTGTTATTCTCCCCCGACAAGAAACCGGTGAACGCCGTCAGGGACAGCATCCTTTACTGTTATGATATGTTGATGTATTCCGATGCCACCTATATCGGGAACATGTTCAAAGTCATCCGCGACAAAGCGCTAAGCAAAGCTGAGAAACAGCGTCTTTTTAACACGTTTACACCCAACCTGGATAAACGCGGCGGGGTAAGAATGGTGTATGACGGCAAATATAAATTTACGCGCTACTTCTCTTTACGCCAGCACCATACGCCCACAACAATTGATTTCTTACTGAAATATAATGACATCGAGCTTTATGATACGGTCAATGACCCCGATGAAATGACCAATCTGGCACACGATGAAAACTATCGGGGAGTGATGATGCAACTCAATTCTCAGCTCAACGCCCAGTTTGCCAGTGAAATAGGCATTAAAGACGATGGTCACTATATTCCGGCACTGCACGGCCTGACCTGGGATTTAGACCCAGAACATGTTGAGCGGTATCTGAGAGACTAATAACGTAACACGGTGAAATGGCGGCATGCCGGTTTTTATATCCATCTGAATTCACTGGCATGCCTGCCATTTAACAAGTCGAATCATTATTTAAAACTGTCGAAAAACTTTCAAACTTCGTTATCGAGGTAAGCAAATGAAAAAGCCTTTTCATATAATAGCCAAACCGACAGGTTCTCAATGCAATCTTTCTTGCGAATACTGTTTTTATTTGGGTAAGGAACAGAGCATTCTCAATATTGTCAAAAAAAGTAACCGGCATATGAACGATGAAACGCTCCGGAGTTTTGTGAAGCAATATATTGCCGCCTCCCCCTTGCAGGAAGTGGAATTCATCTGGCAAGGCGGCGAGCCTACGTTAGCGGGTATCCCTTTTTTCAGGCGGGTGCTCTTCTGGCAGAACACCTACGCCGGGACCAAGAAAATTCGCAACAGCATCCAGACCAATGGCGTGCTGATCAACGATGAATGGGGAAAGTTTCTGGCAAAAAACCACTTCCTGGTGGGGATTTCCATTGACGGGCCGAAAGAAATTCATGACTTCTACCGTTACTCCAACAGCGGCAGAACGTCATTTGACAGGGTGATGCAGGCGGTCGCTGTTTTGAAGAAGTACCAGATAGCGTTCAATGTATTAACCACGGTCAACAGTGTGAATTGCCACTCGCCTCTTTCGGTCTATCATTTTATCACGCAAGAGCTGGGCGCGTCCTATGTGCAGTTCATCCCTATCGTTGAGCAATATGCCCCTCCCACGGCGCCGGAAAACACCCTCTATCCGCCGGCTAAAAAGCTGGCGGACTGGTCTGTGACGGGTGAAGCCTGGGGACAGTTTATCATCACTATTTTTGATTACTGGGTGACACATGATGTGGGGCGGAAGTTTGTGCAGCTCTTCGATAACGTTTTTGGGATCTGGTTAGGCGAAAAGCCCAGCCTCTGCGTCATGAGCGGGTCCTGTGGTCAGGGATTAGTCATTGAACAAAATGGAGATATCTTCAGCTGTGACCACTACGTTTACCCCTCCCATAAGCTGGGCAATATCAATACCGACGACTTAGACCGTATGGTTTACGGCAAGCAGCAGCGTCGGTTCGGCTTATCGAAACTGAATGTCTCCAGGGCGTGTTACTACTGTGAATGGTTGCGTTTTTGCAACGGCGGTTGTCCAAAACATCGGATAAGCCGGGATGAAAACGTTGGCAATAATCATCTGTGCCAGGGTTACCAGGCTATGTTTGCGCATATGGCGCCCTATATGGAGCACATGAGCAAATTACTCGCCCAAAATCGTGCTCCAGCAGACATCATGAATATTGCCGCATCCCTTCAACAGTAGCCTCTGAGCGGCCCGTTCCGGCGTTCCCTCCGGCACGCCGGGTGAAGAGGAATGCTCGGTACGGTTTAACATACTCAAAATGCCCGAATCAGGCCCCTTACTTCGCCATTTCATTACGGGCACCCACACATGTTCGGGGCTTGCCCGTCCGCCTGATAGGTGAAATCAGTCTCCTGTCCCCTCCTGGTTTGCCGATAAAGGCGCCCACCGGCAGCAATAAATAAAGGTAAATACTATCCCTAGGGAAGTGGACATAGGGTTGGCTCACCTTCAACAAAGGATTTGCAGCAGCGAATCAAAAGCACAGTCTCGTCGCATTTTCTCCGGGGGTTAGGAGCGGCGTCTCCCCTCCCTGATGAATACAATCTCCCTACAGTCTGTGATTTCTTTGTCGATTATTTATTGCAATAATCAGGACAGATTGAAATTACCTTATCTTCGACCGTACTCATTATCAGGAAAGAAAATGTTAGAAATTTTTGATGTCAGTTACAACGACCTGACGGAAAGGCGTTCGGAAGACCTTTACAAATTGAGGAAAAAAACTTTTAAAGACCGTCTGGATTGGGCCGTTAATTGCAGTAACGATATGGAGTTCGACCGGTTTGATAATTCAGATACCCGCTACATGCTGGGAATTTATGATAATCAGCTGGTCTGCAGTGTACGTTTCATTGATTTGCGTTTACCGAATATGATAACGCATACGTTCCAACGTTTATTTGGTGACGTGAAATTACCGGAAGGTGATTATATCGAATCAAGCCGTTTCTTTGTCGATAAGAACCGGGCAAAGGCATGGCTGGGCAGCAGGTACCCGATAAGTTATGTCCTTTTTCTGTCGATGATTAATTACGCACGTCATCATGGACACACCGGGATTTACACCATTGTCAGCCGCGCCATGTTAACGATTGCTAAACGGTCAGGTTGGGAGATTGAGGTGATTAAGGAAGGGTTTGTCAGTGACAATGAACCCATATATCTTCTGCGCCTTCCGATAGACCACCATAACCAACACCTGCTCGCAAAAAGGATCAGCGACCAGTCAGAGTCAGACATCACAGCGCTGTGCCAATGGCCTATGTCTTTGCAGGTGACACCAGAACAGGTTTAATCAGTTCAAGCTCAACGCCAAGCCGGATTGCCTGCTTGGCATTAATGACCCCCAGCTTGCGGACCACATTTCCCATGTGGTATTTCACCGTGCGGGTGGTGATAGTGGTGATTTGGGCAATCTCATCGTAGGTTTTGCCCATACTGGCCCAATGCAACACTTCGTTTTCTCTGGCGGAAAAGATGGGCTTACCGCTGTTCACCGCGGGTCCCGTAGAAGATCTTGCGGCGCTTTCGTTAAGCATCAGCATTTTTTCGTGGGTTTTAATCAACAGGCACTGCAACCGGTCCATGTCCTGCGCCACCTTATTTTCTGGCCCTTTCTCGTCTCCTGCCTCCATGATCAGCGACAGCATGCCCAGATTGTTTCTGTGATCATGCAGCACGAAGGTGAACCCATTGGCGATACTGAATTTCTTTGAGAGCGAAAAAATCTTTGATGATTTTAAATCCGACAGCACCGTCAGGTTTTCGTCCCAGGCGAAGGGAGATACGCGTTTAAACGCGGTGAGCACAACCGGGTCGATATGGTGATAATTATGTGTGGTGTAGATACTGACCCATTCATCGGGATAACTGGTCACCACAAAGATATTAGTAGGATTCTTCTTATTAATGACCATATAAGTATATTTCAAAGGCCCGTACGAAACTAATTTTCTCTCGATATAGTCGCGTAACGTTTCTATTATTTTCTGGTCATTTCTTACACGAGAATGCATGCTTGTACCTCTCCTGTCTAACGTCCTTTCCCTATTGATTTTCGTAGAGTTTTTGTCACTAAGTACAGTGCCTTATTACACCTTAGTACAACTATCCGGATGCGTCTCCCCCCGTATAATCCCCGCATAAGAAGTAATAAGCAAAAAAAACCTGACCGCAGAGTTAGGTGGCAACATTAGCCAACACCAGGAACTTATAGTGTGTAGTAGTTAAAATGCCACAGAATTCCATTTGTTTCGACAAATGTGTTTCTGTGGCATTTTTATTTTTATCGACGGATGATTATATGCCCGCTTATTTCCCGTGCCTGACTTCCCCCTTCTTACTACTCCTACACTCTTCTCTGACGGTAGCTGTTGAATAACGCACGGGCAGCGGATTTTTTCACATACCCCCTTAAATATCCTTTATCTTCCGCCATGAAGTGTTTCGTTTTCAGCCCGAGGATACGAGGGATAGGTGGGCGCTTTTACGGCTGTGGCGTGTTGCCTGCATTTCAATGCCAGTACGCGATGGCCTGGGGCCGGATGCTAACGCACTCTCAATCTGCCCTGCAACACATGCTTTGACCGGTGTCTTGGTGATGCAGGATGCTGTGCCTAGCCTGCTGATACGGATGCACCACTTCGTCTCAACGCATGTTAGAGCGGCATTTCCCGGTGATTGGGCCCTAATCCTATAGCGCCTGACTTTCTCCTGTTTTACCTGTTCCCACGTAAGCTTCCCTCATCCTTGCAACCACGCTTAAGCCCGGACATGCACTTTTTTATGCTTTTGTTATTGTGCCATCGACATCACAAATGATAATGCTTATCATTACGTTGATCTCCTCATGGACCGAGAGTACGGTGTGAGTGCTGTATGTAATTACAGTATTTACACTCAACCGTATGAACCAAGGATAAGGATATGGCACTTGATGCAGACAAAATGACAGCCGCCGGTTACTACCATCACCCCGATGGTAACGGCGTGGACTGGCAGCGGGACCTGGATATGTCGGGCTCCGTGGAAGATACCCTCGGCGTTGAGGGCTACGTGAGCGGCGATTTCAGCCGCAAGCTGAACGCACTGAACGGCGGCCTGGGCATGTCCCTCGTCTTTCGCCCCGGCTCCGTTTCTCAGACCGTGGACGCCCTGGCGATGGCCCGAAGCGTCGCGCAAATCCACCAGCAGGAGCTCTCCATTGCGGTGGACGACGCACACAAGAAACAGGTCGCGCTTGATGAGCAGCTCACCCATGCGCAGAACCAGCGGCTGAATGCAGAAATCAGCCTAAGGGGAAAAAATAATGCCCCCGCGGGCGAGCGGGCGCAGGCCACCCTGGATTTACAACAGGCGCTGGCCCGGGAGCTGCAGGCGAGAATGGCCGCCGAGGAAAATGCCGTACTCTATATTGAGGCCGACATTATGCTCAATAACGGCCGCGTCTGGTGGCCCCGCAGCGCAGCGGACGTCAACCAGGCCAGGCAATACATTGCAAAACGCCAGGGTGATAAAGCGGCCACGGAGCAGCTTATCGCCGGCGATAAGAAGGACCTGGCGGCCCTCCTCGCGGCGGCTGAGCGCACGAAGCAGGATATCGACCGCATCCGCAGCGGGCTCGTCCCGGAGAAATATCGCCCTGACAGCGAGAAAGCCGCCGCGCGGCAGCAACAGCTGACGGGGGCCGCGGCCCGCCGGCAGCTGGAGCAACAGCAGGAAGCGGCGGTCCAGCGCCAGATTGATGAATACCAGTACCAGATAAATATCGCGGTGCAGCAAAAGGCCTCTGCCGACGGGCGCGCCAGTGCCCACGACGGGGCGGCCAACAATTTGCAGAACGAGCAAAATGTCCTGCGCCAGCGCCAGCAGCAGCTCTTTGACGGCTACCAGCGGTTCGTCAATCAGGGCGTCATGAATGACGGCCACCATCCCCTTTTCCGCGTGGGGTCGACGATGCTGCAACAGTCGAACGCGGTCAAGGCGCAGGCGGATGCGAAGCAAAATGACATCAACCGCGAGCGCAACGCGGCGGCGCAGGCCCGTCACGAAGCCGCCCAGCTCCAGCAGCGGGCAGAGCAGTATCAGCGGGACAAGGCCGGCGCAGAAAACCGGCTGAACGCCCTGCGCCAGGAACACCAGGCGCGGGCGCAGGCAGACGCCGCGGCCGCCAGTCAGGCCAGCGCGGAGGCCGCGGCCAGACAAGCGGCCGACGCGAAAGCCAAAGCGGAAGCGGATGCCCGAGCCCGCGCGGCAGCACGGCTGCGCAAGGCCACGGCGGAGCTGATGGCCCGGGCCAGCGTACACCCCGCCCCCGTCTATACGGCGCAGATGGTCAGCGCGGCGGAGACTGCCCTGCGCGCGCCTGGCGCCATGGTGCTGGGAGGGCATCCGGGCACGGCGCAGTTTGCGGCAGCCGGCAGCGGTGCCATGGAGCTGGCGGATGACATCCTGTACGCGCTGTCCAAAGGCTGGGCCGAGCTTAAACGCGCGGCAACGGTAAACGCCCTCGGTCCGCGCCTGGGCGTGGTGGTGGCGGGATTCTGGCCGGCGGAGGCCGGTAAAGGCAGCGACAAGGTGCCCGGGCGTGACGTCCCCGCCCTGTTCTCTTATCCGCTCAGCGCGGTCCAGGGCAGCGGCGTGAGCCTGACGCCCGGTGCCTCCACGGCAAACCTGCCGCTGCGCGGTGCGCTGGTCCTGGAAAATGACCGGCTGACGCTCAGGCTGATAAAAACGGGCGAAGGCAGCCTGCCCGGAACGGTGCCGGTGCTGAAGGCCGTACGGGATGAGACAACGGGCCTGGACCGTATCACGGTGCCCGCGGTCGGAGGACTGCCGCCCCGGACCGTCCTGATTAATCCGGTCCCTGTCCCGGTGGCGCCCGCTGACACCGGCAACCGCTCTCCGGTTCCGGTCACGCCGTGGCATACGGGGACAGAGGTGAAGCCGGTGGATACGCTGGTCACCACCGTCACCCCCGAAGCAGACATGGACGGGTTGCAGGACTTTATCTACTGGCGTCCTGATGCGGCGGGAACAGGCGTTGATCCTATATATGTAATGTTCAACAACCCGCGATATATGCCGGGCAAAGTTAGCGGAAAAGGAGATATTGTCGGAGAAGGTTGGTTAAATATAGCAAGCCAAAAGCTGGGTGCACCTATTCCTAGGCAGATTGCTGACAAATTGCACGGCCGCGAATTTTCGAATTTTGATGCGTTCCGCAAGGCTTTCTGGCAGGAGGTGAGTAAAGATCCAGCATTAAACAAGCAATTTAACCCCGGTAATAAAAAACGTATGAGCCAAGGATTGGCTCCGCGGACTAGGTATAAAGATACAGTTGGTGGACGTCGCTCATTTGAACTTCACCATGACAAACCAATCAGTCAGGACGGTGGTGTCTATGATATGGACAACCTCCGTATCACCACGCCGAAGCGCCATATTGATATCCACAGAGGACAGTAAAAATGGAACATAAATACAGCATTAGTGATTACTCTGAAACAGAGTTCAAAAAGCTTATTGAAGCTATCATCAATTGTGAGGGTGATGAAAAAACGCAGGATGATAACCTCGAAAACTTTATCAGTATTATTGGGCACCCTAGTGGTTCTGATCTGATTTATTACCCGGAAGGCAATAATGATGGGAGTCCTGAAGCTGTTATCAAAGAAGTGAAAGAGTGGCGCACCATAAACGGCAAGCCAGGTTTCAGGAAAGCCTAATCACCAAAATCTCTTACTTTTTCAGCCCGGCTTAAAGCCGGGCTTCTTTTTTGCACTGTTGCAAAGATAATGCTCCCGCAGGCGAGCGGGCACAGACCACCCTGGATTTACAACAGGTGCTGGCCTTGGAGAATGACCGGCTGACGCTCAGGCTGTTAAAAACGGGCGAAGGCAGTTTGCCCGGAACGGTGCCGGTGCTGAAGGCCGTACGGGATGAGACAACGGGCCTGGACCGTATCACGGTGCCCGCGGTCGGAGGACTGCCGCCCCGGACCGTCCTGATTAATCCTGTGCCTGTCCCGGTGTCGCCCGCTGACACCGGCAACCGCTCCCCGGTTCCGGTCACTCCGTGGCATACGGGGACAGAGGTGAAGCCGGTGGATACGCTGGTCACCACCGTTACCCACGAAGCAGACATGGCCGGTTTGCAGGACTTCATCTACTGGCGTCTGGATGCGGCGGGTACGGGCGTCGAGCCGGTGTACGTGATGTTCAGCAACCCCTACGGCGAGACCAATGCGAAGGGGAAATACAGCGGACGTGATTACAACACCGACAAGGCCGGCGGTCCCATTCAGAACCTTGACTGGAGAAGTGCCAGCATTGATCGCGCCGGGATAGATAAGGTGAAGCTGCATAAGGGGCGTTTTGAACAGACACCTGAAAACAAAGTAATGATCGACCGTCTGGAGAAAATATTGAATGGAGAAATGGAAACCACCGATACCGATAAACGATTTTATACTCATGAAATTAGAGAACTGGAACGTTATCGAGCGCTCAATGTAACTGATGGACTTTCACCTGAAGATAATGGGGCTACTTGGAATAATGCTCATACAGCGACGCTAGAAGACTATTAGTTAAGCAGCGACCGTTCTCTGTTATATACCCCAGAAGCCATAAAAGCCGGTGGCGAATAAACTTATAGGTGATACTTATGACAAATTTTAAGCAACTTTTTGAACATGAAACAATCCAAGACATAGTTTTATTTTTGTCAGGTCGAAATGAAGAAGGGATTGCCCATCCACGATTGGATGGGTATACAACAACGTTCAGTAATGGTCTTATTTCAAATATAGAACTTATCAAAATAGTGAAAATAATGAGTGAGCAAGGACTCATCTCATCTAATAAGAAAGGAGGCTACAAAAAAGGTCCCCTCTGGAAAGAACCCAAATTTTTGACCGAGAAAAAATACGGCATCAAATAATTATTAACATTTCCTGATAATTATGTTTTAACCACTGCCAGTAGACGAAAGTTTGCTGGCAGTGATTTCTAAGGCGGATTGTCGGACTTGACCTACTATTCGCAGCGCCTAAACGCAACATCAAAAAAAATACCTATAAAGAGAATATATTATGGGCTTGAAAATTAATTTAACCTGGTTTGATAAAGTGAATGAAGATTTCGTTGGGGAGGAATATTCTCCCGACTTAGGGGACGATGATACCATCATTGAAGAGACTGTTAGTCCACAGGAAAACATCATCAACAACGGTGGTTTTAATGTTATTCCTGCCTGGGTGCCCTACCTACAGAAATATCTGATCCATAAAATCGAGCCTGATAAATACGATTACCAGGTGTCTTTTGATTACCGCGATCAGTGGTAATTGACGAACATTACCTGTCAAACGTCATTCTGATGGATGGCGTTTTCTTATTCTGGAGTCCGAAGAATGAAATGAAAGGGAGAACAGTGATAACCACCTCCATTTTATACTAATATAATCAATGACATGAACTTCGAGCCCATCGCGAAAATTCAGTATACCGTTCTGCGCTGAATGAGTTATTGGTTTTGCTGATATTGCAAAACCATGTCGCACGTAGCGGCTGAAAACGTCAGTCTTACCGCGCAATGAATTTTGAACGAACATCCCGGGAGCACCAAAATGCTGAACTGCGATCCGGGCAGTGTCGCCCATTTCGGCGCATCTAACTTACCTGATTCACGATCTTTTCCTTATAAAAAAGCCCGCATAGGGCCGGCCCGGAAAAACGTCAGCATTTACCCAGAACTCTTCAACGCAGACGTAATTGATCGCGTGGCGGTAGTGAGTGAAGGTGATATACAGTTCGCCACTCAGCCCCTGTTTCATGCCGGGATAAGAGACCATGCGATCTTATCCTATTTTTTGACCGGCAAGAATGAAATATTCGTACATGCAATTGATAAATATCAATATTTTTATAACATGCATTTTAAATGCATGTTTATGTGGGAATGCATGATTTAAAGTGCTTTAATACTCGCAGACCCGACCCCGTTTGCTGAGGAGGCACTATGCTTCGTATCCCACAATATTTTACTCATACACGTTCAACCCCATTTTGGAACAAAGACACCGCTCCCAAGCCCCTGTTTACACATCATAATACTAAGGAAGGTGTGTATGGCCGTTTATCGGTCATGCAAGGAGCTGTGAAGTATTTTGGCTTCCCTAATGGCGAAGCCACAGAGCCCGATATGGAAATCATTATTACAGCGGGCACTTTCGGTATATCGCCTCCGCAGAAATGGCACCGTATCGAGCTGCTGACAGATGACACCTATTTCAATATCGATTTCTTTGCGGATCCTCAAGTTCAGCTGGAAGGTTCCGGTCTAGGGACAGTTGTAAATACGCATAAGGACTGAATATGTCAGACAGCACAAAGGCAGGTCACACCTTTTTAGCCAGTCTGGGGAAAACCCGTTTACGCCCGGGGGGTAAAGAAGCCACCGAATGGCTCATGTCTCATGCCAATTTAACCGTAGATTCTAAGGTTCTCGAGGTGGCCTGCAATAGAGGGACAACCTCCCTTGAACTGGCTTCACGCTTCGGCTGTCACGTTTATGCTATTGATATGGATAAAGGCGCGTTGCGGGTTGCCCAGGCCAATATCCACGCAGCCGGATTGAGCAAAAAAATTCAACTCATCGAGGCCAACGCCACGCGCTTACCCTTCCCAGATAACACTTTTGATGTTGTCATCAACGAGGCTATGTTGACGATGTACGCAGATAAAGCCAAAACAAAGCTGGTCCGGGAATATTGCAGGGTATTGAAACATGGCGGTCTATTGCTCACCCACGATATTATGCTGACGAATGAAACACTCAGTCAAACTGCCGATGACGACTTGCAAGAAGTCGTGAAATCGAATGTTAGCCCGATGAGAAAGCAGGAGTGGGAGGCGTTGTTTCTGAAGGCGGGTTTTGTCTCCGTTCAAACACAACATGGTGCGATGTCTCTTATGTCACCACGAGGGCTCATCAGAGATGAAGGATTTTTACGGGCTGTCAGAATTGTTTGTACTGGGCTGAAGAACCGTGAAAACCGTGCGCGTTTTCTGGGCATGTTCCGCTTTTTCCGCGCACAGCGGCAGAAGTTGAATTACATAACCTGTTGCTCACAGAAGAAATAAGATGATGTGTCCTGTCAGATACATGGCGACGCAAGTTAATCGCAGGGCTCCCCTTCTCATCCTGACTAAAATGAATCAAGAGCTCTGTGATTATTCTCATCCTGCTACAGCATTTTATTAACAGTAATTCTATATATATGTATCATCAGATTCTAATATAGGCATACATTCACCTATTTATTATTAATAACTACCATCAATGCATCGCCTGCTATTGGTCAACGCTGATGCTTTACCCTTTTATGTCAATATACAGTAAACCAGATGAATTTTTCAGCACATCTGATTTTTCTGAGGAATAAAATACAGAGAGTTTTATGAGTCATAAGCCATTACTCAATATGCATTAACATATTGACGTAGATCTTCCCATCCAGAACAGGAGTCGGAAAGAATGAGGCATTATATCCCCGTAAACTTTAGTCAACTCCGGGCAAGAGCATGTTGGGATCAACCTTCCACACCGCAGGCCCCTCCAGGACGATACCATTCTGAAGCAGGCATATATGTACGCCTTTCTGTCATGTCTGGGGCAATAAAATACGCATGCTTTTCTGATGAAGACACCTTGATCCCTGCCGATGAACGCGAGATTTTAGCCGGTACTTTTGACGTCATCCCTCCCGAGACCTGGCATACGATTATGCCCATGACTGAGTACAGTGTATTCCATCTAGATTTTTTCGGTCTGAACAGGCAATAAGCGATGAAACCGATCGTGATCCCTCCCAATTACGTTCATACCCGAAGCACCCCCTTCTGGACAAGAGACACCGCCCCGCCGGCTATCTGGTCCCGACATCTTGATAAAGGTACCCGGCAAGGCGTCTATCCACGCCTTTGCGTGATGCGGGGTGTGATTCGTTATTGCGGTTTTGCTAATAAAGACAGCCCTGTACCTTCCGAGACGCTGACAATGAGTGCAGGTCAGTTTGGTATTTTTCCACCTGAGACCTGGCATTGCATCGAAGCGTTGACTCCGGATGTTTTGTTTAACGTCGATTTTTTTGTTGATCCGCAGATACTGCTTGAGGAATAAAAAATGGAAATAGCTGTAGAGAACAGAGGCTACACCCTCTCCGCGACTGAGCGAAAAACGCAGGTCACTGCGGAAAAAGTATTTTTGAAACCGATGTCACTCTATATATCAGGCATAGCGAGTAAGGCCGTGGCGGAGCTGGTGGACAGTTTAGGGCCCGCTGAGGCCTGTACGCTAACTGTTACCAATAATAATAATGGTATTTCAGTCGATAGAAATTTTTCTACGCAGACTCTGCTGACCACACCAGCAGTGGCTGCTGACGCTGTTAAAGAACTCATTAATATCGTACGCGGTTATGATGAGGAGGAAGATAATAACGTGTGTGGTTGGTAAGATTTCGAGATACAGGTACACATCGGAACATCAACGGTTGGGGGCATTGACTCCCTCACCGAGGAAAAACATAACTTTGCATTTAACCCAGCACCGAACCGCAGTTGCCCTGCCCCCCGTTGATTAGCACACAGCAATTTAAGTAATGCCATTATCCGTGTTTAGAACAGCTACCAACTTCCTCGCCTCGCTCAGAGCGGACATCTTACCTCGTTAGCATGTCTGCTTCGTGCCAGGAGCGGATGTTGCTTACATCACGGTATGTTGGTTTATTGGGGGCAGGTCAACGCACCTCAATTGGATCTTATATAAGAGATCAACAATTTGCTTATTTTGGTTGATTTTTAGGTTTCCAATATTCGTCTTGAACATTAGCCCAGCAGTCGCCGCCGTGATCTCTATCTCGATACGCGTATGCTTTGGCTACACGATTAGCTGAGAAGGGAATGTAAGCCTTGTCTCTTTTAGTCATTAGCTTAATTCTGGCAACCGCTTGGCTAACAAGTTCGGGGCTTGGAGGTTTTCCATCGAAGTAACCACACAATAAACCCGCATAGCCGTTTTCAAGTTTTGGCAATGGTTTTGAACTAGCAGGCTCATCTGCGATTGCAGGTAATACGCAGAGAGAGGCTAAAAGAATAGCAAATGCATTAATTTTCACTTCCATTTCCTTAAGATTAGAAAAATGTAATGAGCCTAATACCCAAACTTACATCTAAGCTCATGATAGCTTGAAACATTGAGGTCTCGTTCATACACATCGTGTCACCGGTCTTAGACTCATGCTGCGATATACAGGTATAACGTTCTGTCAAATCTTCTGTGCATATCTTAACTTCCGCTTCTGGTACGAAGCAGCCCAATAAAATCCTTTTGGGCTGCTTCGTACCAGGAGCGGACGTTGATGCCTCAGTTGTACAAGTAGAAAAGCAAAGCAGAAAATAAAAGGCTTGAAATTCGACTCTACAACTGTAGATTTAAACAGTTATTTATCCAGCAAATAGGACTTTTGAAATGGATGGCTCGGTTGAAGAGATAAGTTTTGAGATTTGTGAAAACACTGATGCGGAACAATCATTACCTATTGAAGAAGGGCTTAATCATTTCAACGATTTAATGACGGGAATAAGTGACCGTAAACCATTATCTGTATTAATAAAATCGACTAAAACTGGTGAAGTACTTGGAGGAATGCAAGGACGTTCGTCACTGGGTCTCCTTTTTATAGATCTTTTCTATCTTCCGCCGGAGCTGCGGAGAATGGGGCTTGGTACAGATATCCTCAACCGTTTCGAGGATGAAGGGCGAAGAAGGGGCTGCAGAGCTGCATTTTTGTATACGATAAGCTTTCAGGCTCCTGATTTTTACAAAAAGCACGGTTGGGAGGAATTTGGGCGTATTGGCTGCGAGCCGGAGAGTACAAGCCGGATATTTATGAAGAAGTCCTTATAAGATTCATGTTCATCTTTCAACAGGGGCATCCGTTTTTCGCTCACAGCAGACTTTCAGCGTCTGGAACTTGACTGCAGTGCGCCAGAAGCGGAAGTTACTATTAGCGCCGTTTTTAATCAATAGAGAGCACAGCAACCTTCACCGTCCCAAAACCAGGGCCATACCTTCACTTTTTGGGCGAACGCTTTTAAAACCGAATTTTTCATATAGCGCTGGAACATCAGCTACGAGGGTAATATAGGCACCTTCTGACACATGTCGTTCAAACCAGTACATCAAATTCTGCATGATTTTTCGTCCCAGACCGTTTCCCTGATGCTCTGGGTCAACAGCAATATCCACAATCTCAAAGTTCAGAGCACCATCGCCAATAATTCGCCCCATCCCTACAATATGCCCAGCACACTCAATGTGCACCCCGTAACAACTTACGGGAAGTGCGCGTTTCGCAGCCTCAAGAGGACGAGGCGTTAAGCCGGCAATTACGCGTAAACGGCAGAAATCTTCTGCGGGTGGAACCGTGTCAACAAAAACGTATTTTGATTGCATTTTTTAATTCCGGTACAAGGGTAATTTGCGAAAATTAACAATACGGTAACATAATTTGGACATGGATAAAGCCTGGTGGCCGGTTTAAATGTAAAATATCACGATTTATCTGATGAACTAATAAGTGCGTATGTTGTGACATACTGATGTTGGTGGTGTCAGCCCTGAGGCCTTCGAAAAGGCCTCGCCGTGAGGACTGGAACTGTCTACCGGTTCGGGGGCACTCCACATCTATCTGCATCAATCTGTGGGGAGCTGGTCAATGGTATTTTAGTTTAAGGGGGAGCAGGTTAAACAGTCATGACGGCGCGATCGCCCATAGCGGGTACATTGACTAACCGACTGAGGGTATTTATTTCAGAAGGTTTGCTTCCCTGACTCACTTTTTTCCGTTTTCAAACTCACCCTCAGAGCACCTCTCAGCTTTGCATGCGTACGCGCAGTTTCTCCAGCAACCAACGCAATGCGGTATCGTTGTCGCGACGCTTGTTCCAGAGTAGAGAGAGCGTAAAGGGTGGAACTTTGAGCGGGACATCAGCGAATTGCAACCCATAATCGGATTTCCAGCCTGCTGCCAGCCCGTGTGGCACAGTAGCCAGTGCCGGTATCTGCTGTAACAACAGTGGTAAAGATGAGAAATTTGGCGAGACGTAGC
Organism: Rahnella ecdela; assembly: GCF_019049625.1. Lineage (GTDB taxonomy): Bacteria > Pseudomonadota > Gammaproteobacteria > Enterobacterales > Enterobacteriaceae > Rahnella > Rahnella ecdela. Next base: position 38,697 of record NZ_JAFMOY010000105.1, read on the forward strand.
GCACCTCTCTTTTACGCCCACAGTCAGCCAAAAGCTGATCGATTGGGCTGCTGCTTGCACCGCGATAGGAGACCAGAAGATGGTCTGTCTCACTATAGACATCGAGGTCTAACGGCGACTGGAGGGACAACTGAAACGGATGCCACACCGTGCAAAAACTCATCCGGGTAACCATTTCTCGTATCACTCCGGCGGGTACCTGCTCCACGACGGAGATCGCCACGTCGACCTTATCCTGCTGCACCTGTTCACCATCCTGGAAGGGATCGGACGCGTTGACCTGCAAGCGAATACCGGGTGCCGTTCGGGCGATATCTGCCATCATTCCTGGCATTAGCCAGCGTTCGACCCAGTCACTCATTCCGAGGCGAAACGTATGCTGGTCCTGTTCGGGGGAAAAACCCGGTACCTTAAAAATCACTTCCTGCATTTGCTCCATCACCGGCAGTAATGCCGTAAACAGAGCTTGCGCGCGTGGCGTCGGTGCCATCCCTTTTGCCGTGCGCACAAACAGTGGGTCGTTAAACATTTCGCGCAACCTTAACAGCGCGCCGCTGACCGCAGGCTGGCCCAGATGTAACTTGCTGGCTGCGCGTGAAACACTCCCCTCCCGATGCAGAACCAGTAGCACGATTAGCAGGTTAAGGTCGACCCGGTTTAAATCATTTTCCCTGATAGTATTCATTATTTTAATCAATTTGAATGATGTTGTTCGCGGCAGGATACTGTCGTCCGAACTGAAATAACAGAACTTATCGAGGATAAAATGAAACTTTTGCTGACTCTGATGACCACCCTGGTGCTCTCCGCAAACGCGTTAGCTGCGCCTGTACCTGTGACCCCTCAGGATACGCAAGCACCGGGCTATTACCGCATGGTGCTGGGCAAGCTACGAATCACTGCCATTTCCGATGGCACAGTGACGATTCCACTGGATAAATTACTTACCCATATTTCCACTGCTAAATTGCGCCAGCAACTGGCGCTGGATTCCCTGACACCGCAGGCAGAGACCTCAATCAATGCCTTCGTTATTGATAACGGCCAGCAACGCGTGTTGGTGGATGCCGGTGCAGGCGATCTATTTGGCCACAATGGCGGTCATCTGCTTGAAAATCTGGCTGCCGCTGGCTATCCGGCGGACAGCATCGATGCAGTCCTGCTGACGCACATTCATGCTGATCACTCCGGCGGTATCTCCCGCCAGGGCAAACCTGAAGTGGTCAACAAAAACTGGCCACAGCTTTAGAGTTTTTCCAGAACAATCATTCGAGTCGCTGAAGGACAACGGTTCTGCTTATTTAGTTCAGAAACCAGCAGATGCGTGACGGAATACTAGATTCTTTATATAACAATGGCATATATGCAAAACTTTCTCGATATAGCGGGTCAAGATCATAGGGATGTAACCAACATGATCATGCCTGTCTGTTTTGGTAACTCTTAGTAATACGAGCCCAGTATATTATCTCAACTGCAACTGCTTCATTATATGAAGCAAAAATTCATTTCAATTTTGATTCATCTCGCTATTCCAACAGTCCATCTCATCTCCCGAGATCTAATCAATATACTCGTCCTATACCTATTAAAAAGTCGTACCAAGACTGAGCCCCTACCTACCCTCGGGAGTTGATATGGACAATACAGAGACCCAATACGCCACAGACTACAGCGGGGCGAGAGAAAAAGTGCCAGCCCGGCGCACAGCTAAAATCATGCTGTCGGCCGGTATCGGTCATTTTATTGAATGGTTTGATTTTGGACTTTACGGAACATTAGCCACCATTATCGCGAGCAATTTTTTTGCCAGTAGCGACCCGGCAATTGCACTGCTTAAATCCTTTGCTGTTTTCGGTTCTGGCTTCTTGATGCGACCGCTTGGCGGGCTGTTCTTTGGCTCGATGGGCGATCGTCTAGGACGGCGTAAAGTGCTGGTCACGGTCATTGTGATCACGTCAATTTCGACCTTTATAATGGGACTTTTACCCACCTGGCACCAGGTAGGCATAATCGCGCCAGTCTTACTGGTATTCACCCGTCTGATACAAGGGTTTGCCGCCGGTGGCGAAAGCTCTGGCGTGATTACTTATCTTGCGGAAAGCGCACAGCCCCACCGCAGAGCCACCTTGACATGCTGGAGTGAAAACTTCAGTTTTTTGGCCTTTGTCTGCGGTTCCGGGTTGGTTCTTTTACTCACCCATACCTTAGGTGAGGAAGTGATGAACGACTGGGGATGGCGCATTCCGTTTCTGCTAGCAGCGCCATTAGGTCTGGGTGGCCTGTATATGCGCCGTAACATGGAGGACTCCGCTGAGTTTCATAAACTTAAAGCCGCCGGAAAGATTGAAAAATCACCTTTGCGCACATCTCTTTCAACTTCGATGTCTGCCCTTCTGTTCTGCACAGGATTTGTGATTGTTAAAGCGGTAAGTAGCTGGGTTCTGCAATCTTTTATGCCCGGTTATCTCTCCACCTATTTGCATTACAGCCGTACCGACTCCTATTTAATTACCACCCTCGGGCTGCTCAGCGTCGCAATTTGTATGCCACTCACCGGCTATCTATCTGATCGTTGGGGACGCAGGCCACTGATGCTGATGGGATGTGGCGGATTCATTTTACTGACTTATCCGGCAATGCTGGTGATGAGCCAGGGATCAGTCGGCTCGTCCATTGCGGCGATGAGCATGCTCGGCGTCTTTGTCGCCATGTTTAATGGGGGTTGCGGCGCAGCTATGGTCGAACTGTTCCCGACCGCAATTCGTTACGGCAGTATTGCCATCGCCTATAACCTGACTGTCGCTGTCTTTGGCGGTGTAACACCATTGGCTTCAGCAAGCCTTATCACCCTAACCGGTGACCCCTTATCCCCTGCATGGTATGTGATGATCACTGCCGCAATCTCGTTTATCGCCGTCTGGTTTGCTAAAGAAACCGCTGGAAAAATTTTGGATTAATGTGCCCAGGAGTCGCAATGAAGATAAGCCATATTGAATGTTTCCCGCTGAAAATTACGCCACAACAAGCCTATCTTGGAGGGAGTGTTGAAGGTCACAACAGCGATTATTACTATCGCCCGGAGTATCGCTGTGTCTATTCGCGAAAAATGGAAACGTGCCTGGTTAAGATCACGACCAATGAAGGGTATGTCGGTTGGGGAGAGGCGCTGGCACCGGTAGTACCTCAGGTGATCGCCGAAGTAATTAACCATCTTTTTGCCCCGTTACTGATTGGCCAGTCGCCGTTCGCCAGTGGGGTACTGAACTCTAAAATGTACGATGCCATGCGCGACCGTGGCCATATTACTGGCTATCACATTGATGCTATCGCCGCGGTGGATATTGCCTTGTGGGATCTGAAAGGCAAGATCCTGCAACTCCCGGTCTATCAATTACTCGGCGGCGCTTATCGCGAGACAATTCCTTGCTATGTCTCTGGGTTGCCCGAACCCGATCTACCTGCCCGCTGTCATCTTGCGAAGCAATGGCAAAACAAAGGTTTTAATGCCTTCAAACTGGCGTTGGGCTATGGGGTACGGGAAGACATCGAAAATGTGAGCGGGATTCGTGAAACGTTGGGCAACGACGCTGATATTTTTCTCGATGCCCACTGGAATTACAGTGTGGCGCAAGCCGCTGAATTGGCAGCTGCCTTGCATCCATTAGGAGTCGGTTTCCTTGAAGCCCCGCTCCTGCCTGAAGATATTGCGGGTCACCGTGAATTGCGGGCGAAAAGTCCCGTCGCTATCGCGATCGGAGAAACCGAGCGCACTCGCTATCAGTTTAAGCCGTTCATCGAGCAACGCGCTGCCGATATTCTGCAACCAGACGTTGGCCGTACCGGCATCAGTGAAATGATGCACATTGCTTCCATGGCTGAAGCCTGGAATCTACAGGTTGCGCCTCATCTTAGCGTCGGCTTAGGTCCTTGCATTGCCGCTTCAATCCAGGTTGCAGCCGCGATCCCTAACCTCTTTATGCTGGAGTACCAGCCACCGGTTTTTGCCATTGCTAATCAGCTACTCACCACACCACTGGTGTGTGAGCAGGGACATTACCAAAGACCTGAAGGCCACGGTCTGGGTATTGAAATTAATGAAGAACGTGTTCGTGAATATGTCATGGGGGCAACATGTTAAAGGGTAATGTGCCAATTCTGGCAACGGCATTTGATAAGCTAGGTAACGTTGATTTCACTTCAATTGAAAAACTGGTGCGGTTCTTGTTGAGCCAGGGTATTGACGGCCTGGCGCTGTTTGGCAATGCCTCAGAAGGCTATGCGCTAACCAGTGGAGAGAAAGAAGCGCTATTCCATTGTGTAAAACGACTGACCGGAAGCTTGCCGCTGGTCGCTGCTGCGGGAGGAGCCAGCTCAGCCGTTGCCATCGAGGATATTAATCGCGTTAAGCAATGGGGCGCTCAGGTGGCGATGGTCAACCCACCCTCAGTGGTTAAACCCGGCCCGGATGAGATTTTCCATTTTTATCGCGACATCTGTCATGCCTGCGATATAGAAATAATGATCCAGGATGCGCCGATGATGACCGGGGTGACGATACCGGTCACCACGCTGGTCAAGCTTTGCCAGGCGTTTGCCGCAATCAAATACATTAAAGTTGAACAACCGCCGACCACTCTCAAAATCACAGCGCTCAAAAATGCCCTCGGTGATAGCGTCGGCTTGTTTGGTGGGCTCAATGCCGGCTTCTTATATGAAGAGCTTCGCCGCGGCGTGATTGGCACCATGCCTGCCTGCGAGTTTCCCGATGTGATCAATGCCATTCTGCGGGCCTTTGCGCGCAATGAACAGGAAGCACAGGCGCAATTTTATCGCTATCTTCCCTTCCTGCGTTATGGGGTTCAACCGGGTATTGGCGTAGCCATCCACAAAACCGTTTTGCATAAAGCTGGCATTTTTGCCACGGACTACGTTCGCGAACCGGCAAAACCGATAGATGATATCACACGGGATGAACTGCAAAATCTCACTGCTGCATTGCCACTGGCAGTCTTCGGAGCGAGCCAATGAACTACATTGCCGTAGATTGGGGTACCAGTAATTTCCGCGCGCTGAGTGTACGTAATGGCGTCGTCACACGCATGGTTGAAGACACGTGCGGGGTGGGAAAATGCCAGCGCGAGCAGTTGCCTGATATTCTGCGCCAGCAATTGCTGCGCCTAAAGGATGCTTGGGACGCACAGCTCCCTGTTATTCTGTGTGGCATGATTGGCAGTAATATCGGCATTGCCGATGCCGGATACCTGGAGCTGCCACTCAGTTTTGCCGCCTTACTTGGCAAAGGTCGCGAGCTTAAGGGTGTACTCTCCAATCCCCTCACTTTGCGCCCGGGTATATGCGACCGCCGCGTTAATGAAGTGTGCCGGGGTGAGGAGATGCAACTCGCGGGCGCATTAACGTTAACCGATGCCAGCCGCTTCGCCGCCGTGGGGACGCACAGTAAATGGATAACCGTTGATCGCTCGAAACAGCAGGTTGAGAGCTTACGCACCCTCATGACCGGTGAACTTTATCATTTCGTTGTTAACCATTCAGTGGTGGGTAAAGGTCTGCCCGAACAAATAGATTCCACGTCGGCATTTATCGACGGGGTCAACACTGCGCAATCTTTTGATTACCCTGCCAGTGATATTATTACCGAGCTATTTCGTAGCCGCGGGCGATATATTCTTGGTGCCATAGAGCCACGCCATGCCGCAAGCTACCTTTCAGGTTTACTTATTGGCTACGAAATCCTGACCGGGCAGCAAGAGAGTGAAAGTATCTGCTTTATCGGCAATCGCACCTTGTTGTCACTGTATCGCCAGGCCTGCGATGTGCTATCTGTCAGTTGCACCACCCTTGAAGCTGAAACCACAATCATTGCCGGACTGAATGAGGTTTTTCGCGATGATCAATAGTGCAAAAGTCGTCGCCATTCTGCGGGGGATCACCGCAGAGGAGGCGATAGAACATGTCGCCTGTCTCCTGGAATATGGTATCAATACGGTGGAGATCACCACCAACTCCCCTGGCTGGGATCAGAGTGTGCAACAGATTAGTCACCAGTTTGGCGAACGGGTGCGAGTGGGAGCCGGGACGGTGCTCACGCCTGAGCAGGTAGAAACCAGTGCCTTACGCGGAGCAGGATTTATTTTAACGCCCAATCTTGATTTCCGTGTTGTCACGGCTGCAAAGCGTCATGGTCTGGATATCTGTGCCGGCGTTTTTACCAGTAGCGAAATATTCTCGGCTTGTGAGATGGGAGTGGATGTGCTGAAAATTTTCCCTGCTGCGGCGCTGCCGGTTAACTATCCCCAATTGATCAAGGGCCCGCTGTCACAAGCAAGCCACTTCTGCGCAGTGGGGGGTGTTGATATTGAAAATGCATCCGATTATTTACAGTATTACGACAGCGTAGGAATTGGTTCTGCACTCTACCGTTGTGGGCAAAGTGTGGCGACTACGGCTGAACGCTGCCAGCAGTTACTACAGAATGGGAAATGATTCTCTACTGATTTTCTGTGCTGCAGTCATTAAAAATTGGCGAAAACTATCAATATTGAGTTTGTCACCCTGAATATTAGACAATGCTATGGCTGCTTGCATGCCAGGAATAATACAGGCCAGTCGGTAATCTGTCTGGCTGTATACTTTTTCAAATACCTGATGTCGCCTTGCCTCTTGTATATCATTTTTCAACAAATTGTGGTCATGGACTCCAATGCGAGCGACTATTTCTTCATCACTCATGGCAGAGAGTAGTTTGATGCCAATGACTGAATCATGAATCGGATAGGACTCGTAATTTCCGATAGCACGGGCGATACTTTTCCCACCACGGGTATGGATTAAATACGTCACATTCTTCCCGCTTAATATACCAACAACAATAGAAACAGAGTGACTACCAATTTCCTCTAGCATTCCCAACACTGCGCTATAAAAGGTTGAGTTATGTATCGCACGGGCAGAGAGCTGGTGGATACCCATCCCTAGGCTATATTTTTTTCGTTTATCTTGCTCCACCATCTCCAGTGACAATAAAGTCTGCATCAACCGAGTGACTTTTGCTGAATCCAATTCCAAAGTCCGCCCCATCTCCCTGATACCTAAAGCACGATTTCCGGAGGACAATAATTTCAAACAACGAAATGCATCATAAACTGTGTTGTTCATCTCATACCTCAATTATGGGAAGTGATATTTATATCCCTCATTTAAACAGTGCTAAATAGCTTCGCAAAATAGTAGATCACTTAGAGGGAACTCAGCCCGGATTGTGCGATCTGATTAATCGCCAAAAAGAAACAAACCACCAACCGGACTGAGAGATGCCGATCATAGCAGCTATCCCTGATGAAGAACGACTGTTGATGCGTTAAGAAGCACAGCAAACCCTCGATAAAAATCATGCCGGACATCTCATTGCCATGCTGATGCTGCATCAGGGAATGACGGTCACCGACGTCGCCAGAATACTTTGCGCCGCCCGTTAATCCGTTGGAGGGTGGATAAATTGGTTTACCCAGTGTGCAGTCATGCCCCGTCCTTCCGACCTTTGGCATTGAGAAAGTTGCGGATCGTGTCGCGCCTGGCTCGTTTCAGTTGTTGCAGACTGGGCCAGCGTGTAATCAGCTCACACAATAGTAAGCTACTCCGATGTGAGAACCACTCCAAGGGCTGAGGATAATACTGTTTATGTGTGTTGATTATCCGGTTCACAAAACGGCGTTTATCTTCAACCAGCTGACGGCGCTGCTCAACCAGTTGCTGGAGTAACTTAACTTAGAGGTAACCTAGAACGAAGACCGGGCGAAGGTGGGGCGAAAAAATGACGAGAGTTATCAAGTTGCGCGTAAAACCTCGCCCTTTATGAACTGCACCCCATAAATTGCACCTTACTCAGTTAGTGTCCAACTTTTGGGGTGCAGTTCATTTAGGGCGTGGAGTATGTCAAACGTAATCAATCACTTTGATTTCATCCGCGCGCTTCGTGTCGCCACGATGGTGAGGTTTGGCCTTGTGCCATATCGTTCTCACTTGCCTGTCACTAAGCAAATACTTTTAGTTTATCCACACGCTCTTTCATCACATAAAAGGGTTGCATTCATTCCATTGCGCGTAGGCAGATTTTGTTTCTTTTCTATTGTGCCTGAGACAGGTGAACGCTGAAATTTGTGTTCAAATCGCATGGGTGATGAAGAACATTCGTTATAGTGGTTGCCACTGTTCCGACCCTGTAAATAATTCTGTGTAACTGCCATCGTATTAAAGGTGAGCGCTCAGGCGGTCACCGAACTCGATAATAAAACGACTCATCGCCAGCCGCCAGTTTTGGATCGGCATACTCCATTTCTTT
>NZ_JAFMOY010000132.1 GCF_019049625.1 Rahnella ecdela
GGTTTGGGTGGGGTTTTAATGGCAACTACGATGCTTTTTACTCATCACATCTTCACCAGCATCAGTCCTGCCCTTAATCCCAAAGCGACATTCGGATTCGGGAACAACACCACTTCCTCGTCGGCTTCCACTTTGTAAGTTTTCCCGGTTTCCTGAGCGATAACAAAACCTTTGCTGAATGCCGTAAAATTCAGGGCATCTGCCGGAACAAACAACTCGAAATCTTCCCGGGAACGGATCACATCCTGCACCACGCAGTAATGCACCAGCGGCGCGGGGGCTTCACGTACAGGCAACGGTTCATCGCTGACCAGCGTTTCCAGCGCGCGGCGGATACCGGTGAATTGTGCGTGATCGTTACTGCCAAACGGCAGCGCCTTGCCCAGTTCCAGAGTGCAGCTGTCAGCCTGAAATACGTCACTGCTGAAATGCGTAAAGGTTCCGCCCGGTGAACGATGATGCACCAGCGCATCCAGCCCGGCGGCATTAAGCCACGCGAGCATCGCTTCGCTTTTCGGACGAGCCTGTAACGGCAACAGCCCGAAGCGCACATGTTTTGACCCGCGGATCGCCGTGTGCAAATCGTAATGGTATCGCTGCGTGGTTCCCGCAGCCGTTGCGCTGCGGTAAAACAGTGCCATCACCTGTTCGAGCTCCTGCGCCCGTCGGCTTTCATCATTAGGCGTGTAACGCGCGTGGCGCCCGCCAAACATGCGGTTCATATCCGCTTCGACAAATCGCTTATTGATGCACATGGAAGGCGGATTGCCCAGCAAAACCAGCAGCCGCACGCGTAATTGTCGTTCACCTGAAAGCAATTCACTGACAAGCTGATTAAGCAGTTCAATGGGTGCGGTTTCATTGCCGTGGATGCCGGCGGAAATGACCACAGCCGCTTCGCAGGGCTGACGAGGCGACAGTTCGAGAATGCCCTCGCCGCGCCACTGCCAGTCCAGCATTTCTGTTTGTCCGGCAGGTTCGGTTACCACATCGCCGGAAAGCGTCATCGCCAGTAAATCAAACATATCTCACTCCTTTGAGGTTCAGCGCTGGAAAGGATAAATCGCACCCAGCCCGAGAATATTAGTCAGCTCATCCAGCGCAGTACGCACTTCGGTCAACAGTTGCGGATCCGCCAGATCTTTTGCCTGCATACGGTCGCGATAATGCGTGTCCACCCAGGTATTGAGCCGGGTGAACTGGCTGTCGCTCATCAGCGAGGCCACATTCACCGCATTCAGTTCGTTGCGGTTCAGCGCCACACGCAGACGCAGACACGCCGGACCACCGCCATTGCGCATACTTTCTCGCAGATCAAACACTTCAATCTGATCGACCGGCCCGCCGCTGTCTTTCAGCGCCGACAAATACGCCCAGACACCCACGTGCTGCCGTGATTCTTCCGGCACCACCAGCATCATTTTACCGTCCGTTTTGCTCAGTAACTGGCTGTTAAACAGATACGTCGCCACCGCATCGTCGAGCGATACTTTCGACTGCGGCACTTCAATCGGCTGAAAATCCAGTTCAAGCGCCGCCATTTTTTTGCGGATTTCGTCCAGTGCTTTACCTGAATTCACAAACGCCTGTTCGTGGTGGAAAAGCACGTTGCCGTTACTGACAGAAATCACGTCATTGTGAAAAACGCCGCTGTCGATGGCATGCGGATTTTGCTGGATAAACACCGTACGCTTCTCATCAAGCTGGTGCAGACGCGCTATCGCGTCACTGGCTAAGCGGGTCTGACGCGCCGGATAGCGTACAGGTTCATTTTCGCCGGTCACCAGTCCGTCACGGCCATAAACAAACACCTGAACGCCGGGTTTATCGTAGGCACCGCATAAACGGTTGTGATTGGCTGCGCCCTCGTCTCCCAGCGCCGCCACCTGCGGCAGCGCGTCGTGATGGGCAAAATATTTATCCGCGTGGAATGTCGCACGCAAAATCGCAGACGTCGTTTCCGCCTCAATCGCGCGGTGGAATTTATTGTTCAGATTGGCGACGGTGAAATGCACGCGTCCGTCCGCGCTGTCCGCCGAGGGAGAAACCGTCGCGGCATTGGCCACCCACATGGATGACGCCGAACTCAGCGATGACAGCAGACGCGGCGAATAAGCCTGCGCTTTGGTCAGCACCTCACGGTCACTGCCACCAAAACCCATTTTACGTAATGTGCTCAGATGCGGGCGCTCATGCGGCGGCAAAATTCCCTGAGCAAAACCCAGATCAGCCAGGGCCTTCATTTTCAGCAAACCCTGTTTTGCCGCCAGACGCGGGTTTGCTACCGCATTCTGGTTTTTAGTCGAGGCTTCGTTGCCAAACGACAGCCCCGCGTAATGGTGCGTCGGCCCGACGAGTCCGTCGAAATTTGCTTCACATCCAGACATTCCTGTCTCCTCAGGTTGTACGGAAATCAATACCAGGCGACAACGTCGCAGGGAGTTCCAGCTTGTCTGTTTCCAGCGAGGCCATCGGCCAGGCACAATAATCCGCCGCATAATAAGCACTTGGACGATGATTGCCTGATGCGCCGATGCCACCGAAAGGCGCATTGCTTGATGCGCCGGTCAGCGGTTTGTTCCAGTTAACAATGCCCGCCCTTGCTTCCAATAATAGCTGCTCAAACTGATCCCGCTCAGCGGAGATAAGACCGGTTGCCAGTCCGAACCGTGTCTGATTGGCCAGCGCGATGGCATTATCGAAATCGCTGTAGCGGTAAATACTCAGCAACGGACCAAAGTATTCTTCATCGGGAACGCCTGCCACACCGGTCAGATCGATAATCCCCGGAGTCAGCACGGTATTAAGCGGATCCGGGCGTGTCAGCAACAGCAACGGTTTGCCACCCAGCGCCAGCAATTCGTCCTGCGCTTTCAGCATATTGCGTGCCGCAATGTCAGAAATCACGCCGCCCATAAATGGCTGCGGGTCGTCATTCCATCCGCCGACGCGCAGTTGCATCGTCACATCCAGCAAACGCGCGATAAACGCATCGCCCGCCGTGCCCTCTTTCACCAGCAACCGTCGTGCACAGGTACAACGCTGTCCGGCAGAAATAAACGCCGACTGAATGGTCAGGTTAACCGCCGCATCAATGTCTTCCACCGGCTCGACGATCAGCGCATTGTTGCCGCCCATTTCCAGAGCCAGAATCTTTTCAGGCTGACCTGCCAGCTGACGATGCAACTGATAACCGGTGCCCGCACTGCCGGTAAACAGCAGGCCGTCAATATTGCCGCAGGCCGCCAGCGCTTCACCGGTCGAACGCCCGCCCTGCACCAGATTCAGCACCCCTTCCGGCAGCCCCGCCTGTTCCCACAACTTCACCGTTTCTTCGGCAGTTTTAGGCGTCAGTTCACTCGGTTTGAACACCAGCGTATTGCCCGCCAGTAAGGCCGGAACGATATGTCCGTTGGGCAGATGACCGGGGAAATTATACGGGCCGAAAACCGCCAGTACGCCGTGTGGCCGGTGGCGAAGTACCGCCTCGCCGTCGGGCATCGCAGTATGCTTTTCGCCGGTACGTTGCTGATTAGCTTCCAGTGAAATCGCCACTTTGCCGATCATCGCCTGAATTTCGGTCAGTGTTTCCCAGCGCGGTTTACTGGTTTCCTGACTGATGATTTCCGCCAGCCGGATTTTGTGTTCCGTCAGTAAATCCGCAAAACGCTTGATCACTTCTGCGCGTTCGCCCACGGTTTTACGTGCCCATGCGGGAAATGCCGTGCGCGCTGCCGTACAGGCGGCATCAACATCTTCCGCATTGGCGCTGAGCGCTGACCACAGCAACGTGTTATCGGCAGGATTGGTTTTATTGAGCTGCGCGCCTTGTCCGCTGCGCCACTGGCCCTGAATAAAAAGTGCAGGTTGCATCATGCGAGACTTTCCTTTTTGAGAATTTGGGTTGCAGGAGTGGGGTTACTGCCGGGAAAAAGCGCCACCGCACGCAGGGTATCGCCATCGCTCAGGCCGAGCATTTCCGCCTCGGCGGCGTTAAGTGTCAGGCTATCGGGCGTTTCGCCACCCGGAACCAGCAGCGCACGGAAATTCTGATACTGCTCGTTGGCGACCAGATACAGTGGCTCGTCGCCACCGTTGCGACTTTCAGCCAGCCGGACCGGTAGCAGACGACTCTCTTTCACCGCACGTAACTGGTCGATTTCACCTTCGAGCGTCGGACCGGCATCGAAAATATCCACATAGCCCTCGTAACGCAGCCCCTCACCTTCCAGCACAGCGCGTGCCGGAGCAGTTTGCGGATGCACTTCGCCGATCACTTCACGGGCTTCATGGCTGAGCAGTTCGGTATATAAAGGATGTTTTGGCATCAGTTCGGCGATAAAGGATTTCTGTCCCATGCCGGTCAGACGGTCGGCCTCGGCGAATTCCATCCCGAAGAAATGCCGCCCTACGCTGTCCCAGAACGGCGAATGGCCGCTGTCGTCAGAGACGCCGCGCATTTCCGCAATGACCTTGCGGGAGAAATATTCGCGGAACGCCGCCAGAAACAGAAAACGCACTTTCGCCAGCAACTGACCGTTTTTACCGTTACGGTAATCTGCATCAAGAAACAGCGTGCAAAGCTCGGTATAGCCGGTGTGATCGTTACTCAGAAACAACGTCGGCACTGGCTTATAAATGTTCAGGCTTTTAGAAGCATGCACCAGCGTACCGAGGCGGAAGTTGTACCATGGCTCGCTCAGCCCGACGGCTACTTCAATGGCGCTGACACCCACCACTTTTTGCTTTTCGGTATCTTCCAGCACGAACAGATAACCCTGATCGCCTTTCTCAAGGCGGCCTTCCCAGGTCGCCACTGAGCGCTCAATGCGCCCGCGTAAATGCGCTTCATCCTTGGGCAAAGACGTTAAACCGATGCCGGTTTTGCCTGATAACTGCAGGATATCGGCGAGATCGCCGGGCCGCACAGGTCGAATCAACATCATGATGCTCTACCTCATTTAACCCAATTGTTCACACGCACACGCGCGCGACAGCCCGCTCAAGGCGGTTCAGCCCTTCTTCAATATCCGCACCCGGAATAATCAGTGATGGCGCAAAGCGCAGCACGTTGGGGCCGGCAATCAGCGCAATCAGCCCTTCTTCTGCCGCCAGCGTATTCAGCTGTTTGGCCTGATCTTTGTAACGCCCGCTCATCACCGCACCGAGCAACAAACCTTGCCCGCGCACTTCGCTGAACACCTGATAACGGTCATTGATACGTTTAAGCCCGGCGATAAACCATTCGTGGCGTTTAGTGACACCGGCTAACACTTCCGGCGTATTAATAAGCTCAAACACTTTGCCCGCCACCGCCGTCGCCAGCGGATTACCGCCGTAAGTGGTGCCGTGCGTGCCCGGCTGGAATAATGCGGCATAACGGTCGGTGGTCAGCATCGCGCCAATCGGGAAACCGCCGCCCAGCGCTTTGGCACTGGTCAGTATGTCCGGCACCACACCGTAATGCTGATAGGCGTAAAGTTCGCCGGTACGCCCGACGCCGGTCTGCACTTCATCGAAAATCAGCACCGCCTGATGTTTGTCACACAACTCGCGCATGCCTTGCAGGAATTCAGCTTCTGCTGGCACCACACCGCCCTCGCCCTGAATAGGCTCGACAATCACCGCGCAGGTACGGGAGGAAATATGGCCTGAAACTGCGGCCAGATCGTTAAACGGCAGATGGGTAATCGCCTGCGGCAAGGGGGCAAAATCCTCGGAATATTTTGGCTGTCCGCCGGTCGTTACGGTAAACAGCGTGCGGCCGTGGAAGGCATTTTTGAAGGCGATGATTTCATTCTTTTCGCCGCCGGTTTTGTTGCCATAGAGTCTCGCCAGTTTGAGCGCCGCTTCATTAGCTTCCGCGCCGGAATTGCAGAAAAACACTTTGTCGGCAAAAGTGGCGTCGATCAGTTGTTTGGCCAGACGCAGCACCGGTTCGTTGGTGTAACCGTTGCCCAGATGCCAGACTTTGTCCGCCTGTTTATGCAGTGTTTTACGGATTTCCGGATGCGCATGCCCCAGCGCATTCACCGCAATGCCGCCCGCAAAATCGACATAATCTTTGCCCGCCTGATCCCACAGCCAGGATCCCTCGCCACGCACGGGAATAAACGCCGCAGGGGCGTATACCGGCACCATCCAGTCATCAAAGTTCTGGCGGCTGACGTTTTGTGGTTGCTGTTGGTGTTCCATATAAACCTCTTAATGTAAGGCCAGTGACTGGCTGAATTCAGGGTGCAGGAGTCCGCCCCCCATACCGGCAGGAATTCTGGTTATTGGTTTGTTATTTAAAAGTTAATAAATAATCTCACTCAGTCACATCATAGAGTGCAGTCTTCATGCCAGCAAAGGAAAAAAGTGAATAAAAAAAGTCACATCCAGAAAAAACAACCACTTAATACCGTCCGTTATTCACTTAAAGTGCATAAAAAATGAATAAAAGAAAAAATCCCCTTTTGCAGCAACGAGGTCTTAAGAATGAGTATGCAGGGAAATAATTTGATTTCGGCCTTCATGTTTTATACAGGATTGTGATCCGGCGCGTATCGCTCCTGCCTTCTTCAATGGCAATGCCCGATAAAAGTGCAGCAACGCACTGTTCTGGCGCGTTTACGCCCCGTGACCCTGCTCACACTCTGCGCAAATAAAAAACAGCGCCCCTCCTTTCTTTCTGAAAAATCCCTGCGACGCTGTTCGATTGTATTTAATTTGTTAATTATTTGATCCATTAATGTTTCATTGTTATCGGTAACTCACCATTACCGCACGGCGTCACAGCACGAAGCTGGAATTAATTAACTTATATTTTACATATAAAATCATTTATTTTAACAATTAAGGGCGTTGATCACATTCCATTCACGACCCCGCGAAAAGCGCTTTCCCGTTAAGTTAATCTCTGAATGTGGAATAAATGACCACCAGCCGTTCCCCTACACCAGAACAAAACATCATAAGAAAGGTACCGACATGAAATTTAACCTCGCATTAGTCAGTGCATGTGTGGTTTCAGCATGCATGTTATTCACAACACCCTCATTCGCTGCCAAACCTTACGACATCGCTGTCGTCGCCAAAGTGACTGGTATTCCCTGGTTCACCCGCATGGAAGTTGGCGTAAAAGAAGCGGCACAGAAACTGGACGTCAACGCCTATCAGGTTGGCGCTTCAACGCCGGACCCGGCACAGCAGGTCAAAGTGATTGAAGATCTGATCGCCAAAAAAGTCGACGCCATCATCGTGGTGCCGAACGATGCAAAAGTGCTGGAGCCGGTGCTGAAAAAAGCACGCGATCAGGGCATCGTGGTGTTAACGCATGAATCGCCGGATCAGCAGATTGGTCAGTGGGATATCGAAACCATCGACAGCCAGAAATATGCCGAAGCGAATATGGATGAGCTGGCGAAAGACATGGGCGGTAAAGGCGGTTACGCCATATATGTGGGTTCCCTGACCGTGCCATTGCATAACGCCTGGGCAGATGCCGCCATTAAATATCAGAAAGAAAAATACCCGGATATGCATGAAGTCACTTCACGCCTGCCGGTGGCAGAAAACATCGATAAGTCTTACTCCACCACGCTGGATTTAATGAAAACCTATCCTGATCTGAAAGGGATTATCGGTTTCGGTTCACTCGGCCCGATCGGTGCCGGTCAGGCGGTTCAGCAGAAACGTGCGAAAAACAAAATCGCGGTTGTCGGTATCGCCATGCCTGCTCAGGCTGCGCCATACCTGATGCGTGGTGATGTGAAGAAAGTGCTGCTGTGGGATCCAAAAGATGCCGGTTACGCCTTAGTGACCGTGGCCGACCAGCTGTTACAGGGCAAAGAAGTCACTAAAGACCTGAGCATCGACGGTTTAGGCAAAGCAGATGTGGATATGGATAAACACGTGATCCGCTTTAATAAAATTCTGGAAGTGACACCAGAGAATGCGAAATCACTCGGCTTCTGATTTAACTTTTTAATGATTTGATTTACAGGATATTTACCGGAGATAGATTTATCTCCAACGCCACACCAGGCAAATAGAAACAGATACGGCGATGTTTGCTGTGCCGTATCTGAATTTCTAATCAGACATTGAAAACTATTCTAAATAGAATGCTGTAAGGATCATGTGATGAATACTCTCAGCACGTCCCCTGCCCCTGCTGAGGCCTTTATCAGCCTCGAAAAAATCAGTAAAAAATTCCCCGGCGTATTAGCGCTGGATAATGTCAGCCTGACGCTGAATAAAGGCGAAGTGCATTGTCTGGCTGGTCAGAATGGCTGCGGGAAAAGCACCATTATTAAAGTCATTTCGGGTGTTTATCAGCCGGAAAAAGGGGCAGCGATTACGCTCGACGGAAAACTTTTTCATACCCTGACGCCACAACTTTCTTCTTATTACGGCATTCAGGTTATCTATCAGGACTTATCTTTATTCCCGAATTTATCGGTGGCCGAAAATATCGCCATTCACCGTTATTTACCGGGTGGCGATTTTTGGGTACATCGCGAGGCAATGCGCAAAAAAGCTGTCGCCGCTATGCAACGTGTCGGGGTTTCTCTCGACCCGGACCGTAAAGTCGAAAAACTGTCGATCGCAGACCGTCAGTTAGTGGCAATATGCCGCGCAATCGCTGCTGACGCGAGTCTGGTCATCATGGATGAGCCCACCGCGTCACTGACCCGCACCGAGGTAAATGGCCTGTTGCGGGTAGTCAATGAGCTGAAAGCCGCCGGTATCTGCGTGGTGTTTGTCAGCCACCGTCTTGATGAAGTGATGGAAGTCGCCGACCGTATCAGCGTGATGCGCGACGGCAAACTGGTGGGGACGTATCCCGCCAGCGAACTCGACAGCAATGAGCTGGCGTTCCTGATGACCGGACAGCGTTTTACTTACAGTCACCTGCCGCACCGTGCGCCCGCCGACGTGACACCGCTGCTGGAAGTCCGCCATCTGAGCCGCAAAGACCAGTATCAGGATATTTCGCTGTCGCTGCGTCAGGGCGAAATCACCTCAATTATCGGCCTGCTGGGATCAGGGCGTACCGAACTGTGTCTGAGCCTGTTCGGTATGAGCCAGCCGGACAGCGGTGAAATTCGTGTTAACGGCAATGCAGTGAAATTTCACAGCAACCGCGACGCTATCCGCCACGGTATTGCTTACGTGTCGGAAGACCGTCTGACGCAGGGGCTGATTATGGAGCAGTCCATTTACGACAACACGCTGGTGTCGATTTTCGACAAGTTACACACCGGCACCGGGCTGATGGATCACCGCAAAGCGACATCAGTGGTGAAAGATCTGATCCGTGACCTGAACATTAAAGTCTCGGACAGCGGCCTGCCGGTGAAGACGCTTTCCGGCGGTAATGCGCAGCGTATCGCCATCGCCAAATGGGTGGCGACCCAGCCGCATATTCTGATCCTTGATTCACCGACCGTCGGCGTCGATATCGCCAACAAAGAAGGGATTTACCGCATCGCCCGCGATCTGGCGGAGTCCGGCATGGCGGTACTGATGATTTGCGATGAAATCCCGGAAGCGTATTACAACAGCCATCGCGTGCTGGTGATGCGTAAAGGCCAGCTGGTGGCGGAATTCGCGCCGCACCAGAGCAGCGAAGCGCAGATTGCGGAGGCGATCAATGGATAACAAATCTCTCTCGAAACTGTTTTCTCAGCATGAATTCTGGCTGGGTTTACTGGTGCTGCTGCTGGTGATTGGCCTGAGCGTCAGTACCCATGAATTTATGACGCTCGGCAATCTGACCGACGTCGCGACCAGTTATGCCATTCTCGGCATTCTGGCCTGCGGCCTGTTCGTAGTGCTGATAGCCGGAGGTATCGACATCTCTTTCCCGGCCGTCACCTCCATTGGTCAGTACGTGATGGCGAGTTACATCATTCATCACGGCGGCAGTTTCCCGCTGGCGTTTGCGATGTCGATGGGCACGGGTTTACTGCTCGGGCTGGTCAACGGTTTTCTGGTGTACTGGCTGCGTGTACCGGCCATCATCATCACCATCGCCACACTGAACCTGTTCTACGGTTTGCTGGTGTATCTGACTAACGGCACCTGGCTTTACGGATTCCCGGACTGGTTTATGAATGGCATTAACTGGTTCTCGTTTACTGCCGCTGACGGCTACGACTATGGCCTGACGCTACCGCTGCTCAGCCTGCTCGGGGTTATCATCGCCACCGGCGTGCTGATGAACCGCACCCGCGTTGGACGTCAGATTTACGCAATGGGCAGCAACCGTGATGCCGCGTCGCGCCTCGGTCTGAACATCCTGCGTCTGCATTTTTACGTGTACGGATTTATGGGATTACTGGCGGGTATTGCTGCGGTGGTTCAGGCACAAATCACCCAGTCTGTTGCGCCTAACTCCCTGCTCGGCTATGAACTGACGGTGCTGGCGGCGGTGGTATTAGGTGGCACCAGCATGACAGGCGGACGCGGTTCGCTCACTGGTACGATTCTTGGCGTCATGCTGCTGGCATTCCTGCAAAACGGCCTGACCCTGTTGAGTATTTCGTCCTACTGGCATCAGGTTTTCAGCGGCGTGATCATTCTGGTCAGCATCAGCAGCACCGCGTGGAATGAAAAACGCAAACTGGCAAAGGGGATGTGACATGACGACCTTAACCCGATTCTTCCCCGGCGACCGCATCATCCGTTTGCAGTTGCTGATCATCGTCGCTGTGGCCGTGCTGTTTTCATTCACGCTGGGCGGCAGTTTTTACAGCGTCGGCAATTTCCAGTCGATCTCCTCGCAGTTACCGATTCTGGGCATGCTGGCGCTGGGGATGGGCATCACCATGCTTACCGGCGGCATTAACCTTTCGGTGATTGCCGGCGCTAATGCCTGTTCGCTGGCGATGGCGGCGATTCTGGTGGCGCATCCGGGTCAGCCGGAATACTTCGCGCTGGCGATGCTCGCCGGTCTGGCCGTTGCGGTGGTGATTGGCGTCCTCAATGGCGCGCTGATTGCCTATATCGGTGTCTCACCGATTCTGGCGACGCTCGGCACCATGACGCTGATTGCCGGGCTGAATATTCTGCTGACCAACGGTGCGGTGATTTCAGGTTTCCCGGCGGCGATTCAGTATCTCAGCAACGGCAGTTTGCTCGGCATTCCGGTCGCCCTGCTGTTATTCCTGCTGGTCGCGCTTTTGCTGTGGGTTTTGCTTGAACACACCACACTTGGCCGCAGCTTGTATCTGATGGGGTCCAACGAACAGGCCACGCGTTTCAGTGGCGTTAACACCCACAAAGTGACCATTGCGGTGTACGTGCTTTCCGCCCTGCTCGGCTGGGGCGCGGCATTGCTGATGATGTCCAAATTTAACTCGGCGAAAGCAGGCTACGGTGACTCGTATTTGCTGGTGACCATTCTGGCCTCGGTACTCGGCGGGATTAATCCCGACGGCGGATTCGGGCGGGTCATCGGGCTGGTACTGGCACTGATCGTCCTGCAAATGCTGGAAAGCGGTCTGAACCTGATGGGCGTCAGCAGTTATCTGACGATGGCCCTTTGGGGCGGCGTCCTGATCCTGTTTATCGCGCTGCAAAACAGAAAATCTTAAGCGAAAGCTTTTTACCGAAGGGAAAGAACATGGCGAGTTATTTTATTGGAGTAGACGTAGGAACCGGCAGCGCCCGCGCGGGCGTCTTCGATATGACCGGCCGCATGGTCGGCCAGGCCAGCCGTGAGATAACGCTGTACCGCCCGAAAGCCGATTTCGTCGAACAGTCTTCCGATGAAATCTGGCAATCCGTCTGTAACGCCGTGAAAGATGCGGTCAATCAGGCCGACATCAACCCGATTCAGGTGAAAGGTATCGGCTTCGATGCCACCTGCTCGCTGGTGGTGCTGGATAAAGAAGGCAAACCACTGACCGTCAGTCCGTCCGGACGCAGCGAGCAGAACATTATTGTGTGGATGGATCACCGCGCCATCACTCAGGCAGAACGCATCAACGCCACCGGACACCGCGTACTGGAATTCGTTGGCGGGATTATTTCGCCCGAAATGCAGACGCCAAAACTGCTGTGGCTCAAACAGCATATGCCGACCACCTGGAACAACGTCGGGCATCTTTTCGACCTGCCGGATTTCCTGACCTGGCGCGCCACGCAGGACACCACACGTTCCTTGTGTTCTACCGTCTGTAAATGGACGTATATCGGCCACGAAGACCGCTGGGATCCGAGCTATTTCCGCCAGATCGGTCTGGAAGATTTACTGGAAAACAACGCAGCAAAAATCGGCAGCGAAGTGAAAACCATGGGCGAACCGCTCGGTCACGGCCTGACGCAGCGCGCCGCTGCTGAAATGGGGCTGATGGCGGGTACGGCTGTCAGCGTCTCGATTATTGATGCCCACGCAGGCAGCCTTGGCATTCTCGGTGCCAGCGGCGCATCCGGTGAATCAGCCGATTTCGACAACCGTATCGCGCTCATTGGCGGCACGTCCACGGCACATATGGCGATGTCGCGCAGCGCGCGCTATATCGGCGGCATCTGGGGGCCTTATTACTCGGCTATTCTGCCGGATTACTGGCTGAACGAAGGCGGGCAATCGACTACCGGCGCGCTGATCGACCACGTTATTCAGTCGCATCCGTGTTATCAGGATCTGCTGAAACAGGGTAAAGACAGCGGTAAAACCATTTATGAAGTGCTCAACGGCATTCTGCGTAAAATGGCCGGAGAACCGGAGAATATCGCCTTCCTGACCAAAGACATTCATATGCTGCCCTACTTCCACGGTAACCGTTCACCGCGCGCCAACCCGACGCTGACCGGCACGCTGACCGGCCTTAAACTTTCGCGTACACCGGAAGACATGGCGCTGCATTATCTGGCGACCATTCAGGCACTGGCGCTTGGCACCCGTCACATTATCGAGACCATGAATCAGAGCGGTTACCGCATCGATACCATGATGGCGAGCGGCGGCGGCACTAAAAACCCGGTGTTTGTACAGGAGCATTCCAACGCGACAGGCTGCGCGATGTTATTGCCGGAAGAAAGCGAGGCGATGTTACTTGGCAGCGCCATGATGGGCACCGTCGCGGCTGGCGCGTACGACTCTCTGCCGGAAGCGATGGCGGCGATGAGCCGCATCGGCAAAACCGTTACGCCGCAAACCAACAAAATCAAAGAGTATTACGATCGCAAATACCGCGTATTCCATGAGATGTACCACGACAGCATGAAATACCGCCGCCTGATGCAGGGGGAAACCGAATGAATGCAGAGGAAGAATTTGCTCTGGCGTGTCAGGGCTGGCAGACCTATAGCCAGGAATTACTGGCGTTGCAGCGCAATCTTGATGCCGATATCTGGCAGCAGTTACTGACGCTGGTCACCGGCTGCAAGGGCAAAATTGCCGTCACCGGCGTGGGTACTTCGGGCATTGCGGCGCGCAAAATCGCCCATATGCTGGCGTGCGTCGAGCAACCGGCGGTGTATCTCAGCGCCACTGACGCCGCCCACGGTGACTTAGGCTTTATGCGCAGCAATGACCTGATGATCCTCATTTCCCGCGGCGGCAACTCTGAAGAACTGACGCGCCTGCTGCCGACGCTGAAAGCCAAAGGCGTGGCAATCATCAGCGTGACGGAAAATCTGGATTCGGCCATTGCCCGTGCTGCCACGCTGGTCGTGAAAACGCATATTCAGCGGGAAATCGATCCGCTCAATATGCTGGCCACCACCTCTATCGTGCTGGTGCTGGCAGTATTCGATGCGTTGTGCGGCAACATCATGCTGCGCAACGGCTTTGACCAACAGCGTTTGCTCAAAGTCCATCCGGGGGGGAATGTCGGGAAGACATTGCGGGAGAAGGATGTTTGATAACACCCTTACCCTTTAATCTCTTCCGCCACCAGCGCCGCCAGAACTGAGATGGCGCGCGCGGTGTGCGGCCCCCATTCGAATGAGGTGTTAAGACGCAGGCAGTGGCGGAAACGTTCGTCGGCAGAGAACATAGTGCCGGGCGCAACGCTGACGCCTTTTGCCAGCGCGCGCTGATAAACCCGCGCCGCATCGACGTTATCGCCCAGATCCAGCCACAGGAAATAACCGCCCGCCGGTTGTGAAACGCAAACCTGCGGAGGAAATTCCCGGATAATGGCGTGGCGCATCGCCAGCTGACGCTGTTCGAGCTGACGCCGCAAACGCCGTAAATGCGTGTCGTAACCCCCCTGCTGTGTACCCTGCAAATAATCCGCAAGCGCCAGCTGAACCGGCACGCTGGCCGATAAGGTACTCATCAGTTGCAGACGCTGGATACGTTCGGCATAAGCGCCCGCGGCGACCCAGCCGACACGAAATCCCGGCGCCAGACATTTTGAAAATGACGAACAATGCAGAATTTCACTGCGGTAATCCGACGCCTTCAGCGGCACCGTGCGCTCGCTGCCGAAATACAGTTCGCTGTAAACGTCGTCCTCAATCAGCGCCACTTTATGCGCCTGCAAAATTGCCACCAGTCGTGCCTTATTTTCCGGCGGTAAACTGCCTCCGAGCGGATTCTGAAAACTCGACATCAGCCAGCAGGCTTTAATCGGATAAGTTTCGAGGGCTTTTTCCAGCGCATCAGGATCCATCCCAAAACGTACATCCGTCGGAATGGCGACGGCTTTTAATTTACGCCGCTCAATAGCCTGCAATACGCCATAGAAAGCCGGTGACTCAATCGCCACCCAGTCGCCCGGTTCTGTCACGGCCTGTAAACTTAATCCCAGGGATTCCATCGCACCCGACGTAATCACAATTTCATCGGGTGCGACTTCAATGCCGTTTTGCGCGTAACGCTGCGCAATGCTGCGGCGCAGTTCTTCATTGCCCGGCGGCAGATTAGCAATAGCACTGTGCGGCGACATCCGGCGGACGGCGCTGGCAAGGGATCGCCCCAGTCGCGGTTGCGGAAAAAGTGTCGGATCGGGAAACGCGGAACCGAGAGGCACTACGGAGGGGTCTTGTCCGGCCTTGAGGATATCGAAAATGGCGTCGTTGACGTCAACCTGTTCGGCGGCATGCAAACGCTCGTCGGGAGAATGGCGCACCGGTCGATGAATGCCTGCCGCCACGTAATAACCGGATTGAGGTCGTGCGACAATCACTCCCTGACTTTCCAGCAGCTGATAAGCCTGCAATACCGTCATCAGACTCAGGCCGGACTGTTTACAGGTATCACGTAACGAAGGCAGACGGTCGCCGGGCAGCCAGACCTGTGTCTCTATTTGCCTGCGTAAAGTACGCGCCAGCGTTTCATAACGGGATTCAGCCATAATTCATCTACACTGTTATAGAGTATGTTTATAAAATGATAACTATTATGCCTGCTTTTGGCCCTGTCCTGCGAAGTAAACTGCTCATCAACAGCAATCAATGTTTACCAGAGAGGTCTGGCGGCGAAACATTCACCATGTTAATGTGTCAATACACCGCATTACTCAGATTTATCTGAACTCCCGTTCATGCCTGTTCGCGCAACCTTACGCTTTCTAAACAATTTCTCCACGATTGCCGGAAAAATGACACTTTGGCTTTCACTCTTTTACATCTTCCTCGCATTACTATTCATTGGAATGAGTAGACTTGTTTACGTCGAAACAAAACGGGCGACGTGCCTGAATATTCAATGAGGAATTTAATTATGCGTAAACTTACCGCAATGATTGTGGCTTCAACTCTGGCTCTGAGCTCTGCTTCTTTCGCGTTTGCTGCTGAAACAACCGCTGCTCCGGCAACTGACGCCACCACCGCGCCACACGGCAAAATGATGCATCATAAAGGCCCGCATCATATGAGCCCGTTTGCCGGTCTGAACCTGACTGAGCAGCAGAAAACTCAGATGAAAGAAATCATGAAAGACAGCGGCGCGCGTCCTGACCGTGCAGCAATGAAAGCGCAGATGGATCAGATGCACAGCCTGGTGGCTTCCGACAGCTTCGATGAAGCTAAAGTGAAATCGCAGATTGATACCATCACCAAAGCACAGTCCGACCGCATGCTCGACCGCGCCCGTGCTGAGAACAAAATGTATAACCTGCTGACACCTGAGCAGAAAAAACAGTTCAACGAGAACTATCAGAAACGCGCTGCCAAAATGGAACAGATGCGTGATCACAAACCAGGCCAGGATAAACCCGCTACTGCTGAATAATATCTGACCTGACATCGACAAACCGGCCCCATACAGGCCGGTTTTTTTTTGCCTTATCTCCTCAGGCGTCTTCGCCATGACGGGTGATCAGGACGCGCAAATAATCCAGCACCACGGCGGCAGGTTCCGAAAGTACCCGCGTTTCGGAAATTACCGCGCCCACGTCCATATACGTCAGGCTGTCTTCCACCGTTCGCCGCATCACCCGCAATCCATCCAGCGACCATGGCCGATAAACCAGATCTGACAAAATAGTCACGCCGCGGCCTTTCGCCACCATGCTGCGCACTGTTTCGAACGATGTGGTGGTAAACGTCACATTCGGCTGACCGCCGTGCGTTTGCCAGTGATCCCGGATGACGTCGGGATAATCGTCAGTGTCGAGCAGCAGAAAAGGCAGGCTGGCGATATCAGCCAGATGGATAACCGGCTGACTGAGCAACGGATGCCCTTGCGCAATCCACAGTCTTCGCGGGGAGCGAATAAACGTTTCGATTTTCAGGTCGTTTTCACGGGCAATATTCGAGGTCAGCAACAGGCAAAAATCGGTTTCCCGCCGCCTTAAAGCAGCAATCAGCTGCGCCGCATCGGCTTCGATGAAATTGAGGGTCATCAGCGGAAAATGCTGTTCCACTTCAGTAATGATGGCGGGCAGTAAATACGCCGAAAGCGTTTTTGCCACACCAATGTTCACGGTGCCTTTCGCCAGCTGCGGCTGATAAAGCAAATCGTCAATGGCGAGCTGGCTGTCATTGATAATTTTCCGCGCATGATGCAAAAAGCGCTCTCCGGCGGCCGTCAGGGTGACACCTTTTGCATGGCGCAAAAACAGCGCGTTATTCACCGACTCTTCGAGATTACGCATCGCGACGGTCATCGAAGACTGCGAAATATTGCAGCGAGACGCGGCCTTCGATATCTGTTGCGTCTGTGCTAACGCAATGAAAAATTTCAGTTGCCGCAGGGTGAATTTCATAGTTTTAAACTATACCTCCCGATGAAAACTTTGAATTAGATTTGCTGTATGTGGCGTTTTACCATTTTAGCGTACTTAACCCGTCTGTTATTGATTCTGGCATGCATAAAACCGATATCGACACAGACACTACTTTTGGTAAAACTTATGCCTTATTTATTTTTGACCCTGGCCGCCTGTTTCTGGGGCGGAAACTATGTTGTTGGACATTTTCTGGTGACGCAGGCCGACCCGATTATGCTTTCCGAAGCCCGCTGGATGCTGACCGCCTTGCTGTTGCTCACGCTTTATTTACCGCAGGTGAAAAAACAATGGCCGGAAATGAAGAAAGCGAAAGGGACCATTCTTTTTCTGGCGCTGTGCGGACAGGTATTATTTCCTCTCACGCTCTACATTGGCCTGCAATATACGTCGTCTTTAAATGCAGCCATTTATTTATCCACCACCCCGGCGCTGGTGCTGCTGATTAATAAGTTTATTTTCAAAGAGAAGATTTCATCGCGCAATATTACCGGCGTGGTTTTAAGCTCTTTCGGCGTGGTCTGGCTGGTGATGCAGGGCGATTTACTGCATGTAGAAACGTTGAAAAACCTCAACCGCGGTGATGTCTGGACGATGGGTTCCGCCATCAGCTGGGCGCTTTACTGCGCATTCCTGCGCACCAAACCGAAAAGCGTCGGCGGCAATGCTTTCGTTGCCGTCAGCGCGGCACTCGGCGCCCTGATTTTGCTGCCGGTGCTGGCTTTCAGTTTTGCCGGATTCATGTCGGTATCCGACCTTCATCAGCAACTGCACGCCTATTTCAGCGGCAGTTTTCTGGCCGGTTTAGCCTATCTGGTGATTTTTCCTTCCTGGCTTTCTTATTTGCTCTGGAACAAAGGCATTCAGGTGATTGGTGCCACGCGGGGCGAAATTTACTCGCACCTGATCCCGCTGAGCGGCGGCGCGCTGAGTATTCTGTTTCTCAATATCCCGCTGCACGCCTTTCATCTGGTCAGTACGTTACTGATTGCAGCAGGGATTGCGCTTTGCTCCGGCAAATCCCGGGAAAACGTCGTGCAAAATATCCAGCCCACCCGCGCAGAGTGACTGGCTCTCACAACTTTGATGTCATCAGACCAGTCTTCTCTGTTCAAAGCGCCAGCCTCATCACATTTTCATTCTTAACTTCAAACTTTTCTGTTTAAACACATTATTTTTAAACAGCAATTTAACATAGTCGCAACGTACATTCTGTACACCGACCCTTACCTCCCTACATCACACTCTCACAAAAAAGTGGCTCGCAATTCGCGGGACCACTAAAAGGAGTTGTACATCATGAAAAGCGTCAAGTCCGGGATAACCTGGCTGGTGGTGGCGTTAATAGGGGCTTTTGCCTTTGGAATGCTTGCCCTGAGCCGGGGCGAACACGTCAACGCGCTCTGGCTGGTGGTCGCCGCTATTGCCTGTTACAGCATTGCCTACCGTTTTTACAGCTTGTTTATCGCTGAAAAAGTCTTTGAACTCGATGACAAACGCATGACCCCGGCAGAGCGTCACAACGACGGGCTGGATTACGTACCGACCAACAAATGGGTGTTATTCGGGCACCATTTTGCGGCCATCGCCGGAGCCGGTCCGCTGGTCGGCCCGATCCTTGCCGCGCAAATGGGATTCCTGCCGGGCACTATCTGGATTTTAGTTGGCGTGATGCTGGCCGGTGCGGTGCAGGACTTCCTGATCCTGTTCATTTCTACCCGTCGCGACGGGCGCTCATTAGGTGAAATGGCCAAGCAGGAACTGGGCGATTTTGCCGGGGTGATCACCATGCTTGGCGCGCTCGGCGTGATGATTATTATTTTGTCCGCGCTGGCGCTGGTGGTGGTTAAAGCACTGGCCGACAGCCCGTGGGGTCTGTTCACCATCGCGGCAACTATCCCAATCGCCCTGTTTATGGGCATCTACATGCGTTTTCTGCGTCCGGGCAAAATCGCAGAAGTGTCGGTAATTGGCTTCGTGCTGATGATGCTGGCCATTGTATACGGCGGTAACGTGGCGGCGGATCCTTACTGGGGCCCGTTCTTTACGCTGCACGGCACCACGCTCACCTGGGTGCTGGTGATTTACGGCTTTATTGCTTCGGTGTTGCCGGTCTGGCTCCTGCTGGCACCGCGTGATTATCTGTCTACGTTTCTGAAAATCGGCGTGATTGCCGGTCTGGCAGTCGGTATCGTCTTCGCCATGCCGGAAATGAAAATGCCGGCAGTCTCGCGCTTTATCGACGGCAGCGGTCCGGTGTTCTCCGGCAGCCTGTTCCCGTTCCTTTTTATCACCATTGCCTGCGGTTCGATTTCCGGTTTCCATGCGCTGGTTTCGAGCGGCACCACGCCGAAACTGATTGAACGTGAAAGCCACATCCGCTTTATCGGTTACGGCGCAATGCTGATGGAATCTTTTGTCGCCATCATGGCGCTGATTTGCGCATCGGTTATCGATCCCGGCGTGTACTTCGCGATGAACTCACCGGCGGCGCTGATTGGCACCACGGTGGAAAGTGCGTCGCAGGTGATTAATGGCTGGGGCTTTGTCATCACGCCGGACATTCTGACGCAAATCGCCAAAGACGTCGGCGAGCAGTCGATTCTTTCCCGCGCGGGTGGCGCACCGACCTTTGCGGTCGGCATGGCGCACATCATCACCGACGTGTTCAACAGCCGCGCGATGATGGCGTTCTGGTACCACTTCGCCATCCTGTTTGAAGCCTTATTCATTCTGACCGCCGTGGATGCCGGTACCCGCGCCTGCCGTTTTATGGTGCAGGATCTGGTCGGCGTCGCCGTTCCGTCGCTGGCGAATAACCGTTCCTGGATCGGCACATTTGCCGGGACTACGGTCGCGGTCGCAGGCTGGGGTTTCTTCGTGTATCAGGGCGTGGTGGATCCGCTCGGCGGCATCAATACCCTGTGGCCGCTGTTCGGTATCGGTAACCAGATGCTGGCCTCAATGGCGCTGATTCTGGGTACAGTTGTGCTGTTTAAAATGAAGAAACAGCGCTATGCGTGGGTGACTATTTTGCCGACTATCTGGCTGTTCATCACCTCGATGACCGCAGGCTGGCAGAAGATTTTCCACGAAAAACCGTCTATTGGTTTCCTGGCACAGGCGAAGAAATTCAGTGCCGGAATCGACAGTGGCGAAATCATCAAACCGGCGAAAACGCTGGCGGATATGCATACCATCGTGCTGAACAATCAGATCAACGCCATCCTGTGTGGTTTCTTCATGCTGGTGGCGGTAACGATGCTGATTTCCGCCTTCTTCGTAATCCGCCGGGCGCTGAAATCTGCTACGCCAACGGTGCATGAAACTGCTGTCGTTAACCGTCGCGAGGCACGCCATGTCTGAATCACGCGCATTATTTAAGACGCCACGCTTAGCGGCATTTCAGGTGACGCGCTGTCAGCCGTTATTTGTGCCGCAACCGAAGCCGCATAACGTCGCTGACTGGCTGAAACTGGCCATAAAGCGCACGGCGCAGAGCTTCCGGCTGATGGTCGGCGTGCAGGATTACCAGAATTATGTCCGTCATATGCAGGTTCGGCATCCTGACAGCACCCCGATGACGGAGCGGGAATTCCACCGCCGTTGTCTGGAGGCAAGATTCCCGAGCGAAGGCGGGAAAATGGGCAAATGTCCTTGCTGAAAACACACTGCTCCCTCTGAAAAGGGGGAGCAGTATTTCGTTCACGGACGCGGCAAACGATACAAGCAATGTTCCCGCAGCCAGTGTCCTTCTTCCAGCATCGGATGCATGAAGTTCTCTTTCGGACTGCACACCATGCCCAGCTTTTTCATCACCGCCTCAGAGCGCACATTCGGCAGCGCGGTATAAGCTACGATCTCCTTCAGTCCCAGCTGATTAAATCCTGCGTCCAGAACAGCGCGGGCGGCTTCGGTGCAGTAACCTTTTCCCCAGGCATCCTTTTTTAATCGCCAGGCAATTTCCACGCAAGGAGTGAACGGCAGGTCATAGCCCGGTGTATGCAGCCCGACAAAGCCAATAAACTCGCCGGTTTCACGCAACTCAACCGCCCAGATCCCCCATCCGCGTTCGGTCAACATATCCCGGCAACGGGTTCGCATTTCGTCACTTTTCTCGCGGGTCATCGTCGACGGGAAAAACTCCATCACCTGCGGATCGGCGACCATCGCGGCAAAAGGCTCAGCGTCGCTTTCCTGCCACTGACGTAAAATCAGGCGTGGTGTGGCGACAGCCAGCGGCGGAACGGCCACAGGAACGGTAAAAGCTTCCATCAGTAACTCCTTGTTTATGGCGGGATCTTACGGAGATCAGCGGAGCATTTTCTCACTGATTATTTTGAATTTACGTGGCGCTATTGAAACAGGCAAGATTTCCTATTAAAGCTATTCACATCAATTATGAATTTGCAGTATTTGCCAGAGGAAGTGCCAACATGATTTTTCACCGCTATCACGGTCTGGGTAACGATTATCTGGTCTGCCATCAGAGCGTTGCCGCCCTGCTCAGTCACGCGCAAATTCAGCGTATTTGCGATCGTCATTACGGCATCGGCTCTGACGGTTTGCTTATCGACAATGATGACGCGGACATTCCTTCACTGCGCATTATTAATCCTGACGGTTCCGAGGCCGAGAAAAGCGGCAACGGCCTGCGCATTTACGCCCGTTATCTGTTTGATATTGGCCGCGTGACGCATGAGCCGTTTCAGGTGAATACTTTGGGCGGGCAGGTGCGCTGTGAAGTCACCGAAGGGGCGCATCAGGTGATCGTGGATATGGGACAGGCAAAATTCTCACCCGCCGCTTTACCGGCCACTGTTGAAGGTGACGAAGCCCTTGCGCTGCCACTGGTGGCGGGCGGACATCATTTCAGTGCGACGCTGGTGTCGATGGGCAATCCGCACTGCGTGATCCGCGTGGATAAACTGGATTTGGATCGGGTAAAACAGCTGGGTTCAGAAATAGAAACGCTGGCGATTTTCCCGAAACGCACCAACGTGCAGTTCGCTCAGGTGCTGGACAGAAACAACATCCGTATCGGCATCTGGGAACGCGGTGCCGGTTACACGCTGGCCTCTGGCAGCAGCAGCTGCGCCGCGGCCAGTGCGATGCGCAAACTCGGACTGGTGGATGACAATGTCACGGTACATATGCCGGGCGGGACACTTGCCATCAGTTTCAGCGGCGATTTTCAGGTCAACATGCGCGGCCCGGTGCAGAAAATCGCCACAATCACCCTCGATAACGACTGTTTCCGGGATATGACGGCATAACCCGTTCGCCTTCTCACAGCTTTGTCCCTTCCTCTTCCCGAACCTCTTTTTGAATACGGCAGCCCGCCTGCCGTAATTTTAAACACGTCTCATAAACAAAACTCATACCCGCATAATCATTTTATGGCAGACAGCACGCTTTACAGCCCCTAAGTTGGTTATCAGGAAGCACAACAATGATAAATCAACTCATTGTTTAATAAATAAAATAATCACAATAAAACACCCTCACTGCCGT
This sequence comes from Rahnella ecdela, assembly GCF_019049625.1. Lineage (GTDB taxonomy): Bacteria > Pseudomonadota > Gammaproteobacteria > Enterobacterales > Enterobacteriaceae > Rahnella > Rahnella ecdela. Next base: position 22,689 of record NZ_JAFMOY010000132.1, read on the forward strand.
TTTCTATGCTCCGCCGGTCAGTGAAATTTTCTTCAAAGTTTTAATCCGATCACATATTAATAAAAAAAACAGAGAGCGTACCCTATGAGCAACAACACCATCGTGGACGTGAAAACGTGGATAGACGAACGCCCGATATCGAAATATCAGTGGGTGGTTTTATCCCTGTGTTTCATCATCATCATGTTCGACGGATATGACGCCGCCGTGATGGGCTTTATCGCCCCGGCCCTTATAGAAGACTGGGGCATCAGCCGCGCGGAAATGGGGCCGATCTTGGGCGCAGCCATGTTTGGCGTGGCCATTGGTGCGCTGATCGCCGGACCAAACGCAGACCGCTTCGGGCGCAAACGTGTGCTGATGTGGTCAATCCTCTGCTTCGCCTTGTTCAGCCTGCTGAGCACTTTTGCCCGCACGCCGATGGAAATGGCTCTCCTGCGCTTTCTCACCGGGCTCGGTTTAGGCGCGGTGATGCCCAATACCGTGACGCTGGTGTCGGAATATATGCCAGAACGCCGCCGAAGCCTGATGATAACCGTCATGTACAGTGGCTTTAACGTGGGTTCAGGCGCGGGTGGTTTTGTTGCCGCTGGCTTACTGCCACATTTTGGCTGGAAAGCAGTGATTTTCGCAGGCGGGATTGTGCCGCTGCTGATGCTGCCTTTGCTGCTGTGGATCCTGCCAGAATCCGCCATGTATATGGTGGTACGTAAAGTGGCGAAAGAGAAAATCGCCAAAGTGCTGACCCGCGCCGGTGGCGTATTCAGTGAAGGCACCAGGTTCGTGCTGAAAGCGCCGGTTATTCAGAAAAAAGCCAAAGTGTTCCAGCTGTTCACCAACGGCTACGCCAAAGGCACCATCGTATTGTGGGTCACGTATTTCATGGGGCTGTTCGTGATTTATCTGCTCAATGGGTGGCTGCCGACCATCATGCGAAATGGAGGATTCTCTCTGGAACGAGCAGCGATTGTTGCCGGTCTTTTCCAGCTGGGCGGCACTTTCGGCGGCCTGATGGTCGGCGGCCTGATGGACCGGTTTATTGCCAAACGCGTCATCGCCGGTTTTTACATGATGGGCGTAGTCAGCCTGTTATCGCAGGGCATCGGCAACTTCGGCCCGGATATTCTGGCTCTGCTGGTGTTCATCAGCGGCGTGTGTATTAACGGCGCACAAACCGGTTTGCAGGCATTTTCTCCGGCCTTCTATCCGACTGAAATGCGTGCCACCGGCGTCTGCTGGATGCACGGCATCGGGCGAAGCGGCGCCATTATCAGTTCTTCGATGGGCGGCGTCCTGCTGGGCGTTTTCTCCGGTCAAAACATGATCTTTATTATTCTGGCGCTGCCTGCATTGCTGGCAGGTCTGAGCATTCTTTTACACCGCGCGGCGCACCCGGCCGAGATGATCAAAGGCGTTGATATTACTGACATCCCGGAGTTGTCACGCACCATGAATATCCGCTAATCTCTGGATTAGCCACCTTATAATTAGAACAGTAATCATTAACATAATCATTTACATAAAGAAGGCGGCATGACTTTCGCGCCGCGGTTACCCTACAAAAAGTATTGAGGATTTAAGATGGCGAAAATCATAGGTGGTTTAGCAGTTTCACATACCCCGACCATCGGTTTTGCGGTTGACCATAACAAGCAGGAAGAGAGCGCCTGGGCGCCTATTTTCGAAAGCTTTACGCCGATGCAAAAGTGGCTGGATGACAAAAAACCTGACGTGCTGGTCTACATTTTCAATGACCACGTGACGTCGTTTTTCTTCGATCACTATTCCGCGTTTACGCTGGGTATCGACGAAAAATATGAAGTCGCTGACGAAGGCGGTGGTCCGCGCGATCTGCCTGCGGTGAAAGGCCATGCGGCGCTGTCGCAGCATATTGGTGCCAGCCTGATGGCGGACGAATTTGATATGTCATTCTTCCAGGACAAGCCATTGGATCACGGTCTGTTCTCCCCGCTTTCTGCCCTGCTCCCGCATGAAGGCGGCTGGCCGACGCAAATCGTCCCGCTACAAATCGGCGTGTTGCAGTTCCCTATTCCGACCGCGCGCCGCTGTTACAAACTCGGTCAGGCGCTGCGTCGTGCGATTGAAAGTTTCCCGGAAGACTTAAACGTGGCGATTGTCGCCACCGGTGGCGTTTCGCATCAGGTTCATGGCGAGCGTTGTGGCTTTAACAATCCCGACTGGGATGAGCAGTTCGTCGATATGATAGTCAACGACCCGGAACGTCTGACCGAAATGACGCTGGCCGAATTCGCCACGCAGGGTGGTATGGAAGGCGCGGAAGTGATTATGTGGCTGGTGATGCGCGGCGCGTTATCCGCCAATGTGAAGAAACTGCATCAGGCCTATTATCTGCCGTCGATGACCGGTATCGCCACGCTTATTCTTGAGAATCAGTCCCGTGAAGCGCCGTATGACGTGCAGCAGCGCCAGCGTGACAAAATCGCGCAGCAGATGGCAGGCGTCGAAAAGCTGCCGGGCACCTATCCGTTCACGCAGGCACGCAGCCTGAAAGCGCTGCGCATTAACCGGTTCCTGCACCGTCTGATCCAGCCCGCGTGGCGCGAGCGTTTCCTTACCGATCAGCAGGCGATGTTGGCTGAAAACAAACTGACAGACGAAGAACAAAAGCTGCTGCGGGAACTCGACTGGCGCGGCATGATCCATTACGGCGTCAGCTTCTTCCTGCTGGAAAAACTCGGCGCGGTAGTCGGCGTTTCCAACTTACATATTTATTCCGCGATGCGCGGCGAAACGCTGGAAGAATTCCAGAAAACCCGCAATCAACAAGTTCTCTATTCAGTAGCAGGTAAAGCGAAAGCATGACGATTTTTGAGCAACCCAAGATCGACACACATCACCACGTGTTTGATCCGGCGCGCTTCCCGTACCTTCCGGACACACCTTATCGTCCGGAAGGGCACGAGATTGGCACCACCGATTATTACCGCGCCGTGATGCAGGCGTACAACATCCGCCACTCGCTGATTGTCGGCCCGACGTCAGGTTACAACACCGACAGTACCTGTCTGCTGGATGCGCTGGAAAAAGGCAACGGACGCTTTAAAGGTATTGCCGTGGTGCCCTTTGATATCAGCATTGAGCGGCTCGCCAGTCTGAAACAGGCCGGTGTGGTCGGCATTGCCATGAACGTGGCGATGCTCGGCACGGAGCCGTTTTTGTATCTCGACAAACTGATGGGGCGTCTTGCCGAACTGGAACTGTTCGCTGCTATCCAGGTACAGAACGATCAGCTGCTGGCGCTGTTGCCGCTGATCAACCGCAATAAAACGCGGCTGCTGATTGATCACTCCGGACGTCCGGATGTCACGCAAGGTCTGCGACAACCGGCGTTTCAGGCACTTCTCGGCCTGGCCGACACGCAAAGAACCTGGGTCAAACTGTCGGGCCTGGCGAAATTCAGTCGTCAGCCTTTTCCTTATCAGGACGGACACGCCTATCAGCACGCCCTGCTCGATGCCTTTGGCGCAGAGCACTGCATGTGGGGTTCCGACTGGCCGTTCCTGCGGGCAGAACACCGGATGGATCTCGGCACGTTGCTGATGCTGGTGGACCAATTATTCCCTGATGAAAAAACCCGTCAGCAGATTTTGTGGCAGACGCCGAAAGCATTGTTTGGATTTACCGATTACTGAAGAAAGGAAGGACAATGAATTATAAAATCGCCGTCTTTAACGGCCCGAATCTCAATCTGCTCGGCACCCGTGAACCGGAAACCTACGGTCACGACACGCTGGCGACCATCGAAAAGCTGTGTCATCAGACCGGCGAAAGCTGTGGCGCGACTATCGAATTCTTCCAGACGAATCACGAAGGTGACCTGATTGACCGCATTCAGGCCTGTCGGGGAACGGTGGACGCGATGATCCTGAACGCCGCCGCCTGGACGCACACCTCCGTCGCCATCCGCGATGCCGTGACTGCCGTCAGCCTGCCGCTGTACGAAGTGCACATCACCAACGTGCATAAACGCGACACCTTCCGCCATCACTCATTTCTCTCCGACGTCTCCGTCGGCGTGATCTGCGGTTTCGGCATTCAGGGTTATGAATATGCGATCAGACAGGCTGTGGTGAATCTGAAAAAATGATTTAGCTGCAAAGCTTTCTGATCTCCGCTACCAGCGCCTCGGCGGCGGGTGACAACAAACTCCCGGCGCGGAATGTCAGCCCGATGGCGCGGTGCGTGTCGGTCAGATCCAGCGGCAGTTTGACCAGTTCTCCGGATCCCAGCTCGTGCTCCAGCTGGCGGGCTGATACTGCCGCCAGCATATCGGAACCGAGTAACAGACCGCGCACAATTCCCAGATCCCCGCTTTCCACTACCGGATCGGGCGGTGGTATATTCATTGCGGCAAAACTGTTATCCAGCAGGCGTCGGGCGGGCGTTTCGGCGCGCGGTAGCACCCATCGCGCCTCGCGCAGATGCGCCTGCGTAAGGGTACCGCTCAGCAATGGATGCCCTTTTCTTGCCAGAATCACCATGCTTTCGGTGAACAGGGTTTCCGTCGCCATATCCGCCGCATAATCACTGGATCGCAGCGCGCCAAAAATGAAATCCACTTCACCTGAACGCAATTCAGAGGCCAATGCGCTGAACGCACTTTCGTTAGTCACGACTTTCACACCGCTGTAGCGTTGCGTCAGGCCGATAATCGCCTGCGGCAATAACCGTGTGCGACCCAGCGGCAGCGCCCCGACCTGCACTGTTCCTTCCAGCACACCGCGACGCGCGGCGATATCCGCCGGAATATGGCGCAGTTCGTTGAGCGCACGACGCAGGTTCGGCACGATATCCTGCCCGGCCAGCGAAGGCATCATGCCGTGCGGCGTGCGCTCAAGCAGCGCCAGACCGGCACCGTTTTCCAGCACTTTCAGCGCGGCGCTGACCGCAGGCTGGCTAAGACCCAGCAAAGTAGCGACCGTCTGCATATGCCGTGTTTTGCACAGGGAGATAAAAATTTGCAGACGCCGGACGTTAAACAAATACAACGGTTCAGTGTCACCGCGCCGTTGCCCGCTTTTGCCCTGTAATTTCGCCAGCTGCGAAGGGATCTGACGCAGTTCGGCAATCGCCCGCCGCGCACGCGGCAGCACGCATTTTCCGAAATCGGTCAGTAACATGCCGTTGGCGTGACGTTCAAACAGCGGGACATCAAGCGCCTGTTCCAGATCACGTATCGCCCGCGTGACCGCCGACTGCGTGCGGTAAAGCTCATCAGCCGCGCGGGATACACTTCCCTGATCGACAACCTGACAAAATGCCCGTATTTGCATCAGGTTACTCAGCATCTCAGTCTCTGCCATCCCCTTCTCCTTTCTGGTTTTTTTACGTGACGCCCCCCTGCAATATAAATAAAACGCATACCCCCTGCAATCAAATGAATTACCCGTCACGGGCGCAGGCTGACAGCATGGAACTCAGACATTTTGAGAACAATAAAACCAAGGACACCCTCATGACTCAGCCAAAAAAAGATGATTCTAAAAGCGCATTAGTCGTCAGCGCCCACTCCGCCGATTTCGTCTGGCGCGCGGGCGGCGCCATCGCCAAACATACCCAGGCCGGTTATGCCGTCCACATCGTTTGCCTGTCGTTCGGCGAGCGTGGCGAATCCGCCAAACTGTGGCGTAAAGGCAATATGACCGAAGAAATCGTGAAAGCATCGCGTCGCGATGAAGCGATGGCGGCCGCTGAAATTCTGGGCGCCACCGTTGAGTTCTTTGATATGGGCGATTATCCGCTGCGTGCCGACAAAGAATCGCTGTTCCGTCTGGCCGATGTTTACCGCCGCGTACAGCCGCATTTCGTGCTGACGCATTCCCTGAAAGACCCGTACAACTATGACCATCCGATGGCGACGCATCTGGCGCAGGAAGCGCGGATTATCGCGCAGGCAGAAGGCTATAAGCCGGGCGAAACCATCGTCGGCGCGCCACCGGTTTACTGCTTTGAGCCGCATCAGCCGGAACAATGCGAGTGGAAACCCGACGTGCTGCTCGATATCACTGATGTCTGGGACAAGAAATATCAGGCTATTCAGTGCATGGCCGGTCAGGAACATTTGTGGGAATACTACACCCGCGTCGCCCAGCAGCGCGGCGTGCAGGCAAAACGTAATGTCGGGATCACCAGCACCAAGAACATCGTTTACGGCGAGGGTTATCAGAGCATCTTCCCGCGTGTGACGGAGGATTTAGCATGAGTCTGGTCGGCAAAAAAGGCGTCGTGGTACGCCATATTCCACGGGCAAATAAAACGGACGTGACCACACTTGCCGCCTTTGGCGTGGCGACGGTGCATGAAGCACAGGGTCGCAAAGGTTTGCTGGATGCGGGCATTCGTCCGATTCAGCAGGATTGTGCGATTTCCGGCAGCACCATCACCGTGCTCACTGCGCCGGGTGATAACTGGATGTTCCACGTTGCCGTCGAACAATGTCAGCCGGGCGACATTCTGGTGGTTGCTCCGACATCGCCGTGTTCTGACGGCTTTTTCGGCGATTTGCTGGCAACGTCGCTGAAAGCGCGCGGCGTGGTTGGGCTGGTGGCAGATCTGGGTGTTCGTGATACCAAAACGCTGCGAGATATGGGATTCCGCGTCTGGTCGCGGGCGGTTCATGCGCAAGGCACCATCAAGGAGACACTCGGGTCGGTTAACGTGCCGGTAGTTTGTGCCGGACAGCTGGTATATCCGGGTGATGCCATCGTGGCCGATGACGACGGCGTGGTGGTTGTACGTCGTGAAGAAGTCGCACAGGTTGTGCAGGCCAGCCGTGAACGGGAAGCGCTGGAAGAGAGCAAACGGGCGCGAATGGCTGACGGAGAACTCGGGCTGGATATCTACAACATGCGCCCTCGTCTGGCGGAAAAAGGCCTGAAATATTTTGATTCCACTGAAGAATTAGAACAAGCCGGAAAGCGCTGAGGAGCCGATATGCCGCAGACCCGAATTCCCTGCCTGCTGATGCGCGGCGGCACCTCGAAAGGCGCATTTTTTCTGGCGGCTGATTTGCCGCGAAATGAAAAGCTACGCGACCGCGTGCTGCTGGCGGTAATGGGATCCCCCGATCCGCGCCAGATTGATGGGCTCGGCGGCGCGGATCCGCTGACCAGCAAAGTGGCGATTGTGCGCCCTTCCGCGCGCCCGGATGCCGACGTCGATTACCTTTTTGCTCAGGTGAATGTCGATAAAGCGGTGGTGGATTACGGACAAAACTGCGGCAATATTCTGGCCGCCGTCGGCCCGTTCGCTCTCGAGCGGGATCTTGTCAGCACGGTCGAAGGCATCACGCCGGTGCGCATCTTTATGGAGAATACCGGACAACTTGCGACTGCGTATGTGTCGGTCAAAGACGGCCAGGTTTGCTATCAGGGTGATTTACGCATCGATGGCGTGCCGGGCACTGCGGCCAAAATCAGCGTGGAATTTGCCGATATCGCCGGTTCCAGCTGCGGCGCGTTACTGCCGACAGGCAATGCGCGCGATAAGTTTGATGGCATCGACGTGACCTGCATCGACAACGGTATGCCGGTGATCCTGCTGCGCGCCGCCGATTTCGGGCGCAGTGGCTATGAAACCCGCGAACAGCTGGATGCCGATACGGAGCTGAAAATGCGTCTCGAATCGATACGCTTGCAGGCCGGTCCGAAAATGAATCTCGGCGATGTCACGCAGCGTACCGTGCCGAAAATGACATTGATCGCTGAACCGCGAAACGGCGGTGCCATCTCCAGCCGGACATTTATTCCGCACCGCTGCCACGCCTCGATTGGTGTCCTCGGCGCGGTCAGCGTTGCCAGCGCCTGCCTGATCCCCGGCAGCATCACCGAAGGCCTGGCGCACGCGCCCTCCGGCGACACGCCGTTAATCAGCGTCGAACATCCGACCGGCGAATTCAGCGTGGAATTACAACTCGATCCGACACAGACCGGCGCACAACGCCTTAAAGGGTGCGCCCTGTTACGCACCGCACGGCTGATTTTTGAAGGCCGCGTCGCCGTCCCCGCCAGCGTCTGGGACGGACATCAGGAGATCCCCCATGAATAACGTGACCCGCGTTACCCTGATTGGCCTCGGCGAGGTCGGCACCATTCTGGCTACGGATTTAAAGAACCAAAATCCGTCGCTGGATATTGTGGCGTTTGATAAGCAGACGGATTCAGCCGTTATCCGGCAGCGCGCCCGCGACGCCGGGGTGCACTTTGCGCCGTCTTTGGAAGACGCCGTAAAAAACAGTCAGATCATATTCTCGGCCGTGACCGCCGCCGAAGCGCTGAATGTTGCCGGTTCCGTTGCCCGCCACCTCGCACCCGGACAGTTTTTTCTTGATCTGAATTCCGTTTCGCCGCACACCAAACGCGAGGCAATGGCGTTAATTGAACAGGCTGGCGGCAATTATCTCGACGTCGCAGTAATGGCGCCCTATCCCCCTGCCCGTCTGAAAACTCCGTTGCTGCTGGGCGGCGCACAGGTTTACGCCATCAGCGAATGGCTGAATGAAAATGGATTTAACCCCAAAGTTCACAGCACAACTGTCGGTGAAGCCTCCGCCATCAAAATGTGCCGCAGCGTGATGATCAAAGGCCTCGAAGCCCTGACCGCCGAATGCCTGAGCGCCGCGCGCCAGTACGGCGTCGAAAAAGAAGTACTGGCCTCACTGCACGCCAGTTTTCCGTCACTCGGCTGGGACGCACAGTTGCCGCACTATCTCATCAGCCGGATTGCAGAACATGGCAAACGCCGCGCCGAGGAAATGCGCGAAGTGGTGAAAACGCTCGCGGATGTAGGCGTCGCGCCGAATATGAGTTCCGGCACGGTGCTCGCCCAGCAAGGGCTGGTGGATGCAATGGCAGCGAAGGGGATCCGGTATTCGGATCTGGAGCCGTTTGAGTGGGATAAAACTATGGATATTTTGCATCGCCGGTGATGCGAACCGATCATAAGGTCGGGGGGCGTGGGGTGCCGGCCTTAAGGTCAAAACTGTGGGTTGCCACCCACGGTTTTGACCTTAAAATTAAAAAAGCGCCTTTATGCCCGCTCCGGCATAACCCGATGACATCGCGCCACCACCCCCCCTGCTCCGCAGACAAGATCCTGTGGCATCTGGCAGCCGTCGCCGGCCAGCGGACAGCGTTCGCGAAAATAACAGCCCATCGGCAGATTCCGGTTACTGGGTAATTCGCCCTTCTTATCGACGATCCCTTCATCCAGAGCACGTCCGGCGCGGGGAACGGAATCGAGCAGCAAACGGGTGTACGGGTGCTGCGGTTCGGACAACACTTTTTCCGCCGCGCCCAGTTCGACGATTTGCCCCAGATACATCACCGCCACACGGTCGCTCATATGGCGCACGACGGACACGTTGTGGGAAATCAGCACGTAAGTCAGATTGCGCTGACGTTGCAGTTCCACCAGCAGATTGAGGATTTGCGCCTGCACCGAAATATCCAGCGCGGAGGTCGGTTCATCCAGCACGATGATGTCTGGCTCTGAAGATAGCGCGCGGGCGATGGAAATTCGCTGACGCTGGCCGCCGGAGAATTCATGCGGCAGACGGTCGAGATATTCTTTGCGAATGCCCACCTGCTCTGCCAGCGTGGCGGCCAGTTCGCGACGCTCGCGGCTGCTGTTGTGTTTTTGCACAAACACCGGCTCGGTGATAATCCGCCAGACAGGCAGACGCGGATCCAGTGACGATTGCGGATCCTGAAACACCATTTGCATGCCCGAACCAAACCACGAATTGTCGTGGCGCGCGCGGTGAATTTCGCCGCTGCTCGGCTTTTGTAAACCCATCAGTAACTGCGCCAGCGTGCTTTTGCCGCAGCCGGATTCGCCGACAATCCCTAAGGTTTCGCCGCGGATAATATTGAGATCTAACCCGTTCAGCGCATGGACATAACCGGTCGGTTTGCCGCGCCAGTTAACACTTACCGGAAAACGCACCCGCACATCCTGGAGTTCGACTAACGCTTCATCAATCATCAGGAAAGCTCCTCAACGGGTTGGACCCGGATTTCACCGGCATGACGCTGCGGATGCCAGCAGGCAACGGACTGGTGCGGGAATTGCGTCATTGGCGCCAGCACCGGTGTTTCAAGACATCGTTCATCGGCATGATTACACCGTCCGCGAAACGCACAGCCTTGCGGCAGTTTTGCAAGATTGGGTACCGTCCCGGGAATGGCTTTCAGCAGGCTGCGCGGCTCGCCGTTTTCCGGTGCCGCCTGTAATAAACCGATGGAATACGGATGCGACGGCGCTTCTATTACGTCCTGTGTGTCGCCGCTTTCAATCACATGCCCGGCATACATCACGTAAACCCGGTCGCAAAGCTGCGACACCACCGCCATATCGTGGGTGATAAATAACACGGCGGTGCCACTGGCGCGGGCTTTTCGCTGGAGCAAACGTAAAACCTGTCGCTGCACCGTGACATCCAGCGCGGTGGTCGGCTCGTCGGCGATAATCAGTTCCGGCTCGCAGGAGAACGCCATTGCGATCAACACGCGCTGGCGCATACCGCCGGAAAGCTCGAAGGGATAGCGCGACATCACCTGTTCGGCGTCCGCAATCTGCATATCTTGTAACAAGCCGATGGCTTTTTGCCACGCCTGCGCCTTGCTGAGTTTCTGATGCAGACAAATCACTTCACACATCTGACGACCAATCTTGCGCGTCGGGTTCAGCGCGTTCATCGGCTCCTGAAAGATCATCGCCACGCGCGCGCCGCGTAAGGTGCGCATCTGCTCTTCACTGGCGTGCACCACGTCGGTGCCGAGCATCCGTAATTCGCCGCCGGTGACGGTGAAACCGTCGGGTGGCAGCAGGCGCATCGCCATCATCGCCGTGACCGATTTACCTGAACCGGATTCGCCAACCACGCCGACGATTTCGCCAGCGCTCACTGACAACGAAACCTGATTCAGGGCTTTCACTTCGCCGCCGTAAACCGGAAAGACCAGTTGCAGATTGTCGATTTCCAGTACCGGCGTGTGTATTTGTTCAGTCATCTCAGCGGCCTCTGCTTTTTGGATCCAGCAGGTCGCGCAGACCGTCGCCGAACAGGTTAAAACCGGTGGCGGTAATTAAAATCGCCACGCCCGGAAACGCCGAATACCACCACTGATCCAGAATATAATTACGACCGTTGGAGACCATCGCGCCCCACTCTGCGGTCGGTTGCTGGGCGCCAAGGCCGATAAAACCGAGCGTTGCGGCCATCAGAATCGAGGTACCGATATCCAGCGAAGCCTGCACCACCAGCGGCGGCATAACGTTGCGTAAAACATGCCAGGTGATCAGATGCCAGCGCGACGCGCCGAATGTCCGCGTGGCTTGCATATACGCCTGATGACGCAGCATCAGCGTCTGCCCGCGCGCCAGCCGCACGTAAAACGGAATACGCACCACGGCAATCGCCAGCATGGCATTAAACAAACTCGGCCCGAGCGCAGCGGCCAGTGCCATCGTTAATACCAGCGACGGCACCGACAGCATGATGTCCATGCAGCGCATAATCAGCGCATCCACCACACCGCCGACCACGCCGGAAAAACAACCCAGCAGCGAGCCAATCGTGCCGGCGATAATCACCACCGCCAGCCCCGCCGCCACCGACTGCTGGCTGCCAATCAGCACGCGGCTGAACAAATCGCGCCCCACTTCATCGGTGCCAAACCAGTGCAGCGCGGAAGGTGCCTGTAACCGGTCGGTGAGGCTGATAGCGTTCGGATCGTGCGGCACCAGCCACGGCGAGAAAATCATGATAAACAACACAATCAGCATGATCGCCAGCCCGAGCATGGTCAGCGGGCTGCGGCTCAGCAGATGAAATGTGCGACGCCAGTTAGCGAAGCGCGGTTTGACGTCCGGCGCCACGATGTCGGCCCGATGATTATTGACGCCCGGTTCAATCACAGACATGCCTCACCCCTCACGGCCAATGCGCGGATCGATCCACACATACAGTAAATCCACACACAAATTGACGATGACGTACGCAAACGACACCACCACCGCAAAGCCCATCACTGCCGGAAAATCCAGCGCCTGAATGGAATTCACCACATATGCGCCCATGCCCGGCCAGGCAAAAACGGTTTCGGTCAGCACCGCGCCATACAGTAAATCGCCCATCGCCAGCCCGAGCACGGTCACGGACGGGATCAGCGCATTCGGCAAGGCGTGGCTGAGAATGACGCGCCAATGCGAAAGCCCGTTGGCACGCGCTGTGCGGATGTAATCCTCACTCAGTTGCTCAAGCATCGCCGAACGAATTTGTCGCGCCACAATGCCCATATGCACAAACGCCAGCGTCAGCGCAGGCATCGCCAGATGTTGCAGGCTGTTCCAGAACGCGTCCCAGTTGCCGGTCAGCAGGGAATCGAGCACATAAAAGCCGGTGATATTGGCGGGCGGATCCATCCAGTCATCCAGCCTTCCGCCGCCCGGCAGCAGGTTCAGATGACCGTAGAACAGGATGATCACGCCAAGGCCCAGCCAGAATGCAGGCGTGGAAATCCCCAACACCGAGAGCAGACGCACCAGATGGTCCGGGAATTTATTACGATAAACCGCCGACAACACCCCCAGCGGAATACCGAGCACAATCGCCAGAAACAGCGCGCTGATTGCCAGTTCCAGCGTCGCCGGGAAGAACGCTTTCAGGTCTTCCAGCACCGGACGGCCGGTACGGATCGAAGTACCCAAATCACCGTGCAGCAAATCACTGACGTACCGGAAAAACTGCACATATAAAGGCTGATTCAGCCCCAGTTGCTCACGGATATGTTCGACCATTTCATTACTGGCGCGATCGCCCGCCAGCAACCGAGCCGGGTCACCGGGGATCATATGCGAGATGATAAAAGTGATGACGCAGACGCCCGCCATCACCAGTATTAAACCCCAGCATCTTTGTCGGATCAGAGTCCAAAAAGTCATAGTATTTTCCCCGTAAAACCCCTCTCAGGTCCTGAAAGGGGTTTTCGTGAATGATATTGCGGTTACTGCTTATGCATTTGGCCAACGTTGAAGACTTGTTCCAGCATCGGGTTGAAAACAAAGCCTTTCACATCTTTGTTCATTGCCACCTGATAGTTTTTCTGGAAAAGGTAAACGTACGCCGCTTCGTCGATAACGATTTTCTGTGCCTGCTGATAATAGTCAGTACGCTGTTTCTGATCGGTAACTGACACGGCTTTTTTCAGCAACGCGTCAACGTCCGGATTGGAGTAGAACGAACGGTTACCCGGCAGGCCTTTTTTGTCGGACTCGAACCAGTAGTTCATGAACATGTACGGATCGGCGAAATCCGGGCTCCAGTTACCAATCGAGATGTCGTAATCGCCCTGCCCGATGCGGTCGCGCATGGTGGCGTTCGCCAGTTTTTCCAGCTTCACGTTGATACCGGCCTGGCCGAGGCTGGCCTGCACGGCAAGCGCGATAGATTCCCAGTTCGGGTCGTTATCGGAGTACAGGAAGTCCAGCGTTTGTGGCTTGTCTTTGACTTTCTCGAGATCCGCTTTGGCCTGCGTCAGATCTAAGGTGTATTGCTTCGCCGTCGGGTCAAAGCCCCACATGCCGTCCGGGATCGGGCCGCGCATTTGCTTGGCATTGCCGCCGAGAATACCTTTCACCATGCCCTGATAATCTACGGCAGAAGAAATCGCACGACGTAAATCCACCTGATTCATTGGCGCTTTAGCGTTATTGAGATACAGATACGTCACGCGCAATGAAGGGAATTCTTCAACTGCGACTTTGTCTTCTTTCTTGAGCGCAGCCAGCTGATCCATCGGCAGGGAATCGGCAATATCCAGATCCCCGCGCGACAGTTGCAGACGGCGGGTGGCGCTTTCACCGATAATTTTCACGGTCACACGTTTGAACGCAGGCTTCGCGCCGCTGTAATGCGGATTGGGAACCAGCACCAGTTGCTGGCCTTTCTGCCAGCGATCCAGCTTATAAGGACCGGAACCGGCAGTATGACCGGCCAGCCACGCCTTGCCTTCATCGGCAGGGTTGGCTTTGGCAATCGCCGGATTGACGATGCCCGCGCCGTCATTCGCCAGCGTGTAGAGGAATGGTGCGAACGGCGTTTTCAGCGTAAAGGTGACGGTCATCGGATCGACCACGGTGACCGTCATATCTTTCGGGAAGGCTTCAGACGGGCCCTGACCGATTTTCATCAGACGCTCAAATGACCATTTCACCGCGTCGGCATTGACGTCGGAACCGTCATCAAATTTTGCGCCTGGCTTGAGTTTGAACGTCCAGACCAGTTGATCCGGCGAGGCAGTCCAGCTTGCCGCGAGGTCACCTTCTACCTGCGTCGAGCCTTTGCCGTCTTCGGTTTTATACTGCACCAGACGCTGATATGCCGGATACGTGACCGTCCAGTCGTTGTTGTCGATAGTCACCGCCGGATCCAGGGTTTGCGGATCCGCCGCTTTGCCGATCACCAGCATGTCTTTCGGTACGGCGGCCTGCGCAGTAAAACTTAAGCCTGACAAGGCGAGAAAAATGGCACCGGCGACCTGTGTTTTCGTATTTTTGCGGAACGTGTTGATTGCTGTGTTGCTCATCGGATAACTCCTGGCTCTGTCAAAAAGTGATAAGAGACGTGCAATGATTACGCGGCATTGACCGGCGGATAGCAGCCGAACCGCTCTTCCAACAACGGATACGTTTTGGCATCCGGTAATTCAAAGTGCCACCACTCGCTGGTGATACCTTTAAAGCCTCCCGCCGCCATCACGGCGTTGAGCAGCAGGCGGTTACGCTGAATTTGTGGCGGTAAATCAGGATAAAACGGGTGTGAAACTTCAGTCATTTCGTCAAAGCCCGCGCCCATATCCACCACTTCCCCCTGCTCATCGAGCAAGGTGAGATCTACCGCCACGCCCCGGCTGTGGTGCGAACCGAGTTTGATATCCACAACGTAATCAGGATTCGGAAACGCCGCCCATAAGCAGGCTTGCGCCGCCTGAGGCCGGTAGGCGTCATAAATTTTCAGGCTAAATCCGGCCAGTTTCGCCACTTCGTTGCAGCGCAGAAGCGCCGCAGCTGCATCGGGATGTAACAAACAGCGCGATTCGCGATAAATCGGCTGACCGGTCAGGTTATCGGCGGTGGCATATTTCAGGTCGATCACGGCATCGGGCAAAGCATCTGCCAGGTCGATCAGGTCGATATCAGGTGTTTTCGTGTTCATCAGTCAATCTTTCCGCTGGTTTAAAAGGTCAGGATTCAAATTGTCCAAGCTGTTTTTGCAGGATGCGGTTATTGGCCAGACGCTGTTCCACGTCGTTACCACGCAGTTCGAGCACTGCTGAACACAGCAGATTGAACAGGCAGCTGAGCGGTGCCATCGAATCCCAGAACTGGCCGGTGTCGGTTTTCACCTGCAATAAATCCACCGGATAATCGCGCGCCCACGGACAGTAAATATCGGTGATCAACGCCACGTTCAGCCCGCGTTCGCAGGCCGCTTCGCAATAGGTTTGTGCCATTTTCGAATACGCCCGCGTATCGGTGACCACCAGATAAGGCTGCGCAAATTCGGAATTCAGGGATTCGACATACGTGCCTGCCAGTCCGTCAGCGAAATACACTTTTGGCCGTAAATACTCGAGATAACTGGAGAAATTGTTAGCGATGCCGCGCACGGACTGAATGCCAAGAATAAATACCGCCTCCGCATCGGCCAGGCGACGGCTGATCTGCGCAAAACTATCGGTCTGCGCCAGCTGATACACGTGATTAATGGCATCAAGCTCAAGCGCCAGTGAATCCTGTAGCTTTTCCTGTTGCGGCTGTTTGCTGCGTTCACGGTAAGCACCAAGACGGTCGGTGACCACCCAGGGCTGATAAGACGAGCCGCTTTGCAGACGCAAAGTTTGTTTGAAATGATCGAGATTGCGATAACCGAGACTGCGCAGATAACGCCCGACGGAAATGCCGCTGGTCGCCGCGCTGCGCGCAATACTGTCCGCCGTTTCGAAAGGGATCTGCGCCAGATTAGCCAGCAAATAACTGGCAATGCGTTTACCCGTCGGTGTCTGTCCGGCGAACGAGGCTTCGAGTTGCTGGATCACATCCTGCGCTGGCTGCATCGGTTAATCCTTTGTTGCTTTATTGTCAAAAAACTACTCGCTGTTAGAAAAATAACAATGCACGGGGTGTGCCAATTCCCATAAATGAGTGAAATTTGTGCAGCAGATCTGAATTTAGAGTGGATTTATGCCCCG
The DNA here is from genome assembly GCF_019049625.1 of Rahnella ecdela. Classification (GTDB taxonomy): domain Bacteria; phylum Pseudomonadota; class Gammaproteobacteria; order Enterobacterales; family Enterobacteriaceae; genus Rahnella; species Rahnella ecdela. Next base: position 38,984 of record NZ_JAFMOY010000132.1, read on the forward strand.
TTACTGGCAAAAAACTTGCTAATGATCGGCCAGAATCGAACTTACTGATAACGGCTGCACAACAAACAGGCAACTTGTGTTTGCTTTTAGTGCAATGCGGCAGTGAAATGGTGTGAAGACTGGGATGAATGGCAGAGGTTTTAATCACTTTGCCTTAATACTCAACAAGTTGAATATTAAGGCAGCAGTCAGACAACTTTTTGCGTTAACCCTTTGACATGCTTCGGGGCAGTCGCTATTATTCGCCCCGTTCAAACGATTCCTCTGTAGTTCAGTCGGTAGAACGGCGGACTGTTAATCCGTATGTCACTGGTTCGAGTCCAGTCAGAGGAGCCATATTAGAAACGCCCGCTTAAGGAAACTTAAGCGGGCGTTTTGCTTTTCTGATTATGAGCTGAAATCTTGCAGGTCAGGCCTTGCTGTTACATCGCAAACCCAAAATGACTGCCATCCGGCAAATCGATTTCCAGACGCAACTTGCCACCGGCGGCTTCGACATAACGCTTCAAAGTAGACAATCTCAGGTCACGACCGGGCTTTTCAATTCCGGCAACCGTCGGTTGTTTAACGCCCAACGTTTCTGCCATCTCACATTGTGTTTTATGCATTCTTTCACGCAGTTCAGCCAGCTCAATGGTGATCAGAATATCGGCGGCCATTGCCTGTGCCTGTGCGGCAACGTCAGGTTTTACCGATGCCAGTAACTGTTCAAGGGTTCTGCTCATTAAGGCCATTCCTTTTCTTTTATCGTATTCAGGTGACGGGTATATTCACTGTCGGCGACCGGTATCATGACGTCATAAAATCGTTTTTCATTTCCAACTTTGTTCCCAGCGCAAAGCACTATGCCTCTTCGCAAGGGGTCAAAAGCAAAAAATGCCCGGATGGGATCGCCTTTACTCTGTATCCGCAGTTCTTTCATATTACGATGACAAGAGTGATTCACAGTATCTGCGTAAGGTCTCGATAATGCAGGCCCTTTGTCTTTTAAGACAATCAACAGAGCCAACACATTTGCCTGCTCAACATCGTCGAGTTGATTAAACCAGCGATCAAATTTTTCTGTCGTATTAATTATCCACACAGCGACTCCTTGTCGATTATAGGTCAATTACTATATAGGTCAAATGCTATAATCAGAAGGTACTGCGCGAAGGGAATCGTTCACAAGGAGCAAGGTAAAAATACGGAAGACGTCTTCCAAAAATTCGTGCGATGGAAAAAATAAAGAACGGGTGCCTGAGGCCAGCAATGTGAAACAAACCACGATGAGTCCGTGTAACACAAGCTTTGGCGACAGCGTTTCAATGGCGTTTATCGACGCGCGCCACAACGCGATCACCCAGCCACTGAATACCGCATACCATCACAATCAGTACGACGATCACTTCAATCATCACCACCGTTTCAAAACGCTGATAGCCGTAGCGGATCGCCAGATCCCCCAGCCCGCCTGCACCGATTGCGCCCGCCATTGCCGAAGCACCAATCAGCGCCACCAGCGTGACGACAAACCCGGACAATATCCCCGGCAGGGCTTCGGGGATCAGTACGTCCCAGACAATACGCAGTTTGCTGGCGCCCATCGCACGAACGGCGTCAATCAGGCCGCGATCGACATCACGCAGTGAAACTTCTGCCACACGGGCAAAATATGGGGTCGCCGTTATCGATAGCGGCACAATCGCCGCCCAGGTGTCGAGCGAGGTACCGACCAGAAAACGGGTAACCGGGATCAGCGCTACCAGCAAAATGATAAACGGCAGCGAACGGAAACCGTTGATGACCAGCCCGAGCGAGCGGTTAACCCAACGGTTTTCAGCAATCCCGCCGGGGCTGCTCATCACCAGAATCAGCCCCAGCGGCAGACCGGCGATCAGAGAAAACAGTCCGGAAATCGCCGTCATCAGCAACGTTTCTTCGATGGCGTTAATCAGCAAATCAATCATTACCGGAGACATAACCTGTCAGCTCCACAGTGGCCTGGTGCGCTTGCAGCCAGTCTAAAACGACCTGCTCAGAGACCGTATCGTTTACCGGCAATGAGAAGAAGAAACGCACGACGGCGTAATGCTGAATATGATCCACACCCCCCTGAATCAGGCGGAATTTGCCCGGTAATGCCGTCGCCATCTGCGTGAGAATTTCGCCCTGCCTGCCCTGTTCGGCATACTGAACACTGTAAATCGCCTCGCCCTGACGTACCGGGGAAAGGCGTTCAGCCAGTGATTCAGGAAGTTGCGGCAGCAAGCCCTGCAACAACGTTCGGGTCAGCGGAGATTGCGGATGGGCAAACACCTGCCACACCGGTCCTTCTTCGACAATTTCACCGGCGTTAATCACTGCCACGCGATGCGCAATTTTTTTGATCACTTCCATCTCATGGGTGATCAGCAAAATGGTGATGCCGAGTTTCTGATTAAGAGATTGCAGCAGCGCCAGAATTGAACGGGTAGTTTCCGGATCCAGCGCCGAGGTGGCTTCATCGCAGAGCAAAAGTGCAGGATTGGCCGCCAGCGCGCGGGCAATACCGACGCGCTGTTTCTGCCCGCCGGACAAAGCCGCCGGGTAGTTTTTGGCTTTATCCTCAAGGCCGACCAGCGCCAGCAATTCGGCGACTCGCGCCTGACGCCGTGCCTTGTCGTATCCGGCAATTTTCAGCGGCAGCGCGACGTTTTGCTCAACGGTTTTGGCCGAGAGCAAATTGAAATGCTGAAACACCATCCCGACGCGGCTACGCACGGCCTGCAAGGCTTTTTCACTGAGACCGGTGATCGGACGCCCTTCTATCTCAATCACGCCTTCATCGGGTTGTTCGAGGCCATTAAGGCAGCGGATCAGCGTCGATTTTCCTGCTCCGCTGCGCCCGATAATGCCGACAATTTCCCCCCGTCTGACGGTCAGCGAAACATCTTTCAATGCCTGCGTCGTACCAAACTGACGGCTGACGTGGTGCAGACGCACAACATTTTCCGTGCTGTCTTGTGCCACATCGTTGCCGGTATGAGTGTACAGCCCGGTGTTAACCGGGCGGGCATAGTCGTTGTCTGAAGGCGTCGCGGTAAATTGCGCGCCGGTTTCAGAGAGGATCGTCATGCTTTACATCCTTACCAGGCCGTCACGCCGGTGCCTTTATAAACCTTATCAAACTCCTGTTTGACGGCATCATTCTGGTAAGAACTGACCAGCGTTTTCACCCACGGCGCATTTACATTTTCTGTTTTGACCGCGATGAAGTTGTTGTAAGGATTGCCTTTTACCGGTTCCTGCGCGATACGATCCGCAGGCGTCAGTCCACTTTTCAGCGCCCAGTCGGTGTTGACAATGGCCGCATCTAAATCAGGCACGGAACGGCCAATAATGCCGGAATCCAGTTCCTTGATGGTCACGTGGCGCGGGTTCTCGGTGATATCTGCCGTTGTCGCGAAAATGCCGGCACCGGGTTTGAGTTTAATCACGCCGGATTGCTGTAGCAGGATCAGGCCACGCGCTTCATTCGACGGATCGTTTGGCACGCCAATCACTGCGCCTTCTTTCAGCTGGTCAGCCGATTTTACTTTTTTGGAATACAAACCGATTGGCCACACGGCGGTATCGCCCACGCGCACGATATTGTAGTGATTTACTTTGATCTGATTATCGAGGAAAGGCTGATGCTGGAAAGCATTGGCATCCACTTCACCGTTTTGCAGCGCTTCGTTAGGCTGGTTGTAATCGTTGAAAATAACCGGTTTCACGGTCAGCCCTTTCGCGGCTGCCTGCTTAACCACTTCGCGCCAGACATCTTCATCTTCCCCGCTGATAATGCCGACTTTGATGGTGGTTTTGTCGGCGGCATGTGCCGCGCTCAGCGGTGCCAGAACACTGCCTGAAAGGATGGCTGCGGATGTCACGGCCAGTAAAAATGCACGGTTAATTCGGGTCTTAGATTTGTTAAAAGTCTTGCGCATAAAGTATCCCCAAAAGTGTGATGAGAGGCCTGCACACGGCTGTGTTTCAGTGCAGGAATTTGGCGAGTATACCCAGCGGCATATTTCTATATAATATTGTTTTAATGATAGTTATTCCTGAAATGAATAACTGAAATGGGATAGTAAATCGAGAAAAAAGCTAAGGGTTTGGGGGCAAGGAAATAGCCCATAAAAAAACCCGCCGGAGCGGGTTTTCATGTTCAGCATAAGGGGATTGGAAGCGCGTTTTAAGATTGCGGCTCTTCTACCGGCTGGACTTCCAGTGACACCATCCCGATGCCCAGTTTACGCGGCTGGAAACCGCCGCTGGTGCCTTCGGTTGGCTCGGTCGGTGCAGGGGGCGTGATAACAATACTCTGCGCTGCTTCAGGGTTAGTGAACTGGACTTTCACAATGCCATCCTGATCGCCGAAAGTGACAAACTGCTCCTGGTCGCCCACACGGACGGAGACCGGTTTATCAATGTTATTACCGTAAGCACGCGCGCGGATCACCACATCAAACGTGGTTGGCAGCGGTTTGACGTAATCGATTTTCACCGATGGTGCCAGATTGGCATCAGACCAGCGTCCCCAGTTTTCCACCGCAGATACACCGGTAATCGCTTTCACCTGCTCAGGTAAACCCGGCACCATAAAGGCGATAGCCGGAGACTGATACCGGGTCGCTTCATCGTCAATGTTCAGCGTTTTCAGCGTCTGCTGGTAAATCTCATTGCTGCCAGACGTGTCTTTCGCGAAATCGACTTTCCCTTTGAAGCTGTCGCCGGTGGCCTGCACGATGGAAGGTTTCGCGCCAAGGTTACCGGAAGCCACGCAAAGGCCGGTATTGAGCGAAAGTTCCGGTGCCCAGACGCGCCCCATTTCGTAGCATTTATCCACCCAGACAAAGTTGTCACTGGTCGCCAGTCCGGCCAGCTGTTTTTTCAGCGGCGTGGAAAGATAAACGTCGAACATAGGTTCAATCTTGTCGCCGGTCACTTTCAGAATAAACGGCGTTTTAATGGTCATGCCGGAGAAGGTGAAAGTGCTGTCTTTGTTGTTCACCATGTAATTTTTGATGCTGTTAGGGAAGCCCCACTGCTTGATGACCGCCGGTTTCCAGGCATTCACTTTGTCATCAATATTGAGGAACTGCGCCGTCATGGAGGTGGCCGAAATCCCGCTGCGCCCCAGACCGATATAGTTGTCGCCGCCCATGATATCGAGCACGGTCGCACCGTTATCAATGGTGCTGCGTTTGGCCGCATTCAGTTCGCTGACAGGATGACGCCCGTCAATCACGAAGAACAGGTCCTTACGGTTCTGTTTGGTCAGAATGCTGTAAGCCGTGTTGTTCATCGCCAGGTGATCGGAAGACACCACGATAATGGTGTTATCGAAATAACCGGACTTTTTGATTTTATCGATAAAGGCCGCAATCAGCTCCTGACTACAGGACACCGCGCTCAGCGACTGATTAGCCTTGCCGTTAACTTTATATTCGTTGCGGGTACAACCGCGTGAAATAAAGCCGTCCGGATGATGCGTATCCACGGTCAGCGTGAACAGTGAGAAAGGTTTGCCTTCCTTACTGAGCGTAACGAATTTTTTGTACACCTCGTCCAGCAAGGTGTCGTCATACCAGCCCCAGTCATTTTTATAAGACGGGTCAGCGACGGTCGGACGCAGTTCGTTATAACCATAAAGATGGTCGAAACCGTGAGATTTCAGGAAGGTGCCTTTACCGGCAAACGCCAGTTCTGCGCCCTGATAGAAATAGTTGGTGTAACCGGCGCCTTTCAGCACATCACCAATACAGACGTTTTCAGGATAGAACGTCGCCAGCGCGCTCGAGGCATTACCATCGAATGGCGCAAACAGAGGAATACCACATTGCGAGGCGACCATACCGGCGATGGTATAACCGGTGCCAGGAACCTGCTTAGTGTTCGTAAAATCAATACTCTGCGCTTTGTGTTCGCTTAACTGCGTCGTCAGTCCCGGAAATACTTTGTCATCGAAATAGGTACGTTCGAGACTTTCGCCATAGATATAAACCAGATTCGGTTTTTTCGCGCCTTTAACGATTTTTTCCGGCACTTTGTAATAAGTATCGAAATCGGCACCGTTACCGGAAATCTGAGTTTTGACCAGACGGGAAATGTTCTGGAAGGCCTGAGTAGAACCCACCGAGAAGACCGCCAGCACGACGGCCAGCACGCTGTACATCACGCTGCTGTTTTTGGCCCGGCGCTGTTTTAATCCCCAGGCGAGCAGTGCGAAAACGGCAATCAGCCCGCTCAGTAACCCTATGAATGGCAGGATGTATTTATTCAGACCGGCACCTTTAAGGCTACTGGTGACGGTATACAACACGGCATCCGTGATGCCTTCGCCGGTAAAGTAATTACTGCCAATCAGAATGACATTCAGGATGACGTAAAGGCCGAGAAAAAACAGCACCAGCGAAAACCAGATACGGCTGGCCGACGCCCGGGTGACGTATAAGAAAATTGAGGAAAGAAATAAAATAAATGAAATTATCTCAGAAGCCATTTCAGCACCCTGTCTGATTAAAACAATAAACTCTGCGACCCTTCTCTGCCGCTTTGCGGGCAGCGCCGACGGTTCAACTCATCGAGCGAATGACCGGTTTGTCATTCACTGCATCCCTGAGACAGGAAAATGTCATGCCAAAAACGGATAGCGCTATTTAGCGTCTTGCCCCGTGCAGGGTCAACGCCTTAACACTGCGTCAGGTCACTGATTTGTCCTAAAAAACTGACTTTTTACAAATTATTGACGGCGGGCTGCGGATGATAACTCAGAACTTTAACAACACCGTCACTTTTCGGTAAGAATTGCATGATAGCGGAATAGTATGAGCGAAATGTGGAGGGAGATGCAAAATTGAGAAAGAAATTTGTGGAGAAGCCCGCAACACGCGGTATTACGGGCTTAAAGAAGCAAAAATCAGATTCCGCCTAAGTAGGCTTTGCGCACCTCCTGATTTCCTAGTAATTCCTCTCCGCTACCGCTGAGGCGGATCTGCCCGTTGACCATCACGTAGCCACGGTCGGACAGTTTCAGCGCATGGTGCGCATTTTGCTCCACCAGAAAGATAGTCATCCCGCTTTGCGCCAGCTCGCGCAGCGTCTGAAAGATTTGTTTTACGATGATAGGCGCCAGCCCAAGACTGGGTTCGTCGAGCAACAGCAGTTTGGGGCGGCTCATCAGCGCACGGGCAATCGCCAGCATTTGCTGCTCACCGCCGGACATGGTCATTGCCCGCTGTTTTCGCCGCTCTTTGAGACGCGGAAATAAATCAAACATGGTTTGCAGATCTTCCGATGCATATTTATTGCCGACGGGAATAGTGCCCATCAGCAGATTTTCTTCGACGGTCATATCCGGGAAAACCCGCCGTCCTTCCGGCGACTGCGCAATGCCCGCCGAGGCCACAAAGTGCGTCGATTTACGGCTGATATCTTCACCGCGAAATAAAATCTGCCCGCTCTGCACGCGCGGCTGACCGAATATCGACATCAGCAGCGTCGATTTACCGGCGCCGTTTGCGCCGATCAGCGCCACAGTTTCGCCCTGATTTACCTGCAGGGAAACCTGCTGCAACGCCTGAATCGCCCCGTAATACACATTCACATCGCGAAACTCCAGCATCGCGTCACTCATAAGCTGACCTCGTCGTCTTCATCAGCACCGAGATAGGCGGCAATGACTTTTTCATCATTTTGAATAGCTTGCGGTAGACCTTGCGCAATCACATCGCCGTGATCGAGCACGATAATGTGGTCGGAAATCTCCATCACCATGCCCATGTCATGCTCAATCAGCAGGACGGTAATGTCATGGTGATCGCGCAGAAAACGGATGATTTTGCTCAGTGTCCGGGTTTCTACCGGATTGAGCCCGGCAGCCGGTTCATCGAGACATATCATCTCCGGCGCGGTACACATCGCACGGGCAATTTCCAGCCGCCGTTGCTGACCGTAGGACATTTCGCCCGCCAGCCGGTTGGCACAATCGACCAGTTCGACCACTTCCAGCCAGTAAAATGCCCGGTCCAGCGCCTGATTTTCCGCACGACGATAGGCTGGCGTATTCAGCACACCGGCAATCAGATTACGGTTGGTTTGCATGTGCTGCGCGACCAGCAGATTTTCAATCACCGACATCTCCCGAAACAGCCGGATATTCTGGAAAGTGCGCGCCAGTCCGGCGCGGTTCACCAGATGCGTGCCACCAAACATTTTGTAGAAAATCCGTTTGCCCAGCTGCGCCGGTTTTATCCAGTCATCCGGCTGGAATTTCTGCCCGAGCACCTGGATTACGTTAGTGGTGCGGCAGCGGGTGTTGAGCAAGATATTGCCGCCGGAGGCTTTATAGAATCCGGTCAGGCAGTTAAATACCGTGGTTTTTCCCGCGCCGTTGGGGCCGATCAGCGCAGTGATCGACCCGCGTTTTACCGCCAGATTCACATCGTTCAGCGCCTTAATACCGCCGAAATGCATGCGTAAATGTTCGACGCTCAGAATATTGTTATCCGCTAACGCTTCGCTCATGGCGCGACTCCTTTACGCACGGCAAACCCGCTGCGGCTGATGCGTATTAATCCGCGCGGTCGCCAGATCATCATCACCACCATTAGCACGCCGAATAACAGCACGCGGTATTCAGCGAAGCTGCGCAGTAATTCCGGCGCGACGGTGAGTACAAACGCCGCCAGCACCACGCCGATGGTCGAACCCATTCCGCCCAGCACCACAATGGCGAGGATCAGCGCAGATTCGAAAAAGGTGAATGAGGTCGGATTGACGAAGCCCTGATAAGTCGCGAAAAACACGCCCGCTATTCCGGCTGTCGACGCGCCAAGCGTGAACGCCGAAAGCTTGACCAGAACGTGATTGAGCCCCATTGCACGGCAGGCGATTTCATCTTCGCGCAGCGCTTCCCACGCACGACCGATCGGCATACGGGTCAGCCGGTGTTTGATGAACAGCACCAGCAAGACCACCAGAACCAACACCGCGTAGATGAAAATAAACTTCATGTTCGGGTTGTAAGTCAGGTGAAAAAACTCGTGGAACGGCACGCCGCCTTCTTTCGCCCTTCGCCCGAACTCCAGGCCGAAAAACGTCGGTGGCGGTGCGGAAACGCCGTTCGGGCCGCCGGTAAATGACAACCAGTTGGTCAGCACCAGCCGGATGATTTCACCGAATCCGAGCGTCACAATCGCCAGATAATCGCCATGCATACGCAGCACCGGGAATCCCAGCAGCGCGCCCGACAGCGCCGCCATCAGCGCGGCCAGCGGCAGCATCGACCAGAATCCGAGGCCAAGATACTGATACCCCAGCGCCAGCCCGTACGCGCCGATGGCGTAAAAGGCGACGTATCCCAGATCCAAAAGTCCGGCCAGCCCGACGACAATATTCAGCCCGAGGCCTAGCAGCACGTAGATCAGCCCGAGGATCGCGACGGTCAGAATGTATTTGGTGGCGACGAACGGGAAGAAAATTGCCAGCACAATAAGCAGCGGCAATATCCAGCGCAGATTGCTTTTGTGATCGTGCGGACGGACATACACACCGGCGCTGTCCGATTCGAAACGTGCGCGCATTTTCTGTCCGCTCGCGGTTTCCAGAAAAGCACTCAGTAAAAAGCGCCCGATCATCACGGCGGCGATAATCCAGATCAGCCGCTGAGAATGGAAGTTAAAGCTATAGCCGTCCAGCACCACGCCGACTACCGGTCCGAAAATAATCAGCGCCACCAGTCCGGCAAAAATCGCATCCAGCAGACAACGTTTCAGCGAAAATCCGCTGTTCACAGCAGTTTGTGTCGTCATTTTATTTCCCTCACACTTTCGTCACGACCGGACGGCCCAGCAGGCCCTGAGGGCGGAAAATGAGGATCACCACCAGCAATCCAAAAGAAAACACGTCTTTGTAATCTGAATTCACCATGCCCGAGAACTGCGCTTCGGCGATGCCTAAAATCAGCCCGCCGAGCATCGCGCCCGGTAACGATCCGATACCGCCAAGCACTGCCGCGGTGAAGGCTTTGATGCCGATAATGAATCCGGCATAGAAATCGAAAGTGCCGTAATTCATGGTGACCAGAACGCCTGCCAGCCCCGCCATCGCTGCACCAATCATAAAGACCAGCGAGATTATGCGGTCGGTGTTGATGCCCAGGATCGAGGCCATTTTTCTGTCCTGCTGCACTGCACGACACATACGCCCGAGACGGGTATTGCTGATAATCCAGGATAAAACCAGCATCCCGACCAGGGATGCCACCAGAATGAACAGTTTGGTGTAGGTCATCTGGACAAAGCTTTCACCGATATGAAAACGAAGGGCGCCGTCGAGCATGGTCGGGATCCCCTGCTGTCGCGGCCCCTGGCTTATCTGCGCGTAGTTCTGCAAAATCAGCGACATCCCGATGGCAGAAATCAGCGGCGCAAGGCGGGTGGAATTTCGTAACGGCTTGTAGGCAATACGCTCAATCGCCCAGCCGTAAACGCCGGTCACCACAATGGTGAACACCAGCGTGCCGAGGATCAGCAGGGGAAATGAGTGCAACCCGAAGAAGGAAAGCAACGCCAGCGCGATGGCGCAGAGGTAGGCAGAAATCATATACACCTCGCCGTGAGCGAAGTTGATCATGCCGATAATGCCGTAAACCATGGTGTAGCCGATGGCGATGAGACCGTAAACAGCACCGAGCGTAATGCCATTGAACAGTTGTTGCAGGAAGAATGAGTCCATAAATACGCAGTCTCTTTTTGTGACCGCGCCTGGCTGAGCGCGCGGTCTGACACGGGTTCAAAATGGCAAAAAAGATGGCTTTATTCTTTCACTTCCTGATATTTGCCTTTGTCATCCCACTTGTAGACGACGTAATCGGAGACTTTCAGGTCGCCTTTACTGTCCCAGGACTTTTTACCCATGACGGTATCGACGCTGTTGGCTTTAAGCCAGGCGCTGGCTTTGGCGGAATCGCTGCCACCGGTGGCTTTAAACGCTGCGGCAATCGCCTGTACGGAGGCATAGGAATAGAGGGTGTAACCTTCCGGCTCGAATTTGTTGGCGCGGAATTTGTCGATAACGGCTTTGCCGTCCGGGATCAGACGCGGGTCTTTGCCGAAGGTCATCAGAATGCCGTTGGTATATTGCGGACCGCCTGCTGCGGTCACCATTTCTTCGTTGACGATACAGTCGCCGGAGAAGAAGGTCGCCTGAACGCCCTGCTCACGCATCTGACGAACTAACGGACCGGCTTCCGGATGGCAGCCACCGAAGAACACCACGTCAGGTTTTTGCGCGCTGATTTTGGTGACCAGCGCGTTGAAGTCTTTTTCGCCACGAGAAAGACCTTCATACATCACTTCTTTGACGCCACGTTTGTTGAGCGCCGCTTTGGTTGCATCCGCCAGCCCCTGCCCGTAGGTATCTTTATCGTGGATGATGACCACTTTTTTGGCTTTCAGCTTGTCGATGATGTAATCACTGGCGACCAGTCCCTGCTGGTCATCGCGTCCGCACATACGGAACATGTCGCTCATCCCGCGCTCGGTGATTTGCGGGTTAGTTGACCCCGGCGTGATGGCGATAATTCCTGCGTCGTTATACACCTCGGAAGCAGGCATGGTGGAAGACGAACAGAAATGCCCGACCACCGCCTGCACTTTATCCTGATCGACCAGACGGTTAGCGACCGCGACGGCCTGTTTCGGTTCGCAGGCGTCATCACCCTGCACCAGCTTGATTTTTTCGCCATTAATCCCGCCAGCGGCATTAATGTCTTCGGCGGCCTGAGTCGCGCCATGCCAGTACTGGTCGCCATAAGTGGCGTTCGGGCCGGTGAACGGACCTGCCACGCCAATCACAATATCCGCACGCGCGGAAAACGCCGTGACCAGACAACCTGCCAGTAAAAGAGAGAGAGGACTTTTCATAAATTTCATCGACATCATCATGATCCTTAGGACTGAGTTTATGCAAACGGGTTATGGGCAACGCATGCAGCAAAAACACCAACGCAAAGTCGTAATCTGAAAATCTGAAATTTAAAGCACAAGCCAATGGAGGGAAGATCCCGTATGTCCACCGCAGGCGGACAACATCAAAGGTAAGAAACTTAAGCAAAATATCTGCCAGTGTTACCCGACGTTTGTGAATGTTACGGTTATGTGAGTATAGATAGCGCCCGTCAGGCGTTGCGGGGAACTCACAGAAACAACGACGGGATCACATCGCACCGCACTGGTGCTGAAAAGAATAGGAAAATGACGATGCAGGAACGCCCTGCACCAAAATGCGACGCGAAGTTGCCGACGGATAACCCGTTGTTATATTTTTTTCTTTGCTTCTTGCGGCGGGTTGTTTTGTAATGCGGGCAGATGATTGCAACGGGAAACTACTGAACAATGAAGAAATTATCCTGCGTGATGGTAATGCTGCTGGCTCTGGGTTTAACGGGCTGTGCCGGTGATTATGTGATCAACACCAAAGCCGGCGATCAGCTTTTCGCCCATGGCGAACCCGAGCGTGACCGCGATACCGGCATGACCAGCTACACCGACATGGACGGCGATTACCATCTGATGAACACCAATGATATTGCGGGGATTGTGAAGAAGTAGGTTACCCCAGCAATTCCTGGGCACAAGCCTCATCAGTCACCAGACCGTTTATCCAGCGGCCTTCGAGCGCGGCGCGGATAGCAATCTGCTTATCTGCGCCACCGGCCAGCGCGATCACTGGTTGGTTATCATGCGGATGCGGCCCCACACTGGTGAGACGCGAATTCAATCCACTGTCGATACGCTGCCCGTCCTGCCCTATAAAATGCCCCAGCACTTCCCCGACGGCTCCGCTATTCGTCAGCGTTTCTACGTCTTCCAGACTGATAAATCCGTCTTTGTGTAGCGGGCAGCCCGGCTCAATGGTACCGATACCGATAAAGGTCACGTTGGCCTGACTGGCTTTTTCGCTGACCGTGCGATAGATACGGTGATTGCACCACATGGCGCGATCTTCCTCGCCGTCGGCAAACAGCGGCGCGGGGAGGATGAAATAACGCCCCTGCGTTTTTTGCGCCATCAGCAGCGGTACGTCGTAGCGGGTACAGGAACCGTCAGATGCGATGGCGCCAATCAGCGAAACACTGCTGTGCTGCGGCCTTTCAATATCGGCCAGTTCGTCGATAGCCGCTTTGAGGCTGCGCCCGGAGCCCACGCCGATAATCATCGGTTCTTCGCTGCGGATAAACTGCGTCATCACTTCTGCGCCCGCCACCGCAATCGCGTGGCTGATGCCCGCGGGTGTCATTCCCTGCCCCGGAACCACCTGACAAATGCCCAGACCGAAACGCTTTTGCAGTTGCGACGCCAGTTCCATACAGCGCCCGACAGAATGGGAAATGTGGACGCTGACCAGCCCGTTATCAATTGCGCTGGCCACCAGCCGCTGGGCGACCTGTCGCGAAACACCCAGCGCTTCAGCGATTTCATTTTGGGTTTGCCCGGCGACGTAATACATCCACGCAGCACGCGCAGCCAGATCCATTTTCTTATCGTTCTTACTCATGCGCCCATTCCGACCGGTGATTTCAATGGCCGGATTTTATCGTTTTTTGCCCCCTCCCGTGATCGCTAAATTTGCCCTGCCGTGAAATTTGTGAGCTAAAGCCCATTTAACGGGCAAATATTCCATTAGATTGACCATCAACGAGCAAAAGCCCAACTGAAGAGCTTAAGCCCAAAACAATGATTATTATCTTTTGGAGAATCCGATGAAAAACGCTCACCCATCTGAATCGTCTGTCTGGCTGCATATCGGCAGTGGATCTTTCCACCGTGCCCACCAGGCATGGTATCTGCACCGGTTGCTGGTTAAAGGCGATAACAGCTGGTCTATCGCATTGGGGAATATCCGTGAAGATGGCGTCCCCGTGCTGAACGCGTTACAGGCGCAGAATGGCAAGTACGTGCTGGAGACGGTCACTCCGCAAGGCGAACGTGAATACGAAACCATCACGTCGATTCAGAAAATCATTCCGTGGGATAACGAACTGGCGGCGCTGGTAGCACAGGGCGCGGATCCGCAGACCAAAGTAATTTCCTTTACGGTGACGGAAGGCGGTTACTACCTCGATAACCAGTTCAATCTCGACCAGCATAACGCCGATGTTCAGGCCGATATTCATGGCGGATGTCGCACGATTTACGGTGCCATCGGTCATATTCTGGCGCGACGAATTGCGCTTCACGGCGGCGATGTCACCCTGCTGAACTGCGACAATCTGCGTCATAACGGCGAGCGCTTCCGCCACGGTCTGCTGCAATTTCTGGCGCTGCGTCAGCAGCACGACATCAGCGACTGGGTGAAAAATCACACCCGCAGCCCGAACACGATGGTTGACCGCATCACGCCGCGTCCGTCACCGGAAGTGGCCGTGCGCGTGGAACAGGCAACCGGATTCAAAGACCGCGCACCGGTGATGGGCGAAGCGTTTATTCAGTGGGTTATTGAGGATGATTTCATCGCCGGTCGCCCGCAACTTGAAGAGGTCGGCGTCGAAATGGTGGAGTCTGTTCTGCCGTATGAAGAAGCCAAAATCCGCATTCTCAACGCCAGTCACAGCTGCATCGCCTGGGCGGGAACGCTTATTGGTCAGCGCTTTATTGATGAAAGCACCCGCACATCATCCATTTGTCAGATGGCCTATGACTATGTGACCGAAGATGTGATCCCGTCCCTGACGCCAAGCCCGTTAGATCTGGCGCACTATCGCGACGTGGTGCTTGAGCGTTTTAGTAATCCGCATATTCAGGACACCAATCAGCGCGTTGCCGCCGACGGTTTCTCCAAAATACCGGGATTCATTACGCCGACTTTGCAGGAATGCTATGAGCGCGGCCAGACGCCACGGGCGACCACCATGCTGCCCGCCCTGTTCTTCGTTTACATTCAGCAATGGCATCTGGGTCTTTTGCCGTACGAATATCAGGACGGCATTCTCGATGCGGTTGCGGTGCACGCCCTGTTCAGCAGCGACGATCCTGTGGCGCAGTTTACCGCCGATAAAAAGCTGTTTGCCGGACTGGCGGGTGACATTGCTTTTACCGACCTGATGCGCCAGTCCGTTGAGCGTGTTCATCACTGGCTGAATGACGCGAAACGCGCCTGAGGAGCAACGTATGTATCTCGGACTGGATTTAGGAACGTCGGAAATCAAAGCCGTGGTGATTGATGGTCAGGGCCGTTTGCTGGCCAGCGCCGGTGAGCCGCTGGAGGTCAGTCGCCCGCATCCGCACCATGCAGAGCAGGATCCTCAGGACTGGTGGCTGGCCACGCAACGGGTGATTTCGAGCCTGCGCAAGAAATTGCCGCAGCAATGGGCAGAGGTTTGCGCCATCGGTTTATCAGGCCAGATGCACGGCGCGGTATTACTCAGCCGCGAAGGCCGGGTATTGCGCCCTGCCATTTTGTGGAACGACACCCGCAGTGCGGCGGAATGCGTGCAGCTGACACAAAGCGCGCCACAGCTACATCAGATTGCCGGAAATCTGGCGATGCCCGGTTTTACCGCGCCGAAACTCCTGTGGGTGGCGCGCCATGAACCTGAGATTTTCGAACAAACGGCGACTGTCCTGCTGCCTAAAGATTATCTGCGCTGGATGATGAGCGGAGAGAAAGTCTCTGATATGTCAGATGCGGCGGGCACCCTGTGGCTGGATGTCGCGAAACGTGACTGGTCGGATAATCTGCTCGCCGCCTGTGGCCTGACACGCGACCATATGCCGCGTCTGGCCGAAGGCAGTGACGTCAGCGCTACCCTGAAAAATGATATCGCCCGCGCATGGGGTCTGCGCGACAACGTGGTGATCGCCGGAGGTGGCGGTGATAACGCCGCCAGCGCTGTCGGTATTGGTGCGGTAGATCCGGGTGATGCCTTTATCTCTCTGGGCACGTCCGGCGTGCTGTTTGCGGTCAATGACCGCTTCCGCCCTAACCCGCAGTCGGCGGTTCATGCATTTTGCCACGCCCTGCCGGACCGCTGGCACCAGATGAGCGTGATGCTGACCGCCGCCAGTGCGCTGCGCTGGTATTGCAATCTGGTGGGCAGCAATGAAACCACGCTGCTGGCGGAAATTGCCCAGCTAAATCCGTCGCAGCAGCGCCAGGCACCGCTGTTCCTGCCTTATCTTTCCGGCGAACGTACGCCGCACAACGATCCTTATGCCACCGGCGCATTTCATGGGATGACGCACACCACCGACCGCGCCGCCTTAGGTTATGCGGTGCTGGAAGGTGTGGCATTCGGCATGGCCGACGGGTGCGATGTGATGCAGCAGGCCGGAACGCAATTACAGCAATGCTCGCTGGTCGGGGGCGGTGCGCGCAGTGACCGCTGGGCGCAACTGATGAGTGATGCGCTGAATTTGCCGGTCGTCACCCACAGCGGCGGCGAGGCCGGTGGCGCACTGGGCGCTGCTCGTCTGGGCTGGCTGGCAGCGGGCGGAGACTTTCGCGAAGTGTGCAGCAAGCCGCCGATAGCCCAGCACTTTCATCCTGATGCCCAAACCCGCGACATGCTCGCGGAGCGCCTGAAAACCTACCGTCAGCTTTATCAGCAGCAGGTCGCCCTGCGTTCTGCCTGAATACTGAAATAACACCCGAGGGCGCCTGAGCGCCCCGCCTCTGTCCTCTACAACATCACCAGCTGCGAAACCTTTCGCAGAGGAGTCTGACATGCACGATATACAAAAACCGCGCACCCACTGGTTCGGCCTGCCGATGAATCTGTTCTGGGGCTACATCGCCATAGCGCTTTTCATGAGCGGCGACGGCTTCGAAATGGCCTTCCTTTCCAAACATATTATTGATATGGGATTCACCGCCTCAGAATCTGCCGTGGTCTTTACCGTGTACGGCCTGGCGGCGGCGCTGGCGGCGTGGAGCTCCGGTGTGGTGGCGGAAATCATCACGCCGCAAAAAGCCATGCGCATCGGTTTCATTCTGTGGGTGGTGATGCATGTACTGTTTATGCTGTTCGGTCTGGGTATGAAAAACTATCCACTGATGCTGCTGTTTTACGGCATCCGCGGGCTGGCCTATCCGCTGTTCATCTACTCGTTTGTGATGCTGGTGGTTCAGACCGTGCCGAAGCAAAATCTGTCCTCCGCGATGGGCTGGTTCTGGGCCATGTACTCGATTGGCATTGGTTGTATCGGCAGCTATCTGCCCAGTTTTACCATTCCGTTTATGGGTGAAACCGGCACATTGTGGTTTGCGATTGCGTGGGTAGTCGCAGGTGGGGTAATGGCGATGACGCTGCTGCGTAAGGTCGGAAAACCCAGCAGTAAAGCCAGTCTGACGCCGAAAGAAAAGCTCGGCGAACTGAGCCGCGCCGTGACGATTTTATTCACCAACCGCAATATTTTTATGTCCTGCCTGATCCGCATTATTAATACGATTTCGCTCTTCGGCTTTGCGGTTATCATGCCGATGCTGTTTGTCGGGCGACTGGGGTTCACGATGTCGGAATGGCTGCAAATCTGGGCAGTATTCTTCTTCGTGACGATTTTTACCAACGTGATGTGGGGCGTATTAGGCGAGAAAATTGGCTGGCTGCGGCAGGTGCGCTGGTTCGGTTGTATCGGCTGCGCGATTTCCAGCCTGGCATTTTATTATCTGCCGGTCTGGGCAGGACATAATTTCTGGGTGGCGCTGATCCCGGCCATTATGCTCGGTATCACCGTCGCCGCTTTCGTACCGATGACCGCCGTCTTCCCGGTGCTCGAACCCAACCACAAAGGCGCGGCGATATCGATTTATAACCTTTCCGCAGGTCTCAGTAATTTTGTCGCACCGGCCATTGCATCCATTGTGCTGCCGTTCTTCGACATCGAAGGTGTGGTCTGGGCGTATACCGTGCTGTATCTGGTCGCTGCCGTGCTGACGGTAATGGTGAAAGTAGAACAACCCGGTCATCCGTCTAAGGTCAGAAGCGAAAGACTGCCTGCCGGTTCTGCCGCGAGGACATAAAAAAACCGGGCGAAAGCCCGGTTTTTCGTTTGCAGCATCAGCAGAGATTACAGCCCGTTTTCAGCAATATCCATCGCAAAATACGTCAGAATAATATCTGCGCCTGCACGTTTAATCGCGCCCAGGCTTTCACGCACCACGGCGCGTTCATCGATAGCACCGGCCTGCGCCGCGAACTTGATCATCGCGTATTCGCCGCTGACCTGATACGCCGCCAGTGGCAGGCGGGAGGCTTCGCGGATATCGCGGATCACATCCAGATACGCGCCGGCAGGTTTCACCATCAGCGCATCGGCGCCTTCCTGTTCATCCATCAGCGATTCACGCACGGCTTCGCGGCGGTTCATCGGGTTCATCTGGTATTGCTTACGGTTGCCTTTCAGCACGCTGCCGCCCGCCTCCCGGAACGGTCCGTACATTGAGGACGCGAACTTGGTGGAATACGCCATGATCGAGGTGTCGATAAAACCGGCTTCATCCAGTGCACTGCGGATAGCCTGTACCTGACCGTCCTGTGCGGCGGATGGCGCGATGAAATCTGCACCGGCAGCGGCAGCAACCACCGCCTGTTTGCCGAGATTAATCAGCGTTGCGTCGTTATCCACGCCGTGGTCATGCAGTACGCCGCAATGCCCGTGGGAGGTGTATTCGCAGAAACAGGTGTCGGACATGACGATCATTTCAGGCACGGTGTCTTTACAGATACGCGCCATACGCGCAACCAGACCGTTTTCGTTCCAGGTGTCGCTGCCGGTAGCATCCATATGATGCGAAATACCAAAGGTCATGACAGAGCGGATACCGGCACGGGCGTAGCGTTCGATTTCAAACGCCAGGCGGGATTCAGGAATGCGCATTACGCCCGGCATAGCTTCGATCGGTACGTATTCAGAGGTCTCTTCTTCTACGAAAATCGGCAGTACCAGATCGTTGACGCTAAATTCAGTTTCCTGAAAAAGAGTGCGCAGGGATTCGGACTGTCTCAGGCGGCGAAGACGTGAGCTCGGGAACTGATTCGACATGAAAACTCCTAAAAATGAGTCTGTTGCACTGAAATTTTTTAAGAAACAGGAGTGCAGACAGTTCAGACGGCAGGAGGCAATGCAGCGCCGTCAGACGATGAAGCCCGCATTTTATAATAACTTTTAAACAAATGATGAACTTTCCGTGAGGAGATGTAACAGAGGCCGCATTTTCTGCAAGGCGATCCCGAATTTGGGATCGCCTGAAGTACATTACCCTAACTTAATTTCCCTGTCCGCCGAGGCGATGGTTGAAGGCCGGTGCGCGATAAATATCCGCGTGATATCCAGCTCACTGATCGCCTGATTGATGCGCATTTCATTGTCCAGATCCAGATGGCTGGTAGCTTCGTCGAGGAACAGGATCGCCGGACGACGGTATAACGCGCGGGCAATCAGCAACCGCTGTTTTTGCCCGCCGGACAAGCTGCCACCCAGTTCGCTGATCAGCGTTTCATAGCCCATCGGCATGCGTTCGATGTCGTCGTGAATGTTGCAACGGCGCGCGCAGTCGATAATCCGCGCTTCGTCTTTCTGCTCATCGAAACTGGCAATGTTCTCGCCGATGGAACCGGCGAACAACGTATCATCCTGTAACACACAGGCGATGCAGCTGCGGTAATTGTTCAGCCCGGCGGTGGTGATATCCATGCCGTTAATCAGTATGCGGCCTTCGGTGGGCGTCAGCAAACCGGTCATGATTTTCATCAGCGTGGTTTTTCCCTGTCCCGACGGACCGGTGATCGCCACACTTTCACCCGCCGCTACCGACAGATTCAGCCCGTTGATCAGAGGCGCAGAAAGGCTGTCGTACTGGAAAACCAGATCGCGGACATCCAGCGACGCCGCCTCGCCTGCCCGTAGCAGTTCACGCTCCGGCAGCGATTTTTCAGTATCGGTCAGCGCAATATCAGCGATACGGTCGCGGTGCAGGGAAAGCATTCTCAGCTGTAACACCATGTTCAGCAGATTTGCCGCGCGCTCGGAGAACTGCCCGCGATAAGTGTTAAATGCCACAAACATCCCGAGCGTCATATGACCGTCAATCACCTGCGACGCGCCGAGCCACAGCAGCGCCACCTGATCGAGCGTGGCAATCAGCGTATTGCCGCCGGTAAACATCATTTCAAACTTGGTTTTACGCACTGTCGCATTGGCGTTATCAATGTTCAGATTAAGCCAGAAATTAGCGCGCGCTTTCGATAAACCCAGCGCTTTCAGTGTGCTGATGCCGTAAAGCGTTTCCATAAAGTGCGAACCGGCACGTGCGCCTTTGACGATCTGTTCTTCCGACACCTGACGGTAGGCGTTGTAGGTTGTCAGACGGAACACCACATAAATCGCCGTAAAGCCCAGGATCACCCAAATCAGCCAGCCGCCATATAACACCATCATCACGATCAGGCCGACCGACATAATGCCGTCGATAATACTGTTCACCACGTTGGTGGTCAGCGTGGTACGCAGCGTGTCGAGCGAGGTAAAGCGCGACTGAATGTCGCCGAGTTTGCGCTTCTCAAAGTAGTCGAGTGGCAGTTTCATCAGATGGTCAAACAGACGCGCTTTCCACTGCACGTCAATCAGCGTACTCATCACCAGTGATGTCCAGGCGCGCAGCATACTGACGCCGGTACGGAAAATAATGAAGAACAGCAAACCAAGGCAAATCAGCGTCAGTAAATCCGGGTCTTTCGCCGGGATCACGTGGTCCATCACCAGTTGCATGCCGACCGGCAGCAGCAGGTTGACGGATTCGATCATCAGCGACAGGCAGAAAATTTTGGTCAGCGCCGGAATGAGCCCGCTGACGTTGCCCATCATTTTGCGCAAGTTCAGCCGCACGCGTGGTTTTTCGGAGGTGAAACCGTTGTCCGGCCACAGCTCGAGCGCCACGCCGGTGAAATGTTCGGAAACCTCGCGCATCCCCAGCGAACGACGCCCGAACGCCGGATCGTGAATAATCACCTTGCCCTGTTTAACGCCGACCAGCACCACGAAATGATTGAGATCCCAGTGCAGAATACACGGCGTTTTGAGCGCATTCAGTTCGTCGATATCCAGCTTCAGGGCGCGGGATTTCATCTCATTCGCGGTGGCGATATCCATCAGCGTGCGCAACGTCGCACCGCGCGAAGAAATGCCGTAATGCTGGCGCAGACTCTGCAAATCGACGTGTTTACCGTGATAGCCAAACACCATCGCCAGACTGGCCAGCCCGCATTCGGCGGCTTCGGTTTGTATAATCTGCGGCACCCGGTGGCGCCAGCTAAAGTGCAGGCGGTCAGCCAGCTCCCGTACGTTATCGAGATTCATTGATTGGCCCCACCACGCTTTTCTTCATGCTGTAATACGGAGACAACATCCACTGATACAGCGGCCTTTTCTCCAGGAATAATGTCGATTCGGCTTTCATACCGCTGGATAAATTCAGCGTCTCGCCGTGCCAGTCCATCGCTTTTTTATCCAATGACACAATCACTTTGTAATATGGCCCGCTGACCGTGCCGTTGGCGGTTCGCGGCGCACTGGCATAAGAATTCAGTTCCTGTTCCGAAACCGGTGCAGAAGAAATCGATTCCACCTTGCCGGGGAACTGGCCATATTTTTCATACGGATAGGCTTCATAGCGGATATTAATATGCTCGCCTGCTTTCACATAAGGCACGCTTTCATTCGGCAGCCAGGCAACGAGGAAGAACGGGGAATTACTGGCAGGCACCAGCTGTGCCAGGCTGTCACCGGCGTTAACCATTTGTCCGGGCGTCACGCTCAGCGAGGAGATTTTGCCGGAGGTCGGCGCGGTGATCAGCAAAGAACCTTTCGCATCAGCCTGCGCCAGCTGGCGCTCGAGGTCATTACGCTGGTAGCCGTATTGCGAAATCTGATTATCAAACTCGGCGGCGCGCGTCACCAGTTCGCTGCGCAGATTGGTGATTTGCAACGCTTCCTGAATCGCCTGCGTATTCAGGCTCTGGAACGATGTCTGCTGCTGGTAAAACAGGTAACGCTGGTTGTTCAGCTGGTCGGTATTGATCAGCCCCTTCTTCTGATACGCGCCGTAGTTCTGCATGCTTTTTTTCATCGCATCCAACCCTTCCTGCGCGGAATCCACCATGCTCTGCGAAACCTGATGGGCTTTCTCATATTGCTCTAACTGCTGTTGCAGATTTTGCAGCGTTTCCTGCTTGTTGTGCTCAAGCTGAGCCACTATCGAATCAATTTGCTCGCGTTGTTTTTTGATGGCGGCGAGCGTGGTGGTGCTGACATTCCCCGCCTGCGTCACGCGGCTGACGTCAATTTCATACAGTGGCTGGCCTTTTTTAACCGGCTTACCGGTATCGACATACAGCTCAGTGATCACGCCCTGTTCGGGGCTGAACAAATTAATACTGTGCGGCTGGGTGATAATTTCACCGCTGACATTAATGCGTCGGGTGTAATTAGTGAAGATGAGGAATATCAGTAAAAAAATAATAAAAACAGCGGTCAGTGACGTCACAATCCATATGGGCCAGCCGGCAAGTAATAACGCCTTACCTGTCCAGTGGTTTTGCTGATGTTCATTGACCTCTTTACGAAAGAGCATATTTTTTGTTCCGGAAAAACAGGCTGTAAAAACAGAATCTTTGAAAGATAGCAGCCCGAAAACCTCCTGCCACCGCGATTACTCTGAAACATCAACATGGGGTATTTCCGTACGCAGACAGTTACGCGTTAATATTAATTTACCTTTTGTAGTGAAAATAATATCTCTCACCGCAGCCCGATTATTTTTTATACGTGAAATTAATAAATCAGATTTTCTTAACTATTAATTTGAATAAAAAACAATGAGTTAATCTTTAAAATCCACTTAGGAGATTATTCCTAGTCAAATTCCGCCGCCAGTGCTCTAGGCTTAATCCCCGTGAAGACATTGCGTAGAAATTATCTCCATAGCATTACTCAATGTTTTCATCGCCCCCGGTTGTTAAGGGGACTTGCTTTAACAGATTAAAAGGAAGGCCTAAGATGAAACAATTAACAGAACATGATATTGAAATGGTTAATGGTGCGGGTTGGTCGGAAGATGTGAATAAAGTTGCCGATCGCCTATCAAACTTTGGTCAGGACGCGGTAAGTGACACCGGTAATGCGGTGAACAAGGCGTATTCACAAATTTCCGATGGTCTTGCTAAAGCACAGAACTATCTGACAACCTAGTTTTCAGTCTTTAAAGGTTAATCAGAGTACTACAAGCCCCCATTTATTTGGGGGCTTTTTTATTGGCGATTTTAAACAGGTGAAATATCAGACGCCTGATTTAGTTTTATCGCTTTTCACCATGCTGTTTTTCAGCTTGCCGATAAGCTCACGGCGAAAATCGCCAAGTTTTGGTTTATCACCCTCCAGCCACGGCAGCGGACGGCAAAGTTCCATGGTTTTAATGCCTAGACGCGCGGTCAGCAGACCAGCACCAATCCCTTGTGCCGCACGGGCAGAAAGGCGCGCTGCCAGATCCTGCGACATCCAGTCCATTCCCACTTCACGCACCAGTTCAGACGCACCGGCAAACGCCATATTCAGCAGCACCAGACGGAACAGGCGGATACGGCTGTAATAGCCGAGTTCGATGCCATACAACACGGCGATGCGGTTGACCAGACGCAGGTTGCGCCAGGCGATAAAGGCCATATCCACCAGCGCCAGCGGGCTGACGGCAATCATCAGCGCAGATTCCGCCGCCGAATGGCTGATCTCACGGCGCGCCTGTGCGTCTAAAACCGGCTGAACCAATCGCGCGTAAAGCTCCACCACTTCGCGGTCATTTTGCGTTTCATGCAGTGATGCCTGCCAGCGTTGTAACGCCGGATGGCTGTTATCCAGTCCGGCCTGCGCGGCCAGTTTTTCGCAAAACGCGCGTCCCTGCCCTAAACCGTGACTGTGCATTAATTCACGCGCTTCATCACGCTCATCAGCGCGCTGACGCAGCCGGTACAGGCGTCGCCATTCGGTGGCTATTGAGCCGACACCGGCAAGAATAATCAGTCCGCCCGCCGTGCAGGCGCCGAGCGCCACCCAGTCCTGCTGGATCCAGGCCTCGTGAACCCATTGCACGCCCTGCGCCACCACGCTGATGCCCAGCACCGCGACGCCCAACCGCACAATTTTGCCCCACAAACTGCGGCGGGGCTTCAGCGCACGGTTAAGCACCGCTTCGGCTTCGCCCTCTTCCTGCTGTTCATCAGTTTCAGCGGTGACCGGAATAAAACGTTCTGAAATCTGTTCGTCAAAGGCCAGCGCCGGTTTAATCACCGGTTCAGCCGGTGCTTTTAATTCCGTTTCAAAATCGATACGCGGTTTAATGGGTTCGCTCATCGCATTTTATCTCCCAGTAAAAACTCCATCACCGCGTCCAGACGGATGTGCGGCAACGGCGTGTCCACGCTCATTTCGCGTGGATGAAACTCGTCAAAATGGAAACCCTGTTTTTGCCAGAACGCATGTCCCGGCAGACGTGCCGGCACTTCGCCGGGGAACACCGTCAGCGGCGCGCCATCTTGTAAACGGTGGCCTTTCAGCGCAGGCAAACTTTGCCCCTGATATTCCACCATGCCGGTTTCTGTTGCCTGAACTGAAGCCAGTCCAGCGCAATCCATGCTGATACCTTCGAAAGCGGCATTCTGCCAGGCTTCCTGCACCAGTTGCTGGAGCAGCGACACCAGATTAGCGTGCTGATCGCCGGTAATATGGTCGGCTTTGGTGGCGGCGAACATTAATTTGTCGATGCACGGATTAAACAGGCGGCGGAACAATGTGCGTTTGCCGTAATGGAAACTTTGCATCAGTTGCGTCAGCGCGAGCCGCATATCGTTAAACGCCTGCGGCCCGCTGTTCAGCGGTTGCAGGCAATCGACCAGTACAATCTGGCGGTCAAATTTCACGAAGTGGTCTTTATAAAAACCTTTAACGATGTACTGGCAGTAATACTCGAAACGCGCGCGAAGCATGCCGAGATTGCTGTTTTTATCCGCCTGCGCCAGCTGCGCATCGGAATACCGGTTCAGCTCGGGCCACGGGAAAAATTGCAGCGCAGGCGCACCGGCCATATCGCCCGGCAGAACAAAACGTCCCGGCTGGATAAAATGCAAACCTTCGGTTTTGCAGCGCACCAGATAATCGGTGTACGCCTGTGAAATCTTGCCCAGCAGATTTTCATCCACCGGTGCCAGCGGGTCGCACTGTTCGCACAGCGTCAACCACGGTTTCGCCCATTCTGCGCGATCCCCCTGCAACAGCCCCGCCATCTGGCGTGACCAGTCGAGATAATTTTGCTCCAGCATTGGCAAATCCAGCAGCCATTCGCCGGGATAATCGACGATCTCCAGATACAACGTGGAAGTGTCTTTGAAGTGACGCAGCAGGGAATCGTTGGAACGGTAGCGGATTGCCAGGCGGATTTCGCTGACGCCACGGGTCGGCGTAGGCCACGCAGGCGGTGTGCCGTAAAGTGCGGCCAGCCCTTCATCATAGGCAAACCGCGACACGCCCAGATCACGCTGGGGGACGCGTTTCACCCCCAGCAACCGCTCTTCGCGGGCAGCCGAAAACAGCGGCAAACGTGCGCCGCTGTGCATGTGTAAAAGCTGGTTAACGAAGGCGGTAATGAAAGCGGTTTTGCCGCTGCGGCTTAGACCTGTGACGGCCAGCCGCAGATGCCTGTCCATGCCGCGATTGATCAGTGAATTAAACTCGTTTTGTAGTCTTTTCATTGCTCTCCCTGGCGTAGCGCCCAAACAGCGCGGTAAGAATACGTTTGAATAACGGTTCTAATAATAGTGCTAAAACATACCGCAGTGGCCCTTTTCCCACCACACCCAACACGCGAGCTGCCAGCCCGGCAGGGCCGAAAGTGAGCGCCAGTGTAAAAGCGATGCTCAGGATTTTCGAAAACAGGCTGCGCTTACCCGGCAGCGAGGAATTCAGGTAACGGGTCATAAAGATTCCTTAAGCGGGAGGTGAGAAGGAAAATAGCAGCCGGAGCAACGTCCGGCAGCCAGAGGCAAAGCGGTTAAGTAAGAATTAAAGCTGACGGAACCGGCTGCGTACGCCAAAGGTTTCGGAAGTGACGTAACGCTCGACCTGACGTAAACGCTGCTCACTGGCTTTCAGTTCACGGTCGGCTTCTTCCAGCAAATTACGCGGCGACGGGGCATTTTCATCTTCGTATTCGCTGGCCGGTACCGGATCCAGCACGTAGCTGAGAATGATGTACGCCACCAATGTGAACATGAACAAGCCGAAGAAAATCGACAGCACCGCCATAATACGCAGCAGCTTTACCGGCACGCCCAGATAGTGCGACAGCCCGGCCAGCACGCCTTTCACCACGCCCTCTTCCGGCACGCGGTAGAGTTTTTTCTCAGACAGACGGGTCGCCATTATGATTGCCTCCAGCCCGGATGTTCGGCATCAAGAATTTCTTCCAGCGCCTGAATACGTTCGCGCATACGCTGCGCTTCATGGGTCAGACTGGTGAGATTTTGCATCTCATGCTGACTGAGCTGACTGCCATTTTGCTGGCGATTGCTGTAGTGAAGCCACAACCAGACGGGCGCCACGAATAAAACGAAAATGGTCAGCGGAATAGCTAAAAACAGGAAGCTCATTGCATCTCCTTATGAGTCTTTTTTATTACCGGTTACGGCGTTTATCCTGCAACAACCTGCCTGCGGACAGGCAGGTTTGATGGCAAACATTACGCGTCCTGGTTGCCGTTCATTTTAGCTTTCAGGGCAGCGATTTGTGCGCTGATTTCATCGTCGGCTTTCAGCTCAGCAAATTGCTGATCCAGCGATTTCTTTTTGCCGATGCTGACACTTTCTGCTTCCGCTTCCATGTGATCGATGCGACGTTCGAACTGTTCAAAACGCGCCATCGCTTCATCAATTTTACCGCTGTCGAGCTGACGGCGAACGTCACGCGAAGACGCCGCAGCCTGATGACGTAAAGTCAGCGCCTGCTGACGGGCGCGGGTTTCGGTCAGTTTGCTTTCCAGTTCGCCAATTTCTGACTTCATGCGGTCCAGCGTTTCTTCTACCACGGTCACTTCATTTTTCAGCGTGGTGACCAGCTCGGACAGTTTTTGCTTTTCGATCAGCGCCGCACGGGCCAGATCGTCTTTATCTTTACGCAGCGCCAGTTCGGCTTTGTCCTGCCATTCAGCCTGCTGGGATTCACCCTGATCGATACGGCGGATCAGCTGTTTCTTTTCTGCCAGCGCACGGGCGGAGGTCGAACGCAGCTCCACCAGCGTGTCTTCCATTTCCTGAATCATCAGACGAACCAGTTTTTGCGGATCTTCAGCTTTATCCAGCAAGGTGTTGATGTTGGCGTTAATGATGTCAGCGAAGCGAGAAAAAATACCCATAATCGAAATTCCTCTTTGTTTCTGTTTGGTTTCCGGCCAAATGATTACCGGTTAAATCCACAGGAAAATTTTCAACTGCGGCGATAAACCTATATCAGGATCCGTGCCAACTTTTTAATCACATTATCTTCATGAATAAATTGAATTTTTTATTTTCTCCTCTGCTATGCTTATTTTTCGAGATGATTATTTTCACTAATAGTTAGTGTGTTTCACCACACAAGGAAAGCCAAATGACGGATAACACAGACAATTTGCTCGGCGAAGCCAACGCCTTTATAGAAGTGCTGGAACAGGTTTCGCAGCTGGCGAAACTGAACAAGCCGGTTCTGGTCACTGGCGAGCGCGGAAGCGGTAAAGAACTGATCGCGCATCGTCTGCATTATCTGTCACCCCGCTGGCAAGGTCCGTTCATTTCGCTCAACTGCGCAGCACTTAACGAGAACCTGCTGGATTCCGAATTGTTCGGCCACGAAGCGGGCGCGTTTACCGGGGCGCAGAAACGCCATCTCGGGCGCTTTGAACGCGCTGACGGCGGCACCTTATTTCTCGATGAACTGGCGACCGCGCCGATGCTGGTGCAGGAAAAATTGCTGCGCGTGATTGAATACGGGCATCTCGAGCGCGTCGGGGGCAGCCAGCCGTTACAGGTTGATGTGCGACTGGTGTGTGCGACTAACGATGATTTACCGCAGCTGGCGGCAGAAGGAAAATTTCGTGCCGACCTGCTGGATCGCCTGGCGTTTGATGTAGTGCAGTTGCCGCCGCTGCGTGAGCGACAGCAAGACATCATGTTACTGGCCGAGCATTTCGCCATCCAGATGTGCCGCGAGCTTTCGCTGCCTTTATTTCCCGGATTTACGGAATACGCCCGCGAAACCCTGCTGGCCTACCGCTGGCCGGGCAATATCCGCGAACTGAAAAACGTCGTGGAACGTTCGATGTATCGCCACGGCACCAGCGATTTTCCGCTTGATAACATTATTCTAAACCCGTTTGCGCCGCGCACTTCTGCCGTAGAACCGGCTGACATCAGCACGCACGAAAATCTGCCAGCACTGCCGTTAGATCTCAAACAATGGGTGACGGAACAGGAAAAAAATCTGATAGAACAGGCTTTACGGCAGGCGCGCTTTAATCAGCGCAAGGCAGCTGAACTGCTGAACGTGACTTATCATCAGTTGCGCGGGATGTTGAAAAAACACGCAATTCTGGTGAACTCGCAGGAACCCGCTGAATAACAGGCAAAAAAAAAGCCAGCACCCGAGCTGGCTAAGTAATACTGGAAGCAATGTGAGCAATGTCGTACCTCGCGATTAGCGCCCTGGCGGGCCACCTCTCGTCCGGTGAAAAGAATGATAATGGTTCTCAGTATCGTCTGTAAAGCACTTTGTTGAGAATATTTCTCATTACCACAACGACATCATGGCTACTTATTGAACACCCCGGGGTTCTGATGGGCTCCGCTTTATTTCGCTTTAAGTCTTGTCCGGATGATTTTTGCGCGAAGTGCCGCAGGATCGTCGGCTGATTTGTGCAATGGATTGGGGTACCTCGCAGAGTACGGTACACTTAAGCTATTGCACCTTAACTTTGAAGCCTTTATGCGTCGTCTAACTTTGTGGATGCTTTTACTGAGCGGCTTGTCCACAGCAGTTTTTGCTGAGACAGCCCCAACACACGCCAGCACGACGGCGGTTACTGCACCGGTGAAAGATATTCGCCAGAGCGGCTTTGTCTATTGCGTTAACGGCATGGTCAATACGTTTAACCCGCAAAAAGCCAGCAGCGGGCTGATTATCGATACCCTTGCCGCGCAGTTATACGACCGGTTGCTGGACGTTGACCCGTACACCTATCGCCTGATCCCTGAACTGGCGCAAAGCTGGGAAGTGCTGGATGACGGCGCGACCTACCGTTTCCACCTGCGCAAAGATGTCCCTTTCCAGAAATCCAGCTGGTTTTCGCCTTCGCGCAAAATGAACGCTGACGACGTGGTGTTTAGTTTCCAGCGCATCGTGGATCCGAATAATCATTTTCACGCAGTGAACGGCGAGGAATATCCGTATTTCGACAGCCTGCAGTTTGCCCGTGCTGTAAAAAGCATCAAAAAACTCGATGATTATACCGTCGAGTTTCGTCTCAATAATCCTGACGCTTCTTTCCTCTGGCATCTCGCCACGCACTATGCACCGGTACTTTCCGCTGAATATGCGGCGAATCTGACCAAATCTGGAAATGAAGAAGAAATTGACCGCCAGCCAGTGGGAACAGGCCCTTTCCAGCTTGGGGAATATCGCACCGGACAATATGTTCGCCTGGCGCGTAACGGACAATACTGGAAAGGCACCCCGCGCATGGCGCAGGTGGTAATAGATATGGGCGTCGGCGGAACCGGACGTCTGTCCAAATTGCTGACCGGCGAGTGTGACGTACTGGCTTATCCGGCGGCCAGTCAGTTGTCGATTTTGCGTGAAGATCCGCGTTTGCGCCTGTCGCTGCGTCCGGGCATGAACGTCGCCTATCTGGCTTTCAATACCAATAAAGCGCCGCTCAACGATCCGCGCATTCGTCAGGCCGTTGCGCTGTCGATTAATAACCAGCGTCTGATGCAGTCGATTTATTACGGCACAGCTGAAACCGCTGCGTCTATTTTACCGCGCGCGTCGTGGGCATATGACAGCAATGCGCAGGTCACGGAATATAATCCTGAAAAAGCCAAAAAGATTTTAAAGGATCTGGGACAGGAAAAACTCAATCTTCATTTATGGGTGCCGACTGCATCCCAGTCGTTTAATCCAAGCCCGCTGAAAACTGCTGAACTGATCCAGGCCGATTTAGCGCAGGTCGGCATTAAAGTGACCATTGTTCCGGTCGAAGGGCGTTTTCAGGAAGCGAAGCTGATGGAAATGAATCACGACCTGACGCTCACAGGCTGGTCAACGGACAGTAATGACCCGGACAGTTTCTTCCGTCCGATGCTCAGTTGTGCAGCACTTCAGTCCCAGACCAACTATGCTCACTGGTGTGATCCGGCATTTGACGAATTACTTCGTCAGGGGCTTTTATCGCAACAACTTTCACAGCGCATTGAGTTTTATCAGCAGGCACAGAAAATCCTTGAGCAGGAACTGCCGGTGTTGCCGCTGGCCTCTTCCCTGCGGCTTCAGGCCTACCGTTACGACATCAAAGGTCTGGTACTGAGCCCGTTTGGCAATTCGTCGTTTGCTGGTGTCTTCCGTGAAGATGAAAAAAGTCGTGATGATGAAGGAAGGAAAGCCCCATGATTATCTTCACGTTACGTCGCATATTGTTGCTGATTGCCACGCTGTTTTTCCTCAGTCTGGTGGCGTTCAGCCTGAGCTATTTTACGCCCAACGCGCCACTGCGCGGGGCGTCACTATGGGATGCGTACCGTTTCTATTTTTTAGGCATCTGCCAGTTTGATTTTGGCGTGTCGAGTATTAACGGCGAAAGCATTACCTATCAGCTCAAAGCTGTATTCCCGGCGACGATGGAACTGTGTGTTCTGGCTTTTGCGCTGGCGTTAGTCGTAGGTATTCCGCTGGGGATCCTGGCGGGTGTCATGCGCGGAAAATGGCCGGATGTCGCGATCAGCAGTCTCGCCCTGCTCGGTTTTTCCATTCCGGTATTCTGGCTGGCCGTGTTGCTGATGCTGTTTTTCTCAATGCAGCTTGGCTGGCTTCCGGTATCCGGTCGCCTTGATTTGCTCTATCAGCTGAAAACCGTCACCGGCCTGACGCTGGTTGACGCGTGGCTTTCCGATTCGCCTTATCGACATGAAATGATCATCAGCGCCATTCGCCATATGATTTTGCCGATTGCCGCGCTGGCTGTCGCACCGACGACGGAAGTTATCCGTCTTATGCGAATTTCCACCGACGATGTGCTGGCGAAAAACTACGTCAAGGCTGCCGCCACGCGCGGGTTGTCGCGGTTTACAATTATCCGCCGCCATGTGTTGCATAACGCGCTGCCGCCAATTATTCCTAAGCTCGGGCTGCAATTTTCGACCATGCTGACACTGGCGATGATTACCGAAGTGGTCTTTAACTGGCCGGGAATTGGCCGCTGGCTGATTAACGCTATTCGCCAGCAGGATTACGCCGCGATCTCAGCCGGTGTCATGGTGGTCGGATCGCTGGTGATTGTGGTGAACGTGCTTTCAGACATTCTCGGTGCATTAATGAATCCATTGAAACATAAGGAATGGTATGCCCTTCGATAATGTATACCGCGAAAAACAAGTACCCAGTCCGCTGCGCCACACGTGGGGGATTTTCTATCGCGACACGCTGTCGATGATCGGCTTCTACGGCGTTCTCGGGCTGCTGTTTTTGTGTATTTTTGGTCATCTTCTGGCGCCGTACGCCCTCGACCAGCAATTCCTTGGCTATCAGCTGTTGCCGCCTTCATGGTCACGCTACGGTAACGTTTCATTCTTCCTCGGCACCGACGATCTGGGGCGGGACTTACTCAGCCGGATGTTAACCGGTGCAGCGCCGACCATCGGTGGTGCGCTGGTGATAACTCTCGCGGCCTCGTTGTGTGGCGTGATTATCGGCGTACTGGCGGGGATCACCCGCGGACTGAAATCAGCCATTCTCAACCATATTCTGGATACGTTGCTGTCGATCCCTTCCCTGTTGCTGGCGATTGTGGTGGTGGCCTTTATCGGCCCGAAACTCGAACACGCGATGCTGGCCGTCTGGCTGGCATTATTGCCACGAATTTCGCGCACCATTTACAGCGCGGTGCATGACGAGCTGGAAAAAGAATATGTGGTCGCAGTGCGCCTCGACGGCGCATCGACGTGGCAGATTCTGCGTTATGCCGTATTGCCCAATATTGTGGCGGTACTGGCGACAGAATTTACCCGTGCCCTGTCGATGGCGATCCTGGACATTGCCGCGTTAGGTTTTCTGGATTTAGGTGCACAATTACCTTCACCGGAATGGGGAGCAATGCTCGGGGATTCGCTGGAGCTGGTGTATGTCGCGCCGTGGACCGTGATGCTGCCGGGTGCTGCCATTCTCATCAGCGTACTGCTGATTAACCTGCTGGGTGACGGTGTGCGTCGGGCGATTAATGCGGGAGTGGAATAATGCCGTTACTCGATATCCGCAATCTGACTATTGAATTTATGACCGCCGACGGCCCGGTCAAAGCCGTTGACCGCGTCAGCATGACGCTGAATGCCGGTGAGATTCGCGGGCTGGTGGGCGAATCCGGCTCAGGTAAAAGCCTGATTGCCAAAGCTATCTGCGGCGTAACCAAAGATAACTGGCGCGTAACGGCAGACCGTATGCGTTTTGACAATATCGACCTGTTGCAGTTGTCGCCACGCGAACGCCGCAAACTGGTCGGGCAAAACGTATCGATGATTTTTCAGGAACCGCAATCCTGTCTGGATCCTTCGGAAAGTATCGGCCGTCAGTTGATCCAGGCCATTCCCGGCTGGACGTACAAAGGCCGCTGGTATCAGCGCTGGAAATGGCGGAAAAAACGCGCCATTGAACTGCTGCACCGTGTCGGGATTAAAGATCACAAAGACATCATGGCCAGTTATCCGTATGAACTGACCGAAGGCGAATGCCAGAAAGTGATGATTGCCATTGCGCTGGCGAATCAGCCACGTTTGCTGATTGCCGATGAACCCACCAATGCGATGGAACCGACCACACAGGCGCAGATTTTCCGCCTGCTGGCACGACTGAATCAGAACAATAACACCACAATTTTGCTGATCAGCCACGACCTACAAATGATGAGTAAATGGGCGAACCGCGTGAACGTGCTGTATTGCGGTCAGACCGTTGAGAGCGCCGTGTGTGAAGACCTGCTGGCTGCGCCGCATCATCCTTATACGCAGGCGCTGATCCGCGCGATGCCCGATTTTGGTCGTTCATTGCCGCATAAAAGCCGTCTGAATACGCTGCCGGGTGCCATTCCTTCACTGGAACATCTGCCGATTGGCTGTCGTCTGGGACCGCGCTGCCCTTACGCGCAGAAAAAATGCATTGAGACGCCGCGTCTGCGTCTGGCGAAAACGCACGCTTACGCCTGCCACTTCCCGCTGAACATGGAGGAGCAATAATGGGCGAAACCCTGCTCGAAGTCCGTAATCTGAGCAAAACGTTCCGTTATCGCACCGGACTGTTCCGCAAGATGAATCTTGATGCGGTGAAACCGGTCAGCTTTACGCTGCGTGAAAAACAGACGCTGGCGATTATCGGTGAAAACGGTTCTGGTAAATCGACGCTGGCGAAAATGCTTTCCGGGATGGTTGAACCGAGCGGCGGTGAAATCCTGATTGATGAGCATCCGCTGGAATTTCGCGATTATCGTTTCCGCAGCCAGCAAATCCGCATGATTTTTCAGGATCCGAGCACATCGCTTAATCCGCGTCAGCGCATCGGTCAGCTGCTTGAAGCGCCTTTGCGCCTTAATGGTGAAATGGACGCGCAGCAACGTGAACAGCGCATCAACCAGACGCTGCGTCTGGTCGGTATGTTACCTGACCACGCGAATTATTATCCGCATATGCTGGCGTCCGGTCAGAAGCAACGTGTGGCTCTGGCGCGCGCGCTGATTCTGCAACCGAAAGTGATTGTGGCCGATGAGGCGCTGGCGTCTCTGGATATGTCCATGCGTTCGCAAATCATCAACATGATGCTTGAATTGCAGGAAAAACAGGGTATCTCATACATTTATGTGACCCAGCATCTTGGCATGATGAAACACATCAGCGATCAGGTTCTGGTAATGCATGAAGGTGAGGTCGTCGAGCGTGGCAATACCGCAGAAGTGCTGGCGGCACCGCTGCATGATCTGACGAAAAGGCTGATCTCCAGTCATTTCGGTGAGGCTCTCACGGCAGATGCCTGGCGTCGCGACGGCAACTAGTCCGGCGCTCTGCTGGCAGGTTATAAGCTGAATACATGAACGGTGCCTGAAACGGCACCGTTTTTTATCATTATAATCGGGGAAATGACCGATGAAATTCGCGACCAAACCCGTTCCTCTGGCATATCTGCCGTTTTCTATTCCTTTTAGATATGATTTATCGCTTAACATTATTTTATATCGACAACAGTATCAGCAAGGATAGGGTCTGATAATTTGCCTGGACGCCAGGCTTGAAGCAAAGGACCCGTTCATGGAACAACAACGCAAGGCCGCGCACAGCGGCTGGTATCATGAAACACAATCCAGCCAGTATGGTCACCTGCCGCTTGATCCCCATGCTGCGTTAGTTCAGGATCGCTTTCTGCTCGGGCTGGATATGCAGCTTGATCCGACACTTCGCCAGTTGCTTAACGAACGCCAGAAACTTCTGCGCGCCTCACGCGCCTGTTACGAGGTTCTTTTCCCGGAAACTCTCAGCGTATCGCGTACCGAAACGCTGACTTTATATGACCGCCTCAGCAGCGCGCTGACCGTTGCGCAGGTGACCGGCATACAGTCTCTTTGTAGCCACTACGCCGCCCGCCTCGCCCCGCTCTCCAGCCCTGATGCCTCTCGTGAAAGTAACATCCGCCAGACTCATATCACACAGTTCGCCCGGTTACTCGCCACACAACCGACGCTTATCACCCCGCCGATGCTGGAACAGCTCTACAGCGTAGGATTCAGTACCCGCGATATCGTGACTTTCACACAGCTGACCGGTTTTGTCAGTTATCAGGCGCGCGTATTGGCCATACTAAATGGTTTACGCGGGCGCGCGGCAGCGGTACTGCCCGGATTCCCTGCACCAGAAGGCTGCGAACAGAAAGGATTTTCTCTTGCCATGTTGCAATGGAAATCAAGGCTGCCGGAAGTCGCAACGGAAACCGCCAGCAAGTATCAGCAGGATGTTCTGGATTTAATCGCCCCCGATGCGCGATCTTCTTCGTTTTATACTCTGCTGGTGCATGACGCCGACGCGCTGAGCGAATTCTCTGCCGTGTTTAATCATGTGATGCAGGCGGGTGAGCGCCCGAAAGCCGCATGGCGCGAACTGTCGGCAGTGGCAACGTCACAGTTAAATGGTTGCCTTTATTGCGCGGGCATTCACGGACGTTTATATCTTGAAGCCGGTGGCAACGAAGCCATTATCAACGGCTTATTTGAAGAAAATTATCGTGATGATGCGGTTGATGCACTGTCGAAAACGCTGTCTGACAGAAAAGAAGCCGCATTGCTGGACGCCGTAATCACGCTGACCCGCACACCTGAGCGGTTTGACGCGCGCCAGCTACATGGATTATCGGACGCCGGTTATTCGGCAACACAATCTCTGGATATCCTGCTGACTGCCGCACTGTTCAGCTGGTCAAACCGCCTGATTCAGACGCTGGGAGATACCCTGAACCGTTGAGTTCCCACCGCATTTCCCTTCATGCTACCCCCTCTCTTTCCGGCAGGATATTACCCTGCCGGAGAAGCCAAATGTAAATACCCCCGCTACGTAACCGCCATAAGTCGTACTAATCTTATTTTCAACCGGAAATTTAGTGTTAAAACGAGATGCAGATCACACTAGACTATGCATCGTTCCGAATGGGCTTTCAGCGTTGTTTTTAATTTTCAGAAAAACCCGTAAACAGCACCCCATTCCAGACGTATTCACTATTTATTCATCATCACGTGGATGAATAATCCAGTTAAAACTTTTTAAGAAAAACAATAACAATTTCAGAATCTGGATTATTATTTATACAACACATTCACATTGTCTATTTAGAAAACATAAACGTTAATTCTGCATAACATTTCGAACACAGTTTAATCAGGCCGGATAAGTTAAATGTAACGGTATATGTCAAACTCCTTGCCTCATTTACGAAGATAGTGAACATTACTTGCCGTCATCCCATCTTATAACAATGCAAAGGGTGCTTATTTCGCGCCACTTATGCGTTTCTGCTCTATACAGGCAGAAGGAATAAACAGAGGTACGAGTGTCAACTGCAAACAAAACACCAAACAATGAAAGCGTGAGTCTGAACGCCTTCAAACAGCCAAAAGCGTTTTACCTGATCTTCTCCATCGAATTGTGGGAACGTTTCGGTTATTACGGCCTGCAAGGGATCATGGCGGTTTACCTGGTCAAAATGCTTGGCCTGAGTGAAGCTGACTCCATCACCCTGTTCTCCTCTTTCAGTGCGCTGGTTTACGGTTTCGTCGCCATCGGCGGCTGGTTAGGCGATAAAGTTCTCGGCTCAAAACGCGTGATCGTGCTCGGCGCGATTGTTCTGGCGTTAGGTTATTCCTTCGTTGCCTATTCTGGCCACGAGGTGTTCTGGGTTTATCTGGGTATGGCGACAATCGCCGTCGGCAGTGGCTTGTTTAAAGCAAATCCATCCTCATTGCTTTCTACCTGCTACGAAAAAGATGACCCGCGTCTCGATGGCGCATTCACCATGTATTACATGTCCGTCAACATCGGCTCATTCTTCTCTATGCTGGCAACCCCCTGGCTTGCCGCGCAGTATGGCTGGAGTGTCGCGTTCTCTCTGAGCGTTGTCGGTATGCTGATCACCATCGTGAACTTCATGTTCTGCCGCAAATGGGTAAAACGTCAGGGTTCTAAACCAGACTTCGCCCCGCTGCAGTTCAAGAAGCTGCTGATGGTTCTGGTCGGTGTGGTTGCACTGGTCTTCCTGTCCAGCTGGTTGCTGCATAACCAAACCATCGCACGTATGGTTCTGGCTGTGGTTTCTGTGGGTATCATTATTGTGTTTGCGAAAGAAACCTTCTCCATGCAAGGTATCGCACGTCGTAAGATGATTGTGGCCTTCCTGCTGATGATGGAAGCGGTGGTATTCTTCGTGCTCTACAGCCAGATGCCAACGTCCCTGAACTTCTTTGCTATTCACAACGTCGGTCATGAGTTGCTGGGTCTGAGCTTCCAGCCGGAGCAGTTCCAGGCTCTGAACCCGTTCTGGATCATGGTTGCCAGTCCGATTCTGGCCGCTGTTTACACCAAAGTTGGCGATCGTATGCCAATGCCGCACAAGTTTGCGATTGGTATGGTGCTGTGTTCTGGTGCCTTCCTGGTTCTGCCGTGGGGTGCAAGCCTGGCGAATGAGCACGGTATCGTGTCAGTGAACTGGCTGGTGCTGAGCTACGCGCTGCAAAGTATCGGTGAGCTGATGATTTCCGGTCTGGGTCTGGCTATGGTTGCACAGCTGGTACCACAGCGTCTGATGGGCTTTATCATGGGCGCATGGTTCCTGACTACCGCAGCCGCTGCGATTATCGCGGGCTATGTGGCGAACCTGACCGCCGTACCTGCAGACATCGAAGATGCGCATGCTTCTCTGGCGATTTACAGCCACGTGTTCTTGCAGATTGGTATTGCAACGGGTGTCATTGCTCTGCTGATGCTGGTAACTGCATCTAAACTGCACCGCATGACGCTGGATCGTGACACTGACGAGAAGCAACCAGAACTGGCTTCTGCTGCTCAGTAATTGCAGATAGTCTTTCACGATGGTTGACGAACGCCTCCTCCGGGAGGCGTTTTTTATGGCAGAGATTTAGCAAATATTTTCATTGTGTTAGGATTGCGTAAGCGCGACTTACGAAAACGGAACAATCCTGATGAGCGAAAATCACAGTCCCTATACGCAATTAACCCGCTATTTATCCGCTGATATTCTTAAGAACAAAAAAGCTTTCTCCTGGCGGAGGATCATTATCCGTTGCATAAAACAGCCTCAGCACAGGTATATTTTCTGGTGGCGCATCGCGAGCTATTTATATTCGACGAACAGTCATTTTTGTAAGGCCCGTGCCCGCAAGATGAACTATTCGTTAATCAGAAAGTATGGCATCGAGATTATGCTCGGCGCGCAAATTGGTGAAGGGATCAGACTCCCTCATCTGACGGGGATCGTCATTAACCCTCATTGCATCATTGGGAAGAATTTCCGCATCCGGCAAAACACCACTGTCGGCATTAAAGTGGATGAGGGAACAAGACGGCTGGTGATTGGCGATGATGTCGATATCGGCGCTAATTGCTGCATTATCGGCAATGATATTACCATTGGTCACAATGTCACCATCGGTGCGATGTCGTTCATCAATAAAGATATCCCCGATAACGCGGTGTGCTATACCGAAAAGAGCAGCAAGATCATCATCAAAACCTAAGCCGTCAGCGGACGGCATTTTCACCTCAACTTTTACCCAGCGATTTACCCCAGATAGTAACGCCCCTTCCCGCTTTGTTTTGCGCGATACATGGCGGCGTCAGCACGTGCCATCAGCGTATCGGGTAACAACGGCTGACGCGCGCGCCCCACTGCTACGCCAATACTGGCTGACAGCGATACCGGTACGCCCGCGACGCGGTCAATACAGCGCAATGCGTTCATCAGGCTGATACAAATCCGGCTGACGTCGCTTTCCGTATTCACTAAGTGGCCCAGTAAAACCGTAAATTCGTCTCCCGCCAGCCGTGCTACCACGTCCTGTGAGCGCAGATTATCACGCAAGGTATGACCGAAAAACTTCAGAATAAGATCGCCAAATTCGTGCCCGTAGGTGTCGTTGTAAGCTTTAAAGTTATCAATATCTAAAAAAAGTAAGGCTATGTCTTTGTCTGCTTTTTCTTGTTGTCTGGCTGCATAAATCAGGGATTGCTGGAACGCCCGCCGGTTAGGAAGTCCGGTCAGCGAATCATGATTGGCCTCAAACTCAAGCTGCGCCTGTAACTCTTTAATCTCGCTGATGTCGGTCGAAAGACCGTAGTAGCCATGACCGCTGTCATCACAGGGAATAAGCGTGGTGTGCAAAACACCGCCTCTTCCGTTACGGGAATATCCTGGTAACTCAATGTCATAGCTCACGGCCACCCCCTGCAAGACCTGGCGGATATAAGGCTCGATTTGCTGATAAGTCTCCTGCCCCACGACATCTTTTACCTGGCGGCCACGCACTTTGTCTTCAGCCACGCCGTACCAGCTGGCGTGAAAGTGGTTCACAAAAATGTATTCTTCATTCGCGTCAACATGACAAATGAGTGCCGGAATGTTGTCGGTGATCGCCCGCAGCCGGTTCTTGCTTTCCGTCAGTTCCCGCTCACGATGCAGGCGCTGTGCAATTTCCTGATGCAGTTGCTCCATCGCCACCTGCAGTTCATTAGTACGCGCAGCTACGCGACGTTCCAGATCACCCTGCAACGAATACAACGTCTGTTCAATATTTTTGCGCTCGGTAATGTCGCTGATCACCACAATATAATGGTGCGCCTCTCCTGCGGCATTGCGTACCAGAGAAGCGGTGAGCGTCACCCACAACGTGCTGCCATTGGCCCGCTCAAGCAATTTCTCAACGCTAAAACTGTTAATTTCGCCTGAGAGTAAACGGGGGATCAGAATATTTTCGGCATAGAGATCGTCAGGATGGGTCACGTCATGCAGCAGGCAACTGCGGAGCTGGTATTCGGCGTAGCCCAGCATATTACATACCTGAGGATTGATGCGCAGCCAGCGCCAGTCGAGCCCGACCAGAGAAAACCCGACAGCGGCATGAGCAAAAGTCTGCTCAAATAAGGCTTCGCTTTTCGCCAGATTATCTTCCACCCGTGCGGTGTACTGGCGGTTTTCCAGATGGAAAATGTAGCTTTGCACCAGCGCGGTCATGTCGATCAGGGTTTGTCCGTCTTCCTCGCTCCACTCTCTTGTCCGGTCGTCAATCAGACACAGAGCGCCCAGTGCAACTCCCTGCTGGGAATGCAGTGCGCAACCGGCATAGAAGACGATATGCGGCGCGCCGGTGACCAGCGGATTATCGTGAAACCGCAAATCCAGCCGGGCATCCCGGACAATCAGCGGGCCGGATTCAAGAATGGTATGACCACAAAATGAGGTATCGCGCGGGGACTGATTGATATCGATGCCGGTATGGGACAAAAACCACTGCCGGTCGGCATCAATCAATGAGACAACGACGGCTTTGGCCTGAAACTGGCGCGCAGCCATGCGGGTGATACGGTCGATCTCCTCAATTCTGGGGGAATCCAAGATGCCCAGAGAAGCCAGTATCGCAAGCCGGGCCTGTTCATCAACTGCCTGTTGAGGGACTAACATAATGCACTCTCAATGATGACTGGTGAATATGCCATCAAGTCTACTGCGTTTGACCGGAAAACCGGCTCTGATTACGCCCCTGTCGGGCAAAAATCAGAATAGTGACAGATCACAAAAAACGTAATTTTTTAACGAAATTCGCACAAACAGCGGTAAATCAACGGTTAAAGTGAGCTGACCCAGTTCACATGCGTGGCATCAGTCTGATCAGATTGTTCTGCCTCACGGCGGTATTTCTGCCTCATTTCTGTCGGGGTTGCGCCATAAAACTCAAGGAAGTAACGGCGCAGCGCGCCCGGCTCAAGCCCGCACTGACGGGCAATAACGGCCAGACTTTGATCAGACATTGATGACGTTCGCAGCAGACGTTTCGCAAGCAATAAGCGACGGCTGCGGATGAACTGAGCAATGCCACCGAGTGGCTCAAATAACCGGTATAAACCCGAGCGCGAAATGGCAAAATTTTTACACAGCACGTCCACGCTAACCGGCTGGCTGAGGTGTTTTTCGATGTACAGACAGATTCGTTCAAGACGGGCACTTTGCTCAAACGGGTGCTCCACTTTCTTACCCGCCACCAGATGCAGCGTTTGCAGGAAAACCGACGCCGCGCCTTCTCCGGTGCTCAGAACTTCCTGCTCGGTCATCTGATCAAACACCTGCACCATCGTCGCAAAGTGGTTGCGTAAAATAATGTTCACCGGTGATGTTGCAGGAATGCGCTTGCCGTGCAGGGCCGCAATATCAACATTAAAATGCAGGCTGTGCTTGGGCATAATAATGTACTGATACGAGCCCAGACGCGGTTTCTGGTCACCCGGATAGACATGGATTTTGATCGGCTGAGACATATCCTGGATCATGATGTCTCCCTGCACCAGGGTAAAACGCTCGCCAAAGCACTGGCATTCCATCCCGCCGATAATAATGATGAAAATGACAATGTGATCGGGCATGGAAAACAGATTGCCATACTGGCGGTTAATATCGTGCTCGCTGACAGTCAGAACGCCGCCGATGACGCGCCCGAAATTGTATCCGGTCACACCCCAGTCAAATTCATCCCTGTGACGGTCTGGCAGTTCAAGCTTAAAGCCTGCGCTGGACATCCCGTCCTCCCATTCATAAAAACGGGTCTCGAAATCCTGATAGATGTTGGCGCCGTCAACTATCTTTCGTGAAGATGAATCGCTCATTTTCTCACCGAAAATTAAGATAATTCCGAAACCATAATCTACCTCATACTGTTAAATCAATGCGTAGCAGCAATTGGTAATACATTTTCCCCGATTCTTAATATTTTTGCGGTCAAAGAAACTCACACAACAGTTTGTAAAATCAGGAATTAAAGGGCGCTATTCGCCGGATTGAATGATCAGGTTGTCCGCGATAATTATT
Source organism: Rahnella ecdela (assembly GCF_019049625.1). Lineage (GTDB taxonomy): Bacteria > Pseudomonadota > Gammaproteobacteria > Enterobacterales > Enterobacteriaceae > Rahnella > Rahnella ecdela. The sequence continues at coordinate 80,950 of NZ_JAFMOY010000132.1, forward strand.
TTTGGATCGGTTAATATCACGTTGAAGATCCTCACTTTCGTGATTTGCTATTCTTAAAAAAGCACGATTCGTTTTCTCCCTCAGCCATCGCCAGGAAATGCCCATGGAAAAAAGAAAGGTCCTGGATGAAGGGCGTCAGCTCAAACGTATGAATGCGGAAACCCGCAGGCAATCGCACATGCACAAATGGTTTGCCATCGTGGCCGCCCTGGACTGCGTGCTGGTAATTTTTTACGATCAGGACATGCGTAATATCGTTTTTTCGGCCAGTGTTTGCATCGTCTGTACTGTTCTGTGGCTCAAAGGCCGTAAACAATCGCGCAGTTACCGCCGCGAATGGGATCAAAAATTCGGCACTAAAAAACATCCCTGAGTTTTTTCCCTGCCTGAACGCCTCCGTTGATCATTCTGACCATAAAGAAATTCCTAAATTTGATAAAAGTGTTTCTGTCCTGAGCTGTTGAACAGTCAAAAAAATTTAAGGCATGCCCGTAAATAACCATTCATAATTCACAGCACAATATTCCGATGACGGTCAGTGTAGGGATAGCGTTCAGTGAACCCGATCAGGACTCAATCTCACATTTCTTAATCCAGGCAGATCATGCTTTGTATCGGGCGAAATCCTCCGGTAAAACCGCATTGAGCTGAGTTGATCGTTATTCACCCGAACAAAATATCGAATACCTCACTTAGGGCGTGATAACCGATTGAATTTTAGAAATTAAAAACAACGGTAATATTCTCATTCAATTGTGAGTAATAATTGCAAAAAACAACCTGATGAGTCACCGGCTTATTCACTGCGCCACACCACACTCATATTCTGCTCGGGGTAGTTAACTCATGCTTACTGATATTGCGATATGCCAGGCAGTTCTTGATGCTCTACCCGAGGCGACGGTGCTCAAAGACGACAGCCGCAAACTGGTATTTCTCAATCAGAAAGCCAGTGAGTTTTATGGTCGTCCGCGTGAAGAACTGATTGGTCAGGATGTTTCATTTTTCACCGAGCCGGAACAGGCAGCCCGTCAGCGTGAGCGTGATATCGAAGTGCTGGAAACCGGTGAGAAAACGGTTAATGAAGAAACGCTGGTGGATCCTTCCGGAAAACGTCGCAATGTGCTGGTGCGCAAGTCGCGCGTCACCCTTGAGACCCGGCATTTTATTCTGACCTCTATCATGGATATCTCCCTGCTGCGCAGTTCCGAAGCGCAAATCCGTTATCTCGCCCGCCATGATGTTCTGACAGGCCTGCCGAACCGTACGGCGCTGAGTGAAGAACTCAGCCAGATTGCGGCGCAGCGCATGTATCGTCCCGAACCCTACGCGCTTTTCCTGCTCAACCTTAATGATTTCAACTACATCAACGATACCTATGGTTATCAGGCCGGTGATGCAATTTTGTGTGAATTCGGGCAACGTTTGCGAAATGAAGTGGGTAACAGCGGAACAGTTTCGCGGATCGGCGGCGATGAATTTTCCATAATATTGCGAAATAATCCGACCAGCGAAATGGCCAATAATCTGGCGCTGGAAATTCTGGTGATGATGCGCCAGCCTTTCACACTGACCCGCGCTAATCCGATGATCACTATTTCATTCGGTATCGTGATGTTTGGCGCTGAAAATATTACGGCCGGCGAAATTATGCGTCGCGGAAATACCGCGCTGCTGGAAGCCAAGCAACGCGGCAAGAATATGTTCTCGTTTTATTCAGAATTGCTGGATGCCAGCAGCGTCAGCAAACGCATTATGGTAAAAGCGCTGGCTGAATCGCTGGCAAAAGAGGGCGATCTCTCCTGCGTCTACCAGCCGATTTTGCGCAGCCGTGATGAAAAAGTCGTGTGCGTGGAAGCGCTGGCACGCTGGAACCACGGCGTGCTCGGTCAGGTTTCCCCGGTGCAGTTCATTGCGCTGGCAGAAGAAACCGGTCTGGTCATTCAGTTGGGTGAAATCGTTCTGCGTCAGGCCTGCCGGGATATTAAAAACTTCGGCCAGCTGAATCTGGCGATTAACGTTTCCGCCGTACAGCTGGGTGAACCGGATTTTGGCCCCCGCATTCTGGCCGTTCTGGCAGAAGAGGATTTCCCGCCTTCACGTCTGGAACTTGAGCTGACAGAAACGTCGGTGATGAACGCTAATGCGACCAGCCTCAGTCATCTGGCTAAACTGCGCAAAGCGGGTGTCAAAATTTCGCTCGATGATTTCGGCACCGGGTATTCCAGCCTCAGTTTGCTGAAAGATATTTCGGTGGACAGCGTGAAAATCGACCGTTCGTTTGTGCAGTACGTCACAGAAGTGAATGATACCGCCGCCATCGTTTCTGCCGTCTCCCAGCTCGGCAATAAAATGCACCTCAATGTGATCGCTGAAGGCGTCGAAAATCAGCTTCAAAAATCTTTTTTAGTATCAGCAGGTTGCTCGCATCTTCAGGGCTATCTTTTCTCACGACCGGTCCCGGTTGAAGTCTTATCTACGTTGCTTACCACTGAAATGAATATGTCAGCCAGTACCTGAAACGCTGATACATAAGCTTCATAGATAACTCAAAACACCTTATTAATTCATTCAATTGGCGCTCGTCCCTGTTTTACTGACATGATCCGAGGCTGATAAATAACGCCGTTTAAGGAAATACATCATGTCATCGTTTTCAGGTATCTGGGTCCCGCTGGTCACGCCTTTCAGTCAGGGTGAGATCGACTTTACTGCACTGAAATCTCTGTGCACCCGGCTGCTCAAACGGGGTGTTGATGGCGTTGTCGTCTGCGGTACCACCGGCGAAGCGCCGATGCTTTCCAAAGAAGAACAACTTCAGGTTCTTGATGCCGTACTGCAAGTTGTCCCCGGTCATCAGGTCATCATGGGACTTTCCGGTACTCACATGCCGGTTATCCGCGAAATGCAGGATGCGATCCTGCGTCGCCCTGTCGCGGGGCTGCTGATCCCCGCACCGTATTATATCCGCCCCTCTCAGGCCGCACTGGTTGCCTGGTTTAGTGAAATTGCCGACCATTCCACGGTGCCGGTGGTACTTTACAACATTCCTTATCGCACCGGCGTGCAGATGGAGCTGGACACATTCCGCCAGCTGGCGAAGCATCCGCAGATTAGCGCAGTCAAAGATTGTGGCGGCAGTATTGACCTGACGCTTTCACTGCTCGCTGACGGGGAACTGGATGTGCTGTGTGGTGAAGACGTGCAGATTTTCTCGACGCTGAGTCTGGGCGGTACCGGTGCCATTGCCGCTTCTTCGCATATTTTCCCACAAGAGTTTGTAGAGCTTATCCGTCAGTTCAAAGAACAGGATATTGTGGCGGCACGTAAAACGTTTTTCGGCCTGCTACCGATGATCCGCCTGATGTTCTCTGCGCCGAATCCTGCTGCGATTAAATACGCTTTATCGCTCGACGGGCTGATGAACAATGAGCTGCGTTCCCCGATGCTTCCTGCGCCGGAAAATGTTGAAGCGGCAATTCGTGACTTCCTGAATCAGCATTCCCGCTGATAAGCCCGGTGACGGTCAGCGCTGGCCGTCACTCTGCACATCACAATATGAGCAGTCAGGCTCACTCTCACAATTAAAACACTGACATTTGCTCCCGCCGGTTCTAGGATAGAAGCAGATTTTATATAGCCGTATTGTGTCCCGCGAAACCTCCGTGTTTTACGGCGTCAGACGGGTTGCTCATCCAATGGAGTATTTATGAAACTGTATTATAAATCCGGTGCCTGTTCCCTCTCCCCGCACATCATTCTTCGTGAAGCAGGTCTGGACTTCAGCATTGAAAAAGTTGATCTGGCGACCAAGAAAACCGAAGCCGGTGACGACTTCCTGGCGGTGAACCCGAAGGGACAAATCCCGACGCTTCTGCTCAACGATGGCAGCATTCTGACCGAAGGCGTGGCTATCGTGCAGTATCTGGCGGATCAGAAACCAGACCGTCAGCTGATGCCGGAACAAGGTACGCTGGCCCGTTATCACGCGCTGGAATGGCTGAACTATATTGCGACTGAGCTGCATAAAGGCTTCTCCCCGCTGTTTAATCCAAAAACGCCGGAAGATTTTAAGACCGTGACCCGCGAAGCGCTGAGCAAGAAATTTGCTTACGTGAATGAGTCACTGAAAGGCAATCAGTTCCTGCTGGGCGCCCGTTTCAGCGTGGCTGATGCGTATCTGTTCACCGTGATGGGCTGGGCAAAAGCCCTGAAGTTTGACCTGAGCGCGCTGACAGACCTGAATACGTACCTGGATCGTGTGGCTGCGCGTCCTGCGGTGGATGCTGCACTGACTGCGGAAGGCCTGAAGTAATTCCTGAAACTGTTGAGTAAAAGAATTTAGCACAAACAAAAACGCCCCGGCTTGATCAGCGCGGGGCGTTTTTTTATGGGCAAACTTTACAGTCTGACCGCCGGGAAATGATGCTCAGGTTTGACCATTTTGTCCTGCGCGGCCACGATTTGCAGCTCATACTCACCCATCGCGTGAGTGGTCAGCATCACTTCATAAACTGCGGCAGTGACGTGTTCCAGTGCTTTGTCCAGCGCCTCGCCTTTGAGAAGATTCACCAGCAGCAAACCACTGGTCAGGTCACCAACGCCGACCGGCTGACGCACACCAAAATCAACCAGCGGACGGTCGATATGCCAGGCTTCATCTGCTGTCACCAGCAGCATTTCAAAGCGATCGCTGTGATAACCGGCGCGGCTTAAATGTTTCACCAGCACGATTTTCGGGCCTTTACTGATAAGCTCACGCGCTGTAGCAACTGCCTCTTCAACACTTGCCACCGCATGGCCGCTCAGTAATTCCAGCTCCAGCAGGTTCGGGGCGATGATGTCGCAGTTAACCAGTGCCTGATTGCAATGGAACTCAGCAACGCCCGGCGCCACGATACAACCCTTTTCAGGGTGCCCCATGACCGGGTCGCAAAAATACCAGGCATCCGGATTCGCCGCTTTCACCAGACGGACAATTTCCAGAATGCTTTGTCCCTGTTCCGGCGAGCCAATATAGCCGCTCAGTACCGCGTCACAATCCTTCAGACGGTCAATGTCCGCAATCCCCTGCGCGATCTCGGTCAGATGCGTGGCGGGCATCACACAACCCGTCCAGTGGCCGTACTGGGTATGATTGGAGAACTGAACGGTGTTCAGTGGCCAAACGTTTGCGCCCATACGACGCATAGGGAACTCCGCCGCGCTGTTACCCGCGTGACCAAAAACCGTGTGTGACTGGATAGAAAGAATGCTTTTCATGAGGAATTTCCGATTGCAACGTCATCGGGAGATGGCGGAATAACTGATATCAGTGAACAAAAACGGGAGACCTTTCAGCCCCCCGTTATGTCAGCCTAAAACTTATGCCCAGAGCAGCAGGGTGTAGTTCTTTTTACCGCGACGCAGCAAGGTGTAACGACCAAACAGACGATCGCTGTCAGTGAAGCTGTATTCCGTATCAGTCTGTTTTTCGCCGTTTACAGAAACCGCGTTGGAAGAAATCATGGTACGCGCCTGACCTTTCGATGGCGCCATTCCTGCAATAACCAGCGCCTGTTGCAGGTCTGTGTCGCGTGGCACTTCAAACAATTCCAGACCATCCTGCGCCAGCTGACCGAAATCGACTTCGGTCATTTCGCTCAGGGAACCGGAGAACAGACTCTGCGTGATACGTTTCGCAGCCGCCAGACCTTCCGCTCCGTGAACCATACCGGTCACTTCTTCGGCCAGAACGTACTGTGCGCGTGGCGCTTTGCCGCTGGTTTTGTCTTCTTCTTCCAGCGCATTGATGTCTTCAATGCTCATGAAGGTGAAGAACTTCAGGAAGCGGTAAACGTCGGCGTCCGCGGTGTTGATCCAGAACTGGTAGAATTTGTACGGGCTGGTTTTCTTAGGATCCAGCCACACTGCGCCACCTTCAGTTTTACCGAATTTGGTGCCGTCAGATTTGGTAATCAGCGGAACGGTCAGGCCGAACACTTGTTTCTGATGCAGACGACGGGTCAGGTCGATGCCTGACGTGATGTTGCCCCACTGGTCGGAACCACCGATTTGCAGCTCCACTTTGTGCAGTTCGTGAAGGGAAGCAAAATCGTAACCCTGCAACAAGTTGTAAGAAAATTCGGTGAAGGAGATGCCGCTGTCATCGCGGTTCAGACGCTGTTTCACCGCTTCTTTGTTGATCATCTGGTTAACAGAGAAGTGTTTACCGATATCGCGCAGGAAGGTCAGCACGTTCATGCCGCCAAACCAGTCGTAGTTGTTTGCGGTGATCGCGCTGTTTTCGCCACAGCTGAAATCCAGGAACGGAGAAACCTGATGGCGGATTTTTTCCACCCACTCGTTCACGGTTTCATTGGTGTTCAGCTTACGCTCGGTGGCTTTAAAGCTCGGGTCACCGATAAGGCCGGTTGCGCCACCGACCAGTGCGACAGGCTTATGGCCGTTCAGCTGGAAGCGTTTCAGGCAAAGCAAAGGCACCAGATGTCCCAAATGCAAGCTGTCTGCGGTAGGATCGAAACCGCAATAGAGTGCAATTGGCCCTTGCGCCAGTCGCTCTGCTAACGCTTCTTCATCCGTTACCTGGGCAATGAGGCCCCGCTCTTGCAGTTGTTTAATCAGGTTGCTGCTCGCCATCAAAGACTCCGTTTGTTTGTACTTAGAAATTTGTACCGAATATGTGCAGATTCATGTCTGACATCATGCCGCGCATGTGCCTTTTCTCTCACCTTCACGGGGAACGACATAGAATAAAGCGCTCGTCGCCCGAGCGCTAGGGAATCGCGTGTTTTTTCGTGGTTAAGGTGCGAGGCGGTCTATTTTCCAGCCAGTTTCTGTCTCTGCTTCATCACGCTGATAAATGAACCGGTCGTGGAGACGATGTTCGCCGCCCTGCCAGAATTCCATTGAATCAACTTTGACACGAAAACCGCCCCAGAAACTTGGCAGCGGGACTTCGCCATTACTGAATTTCTGTTTCAGTTCGAGGAATTTACTTTCCAGCACGCCGCGCGCCGAGATGCGGGTGGATTGCTGAGAAACCCAGGCACCGATCTGGCTGTCTTTCGGACGGCTGGTGAAGTATTTCATCACTTCCAGCGTCGATAAACGTTCTGCCTGTCCGAGAACATTCACTTGTCTGTCGAGCATGTGCCACGGGAATAACAGGCTGATGCGCGAATTGCCCGCCAGCTGCTGCGCCTTTCGGCTGCCGAGATTGGTGTAAAACACCAGCCCCTTTTCATCATAATGTTTGAGCAGCACGATACGCTGGAAAGGCTGTCCGTTTTCATCAACCGTCGCGACAACCATCGCCGTCGGGTCGGCCAGACGGGCATCACATGCCTGTTTCAGCCAGCGTTCAAACAAAGGCAGCGGTTGTGGCGTTAAATCCGCACGACGTAATCCGCCACGCGTGTATTCACGGCGCGAGTCCGCAATATCAAATTCTTTATTATCAGCCATATGGATCAATTGCGTATCTGGGGAAGGTAAACGCATTGTGCACCCGCCGCGTCAGGATCTCAACGTTCCTGACGCGGGGTTTAGAAAGGGAAAGCGGAGGTGTAATAAATTCTATTGCTGAACGCAATCGTCAATGATGACGTTCTCACCACGCTGTACAAAGGCCTGATTGCCTTTTGACCAGAACGTGTAACGACCATCGCTGTATTTAGTGCCGGAAGCGGCCTCAACCTGTTTCAGTTTCAGTTGCTCGCCGTCGAGCACCATATCAACCTGCTGCGCCGGTTTGTCCAGCGTGACGGTCAGCGGCAATGTTCCGCACTGATAATGCAGTTCCTGGGTCGGGCTTTCGGGCTGGTGGCTGAACTGGCTACATCCGGCCAGCGTTAATCCTGCAAGAGAAGCGATGATCGCCTTTTTCATTCTGAACTCCCTGAGTGTTCTCGGTTTATCTGTTATGTACCATGTCAGGTTGCACAACACATTGAGATAAAACCGAGAACGGTTCAGGCGCGGGTTGAAACCACCGGATAAATCGCACCGAGCAGGGTTTCGCGACTGGCACCGGTCACGGAAGGCAAGTTACCTGACTGACCGGATAACGTTCTGAATGCCAGCCAGGCAAACGCGAGCGCTTCCATATCATCACCACTGATCCCGCAGGCATCGGTGGTACACACTTCCGTGCCCGGCAGCATGGCCGACAGACGCGTCATCAGCAGCGGATTACGCGCACCACCGCCACAAACCATCAGACGGTCACATCCGCCCGCCAGCTGAACCTGTTCGGCGATACTGACTGCCGTGAGCTCAGCCAGGGTGGCCTGCACATCGGCAGGAGAAATTTCCGCTGAACGCGCCAGCTGCTTTTCCAGCCACGCCATGTTGAAGTATTCGCGGCCGGTACTTTTTGGCGCAGGCTCGGCGAAGTACGCGTCGGACAACATCTGTTGCAGCAGGCGTAAGTTTACACGCCCCTCGCTCGCCCATTCGGCGCCTTTGTCGTAAGGCTGGGCTTTATGACGCCAGATCCACGCGTCCATCAGCATGTTGCCGGGACCGGTGTCGTAACCGCGCACAGGCTGTCCCGGCAGTAACATGGAAAGATTCGCAATGCCGCCGATATTAAGGATCATCCGGCGCTCTGCCGGATCAGACAACAGCGCCTGATGAAATGCCGGTACCAGCGGCGCGCCCTGCCCGCCCCACGCCATATCGCGACGGCGGAAATCCCCGACGGTAGTAATGCCGGTCATGGCCGCAATGCGGTTGTTATCCCCCAGCTGCATCGAAAAAGTGGTATCGCCTTTAGGCTGGTGCCAGACCGTTTGTCCGTGGCAGCCAATGGCGGTGACTTCTTCCGGTGAAATATCGGCGCTTTTAAGCAGTCCCAAAATAGCCTCACCGAATAAAATCCCCAGTTGCGTATCAAGTCTGCCGACTTCTTCCAGCGTCACCTGTTGCCCCTGGCACATGCCAAGAATGGCGTTTTTCAATGCGATCGGAATAGGATGCGAATAACTGGCCTGTTGCGCGACCATGCGCTCGTCGATTGCAGCCAGCACGACATCAACACCATCGAGACTGGTGCCGGACATCACGCCGATATAACGACCTGACTTCATAGATAACATCCTCAACTCCCGGAAAACATCCGACAAAAGTAATAGTGACAGAGTAATCGGTATAGGAAGCATAACGCCATGAGTTACTCAGTTTTTATTACACCCTGTGATGGCTTCGTGTTTTTCTTGTTACGAATTTTAATTTTTAAAAACAGTCTGGCGATAAATCAGGCGATAATAACATTAAGGACTGACATATTTGATCGCAGTCATTGCTGTCTAAAACGTAAACCTGCGTTTATTATTAGTTGAGCACGCTTCCTGTATACTAGGAAAAAGTGAAGTAAATATGGTATGTGACCACCCTCGACACTGATGTTGAACTGTGTACTGTTTTTTCTCTGTTGTTGTGGCTAGTCTGAAAGCTGTGCAGCAGCATTATAAAGGAGCTATTTATGATTAAGCGTTTACTCGTCGTCGCACTTGCCGGCATTTCACTTGCTGGCTGCGTCAGCGATAACTCACTGTCTGGCGATGTTTACTCCTCGTCTCAGGCAAAACAAATTCAGCAAGTGACCTACGGGACGATCGTTTCTACGCGTGCGGTACAAATCCAGGGCGGAGATGATTCAAACATCGTCGGTGCTTTGGGTGGTGCGGTACTGGGTGGTTTCCTGGGTAATACGGTGGGTGGCGGTACAGGTCGTAGCCTGGCAACGGCTGCGGGCGCAGTTGCCGGTGGCGTTGCGGGTCAGGGCGTGCAAAGTTCTCTTAACCGCTCTCAGGGCGTAGAACTGCAAATCCGTCGTGATGACGGCACCACAATCCAGGTGGTTCAGAAAGTCGGCGCGACCAAATTCAGCGTAGGTCAGCGTGTGAGCATGGCGAGCAGCGGCAGCACCATCACCGTTTCTCCGGGTGCCTGATCTCTTCTGAGAGCCAGCCACTGAGTGCAAACAAAAAACCGAAGCCACTGGCTTCGGTTTTTTTATGGGTAGAACAAATGCGACGCTGTGTGACGAAAAGAGCAAACAACCGGTTCTTATGATTTGCTTTGCAGTGAAGCAATATTTTTTTCCAGCCGGGATAACATCCCGCCGAGTTGTTCGATTTCTACAGTAGACATGCCAGACAAAATTTCTTTGCGCGTGGAATCAATAACCGATTCCATTTCATTGATGATTGGCGCGGCTTCTTCAGTCAGTTTGATGCGCTTGGCACGGCGATCGCTCGCACAAGTCTGACGGGTAATCAGTTTCTTTTCTTCCAGTTGATCCAGTGTACGAACCAGAGAAGGCTGCTCAATCCCGATGGCTTTCGCCAGTTGGATCTGAGACTGCTCCGGAGGCAACATGTTGATATTGTGCAGTGTTACCCAGTGTGTTTGCGTGAGTTCCAACGGCTTTAACCGATCGTCAATCAACGCACGCCAGGCACGAACTAATCGTGCTAGATCTGACCCCAGATTCGATTCCAATTATCCCCTCCTTATAATTAGCATGCTAAGATAACTCCCCAGAGTTTAGCTTAGTTTTTGGAACTTTATTCGAGAAATTACAATTCTATATATAATGATAGGTACTATTGCATCCGGGAGCGGTGTCCCCGCTTTCAGATTTAAACTTGTTTATAACACAATCACCGGCAGAGATTAATATTGTGAATGCGCAAATGTTTCACTCAGGCTTCCCGCTACCGGATCTGGTCCTGGGTGCCTCACTTTATTTCCCCCCGATGTTCAAAGCGCTTTTACTGGGGCTGGTATTCTGGCTTCTGATACACCGACTGCTCCGCGACTGGATTTATTCTGGTGAAGTCTGGCATCCCACGCTGATGGATTTATCTCTTTTCGTTATCTCTATTTGTGCCGCACTGATACTTATGGTGAACCTCTGAAATGAAATTTAAGACCCTCAAATATTTCTCGACAGTGCTGGTTTTCGCAGTCGCAATATGCGCCGGATGGTGGATGTGGAATTATTATATGCAGTCCCCGTGGACACGGGATGGCAAAGTTCGCGCAGAAATTGTGGATATCACGCCGGAAGTTTCCGGGCGGATCACTGAAATAAATATCCACGATAACCAGTTTGTTAAAAGCGGTGATCTGCTGTTCAGGCTTGATCCGGTGCCGTTTAAAATCGCAGTCGATAATGCCGAAGCCGCACTGGCTAAAGCCGCGGCTGATTTAGCCAAAGCCAATCATGAAGCCCAGCGACGCCGCGGGCTCGGCACTAACGTTATTTCCGCCGAATCATTAGATGAATCCAATATCACTGCCAAAGGAATGCAGGCGCAATATCAGGCCGCGCAGTCTGCATTAGAACAGGCAAAGTGGAATCTGAGTAAAACCACTATTGTCGCGCCGACAGACGGTTATATCACCAACCTGCAAACCCGCAGAGGCAACTATGCCACGACCGGTACGCCGCTGGTCGGACTGGTGGATATCCATTCGTTTTATGTTCTCGGATATTTCGAAGAAACTAAACTCAAAAATATTCGCGAAGGAAATATAGCGGATATCACCCTCTTTAACGGCAATATCCCGTTGCAGGGGCGCGTGGAAAGTATTGGCCGTGCGATTTATGACCAGAGCCTCGATACACCGGAAGATTTACTGATGAATGTAAAACCGAATGTGCCATGGGTACGTCTTGCACAGAGAATACCGGTAAGAATTAAACTTGAGAACGTGCCAGAACATGTTGTTCTGGTGGCCGGAACCACCTGTACGATTTCTGTGCGCAATTAAGGTTTCGTCGTGAATCTTTCCTGGCTCGAATGGAAAAACACCCCGTGGGGAAAAGCGACCGGCGGCCAATGGCGGTATGCCTTACGTAATTCCCTTGCGATGATCCTCGCGCTGTATATCGCTTTTGAATTTCAGATGGACGAACCTTACTGGGCGCTGACATCTGCTGCCGTCGTCAGTTTTCCGACGGTGGGTGGCGTTATCAGTAAAAGTATCGGCAGAATTATTGGCAGTTTGCTGGGCGCCGTGGGGGCGGTATTCATTGCCGGACATTGCCTGAATGAGCCGTGGCTTTTCACTTTCGCCATCGCCGCCTGGCTGGGGATTTGTACTTATGTCTCCAACCATTATCAAAACAACGTCTCGTACGCTTTCGCACTGGCGGGTTATACGGCGGCAATTATTGCGTTCTCAACCGTAGACGTCACGGATACAACGCAGATTTTTGATATCGCCCAGGCGCGTGTCGGTGAAGTCATCACCGGTATTTTATGCGGTGGCTTTATGATGATGGTGCTGCCCAGCACCTCAGACGGAGACGCCCTGCTCACTTCCCTGCGCAAAATGCATACCCAGTTGCTGGAACATGCGCAGTTGCTCTGGCGTACCGAAATCTCCGACCAGATCCGCACCTCGCATGAAGGTCTGATCGGGCAAATTCTCACCCTGAATCTGTTGCGCATTCAGGCCGTCTGGAGCCATTACCGCCTGCGCCGTCAGAATAACGTGCTCAATTATCTGCTTCATCAGCAGTTGCGCATGACCAGTTATATTTCCAGCTTGCGCCGTATGTTGCTCAACTGGCCGAATCCGCCGGAAAACCTGACTGAAGTGATGAGCGTTTTGCTCGATGAATTGCGCAAACCCGATACTGACAAATACAAACTGTCGAAAATTCTTGAGCACATTAAACCTCACGACACGTCCGATTTTCGTCATCAGGCCTTCTGGCAGCGGTTACGTGATTTCTGCTGGCTGTATCTGCGCAGTGAACGCTGGCTGCGCCGGGTGGAAAACGCCAATGTGGCCGAGGCTGAAACACTCCAGCCGCCAAAAATCAGTCATCTCGCGCAACATACCGACACACTGGAAGCTGCCTACAACGGGCTGAGAACTTTTTTGTGCATCGTGATTGGTTGCGGGTTCTGGATGAGCACGCAGTGGGATTCCGGCGCCGGTGCCGTGGCGCTGACGGCCGTCAGTTGTGTGCTTTATTCCTCGACCGCCTCCCCGATCAGCAGCGTCACATTGTTAATTAAATCGCTGGGTTTACTGTTTGTCGGCTGTTTTCTGCTCAAGTTCGGGCTGATGGTTCAAATCGATAACTTTTGGGTATTCTGTGCTTTCTTCCTGCCGATGCTTGTCACTATGCAGATGATGAAATTGCAGTACAAACGTTACGCGGGATTGTGGGGACAAATGATTGTCTTCATGGGCTCTTTTTTAGCCGTCACTAATCCGCCGGATTTCGACTATCAGTCGTTTATGAACGACGGCGTGGCCAAGATTGCCGGTGTCATGCTGGCAGGGGTCGCGTTTCAGGTCTTAAGGCCGAGTTCGGATAAGCGTAAGAGCCGTCGTATTATCCGCGCCCTGCGCCGTGATTTTATGGATCAGCTCAGCCGCAAACCTTCCCTGAGTCATTTCCAGTTTGAATCGCTGATTTACCACCGCATGAATCAGCTCAGTCAGAGTAAAGATCAGATTTCCCGCACCTGGCTGTTGCGCTGGGGCGTGGTGCTGCTCAATTGCAGCCACATTGTTTGGCAGTTGCGTGAATGGGAAACCCGTTCGGATCCGCTCTCTGCGGTACGTGACGTGTGTATTCACTGTCTGAAAGGGGTCATGACGGAACGCGGCGTCAGCCACGAAAATCTGGATGCCACGCTGACTGAGTTACTGCGGATGAGCAATTCACTGGCGCATCACCCTGAACCGGCGGCGCGCGAACTGGCGGGGGTTATCTGGCGTCTGTACTGCTCGCTGTCACAATTGCAGCAGGCCATTTCAACGGATGATGGTCCGGCACCGCCGGTGGTCAGTACCACCAAACCTGCCTGACGCTTAACCCTTCAGGCTGCGAAAGTTAACCGCAGCCTGAAGCAGGAGCGATTATGGAACGTCGTAGCCCAGCGCAGCTTTACGAATACGGAACCACTGCTGACGGGTCATTTCGAGTGACAATGATTTCCAGGCTGATTTCACGCGTTCAATTTTGCCCGAACCGATAATCGGCAGTGGCTGAGACGGCAGACGCATCACCCAGGCGTAAACCACCTGTTCGATAGTCCCGGCACCCATTTCATTCGCCACCGCCTGAAGTTCGTCGCGCAGTGGCTGGAACTCAGCATCACTGAACAAACGACCGCCACCCAGACAGGACCACGCCATCGGCCTGATGCGCAATTGCTGACAGAGATCCAGCGTGCCATCCAGAATTGCAGGCTGATGAATGGGAGAAATTTCCACCTGATTCGTCGCCAGCTGGAACGGCAGGCGTGATTGCAACAGACTGAACTGCGCAGGCGTAAAGTTGGAAACGCCGAAGTGTTTTACTTTGCCGCTTTTGTGCAACTGCGTGAACGCCTCAGCGACTTCGTCGGCATCCATCAGCGGATCCGGGCGGTGGATCAACAGCAAATCCAGATAATCGGTATGCAGATTACTTAACGATTTCTCGGCGCGCTCCACGATGTACTTTGTGTCTGTAATGTAGTGACCGATTTTATTATCAGGATTGGCACGTGTCGCAATGCCGCATTTACTGACCAGCTGCATTTTTTCGCGCAGAGCAGGCTTGAGTCGAAGAGCCTCACCGAACGCGGCTTCACACTGATAATCACCGTAAATATCCGCATGATCGGCAGTCGTAATGCCCAGCTCAATATGCTGTTCCATGAACGCCAGAATCTGTTGCGGCGTCATGTTCCATTCCATCAGACGCCAGTAACCGCAAATCAGTTTCGAGAATACCGGACCTTGAGGAGAAATCGGGGTACGCGCTTCCATTATGAATCCCTTAAGTTTTTGATTTTCGACCAACAGAATACACAACGCCTGCGGCGCTGTATTGATGCGGAGCGTAAGAATTGCAAAGAAGCAGACCGCCATCACGACGCTGACGTCTGGCATGAAAAATCAGAACAGTTCCGGTTGTTCAGGCAAAGGTTCGTCGGGCTGTTTTCCAGCGCGAAGCTGACGCAAAAGGCGCTGCTGACATAAACGCAGGACATGGCGTTTTTCCGTGTCCGTCATTTTCATCCAGCCAAAACGTTCCTCACGGCTGCGCAGGCAACCGCGACAATAACCGCGCTCATCGGCCTGACAAATTCCCCTGCACGGGCTGGGTATTTCGAAAAACTCAAGTTGCTGGGCCACACGCCCTCCGTAAATAACGGTGAACTTTTATTCAAGACGTTTTCTGCTCATCCTGCAAGAGGATCTGCAAAAAGGCACCGTGCGCGTAGTCAGACAGAGGCCAGATGCGATAGAAAGAGGCATTGCGAAACGGTCGTGTAGCGGGAACTATGTTCCTGATTAGCCTGCCGATCAGTCCACTTAATCCGGAGTTATAGAAATGACCAAGCTTTTCACCCCCATTGTTGTCGGTAAAAATACGCTGCCTAACCGTGTCTTTATGGCGCCGCTTACCCGCCTGCGCAGCATCGAACCGGGTGACATCCCTACCCCGCTGATGGGCGAATATTACGCTCAGCGCCACAGTTCCGGCCTGATCATTACTGAAGCCACTCAGGTTTCTTTCCAGGCGAAAGGTTATGCGGGTGCGCCGGGTCTGCACACGCCGGAACAGGTGGCTGCGTGGAAAAAAATCGTCGCAGGCGTGCATCAGAAAAATAGCCATATTGCGGTTCAGCTATGGCACACAGGCCGTATTTCTCATAACAGCGTTCAGCCGGATAATCAGACACCGGTCTCAGCTTCCGCTGTCAATCCTAATACCCGCACCAGCCTGCGCGACGAACAAGGCCACGCGATCCGCGTTGATTGCCCGACACCGCGTGCGCTGGAACTCAGCGAAATTCCGGGGATCATTAACGATTTCCGTCATGCGGCTGAGTGTTCTGCCGAAGCCGGTTTTGATTACATTGAGCTGCATGCGGCGCACGGTTATCTGTTGCACCAGTTCATGTCTCCGGCATCTAACCTGCGTGAAGACGAATACGGCGGCAACATTGAAAACCGTACCCGCCTGACACTGGAAGTGGTTGATGCAACCATCGCTGCTATCGGCGCAGACCGCGTGGGTATTCGTATTTCACCCATGGGTCCGTTTAACGGGCTGGACAACGGTGAAGATCAGGAACAGGCCGCTATTTATCTGCTGGATGAACTGAACAAACGTAAACTCGCTTATCTGCATATTTCTGAACCGGACTGGGCTGGCGGCAAACCTTACTCTGTAGAATTCCGAGCGGTGATCCGTGCTCATTATCAGGGCGTAATTGTCGGTGCCGGTGCTTATACCGCTGAGAAAGGCGAAGAGCTTATCGAAAAAGGTTACATCGACGCAGTGGCTTTCGGTCGCAGCTATATCGCTAACCCGGACCTGGTCGAACGCCTGAAATCTCACGCCCCGCTTAACGATCCAAAACCAGAAACCTTCTACGGCGGCGGTGCTCAGGGTTATACCGATTACCCGACGCTGTAATGATTAAAAAAGTGTGATCCCATCCTTGCAGCAGAAGATGCCCTCCTTCTGCTGCTTTTTTTGGTCAGGCCTTCAGCAACTGAGCGTCGTTTTACAGACAAAATGGTCGCTATCAGTTAGGCTTGAACCGATAATTCTCATCCTGCAAATAAAGAGGAACCTATGCGTTTACTCCATACCATGCTTCGTGTTGGCGATCTGCAACGCGCGATAAGCTTCTATACCGATGTGTTAGGCATGCGCCTGCTGCGTACCAGCGAAAACACTGAATACAAATACTCCCTGGCATTTGTAGGTTACACCGATGAAAGTGAAGGTGCCGTCATTGAACTGACCTATAACTGGGGCGTTGACAGCTACGATATAGGCACCGCTTACGGCCATATCGCACTGGGCGTGGATAACGTCGCGCAAACCTGCGATGACATCCGCAACGCGGGCGGCAAAGTGACCCGTGAAGCCGGTCCGGTTAAAGGCGGCTCTACTATCATCGCGTTTGTTGAAGATCCCGACGGCTACAAAATTGAGCTGATCGAATCCAAACATGCAGGTCAGGGTCTGGGTAACTAATTCCCCTGAATGCTGAAAGGGGCGCATCTGCGCCCTTTTTTATTGCCCAATTTTTGCCGCAGCCCTGCAACGGGCGGCAAAATTTGTCATAATGCGCGCTGAATTCGATGAAGATAAGAAACTAATGGCCGAGAATAGTGACATTAACGCCCTGAGAGGCCGTTTTCGTGGTTTTTATCCGGTAGTAATTGATGTTGAAACTGCCGGATTTAATGCCCAAACCGATGCGCTGCTGGAAATTGCGGCAATCACACTGAAGATGGATGAGGACGGCTGGCTGCAAAGCGATGAGACCGTGCATTTCCACGTAGAACCTTTTGAAGGCTCGGTACTGGTGCCGGAAGCGCTGGCGTTTAACGGTATCGACCCGACCAATCCGCTGCGCGGTGCAGTCAGTGAATATGACGCCCTGCACGAAATTTTTAAAGTCATCCGCAAAGGGATGAAAGAGCAAAACTGCAACCGCGCGATCATTGTGGCGCACAATGCCAATTTCGATCACAGCTTCCTGATGGCAGCAGCTGAACGCGCCGGGCTGAAACGCAATCCGTTCCACCCTTTCGCGACATTTGATACAGCCGCGTTAAGCGGGCTGGTACTCGGACAAACGGTGCTGGCAAAAGCCTGTATCAGTGCGGGAATGGTCTTTGACAGCAGTCAGGCACACTCTGCGCTGTATGATACCGAACGCACCGCAGAGCTGTTCTGTGAGCTGGTGAATCGCTGGAAGCGTCTTGGTGGCTGGCCGTTGCCACTGACCGCAGAAGAAACCGAAGACGAAGCCGCACAACAGGAAAATCAGCAGTAAGACCATACTGTGTGCAGTTCTCGACTGACTCAATTCAGACATAAAAAAAGAGCGACGCAATGTCGCTCTTTTTGTTTCCGCCATCCTTAAAGAACGGCAGCCTTCTTCGAATTACTCTTCAGAAGATTTGTATTTTTCAGCAGTTTCTTTGATCAGCTGCTGCAGTTCGCCACGCTGGAACATCTCAACCACGATGTCGCAACCGCCAACCAGTTCACCATCAACCCACAATTGCGGGAAAGTTGGCCAGTTAGCATATTTTGGCATTTCAGCGCGGATATCAGGGTTCTGCAAGATATCAACGTAAGCAAAACGTTCGCCACAGGCGGAAAGCGCCTGAACAGCCTGAGCGGAAAAACCGCAGCTTGGCAGCTTTGGAGAACCTTTCATATAAAGCAGGATCGGGTTTTCAGAAACTTGCTTCTGAATCTTTTCAATAGTTGGAGTGGTCATTTCTTGCTTCCTCAAGCCGGTACCGGCTGTCACGGTCATTACTCATCACGCGCGGCACCCAAAGACGGTGCGCAAACACAATACTTTCTATTGTAACGACGCCAGCCATCAGATAAAAACGCCATTTTTTGTGTGGTCTTTCTCAATACTGGCATTTTATTAAACAATTTTCGTCGGCTGCGCTGAGCATCACATATTTAAAGATTCATCGAGAATAACATTTTTGCCGTTCGACGATAATGTCAGATTTGCAAAATCGCATTCTTTATCTCAAATATTAACCTGATGAAAAATGGTTATTTTTTTGACTGAAAATGGCGGTTATTTCGACATAAAAAAAGCTATTAACTTTTTCTCACAATATGATCTAGAATCGAGTCAATTCGTGCTTTTTTGTCGGGTTCTTTTAGGCAATACTCTGACATCCCTGATGTTTAACCCAACCACTCATGGTAACGAAGCTATGCGCGTACTGTTCACGCTTTTTGTGCTGCTCTTTACCCAGCTGTTTCTTAATATGGCTCATGCGTCGCCACAGACACGCGTCTCTGCCGATCAGCGAAAGAGTCATGCGACTCCCGTGACGCCGGAAGAACGGCGAAAGCGAAAAACAGTGGCGGCGAAAACCAGTAAGAAATCAAAAGTCGCGCCGGTGACAGAGAAAAAGACTCAGGAAAAAACATCTCAATCGAAAAAAATCAGCAGAACTGAACTGGTCAAACGAAAGACAACTTCAGAGAAAAGCGTTAAAACAACCCGGGCCGAAAACAAAAAAGAAAAAACACTCAGGACAACGCGGGCCGAGAGCAAAACAGAGAAAAACACGAAATCCCGAACGCTTGCCAAAAACAGCACTGAAAAGGTCAGTAAAAAAGAAGCGTATGGCCGACACCGCAAAGGTAAGAAGTTACGCGAAGAAGACACCAAACCGATTACGCTAAGTGCGACTCATAAAAAACGCTATCAGCATGCACAACAAACGGCGATGACCAAACTGATGCACCAGGTCGGTAAACCTTATCGCTGGGGAGGTACCTCCCCGAATACCGGTTTCGATTGCAGTGGCCTGGTCTATTACGCCTACAAAGATTTGATCCGCATTAAAATGCCGCGCACGGCAAATGAAATGTACCACCTGCGCGATGCGGCTCCCGTCAAACGTGGCGAACTTGAAAGCGGTGACCTGGTGTTCTTTCGGATTAACAACCGCGGCGCTGCGGACCACGTGGGTGTTTATGTCGGCAACGGCAAATTCATTCAGTCGCCAAGAACCGGTGAAGACATCAAAATCACTTCATTAGGCGATGATTACTGGCAAGATCATTATGTTGGCGCACGTCGGGTGATGACCCCGAAAACAATCCGATAATAAACAATTCGTTAAGTCTGAAGTTTCGCTAATCAGCCATTGAATAGCATTTAACGAAGAGTTTCTGCAGGGAAGAGTATCGGGGATATCGGGCACTGCGTAAAATTGAAAAGGGCGATTCCTGTGAAAGGAATCGCCCTTTTTTGTTGCGTCTCACTACTGAATTAGTTCATCACTGCCGTGAAGCTGAAAGCGATAATCATGAGCAAAGCGCAAACCGTGGTGATCAACGATAATTTCAGGTTGCTGTCCATCAAACCCCCTTTCGGATCAAGTTGTGGCGTTTCTTTTAGCCACACTAAATGTGTGCCAACGCATTTTCGCATAATTCACATTTAAAATCTTCTGCTGAATGACAATGCGAACATGACAATTTTACTTCCACTTTCATGCATTATAAGAGAAAATTGTCGGTTAACACGCCTGTGTGCCGGTCGATTTCACCCGAGAGCATTTCACGCCTCATTCTGAAGAATCCACCCAACGATTTCACTGCCCTTTAAGATGTCCGCAGTGTAATCAACGCAAGCAAACGATTAACATAATGCTAACGTGCTAAAGCACGGAAGTTCAGGAGTCATTCTTTACATGGCAACGATTAAAGATGTCGCAAAGCGCGCTGGCGTTTCCACTACAACCGTGTCGCACGTCATCAATAAAACACGTTTCGTCGCCGAAGAAACCAAGGAAGCGGTGCTCCTCGCCATTAAAGAGCTACATTATTCGCCGAGCGCTGTAGCCCGTAGCCTTAAAGTGAATAACACCAAGACGATTGGTTTGCTGGCAACGTCCAGTGAAGCACCCTATTTCGCCGAGGTGATTGAAGCCGTAGAGAACAGCTGCTTCTCCAAAGGCTATACGCTCATCTTATGTAACTCGCACAATAACCTGGAAAAACAACAGGCTTATCTGCAAATGCTGGCGCAAAAACGCGTCGACGGGTTGCTGGTGATGTGCGCGGAATATCCTGACGAACTGCTCAATATGCTTGAAGAGTACCGTTCAATCCCGATGGTCGTGATGGACTGGGGCGAAGCACGTAAAAACTTCACCGACAGCATTATCGATAATGCTTTCGAAGGCGGTTATATGGCCGGACGCTATCTGATTGAACGCGGACATCGCGATATTGGCGTGATTCCGGGCCAACTGGCGCGTAACACAGGCGGCGGTCGTTTCCAGGGATTCGTCAAAGCGCTGACAGAAGCCAATATCCCGCTTCGCGAAGAATGGGTGGTTCAGGGCGACTTTGAACCGGAATCAGGTTATCAGGCGATGCATAAGATTCTGATGCAGAAACAACGCCCGACTGCCGTTTTCTGCGGCGGTGATGTGATGGCGATGGGCGCTATTTGCGCCGCTGATGAGCTCGGACTGCGCGTTCCGCAGGATATTTCAGTGATCGGTTATGACAACGTGCGTAATGCA
This sequence comes from Rahnella ecdela, assembly GCF_019049625.1. Taxonomy (GTDB): domain Bacteria; phylum Pseudomonadota; class Gammaproteobacteria; order Enterobacterales; family Enterobacteriaceae; genus Rahnella; species Rahnella ecdela. The sequence continues at coordinate 102,034 of NZ_JAFMOY010000132.1, forward strand.
CGGTACTTCTCTCCGGCACTGACCACCGTGCATCAGCCGAAAGAACGGCTGGGTGAGATGGCCTTTACCATGCTGCTCGACCGCATCATCAGCAAACGCGAAGAATCACAAACCATCGAGGTGCATCCGAAACTGGTTGAACGTCGTTCGGTGGCTGATGGCCCTTACCGCGACTACCGCCGTTAATCGTTTCTGACGCCTGCTTTGCAGGCGTTTTTATTTATCCATCCCGCAGCCATTCTTTATTCATCGTTTGCGTATCGCCCATATATTCCAGTAACCAGGCCAGAGAGGGTGACGGATTGCTCTGATCCCACGTCAGGCAGCACGGGCTGTCAGGGAACGTATTCTCAAGATCCAGAACCTGTAATTTCTGCTGCTCAATCGGCTGACTCACGCGATGTACCGGCATCATTCCGACGCACAAACCTTCACTCAGGCATTCAAGCGCGCAGGTCCAGTCCGGAACAACCAGACGCCGCTGGTTATCGAGGGTCCAGGTATCACGCTTGGGCAACGTCCTCGAAGTATCTTCAAGACACAGCGCAGGGTATGGCCTGAGCTGTTCATCACTTAGCGCGCCCGATAACTGCGCCAGCGGATGTTGCGGGCTGACCACGCAGTGCCAGTCCATAAATCCCATGTCACGAAAGCTGAAACGGCCGCCCACCGGGATCGCGCGTGTTGCGCCTATCGCCACATCCGCACGCCCGTCAACCAGTGCGTCCCACACGCCATTAAACACTTCGGAATGAATAATCAGTTCCGTATCGGGGAAATGGCGATAGAAATCCAGCACCAGCCGCCGGGTTCTTGCCGGTTTAACTATCCTGTCGACTGCAATTCGCAACTCGCCACGCCACCCGTTAGCCACCTGCTGACACTGGCGGCGTGTAGCTATCATTTTTTTTGTCAGAACACGGGCTTCATCCACAAAGACTTTACCTGCGGGCGTTAAAACCACATCACGGTGACGGCGCTCGAACAAGGGCACTGCCAGCCATTGCTCCAGCTGACGAACGGTATAGCTGATGGCAGAAGGCACACGATGTAAATCCTGTGCGGCTGCGCTGAAGCTGCCGGTTCTTGCGACGGCATCAACGACTTCAAGAGCGTATTCTGACCACATAATTTAGCCTTCAATATTTTTGATAGCAGAGTGCAAATATTAGCGTTTCACAACGCTGTTATCAAAGCGTTAAAATCCGCATCCGAACTGATTTCTGCTTCAAATCATCTGCAACAAATAAATTAACGAGATAATAATGAAACCCTCCTTTGGATTTATGCTCTATCTGGCAGGCCTGAGCATGCTCGGCTTTTTAGCGACAGATATGTACCTTCCTGCGTTTAGTGCAATGCAAATCAGCCTGATGACCAGTCCGGGAATGATCAGCGCCAGCCTGAGTATTTTTCTCGGCGGATTCGCGATAGGACAATTGCTGTGGGGCCCCCTGTCGGACCGCATTGGCCGCAAACCGGTATTACTGCTGGGCCTGACGCTGTTTGCTGTCGGTTGCCTGGGCATTATTTGGGTCGAGAACGTGCGCGCCCTTCTGGCTCTGCGTTTCTTACAGGCGATGGGCGTCTGTGCGGCTGCGGTGACCTGGCAGGCTATCGTTGTTGACCGTTTTTCAGCGGATGTTGCAAAAAAAACCTTCGCCAGCATTATGCCTTTAGTGGCACTTTCACCGGCGCTGGCTCCTTTGCTGGGCGCATGGGTGCTCAATCATTTTGACTGGGAAGCCATCTTTGCCCTGCTGACCGCGGTTGCGCTCCTGTTGCTTATCGCCACTTTTACGCTTCGGGAAAATAAGTCAGCAGAGCACAAATCTGCGGATAAAGCGGGCTTTAGCACGTTGCTGAAATCCCGCGTTTACAGCGGTAATGTCATGATTTACGCCGCCTGCTCCGCCGGTTTCTTTGCGTGGCTGACAGGCTCACCGTTTATTCTGAGCGATATGGGTTATTCGCCGGGCGTGATTGGTCTGAGCTATGTTCCGCAGACCATTGCTTTTCTGCTCGGTGGTTTTGGCTGCCGGTTGCTTATCAGCAAGTTAGACGGGAACAAAATTTTACCCTGGCTGCTGACGGGTTATGGCCTGAGTGTTGCGGGTCTGTTTTGTATTGCCATGTTCACTGATGCCGGGTTAGTGAGCCTGTTGATCCCGTTCTGCTTCATGGCGCTGGTGAATGGCGCAATCTATCCAATTGTTGTCGCAAACGCATTAATGCCATTTCCTGCTAATACAGGTAAAGCCGCCGCGTTGCAAAATACCCTGCAACTGGGATTATGCTTCCTCGCCAGTCTCATGGTTTCCGCATTTATTGTGCAACCATTGATAGCGACAGTCACCACCATGCTGTCTACACTATTGTTGGTAGTTTTGGGCCGGTGGATGTCTATACGGCACGAAAATCCGCAATATACTGAGCAAAAGTCAGAGCAGGAAGCCTGATTCAGCCTCGAAAGTTAATCGTTATAATGACCATAAGTTACAATCACTTAACGGTCATTTTCATTCATGGCGATTAACTATTGAGAATGCCTGCCGGCGAGCCTATACTCAACAAAACCCAATAAAATAGCATTTTTACAAAACTTTTATTACATACTTAAGCCGGACGCGCGGAATGCGTCACACTATTTTTTCTAGTACGTTTTTCAAGGATGATTTTCCTGCGTGACTTGTGACCGCAGGCGTTCCTCTAAATTTCCTCTGTTGGTGTCGGATATCGGACGAGGCGCTAGTCGTCTGTTCTCATAAAGACCTGCAAAAATAGCCTTTGCTTTTCCCGGCAGGTTAATAAGTCAGAAGAGAAAGTGATGGAGAAGCTATGAGTTCATCGTGTATAGAAGACCTAAGCATTCAGGATAATCAGTGGTATCGGATAGCCAGTGAAATGCTGGCTATGGCGGACATCCAGGTAAATGGAAATCGCCCTTTCGACCTTAAAGTAAAAAACACTGACTTTTTTAAGCGTGTTTTACAGGAAGGTTCTCTGGGGCTGGGTGAAAGCTATATGGATGGTTGGTGGGATTGCGACCGCCTTGATATTTTTTTCCAGCGTGTTATCCGTGCAGGTTTGGAAAATAAACTCCCCCACCATTTTAAAGACACTTTGCGCGTCGCCGCAGCACGCCTTACCAATTTACAATCGCGTAAACGTGCGTGGATTGTTGGCAAAGAGCATTACGACCTGGGCAACGATTTATTCACTCTGATGCTCGATCCTTACATGCAATATTCCTGTGGCTACTGGAAAGAAGCAACAACGCTTGAAGAAGCGCAGGAAGCCAAACTCAAAATGATCTGCGATAAACTGCAATTAAAACCCGGTCAGCGTTTGCTGGATATAGGTTGCGGATGGGGTGGATTGTCTGAGTTTGCAGCACGCAATTACGGTGTAAGCGTCGTAGGTGTCACTATTTCTGCAGAACAACAAAAACTCGCGCAAAAAAGATGTGAAGGACTGGATGTCACCATCCTCTTGCAGGATTACCGTGATCTCAACGATCAGTTCGACCGGATTGTCTCGGTCGGGATGTTCGAACATGTCGGTCCGAAGAATTATCAGACTTACTTTAATGTCGCCCAACGCAATATCAAACCCGACGGCATTTTCCTGCTGCACACTATCGGTTCTAACAAAACAGATCTTAACGTCGACCCGTGGATTGATAAATATATCTTCCCGAACGGTTGTCTGCCTTCAATTCAGCAAATTGCGCAAACCAGCGAATCTTTGTTTGTGATGGAAGACTGGCACAATATCGGCGCGGATTATGATCGTACCCTGATGGCGTGGCATGAACGTTTCCAGAAACATTGGCCTGAACTGGCAGAGAAATATGGCGATCGTTTCCACCGCATGTTCACCTATTATCTCAATGCCTGTGCAGGGGCATTCAGGGCACGTGATATTCAGCTCTGGCAAGTGGTGTTCAGTCCGCAAGGCGTTGACGGCGGAATGCGCGTTCCACGTTAATCGTACTTTACATTGACTAACCGACATAAAAAAACCGGACATGAACGTCCGGTTTTTATTTTGCAGAGTCTGAAAAGCACGCGGGTATCACCGTTATTCAGACTTCTCGATCATGGCCTGTGCGGTTGCAATAGCAGCTTCGCGGCTGGCTAAAACACGTTCGACAGTATCAACAATGGCCTGAGTCTGCGGGTCAATTTCAATATTAATTTTATCGCCCAGACGCTTAGTCCCAAGCGTAGTCCGTTGCAATGTTTCCGGAATTAAGTGCACGCAGAAACGGGTACGGGTAACTTCGCCGATGGTCAGACTAATACCGTCAATGCCGATATAACCTTTATGTAATACATATTTCATCAGATCTTCATGTGGCATACGGAACCAGATCTGACGGTTATTTTCTGACGTCAAGATCTTCGCCACTTCCGCGGTACAAATAATATGCCCCGACATCAGGTGGCCGCCGATTTCATCATTAAAACGCGCTGCACGTTCCAGGTTCACGGAGTCGCCGACATTCAGATCGCCCAGATTGGTCAGGCGAAGCGTTTCTTTCATCAGATCAAAGCTGACCAGGTCGCCATTCACTTCTGTCACCGTCAGACAACAACCGTTATGTGAAACAGAAGCGCCCAGTTGCAGATTGTCGAGCATATCCTCCGGCAAGCGAACAACATGGGTTCTGAAATTAGGTTTTTCGTCGATCGATACGACCGTTCCGGTTCCCTGAACAATTCCGGTAAACATAGCCCTTTCCTCAATTCATAAGTCTGTTGTATTAAAAACGACACTGCTGTCAGTTTGCCGCAGATTTAATGGAAAGCCAAATCCTCGCGGGAAGAAATAGCACCGTCTGCTTTCATTTCATTATTTAACTGCCCGTTAACAGCTTTGTTTGCTTAAAAATACCGACAATGTACAATCTTCGGACTATTTCCCACTCTTTATGGCCACCCTTCGTGGCGATTTTTATTCAATATAATCAACAAAAAAGGTGTATCTGTGCAGAAGTACCTTGCAGAGGCGCGGGTTTTATTAGCGCTTGCCATTCCGGTCATCCTTGCGCAAATCGCTCAGACCTCTATGGGCGTTGTCGATACTATAATGGCCGGTTCGGTCAGTGCCACGGACATGGCCGCTGTCGCAGTCGGGACCTCAATCTGGTTGCCCGCCATCCTGTTCGGACACGGTTTGTTACTGTCGCTGACGCCAACCATTGCGCATTTAAACGGCGCCGGACGTCGTGACAAAATCGGTCATCAGGTTCAGCAGGGGTTCTGGCTGGCCTCGGGTGTTTCCGTGCTGGTCATCGCCGTTTTATATCAGTGCGACCATATTCTCGGCCTGATGCACAATATTGATCCGGAGCTGAAAGAAAAAGCAGTCGGTTATTTGCACGCCATTATGTGGGGGGCGCCGGGTTATTTGTTCTTCCAGGTGCTGCGCGACCAGTGCGAAGGTTTGTCGAAAACCAAGCCGGGCATGGTATTCGGCTTTATCGGTTTGCTGGTGAATATTCCCGTTAACTATATTTTCATCTATGGCAAATTCGGTGCGCCTGCTCTCGGTGGCGTTGGCTGCGGTGTTGCAACCGGGACCGTCTACTGGGTGATGTTCTTTATGATGAGATATTATGTCCGTCATAACCGTGCCCTGCGTGATACTCAGCCTGCTTCACGCTTTGCTAAACCCGACTGGGCGACGCTGCGCCGTCTTTCCCAGCTGGGTTTGCCGATTGCACTGGCCTTATTCTTTGAAGTCACACTGTTCGCCATCGTCGCCCTGCTCGTTTCCCCGCTGGGAATTGTGGCCGTTGCCAGTCATCAGATTGCCCTTAACGTCGGCTCACTGATGTTTGTTGTGCCGCTCTCGCTGGGCGTTGCGGCAACCATACGGGTAGGGTCAAAGCTTGGAGAATCTTCCGTTGAAGGCGCGAAGGTTGCTGCTTATACCAGCATCATGACCGGTATTCTTATGGCCTGTTGTACTGCGACGACGGCGATTTTGTTCCGCGAACACATTGCAGCGCTGTACAACGACAGCCCGGAAGTGGTGATGCTTGCATCGCATCTTTTGATTTTTGCGGCGTTGTTCCAGATTTCAGACGCCATTCAGGTGATTGGTAGCGGCATTCTGCGTGGCTATAAAGATACCCGTTCTATCTTCTATATCACGTTCATCGCTTATTGGGTGCTGGGTTTGCCGGTCGGATACATGCTGGGCCTTACCGATTTGCTGGTACCGAGAATGGGACCGAGTGGTTTCTGGTGCGGATTTATTCTGGGGCTGACCTTTGCGGCGATGATGATGACCTTGCGCATGCGCTGGTTACAGAAGCAACCGTCCTACACGATTTTGCAAAAAGCCGGTCGTTGATCCGTCGTTATCTTCCACGCGCTGAAAAATTCACTGACGGCGCGTGGGATTTCGGGTCTGTACAGTGGCTGTTATGCCTAAAAAAACAACGCAATGCGCATTAGCTCGACAGTCACGCACAATATGACAGGAAAATGTCTTTTTTCCCTTGCCAGCCTTCAGAGAGGTCGTTAATATTCGTCCCCGTCGCCAAGACTGGCTGACGAAAAAGAAAAACGTTGCGTCCGTAGCTCAGTTGGTTAGAGCACCACCTTGACATGGTGGGGGTCGGTGGTTCGAGTCCACTCGGACGCACCAATTTTCTCGCAGTACCGTTGCATAATGTGCGTCCGTAGCTCAGTTGGTTAGAGCACCACCTTGACATGGTGGGGGTCGGTGGTTCGAGTCCACTCGGACGCACCAAAGCAACGCTCTCTCTTTCCTCTCTGATTCAAATCCCAACGCTACCCCCCCTGAATACCGTTTTATACTTTCGCCCAGCGTTTCTTCACATCATCCGTTTGTATTTTTTTAAGATTATTTTTCACTTGTGTCATTTTCGATCGTCGGGTGAAAAAATTGTTGTGACCTGCTGATTTTTACGCTGCCCGCATTGGATGAATTCAAAACAACGTTCCGATATCTGCGCTAAGCTTGCGCAACATCACGTTTTTTATTTGGTTTCCCAACCCGTTCCCCTCTATAATACGCATCGTCTCTTCGATTGAATGGTTTCAGCCCCTTGATCTGTCGATATCGCCCTAATAAAAGCGTCACCACTCCAGTAGCGATGATAAATCGCACAAATCGCTATGCTTTGGCTGAACTTACTACACCATTCCTTTCACAGTCTTCTACGCTTAGTAATGATTTGATTCAACCAGGCACCACCTCAATTCCGCGCGGGCAGCAATGCTGTCAGGCAAACACTTTTCCAATCCATCACAACTTGTAGATAAAATCGTCATGAAAAAGACCAAAATTGTTTGTACCATCGGCCCGAAAACCGAATCCGAAGAAATGCTGACCAAACTGCTTGATGCAGGCATGAACGTTATGCGTCTGAACTTCTCCCACGGTGATTATGAAGAGCACGGTCAGCGCATTCAAAATATCCGCAACGTGATGGCGAAGACCGGTCACAAAGCGGCAATTCTGCTGGACACCAAAGGTCCTGAAATTCGCACCATGAAACTGGAAGGCGGCAAAGACGCTTCTCTGGTTGCGGGTCAGACTTATACCTTCACTACTGATCAAAGTGTTATCGGTAACACCGAACGCGTAGCCGTGACCTATCAGGGCTTCGCAGCTGACCTGAAAATCGGTAACACCATTCTGGTCGATGATGGCCTGATCGGTATGGAAGTGACCAACGTCACCGAATCCGAAGTTACCTGTAAAGTGCTGAACAACGGCGACCTGGGCGAAAATAAAGGCGTTAACCTGCCAGGCGTTTCTATCGCACTGCCAGCGCTGGCTGAAAAAGACAAACGTGACCTGATCTTTGGTTGTGAGCAAGGCGTTGATTTCGTCGCAGCTTCTTTCATCCGTAAACGTTCTGACGTTCTGGAAATCCGCGAACACCTGAAAGCACACGGTGGCGAACACATCCAGATCATCTCCAAAATTGAAAACCAGGAAGGCCTGAACAACTTCGACGAAATCCTCGAAGCTTCTGACGGCATCATGGTTGCACGTGGCGACCTGGGCGTTGAAATCCCGGTTGAAGAAGTTATCTTCGCGCAGAAGATGATGATTGAAAAATGTAACCGTGCGCGAAAAGTGGTTATCACCGCTACGCAGATGCTCGATTCCATGATCAAAAACCCACGCCCTACCCGCGCTGAAGCTGGCGACGTGGCCAACGCCATCATCGACGGCACCGACGCTGTTATGCTGTCTGGTGAAAGTGCGAAAGGTAAATACCCGCTGGAAGCTGTGACCATCATGGCCACCATTTGTGACCGTACTGACCGCGTAATGCAGAGCCGCATTGATGGTCAGAACGACAATCGCAAACTGCGTATTACTGAAGCCGTTTGCCGTGGTGCAGTAGAAACTGCTGAGAAACTGGATGCGCCACTGATCGTTGTTGCAACCAGCGGTGGTAAATCAGCTAAAGCTGTGCGTAAATACTTCCCGCATGCCACTATCCTGGCTCTGACCACCAATGAAATCACTGCACGTCAGCTGATCCTGACCAAAGGTGTTGTGACTCAGCTGGTAAAAGAAATTGCCTCTACTGATGATTTCTACCGTATCGGTAAAGAAGCCGCCATCGAAAGTGGTCTGGCTCAGAAAGGCGACATCGTAGTGATGGTTTCTGGCGCACTGGTTCAGAGCGGCACAACAAATACTTCATCGGTGCATGTTGTTTAATTAAAAACGTGACCAGAAGCATTAATGAACGCCGCGTAAAGTGGCGTTAATTTATTCAAAAAGTATCTTGTTTCATAAAAAGTGCGAAAAGCGGTAGCAGTAAAATTGGGATAAGTCCCATGGAATACAGCTGTTTTCGCTGCAATTTTTAACTTTTTCGTAAAAAAAGATGCTTCTTTGAGCGAACGATCAAAATATAGCGTTTACCGGCAAAAAATTATTCTCATTAGAAAATAGTTTGTGTAATACTTGTAACGCTACATGGAGATTAACTTAATCTAGAGGGTTTTATAATGAATCGCACTAAACTGGTACTGGGCGCTGTAATCCTGGCTTCAACTATGCTGGCTGGTTGTTCAAGCAATGCTAAAATCGACCAACTGTCTTCAGACGTTTCTACTCTGAACTCTAAAGTTGACCAACTGAGCAACGACGTGAACGCAATGCGTTCTGACGTTCAAGCAGCTAAAGACGATGCAGCTCGCGCTAACCAACGTCTGGACAACCAAGCACACGCTTACAAGAAGTAATATTTACTTCTCTAGTTCAATGGCGCACTCAGTGCGCCATTTTTTTTGTCTGCAATTCCCTCTGCCCTCGCTTTCACTCATCGGATCTTAACGTCATCGTAGCACCCCTTGAAACGCTCCCTATGACATGCCTGAACACCGGACACAAAAAAGGAGCCATGGTGGCTCCTTTTGGAAAAATCGCTTCTAAATCGTTTCTGTAACGTTTACTGCGCGCTTGCAGTTGTTACGTCAGATGCTTGTGCCGCAGCAGCCGTTTGTGGATCATTAACGGGCGGCGGTGTATCCGTTGCCTTATCACCTACGCTTACGACGACAGGCATGCCTGAACGTCGTGTAATCGCTTCTTTTACCATCGCGGCATTAGTCTCATCGTTCTTGATGAATTTCTTCATTGCGGCAGTCAGCGGGATCGGTTTGGTTTGCGGATCATCCTTTTCGGTATGCGACAAAGGCTGATGCACTTCGATATAACGCTTACCATCCGGCTCCACATCATATTTTATCGGCTGATTCACAATCTGCACGCGCGTTCCCTTTGGCACCGAGTTAAACAGCGCTTCGATATCGTCAGGACGCAGACGGATACAGCCTGAGCTCACGCGCATACCAATACCAAAGTTGGCGTTCGTGCCGTGGATCAGATACTGACCTGTTCCGGCCGACAGACGCATCGCAAACAGCCCCATCGGGTTATCCGGGCCAGCAGGCACCATTCCCGGCAAGGTAATACCATCTTTCAGATAGGCTTTGCGGATGTTAGCCGTCGGCGTCCAGGTAGGATTGGGGATTTTCTGGCTGACAGAAGTCACCATCTCCGGCGTATTTCGTCCCAGCTGGCCAATACCAATCGGATAGACGATGACTTTATCCTCGCCTTTCGGATAGTAGTACAGACGCAGCTCCGCCAGATTCACCACAATGCCTTCGCGTTTCGTGTCAGGCAACAGCATCTGTGAAGGAATAGTCAGTACGGTTCCCGCTTTTGGCAGATAGGGATCAGTGCCGGGATTAGCTTCCAGCATCGCGATCAGGCCAATCTGATATTTGGCGGCCACGTCTTCCAGTGGTTTGCCGTCATTGGGCACCACATAAGTCGTGTTTTCGCCAATCAGGCGGCTATTATCCGGCGGCAAAGGGTATTCTGCTGCACTTGCGGTCATGGAATGGGTTGCCACAAATGTGCCAACTAACATTGCCAGAAGGGGTAATGCGCGTCTCATACTCAGTCCTTTTTCGGCCTGCGCTCAGACAATCTGAGGCAAGACAATTATCTCGTCTGGTAATACTAGCAGCGCAGAATCTGGTGGCAATCAAACCACAGAAAATCAGAAAGTTACCTGAAGGAAGTCTGGAGAAAACGACAAAGATAGTGAATTGAAAAATCAGACTAAAAAGGAAATGCGAAAGGTAGAACGGGGAATTTGCTTTGCTCATTAGCAGACAATTCCTAATGAGCAAAGCAGCAGCGCAGAAGCTGTATTAAGACAGCTCCGCGGCCTTAGCACGAATCGAGCGGATCATCGCTTCCAGCCCCTGCGAGCGGGAAGGCGTCAGATGCTGGCTCAGTTCCAGCTCAGTGAAGAACGGACGCACATCCAGTTCAACCACATCACGCGGCGTTAAACCCTGATACAGGCTGAACACGATAGCCACCAGACCTTTGACGATGGCAGCGTCACTGTCACCCTCAAAAGTCAGCGCACCGTTTTCATCCGTACGCATCACAATCCACACCTGGCTCTGGCAGCCGGAAATCAGGTTTTTATCCTGACGATGTTCTTCTGCCAGCGCCGGTAACTGGCCACCCAGTTCGATCACGTACAAATATTTTTCTTCCCAGTTCGGGCACCGGGAAAAGTTTCTGACTAACTTATTTTTATCTGGCAAAGCCATAACAACATCCTGATCAGGGCTGGCAGGATTAGCCCAACAGCCGGTGAATACGTTGCAGTCCTGCGACCAGACGGTCGACTTCTTCACGGGTATTGTACATCGCGAGCGACGCGCGGCACATAGCCGGTACACCGTAGAAGGACATTAACGGCATCGCACAGTGATGACCGGTGCGAATTGCAATTCCGTATTGATCAAGGAAACTGCCGACATCATAGGCGTGGTGTTTACCCAGATTGAACGCAATCACGCCTGCACGTGTCGCCGGGCCGTAGATTTGAATATCCGGCACCTGCTCCATCGCTTTCAGCGCGTAAGCCATCAGTTCCTGTTCATAAGCGTGGATATTCTCCAGACCCAGTTCAGTCACATACTCAATGGCTGCGCCCAACCCCATGATACCGCCGGTGTTCGGGGTTCCTGCTTCAAATCGCCACGGGGCTGCTGCAAACGTGGTGCCTTCGGTCAGGCTGACATGCTTGATCATCGACCCGCCGCCTTCCCAAGGTGGCATCTGATCCAGCAACGCTTTGCGACCGTACAGAATACCGATACCGGTTGGCCCGTAGAGTTTATGCCCGGACCACACGTAGAAATCACAACCCAGCGCCTGAACATCTACTGCGTGATGCATAACCGCCTGCGCGCCATCCACAAGAACGGTCAGTCCGGCGGCTTTCGCCTGCGGAATGATTTTTTCGACCGGGTTAACGGTGCCCAGCACGTTGGAAACATGCGCCAGCGTCAGCAATTTAGTGCGAGGCGTGATCAGGGTTTCAAGCTGTGATAAATCCAGCTCACCTTCCGTCGTCAGATGCCAGACATCGATATGCAGACCGCGTTCTTTGGCCAGCATCTGCCAGGGCACGATGTTCGCGTGGTGTTCCATTTCGGTCAGAATGATATGGTCGCCGGGCTGTAAAAATTCACGCCCCCAGGTATTGGCGACCAGATTAATGGCTTCCGTGGAACCTTTCACGAAGACAATTTCTTCTGCCGACGCAGCATTCATGAATTGTGCGGCCTGCGTGCGGACGTTTTCCATCTGCTCGGTCGCTTCTGCGCTCATGGTATGAATACCGCGGTGAACCGCAGCATAACCTTGTTCGAAGAAAGACATTTCACGTTGAATGACCTGACGCGGTTTCTGTGCGCTGGCCGCGCTGTCAAGGTAGGCCAGCGGCTGGCCGTTAACTTCACGGCTCAGCACAGGGAAATCGCTACGTACTCTTTCCAGTGGAAAACTCATTACTTACCTCGATTTAGCCGGGCTGCAATACGGGCAATCACGACTTCACGCAGGGTTTCATTCTCAATGGCTTCCGTCAGTTCAGCGGCAAAAGCAAAGATGATCATTTGCTGAGCATCCTGCCCGCTGATCCCACGGGTGCGCAGATAGAAAAGCTGTTCGTCGTCGATACGACCCACAGTAGCACCGTGGCTGCACTTCACGTCATCGGCATAAATTTCCAGCTGAGGTTTAGTATCAACCTCGGTGTGCTTGCCCAGCAACAAGTTGTTGTTGGTCATTTTGCCGTCGGTTTTCAGTGCGTGCTGGGCCACTTTGATCATGCCGTTGAAAACCGCTTTAGCACGATCGTTCACGATCACTTTATGCAACTGGTTGCTGTTGCAATAACCTTTGTTGTGTTCCAGATAGGTACGGGTATCAGCAATCTCAGAATCCACCGGCAGAACCAGGCTGTTAATGTTCAGGTCGCTGTTTTCACCGTTGAGCTGCGCACTGGTGTTATTACGGGTCAGGCCCGCACCGAGCAGGAAGCTGTGGCTGGAAACACGCGCATCACGACCGATAACCAGATCGTTGTGCGAGAAGTGGAAACTTGCCTGGCTTTCGAAAGCCAGTTTGTAATGCGTGAAATCGGCATTATCACCCACATTCACCGTCATGCGAGCGCCGGTGAAATGGCCGTGATCGTTCAGGCTGAGATAATGTTCGATGACTTCTGCATTCGCACCGCCTTCAATCGCCAGATGATAGCGATGATGCACGGTATTCATTTCGCGTGACTGGTCACGGCCACTGCTCAGATGCAACAGATACAGTGGTTTTTCAGCCTGCTTGCCCGCCGGCAAGCGAACAGATAAAGGATCCTGCGCCAGACTTTCTGTCAGATGCAAAAACACTTCTGACTGAATCGGATCAGGCAACGTCTGTTGCGCCGCCGGGCTCAGTTTCTCAATTTCAAAAGCACCGGTGTCTGAATCACTGAGATCCGCATCGAAAAGGCCATCAACGAACACCAGACGGTAGCAATCGACTGGCAGCGCCAGTGATTTAACCTGTTCAACAGTCAGCGCCTGCTGCTGTGGAGCAAAGAACTGATTACCCAGCAGTGAAGAAACCGGAGTGTATTTCCAGTCTTCCAGTTTTGCGTGCGGGAAACCCAGGCGCAGCACCTGTTGCCAGTGTGCATGAGCATGAGTAGATTGTTCACCGCCACGGCTTTCAAAAAGACGGTAAAGCTGCTGCATGGCGTGCGAACTGCCCGCCGCAGGTGCATTACTCTTCGTCGGTAAGCCAGCCATAACCCTGCTCCTCTAACTGTTTAACCAAGGTGAAATCGCCGGATTTGACAATGCGGCCCTGATACAGAACGTGCACGTAGTCAGGCTTGATGTAGTCGAGGATACGCTGGTAGTGGGTCACGATAACGAATGAACGTTTACCGTCACGCAGTGTGTTAACACCTTCGGAAACGATTTTCAGCGCATCGATGTCCAGACCTGAGTCAGTTTCATCCAGAATGCAAAGGTTTGGCTCAAGCGCCGCCATCTGCAGGATATCGTTACGTTTTTTCTCACCACCGGAGAAGCCTACGTTGACTGAACGGGTCAGCAAATCGGCTGGCATTTTCAGCATTTCGATTTTTTCTTCGATGAAATCAGCGAAGTCAAAGCGATCCATGGGTTCCTGCCCGCGGTATTTACGCACGGCATTCACTGCTGTTTGCAGGAAGAAATGGTTAGTCACACCTGGAATTTCTACCGGGTACTGGAACGCCATAAAGACGCCTTCACCCGCACGATCTTCAGGTGCGAGTTCCAGTAAATCTTTACCGTTGAACATTACAGAGCCATCGGTGACTTCGTAATCTTCACGGCCAGCCAGTGTCGCGGAGAGCGTACTTTTACCTGAGCCGTTCGGGCCCATGATGGCGTGTACTTCACCCGGTTTGATCTCCAGATCAAGGCCTTTCAGAATTTCCTTTTCTTCGACACGGACCTTCAAATTCTTAATGCTTAACATACGTATCCTTGAGTTTGCGCCTGCGCGCTCATAATTCTGTTTATGCTTTAACTTTGCTGAACTAAAACCTGCCCGGCGCTGACGTCACACCACGCTATGCCGGGAGGAAAAACGTCGGCGAATTAACCGACGCTATGTTCAAGACTGATGGCCAGCAGTTTCTGTGCTTCAACAGCGAACTCCAGCGGCAGCTCGGAAAAGACATCTTTACAGAAACCATTAACAATCATGGAAATAGCATCATCTTCGCTGATACCACGTTGCAGACAATAGAACAGCTGGTCATCGCCGATTTTTGACGTTGTGGCTTCATGTTCCAGCTGGGCGGTATTGTTACGCACTTCAACATACGGGAAAGTATGCGCGGCGCTGTCCGCACCAATCAGCATTGAATCACACTGCGTAAAGTTACGGGCGTTTTCTGCACTTGGCAGGATCTTCACCAGGCCGCGATAGCTGTTCTGGCTGTGGCCCGCAGAGATACCTTTGGAAATAATGGTCGACTTGGTGTTCTTACCAATGTGGATCATTTTGGTACCGGTATCGGCCTGCTGTTTGCCGCTGGTCAGTGCAACAGAGAAGAACTCACCAATAGAGTTATCGCCTTTAAGGATAACGCTTGGGTATTTCCAGGTGATCGCTGAGCCGGTTTCGGACTGCGTCCAGGACATTTTCGAACCCGCGCCTTCGCACAATGCACGTTTGGTCACGAAGTTCAGAATCCCGCCGCTGCTGTCTTTGCTGCCAGAGAACCAGTTCTGCACGGTGGAGTATTTCACTTCCGCATCTTTGTGCAGAATCACCTCAACCACCGCTGCGTGCAGCTGGTAGGTATCACGAACCGGCGCAGAACACCCTTCGATGTAGCTGACATAACTGCCTTCGTCGGCAATCAGGATCGTACGTTCGAACTGACCCGTTTTCGCGGCGTTGATACGGAAATAAGTCGACAACTCCATCGGGCAACGCACGCCTTTTGGCACGTACACGAAGGTACCATCAGAAGCAACGGCGGCATTCAACGCGGCGAAGAAGTTATCCTGCGCGGGAACCACAGTACCGAGATATTTGCGCACCAGATCAGGATACTCGTGAATGGCTTCACCGAATGAGCAGAAAATAACGCCTGATTCCGCCAGCTTTTCACGGTAGGTAGTGGAGACAGAAACGGAGTCGAAGATTGCATCGACCGCCACTTCTTTACCTTCACGAACCGGAACACCCAGCTGCTCAAAGGCTTTTTCCACTTCGCTGGTCAGATAGTTTTTACCATCGAGCGCAGGGATGCTGTGAGAATCGGCCGGAGGTTGCTGCGTGGCGCCAGGCTGGGAACCGCAGGTATCATCGCAGCTGCCACAGGATGGCGCGGAGTAATAACTGTAATCCTGGTAATCAAGAGGCGTGTAATACGCTTTGAGCCAGTGCGGTTCTTCCATTTTCAACCAGGCATGATAAGCCTGCAGACGGAACTCCAGCATCCACTCAGGCTCATTACGCTTCGCGGAAATGGCACGCACCACATCTTCATTGATGCCTGATGCTAATTCATCGGTTGCCAGCTGGGTAAAGAACCCTTCTTTATAGTTCGTCCCCTCGCCGACCCAAGACTGCACATCATCTGGAATTTCTACGTTGCTTCGTGACATGTTGGTTACATCGCTTTGTTTACAATAATCTTAGAGACTGAAAGCCGTTTTCTTACAGGCCGAAACTTTCGCCACACCCGCAGGCATGCTGAGCTTTAGGATTATTGAATTTAAATATCTGATTCAGTCCTTCGCGGACAAAATCCACCTCGGTTCCGTCGATGAAAGGCATGGCCTTCAGCGGAACAAACAGCAAAGCGCCGTCATGTTCAAACACCAGGTCATCGCTGGCCGGTTGTTTGGTTAAATCCAGAACGTAGCCAAAGCCGGCACAGCCTGATTGTTTCACCGAGAGCTGGAGACCTTTGACTTCAGGATCCTGCGTCACCAGAGTATTAATCTGCTTCGCTGCAGAATCAGTCAGGCTCACACCTTGCCATACGTTGTCGTCTAAAGAGAAAGAGCCGACAGTTTCAGTTTGCATCTGTCTTACCTCATAAATTTACGGTCATAGACAAGACCTATTGTCTCTATTCTAGTGATAACAGGTACCACTTCAACCTCTTGTTTTAAGAGGGTATAGCGATTGCCCACGAGGAAAGCCGCTCAATGTGCATCGGGTTAACACCTGGTCGCTGGCGGGTCTTGAACACCGCAACCATCAACTGATTGAATAAATTGTCAATTTTTTGTTAAAAATTAAAATTAACCTTATAAACATTGCGGGTTAATAGCTTTCATTGTGTCTATTATAAAACATTCATCGGAAATGCCTATTTATGAATTCGCCACAACCAAAAATTAAAGCTCTTTTTGCTTACCTGCTTTTAAACTAGAAAATAAAAAAACCGATGAAAACATTGATCCGCTCATTTATTGTCAATATGATGACCATTCTTTGATAATGATTATCATTCAGATAACCCGGAATACTGAGAATGGCTCAATCGGTAAATGCGTGGTTGCAAGGCAAGATTGACGAATACAAATCGAACGTCCGCGACGCTACAGTGGATTTTTATATGGCTGATGCTGCCTTACGACGCCCTGATGCACATCTGTGCCAGCTCAAACGCTTCAACAATATTTGTCTGGAAATGGCGAATCTGTGCCTGCAAAACGGCGATGATCACAGTTATCTTCATGCGCTTTGCAAATTACACAACCGTCTGATCCTTGAAATCAACAGTGTTGTCCGCTGTGAGCTCTTTCGTGTTCAGAGTTATCATTTTGCGCGGCATACGTTAAAACTCATTTGTCAGTATTATGCCATGATGGGCATCTGGGAAAAAGCAACGGCATTTCAAACTGACTTCGCCAAACGCGTCCCTTTCCAGCTTTAATGTGATATCAATAGGTTATGCGGTTTCTTAAGCCAAATAAAAAGGCGGAAACATGATTTATGTGTCCGCCCTCCCCTGTATCAGGTCTCAATGAAACGGATCAACGCCGGTATCAGTGATCAATTACCATCGTCGTTAACCTTGAAACACAGCACAGATTTTCATGCTCATCAAAAATTTCAATTTGCCACACCTGGCTGCGACGCCCGGTACGCAACGCACGACATACGCCACGGACATATCCCTGCCGCGCTGAGTGCATATGGCTGGCATTAATCTCCACGCCGACCACCGTCTGGCCGCCTTCGCAACATAAATAGCCCGCCATCGACCCCAACGTTTCAGCCAGAACCACTGATGCGCCGCCATGCAACAGCCCAAAAGGTTGTGTCGTGCGGCTGTCTACCGGCATCGTAGCTTCGAGAAAGTCCTCGCCGAGCCGGGTAAACTCTATTCCCACATGCCCGACCATACATCCCTGACTACGCTGATTGAGAGCATCGAGCGTGGTACTGCGTTTCCAGAATGGCATAGCGCTTCCTTATGATTAGGGAATAATTTCCAGTAAAGCTTGTAACGGATGGCGGACACCGTTGCCTTCAATACGTTTTACCTGACTGCGACAAGAATATCCGGTTGCCAGACAGCGCTGACGCGGTAATCGCTGCAAAGAGGTGTGCCAGGAAAGCTCGTAAATCCCCAGTGAATTCTCGAGATTTTTAGTTTCATGCCCGTAAGTACCGGCCATTCCGCAGCAGCCGACACTGACACTTTCCAGCTTCGCGCCATAGCGGGCAAATATCTCCCCCCACTGTTTACCGCTGTTTGGCAACGCCGTACTTTCCGTGCAATGACCAAACAGATACCAGGATTCACCACTTTGCTGCTGAGCCGGACGCTCTGCCAGCCACGCATCAAGCCATTCATGTACCAGCTGCACCTGGAATGAGCCACGCGATTCGCCCAGAATTTCTTTATATTCGTCGCGATAGCACAGCACCAGCGCAGGATCGACGCCAACCATCGGCATCCCCAATTGTGAAACACGGTTGAGGAACAGCGACGTTTTCTTCGCTGTTTTCGCGAAGCGGGTCAGGAAGCCTTTAATGTGCTGCGCTTTACCATTCGGAGAGAATGGCAAAAGAACAGGTTTAAGCCCGAGCTTTTCGATCAACCGGACAAAATCAGCCACTACCTGAGCATCATAGAAGCTGGTAAATGGATCCTGCACAACCAGCACATATTCGCCGCGCTGTGCAGGTGGAATGGCTTCCAGTTGCTCAAGCGTCATCGTACTGGCGCGATGCCCAAGCAGCTGCTCACGCAATGTCGGAGAAGAGAGCAATGGCAAATCTACCATGCCAATACTTTTCCGGCTCATTTCACGCACCCAGGGTTGTTTAAGGAAGAAGTTAAACAACTTAGGCGCTTTCGCCATCAGCGGTGCGTAGCTTTCTACACCAGCCACGAAATGATCGCGGGCAGGACGCAAGTAACGTGTGTGATAAAGCTGGAGGAAACGCGAACGGAATCCGGGAACATCAATTTTAATCGGGCACTGCGTCGA
Organism: Rahnella ecdela; assembly: GCF_019049625.1. Lineage (GTDB taxonomy): Bacteria > Pseudomonadota > Gammaproteobacteria > Enterobacterales > Enterobacteriaceae > Rahnella > Rahnella ecdela. The sequence continues at coordinate 120,951 of NZ_JAFMOY010000132.1, forward strand.
ACAGGCTTTACAGGCCAGACAGCCGGACATCGCCTCTTTCACTTCATGCGAAAAATCATATTCGCCTTTATTGGCGTGCCAGGTATTGCGGGTGCGGTCAATCAGGGTACGGAAACTAAGACCCTTTTCAGGCAGGGAATTTTCCAGCGCCAGTGGATCAACGCCCTGTTCTGACAGCAGACGCAGCCATTCGCGTACCAGACCTGCGCGGCCTTTTGGCGAATGAATACGACTGCCGGTGATTTTCATCGACGGGCACATCGGGCTTTTCACATCGAAATTAAAACACAATCCGTTACCGTTACATTCCATCGCACCACGGAATGACTGACGGACTTCCAGCGGAATACGACGATCGAGTGTGCCGCGTTTAGCCGCGTCCACCTTCATCATCGGTTCCTCGCAATCGAGCGGCGCACAGATTTTGCCGGGATTGAGACGGTTATCCGGGTCGAAGACGGTCTTAATCCGGCGTAATTCGTGGAACAGTTCTTCACCAAAAAATGCCGGGCTATATTCGGCACGGAAACCTTTCCCATGCTCGCCCCACAACAGGCCGCCATATTTTGCCGTCAGTGCCACCACTTCATCGGAAATTTGCTTGAGCAGCATTTCCTGCTGCGGATCACACATGTCCAGCGCCGGACGAACGTGTAATACGCCCGCATCCACGTGGCCAAACATTCCGTAGCTTAGATTATGGCTGTCGAGCAACGCCCGAAATTCTACGATGTAGTCCGCAAGATGCTGAGGTGGTACGCAGGTGTCTTCAGCAAAAGGCAGCGGTTTAGCCTGACCTTTTGCATTACCCAGTAACCCCACGGCTTTTTTACGCATGTTATAGATGCGCTCAATACCCGGCAGATCGGCACAAATCTGATAGCCAATCACTCCGCCTTCTTTGTCACTCATCAGTCCGTCAAGACGCTCACACAATGCGCTGACCTGACTTTCAATGAGATCCGCATCATCTCCGGCAAATTCGACAATGTTCAGCCCCTGCATATCTTTGCCTTCAACATCCGTGATGTAGTCACGCACGCTGTGCCAGACAATATCCTCACGTGCCAGATTCAGCACTTTTGAGTCGACGGTTTCTACTGAAAGGGCTTTCGCTTCCACCATAAAAGGTGCGTTACGCAGTGCCGAGTTGAAAGAGTCATACTTGATGTTGACCAGACGACGCACTTTAGGGATGGGAGTGATATTCAGACGGGCCTCAGTAATAAAGGCCAGCGAACCTTCCGAACCTGTCAGAATGCGGGTCAGATTGAAGGTTTGCAGGTCATCACTCAGCACATGACGTAAATCGTATCCCGTCAGGAAACGGTTTAGCTTCGGGAATTTCTCTATAACCAGCGCCCGGTTATCACGGCAGCTGTCGAGCACAGTGCGGTATATCCGCCCGATGACCGAATCCTCTTCGCCCAGTTTATCGGCAAGTTCAGTAGGAATAGCGGTGGTATCCAGCATGTCGCCGCCCAGCACAATCGCCCGGACGCCCAGCACGTGATCTGAGGTTTTACCGTACACCAGCGACCCCTGCCCGGAAGCATCGGTATTAATCATCCCGCCGAGCGTCGCGCGATTACTGGTCGAGAGTTCAGGTGAGAAGAAATAGCCAAACGGGCGCAGGTAATCATTAAGTTGATCTTTTATTACACCAGACTCTACTTTGACCCATCCCTGCTCGGTATTAATATCCAGAATGCGGTTCATATGGCGGGACATATCAACCACAATTCCTCGGTTCAGAGACTGACCGTTGGTACCGGTACCGCCACCACGCGGAGTGAATACCAGCGTTTTAAAACGTTCCTGCCCGGCCAGACGCGCAATCAATGCGACGTCTGACGTGGCGATTGGGAATAAGACAGCATCCGGCAACAGCTGATACACACTGTTGTCTGTCGCCATCGTCAGCCGGTCTGCGTAAGTTGTTGTGACATCACCCGTAAAACCGTTCTTTTTTAACGCTTCCAAAAAATCGAGCACCAGCTGGATGACACCCGGCGCCTGAGAAATCTGTGGGATCATTGAATTATGACTCTGTCTTTGTTGTATGCCTGGCGGGCCCGAGGCGACCTGCCGGATCTGCCGTGCAGATCCACCTGTTATTTACCCAGAATAAAAACTAACATACTTCGTTTTTCCGCGCTCCGTCTGGTTGCCCTTTGTTGCATTACTTTCATGATGAATCGCAAAAAGCACGTATCAGCAAAACACGTTGCAACTAATCTTGCGGCGAGCTATCCAAAAGCAGCCGGATGTTCCATGCTTATTTCTGACCGCCTGAATTTTGAGCGCACAGGTCCATGAACATTGTGGCTCATGAGCACACTGAATTTTGAATACCCCGGACTTTGAAGATCCTGGGCTTGAAATACAAAGTATGGAGGCACAGGGTTCGTGCCTTACTTCGTTTATCACATTGAGAAACATGAATGAATCTCCCAATTAAACGTTACGATTTGCCTCAGATTATGTTTGGGGTGCTGTTTATTGCACTGATGACCGTCGCCAGTATCTGGATCGTTCAGCCCTTTATTCTTGGGTTTGTCTGGGCAGGCATGGTGGTTATCGCAACATGGCCGCTGATGATAAAGCTCCAGCGCCTGCTTTGGGGACGCCGGTTTCTTGCCGTCATCATCATGACTTTGTTGCTGATCTTATTGTTTGTTTTGCCTATTGCGTTGCTGGTGAGCAGTGCGATTGAAAATGGTGCGCCACTGGTAGAAATCGCCAGCCATCCTTCTTCATTGCATATGCCTGATTTCCACTGGCTCAATTCCATTCCGTTGGTGGGCCATAAGCTTTATACCGGCTGGCACGCGCTGATTAATGGCGGCGGTAACGCGCTGATGGGTAAAGTTCAGCCCTATGTCGGACAAACAGCCGCGTGGTTTGTCACCCAGGCCGGTCATCTGGGCCGGTTTATTGTCCACTGTTCGCTGATGTTGTTATTCAGTGCCTTGCTATACAGCCGTGGTGAACAGGTTGCTCTGGGGATCCGCCACTTCGCTATTCGTCTGGCCGCAGAACGCGGTGACGCCGCCGTCATTCTCGCCGGGCAAGCTATCCGCGCCGTGGCTTTAGGCGTGGTCGTAACAGCCATTGTGCAGTCAATTCTTGGCGGTATCGGCCTTGCGATTGCGGGCATCCCTTATGCCACCGTGCTCACCGTAATAATGTTCGTGTGCTGTGTCGCGCAAATCGGTCCGCTGCTGATACTTATCCCGGCAATCATCTGGCTCTACTGGTCCGGCGACAATACCTGGGGCACCGTGCTTCTGGTCTGGAGTTGTGTGGTCGGGTCACTGGATAACGTACTGCGTCCGGTTCTGATCCGCATGGGTGCGGATTTGCCTATGCTGCTGATTTTGTCTGGTGTTATCGGCGGGTTGTTTGCCTTCGGTATGATCGGGCTGTTCATCGGTCCGGTCGTGCTGGCCGTATCCTATCGTCTGATTTCACTCTGGGTACATGAAGCCCCTGAACCGGAGATGGATCCAGAAGAAGCATTAAAAGCTCTGGATGAATAATACCTCCCTTAAGTAACACTCTGACGGCGTTGCCTGTGAAATTGAATGGGTAGCGCCGTTATTTATTCCCTTCTTGTTTCCCATCATTTTTACATCTTCAGACCAGTCCTCAATACTTCCCTCACTAAATAGTACGAGAATAAACCCTATTAGGAGAATTCTTACAGACTAAATACGTTGAGAAACTTAGTATTATTAACAGTTCGGATTTCAACTCACTGATTTATATACAGGCTTTCCCCTGAGCCGGTATACCCCAAATTGCTGTGTGTAGTCTTTGCCTGTCTTCTATGACGGGCTTTTTTTTTTATTTATTCTCCGGCTTATTGTTCGCTCGAATTTAATTATTACCCCTAAAACAGCCTGAAAAAACCTCTGATTTTTTGATCTCCCTTCCCCGGTATAAATAGTCGCCAGTAATTTTACAAAAAAAGAAAAGGCCATCCCCCGTGGGTGATAGCCTTTAGTTTATGCTTTCGGAATTTCTTTACGAGTCCATTTACTTTTCCGCTAACGCCAGCCAGGTTTGTACAACCGTATCCGGATTCAGCGACAAACTGTCGATTCCCTCATCCATCAACCATTGCGCAAAGTCCTGGTGATCTGAAGGCCCCTGCCCGCAGATGCCGACATATTTCCCTTGCTTTTTCGCTGCTCTGATAGCCATCGAAAGCAACGCTTTGACAGCTTCATTTCGTTCGTCAAAGAGTTCAGAAACCACACCGGAATCGCGGTCCAGCCCCAGAGCAAGCTGAGTCATGTCATTCGAACCAATTGAGAAGCCGTCAAAGTGTTCGAGGAACTGATCCGCCAGTAAAGCATTCGACGGAATTTCACACATCATGATGACTTTCAGCCCGTTCTCGCCACGCTTCAGTCCCTGATTAGCCAGTTCGGCGACAACGGCTTCTGCCTGAGCCACGGTACGCACAAACGGAATCATCACTTCAACGTTAGTGAGATCCATATCATTACGCACGCGCTTCATTGCTTCACATTCCAGTGCAAAACAATCACGGAAGCTGTCTGAGACATAACGACCGGCACCACGGAAGCCGAGCATCGGGTTTTCTTCGTGCGGTTCATACTTCTCGCCACCGACCAGATTGGCATACTCGTTTGATTTGAAATCAGACAAACGAACGATGACCCGTTTCGGCCAGAATGCCGCGCCCAATGTGGCAATCCCTTCTGTCAGACGCGCAACGTAGTATTCCCGCGGGCTCTCGTAACCCTGTATCAGCTTGCTGATTTCTTCCTGAAGCTCAGGCGATTGCTGATCAAATTCAAGCAAGGCTTTAGGATGCACACCAATCATGCGGTTGATGATAAATTCCAGGCGCGCCAGCCCGACACCTTCATTGGGCAGACAGGCGAAATCAAAGGCACGATCCGGATTCCCGATATTCATCATGATTTTCAGCGGTAATTCTGGCAGCTCATCGATTTCAGAACTTTGCACTGTGAAATCCAGCTCATCCTGATACACGTACCCGGTGTCACCTTCTGAACAGGAAACCGTGACTTTCTGATTTTCGGTAAGTTTCTCAGTGGCATCGCCACAACCGACTACGGCCGGAATACCCAGTTCACGGGCGATGATCGCCGCGTGGCAAGTACGTCCGCCGCGGTTAGTGACAATGGCAGAGGCCTTTTTCATGATCGGCTCCCAGTCGGGATCCGTCATGTCGGTCACGAGAACATCGCCTGCTTTAACGTGATGCATTTCGCTGATGTCATGAATGATCTTAACCGGCCCCGCACCGATGCGATGACCAATTGCACGTCCTTCTACCAACACTTTGCTGCTGCCATTGAGCTGGTAACGTTCCATTACCTGACCGTTAGAACGTACGGTCTCAGGACGCGCCTGTACAATGTAAAGTTTGCCGTTATGACCGTCTTTGGCCCATTCGATATCCATCGGGCGGCCATAATGTTTTTCGATCAACAGCGCCTGACGCGCCAGCGCCTGCACTTCGTCGTCGCTCAGGGAGAATCGGGTGCTCAACTCTGCCGGCACATCTTCAATCTGGACTTGTTTACCGTGCTCCTGGCTGGGGGCATAGATCATGCGGATTTTCTTTGAGCCCATGGTGCGGCGCACAATCGAAGGTTTATTCTTCTCGAGCGTCGGCTTGTGCACATAGAACTCGTCGGGGTTTACCGCACCCTGTACCACCATTTCACCCAGGCCGTATGCAGAAGTAATGAAGACCACCTGATCAAAACCCGATTCAGTATCAATGGTAAACATCACGCCAGCCGCGGCGAGATCTGAACGCACCATACGCTGAACACCGGCAGATAACGCCACACCACGATGGTCGTAACCCTGATGCACACGATAAGAAATTGCGCGGTCGTTAAAGAGGGATGCATAAACATGTTTCACGGCAGTCATGACCGCATCAAATCCCTGAACGTTCAGGAAGGTTTCCTGTTGTCCGGCGAAAGACGCGTCCGGCATATCTTCGGCCGTTGCCGATGAACGCACAGCGAAAGAAGCATCCGGCTCGCCTTCAGAAAGCTGCTGATAAGCCTCGCGGATAGCCTGCTCGAGTTCTGGCTGGAACGGCGTCTCAATGATCCACTGACGAATTTGCGTGCCCGCTTTAGTCAGCTGCGCGATGTCGTCCACATCCGTTTTATCCAGTAATTCATGGATACGGTGGTTCACGCCGCTCTGATCGAGAAAATCGTTAAACGCCTGAGACGTCGTTGCAAAACCATTGGGAACGGAGACACCCAGATCAGATAAATTAGTGATCATTTCCCCGAGGGATGCGTTCTTGCCCCCGACTTTATCAACGTCGTTCATACCCAGTTGGTTGTACCAGATAACATTGCGTAAATCGGGATCGAGATGAGCCATGAAACAATCCTTTCTTATTTATTTACAGTAATAGTCAACAGGAGTGTAAAACCGGTTATTCCACCGTTGCCTGCGACACTTTTTGTGTCATTAAACAACGTTGTCTTTTTGAGACTAGCATAATGAGCCATAAGAGATGGAAAGGTGAATCGATCCAGCAAATCAAACTATTTTTGTTTAGGAAAAATCCAGAACCCGGATTTTCGTTACTGACGGGAAATGAGCATTATTCCTTATGAATCATGAAGAAGTTATCTACCTCTCCGGTCAGTAATTCATGCTAACAGAGCTGCTGAAGTCCTGCTGAAGCAAATCAAAAACCTGCGATGAATCGCGAGAAATTTAAAATGCCATTTCATTTATTACAGCGATTTTGCGCACTATCTCGCAGCAATGAAGATAAGATGGAATTGCGGAAGAATTACCCTTTTTATTTTCTTCAAATCTGGTTATTACTTAATAAGCCGCGAAAAATCGGGGCGAATAAATAAAATGAAGTGATTTAATTCAGGAGTCGTTTGTGGACAGATGCGTGTTTTACATTTCCGATGGTACAGCTATTACGGCAGAGGTTTTGGGCCATGCGGTGCTTTCTCAATTTCCGGTCAACGCGACAACTTACTCATTACCTTTTGTGGAAAGTGAGGAACGTGCGAGAACTGTCTGTAAGCAGATCAATGAAATTTTTGAAAAAACCGGCGCCCGTCCTCTGGTTTTTTACTCGATTATTTCTCCCAACATCCGGGACATCATTAAAGGTAGCGAAGGGTTTTGCCAGGATATTGTTCAATCGCTGGTGGCGCCTCTGCAAAATGAGTTGGGTGTCGATCCCACTCCGATCGCCAACCGAACGCACGGTCTGACGGCCAGCAACATCACCAAATATGATGCGCGTATTGCCGCAATTGACTACACGCTGGCGCACGATGATGGTATTTCCCTGCGTAATCTCGATCAGGCGCAGGTGATTTTACTGGGCGTCTCGCGCTGCGGTAAAACCCCCACCAGCCTGTATCTGGCGCTTCAGTTTGGTATCCGCGCCGCTAACTACCCTTTTACTGCTGACGATATGGATAACATCCAGCTGCCCGCGGCACTGAAACCCCATATACATAAACTGTTTGGCCTGACGATTGATCCCGAACGTCTGACCGCTATCCGTCAGGAGCGCGTTGAAAACAGCCGTTATGCGTCTTTGCGTCAGTGCCGGATGGAAGTTTCGGAAGTGGAAGCGCTGTTTCGTAAGAACAAAATCCGCTATCTCAACAGTACGAATTATTCCGTTGAAGAGATATCAGCGAAGATTATGGACAGCTTCGGTATGAGTCGCCGTATGTTCTGAATCCTTTTCCTGATTTGGGTGGCATATCCTGCCGACAGTGGTTGAATTCATCTGTTTTTCGGTTATTGTGATCGCCATCACTTACCGGTATTCCTGCCGCAGAGAAGAAACAAATTTCGAGAACACCATGTCACAAACAGATGAACTGCGTACGACGCGCATCGACAGCCTGATTACGCCTCAGGCACTGGCAGATAAATTGCCAATTTCCCCGTCGGTCGCACAACACGTGATGCAATCACGTAAACGGATAGAAAAAATTGTCAGCGGCGAAGATCAGCGCTTGCTGGTTGTCGTCGGCCCCTGCTCTATTCACGATATTGAAGCGGCAATTGATTACGCGGGAAAACTGCGCGTGTTGCGCGACAAATATCAGGATCGCCTTGAAATCGTGATGCGCACATATTTTGAGAAACCGCGTACCGTTGTCGGCTGGAAAGGCTTAATTTCTGATCCTGAGCTGAACGGTTCGTGCCGTGTGAATGACGGTATTGAACTGGCGCGCAAAGTCCTGCTGGCCGTCAATGAGCTGGGTATTCCTACCGCCACCGAGTTCCTGGATATGGTGATCGGCCAGTATATCGCTGACCTCATCAGCTGGGGTGCGATTGGCGCACGTACCACGGAAAGTCAGATCCACCGTGAAATGGCGTCAGCCTTGTCGTGCCCGGTTGGCTTTAAAAATGGTACCGACGGCAATACACGTATCGCCATTGATGCCATACGTTCGTCACGCACCAGCCATATGTTCCTGTCACCGGACAAAACCGGTCAGATGACCATTTATCGCACCTCAGGCAACCCTTACGGGCATGTGATCATGCGTGGCGGTAAAAAGCCGAACTATCATGCTGAAGATCTGGAGCAGGCTTGCCAGAACCTGGCTGAGTTTGATTTGCCTCAGCGTCTGGTGGTCGATTTCAGCCACGGTAACTGTCAGAAACAGCACCGCCGTCAGCTGGATGTGGCAGAAGATATTTGCCAGCAGATCCGCAGCGGCTCGACGGCAATTGCCGGTATTATGGCAGAGAGTTTTCTGGTCGAAGGCAGTCAGGCGATTCATCCGGGTAAACCGTTGGTCTACGGCAAATCAGTGACTGACCCTTGTCTGAGCTGGGAAGATACTGAAACCTTGTTGTCGATGCTGGCTGAGGCCACTGATACCCGGTTCTGATGACTTTCCGATCACTTTTAAAGGGCAACGTCGTTGCCCTTTTTTATGCCCGCCGTTCGCGACTTCCCCTGACTATCAGTGTTTTTCTCGCCAAAACACCTCGCTATCCCTCTTAAATTAGAGGGTTACCTTGCAGAAATTACATTCTATCAACAAAAATTTTCTTGATGTGTTCTTGTAATGATTTGATAATGATTATCAAATTGATAGTAATTCCCATTACCAAAAAATAAAATTACGGGCTTTCGCCCCGAATATTATTACAAATCATTCACATAACATCGCGAGTTTTAACCCGCCAGATAGCGGGTGACTTAGGCTAACGAGGAGATAGCAATGCATTCAGTTCACTATCAGGATTATTTACAGGCTAAAGAAGCTAACCCAGGTAAATATGCCCGCGATCTGGCGGCGATTTTGGGTATCAGTGAGGCGGAATTAACCGCATTACGCGTTTCCCATGATGCCGCACGACTGGATGTGGATGCCCGCACATTGCTGGCTGCTCTGGAAAATGTTGGCGGGACAAAATCGATTACCCGTAACGATTTTGCCGTGCATGAGCAGCAAGGTCGCTATGAGAATCAGCACCTGAATGGTCATGCTGGCCTGATTCTGAATCCGCGGGCACTGGATTTACGCCTGTTCCTGCAACACTGGCAGCATATTTTTAGTATGTCCGAAACTACGGCCCGCGGCGTTCGTCACAGCATTCAGTTTTTTGATACTCATGGCGATGCAGTGCATAAAGTTTACAACACTGATGAAACCGATATGGCAGCCTGGGACGCGCTGATTACAGAGTACAAAAGCGACGTGAATCCGCCTCTGCAAATTGAAGCCGCATCATCTGCTCCGGCAGTGAAACCGGCTGATGCCAGTGCTATTGATGCAGAATGGCGCGCAATGACCGACGTACATCAGTTCTTTCAGTTGCTGAAACGCCATGACATTACACGTCAGCAGGCCTTTGAAGCGGTGGGGAATGATCTGGCATGGCGCGTGGAAAATGGTTCCCTGACCCGCTTGCTGAATATCGCCAAAGAGGATCAAAACGAAATTATGATTTTCGTTGGTAACCGGGGCTGTGTGCAGATCTTTACCGGCCAGATTGAAAAAGTGATGCCGCACGGAGAGTGGATCAACGTGTTCAATGAACGCTTCACGCTGCATCTGGTAGAAAGCGCCATCGCGCAAAGCTGGATCACCCGTAAGCCGACCAAAGACGGTTTCGTCACCAGCCTGGAATTATTTGCGGCCGACGGAACTCAGATTGCTCAGCTTTACGGACAGCGTACCGAAGGCACGCCAGAACAGACTCAGTGGCGCGAGCAGCTGGCTCAGCTCAATGGCGAAGGCGTTGCAGCATGAAACGCTCCCTGAAAGTTTTGTTAACTGCTGGCACATTGCTGGCAGCACCTCTGGTTCATGCTGCTGAAAAGCTGGTCAGCATCGGCGGCGATGTCACTGAGATTGTTTATGCCCTCGGGGCTGGCAATGAGCTGGTGGCCCGCGACAGCACCAGTCTGCACCCGAAAGCTGTTCTGGCATTGCCCGATGTCGGTTATATGCGCCAGCTGAATACCGAAGGTATTTTATCTATGCACCCTTCAATGGTACTGAGCAGCGAACTGGCAGAACCGTCACTTGTGTTGCAGCAGCTTTCGCAAAATGGCGTAAAGGTCGTCCGTGTACCGGGTACGCCTTCAATCAATACCGTTCCTGAAAAAATCGAGGTTATCGCCGGTGCCCTGAATCGTCAGGCTGAAGGTGAAAAACTGATTGCCACATATCGTTCACAGCTTTCGACCATTCGCCATGACGCGCTGCCGGTAAAAATGCTGTTTGTGATGAGCCACGGCGGTATGTCTTCAATGGCTGCGGGGCAAAATACAGCGGCAGATGCGATGATCACCTCCGTGGGTGCCCAAAATGCCATGCAGGGCTTCAGCCGTTACCGTCCGCTTTCTCAGGAAGGCGTGATTGCCAGTGCGCCGGATATTCTTTTGCTGACTGCAGACGGTGTCAAAACGCTTGGCGGGCTGGATGAGGTTTGGAAATTACCGGGCGTGGCCATGACGCCAGCGGGCAAAAACAAACGCGTTTTAGTGCTGGATGATATGTCACTGCTGGGCTTTGGCCTGCAAACTCCGGCAGTGATGGCGCAACTTCGTCAGGCGGCGGAACAGGCTAAATGAGCAGCATGAGCCCTCCAATGCCATCACGACGCCGCTCGCCTGTTTGGGCGCTGATCGGACTCGGCGGTGCTCTGCTGCTTCTGGCTATTCTCGCAGCCAATACCGGCGCGATGGCGTTGTCACTCAGAACGCTGCTTTCGCGTCCTTTTGACGATGACCTCTGGCAGGTCTGGCTGACCATACGTTTGCCACGCGTTTTACTGGCTGTGGTGGTCGGCTGTGCACTGGCGACTTCCGGTGCCGTGATGCAGGGGTTATTCAGAAACCCTCTTGCCGATCCGGGCTTGCTTGGGATCAGCAGCGGTGCGGCGCTGGCCGTCGCACTGACCATTGTCATGCCCTTCGCCCTGCCGCCGCTTCTGGCTCTTTACAGTCATATGATCAGCGCCTTTTTCGGCAGTCTGGCGATTTCTGCCATTGTATTCACGCTGAGCCGTTTCGGGCATGGCGGATTATCCCGCCTGCTGCTGGCGGGGATCGCCATTAACGCGCTGTGCGGCGCAGCGGTGGGTGTTCTGACGTATGTCAGTGATGACCAGCAGTTGCGTCAGTTTTCGCTGTGGAGCATGGGCAGTCTCGGGCAGGCGCAATGGCCGACTCTGGCCGTCGCGTCGTCGCTTATCCTGCCTGCTTGTGTGGCAGCGCTGTTTATGGCGCGACGTCTGAATATTCTGCAACTGGGTGAAGAAGATGCGCATTATCTGGGCGTGAATGTCCGTCGTACCCAGTTGCAGTTGTTGCTGCTGAGCGCCCTGCTGGTGGGGGCTGCGGTGGCAGTTTCCGGTGTTATCGGTTTTATCGGTCTGGTTATCCCGCATCTTTTACGTATGCGAATTGGCGCCGATCACCGCTGGCTGTTGCCGGGTTCAGCTATGGCCGGAGCATGCCTGTTATTGCTGGCGGATACGCTGGCCCGCACACTGGTCGCCCCGGCAGAAATGCCGGTCGGTTTGCTGACCAGTATACTCGGGGGCCCGTATTTCCTCTGGCTAATCCTTCGCCCTGGGGTACCGCGAAATGTCTGACTTGTCCTCATGCATGACGGCAGAAAACCTGACGTATTCTGTCAATAGTCGCCGGTTGATTGATGATGTATCGCTCAGTCTGGAAAGCGGCGAAATGGTGGCACTGATCGGGCCAAACGGTGCTGGTAAATCAACGCTGATGCGCATGTTAACCGGTTATCTTGCCCCGGATTCCGGGCAATGTTCGATGATGGGCAAACCGCTGAACGACTGGCAGCCTCAAGAACTGGCACGCACACGTGCGGTAATGCGCCAGAACAGTACGCTGGCATTTGGGTTCAGTGTCCGCGAAGTGCTGACCCTCGGCCGCTCGCCGCACGGTCAGCAAAATATGCAGCTCGCGCTGGCAGAAGTGATGGCGCAGACAGACTGCCTGAATCTGGCTGAGCGTGACTACCGCCAGTTATCCGGTGGCGAACAGCAGCGTGTTCAGCTGGCACGGGTATTAATCCAGCTCTGGCAACCGGAGCCTGCCCCGCGCTGGCTGTTTCTCGATGAACCGACTTCTGCGCTCGATTTATATCATCAGCAACATGCGCTGCGCCTGTTGCGTCAGCTCACGCAACAGACGCCGCTGGCTGTGTGTTGTGTTCTGCATGACCTGAATCTTGCCGCGCTGTATGCCGACCGGATTATTTTGCTGCATAGCGGGAAAGTGGTTGCCAGCGGGACACCGGCTCAGGTGCTGAGCGAAGAAACGCTGAGTCGCTGGTATCAGGCTGATTTAAACGTCTGTCCGCATCCGGATACCGCGTTGCCTCAGGTTTTTCTACGCCAGTAAAACGCGGTTAACAAATGAAAAAGCCACAAGGCAGTTTGCTTTGTGGCTTTTTTGTCAGCTGGAGCAGGATATTTCCAGATGTTTTCCCCAGTCCGGCGGCAGCGCTGCCATCGGGTCATACTGCTTTGCGTCACTGTACGGGTCACGCAAAGCCTGATGCAACTGCGTCAGCGCGCTGATGTCATCTTTTTCAGCGCGTTCAATGGCCTGCTGCGCCAGATAATTCCTCAGAACAATTCTCGGATTACACTGTTTCATCGCATCCTGACGCGTCGAGTCAGCAACTTCCTCCGTCAGCAGGCGCTGGCGATAAGACTGATACCAGCTGTCGAAAGCCGCACGATCAATAAATTCATCGCGCAACGGCGAGCTGGCCTGTTGCTGTTCGGTCTGACTTAATAACCGGAAGGTTTGAGTGAAATCCCTGCCCTCTTTCGCCATCAGACTCAGCAGGCCGGTCAGCAGGTCGTTGTCCTGCTTGTTCTCGGTAAAGAAGCCCAGCTTGCCGCGCATCAGCGTACCGTAAACCTTCATCAGCACTGACTCATACTCACCAAGCGCCGTCTGTAATTGTTCCGTAGTCATCAGGCCGGACAGCGTCTGTGCCAGGCGGTGCAAATTCCAGTACGCCACGGCAGGCTGATTATCGTAGCTGTAGCGCCCCTGATGGTCGGAATGATTACAGATGTAACCCGGCTGATAATCATCCAGAAAACCGAATGGGCCATAATCAATAGTCAGCCCGAGAATAGACATATTGTCAGTATTCATCACGCCGTGGGCGAATCCGACACTTTGCCATTGCGCCATCAGACTGGCGGTACGCCCGACTACCTCCGTAAACCAGCGCTGATAACGTACAGATTCGACCGGTTCACTTTCCAGCAATTCTGGCCAGTGGTGAGCAATCACATAATCGGCTAACTGCTTCACCTGTTCGGGCTGTTTGCGGTAATAGAAATGTTCGAAATGCCCGAAACGAATATGGCTTTCGGCCACGCGGATCAGCATCGCGCCGCGCTCCGGCTGTTCACGAAAAACCGGCTCATCACTGGTGGTAATCGTCAATGCGCGCGTGGTGGGAATAGATAAATGATGCAGCGCTTCTGAGGCCAGAAACTCACGCACGACGGAGCGCAATACTGCGCGGCCATCGCCCATGCGTGAATATGGCGTCAGTCCGGCGCCTTTCAGGTGCCAGTCAAAGCGTTTTCCGCCGGGTAAAACCTGTTCGCCGAGAAGAATGCCACGCCCGTCTCCCAGCTGACCGGCCCAGACACCAAACTGATGTCCGCTGTAAACCTGCGCCACCGGCAGCATGCCCGGAAAGAATTTCTCGCCACACCAGTATTCACGGTGACCGGCGCCGAAAAGAGATTCATCCAGCCCCAGCTCCTGCGCCAGCGACTCGCTATGATAAAGCAGGCGCGCACCTTTAAGTGGCGTCGGTTTCAGCGCGGTGTAAAAACCGGGCAGTTGGTCTGCATAGTGGTGTTCGAATTGTGGCATAAATCCCCCTTTTCTTTAGTGTAGGTCTGCTCTGTCGCGATTAACACGGAGTAAGTGCAGGGAGATTATTGTCACCCGCCATAAAAAATCCCGGTACAGCGGGTGCTGACCGGGATCCTGAATATCAAGACGACAGTGACGATTAATGAAATTGAGCTGGCCGGTTGAGCAGACTGTCCATCTCAGCGGGATCAACACCCGGCCACAACAGACCTTTTACACCCTGCACATCCTTCTTACGCAATGCATCGAAATACTCCTGACTGTCCAGTCCGTCGACCACGATATTGCGGCAAAAACGGTTAACATTGCGGATTAATGACGGCATCACGATAGTAAAATGCTCGCCGTCATAAAGTTGCCAGAAGAGGTTTTTATCCAGTTTCACCCACTGGAAGAGATGATCAAAAATCGGCGCCATTGTAATATTTCCGGAGCCAAAGTTTTCCAGCCACAAAGTAAAATGTTGCTTCAGTGCAACCAGTTGCGCGTTATTCCTTCCCTGAGAAAGCTGTGGAAATGATTCGCTCAGGTTGAGATGAATAAAAGGAAGCGCTTTAAAAGCCTCACGAAGTTTTTCATCCCTGAGCAATAAAGCCACCTGTTTTTCTTCAACACTGATATTCAGGATAACCTGATTGTCGTGAAACCATCGGGCGTGTTCATTCGCCCAGACTTGCTGTTCGTTGAGAAAATGCAGTAACTGCTGTGGCGATAAGAGGTTTAACACCAGTTCTGTAGGCATAACCAGCTTGCTGTCTGCGCTTGAAAAACGGCAAATTAATTCTACGGCAAGCAATTTCCCTTCAATGGTGTAGACCGGCTGACACAGATAGCTACTGTTAAAGGCCGTATCGAATTGTATTTTCATTTTTATCCAAAACATCAACGGCACTGCGAATTGATTAATAACCTTTTTGACTATCAATCAAATCATAAAGATGCCGGAGCCCCGAGGCGTAACCGAAACGTTAGAGAAATTGATATCAAGAAAGACCCAGTCCTGCTGCCAGTTTGCGGCGACAACGGTGCTGATGACTGCGAAATAAAACGTTGCAAGATGTGATTCCCCTTATTCACCTTCTCATTGAGGGATATGTCAGTCATTACAGGGGTTTCAGACTAATCTTATCGTCAGCAGTGAAAACACGCAACGTTCAGCATGAGCGCGATCAGACATATTTAGACAAATTAAAGGTCACATTTTACGCGAACGTCTGCGCGTAGGCATCTTCAAAGATTTTAGTTAATGGTTATAGTGTCTTATGAGATATCGCGCAAGGCGTTCTGCGGCAAATGAGGCACTCACTCAGAACGCTTCATCTCCTCTAAACAAATAATAAACCTGGGGTTATTAGACAATGTCAGCGACGTTATGGTTAAAAGAAGCGGTTCTGGAAAGCAGTACTATCAGTTTGCACCCTTTACGTCACGACCATGCGGAGGCACTGGCTGAAGCTGCTGCCGACGGCGAATTATGGGAGCTTTGGTTTACCTCCGTTCCCCGCCCGGAAACGGTGACAAAGTATATTGATGATGCCCTGAATGAGCAGGCGGCAGGACGCGCTCTGCCATACGTTGTCGTCCATAACGATACCCGACAAGTTATCGGCACGACGCGATTTTCCAATGCCGATGTCAAAAACCACCGGGTGGAAATTGGTTTTACCTGGTATGCGCTACGTTTCCAGCGAACCTCGGTGAACACAGAATGTAAGGCACTTATGCTGGAGTATGCGTTTGAACAACTTCAGGCGATTGCCGTTGAATTCAGGACTCACTGGCATAATCATAAATCACGCACGGCGATTTCCCGTCTGGGGGCTAAACAGGATGGCGTATTACGCAATCACAGCAAAAATGCTGACGGGAGTTATCGCGACACAGTGGTTTTTTCCATCATTGACCATGAATGGCTGATGGTGAAAAGAAGTCTGCAACATAAACTGAGTCGTGGCTAAATTCTTACCGGAGACAGCGTAAGAATGGCTATCTCCGGGACTCATACTTACTGAATACAACGCACCAGCCAGGATTGTAGTTCGGTCAGTTCTGCCCGCATTTCCGGATATTGACCGAGGATTTCCTGGCACGTGAGTCCGACATCCTGCGCATGGTAGCGCGTACCAACAAGTGCATCGGCTAAGGCCAGTAAAGGGGTTGGATTCAGGCTGTCAGTGAAAACCTGCGCGCGGCTGATGCTGCCTTTTTCAACGTCAAAGTGGATATCCACCCCGCCCCAGACAAAACGTTCGTTCAGCAGATGGCTGAATGCCGGTGCTTTGCCAAAATTCCATTCCCAGCTGCTTTGTTTCGCAAATCGTTCCGGGAAGCCCGGAATATCAGGGAAAACGTCTGGTGAGATAATTTCCGGTTCCACGCTCGCACCGTACCAGTCAAAGAAAGCGGCAGTCACGGCTTCGCAAATCTGCTCGTGGTTAATATCCGGCACAAATTCACTGAGATTTGCCACCCTGGAACGTACTGACGTAATTCCCTTCGCCTGCAACTTTTTGATATCAGGATTGAGATAGTTTGCCAGACGGCTCAGGTCGGCATTGAGCAGCAAAGTTCCGTGATGAAAACCGCGGTCTGCCGTTTCACGATAAGCTGAACCTGAGATTTTGCGCTCACCTTCTGCGGTCTGAACCACCAGATCGTTGCGGCCGGAAGCGCTGGCGTCGATGCCTGAGCTTTTTAAGGCATTGAGGATAATGTTGGTCGAGACACTTTTGTCATATTCCGGCTTACCCGCCATAAACGTAAAACAAGTATTCCCAAGATCATGAAACACCGCGCCACCGCCACTACTGCGGCGTGCCAGCCGGATACCGTCTTCTTCCATTCTTCGGGTATTACATTCTTTCCAGGGATTTTGCGCCTGCCCGATCACCACAGTTTCAGCATTACGCCAGAGGAATAAAACCCGCTGAGTCGTCATTTCGCGGAAGATGCAATCTTCTACGGCGAGGTTGAACCAGGGATCATAAGAATCGGAAAGTAATAGTCTGAGAGGTTTCATCGCATATTCATCCTGAATGAGTCTGCTCTGATAATAACAGCAAAAAACAGGATGAAATACGCAGTGAAATCAGGGGGAATGGGTTTTATGCCGTATCAGATACGGCGAGCTTGCCAGTAGACCTTGCGCCAGTAGACGTTATCGAGTGAGGAACGCGTGACGCCCTGACTGGTCGAGGCGTGAATAAACTGGTCTGCGGTATCGTAAATCCCGACGTGTAAACCGTTCTCTCCGCTGCCGGTTTTAAAGAAAACCAGATCGCCGGGAAGGAGTTCATCACGGGAAACTTTAGTGCCGATTTTAGTTTGATCGACTGTTGTTCTTGGTAATACCACCCCAAAACGATCGCGATAAGTACGAAAGACGAAACCGGAACAATCGACGCCGCTGGGTTGTAAGCCGCCATAACGATAAGGCGCACCATGCCATTGACTGAGCTGATCATTAAGCTCGGCAACAACGGTAATTGAATCAGCAAACCGGCCGCTTGGCGGTGGAGCGTGGCTGCTGCAACCGTTAAGAATTAACGCGGCAACAGCCAGCAGGGAATACATGGATACGGACGACCAGCGCATAGTGCATTCCTTCCTCAATAGCGTCACGGCATCACCGGAACACGAAGGTTTGCGCGGGCCGGATAAGTCGCCGTTATCTAAGAACTAATAGAATTTAGCGCTATTTTATCCGTCATCCAATCTTTTATGATGATTTTTATCGTTTCAGAATAAATTTATTCAGGCTTTTTGACAGGCTTACTGTGAATCAACCACACACCGGACAGAATAAGTAACCCGCCCATCGTTTTGGTTAAGCTGATGCTTTCATTGAACCAGGGCAAGGTTACCGCCGCGATATATACCAGCGCATAGCTCAGACTCAGCAAGGTATAAGCGCGGTTGAGCGGCAGATGCCGTAAAGCAAAAAACCAGCAGCCCATAGATAATACGTATCCGCACAATCCAAAAAATACCGCAATCAGCGCGCTTAAATGGCTAAGAATAAACGAGGTGTCAATGGCAGACAGAGCAATCCACGGGAGCTGCACCATCCCCCATTTCATCAGAAGTTGCGCGGTTGTCACCAGCAGCACACTGGCTCCGCCCCACAGATAGCCTTTCATAAGCTGACACTCATCAGTGCAATCCCGGACATGATTAACGCGACGCCGCACCAGTGGCGACCGTCGACATATTCATGGAAAAACCAGCGGGCACATAAGGTAATAAGAACAAAATTCAGACTGAGCATCGGATACGCCAGACTCAGCGGCATCAGCTGTAATACCCGCAGCCACAGCAGCATGGCGATGCCCAACAGCAGCACCGCCAGTCCCAGCCAGCGCAGTACGCGCGCCATTCCGTCAGCGGACACCTGAGCGGCCTGCTTCTGACAAAGCTGACCGGCACAGGTAATCACACTGACCGCCAGAACCAGAAGGAATCCGGTCATGGCAGTTTTTTGTAGAACAGTATCGCCTGACGATCAAACTTCACTGTTTGGTCAGCCGCAGGCAGGGTTGATTTTATTTGCGCATTGCGGTCAAGCCTGAGGATCACAGAGACATTTCCTTCCTGACGGGCTTTCTGCAGCCATGCAGGGAAGCCTGCTGCATCAATAAAGTTATCTTTGGCATCAGGATAACTTAATCCGTATTGCAACTCGCCTTTTTCATCAAACATCAGAATATCACTGCGCTTCAGTGACCAGGCAACTGCGGTAGCCACACCGACGTTGTCTGCCAGAACAAAACGACTGTCATGTAACAAATCAAAGTGTTGCTCTAAAAAGTTCTGAGGTTGTTTGGAATCTATGATTTTCTGCGGAATGGCTTGTCCGACTAAAAGCGCCAGGACCAGCGGGCAGACCGCGCCCCAGTACCAGCGTTTTTTCACGTCAGTCAGAGACATCGCCCCTGCCAGCGCCCACACGGCAAAACAGAGAATACCGATCAGAGCGCGGGGTAATTCCGTGCGGGTAAAGACGGCTTTAACGTGGAACGGCAGAATGCCTGATATCACCAGAACAGCGACCGCCATCAGAACACCAAAGATGATGTTGAGGACACCATTCGCTTTCAACGCGCGTAATTTACCAGACTGGCGGATCTGTTCGAGATAATCAGCCATCAGCAACGCAATCGGCGCAAAGCACGGCAGAATGTAGGTCGGCAGTTTACCTTTGGCAATGGTGAAAAAGATCAGCGGCATAATCGCCCAGCTCAGCAGGAAGAACAGTTCCGGGCGCATAACCCGTTTAGTCCAGCCTTCACGCAATGCGCCCGGCAGCAAACCGAGCCAAGGCAGAGCGCCCAATAAGAGCACCGGCAGATAGAACCAGAACGGCGCTTTATGTTGTGCATCCGCTTCAGCGAACCGCTGAATATGTTCGACCCAGAAGAAGTAATTCCAGAAATCAGGTTCATGTCGCGCAATTGCCAGCACCCACGGCAAACTCAGTACCACCGCGCTCAGAACCGCCAGCGGCCCCCAGCCAAACAGGGTTTTGAAGCGTTTTTCCCGCCAGACAATCGGCAGAACCGCGATCACTGGCAGCGCCAGCGCCAGAAAACCTTTGGTCATAAAGCCCATACCGCAGGCCAGTCCCAGAGCTATCCAGCTCATGGCTTTCTGCGGTGTCCGCGAAACCCGCAGGCAGAACCAGGTGGCGACCATAGCTGCGGTCATCCACAGGGTGATCATCGGATCCAGAACGCTGTAAGTGCCGATACTGAACACCAGCGAAGTGGAAAGGTAGATAAGCACAGCGATGTAAGCGGTCTGACGATTACGCCACATCAGATTTGCCAGCCAGAACACCAGAATGGCGCTCAGCATAGTGCTGAAGACGGAACCAAAACGCACCGCAAAGTTGCTTTCACCAAAAATCATCTGGCTGATATTGTTGAACCAGTAACCTGCCACCGGTTTTTCAAAATAACGCAATCCGAGAAGATGAGGTACAACCCAGTCGCCGCGCTGAAGCATTTCGCGGCTGATTTCGGCATAACGGGTTTCATCGGGTTGCCACAACATGCGGGTATTAAGAGGAACAAGATAAACGAGCGCGAAGAACACCAGGATCAGGGTGCTCCATACGCCTTTAATTGTTTTCGACATCAGGAAAAACCTTCTTGCTGACAACCTAACCAACCTTCCCGTCCAGGGAAACTGGCGCGAACTACTTTGCCATGCGGCAACGTACTGAGATCTTGCGGGAGTAAATCGCCCAGCGCACAAAACTGGATCCCCTGCGCGGCAGCGCGAGTCAGTAACTCGTCAAAATGGGTTGCCAGCGACATCCCTTCCACTTCGGCGTGGATGGTATAAACCGGCACACCCGTATCTTGGGCGATAGCATCAAGAATGAAATCATTGAAGTTATCCGCAGTAATTTCGCCACCCGCCACTTCATCGTAAGTCGGCAGCGTCACCGGAATTTGCACCGTTCCCAGAGTTCCATTTTCCAGCACGGGCAGGAAAGGATGGGTTCCGCGGCAATCGCTGTTGTAATAGAAATGAAAACGCTCTTTCACTTCTATGACGCGTTCATCTGCACGCCAGCCCGCTACCGCCGAACATTCAACGTCATGACCCAGGCTTTTTTCAAGCGCATCCAGCCCCAGCCGGATTTGTTCTTCCAGCTGTTTCTCTGACCATTTCCCGACTTTTGCCTGCCAGCCCTGATGATCCCAGGCGTGCAATCCGACTTCGTGGCCACGTTTCGCGGTTTCTTTCATCAGATAACCAAGGTCACGTGCGATAGGTTTACCCGGCCAGGCGGTGCCCGCCAGCAAGATATCCCAGCCGTAAAGAGAGGCAGCATTGGAGCGCAGCATTTTCCACAGAAAGCGCGGTTTAAGCAGGCGCCACAAGTGGCGCCCCATGTTATCCGGGCCAACGCTGAAGAAGAAACTGGCGGTAATTTTATGTTTTGCAAGGGTTTGCAGAAGCTGAGGGACACCCTCACGGGTGCCGCTCCAGGTATCCACATCTATGCGCAGACCCACTTTCTTCATGTCTGGCACCGTATCAGGCTTTGTCAGCGTCAGGATTTACAGAACGCAGGAAGAAATCCAGCGTCTCGGCGACAGTTTTATCCATGCCAATTTCAGGTTTCCAGTCCAGCAGACGACGGGCATTTTTGATGCTCGGCGTGCGGTGCTCAACGTCCTGATAGCCTTTACCGTAGTAAGTGCTGCTCTCGACCAGATTGAAACCGGCAAACGGCGGGAACTGAGCACGCAGCGGGTGAGCTTCAAAGCTGCTCAGCAGCATTTCTGCCAGCTGACGGATGCTCGCTTCGTTGGTCGGGTTACCGATGTTAATTATCTGACCGTCACACAGGTTGTCGCGGTTCTCGATGATGCGGAACAACGCTTCGATACCGTCGTTGATGTCAGTAAAGCAGCGTTTCTGCTCGCCGCCATCGACCAGTTTGATCGGAGAACCTTCTACAAGATTCAGGATCAGCTGAGTGATCGCACGTGAGCTGCCGATTCGCGCCGCATCCAGGTTATCCAGACGTGGTCCCATCCAGTTAAACGGACGGAACAGCGTGAATTTCAGGCCTTCTTTCGCGCCATAAGCCCAGATAACACGATCCAGCAGCTGTTTAGAAACAGAGTAAATCCAGCGTTGTTTGTTGATCGGGCCGACGATGAGACGGGAATGATCTTCATCGAATTCTTTGTCATCACACATACCGTAAACTTCAGACGTTGACGGGAAGATGATGCGTTTTTTGTATTTCACACAGTCGCGAACGATTTTCAGGTTTTCTTCGAAATCCAGTTCGAACACGCGCAGCGGGTTACGGGTGTATTCGATTGGCGTTGCGATGGCCACCAGCGGCAGAACGACATCACATTTTTTGATGTGATATTCGATCCACTCTGAATGGATGCTGATATCGCCTTCAACGAAGTGGAAATGCGGGTTATCCATGAAGCGGCTGACCGCGTCAGAGCTGATATCGAGACCATAAATTTCATAACGGTCTTCACGCAGCAAACGTTCGCTCAGGTGGTTACCAATGAAACCATTCACCCCCAGAATCAGCACACGGGTACGGCGTTTCATAACGGCCGTTGGCAGCGTCGACACGCGCATGTCAGGCATGATGCCCAGTTCCAGCGCCAGACGGGAACCCTGAACATACAGGCCGTTTTCGCTCTGCCCCGCCAGAATTTCCAGTGCACCTTCGCCACAGGCGATGGTCAGCGGATCAGAAGAAAGCACGGTGCCCGGTTGTTTGTCATGCTGAGTATCCAGCGGACGTGCCCGCCAGACAGTCAGTTTACGCTGACCCAGATAAGAGAACGCACCCGGGTAAGGTTCGGTCACAGCACGGATCAGGTTATTAATTTCAGTAGCAGATTTGTGCCAGTGAATTTCGCCATCCGCAGCGGTACGACGGCCAAAATAGCTGGCCTGGGATTCGTCTTGCGGGGTCAGGGTGATTTTACCGGCTTTCATTTCCGGCAATACATCCGTCAGAAGTGCTTTAGCGGCATCACGCACTTTAGCGTGCAGTTTGAGTGCGGTGTCATCAGCGGCAATAGCCACTTTACGCTGACCCACGATATCGCCCGCATCCGGGCGTTTAACCATTTTATGCAGCGTAACGCCGGTTTCAGTTTCGCCATTAAGCAGTGCCCAGTTAACCGGTGCGCGGCCACGGTAGCGTGGCAGCAATGAACCGTGCAGATTGAAACCGCCGTGTGGCGCCAGAGATAAAATCTCTTCGCTCAGCATGTTGCGATAGTAGAAAGAGAAAATAACATCAGGCTGTAAAGCACGGATGCGGTCGACCCACAATGGATGGTTTACGTCTTCCGGTGCGTAAACTGGCAGATTCAGTTCAGCGCCCTGACGGGCCACAGATGAAAAGAACTGGTTTTCATTCGGGGCATCAGTGTGCGTAAAGACCGCCTGAACATCATAACCCGCGTCAACCAGAGCCTGTAAACCAACACAACCGATATCATGGTAAGCAAATACAATCGCTTTCATCACTCTTTATCCTGACTGTTATCTTCGGAACGAACGCCGACGACTTTTTGAACGAAATAACGGGGACGCGCACGGACATCATTGTAGATACGCCCGATGTATTCACCGAGTAACCCCATGCCCACAAATTGCGCACCGATAAACATGAATAACAATGCAAATAGCGTAAACACGCCATCCGCAGCCCAGGCAGGACCGTTGATAAGGCGCATTAAAATCAGAAATACCGCCAGCACAAACCCGAAGATGGCGATCGCACTGCCCACCACGCTGAGCATTCTCAGCGGCGTGGTGGTCAGGCAGGTGATCAGGTCATACATCAGGTTGATGAGTTTCATCAGGCTGTATTTGGAATCACCGAATTCGCGCTCTGAGTGCTGAACCGGGATCTCAATCGTTTTGCGGGCGAAGGTGTTTGCCAGAATAGGAATAAAGGTGCTGCGTTCGTGGCAATGCAACATGGCTTCGATAATGTGGCGGCGATAAGCACGCAACATGCAACCGTAATCGCCCATTGATTTACCGGTGGCGCGCTGGATCATCATGTTGATCATTTTCGAGGCCGATTTACGGAACCACGAATCGCGGCGGTTCGCGCGCACGGTACCAACAACGTCGTAGCCTTCATCGGCCGTGGCGACCAGGCGCGGGATTTCTTCCGGTGGGTTTTGCAGGTCAGCATCAAGCGTAATGACCAGGTCGCCTGACACATGGCTGAAACCGGCCATAATGGCGGAATGCTGACCGTAATTGCGGTTGAGCAATACAGCAATAACATGGCTGTCCGGTTGTTCTGCGGCTGCGGTGAGCATGTCGCCGGAGCTGTCAGAACTGCCGTCATCCACCAGAATGATTTCGTATTGTTGCGTTAATTGCTTACAGGCTGCCTGCGTACGTGATAACAACGCTGGCAAGCTTTCTTCTTCGTTGTAGACCGGGATAACCACCGAGACTTTACGAATGGGTTCGTATTGCGCCACTACTGCGCCTCCAGAAGGGAAAAAAGAGCCGCGACAACACGGTCCACATCACTGTTTTGCATATCAGGGAACAGCGGCAGGCTGCACAAACGTGCCGAATTCCATTCACTGTTTGGCAGGCTCAGGTGCGGATAACGTTCGCGGTAATATTTTTGAGTGTGAGCTGCGCGGAAATGCAAACCGGTTCCGATCCCCTGCTCTTTCAGGCGTTCCATCAGGTCGTCACGGCTGATACCGCAACGCTCTTCATCCACACGGATCATGAATAAATGCCAGGCATGAAGGTGCGGGTAAGCCGGCACATTCATTGGCAGATAAGGTGAGCCCTGTAATTTATCGAGATAAAGCTGAGCCAGTTCGGCGCGTCGCGCATTGATTTCATGCAGGCGCTTAAGCTGAACGACCGCAATAGACGCGTGAATGTCGGACAGATTGTATTTAAAACCGGGCTCGACAACTTCAGCCTGCGGTTTGCGCCCGAGAACCTGGCGATCAAAGGCATCAACGGCCAGACCGTGGAATTTCAACGCGCGGACTTTATTCGCCAGTTCGTCGTCATCCGTGGCGATCAGGCCACCTTCGGCGCAGGTCATATTTTTGATTGCGTGGAAGGAGAAAATTGCCGTTCCCTGCGCGCCAATCCAGCGGTCGCGGTAACGGGTCCCTGCTGCATGTGCAGCATCTTCTACGACCGGAATACCGTGTTCACTGGCGACAGCGTAAATCGCGTCAAGATCTAAAGGCGCGCCCGCGTAATGCACCGGGATAATCGCTTTAGTTTTAGGCGTGATGGCGGAAGCAATGGCTTCTGCACTGGCCATCAGGGTATCCGGGTCAACGTCGATCATGACGGGTTCTGCGCCCAGCAGAACAATCATATTGATAGTTGAAACCCATGTCTGGGATGGGGTAATGACTTCATCGCCGGGACCAATGCCCAACGCCATCAGCGTGACATGCATGCCACCGGTTGCGGAACTGACTGCGATAGCATGTTTACAACCGAAAGCGGCGGAGAAATCCTGTTCCAGCTGGTTTGTTTGTGGTCCGGTGGTAATCCACCCTGAGCGCAAAACCTGTCCCACAGCCGCTATCTCTTCTTCGCCCATAGACGGACGGGAGAAAGGCAAAAAGTTTTCCATTACGCTGTCCCGAAAGGTAATTAATTGATGCCAACTTTAGACCGTATTTATTTAACGACAGGTAAACACTGTCATAAATTTATGAATCTTATGATGTCGGTTTAATCTTAATTTAACCTTAAGGATTTTCCAGTTTTGTGAAGTTAAATAGAAACTAAACCAGAAGAAAAGAAATAATATTGATAAGCAAAAGCTTTTTAAAAACAAGGCATTGAATTCAACTCAACGACATGCTAAAAAATGAACTTTATTTAGAAAATGAAAACACTGTTCTTTTTATGAACAGGGTAAGGTCAGTCAAAAACCTAACAGCTGATAATAAAATAATTACACCGCTATTGATTAAGTAGTGCGTTACGCCATCGCTGCCATTATCCATTGGCGACCGGCCAGTTCATATCCCTGAAATGCCACCTGATAAACCGCAGAAAGTGTTTCAGGTCGCATAACTACAGAACATTTCCCCGCCGAAACAACCTCACCCGCCGACATCAGCCAGACTTCATGAGCATAATGCAAAGTATGATTGAGATCGTGGTCGCTTATCACCACTGAACGTCCGGCAGCGCAGAATTCTGTGAGCAGCTTGTCCAGTGCCTGCTGTTGCGCCACGTCCAGACTGTTCATCGGTTCGTCGAGAAACAGCAACCGGCTGTCCGGATTCACATCAGGCCACACCTGCAGTAAAACTGCCGCGAGGCGAACCCGCTGCCATTCTCCCCCCGAAAGATGCGTGACCGGGCGGGCAAGTTTATCGTCAAGATGCAGCGCGGAGCACAATCTTGCAATCGTGCGCCCCAGCACAACAGGATCGGAATTTTGCGGCTGATGAAGTGACAGATATTGAAAGACCGGCATCAGAGATGCCGGTGTCAGCTGCTGGCAAAGCCACGCACGTAGTCGGGCCAGACGCGGCCCTGACAGTTCAGCCAGAGGTTGTCCGTCGATAAAGACCTCACCTTTCCCACCCGACATTCCTGCCAGCCGGTTCAGTAATGTGCTCTTCCCTGCTCCGTTTGGCCCGATGAGATGAACGCGGCTTCCTGGCGCGATGTGCGAACTAAACGCCAGAAGGCGACCTTCAACCGCAATTTCGCGACATTCCAGCATGTGTGCTTGCATCAATCTGTTATTTCGCCAGTGCGGCTTTGATAGTTTCCATCAGAATAGGATCTTCCGGCGTCATGTCCGGTGCGAAGCGCTGCACCACAGTGCCGTCACGGCCGATAAGGAATTTCTCAAAGTTCCACAAAATATCATCCGGTTTTAGCGGCTGACGGCCTTTGCTCGCCAGACGCTCGTAGAACGCACTGTCTTCCGGTTTTACCGCCGTGGGACGGGCCGCAATCAGCGCAGAATACAGCGGATGACGGTTTTCGCCATTGACGTTGATTTTGCTGAACATCGGGAATTTCACACCAAAGTTCGTGGTACAGAAGGTTTTAATTTCATCTTCCGTGCCCGGTTCCTGCGCACCAAACTCGTTACACGGGAAGCCCAGAACCTCAAATCCCTGGTCATGCCATGCCTGATAAATATTTTCCAGGCCTTCATACTGCTTGGTCAGGCCACATTGTGACGCTACATTCACGACCAGCAATACAGAACCTTTATAAGCACCCAGCGTTGTGGTTTCGCCATCAATGGTTTTCAGGGAGATGTTAAAAATGTCATTACTCATCGTTTTTATCCTGATAGTTGCAGGTTAGGTAAAGGGAGAGCATAGACGACCCGCCATAAATAATCAGCGGATTTGTCCGACTCTGATCAGCAGCCAGATGAAGACCGGAGCCCCCAGCGTGGCGGTAACCACCCCGACGGGCAATTCTGCTGCATGCAGACCAATTCTTGATACTACGTCTGCGAGAAGTAACACGCAGGCGCCGCCAAGCGCACAGGCTGGCAGTAAACGACGCTGATCGGTGATACCTGCCAGACGTAAAATATGCGGAATAACCAGTCCGATAAAACTTATCACCCCGGACAACGCCACACTCAGCCCGACAATCCAGCCGACCGCGAGAACCAGAACGTAGCGCCACGCCGTCAGCGATATCCCCAGTTGCTGCGCCTGTACAATCCCCAGTGACAGCAGGTTGAGGGCTTTGCCCTGAAAGATCAGCCACAGCAATACCGGCAGTAACAGTAATCCCAGCCAGATCTGGTTCCAGTCCATGCCTCCGAACCCGCCCATCATCCAGTACATCAGCTGGCGTAAATCAAGATTGCTGCTGAAGTAAATGGCCCAGGTCATTAAGGCGCTGCAAACGATACCGATCGCGACGCCAACCAGCAGCATACGGGCGTTGGTTAACAGACGTTTACGGGAAATAGTTAACAGGAAAAATGTGACAACCAGTGCACCGGCAATCGCCGCCAGACTCATCACCCAGACAGGTAAAATGCCGTGGCTGAGCATGACGCAAAATACCAGCGCCACACCAGCACCATTGGCAACGCCCAGTAATCCGGGTTCGGCGAGCGGATTTTCGAATAATGACTGCATTACTGCGCCAGCAACGGCAAGACCCGCACCGACTAAAATTACGGCGATAGCGCGGGGTAAGCGCAACTGCCAGACAAAAAGCCGTGCCTCGCTGCTCAGCCACTGATCGGGCCATAACCAGTTTTCACCCGCGCTCAGGCTGAATACGCAAATAATTACCAGCAACAGGCTCAGCCCGACCAGCCACCGGCGGTCACGGCGTTCCCGTTGTTGTTCAAGAGCAGAATAGGTCTGCGGAATTGGCATGAAAAGCAGTTTCCTGAGACTTGCTGTGGATGACTATCCTACCGATATTAGTCAGTTAGCTCTGTCTAGTGAACCGGATAATGATAAAAATGGGAAACAAAAAAGCCGGTGACAAAGCACCGGCTTGAAAAGTCTTTATGGAAGCTATGGGATCAGTGGCCCTGATGGCCATCTGGCGGGATCGGCTGTCCATTCCCGTGATTGTCATTATGCCCGCCCTGATGATCACGATTATCGTGGTGATCGCCATTGTTCGGATGCCCCTGATTGTGGGGTGGGTTGTGGGGCGGATTGCTATGGCCACGCTGCGGCGGTTTAGAGTCCCAGCGGTTGCCATGCCAGTACATACCATGCTCATTGCGCTCACCGTAATGATGGCCCTGATGATCATGCCACCACTGCGGCGGACGCCAGTCATAACCATCCCAGTAGTAGCCGCGCTGGTCCTGATCCCCGAGATGCACCGATACGCCGGGTACGTTAACGTCAACAGAAACATTTGCCTGCGCGATCACAGGCAATGCCAGTGCACAACAAAGCAATAAAAGAGATTTTTTCATAAGAGTCACGCCTTCTTTATTTTTTATGACGTGTTTTTTATATCAGGCAGGAAAGACAGAGAATATAAGAGAGCGGCGCATTTTCGGATAACTTGCTGTGGCCTTACAATAAAAATACATATATATCCTGACTGAAATAGTTCAGCAGGACGAAGGTTATTAACTATTCAATTCTTATTACGATACTAACAAATCTTAACGCAAGCCTGACGATAACCCGCCGGCCTTTTATTTATAATTAAATTGTTTATTCCAATAAAGGACATTCCTATGCGTCGTATTCTAGCTTTCGTTGGTGTTGCTCTGGTCGTTGTAAGCCTTAGTGGCTGTATCTTCCCGGGCCCTTACGGCCACGGTGGTGGTCATGGCGGTGGTCATCCGCATTATTACTGGCACTAACGTTAATTAAGAATTTTCATCATTGCATTTGTTTATTACTGACTGCGAATCTGAATATAAACAGATGCCAATGCGTTTAACATCAAGGGGCTTTGGCCCCTTTTTTGTTTTATACAATCCCACCGAGATAAAAATTGAACAAAACATTGCTTATGATAAATACAAATAATAATTAACAACTAATCCGTAAAATATAATATTAAAGACGCCTTGCCGTTGAATTTAATCTATCAGACGATTCCTGAAACGACTACCTCATTAACGAAATCTTTTCACTTCCTGCGCATTTCTATGCCTATTTCTCCTTTCACTAAACCGCAAATGTAGTGACTAGTCCTGATATAGGTTGACACTTTTCAGCCTCAAAACGCCTGGTGAAATTCATCGGGCGTTTTGTATTTTAACGACAGGTGCGGTCGCTCCCCGTTGTATATCTCTATCGATTCTTTCACCATCTTTCTTGCCTGTTCCAGGTCTGCCGGCCGAGACAGCAGGAACTCTGTCTTCAGTATACCGTTCACTCTTTCTGCCAGCGCATTCTGATAGCAGTCATAACCGTCTGTCATCGAACACGTTAAGCCGTTTTTCTCATGTACTGACTGATAAGCCGCTGAACAGTATTGTATTCCCCTGTCGGAGTGATGTATCAGAGGCTCGCTCGTTTTTCGCTGTTTTAACGCCCTTTTCAGCGCCTCTGCAACATTTATTGTGCGCAGATCGCTGTGGACATAATGCCCCATGATCCTCCTTGAACAGGCATCAGTGATCAGACTCAGGTAGACCATCCCACTTCGGGTCGGCAAATAAGTAATATCTGCCACCCACACCTGCTCCGGATGGCACACCACCACCTGTTCCGGCCCGGATTTCAGTAGATTCGGATGTCGCCGAAAACGGTGATGACTGTCAGTTGTTTTATGATAAGCCCGTCTAACGGGAACCAGTAACCTGCGTTCTTTGAGCAGAGAAAAGAGTTTGTCACGTCCGATATATAACTCACCATCTGATTGTTCCTTAAGAAGATAGTGCAGCTTACGGGTTCCGATACGGGGCTGTCGCATCCGGACCGTTTTAATAAAATTGATGATCTTTACGTCCTGTTTCTGCCGTTCATTCAGCCGGGTAATATATTGGTACCATGCCTGGCGGCTGTGGCCCAGAAACTGGCAGACGCGGGTGATCGTTATTTTTTGGGTTTGTTTTTGTGTGAGGACCTGCCTGGTCGCTTTTTTATTACGCTGATCCCAAAGTCATTTTTCAGGACATTAACGACGGCGTCCAGGAACTCAGCTTTCTGTGTGACCCGCTCAAGCTGTTCTTCCAGTTCTTTGATTCTTTGTTCAGGCGTTAAAGGTGCAGAGGGTTGATCCATGGGTAAATTCCGGCTGGAGAGCTGAAGAAGACCTGGAGCCCAGTTGAGTCGGCCATGCTTACGCAACCAGGTCAGGACGGTAGAGCGTCCCTGAATACCATAGCGCAGTTGAGCCTGTTTGTAGGTCAGTTCGCCTTTTTCAACCTGCTCAACAACAGCAATTTTAAAAGACAAAGGATAGTCACGTTGCGTGCGTTTAAACTCAGCCATTATCACGTTCTCCGGATTTAAGTCGGAAACGTGTCAACGCTAATTAGGACGGGTCAAGCCCAAAAAAAAGGCCGCTTTCGCGGCCTTTTTGCTGATTTCACTTATTCTTTCGGAGTGGCATTTTCTACACGACTTTTCAATTTCTGTCCCGGACGGAAAGTCACCACACGACGCGCCGTGATCGGAATATCTTCGCCGGTTTTCGGGTTACGTCCCGGACGTTGGTTTTTGTCACGCAGATCAAAATTGCCAAAGCCAGACAGTTTTACTTGCTCGCCATTTTCCAAAGCACGACGGACTTCTTCGAAAAATATCTCAACAAGGTCTTTGGCATCCCGTTTGCTCAGCCCGAGCTTCTCAAACAGGTGTTCTGACATTTCAGCTTTAGTAAGCGCCATAGGTTCAATCCCTCAAGGATGCTTGGAATCGCTGTTTTAGAGCCTCTACACATTTCGCAACGGTAGCGGCGATCTCCTCTTCTTCCAGTGTACGGCCGGTATCCTGCAACACCAGACTGATAGCCAGGCTCTTGTAACCTTCAGCTACGCCCTTGCCACGGTACACATCAAACAAGTTTACGCCAACTACCTGATTTGCGCCAACTTTCTTGCACTCTGCCAAAATATCGTCTGCGGGCACGTTTTCGGCCACTACAACAGCGATGTCACGACGGTTCGCCGGGAAGCGAGAAATCTCTTTCGCATCAGGCAGTACGCGGTCTGCGACCTTGTTCCACAGCAGTTCGAAGACCACGGTACGACCATTAAGATCGAGTTTACGTTCCAGCTCAGGGTGTACTACACCAATGAAACCAATACGTTCGCCGCGTAAATAAATCGCTGCGCTCTGCCCAGGATGCAGCGCAGGATTTGCTTCAACCTTGAACTGTACATCGTTCATTTTGCCGGTAAGCTCAAGAATAGCCTCAAGATCACCTTTCAAATCGTAGTAGTCAACTGACTGGCGCGCCAGATCCCAATGCTCTTCATTTTTCGTTCCGGAGATCACACCAGACAGCATGACGTCCTGACGGATACCCAAATCAGCTTGTGTATCAGGCACAAAGCGCAGGCCGCTCTCGAATAAACGCACACGACTTTGCTGACGATTTTGGTTATTTACTACGCAAGTCAGCAGGCCAGACCACAGTGAAAGACGCATTGCTGACATTTCTACCGAAATCGGGCTTGGCAAAATCAGCGCTTCTTCGCCAGGGTGCAGCAGAGCCTGAACTTTTGGATCAACAAAACTATAGGTGATCGCTTCCTGGAAGCCGCGGTCAACCAGCAGATTTTTCACACGTTTCAGCGACAAATTCGCTTCACGGTGTTTAGTCATCACCAGACTGGCTTTCACCGGCACATCAGGAATGTTGTTGTAGCCGTAAACACGGGCCACTTCTTCCACCAGGTCTTCTTCTATTTGCATATCGAAACGCCAGCTTGGCGCAACAGCCACCCAGTGGTCGCCATTATGCTTAACCTGGCAGCCCAGACGGGTCAGAATGTCGGTCACCTGTGCATCTTCAACATGGTGTCCAATCAGACGATCCAGTTTTTCACGGCGCAATGTGATGGTTGCCGCTTTTGGCAGATGCTCTTCTGAGGTCGCGTTGATGACCGGACCGGCTTCACCGCCACAGATGCTCAACAGCAGCGCGGTTGCACGTTCAATGGCTTTAAATTGCAACTCAGGATCCACACCACGTTCATAGCGATGAGAAGCATCCGTATGCAGGCCCTGACGGCGTGCGCGGCCAGTGATTGAGAGCGGAGCAAAGAACGCAGATTCCAGCAGGACATCCTGCGTTTCATCGTTCACACCTGAATGTTCGCCACCAAAGATACCGGCCATCGCCAGCGCTTTCTCGTGGTCAGCGATCACCAGCGTGTCTTCCGCCAGTTTTGCTTTTGTGCCATCGAGCAAGGTCAGCGCTTCGTCTTTCTGTGCCATACGCACGACAATGCCACCGCTGATGCGATTCAAATCGAACGCATGCATCGGCTGTCCCAGTTCGAGCAACACGAAGTTGGTGATATCGACAACAGCGTCTATAGAACGGATACCGCAGCGGCGCAGTTTTTCACGCATCCACAATGGTGTGGCAGCCTTAACGTTAATACCTTTAACCACACGACCCAGATAACGCGGACACGCCTGAGGCGCCTGCACATCAATGGAAATGGTAGCGTCAACAGTGGCCTGTACCGGATTGATGTCCGGCTCAATCAGCGGCAGCTGATTAATCACCGCCACATCACGCGCCACGCCCAGAATGCCCAGACAGTCAGCACGGTTTGGCGTCACGCTGATTTCGATAATGGTGTCATCGAGTTTCAGGAATTCGCGGATATCGGTGCCAACCGGCGCATTCAGCGGCAGCTCAATGATACCGTCGTGATCTTCAGAAATACCCAGCTCGGAGAACGAACACAACATGCCTTCTGAAGGCTCGCCACGCA
The DNA here is from genome assembly GCF_019049625.1 of Rahnella ecdela. Taxonomy (GTDB): domain Bacteria; phylum Pseudomonadota; class Gammaproteobacteria; order Enterobacterales; family Enterobacteriaceae; genus Rahnella; species Rahnella ecdela. The sequence goes on from NZ_JAFMOY010000132.1 coordinate 154,307, forward strand.
GTTTGGCGGCTTTGATTTTGAAATCGCCCGGCAATACAGCACCCACAGTCGCGACCGCAACTTTAAGACCCTGACGGCAGTTTGGTGCACCACAAACGATGTCCAGCAGGCGATCGCCGCCGACATTCACTTTGGTCACACGCAGTTTGTCTGCGTTAGGGTGCTGACCACATTCGACGACTTCACCGACTACCACGCCATTGAAAGCGCCGGAAACCGGATCAACGCCATCGACTTCAAGGCCGGCCATGGTGATTTGGTCTGATAATGCTTCGCTGCTGATGGCTGGGTTTACCCACTCACGCAACCAGAGTTCACTGAATTTCATGTGATATTCCCGCCTTACTTAAACTGTTTGAGGAAACGCAGATCATTTTCGAAGAATGCACGTAAGTCAGTCACGCCATAGCGCAACATGGTCAGACGTTCCATTCCCATCCCGAAGGCAAAACCGGAATACACTTCAGGATCAATGCCGACGTTGCGCAGTACATTCGGATGCACCATGCCGCAACCCAGCACTTCCAGCCATTTGCCATTTTTACCCATTACATCCACTTCCGCGGAAGGTTCTGTGAACGGGAAATAGGAAGGACGGAAACGGATCTGCAAATCAGCTTCAAAGAAGTTGTTCAGGAAATCGTGCAGTGTGCCTTTCAGGTTGGAGAAGCTGATGTCTTTATCAACAATCAGGCCTTCCATCTGATGGAACATCGGGGTGTGAGTCTGGTCGTAATCGTTACGATAAACGCGGCCCGGCGCGATAATGCGGATCGGCGGCTGCTGATCTTTCATGGTGCGGATCTGAACACCGGAAGTCTGGGTGCGCAGCAAACGCTTGGCATCAAACCAGAAAGTATCGTGGTCAGCACGTGCTGGATGGTGCCCCGGGATATTCAGGGCATCGAAGTTATGATAGTCATCTTCGATTTCCGGGCCGGTTTCCACGGTAAAGCCTAATTCACCGAAGAAGGTTTCAATGCGGTCGATAGTTCGGGTCACCGGATGCAGACCGCCGTTTTCAATACGACGGCCAGGCAGGGAAACGTCAATCGTTTCTTCAGCCAGGCGTGCATTCAGTTCGGCAGACTCCAGCGTATTTTTACGCGCATTCAGGGCTTCCTGAACCTGCGCTTTCGCTTCGTTGATGACCGCGCCCGCTGCCGGACGTTCTTCCGCAGGTAATTCACGGAGTGTTGTCATCTGGAGTGTCAGGTGGCCTTTCTTACCCAGATATTCGACACGCACGTTATCCAGCGCGGCGATATCCTGAGCACTCTCTACGGCTGCCTTGGCATTGGCAACCAGCTCTGCGAGATGTGGCATTGCTTTCCTCTTCTTCTGGCCAATATGGCCCGATGTAAAATAACCGTGATTAATCAGGGGCGCGATTTTGACCCTGAACCTTAGTGTATAAAGCACAGATACAAAAAAGCCTCCACGAGGGAGGCTTAGGCGCTACTTTTCGTTTCTTCTCTTACGCGCGAAAGCCTTCCTGAGTCAGGCGCTAAAGTAAAAAAAGAAACGGAAAATAGCAGCATTCATGCTTGCGTTACCTTATCGGTTGTAAATTTTGTGCTGATGTTCTGACGAAGTGCTTCGTATCAAACTAAGGGTATTAAACAACGAAACAGAATGTTTTTAAACACAAAATATAAAAGAGGGAGCAAGCTCCCTCTTTCACCTGACTTACGCCAGTGCTGCTTTCGCTTTCTCAACCAGAGCGGCAAATACCACTTTGTCGAAGACTGCGATGTCAGCCAAGATCTTACGGTCAATTTCAATAGAAGCTTTTTTCAAGCCGTTAATGAATTTGCTGTAAGACATGTCGTTCTGACGAGCTGCTGCGTTGATACGCGCGATCCACAGCTGACGGAACTGACGTTTCTTTTGACGACGGTCACGGTAAGCGTATTGACCAGCTTTGATAACAGCCTGGAATGCAACACGATATACGCGAGAACGGGCACCGTAGTAACCTTTCGCCTGTTTTAAGATTTTCTTGTGACGTGCACGTGCAATCACACCACGTTTTACGCGAGCCATATGCTCTCCTGAGTTTTATATTCTAGATGAAAAAAAGTGTATTTATGCGTACGGCAGACATGCAGAGACCAGACCCAAATCGTTCTTGGATACCAGGCCTTTTGGACGCAAGTGACGTTTACGCTTAGTAGCTTTTTTGGTCAGAATATGACGCAGGTTTGCGTGCTTACGCTTAAAACCACCGTTGGCGGTTTTTTTGAAGCGTTTAGCGGCGCCGCGTACTGTTTTGATCTTTGGCATTTTAAATTCCACTTCGCATTGTTATTAACATGAATCAGAAAGGCGAATCCAGCATACGCGGTGCAAGCACCGCGTAGCAGGATTACTTGGAAGCCTTACTGTTTCTTCTTAGGTGCGAGCACCATGATCATCTGACGACCTTCGATCTTCGTAGGGAAGGATTCGACAACGGCCAGTTCAGAATCTTCACACAGGTCTTTACGGACGCGGTTAAGCACTTCCATACCGATCTGTTGGTGCGCCATTTCACGCCCACGGAAACGCAGGGTGATTTTGGCTTTATCGCCATCTTCCAGAAAGCGAATCAGGTTGCGTAGTTTGACCTGATAGTCGCCATCATCGGTACCAGGTCGGAATTTGATTTCCTTAACCTGAATAACTTTTTGTTTCTTTTTCTGCTCTTTAGTCGACTTGCTCTTCTCGTAGAGGAATTTGCCGTAATCCATGATTCGACAAACTGGCGGCTCGGCATTCGGACTGATTTCTACTAAATCGACGCCCGCTTCCTCAGCTTTTTCAAGAGCTTCATTCAGACTGACAATACCAATCTGCTCGCCATCGACGCCGGTGAGGCGAACTTCTTGCGCGCGAATCTCTTTGTTAATGCGATTAGGACGCGCCGGTTGAACTCGTTTTCCGCCTTTAATACTTTATTCCTCCAGTTGATGAAGACTTCTGCTGCGGATTTCCGCCAGCAGTTTGTCAACGACTTCGCTAACATCCATGCTTCCTAAGTCTTTGCCGCGGCGGGTACGAACAGCAACTTTGCCTGCTTCGACCTCTTTATCGCCACAAACTAACATGTAAGGAACACGGCGTAGCGTGTGTTCGCGGATTTTAAAGCCAATCTTCTCATTTCTCAAGTCGGCTTTAACGCGAATGCCTGCATCTTGCAGTTTTTTAGTTAATTCTTCGACATAGGTAGCCTGTGTGTCAGTGATATTCATGATCACTACCTGTACCGGAGCCATCCATGTTGGGAAGAAGCCAGCGTATTCTTCAGTCAGAATACCGATGAAACGCTCCATTGAACCCAGGATAGCACGATGAATCATTACCGGGACCTGGCGGTCGTTGCTTTCGCCGATATAAGAGGCGTTCAAGCGACCAGGTAATGAAAAGTCGAGCTGCACGGTACCACACTGCCACGCACGATCCAAACAATCATGCAAGGTAAATTCAATTTTTGGACCGTAGAACGCCCCTTCACCTGGCTGATATTCGAACGGAATGTCGTTTTCAGTCAGCGCAGCCGCGAGGTCATCTTCAGCGCGAGTCCACATTTCGTCAGTACCGATGCGCTTCTCAGGACGAGTGGACAATTTCACCACAATCTTTTGGAAACCAAAAGTGCTGTACATGTCGTAAACCATGCGGATACAGCTATTCACTTCATCACGCACCTGCTCTTCAGTACAGAAGATGTGGGCATCATCCTGAGTGAAGCCACGAACGCGCATCAGACCATGCAATGCACCTGACGGCTCATTACGGTGGCAGCTGCCGAACTCGGCCATACGCAGCGGCAGATCGCGGTAGGATTTCAGACCCTGGTTGAAGATCTGAACGTGACCCGGGCAGTTCATCGGTTTGATGCAGTATTCACGGTTTTCAGAAGAAGTCGTGAACATCGCTTCTTTGTAGTTTTCCCAGTGACCCGTTTTTTCCCACAGCACGCGGTCCATCATGAACGGACCTTTTACTTCCTGATAGTCATATGACTTCAGTTTCATGCGCACGAAAGCTTCCAGCTCACGGAAAATAGTCCAGCCGTCGTTATGCCAGAACACCATACCAGGCGCTTCTTCCTGCATATGGTACAGGTCGAGTTGCTTTCCAATTTTACGGTGGTCGCGTTTACCGGCTTCTTCCAGACGCTGAATATAGGCATTCAGCTGCTTTTTATCTGCCCATGCGGTGCCGTAGATACGCTGCAGCATTTTGTTGTCGCTGTTGCCACGCCAGTAAGCACCGGAGGTTTTCTGCAGTTTAAAATGATGGCAGAAACGCATATTCGGTACGTGCGGACCACGGCACATATCAACGTATTCTTCATGGTGGTACAAGCCCGGACGGTCATCATGACTGATGTTTTCATCCAGAATGGCCACTTTGTATTCTTCGCCGCGGCTTGCAAAGGTATCGCGTGCTTCCTGCCAGCTGACTTTCTTTTTAATAACGTCGTAATTCTTTTCAGCCAGTTCGTGCATGCGCTTTTCAAGCAGTTCGATGTCTTCCTGAGTCAACGTGCGATCTAAATCGACGTCGTAGTAGAAGCCATTATCGATAACCGGGCCGATAGCCATTTTGGTGTCTGGCCACAATTGCTTGATGGCATGACCCAAAAGGTGCGCACAGGAATGGCGCAGAATTTCAAGACCGGCTTCGTCTTTAGCGGTGATGATCGCCAGTTGTGCATCGGTTTCAATAAGGTCAGTTGCATCGACGAGTTCACCGTTAACACGACCCGCGATACAGGCTTTCGCCAGACCAGGACCGATATCAAGCGCAACATCAAGAGGAGAAACGGGGCGATCAAAAACGCGCTGGCTTCCATCAGGAAGAGTAATGACAGGCATGTTAATTCCTTAATCTACAGTGGTGCCCCACACGACAGAGCACATCTAGAAAAATATTTGAGTGTAATTTCATGTAGTTATTCACGCTATTCAGCTTTACTTTGCCGAATATAGGCACCCAGGAATACATCACGTAATTGTATCGGGACGCGACGTGAAAACAGGCAACGAGTTTAACACCCGTAAAGTGCGAATTTCCAGCAACCTGTGTTGCTTAATGGGGATATTTTTCGTGTAATCCCCACCGGCAAGATAAGGTATTCAGAGAAACATGGAATAAGGGAAGCATATGTCTGAGGTCAGGCTGTTATTTGAAGCAATAGGTTTGGGTTTGGTGGTACTCCTTCCGCTGGCAAACCCCCTGACTACCGTGGCACTGCTGCTCGGCCTTTCAGGGAAAATGACCACGCAGGAAAGAAATCAGCAATCGCTGATGGCCTCTGTGTATGTCTTCATCATCATGATGGTGGCGTATTACGCTGGTCAGCTGGTGATGAACACGTTTGGGATTTCCATTCCCGGACTGAGGATTGCGGGGGGGATGATCGTTACCTTTATCGGTTTCAGAATGCTGTTTCCACAGCCCCACGTGGAAGAAAGAGTGCTGATTGAGAATAAAACCGAGGAAATGCGCAAGCAGGAATCGCCGAATATTGCCTTCGTTCCGCTGGCTATGCCTAGCACCGCGGGCCCGGGTACCATTGCGATGATCATCAGCAGCGCTGCTACCGTCCGAGATTCTGATTTCCCGCATTGGATCATCACCGTCGCACCGGTGATTATTTTCTTTTTAGTCGGACTGATTTTATGGATAACGCTGCGCAGTTCAGGGGCAATTATGCGCCTGGTCGGCAAAAGTGGGATTGAAGCGATTTCACGTCTGATGGGATTCTTGCTGGTGTGTATGGGCGTTCAGTTTGTGATTAACGGGATCCTTGAAATCATCAAGACATTACCGCCAGCAGCCTGAGCTGCTGGCAGAAACAACAACGCTTATCGCATGGCAAGATAAGCGTTGTTCACTTTCCACAGATAACGCGGTGCCTGAGGTGCAGGATGATTTTTCTGCACGTGCTGTGAAAACTCAGCAGGCGTCATCAGATTAATCTTTGCAATTGCGTAGGTTTTATCTTTCGCAAACGTTCTCAGCAACGCCCCGGCCCCGTTCACATAGGCTAATGTTGTCGCGTAACGACGCGTTTCAGGGTTGTTGATGCCTGCCAGTTGCTGTTGCAGGATACTCAAATACGCCGTTCCCAGATCAATATTCACCGCCGGATCTTTCAAATCACGCGGCGTGGGCTGACCGTAACGTCCTTTCATCCGGTAGGCATCGCGTCCTGCCGTTGAGGCCTTTAGCTGCATTAACCCAATCGCATTCGATTTGCTGACAACGGTTGGGTTATATCCAGATTCGACCTGAATGATTGCTTTAACAAGTGTTTCGTCGACGCCGTAAGTATTTGCCGCCTGGTGAATGACATCACCATATGGCCCCGGATGCATTAATGAGGCATCGCGCTGAGGTGGCGGCGATGGATTCAGAAAATGCGTTGTTTGAACCGGTGTTTCTTTAGCGCAACCCGCCAACAATAGCGCGGCCATCAAATAAAGAATGTTTGGTTTCACGTTATCTCTCTCGCGACTAGGACGAGATGTAGCATATACATCTTCTTTCCACACCTGAATATATTTTTAGTCTATTATTATTATTGTTTTGTTAAACAAGGGGGTTAGGAACATGTCGATAAGACAATTCTGTATATAAAACCTCTTTCATGTCACATATTCTGAAAATAACAGATTCACTGATTACGCTCTCAGTTCATCAACGTCGAAAATTGCATAAATTAACATCATCATCTGATTCAGCCGTGCGCCGGATCGGGTTTTTAAAGAAGAGAAAACGCTAACTTAATGAATTATCGGGCCAGTCAGAAGGGGTAATACCATGTGGCAAGCCGTCAATCGTTTGTTGAGTGAACACCTTGGCAGTGCTGAAATCCGCGAACGTGTTGAACTGCCGGGAGGTGAAATTCACCCGGCATGGCGGCTGAGCTATGGTGACAGGGATGTGTTTGTGAAATGCAATGCGCGCGAAATGCTGCCCATTTTTGCCGCAGAAGCCGATCAGCTCGCCCTGCTTGCGCGTAGCCAGACCGTCCGGGTACCAGAAGTGTATGGCGTGGGCAGTGACCGTGATTACAGCTTTCTTCTGCTTGAGTACATCCCGCAAAAACCGCTGGATGCGCATAATGCGTATGTTTTGGGGCAACAACTTGCCGCACTGCACCAATGGAGTGAACAGCTGCAATTTGGTCTCGATTTCGATAATGAACTGGCGACGCTCCCGCAACCCAATAGCTGGCAACGGCGTTGGGCGACGTTTTTCGCAGAGCAGAGGATTGGCTGGCAGCTACAACTGGCGGCAGAAAAAGGCATGACGTTCGGCAATATTGAAGATATCACCGCGATGGTTCATGCACGTTTACAGAATCATCAGCCACAACCGTCTTTATTACACGGCGATTTATGGCCGCATAACTGCGGGTTATCAGAAAACGGTCCTGTTATATTCGACCCGGCGTGTTACTGGGGCGACCGGGAATGTGATCTCGCTATGTTGCCGTTGTATCCCAATGTTCCGCCTCAGTTATATGACGGTTACCAGAGCAAAACGCCGTTACCTGATGACTTCATTTCGAGACAACCTCTATACCAGTTATATTATCTGCTTAACCGCAGTAATTTATTCGGCGGTCAGCATCTGGTGGTCGCTCAACGTGCAGTTGAAAGACTGTTACACGATGACATCAATTAACGTCTGACTCCTTAAGCTGCAAAAAATAAGGCCTGAACACGTGAATATTCAGGCCTTATTTATATCGTTAACGCCGTTCGATAACATATCGCCCAGCAACATGTTATGAATATGTTGATGGAATTATCAGGCGATCAAACCTAATAATTTCAGAATGAAATATCCGATAACCGCAATAATGATCGGCAAAATATATAACGGGAAATACTGCACCAAAATGGTGTGCCGGGGTATCACAATACGCTCTTCAATCTGAGGACGGGTCCGCCCTTCTGCACCTTTAGCCTGCTCAAGGATCAGCTGATCCTGGATCCCTTCGCGAATATGTTTCACCTGACGGGACATTCTCGCGCCTGAAGCCTGAAGTGCCAGCCCGACAAAAATCAGCCAGTAGATGATAAAGAACATGATATTCGCGGTTGTCACGCCTTGCCCAAGGGAAGGTACCGGCGAGTTGTACCAGAAAACGTTCAAAAACGAAGTGTTAAACTTAATCATATCAACCATCACGTGGACAAAATCCAGCATAACGGCATTAATGCCCTGCTCTGTTTTAGTATGCTCATTGATAAAGGTTAGCAATGAGATCAGCGTTGAAAGCAGCGCAGGGATAAAAATAATCCATCCTGCAATCCGTTTAATCACTGCCACACGTCCGGCCTGTTGGTACGTCATGAATTCCCCTTGTTAGGATACCTTAAGCAACAGCTAAGTTTACCCACAGAAAGGTTTTCCCGCCCAATGTTTTAATCAGTTAGCCCCTCTTCAGTATGAGCCCCTAGGTCATTTGTCCGTACAACAAATTTCATCCGCACGAAAGCCAATGGTAAAGTGATGGCCTATTCACTGTTAGGGAGTCCGCTTTCATGGCTTATGTCCGCCCTGTTAATGCAGCAATTTTCGATATGGATGGTCTGTTAATAGATTCTGAACGGTTGTGGGTTCAGGCTGAACTGGACGTTTTCAGCCGCCTTGGCGTCGATATTTCTCAGCGACATTTGCTGCCTGACACTTTGGGGCTACGCATCGATCAGGTGGTCAGAATGTGGTATCAGGTGCTGCCGTGGCAAGGACCTGCCCAGGCGGAGGTGGCTTCGATGATCATCGCACGGACCATTGAACTGGTCGAACAAACCCGGCCATTGTTACCCGGCGTAAACCACGCGCTTGAATTATGCCGTGATCAGGGACTGAAGATTGGCCTGGCCTCCGCGTCGCCATTATTTATGCTCGATACCGTACTGGAAATGTTCAATCTGCAAGCCTATTTCCAGGTTCGCGTTTCAGCCGAGAAACTGCCCTACAGCAAACCGCATCCCGAAGTTTACCTGCTGGCTGCCGGCGAGTTAGCCGTCGATCCGCTGAACTGCGTCACGCTTGAAGACTCCTTTAATGGCATGATTGCCACAAAAGCCGCACGTATGCGCTCTGTGGTGGTACCGGATAAGGAATATTTCGCAGATCCGCGCTGGGCGCTGGCGGATATCAAACTGTCCTCACTGGAAGAGCTGGCCGCGGCACATATCATCTGATACAAATGCGCAGCGGCAACCGTTGCTGCGCACGTAGCTGCTTTTCATCCCTTCATCACGCACATCCTCAGCCATAAATCTCAAAGCGACGTTTAATTTCACAAACCTTGAGCTGACTCATAAAATAAATAAAACGATATTTCATTTTTATTGAATTCGCATGCCAATGAACCTATCCTTTAAGTAACAAGGACGAGCCGGGAGCTCTCCTGCTTCTGTACGCTGTTACTGCCACGCAACGGTCAGACACGCCCGGTAAGTCCTCCTTAATCGCTACTCTACGAGAGGCACCGACATGCAAGTTCGTCAAAGCATTCACAGCGACCACGCAAAAACGCTTGATACCGCCGAATTACGCCGCGAATTTCTCATCGATAAAATCTTTGAAAGAAATGCCTACACGATGACTTACAGCCATATCGACCGCATCATTGTCGGCGGTGTCATGCCTGCTGAAAAAACGGTTTCTGTGGGAGATGAAGTCGGTAAGCAACTTGGGGTGAGCTATTTCCTCGAACGTCGCGAGCTTGGTGTGATCAACATTGGCGGGCCGGGACTTATCGTGGTTGATGGCACGACATATGAAATCGGTCATGAAGAAGCGCTGTATGTCGGAAAGGGGGCAAAAAATGTCGAATTCAGCAGTGTTGAGGCGACTAAACCTGCCAAGTTTTACTACAACAGCGCTCCTGCCCATACGACTTTCCCGAACAAGAAAATCACACTGGCAGAGGCCTCACCACAAACCATCGGCGATGCAGCAACCAGCAACCGCCGCACGATTAATAAATTTATCGTGCCTGACGTACTGGAAACCTGCCAGCTGACTATGGGGCTGACCAAACTGGAAGAAGGTAGCCTGTGGAACACCATGCCCTGTCACACCCACGAGCGCCGCATGGAAGTGTATTTCTACTTCAATATGGAAGAAGAAACTGCTGTGTTCCACATGATGGGACAACCGCAGGAAACCCGTCATTTATTAGTGCATAACGAACAGGCGGTGATTTCACCAAGCTGGTCGATTCACGCGGGTGTGGGCACCAAAAATTACACCTTCATCTGGGGAATGGTGGGAGAAAACCAGGTATTCGACGACATGGATCATGTCAAGGTCAGCGAACTGCGCTAACTCTTTGCTCTGCCGCAGATGGCAGAGCAATTCATCATTTTATGGCGAATGTGTGCCGTTGCAAAAGAGATTCTGAATATGATCCTCGACTCATTTGAATTAAGCGGCAAAGTCGCCATCGTGACCGGCTGTAATACCGGACTGGGCCAGGGCATGGCATTGGGTCTGGCCCAGGCGGGTTGCGATATCGTGGGAATCAACCAGTCGGCTCCTGAAGAGACGGAGCAAAAGGTCACCGCCACCGGTCGCCGCTTTCTTGATTTACGTGCCGACCTGAGCAGCATTAAAGACATTGCGCAGCTTATCGAAAAGGCCATTGCTGAATTCGGTCATATTGACATTCTGGTCAATAACGCCGGGATTATCCGCCGGGAAGACGCCATCGAGTTCAGTGAAAAAAACTGGGACGACGTGATGAATGTTAACAGCAAGACACTGTTCTTCATGTCTCAGGCAGTGGCGAAACAATTCATCAAACAAGGCAAGGGCGGCAAAATCATTAACATCGCCTCAATGCTTTCTTATCAGGGCGGGATACGTGTTCCTTCCTATACTGCATCGAAAAGCGCAGTGATGGGAATTACCCGCCTGATGGCCAATGAATGGGCAAAGCATGGCGTGAATGTGAATGCGATTGCACCGGGTTACATGGCGACTAATAACACCGAACAACTGCGTTCCGATGATGACCGCAGTAAAGAAATTCTCGACCGGATCCCTGCCGGGCGCTGGGGTCTACCGGAAGATGTCATGGGGCCGGTGGTATTTCTGGCGTCAAAAGCATCCGACTATGTCAACGGCTATACGATTGCGGTTGATGGTGGTTGGCTGGCGCGATAACAGCCTAAGACGTGACAGTAAAATGGCGTATTTTTATACGCCTTTTTCTTTTTAATCAGTCCGTTGACAATTAGTTACAGGGTGTCTCTTCCAAGATTGTGACAGTTTCACTTATACTGGATAAAATAACAGTTATCCAGTTCGGACGCGTCATGACGGCGGAAGGCCATCTCATTTTCTCAATCGCCTGTGCGGTATTTGCCAAAAAGGCGCAGCTCTCTCCGGAGCTGGCGCACGGCGACTGGTGGCATATTATTCCAGGGTCCCTGCTTACCTGCTTATTGCCCGACATCGATCATCCGAAATCCGTACTCGGCCAGCGTCTGAAATGGCTTTCTCATCCTATTGCCAGAGCATTTGGTCACCGAGGATTTACCCACAGTCTGCTGGCCGTGGCGGGGGGCATTTTCCTGTTACGCACGCATTTCCCTCACGACTGGGTCATTCCGGTGGACGCTTTTCACGCCATGATCATCGGTTATCTGAGCCATATTCTTGCTGATATGCTGACGCCCGCTGGCGTCCCCCTGCTCTGGCCATGCCGCTGGCGTTTTCGTCTGCCGCTAATCAATAGTCAAAAAGGCAATCAGCTGGAACGGACGCTGTGTCTGATGCTGGTCGGATTAACGCTGTTCTGGCCCGACTGGACGCCCATCATTGGTGCAATCAATCCGGACATTTTTAACCACATCCTGAAATTGTTCATCTGAGCAGCATGAAATATCACCAATCTGGCGATAATTGGTACAAATAAAACCAAAAAGTTATAACGCATTCTTTTTGGATATAAATGTTCAGGTGCCCAAACTGATATCCTGCTCACCATTGCTTTGGGATGGTGCAAACCCTGTCGGGAACACCCGTTTTAAATATCAAAACTATAAGTCTGGAGTTCGGTATGAATCTTCCGCTCGTTCTTAACGTAGTGGTTTTCGTTGTCCTCCTTTTGCTGCTGGCGCAAACCCGCCACAAGCAATGGAGTCTGGCAAAAAAAGTATTACTCGGTCTGGCCATGGGTGTTGTGTTTGGCCTGGCGTTACAGCTGATTTACGGTTCCGATGATCCGGTACTGAAGACTTCTATTACCTGGTTCAACATTGTCGGTAACGGCTACGTTCAGTTGCTGCAAATGATTGTCATGCCGCTGGTCTTCGTTTCGATTCTGAGTGCTGTAGCGAAACTGCATAATGCATCTTCGCTGGGCAAAATCAGTTTCCTGACCATCGGTACCTTACTGTTCACCACGCTGATTGCTTCGCTGGTGGGTATCTTTGTTACCGGCCTGTTTGGTCTGACTGCTGACGGTCTGGTTCAGGGAACGCAGGAAACCGCGCGCCTGACGGCAATTCAGTCCAACTATGTAGGCAAAGTGGCTGACCTGAGCGTGCCTCAGCTGATCCTTTCCTTTATTCCTAAGAACCCGTTTGCTGACCTGACAGGCGCTAGCCCGACGTCGATCATCAGCGTCGTTATCTTTGCTGCCTTCGTCGGTGTTGCTGCCCTGCAACTGGTAAAAGATGACGCAGAGAAAGGTCCGCGTGTTCTGGCCTTCATCGATACCCTGCAGGCGTGGGTGATGAAACTGGTGCGTTTGGTCATGAAACTGACACCTTACGGCGTTCTGGCGCTGATGACCAAAGTGGTTGCCGGTTCCAACATTCAGGACATCATTAAGCTGGGCAGCTTCGTTGTTGCGTCTTACCTGGGTCTGGGGATTATGTTTGTGGTACACGCGCTGCTGCTTTCTTTCACTGGCGTGAATCCTGCGAAATTCTTCCGTAAAGTCTGGCCGGTGCTGACCTTCGCCTTCACCAGTCGTTCCAGTGCAGCGACCATTCCGCTGAGCGTTGAAGCACAAACGCGTCGTCTGGGTATTCCGGAATCGATCGCAAGCTTTGCCGCTTCCTTTGGCGCCACTATCGGCCAGAACGGTTGTGCTGGTTTATACCCGACAATGCTGGCCGTTATGGTTGCGCCAACAGTGGGTATTAACCCGTTTGACCCGGTGTGGATTGCAACGCTGGTGGGTATCGTAACACTGAGCTCTGCCGGTGTGGCGGGTGTGGGTGGCGGTGCGACGTTTGCTGCGCTGATCGTGTTGCCTGCGATGGGGCTGCCGGTTACGCTGGTGGCACTGCTTATCTCCGTCGAGCCACTGATTGATATGGGTCGTACGGCGCTGAATGTCAGCGGTTCAATGACTGCCGGGACGATCACCAGCCAGTTGCTGAAACAGACCGACAAAGAAGTGATGGATTCAGAAGAAACAGCAGAACTGGCTCACCTCTAAGTTCAGATTGCTGGAAACAAAAAACCGAAGCCAATGGCTTCGGTTTTTTTATGCCTACAGTTCAGTACTGACTCAGAACGGATAGTCGTGGAATCCGATCTGCTCAGAGATATTACGTGCGGCGGTGTGCAGCATTTCCACGTAGTGGCTTTTGCTTTCTTCAGAAAAACGAATGGTCGGGAAGGAAATACTTAACCCGGCAATCACAACGCCAAAGCGGTCAAAGACAGGAACTGCGATACAACGCAGGCCTTGTTCCTGTTCTTCGTTATCTTCGCCGTAACCTTGCTCGCGCACCTGTAACAATGCAGTCTGCAAATCGGCGGCGTTCATGATGGTGTTTTCAGTACTTCGGGTGAATTCAATTTCCTGCAACAGCGCAGCGACTTCTGCTTTATCGCCCCACGCCAGCAACACTTTACCAATCGCCGTGGTATGTAGCGGATTGCGGCGACCAATACGTGAATGCATACGCAGGTTGTACATCGAATCAATTTTATGGATGTAGACAATCCCGTCTTCATCCAGCGCGCCAAGGTGAATAGTTTCACGGGTCAGGCGGGATAATTCGCGCATCTGAATATCCGCGCTGCGGATCAGATCGACATTTTGCAGCGCTTTGGCACCCAGTTCGAACAATTTCAGAGTCAGTGAGTATTTCTCTGATTCGCCTTCCTGCGCAACATAACCGAGTGACTTCATGGTCTGAAGAAAACGGTAAACCGTGCTTTTAGACATCATAACGCGTTGAGAAAGTTCAGTAATACCAATCTCACGTTCTTCGCCCAGCGCCTGTAAAATGCCAAAAACTTTCAGGACAGAAGAGACGGAATCGGGTTGCTTATCAAGATCTGCGATAGCCATAGGGTGAGTTACCTGCTCGCGTTGGTTTTGTTTCAAAAAAAATAGAACGTGGTTTTTATTATAGTGGCAAGCATTGCACAGAAGCAATCAACCCATTGATTGAGAATGTAAGAACTGTTAAGCCAGTTTCATTCCTGACAGAGGGATAAATAATTCATTTCATCATGTGACAATTGTCACTTTAAGTTGATTAGCGTAGTAATATTCCCCTCACTGATGACTACGCACTGACAGAACTCATGACTCCGACACCCACTGATGGCTTACCTCTTCCACAAAGATACGGCGCGATCCTGGCGATTGCACTGGGGATCACCGTTTCGGTGCTGGACGGAGCAATCGCAAACGTCGCGCTGCCAACCATTGCCAATGATTTCCACGCCAGTCCGGCGACGTCAATCTGGGTGGTAAATGCCTACCAGCTGGCGATTACTATTTCGCTGCTTTCTCTGGCATCGCTTGGCGATATTTTCGGCTACCGGCGTATCTATCAGACCGGATTGCTGGTATTTAGCATCACTTCACTTTTTTGCGCCCTTTCTGATTCCCTGCTGACACTGACGGTTGCCCGTGTTTTACAAGGCTTTGGTGCCGCTGCGATCATGAGTGTGAACACTGCGCTAATCCGGATTATCTATCCTCAGCGATTCTTAGGGCGCGGCGTGGGCATCAATGCGCTGATCGTGGCCGTTTCCGCAGCGGCAGGACCGACCATCGCCGCGGGTATCCTTTCTGTTGCATCCTGGCAATGGTTGTTCGCCATCAACGTGCCGATTGGTATTGTCGCGTTGATCCTTGGCCTCAAGTTTTTACCCGCCAATTCAACACGCAGCCAGGGACAGCGATTTGATATCACCAGCAGCGTGATGAACGCCCTGACCTTTGGTTTACTGATAAGCGCCATCAGCGGATTTGCGCAGGGCCTGAATCATATGCTAATCCTCGGTGAGGTCATTGCGCTGCTGATCATCGGCTGGTTCTTTGTCCGCCGTCAGCTGACGAGACCTTTCCCGCTGCTGCCGGTTGATTTGCTGCGTATTCCAATTTTCAGTATGTCGCTCGGGACTTCCCTGTGCTCTTTCAGCGCACAGATGCTGGCATTTGTTTCCCTGCCCTTCTTCCTGCAAAACACATTAGGCCTCAATTCAGTGGAAACCGGTCTTTTGCTGACGCCGTGGCCGCTGGCGACGATGGTAATGGCACCGATTGCAGGCCGTCTGGTGGAACGTTTCCATCCGGGAATGCTGGGCGGAATTGGTCTGGTGGTCTTTTCATTCGGATTATTTTCACTCTCATTACTGCCACCAGAACCTTCGCATCTGAATATCATCTGGCGCATGTTGCTGTGCGGTGCCGGTTTTGGGCTGTTCCAGTCCCCCAATAACCACACGATCATCAGCTCTGCGCCACGCAATCGCAGCGGCGGAGCCAGTGGCCTGCTAGGTACCGCTCGTCTTCTGGGACAAACAACCGGCGCGGCGATGGTTGCACTGATGTTCAACCTGTTCCCGCAACACGGTACGCACGCTTCGCTTATCCTCGCTGGAACTCTCGCAGGCACCGGCGCTTTGGTCAGTCTGCTGCGCATGACGCAGAAAACCAGCAGCCAGCGTGAAGCAGAAAACGCTAAACTGTAAAATTCAGACAATAAAAAGCCCGGCAGTTATTGCCGAGCTTTTTTATCAATAATCGCAAGAGGCTGATTATTTACTACTTATTTAATGTAAGCACCGCTGCGCAGCGCTTCGATACGTTTATCCAGCGGCGGGTGAGACATGAACAGCTCGCTGAATGACTTCGATTTACCGTTGATACAAAACGCCATCATACTTCCCGCTTCCTGCGGTTCATGGCTGGTTTTCAGACGCTGCAACGCAGCAATCATTTTCTCACGGCCTACAAGTTTTGCAGAACCCGCATCGGCATGGAATTCACGGTGACGCGAGAACCACATGGTGATGATGCTGGCCAGAATACCAAATACCAGTTCCAGCACGGTCGCCACGGCAAAATAAATCAGCGGATTGCCGTTGCTGCTCTCTTCGCCATCACGGTTACCGGAAAGGAAACCGGAGGCCACCTGCGCGATAATGCGGGAAATGAAGATAACGAAGGTGTTTACCACACCCTGAATCAGGGTCATGGTCACCATGTCGCCATTCGCAATGTGGCTGATTTCATGGGCAATAACCGCTTCGGCTTCATCCTGACTCATGCTTTGCAACAATCCGGTACTGACAGCGACCAGAGAAGCATCGCGGCGCGCGCCTGTCGCGAACGCATTAATATCGGGCGCGTGATAAATCGCGACCTGTGGCATGCCGATACCCGCCTGCTGAGACTGACGGCGAACGGTTTCCATTAACCAGCGTTCAGTTTCATTACGAGGTTGCTCGATAACTTCACCGCCCACCGAGCGCAACGCCATCCATTTAGACATCAGCAACGAGACAATTGCACCACCGAAGCCAAACAGCCCGGCCATGATCATTAATCCCGGCACGCTGCTGTGCTGAATGCCAGTCAGGCTAAGCACCAGCCCGAATACCAGCATAACGGCCAGGTTAGTCAGCAGGAACAACGCTATACGCATCATAAAATTTTACTTCCTCATTGTTACTTCATTGTTATTGGCAGAGTTTAACCACCGGCACATAGCTTACCCGGCTGTACTGATCCTATGGGCTTCTTATCAGGATTCAAGAGTCCATGCGTTCAGAAGGCCTGAATTCACAATACTTTACATTTTGAAGTGTTTTATTTCACAGACACGCCTGAAATTAAGATGATTTTAAAAAATCACGCATAAAAAAAGCGCACCTGAGTGCGCTTTCTTCTTTGACTGACCGCTTGCTTATTTAGCGGCGGTCTGGTCGGCCTGAGCCTTTTCCATAGTGCCGAGATCAACAGCAATATGGTCAGCTTCATCGAGATAAGGATCCGGAGCAACGTAATCTTTCGGCAAATCGTCGAGAGATTTCAGCGGCTTCTTGCCTTCACGCTTGAAGCGTTCATTCAGACGGCTAAGACGTAGCGCATCATCCTCTTTATCTTCTTTATCACGCTGAGCGTAATTCAGAGAGGCAATGTTACGTTTGTCTTTCAGCGCCTTGTAATGAGCGATGTCTTGCTGGATGTACTGGAACTCAGGATCTTTAGCAATACGGGCTTCATGGTCTTTCAGCAATTCAGGCAGGAACGGTTTCATGTCGCCTAATTTGGTGTAAGTTGCCGCGTTAATACTATCCCACGGAAGTGCGTTATCTTCGAACTTCTCGCCGGTTTCAATCGATTCAATACCGGTTGGCATCAGGATGTCCGGGGTAACCCCTTTACGCTGCGTACTGCCACCGTTGATACGATAAAACTTCTGGATAGTGTATTGCACAGAACCGAGCGCAGGCCATTCAGGACGCAGCATCTGGTCGTAAATACGGTTCAGAGAACGATATTGCTGAACAGTACCTTTACCGAAGGTTGGCTCACCCACAATCAGCGCACGACCGTAATCCTGCATTGCGGCAGCAAAGATTTCGGAAGCAGAAGCACTGAAACGGTCAACCAGAACCACCAGCGGGCCTTTATAGTAAACGACGCCATCGGTATCGCTGTCCTGACGGATACGACCGTTGTTATCGCGAACCTGAACCACCGGGCCACTTGGAATGAACAGACCAGACAACGAAACCGCTTCAGTCAGAGCACCGCCGCCGTTGGTACGGAGATCGATAACCAGACTGTTTACGTTCTGCTTCGCCATTTTCTGCAGCTGAACTTTCACATCATCCGTCAGCCCCACGTAGAAGCCAGGTATGTCCATCACAGCGACTTTTTGAGCGCCGACATTCTTGATGGTCATTTTAACTGCGCGGTCTTCCAGACGGATTTTCTCGCGAGTCAGGGTGATTACGTGGTTTTTAGCATTCTTACCCGCAGGCAAGATTTGCAGACGGACTTTGCTGCCTTTCGGTCCTTTGATGAGCGCGACGACGTCATCAAGACGCCAGCCAATCACATCAACAATTGGCGTTGGTTTTCCTGCCTGAACCTGTCCCACACCGACAATGCGGTCACCGACTGCGATAGCTTTGCTTTTGGCCGCCGGGCCGCCAGCTACCATCGAATTGATGACAGTGTAATCGTCGTCGCCCTGCAGTACTGCGCCGATACCTTCCAGAGACAAGCTCATTTCGGTATTAAACTGCTCGGTGCTGCGTGGAGAGAGATAGTTGGTGTGTGGATCGATTTCATGCGCGAAGGCATTCATCACCAGCTGGAAAACATCTTCACTGTTGCTTTGTGTCAGGCGTTTCATCGCAAAATGATAACGCTTGGAGAGCACGTCACGGATTTCCTGATCGTTTTTGCCGGTCAGTTTGAGGTTTAGCTCGTCATATTTGACTTTCGCATCCCACAATTTGTCCAGCTCAGCGCGGTCTTTCGGCCACGGTGATTTACTGCGATCAAGTTCAATCGTGTCGTTACCCGTGAAATCCATCGGGCGCTCAAGCACTTTCAACGCATAATCATAGCGTTCAAAGCGGCGTTTTTGAGCCAGATTGAAAAGAGCATATGGCGTGGTTAACTGACCGGTTTTCAGTTCCTCACCCAAGGTTGCACGTTTATCAGTGAACTGTGCGACATCGGAAGCCATTAATACGTTATGGCCATAATCGAGCATGTTGAGGTAACGGTCGAAGATTTTCGCTGAGAAATCTGCATTAAGGTCGAACTGACGATAATGTGAACGGGTAAAACGAGCAGTAACACGCTCGCTCACCGTTGCATCCTGCGGATCCTGCGTTAAATTAGGCAGTTGAGCGAGAGTCACCGGTGCACTCTCGTTCGCTGCAAAGCTGGTATTCACCAGCCCTGCTCCTGCCATTAACAGACCCGCAATAACGCTTAATCTGACAAATTTGTTCATGCCTGAGTTGGCCTCCGTATCAGAACTGCAAGTGTTCTGCGCGCACGATCATCGCCAGACCCGAAGAGAGTTGAACGCGTACACCGTCTTTGGCAATTTCCAAAACGGTTGCATCCATCGCACTCTGTCCTGCTCTGACTTTGATTTCCTGGCCAATTTGCAGTTTTGAAATGTCTGTTACTGGCACCTGACGCGGTTCACGTTTTTCCTCACGCGGTGGGCGAGGTGTACGTGGTTTGCGATTTTCCTGACCAGCCACAGCAGCGGGCGCATTTTCACGACGCGGCGCTGGTTTTTTACCGGCCGGACGTGGACGACGCGGCTCAGTGGTTTCACCGGCTTCACGACGTTTAGCCTGTTGTTCTGCACGTTGTGCCTGAACGCGGGCTTTTGCTTCTTCCAACTGTTTACGGGCATGTTCGACGTGCTGCTCTTCGAGAACGCCACATGAATTACCATCAAGGTCAACGCGTTCCGCGCCAACTTTAACGCCGTACAGATAGCGCCAGCTTGAGGTATACAGACGCAGAGCAGAGCGTAACTGAGTTTTGCTCAGATTCTCTTCACCTTGCACGCGCTCGACCAAATCCGCAAAGATACCGATCTTTAATGGGCGTGCTTCGCCTTCGGCGGTAAAACAGAGCGGGAACCGCTCAGCCAAAAAGGCGATGACTTCTTTACTACTGTTCAACTTAGGTTGATTTTCCATGAAATTTCCTGATTACAACGGGTTTGCCAACCGGCGCAGGCATGAACAGGCGTCATTATAATGACGCCGTTATTAAATGCCACGTTATCCGACGATCAACTTACGATCAGATTGACATATTTTTCAGCATCGCAGTTTTCGAGATGCTGGCAAAGCCCGCTGACTAACTCTGTCAGCCCCTGTTCATCGGCTTCATCGAAGCGTTGATAAACGGTGCTATCAATGTCTAATACGCCGATCACTTTGCCATTTATTGTGACTGGCAGAACGATTTCGGCATTACTTGCTGCGTCACAGGCGATATGGCCCGGGAAGGCATGAACATCACCCACACGTTGCACGGTATTTTCCGCTACTGCAGTACCGCAGACGCCTTTTCCTACCGGAATACGCACGCAGGCAATTTTACCCTGGAAAGGCCCCAGCACCAGCGTTGTGCCATCCATCAGATAAAAACCTACCCAGTTAACGCCTTCAAGACGTTCAAAAAGTAAGGCACTTGCGTTCGACAGAGTTGCAATGAAATTGTTTTCTCCGGCGATCAACGCGTTCAAATCACGTTTTAATTCCGTGTAGAATGCTTCTTTATTCATGTAGTAACCAATAATAACCTAAGGGCACTGAGCCGTTCTGTTGTGCTTAACCTCTATAAAATAAGCATTAAATGCCCATATGAACAAGGTTAATCCTGTGTGACATCAAAAAGACTCACCTACAATAACTGTTTGCCGACCGCATAATACGTTATTTTGTCAAAAAAACCTGGCTGATCTTGGCCTGATGGCCTCGCCTGACCCCCTCGGGGGATGCGTAATTGTAACAACAGGTATTCTTTACTATTCCAGGCACTATGAAAATACACACAATTTCAGCCCAGATTCCACAAATTCGTTACCAGCGATGCAGCGAGTGTGACACGCTTTTCAGACTCCCGGCGCTGCAACGCACGCAGACGGCACATTGTCCGCGCTGTAACGCGAAAGTTGAAAAAGGCCGGGTCTGCTCCCTGCCGCGACTGATCACGATGGCCATCAGCATATTGCTGCTGATGCCGTTCGCTTATACCGAACCGCTGATCAGCATCCGTCTTCTGGGCACGCGCATTGACGCCAGTTTGCTCGAGGGCATCTGGCAGATGTCACGTCAGGGTGATCCCGTCACCGCGAGCATGGTGGCCTTCTGTACTATCGGAGCCCCGCTGACACTGGCCGTATCCATTCTTTATCTGCATTTTGGCAGCAAACTTGGGATGAATCTGAAACCCGTATTGCTGATGCTCGATCGCCTCAAAGACTGGGTGATGCTCGATATTTATCTGGTCGGGATGGCCGTAGCCAGCATTAAGGTCAAAGAGTATGCCGATATCAACGTCGGTATCGCGCTGGCTGCCTACCTGATGATGACGCTGATGGTCACACTGACCATGATTAATCTCAACATCGAGCAGTTATGGGAAGAGTTCTACCCGCAGCGTCAGCCGAAAGGATTGCCCTCTTCGCTGCGTTTGTGCCTGGCCTGTAAATTCACCGGCATTCCGGATGAGCGCGGACGCTGCCCGCGCTGCCATGTTCCGATGCGTCTACGCTATAAACACAGTTTGCAGAAAACCTGGGCTGCGCTGATTGCCGCGATTGTCTTTTTAATCCCGGCCAATTTACTGCCTATTTCCATCATCTACGCCAACGGGCAACAGCTGAAGGACACCATATTTTCGGGCGTAGTGTCGCTCGCGACATCGGGAAATGTGCCAATCGCCGCCATCGTGTTTATTGCCAGCGTACTGGTGCCGTTTACCAAAGTTATCGTGATGCTGACGCTGCTGCTCAGCATTCATTTCAAAGCGATTCAGGGACTGAAAACGCGTATCCGTTTGCTGCGACTCGTGACCTGGATAGGACGCTGGTCGATGCTTGATTTGTTTGTTATTTCATTAATGATGTCGCTGGTGAACCGTGACCAGCTTTTGTCTTTTACGATGGGACCGGCCGCCTTTTATTTTGGCTCTGCCGTAATTCTGACCATTCTTGCCGTTGAATGGCTTGATAGCCGCTTGATTTGGGATGCACATGCAACAGGAAACGCCGAATACACCGACTGAAGCACGGATAAAACACAGGCGCCGGATTTCACCTTTCTGGCTTCTGCCGTTTATTGCTTTACTGATCGCCGGATGGTTGATTTACAGCAACTATCAGGAGCGCGGTACCACCGTGACTATCGATTTCCAGTCTGCGGCAGGGATCGTGGCTGGCCGGACGCCGGTCCGTTATCAGGGCGTGGAAGTCGGGACGGTGGAATCCATCAGCCTGAGCAAAGATCTGCGCACCATTCAGGTGAAAGTCAGCATTAAAAGTGACTTGTCCAACGCACTGCGCGATGGCACTCAGTTTTGGCTGGTGACTCCCAAAGCCTCTCTGGCCGGTGTTTCAGGGCTCGATGCGCTGGTCGGCGGTAACTACATCGGCATGATGCCAGGGCCAGGAAAAGAGAAAGATCACTTTGTTGCGCTCGATACACAGCCAAAATTCCGTCTCAATACCGGCGAACTGATGGTTCATCTGCACGCCAAAGACCTGGGTTCACTGAGCACCGGTTCGCTGGTGTATTACCGTAAAATTCCGGTCGGTAAAGTTTACGATTATGACATTGAAAGTGGTAATGAAGGCGTGACCATCGATGTATTGATCGACAAACGCTTTGCTAATCTGGTTAAAGACAATACACGCTTCTGGAACGTTTCCGGCTTTAAGGCAGATTTGAGCTTCAGCGGAGCGAAAGTTCAGATGGAAAGTCTGGCGGCGCTGGTGAACGGCGCCATCGCGATGGATTCCCCGAATGACGGGAAACAGGCAAAAGCCGATCAGTCTTACGTCCTGTATCCGGATCTGGCGCAAAGCCAGCGCGGTGTGGAAATCAATCTGGATTTACCGGATGGCAACGGATTATCCGAAGGCCAGACGCCGCTGATGTATCAGGGCTTGCAGGTCGGTACGCTGACCAAAATCACTTTGCAGCCAGACAATAAAGTCACCGGTAAACTGACGGTTGATCCTTCAGTGCTCGACATGATGCGTACCGGCACGCGTATTGAAATGAACAGCCCGAAAATCAGCCTGAATAACGCCAATATCAGCCAGTTGCTGACCGGCAATACGCTGGAACTTATTCCTGGTGACGGGGAGCCGCAAAAGCATTTTGTGGTGCTCGACAGCAACCAGCGACTGTTACAGAACCCTGACATACTCAAAGTTCAGCTCATCGCACCACAGAGTTACGGCATCGATGCAGGTCAGCCAATCAAACTTTACGGCCTCAACGTCGGTACCATTATTGACCGCACGCTGACGGATGAAGGCATTGTGTTTAATGTCGCGATCAAGCCGGAATATAAAAACCTGCTGCATAAAGACAGCAAGTTTGTGGTCAACAGCCGCGTTGATGTGAAACTTGGCGTCGATGGGATGGAAGTCCTCGGCGCAAGCGCTCAGGAATGGGTCGATGGCGGCGTGCGTATTATTCCGGGTACTAAAGGAGCACCTTCACAGAAGTATCCGCTGTACAGTAATGCGGAAAAGGCCGCTGAAGGCATTCAGGGCGAGCAACCGGGCGCTACGCTGACGCTGACCGCTAAAAGCCTGCCTGATGTGCAGACCGGTTCCGTCGTGCTTTACCGGAAATTCCAGGTGGGCCAGATTGTCAACGTTCGCCCTAAAGCCAATGAGTTTGATGTGGATGTTTATATTCAGCCGCAATACCGCAACCTGCTGACAGAGAAAACCATTTTCTGGGCCGAAGGTGGCGCGAAAGTGCAACTCAACGGCAGCGGACTGACCGTACAGGCCTCGCCGCTGGATCGCGCACTCAAAGGCGCGATCAGCTTCGACAACCTCGACGGCGTCACCGCCAGCAAAGGGGCGAAACGTGTTCTGTATGATTCAGAAACGTCGGCACGCGCGGTGGGCAGCCAGATAACGCTGAATACGTATGATGCCAGCAAGCTTTCCGCCGGTATGCCAATCCGTTATCTGGGCATCACCATCGGTCAGGTGGAATCACTGAAACTCGATTCGCAGCTGAATCAGGTTTCCGCCAAAGCGGTATTGTATCCGGAATACGTGGATAACTTTGCCCGCCGCGGGACGCGGTTCTCCATTGTTTCGCCGGAAATCTCCGCCGGTGGCGTAAGCAATCTCGATACGCTTCTCCAGCCTTACATCAACGTCGAGGCAGGAAAAGGTGCACCGGCACGCAACTTTGATTTGCAGGACTCCACCATCACCGACTCGCGCTACACAGACGGCCTGGGGATCGTGGTCGATGCGGCCGAAGTCGGCTCATTGCAAATCGGCACGCCGGTGCTGTTCCGCGGGATCGAAGTCGGTACGGTATCTGGCTTCTATCTGGGCGCCATGGCGGATCGCGTGAATGTGACGCTTCGGATCAGTAAAAAATATCAATATCTGGTGCGGGAAAACTCCGTGTTCTGGCTGGCCTCGGGCTATGACCTGCAGTTTGGCCTGACCGGTGGCGTGTTCAAGAGCGGCACATTCCAGCAATTTATTCGCGGAGGTATCGCCTTTGCGACACCGCCTACCACGCCACTGGCGCCGAAAGCGGCCAACGGCAATCATTTCCTGCTCAATCCTGAAGCACCAAAAGATTGGCAGAAATGGGGCACGGCAATTCCGAGAAATTAACCGGTATTATGTTGATCAGGGCCACCTTCGGGTGGCCTTTTCTTTATCCGGCAACGCCCGCAGCCCTCTCATCACCGGTAAATATGATAAACTGCGCGGCAGAAAAACTTCTTCAGCTCTGGAACCACACCTTTGTCAAAGCTCACCACCGCCAGCACTTTTACTGATAAATTGCCCGCTGCTTTTCTGGAAGCGACACGCGCAATCATGCCTGACTATCTGAGCATGGAAGATTTTATTGCCGCCTGCCAGCGCCCTCTCCGCCCGAGTCTGCGGGTGAATACCCTGAAAATCAGTGTGACGGATTTCCTTGAACTCGCCGGTATTTATCAGTGGGATTTAGAGCCCGTGCCGTGGTGCGCAGAAGGTTTCTGGATAAACCGCAACGCTCTGGACGATACCCGTCTGGGCAATGCCTTATCGCATCTTGCAGGCCTTTTCTATATCCAGGAAGCGAGCTCAATGTTGCCGGTCACGGCGTTATTTGCCAACGACACGCAACCGGTTCTGGTGATGGACGTCGCAGCTGCGCCCGGTTCTAAAACCACGCAAATTGCGGCTCTGATGAAAAATCAGGGTGGCATCATTGCCAATGAATATTCCGCCAGCCGTGTCAAAGTCCTGCATGCCAATATCAGCCGCTGCGGTGTCAGTAATACTGCGCTGACGCATTTTGACGGGCGCGTATTTGGCGCGGCACTGCCTGAAACCTTTGACGCCATCCTGCTGGACGCGCCCTGCTCCGGCGAAGGCGTCATCCGCAAAGACCCTGACGCCATGAGCAACTGGTCTGAAAGCAGCGTGACTGAAATTGCCGCTACGCAACGTGAACTGATCGACAGCGCGTTTCATGCGCTGAAACCCGGCGGCGTACTGGTCTATTCAACCTGCACCCTTAATGCGCAGGAAAACCAGCAGGTCTGCCAGTGGTTGCTGGAAACCTATGCGGATGCGGTAGAAGTCGAATCGCTGGAAGAGTTATTCGCGGGCGCCGGAAAATCAGTCACGCCGGAAGGTTATTTGCATGTATTTCCTCAGGTCTACGACAGCGAAGGCTTCTTTGTCGCCCGCTTTCGTAAAACCGATTCGGTACCGCGTCTGCCAGTCCCCGGATATAAAGTGGGACGCTTCCCGTTCTCGCCACTTTCCCGTCAGGACAGCGCGGAAATTATTAAAGCGGCAGGTCTTTCAGGACTTTCCTGGCCTGAAAAACAATACACGCTATGGCAGCGCGATAAAGAAATCTGGCTGTTCCCTGCCGTGCTGGAGCCAGTCTTTGGCAAAATCCGTTTCTCCCGAATTGGTATACGACTGGCTGAACGTTTTCCGAAAGGATTTCGCTGGCAGCATGAAGCCGTAGTGGCATTCAGTGTCACAGATGCCAATAATCGTTTTGAGATAAATGATGAACTGGCGCAAAGCTGGTTTCGTGGCGTCGATATCTATCCTGACGATACGCCACCCGCAGACGAGTGTCTGGTGACCTGGCTTGGGCAGCCATTAGGATTGGCAAAAAGGATCGGTAGCCGGATTAAAAACAGTCTTCCACGCGAACTGGTGAGAGATGGCGCGATACGCCCGCAAACATTGCCGAACGATTAATTAGATTTAACTTTCCCACAAATTTCTGTGCCAGAGGAACATTCCGACGGCGCAGAATATTCTACTCAACAGTCATTCACGCCGACAAAAACACCTCATAACTGCCTTTCTTTGAATTCTGTGCAACTGAAATTTTAGGTGAAATCACGGTGACAAAGTGTATATAACAAATAGCTGCAAAGCATTTTATGCTGCCTATATCGGATAGTGACTTATATTATCAAGAAAGGTTTACTGAATTATAAGTAGGAATAATCCTATGCTGCCATGTATTATTGCCATCAAGATAACATTGTCAGTGATATATCATTTTCAGATATAAATCTTAATGCCTGATGTTGAGTAAAGACCTGCCAGTCGGAGAAGTATCATGTCGGATGAAATGAAACTCGAATCAGCAGATGGGCTGCTTTTGCAGCAAATGGCCAGTCTGCGAGATATTATCGATAACAATTCTGACTGGATCTGGGAAGTCGATGCACAGGGGCGTTATGTTTTCTCCTCCAATAAATGCATCGAGTTTCTTGGCGTTCCGCCTGAAAAAGTATTAGGAAAAACCCCTTTCGATTTCATGCCTCCCGATGAAGCACGCCGCGTGGGCGAGCAATTTGCCGCTATCGTTGAACGCCGCGCCCCTTTCGGTGGTTTGCTCAATCGTAATATCCGTCCGGACGGCACTGAGGTTATTCTCGAAACCAGCGGTGTTCCACTTTTTGATAATGACGGTAACTTTCGTGGTTATCGCGGGATCGACCGCAACCTGACCAGCCTGGATCAGGCACCGGGTCAGCGTCTCTTCCAGCTCGAAACGATTTATTCCAATGCGCCCGTTGGCTTGTGTTTCATTGATTTGCAGATGCGATATGTCACCGTTAATGACGCAATGGCGAATATTATCGGCCTGCAACCCTATGAAGCGATCGGTCGCAAAATCGGCGTTTTCCTGCCGGGACTTTCACCTTTGCTGAGTAATGCGCTTGAGCTTGCCCAGCGTAACGAAACGACTCCCGATCGCGAGTTTTCCGTTCCCGGTAAAAATCAGGTTTTCTTCGTACGTATTAAAGCGGCCTATGACGCACAGAATCAGCTGAACGGCCTTTCCGTCGCGATGACGGATATCACCAGCCTCAAACGTATGGAAAGAGCCCTGCGCGAAAGTCAGGAACATTACCGCAATATGGTTGAGCTGAACCCGCAAATCCCCTGGACAGCCGACCCGCGCGGAA
The DNA here is from genome assembly GCF_019049625.1 of Rahnella ecdela. GTDB lineage: Bacteria > Pseudomonadota > Gammaproteobacteria > Enterobacterales > Enterobacteriaceae > Rahnella > Rahnella ecdela. The sequence goes on from NZ_JAFMOY010000132.1 coordinate 181,812, forward strand.
TGCTCAATGATGTCAGTTCGCGTTTCCAGCGGATCACCGGGATGACCCGTCAGGATATTCTGGCCGACAAGTGGATCCAGAGTATGCACGTGGAAGACCGTCGCGCCGCCGTTCAGACCTGGGAACAATGCCTGAAAACAGGCGCGCCTCTGGATATTGAAGTTCGTTTTTGTCACGTCGACCGTGGCTGGAACTGGATGCGTATCCGCGCAGCCGCCAGTTACGCTCCCGATGGTTCGATTCAGCGCTGGTACGGCACAGCCGAAGACGTTCACGAACGCAAGTTACTGGAACTGAAACTGGTCAAAGCTAACCGACGTCTCGAAATTCAGGCGCGCACCGATTCACTGACTAAACTACCGAACCGCCGTGAGTTTAAAAAAGTGCTCAGCCACGAATATATGCGTTCCAAGCGGAACCGCACGCCGCTGACAGTGGTGATGATCGACATCGATTACTTCAAACATTTCAACGATCATTATGGCCATCTTTCCGGCGACGCCTGCCTGCGTTTAGTGGCGCGTACTTTACGCAAATCGCTCAAACGCAGCACAGACGTTGTGACGCGTTTTGGCGGCGAAGAATTCGCTGCCATTCTGCCGGATACAGACCTGAAAGGCGCCTGGATTGTCGCACAGCACATCATGGAATCGATTGAGTCGCTGGGCATCAAGCACAGTTTTAGCGAGTTTAACCGCGTCACCATCAGTCAGGGTATTGCAACGTATATGCCGGAACAGGATCCAGGCATTGAAGACCAGTCAGATATCGTCAGTGCCGCCGATGAAGCCCTGTATCTGTCGAAAAATAATGGTCGCAACCAAATAAACGCAATGCCTGTCTCGGTAAGATTTAACCAGCTTTAAGCCTTCTTTCCCGCAGCCGCTCAATTTGCGCGGCTCTGTACCTTGCTTCATCACAAACCGGTTCGAACTTCCATCCCCCTGCCTGTCGCCACAAAAAGAGAATCCGTGAAAATTCGGGTGGCGCTTTTTGTGCTGTCGACTATTCTCAAATAAGGCAGACCAACTGGTCATACCTGATGTCATTGAAATTGCTTACATCACTCTGGCGAGGAGTATCTGATGGGAAAATCGAGTATCCGGATTGGCAGTTACGAAATTGACGATGCACATCTCTCAACGCCTGAAGCAAAAGGCGGCGATAAAGTGCATATTCCGTGCAAATCAGACCCTGATTTGTGTATGCAACTTGATGCCTGGGATGACCATACCAGCGTCCCGGCGGTTCTCGATGGACGTCATTCTGTGTTGTATAAGGAAAAGTACGACGAACAGAAAGATGAGTGGATTATGCGACTGGAGTAACACAGCATGGCGAACGGAGTTGAGTTCGCCATGCCGCTTGCGGTCAGTCGGCCGCGCTTGTCACTGCTGAGCTTTTGCGACCAGCGAAATCCCCCGTCCGGCAAAAAAACGTTCGAAAGTTTCCACAGGTAGTGTGACGTCCTGCTGAGTAGAAAGATCGTGACCGGAAGGATTATGAAAGGTCACTGATTGTTCGTCAGCACGGGTCACCAGCACCAGATGACCGCCTCTGCGCGGTGGCGTGGACTCCGGGATACGAACAGATGGATGTACAGAAGCAATAAAAAAACGGTGTTCTTCCAGCTGACCCGCAATCTCATGCGCGGAAATATCCACTTTCACCTGCGCCTCAAGACCGAGTTCGTTACGGACATATTCAACAAAAGGCGCGTAAATAAGCCCCTTTATATTGTCACCCTCGCGAATATACGCTCCGTATGAAAGACTTTGGTAGGTCAGTTTCAAGACGGGCACCACGTTGCCTGAAATGGCTGCGAGTACCATCTTAAGGCAGCACATTCCGCAAACATGATTTGCCCACTCAATAAATTCCTGCTGGTCAGCGGCCCCCGACCGGGGCCACAAGCTGATATCGCTCAGCTGGATGTCACCGGCAATAATCCCGGCTGCGCAGTCAGGATCTTCCCACTGACTAAAATACGGGACTCCCGAAGAAGGAGAAAACGAACGCTGATTAAAGGGCATGACGTATTCCTGAACGACAGACTGATAACATCAGGTTGATCATATCTTTGAAAATGAAAAGGCCTGATTTATGCATCAGGCCTCAGGACGATTTAGAACTTTTCAACCATGCGGAACTTCATCAATAACAGAGGCATAGTCGGCTCAAACATTTCGTACTCTTCGAAAAAACGCTGGTGCTCTTTGCGCCAGTATGCCAGCGTCCGGTCCCCCTCTCCTTCTTCCCAGGCATGTTGTTCTGTCACCTGGTCAAAAGGCACTTGTTTGACTTCGGTCAGTTGCACAGCACAAACCGGATTATTGCGACCATCGACTACCACAAAGATTTCGCCCGGCTCAGGTTCAGGATCATCATCAAGATTTGAACAGGTGGCGGTTTTTGTGCCAGCAATAACGCGCTTAGCCAGTTCGTCAGCTGACGATTCAGTATCACCAAACGACCAGCGCTCTGCGTCCCTGTATTTGAGTGGGATCTGCGGAATCATAATTTATCCTTTCAATTGAGATAGTTCACTGCCATTACAGTTAAACATTAGCACAAAAAAACCCGCCGTAGCGGGTTTTGCAAGCCGGAAAAGTGTCTTAAGGTTTGCAGTTATCCGGCATTTTCACCGGCCACTGACGCGCACTACCGGCACCGTATAAGACGGTAATACCACATTCCTTATCAACACGCGCCAGGGGTTTACCGGTTTTGTCTATCATCATCGACATAGCCGGTGTGGAAACGACTGCCACCCCGCTGTCAAACGGTGACGCGGCGCTAAACACTGGTGCTACCACGAAATTGCCCAGCGCATCGACAAAGCCATAATTACCGTCTGCTTTGGCGAATGCGAGCCCGTCGACAGGCAAACCTAAATCAGCGTAAGAGACGCCATCAGCTTCTTTCCCTTGCCCGTTAATCCAGGTTTTTGTCCCGTCAGCCCGCGTCAGCACGGCGTGATCATCAACCATCTGGCTGGCGTGCCCCTGAACCGTGAGAACCAGTTTGCCGGTGTTGTCGACATAACGTGTCGCAGGTTCGTTATCCTGCGGATCATAGGATACAGACCAGCCGCTCGCGGGTGGCATGTTCCACTGCCCTTCAGGCATAGCTGCCACACGCACACCTTTGTCATCGATCAGCTCATAACCTGCCGGCGTGGAACGCAGGGCGCGACCATGTACGAAGGCAGAACTCCGGCTGTCGCCGACAGGCTGAATTTGCCATTCACCCTGCGCAGACAAATACCCTTGCTGCGGCTGACGCGATAATTTCACCCAGTCGCCCAGAGCACTGATCCGTGTCTGCTGCTCATGAAGCTGAATATTACCTTTGGCATCCAGAAGCCAGGACTGCCCCGCCGCAGAAGTGGCCAGAATACGTCCGTCACTAAACTGATTGACGGTAAGGCCGGCGGTAGGTGCAATTCTTGGCTGAGCATCATTGCCAATGATTTCTGCAAGGACAGCCGATACCGGCTGGCCGTCAGTTGCAGGCTGTGTCAGTAACCAGAGGGCAGAGTTAATGCGACGGGCATCCGCATATTTAGCCGCAACCACCGTTTTACCCTGACTGTCGAGGATCCCCCACAGCCCTTCCGACGTTTTGAATGCGGCCAGACCATCTGAGTAATCACCCACATCCTGATAAGCCGGCTGGAGCACAGTTTTCTGGCTGGCGACATCATATATGCCCCACAGCGCGCCCTCCGCTGCCGTTTCACGATACCGGAACCAGCCATTACCGACAGATTCAATCTCGAATACATTGGGTAAATCGTAATGCTTACCGGCGCTATCAAGCGCAGTCAGTTTTCCATTCAGATAATCGAGCGCATAACCCTGGACGAAAGGTGAAATATTGTCTTCGGTCAGCGGGATAACCACCTTGCCTTGTGCATCCACCACGCCAGTGCCATCAGCAGTTCTCACGATAAATTGACCGATGTTGTCCTTGCTGTCAGCAGGTTCAATGTCCTGCCATTTGGTATCAAGCTGAAGGGCACCGTCCGGGCGCAGGAAACCCACACCATTTTTGCTGCTCGCATCACCAGGGCGCACCAGCGCCAGTGGCGTTGCGGTTGAAAGGGCTGAATTAGTAGGGGCATTAAGAGGTTCAATCCGGCTGCCATCAAGCGTGCTGATACTCTTCTGATTCAGCAATGCCTTGCCTGTAGTATCAACCACATTTACCACCCTCCCCTGTTCATTACGCAGCCATAAACGGTGGTCAATAACTTCTGCACTGGCAATTTGCGTCAGCCAGCCAACATTCTGAGTACCACCAATGACACCACCAGTAGGCGCGATAATGGCATTCACCTTTTTCTGCTCACCTTTGGTCGTTATCAGGAACTCTGCGGTATTTTGCTCCCAAGGCTCACTGCCTGCCGGCAGCGTAATCGCTTGTTTTCGCCCCGGAACATATAAAGTCAGGGAGTCTTTGCTGGCCGGATTTAAAACATAATCCCCTGATACGCGCAGGGCTGCCGCATCAGCTTCATTAAATGTGGCAATCACAGCGGCGGAATTATCCAGCAATTTGATGCCATCGGCCGTTTTCGCCAGCCAGAAGGCGCCCGTTTCCTCACTGACAGAAAGATATTTTTGTTCGTCCTGCACTCCGTCGGTGCGGATTAAGGTGATGCCATCGGCCTTCTTCGCCAGGGCAACAGAAGGATTGTGAGGATCGAGCGTGATGGACGTGTACTGCGGCTGCACGCGCCAGGTCAGATTGCCATCCACAATGCCGTAACCTTTAGTAGCATCGACAGCAATGAACAGATCATCGGAACCAAACGGCTCAACCACTTCCATTTTATCCGTGGCCACGTGGCGAACACCGTCTGGCGAAAGCAGTACGCTGTTAAATGTCAGGCTCAGGCGGGCAGGAACGCCATTACTCAGAACAGCGTCATCAACCAAATCATCCAGTGCTTTACCGACCTGAGCCCCTTTGCGGTCAATAACCTGAGATTTCCCCCCTGTTTTCACCACTGCCAATCCTGATTCAGTAAAGGGTTGTACGCTGTCAAAGGACGGCGGGATCATCCAGTTGCCGGTCAGATCGATATATCCCCACTTCCCCTGCTGCATGGCAGCGGCGGCACCGAAGTGATAATCCCCGACCTGTTCAAAAACAGGTTTGATGACGAGCTGCCCCTGATTATCTAAAAAACCCCAGCGCTCATCAGCAGCATCAGCAGCGGGTAAAAACACGGCTGCGCGCCCTTCACGAACGTCGCGGATACACAAATTTTGCGCTAATGGCAACGCTGCACGCAATTGAGTATCCGCCTGGGAAGCGGGCAACTGAGCCATACATGCCGGTGCAGATTCAGCTATTGCGGGTTCAGCCGCAACAGCAGAGGCGGTCAGCGTCAATAAGGCCATTGCACTGCCGGTGTTCAGTGCAGAGCGAAGTGCCTGGCATAGCCTTGAAGGTTTGCTGACAATCATTAATTACCCCCGGAACCACAAGCGGGTGCTTTGGCAGGCCATAGATAGGCACCTTTCGCATCCACGATGACGCGCTGATTACAACGCACCTGAATTTTTGCCTGAACATTCCCGTCGGCATTAAGTAAATTCACCACACCCTTGCCGCCGGCCCAGGCACGCTTCTCACTAAAATCACTGGCCCAGTCAAATTTAGGCAAAATAGCAAAACGGCCTGTGGTGTTGATATATCCCAACAGGTTGCCGTACGTGGATTTTTTTACGGCAGTCGCAAAATTATTGCTCATTGCTCCGACCTGATCGAAGTATGAACCAATCAGCTTTTTGCCTTGCTGATCGACAAAACCATAAAGGCCTTTCTGATCTCGCACAGGAATAACACCTGAGCTGGCTTTGTCAGCCAGCAGGCTATCCAGCCCGGCGAAACGCTGGATTTCATTGCCATCGTTGTCATAAAGAACGGTTTCACCAGTCACATCATCGTTCATGACCAGACGCGCCATTGAATTCAGCGGTTGCGCCTGATCGAAGCCCTCTGCGGAACCGCCGTGCTCATTAATCAGCGTAGTACGCCCGTCACTAACTGCACGGCTCAGATTAAGAGGTGCGATGAAATTAAATTCAGCGGTATAAAGCGGCTCAATCTGCCAGTCACCCTGACTGTTAATTGCACCGTAGTGCGGGGAGAAACTCAATCTAATCCTGTCACCTTCCACAGAACTCGAAGACGCATTAATGGCTTTACTGACCGGGAAACGCCCTGCGTTATCAAGTAACGCCACGCCCCCTTCGGAAGGCTGAACCAGCCAATGGTCATGCCCTACAGCTTGCGGTCTGGCGAGTAAATCCGTCGCAAGCGTTTGTCCGCTTTGTGCGCTGTAGAGACTGTAATGGCTGGAAAGCGCACCACGCTCACCCGGCTGATCGTTATCAGATAGAGTGAAGGCGCCCTGACCGATATATTGGAACTTACCGCTGCGGTCCGCATCTGGAGCTATTGCCCAGCTGCCATTCGTGTTGAGAACCCCCCATCCGTCATCGGCTTTAGCCAAGGCATAACCGTCGTTGAAACCATCAATTTCTGTGAACTGGGGTGCTGCCTTAATGCTTTTGCTCGCGATATCCCATAGGCCCCAGCGCTGTGATTCTTTTTCGCCCTCAGTGTAATAAACCAATCCGGAGGACAAACGCTGAGCGTTTTTCTGTATCTCTGCTGGGATATCTACTGTATTGCCATTTCGATCAATCAGATGCTTTACATCAGCATTGTTGGCGTTATCTACAGCCCAACTGTAATCACCGTCAAACGGCGTGATTTGAGTATATGTCGGCTGAATAACCCACTTGCCTGAAGCATCTACAGCACCCACTTTTTTATTTTGAGTGTGTATGAGGAGCGGAGCCTGAGACCCGGTAGTTTCTACTGATGCCCATTGGGGATCAGATAAGACATTACCCTGAGAAGTGAGAATGGCTGGCGGTTTGCTAACATCCGCAGGCGTCAAAACCGCCCACGGGAGGCTGTGCGCCGCATCGCCGTTTGATTCGGGTAATACAGCCACATCATCTGTCATCACTGCCGTGCCCAGTGGCCGCAGCTGATAGTTTTTTAGTGCAGCAAGCGTGGCATCATTAAGCAGCGCCACACCATTGTTGTCATAAATCTGAGCAACCTGTGGCATCTTGCCTTCAGTTTGCATAATCCAGAGATGATTGCCCTGTTGCAAAACCTGCGGCTTGTTAACTTTCAGCGAAACAATTTGGTTATCTGCACCGATGATAACGATGCCCTTACTACCCGTACCCAACGTTGCCTTTCCCCAGACCAAAATATTTTCAGCCTGATCAGCAGGAATATCCTGCACTTTCTCCAGCTTACTGCTGAGTAGTTGTTTATTATTATCGTTGCCTGTCACCAGCCAGCTGCCAGAAGCGAGCGGCTGCACAGATTTATATTGTTCTTTATTTAACGCAACGCCCTGACGGTCGACAAACGACCATAGGTTCTTAGTTTTCACTGCAACGACGTCACCGTTTAGCTGGGGTTCATCCCGCGTTTTAAGTACCATCGGGTTTATCGCCCAGTCACCGTTCTCATCGAGATACCCCCAGTAACCTTCTTCAGCTGAATCACGTTTTTGGGCGGGGATAAGCCCTGACTGTGGCAAATCGAGCGCCATAACATCATCAGGTAAAGAAAGAGAACGATCGGTCGACGCATTCCATAACGCAGGTGATACCTGGGTTTGGACACTTGCCAGTGCCTGACCGCCGGCAAAGCCACGGCTATCGAGAGCAACGGCAAACGGCAGCGTTTTAATCACGGCGCCTTTCTTGTCTATCAGCGCAAGACGATTATCTGTCACCACTAACGCAGTACCCTGCGCGTTAAAATCAGTGGCGCGCGTAAAACGCGGCTCGATAACCCAATGACCTTTTTTATCGATATACCCGAACTGATCGCCTTTTTTAACAGCGGCCAGGTCATTTACAAAACCCCGTGCTTCGCTGAAATCGGGTTTGATGACCATATGTCCGGTAGCATCTACGTAGCCCCACTGAGGCTCGCGGGACAGACCGACCTGAACAGGCGAAAGTCCCTGCTGAAAAGGTAACTGGCAATCTTTGGCGGTTTTTGCATTGCCACATGCCCGTAACTGCGCGTCATCCGCATGTACCGGCATGTTAAAAAAAGCATTCAGAACCAGGGTTAACGCGCTGAAATTTCTGATGTATTTGAATTTTTCGGAGCAATTCATCCGATGCCCTTATAACTGGATAAAATGGGAAAGTGTAGCGCACGCTTTTTCTTCATCACCCGCAAAATGGGCGCGTGAGACGGTAATAAATCCGATAATAATCAATTTCAAGCGCGCGCACATGCTATACGCCTATAGGGTGTCAGCTTGTGAAAGAAAAAGCAGCTAATTTATTACTCTGTAACGAATGAATACACTTCATCACTGCACCGGAAGGTACGCTACAGATGTTACCATCCGATTTGATCGCGCACCTTTTGTTAACTACATAATTACATTTTGACTTCTTTCCTAAAAATAGGATCGTTTTCTTTTACAAGCATAAAAATGGCGAATAATTAATCTCTAAAAGATTCTTATAACTTTTGATTAAAGTCATTATTCCCCCTGCTTATGTCTGGTTTTATAGATAAATGAGCGTTGTGTGACCAACATCACTCCCGGTCTGGGTGGCGTAAAACCTGGCAGTGTTCGGTTACAGCGTATTTCAGGTGCTTTATCTAATTGGGGAAGAGTCATGCCTATTGTTCGAGCCAGATTGAGTCTGTTTGGTGGCGACACCGTCGTCATTCGTTGTTCAGAAAAATGTCACATACATCTGATGTGTGAAAATGAGGTTGAGCGAAAAGGACGTCACTCAGGTTTCGGCGATATTTTGACGGTTAACGATCAGAATACGGCTTATGTAGGTATTCCCTATAAAGGTATCTGGAATGTTCTCATCGATTCGAAATGCGACTCTCTGGAGCATTCAATCAGCTACCTGCCAGCCTGATCAACTTCTTATATAAAAAAGAGCCTTCACTTCTTCTTATATTTTTGCTCTGGCGAATGGGAAACCATTTGCCTCATCCTCATACACCAATCCGTCATTTGCTGTTACTGAAGTTATAGGTAAGCGGGAATATCGTCTACCGGCAAAGTGAAATCTTGCGTAACATCGCGTAAAAACTTTAGCGTGTTACATCAGTTACATAGCGTTATTGAATTGAACATTCCATAATTTTAAAAACCTCTTTTATGGCCTGATTAATTGATTGCCAGCGTTGATTTCACATTGCATTCTGTTGATGTAACGACGTGGCACCGGTCAGTTCACCGGATTTCTTTCAGGCAAAACAGATATCTCAAAATGAATAATAAATCACTTTGCACCATCGCTGACGTAGCTGATCTTATTCCTGAGCTGCGCAAAGTTCGCCAACACCTGCACCAACATCCGGAACTCTCCAATGAAGAATCGGCAACAGCTGCGCTCGTCGCCAGGAGATTAGAATCACTGGGCTATCAGGTGACGACTGGCGTCGGCGGCTACGGTGTGATCGGTACAATGACGCAGGGCAACAGTTCACGCAGCATGGGTATCCGCGCAGATATGGATGCATTGCCGATAACGGAACAAACGGGTGTGAGCTACGCCAGCCAAAATCCAGGGAAAATGCATGCGTGCGGACATGACGGTCATACAACAATGCTGCTTGGCGCCGCTGAACAACTGGCGCGCAGCAAAAACTTCTCAGGCACCGTACACCTGATTTTCCAGCCGGCAGAAGAAATCGGTTTTAACAGTGGCGCAGAGCGCATGCTTGCAGAACAACTTTTTGAGAGATTCCCTTGCGATGCCATTTATGGTTTACATAACCATCCGGGATATCCGGTCGGGAAAATGATGTTCCGTTCAGGGCCGTTTATGGCAGCCTGCGACACTGTCAATATCACTATTCATGGCAAAGGCGGTCATGCGGCTCGCCCGCATATGACTGTCGATCCTATTCTTGTGGCCGGAAGTCTGGTAGTTGCATTACAGTCGGTGATTTCACGCAACATCGATCCGAATGAAACGGCAGTAGTCACCATCGGTTCATTGCACGCCGGTCATGCGGCCAATGTCATCCCGGAAACTGCGCGTCTGGAAATGAGTGTCCGCTCATTCGATCCGCAAGTGCGCAAAATCCTCGAACAGCGAATTTGTCAACTGATGGAAAATCATGCAACCGGATATGGCGCTCGTGCTGAAATCGAATATGTGCCCGGATACCCGGTACTGGTGAATCATGATAAGGAAACAGCGTTTGCAGCCGAAGTCGCAAAAGAGCTGCTGGGCGAAGATAATGTCATCGATAATTTGCCGCCCATTTCAGGCAGTGAAGATTTTGCTTATTTCCTGCAAAATAAACCAGGCTGTTTCCTGCGACTGGGCAATGGCGACAGCGCAGTTTTGCACAATCCGGCTTACAACTTTAATGATGAAAGCCTGAGTTTCGGGGCGGCTTACTGGACGCGTCTGGTTGAGCGTTATCTGGCTGATTAATGGGATAATTGCTTAGCGGCAAAAACCGAACCAGCGCATGCCGAAGTGAAAATGGTTGGCGTGCGCTGCATTATATTCGGGCCCGATTGAGTTTCCGAAAAACGGACAACTTTCAGCAAACAATGTATGGATATACCGCGCCTCAGCTCCCGTTTGTGGCCATTGCTTGAGTACGGTTAAATGGCGGCCATCCGACAGTTCAAAACCTGCAATATCAAGAGCTTCAGCGGTCGCATGTTCACTAAGCCGCGCATCAGGTTTATTGTAAACATTGCGACAGGCATAACTACCGAGGTGGTCAATTTTTACCAGAGGGGAACCTAGTTCCTGTGACGCTAATGGCTTCGCCACCTGTGCGACAAACATCGCACTGCTCAGGGCAAGACGACAACTCGCCAGATAACTCGTGCTCAGCGCAACCTCACCAAACCCTCGAACCCGCACCGGTTCTGTGAGCGGACATTTTCCTCCCATATCGCCTGGAGTACTGAACTGGATCGCGCCTTCTTTTTGCGCCCGTTCGAGCGTTGCCAGACATTCCCGGGGATTATTATCCAGCTTTCTTAATTTGTATCGGGTAATCAGATTTGGCGGGTCAGTAATAACCAGCGGTATGAAAGGATTATATTCTGAAGGCACATGACGAGTTATCCACGGACCACCGAAATACAGTGCCATTAAAATTACAGTCAGGCTTACCCAATATCGCATAATGCTCCTTACATGGTTGTGCCGCAGCAGTCCCTTGATTTTACGGGAGTAATATCCTGAGTATAGCGTCTGAGTAAATAAGAGTCTGACGGGGTTACAAGTCGCGCAATAAACTTACGAAGGTTTGACATAAATCGACATTGAGATTGTTACTTTTATTCCCGAAGACGAAGTTTCTTCTCCTGTGTCCACTGTGAACTGTCCTTCATAGTGTGTAAGACCCTCGCATTACCCCTTTCAGCCCGCCCCAAGCGGGCTTTTTTTTATCTGCAATCTATGAGCGCTCTGCAGCAAAGCCGTTCTCAGTTACTCCACTCGCCTGACATCCGGATGCCTTTGACTGGCCGCCTCATGAAAAATATCCCCCAGCCAACCGGAGACTTCATCCTCTGTCATGTCGTCGGGAATAATGATGTCATAAAGCCTGGTAAATTTTCGCTCCGCCATATCAGCACGGAAAACCTGCCAGCCATCAGGGGGCTTTTTAACAGCAAGGTAGCGACCAAAAACATTGTAAATCAGCATAGGGTTTCCCTGCCAAATCTGGTATATGCCATATCTAGATTTCATAGTCAAAGTGATGGGCGGGAGTCTAAATGAGGTGCAGTTAGGATAGCCTTAGCGATTGGTCTGATAAAAGGATATTCATTTTAAAAACAGGCAAAAAAAAGACCGAATACGATTCCTATATTCGGTCTAGGGAAATGGCTCTTGGGAGAGAGCCGTGCGCTAAAAGTTGGCATTAATGCAGGCGGTTAAGCCGTACAACTTAAAGAGTAGACGACAGATGACTAATTTCCACCCAGTTTGAAACATAGTGATAATAACAATGATGTATTATTTCTATTGTGTGACAACATACGCAAAACATGGGATTAACATCAGTCGTTTACCGGCGGCACGGCGTTTCAGCAAAGCGATTCAGCCTTGGCTATAAATGGAGCCAGGCTCATTTTTTGTCCGGGATTCTGCGGGTCGTCCAGCCAGATTTTCTCCAGTGGCACAGCCTGAACCTGATGGTTTTTGACCTGCTCTTTTGCCACGTCATTCAGAGGATATTGCGCCAGCGTGCTGTCATTAATCACATACAGCGCTTTGCCCGGACGGCATTGCAGCATGACCTCTTCGCGGGTGAAGGCCCAGGCCTTACCGTATTGCAGACGGCTGATGGTCTCCAGTTGCGGGGCGGCAAAGCTGCTGGCAGATAAAGTCAGCAGCACACAGGTAAGCAGTGTTTTCCTCATGATTTTCCTCGGTAATATTGGATTCTTTGTAATCTTCAGATGACCATTTTCAACGCGGGGCAAGTGTCGCGAACCAGCTCACCAGCAGTAAAACGCCGATCGCCAGTCCCCATTCCAGCCAGGTCATGGTGATAAAACGACTCTGCGCCCGCTCAGGGTCTTTGCCCATCAACGGCACCAACCGGTAACGGTTATAAACTGCCACTGCCGCCATCATCGCGACCAGTATCACTTTGACCACCAGCAGGCACTGATAAAGAGATGTCATATCGGTTGGCCAGCGCTGCAATATAATGGTGGTATTAAGGATACCGGTGATGATCACCAGCACGACCGCAGCGTGTCCCCAGACAGAAAAACGGACAAGCGTGACAATCGCATAAGGCCTTGCCGATGGCTGGCGGGTATACAACATGCAGGTCAGTAAAGGCAATAAAGACCCGAACCAGTAAGCCGCACTGAGCAGATGCACCACGTGGTTAGTCCGCTGTACAAGCCCCAGCAACCCCTGATGCATCGCGGCATGTCCAATCAGTGCCTGAGTTATCAATAAACCCAGCGAGCACAGAAACAGCAGAACATTACGGCCGGGCAGCCATTCCATTAACAACACCAGCAACAGTACGGCCGTCAGCAACAAGTGCCAGCTCCACACTTCGCCAAACGCAGTGGTTAATACCAGTATCCAGACGTTAAGGTTGAGAATATCGTCCCAGCCGTTGCCCATCAGAGCGGCCTGTATGGCCAGCATACCGACGGATGTAACCGCGGCGATAAGTCCGGACCAGACCATCAACGTCTGATTTTTACGCTGTAAAATGGCTGAAAATCCCTCTGGTGCCAGCAAAGAGCAAAATACGCTCAGTCCGAAAATTTGCATCAGTGATGCAAAATGCAGAAACCGGCACAGGACGAACAGTGCTGTAAGACTCATGGCTTATTTGACGGTGAAGCTGTACTGACCGTGAGTTTTATGACCATCAACGGATACCACATTCCACGTCACGACATATTTCCCGGCAGCAAGCGCATCGGTCAGCGGCAACACGGCTTGTGTATTATCGTTCGCAGCCAGTGTCATTTTACCGGTTTTCACGGTTTTTTGGCTGGCATCCGTCAGGGTAACTTTACTGAAATTTGGCTCGATACCTTCACTGAAACCCAGAGATAATTCGGTCGGACTGGCGGAAAGGACCGCATCCGCCGCAGGGGTTTCCGTTTTGAGGTGAGCATGAGCAGAAGCCTGCTGTGAGATAAATCCGCTCAGCAATACGGCTGAGACTGCCAGCGCACGGCAAAGAGAAGTGGTTTTATTGAACACGATAATTTCCTTGGCTTGCTTGATGATGAATTTATAACGCCGACACTTTAGCGCAATCCGCCACAAAACGATTGCCAAAAAGCCATAAAAAAACGCAGAGGCCTGAGCACTCTGCGTTTTTGGGCAACAGCGGCAAAATTTAGCCCGCTGTTGCCTGAGCAACCATGTTCTTCAGATCTTTATCCACAAAGAACAAACCATTGCCGGTATTGCTGACCAGCGCCAGTTTATCCAGCACGGATTTGAACAATGTTTCTTCTTCATGCTGCTCAGCAACGTACCATTGCAGAAAATTGAAGGAGGAATAGTCTTTCAGCGTCATGGACAAATCAGCCAGCTCGTTGATTTTCTGAGTGATCAGCTGTTCGTGTTCGTAAGTCTGTTTGAACAAATCGGTCAGAGATTCGAAAGAAACCGGCGGAGCAGCAATCGCGCCCAGCAATGGCAGAGCACCGGTATCGCTGACGTATTTGAAGAGGCGATGCATATGATCCATCTCTTCCATTGAATGCTGTTTCAGGAATGCGGCCGCACCTTCGTAGCCTTTATCGCTGCACCATGCACTCATCTGCAAATATAAATTGGCAGAATAAAACTCGAGGTTCAGCTGTTCATTAAGCTGATCAATCATTTCTTTTTTAAGCATGACACGGCTCCAAATTAAATTATGGCAGGTGGGGAGATTTATTTATCCGCATTATGCCCGCATCAACACAAAATAAAAACACCCGATTCACATTAATACCACTCACAATAACAAGTAATTTTAACAATCTGATTTAAAACAATATTTTTCTAAAATAAATATGCAACAATGATAATCATTAACATATAGATTACTATTAAAAAGAATCATTCTTATTCACGATATTAATTATCGGGTAATTAATGGAGTTAATTATCACTTCGCGTTTGTGAATGGTTCTTATTTACTTTTAATATTTTCCCGTTATTCAGTTCTTCAGGCAGATCGTTAAAATAAAATGACAACATTCACGATGGCGTCTGCCTCGGGTACAATGTGGTAAAACCGGTTATCAGGAAGCTGTAATGAGCATCAATCTGGCTGAAATCAGTAAAGAAGAGATGGATCGTATCAACATCGATCTGGCCGCCTCAGCGGTGGCTTTTAAAGAACGCTACAATATGCCTGTTGTCGCGGAAATGGCCGAGCGCGAGCAGCCTGCGCATCTGCGTACCTATTTTCGTGAACGGGTGATGTTTTATCGCGGGGAATCACATAAGTTCTCCCGCTTACCTTATGAACCCAAACAAAAGTAAGCGGGAGCAGCAGGAAAAGGTTAGCGCCGGGCGGCGAATCGCTGGTTAGTGCGGATTAACTGATCCAGGATGCCAGGCTCATCAAACGAGTGCCCTGCCCCTTCGATAATATGCAGGTCCGCTTCCGGCCATGCCTGCGCCAGATCCCAGGCGTTTTGCACCTGACAGGCCATATCATAGCGGCCATGAACAATCACTGCCGGAATATGGCGGATGCGATCTATATTTTTCAGCAACTGGTCATCCGTTTCTAAAAAGCCCATGTGCGTGAAGTAATGGTTTTCAATGCGGGCAAAAGCCAGCGCGAAATTGTCTTCGCCAAAGGACGACGCGCCTTCCGCAGGCATTAGCGTTACCGTCTCCCCTTCCCATAAACTCCAGATTTTAGCCGCTTCTAGCTGAACAGCGCGATCGTCAGAAGTCAGACGGGCGCGGTACGATGCAATCACGTCCTTGCGTTCGTCTTGCGAAAGAATCGACAAAATACGTTGCCATTTTTCAGGGAAAAAACGTGAGGCGCCGTCCTGGTAATACCAGGTCAGTTCCTGTTTACGCAGCGTGAAAATACCCCGCAGAACCATCTCGCTGACGCGTTCAGGATGCGTTTGGGCGTATGCCAGTGCCAGCGTCGAGCCCCAGGAACCCCCGAAAACCAGCCATTTATCGACACCGGCCAGTTTACGCAAACGTTCAATATCGTCGACCAGATGCCAGGTTGTGTTGTTGTCGAGGCTGGCGTGAGGTTTAGAGCGTCCACAGCCACGCTGGTCAAACAGCATGACGTCATAATCATTGGCGTCAAACAGCTGACGATGCACCGATGAGCATCCCCCGCCCGGTCCGCCATGAATAAACACCGCCGGTTTGCCTTCCGGGTTTCCGCTGCGTTCCCAGTAAATCTGGTGACCATCACCTGTATCAAGCATGCCACTGGCATAGGCTTCCAGCGGCGGATACAACCCTTTTAATTTTGGCATGACATTTCCTGTTCTATTCGGCCAGTGTATTGATAAATGTGCTTACACGTTAATAACAGCGCATCGGCCCACTTACAACAAGTGGTTATGTCCAAAAACCATTGTTTTGTATGCCGTTCGCATACTTATCGCGCAATTTGATTGCACCACTCGCCAGCCGGTGAAATGCTCCACCTCTGTAAAGTATTGTGGGATGCACAAAGGTGCTTGCAACTGGCCCGAATTAGGCAGTAAATAGGTGAGCAACCCAATCCACCCGCTTTAAGAGAGGCAATTATGAGTAAAGGAATGGATAGCAAAAAGAATGCGAAGAAAAAGCCATTGAAAACCCCGGCCGAAAAAAAGGCTGAGAAAAAAGCTAAGAAAGCTTCCGCTTAACAATGTACTTCGTAGATCAAACCCGCCGAGAGCGGGTTTTTTTATTCCCTTTTATACTTCGAGCCGCAGCGGCGTTGGCTGTGACCCGAAATACTAAGGAGAGAAATTACATTACTTTCCTGCCAGCGCCAGCACAAAAGCGTATTCCAGCGCGATATCTTCATAAGCTTTGAATCGGCCGGATTTACCACCATGCCCGGAATCCATATCGGTATGCATCAGCAACTGATTGTCGTCAGTTTTGAGATCACGTAATTTCGCCACCCATTTCGCTGGTTCCCAATATTGCACCTGAGAATCATGCAGACCAGTAGTCACCAGCATGTGCGGATAGGCCTGCGCGCGGACCTGATCGTATGGGCTGTATTGCAACATATAGTCGTAATAGGCTTTATCGTTCGGATTACCCCACTCGTCGTATTCACCGGTTGTCAGCGGAATAGACTCATCAAGCATAGTCGTCACGACGTCAACGAACGGAACCTGCGCCACGATGCCGTGATAAAGCTCCGGCGCCTGATTAATGATTGCGCCCATCAGTAAGCCGCCCGCACTTCCGCCCATCGCAAAGACCTGTCCGGCATCGCCATAACCTTCGGCTACCAGTCCTTTGGTCACATCAATGAAATCATGGAATGTGTTGAGTTTGTTAAACAGTTTTCCGTCGTCGTACCATTGCTGGCCGAGCTCCGCCCCGCCGCGAATGTGTGCCAGTGCAAAAACAAAACCGCGATCCAGTAAACTTAGGCGACTGCCGCTGAACGCCGGATCCATGCTGCTGCCATAGGAACCGTAGCCGTAAACCAGTAACGGATTTTCATTCGGCTTAAACAGCTCACGACGATATACCAGCGATACGGGCACTTTCACGCCATCGCGCGCCGTGACCCAGACGCGTTCACTGCGGTAATTCGCCGCATCGAAATCTTTCACTTCCTGCTGTTTGAGTAGCGTACGGTCATGCGTATCGAGATCCAGTTCGAACAACGAGCTCGGCATAGTCATCGAGGAATAGCCATAGCGCAGCAGTGAGGTATCAGGTTCCGGATTGTACGCCAGCCAGGTGGTATACGTCGGGTCATCAAACGCCAGCGATTTTTCTTCACCGGTTTTCCAGTGGATCTGGCGCAACTGCGTCAGCCCCTGATGACGTTCTTCCACTACCAGCCAGTCACGGAACAGGCTAAAGCCTTCAAGCATCACTTCAATGCGCGGCGCAATCAGGGTCTGCCAGTTTGCCTCTACCCCGTCTTCACTTTTATACAGCCCGAAGTTTTTACCGTCTTTATTAGAGCGAATGTAGAAATGCCCAAGGTAATGATCGAGCGCGTACTCGTGATCTTTCCGACGTGAGAGGAAGACCTGCGGTTTGGCCTGCGGATCATCAGCATCCAGGAGTAAGATCTCTGACGTCGTAGTGCTGTCGAGGTGGATCAGAATGTATTTTTCGGATGTGGTTTTATCCAGCCCGACGTAAAAGGTGTCGTCTTTTTCTTCGTACACCAGTTTATCGGTTTTCGGATCAGTACCGACTACGTGGCGATAAACCTGATACGGCAGCAACGTTTTCTTGTGCTTGCGCACGTAATACAGCGTCTGAGAATCGTTCGCCCATTCGCTGCTGCCGGAAGTGTTTTTCAGCAGATCGTCAGTCCAGGTTTCATCATCAAGTTTTTTGAAGCGGATGTCATACTGACGGCGCGAAAGAAAGTCTTCCGCCACGGCCATCAGCTGATTATCAGGGCTGATATCCAGACCGCCCAGTGTATAAAACTCACTGTCTTTGGCGCGCTCATTGCCATCAATCAGCGTGTTCCAGTTTTCGTGTTCAGCAGCAGGCTGGCGCAGATAAATGGCGTACTCGTTGCCCGGCTCATAGCGGGTCTGATAGCGATAACCGTGTTTCACGTAGGGAACGGAATGATCCTGCTGTGCAATGCGGGCCACCATTTCGCCATACAGCGTTTCGCGCAGTGCCTGCTGTGGCTGCATGGCCTGTTCAGTAAATTCATTTTCAGCCGTCAGATAGGCCAGAACCTGAGGATCGGCGCGGTCATCGTCACGCAGCCAGTAATAGTTATCGACACGGTTATCACCGTGAATACTCAGGGTTTGCGGGCGTTTTTCAGCCTTTGGAGGTGTCATCATCTCGGGATCTCTTTGTCCTCTTTGCGGTGTAACAAGAGTGACAGGTTTAGACAGGGAAACCAAGAGACGTCAATGCGGGGGAAATAATGCGTCCGCTATGGATTAACGGACGCAGTCGGTACTTATAACGGCGCGCTGTAGCTGATTTCGCCAATCTGACAGTTGAGGGTCACCTGATAGGTTTTATCGGTGTGATCGCCACGCACTTTCAGCGGGATATCCCATTTCGCATTAGTGCCGCTGATGCTGTCCGTCACTACCCACGCAACCGGCGTGGAAGTGCCCAGCACTTTTTTATCCGCATCCCAGCGCGGAATACGGTTTTGCAGGAAATCACGTTTTACCAGCGCCGCTACATCGTCTTTAGTGGCGGTGGAACACGGTGTGACCGTTGCCGTTCTCACTTCAGGCTCATCAGCCTGTGCCACCTGGCTCAGGCCGCTCATTCCTGCAACGGCCATCGCAACGCCCAAGATTATCTTTTTCATCGTTCGTCTTCCCAGTCCTTGTCGTTCATTCAGTTGACCTTGCCGGAGTCGCTGGCCTTGTAAAAAATAGCCCTACGGAATACAAGGTCATCGCTTGCGTTAGATAATATAATCCTCAACAAGGCAATAACACAACATTAACAACAAGACGCCCGATGCTAAGACAAACTCTTAACGTAAAATAATGGCCTTACAGTTTTTGCCTTTGATTTTTCCTTCCTGCAAACGCTGTAATGCTTTCTTCGCGCTTTTCTGGCGGATCGCAACATAGGCGTGTACCGGGAACATATCGATTTTACCGACTTCAGCGGCGGTCAGTCCCGCATCACCTGTCAGGGCACCCAGAATATCGCCGGGACGAATCTTAGCTTTACGGCCGCCATCAATACACAATGTTGCCATTTCAGGATCCAGCGCCACCGGCGTTGCGGCCAGTGCCTGCGCGGCAGGCTGCCAGGTGAAACGCTGACGGGTGTAATCTTCCAGCGCGGTCACTCGCGGCATTTCCTGCGGCGTTACCAGGCTGACAGCCATACCACTCGTTCCCGCACGACCGGTACGGCCAACGCGGTGAACGTGAACTTCCGGGTCGAAAGAGAGTTCGTAGTTGATTACCAGAGCTAACTGTTTGATGTCCAGTCCACGCGCGGCCACATCCGTCGCCACCAGCACACGACAGCTGCCGTTAGAGAAACGCACCAACACGCGGTCGCGGTCGCGCTGTTCGAGGTCACCGTTCAGCGCCAGCGCACTGATGCCTTTTGCCTTCAGGTCATCACAGACATCCTGACAATCGCGTTTGGTGTTACAGAACACCACGCACGACGTTGGCTGGTGCTGATATAGCACTGCGGCCAGCAGCGACAGGCGCTGATGTTTATCCGCTTCGATAAAGACCTGCTGAATATCAGCAATGTCGTCTTCGCCTTCTATTTCCACTTTCAGCGGCTGACGCTGGAATTTGGAACTGATGCGCTCAATGCCGTCCGGATAGGTCGCGGAGAACAGCAGCGTCTGACGATCCTGCGGCGTATAACTGACCACATCTTCGATATCTTCGCTAAAGCCCATGTCCAGCATGCGGTCGGCTTCATCCAGTACCAGCACTTTCAGTTCATCGAGCTTGAGGGTGCCTTTACGCAGATGTTCCTGAATACGGCCCGGTGTACCTACTACGATGTGTGGCGGATGCACCAGCGATTCGAGCTGTGGCCCGATCGGCTGGCCACCACAGAGGGTCAGAATTTTGATGTTCTGGGTAAAGCGCGCCAGACGGCGTAACTCTTTGCTGACCTGGTCGGCCAGTTCACGGGTCGGACACAGCACCAGCGCCTGAGCAACAAACTGTGAAACGGTAATGCTGTTCAGCAAACCGATACCAAAGGCGGCCGTTTTGCCGCTGCCGGTTTTGGCTTTGGCGCGAACGTCCTGACCTTGTAGAATAGCAGGCAAAGAGGCTTCCTGAATCGGGGTCATTTCGGTGTAACCCAATTCATTCAGGTTGGAAAGTTGCTCAGCGGGCAATGTCAGGGCAGAAAAGGAATGCGTGCTCAAGGCGATAACTCTTTATGTGAGGCAAAAATCGGGGCAGCGGCAGGAAGTCTGACGCCATGGTTTGGCTAAATGATAACAGAGACGCTCGACGGCTGCCTTAAACGGCAGAAAACAGGCTGAAAAAATCCTTCAAAACACCTTTTTGTTATCCTGAGAATTTTATCTTATGCGCCGCGCAATCGTTTTCGTCGTCAAATATTTCAGATATACTGCGCGCCGAAATTCCTGTTATCACTCATCTCAGATTTGGGTACGAAGCTATGTTAACCATTGGTACTGCACTGCGCACCGGCGCCACACGCGTCATGTTATTAGGCTCTGGCGAGCTGGGTAAAGAAGTGGCCATCGAATGTCAGCGTCTTGGCCTGGAAGTGATTGCGGTCGATCGCTACGCCGATGCACCGGCAATGCAGGTCGCTCATCGCAGCCATGTGATTAACATGCTCGACGGCGATGCGCTGAAAGCGGTTATCGAAACCGAACGCCCTGATTTTATCGTGCCGGAAATCGAAGCTATCGCCACCAGCATGTTGGTAGAGCTGGAAAAACAAGGCCACAACGTCGTGCCTTGTGCCGAAGCGACCCGCCTGACCATGAACCGCGAAGGTATCCGCCGTCTGGCTGCCGAAACTCTGAAATTGCCGACATCGACGTATCAGTTCGCTGACGATGAAACGTCTTTCCGTCAGGCCGTCGATGCTATCGGTTATCCGTGCATTATCAAACCAGTCATGAGTTCTTCGGGTAAAGGTCAGAGCCTGATCCGCGGTGCCGACCAGTTGCAGACCGCATGGGATTATGCGCAGCAAGGCGGGCGTGCAGGCGGCGGACGCGTGATTGTTGAAGGTCTGGTGAAGTTTGATTTTGAAATCACGTTGCTGACCATCAGTGCCGTTGACGGCATTCACTTCTGCGCGCCAATCGGTCACCGTCAGGAAGACGGTGATTACCGTGAATCCTGGCAGCCGCAACAGATGACAGAACTGGCGTTACAGCGTGCCAAAGATATCGCAGAAAAAGTCGTGAAAGCGCTGGGCGGTAAAGGCCTGTTCGGCGTTGAGCTGTTTGTTTGTGGCGATGATGTTGTCTTCAGCGAAGTCTCCCCTCGCCCACACGACACCGGCATGGTGACACTGATTTCTCAGGATCTGTCTGAGTTTGCGCTGCACGTGCGCGCCTTCCTCGGCCTGCCGGTGGGGAAAATCCGCCAGTTCGGCCCTTCTGCATCCGCCGTCATTCTGCCTGAGCTTACCAGCAACAATGTCACCTTCAGCGGTCTGGAAAATGCGCTAACTGGTTTCAATCAGGTGCGTCTGTTTGGCAAACCGGAAATCAGCGGTAAACGCCGTCTGGGCGTGGCCCTGGCGATTGCAGACAATGTTGAAGAAGCCGTTGAACAGGCCAAACAAGCGGCTGCAGCGGTGATTGTTAAAGGCTAAGCGTTCACAACGCTGAGACGAAAAAAAACCGGACGCCTGAAAAGGGTCCGGTTTTTCTTTGTCGCGACGCAAGCCGCGACGCAAACTGTCAGCCAGTTTTATTCGTCGTCTTCGTCATCAAAAATGACGGTCACGCGATCGCCCTGATGCTTCGCGCGGATTTCTGCCGCAACGGTCGCAATGGCTTCGCCACTGCTCATACCGGTTTCCATTAACTGGCGGATACGATCGGCGGCCTGTTCTTGTTCCTGATGTGAAAGTGAAGGCATACCTGTCAGCATGGGAGTTTCCTGTTGTGCATTGATTGGTGCACATTTATGAGTGCAAAGAAGATAACAAAAGCCCGCGCAATGCGGGGTTGCACAGTATACGCCTTATTAACGCAAATCGCCTGCGCTGCTTTCAGGTCACCGGATCTGTGTTAGGATCGGCCTAAAATACGTCACCGCGCCAGAGAAGCTCAAACCTGCCATGCAAGTCACCCAGTCTGTTGTTTTTCATTCATTACCTTATCAGCCAGATGCCCTGACAGCGCGCTTCACACCGCTTTCGGCCCTGCCCTGGGCGATGCTTTTACATTCAGGCTCCGCGCAACATCAGCATAACCGTTTTGATATTCTGGTGGCTGACCCGCTGATAACCCTGACCACCCGTGGCGGGCTGACGCAGATTGAACAACATGGCGTGCAGCATTCCCGGAATGACGATCCCTTTTCGCTGCTCAAAGAACAGCTGGCGGCCTGCGGACTGCACGCGGAAAGCTCGCCGGATTTTCCGTTTCTTGGCGGCGCTCTCGGATTGTTCGGCTATGATTTAGGACGCTGCATTGAGGATTTGCCACAAATCGCGGAGCGCGATATTGAACTGCCGGATATGGCTGTCGGAATTTACGATTGGGCGCTGGTTGCCGATCATCATTTGCAGCGCCTTACGCTGATTTGTCATGGGGATATTTCTGCCCGTTTGCGCTGGCTTGATGAGCATAATCGAATTCGCTCTGCGCCAGCGCCTTTCCGACTGAATGCGTCGTGGCAGGCAAATATGAGCCGTGAACAATACGGACAAAAATTCAGGCAGATTCAGGAATATATCCGCAGCGGCGATTGTTATCAGATAAATCTAGCGCAACGATTTTCAACGGATTACAGCGGCGATGAATGGCAGGCTTTTCTGCGTCTGAATCAGGCCAACCGCGCGCCATTCTCAGCGTTTTTGCGTCTGCCGGAAAACGCCGTGATCAGTCTCTCGCCGGAGCGCTTTATCTGGCTGAAAGAACATCAAATCCAGACACGTCCGATTAAAGGCACCCTGCCGCGCTGCGAAGATCCGGCGGAAGATGCACGACAGGCAGAACGGCTGGCGGGATCGGAGAAAGATCGCGCTGAAAACCTGATGATTGTTGATTTGCTGCGTAATGACATCGGGCGCGTCGCGGTACCCGGCAGCGTACGCGTGCCGGAGCTGTTTGTGGTTGAACCTTTCCCGGCGGTACATCATCTGGTCAGCACAATCACCGCGCAGTTACCTCAAGATTGCCATCCCGCCGCCTTGTTACGCGCCTGTTTCCCCGGTGGTTCCATTACCGGCGCGCCGAAGGTACGGGCGATGGAAATCATTGAAGAACTTGAGCCACATCGTCGTAATGGCTATTGCGGCAGCATCGCGTATATCAGCTGTTGCGGCACCATGGACAGCAACATCACCATCCGCACACTGCTCACGTCACAAGGAAAAATTCATTGCTGGGCAGGCGGAGGGATTGTGGCGGACAGTCAGGAACAGGCAGAATATCAGGAAACTTTTGATAAGATTGCCCGTATTCTGCCTCTGTTAGGAGAAGCACAATCGTGACATTGCTGGAACAGCACGCGCCAATTCAGACACTTTCCCCCGCCGTGGAAGATTTTATTTTGCGCTTTCAGTTGCAGCAACCGCGCCAGCCCGCTCCGGCGCTGCGCGGAACCCGTCATGCTGCCGTGCTGATCCCGATTATTTGCCGCCCCGAGCCGACGCTTTTACTGACACGCCGCTCTGATCAGCTGCGTAAACACGCCGGACAGGTCGCTTTTCCCGGCGGCGCGGCGGATGCCTCTGACGCGTCGATCATCGCCACCGCCCTGCGTGAAGCACAGGAAGAAGTCGCCATTCCGCCAGAACAGGTTTATGTATTAGGCACGCTTTCGCCACAAGACAGCAGCAGCGGTTTTCGGGTCACGCCGGTCGTCGGACTGTTGCCCGTCGATGTACCGCTGCATCCGGCTGAAGATGAGGTCGCCGAGCTGTTTGAAATGCCGCTGCGGGAAGCCTTTGATCTGGCGCGTTATCACCCTCTGGATATCCATCGCCGGGGCATTCATCACCGCGTGTATTTATCCTGGTATCAGCAGCAATTTGTCTGGGGTCTCACCGCCGCCATCATCCGCCAGCTCGCCGGACAGGTTGAAGTCTGAGCGCCCTGATTACATAGCGATCACACTTTTGCATCAAATAAGTTTATTTCATGCGAAAAATGAAACTTTTGCCTCTCAGCCCTTTTAAACTATAAGTCTATCCATAAGAACAAGAGAGCCGTCCATAACGACGACATCTCGCCGTTGTTCATTTATGGAAGCCAGGGATCCCGTTCCCTGCCGCAATCTATTACAGGAGTATTCGACGTGATTAGCGTTTTCGACATGTTCAAGGTCGGGATTGGCCCTTCCAGTTCCCATACTTTGGGCCCGATGAAAGCCGGTAAACAGTTCGCTGATGACCTGCTGGAAAAGGGCATGATGCCTGCCGTTACGCGTGTCGCCGTGGACGTTTTTGGTTCTTTGTCCCTGACAGGCAAAGGCCACCACACAGATATCGCCATTATTCTGGGCCTGGCCGGTAACCAGCCAGACACCGTCGACATTGACGGCATTCCACATTTTATCCGCGACGTTGAGCAACGTGAGCGGTTGCCGCTGGGCACAACCCAGCATGAAGTGGATTTCCCGCGCGATACCGGCATGGTGTTCCGCGGTGAGAATTTGCCGCGACACGAGAATGCCATGCAAATTCATGCTTTTGCTGGCGATAAAATGATTTACAGCAAAACGTATTATTCTGTTGGCGGCGGTTTTATCGTCGATGACGAACATTTCGGTCAGCCGGTTCTCGATGAAGTCACGGTGCCTTACAGCTTTAATTCGGCCAGTGAAATGCTGGCCAAGTGCAAGGAAACCGGGCTGTCATTATCCGGACTGGTGATGCAGAACGAACTGGCGCAACACAGCAAGCAGGAAATTGACCAGTATTTCGAGAAGATCTGGCACACCATGCAGGCGTGTATCGATCGCGGTCTGAACACCGAAGGCGTGCTGCCGGGCCCGTTGCGGGTTCCGCGTCGTGCTTCTGCCCTGCGCCGTATGCTGGTTTCCAATGACAAACTCTCCAGCGACCCAATGAATGTGATCGACTGGGTAAACATGTTTGCACTGGCAGTTAATGAAGAAAACGCTGCAGGCGGACGTGTTGTGACGGCACCGACCAACGGCGCGTGCGGCATTGTGCCGGCGGTGCTGGCCTATTATGACCAGTTTATTCAGTCGGTCAGCCCGGACATTTACCTGCGCTATTTCCTGACTTCCGGCGCTATCGGCATTCTGTATAAAATGAATGCGTCGATCTCAGGTGCAGAAGTCGGTTGCCAGGGCGAAGTGGGCGTGGCGTGTTCGATGGCAGCCGCTGGTCTGACGGAACTGCTCGGCGGCAGCCCGGAACAAGTGTGTGTCGCTGCTGAAATTGGTATGGAGCACAATCTCGGTCTGACTTGTGATCCGGTGGCCGGACAGGTTCAGGTGCCGTGCATTGAACGTAATGCCATTGCTTCCGTAAAAGCGATTAACTCGGCCCGAATGGCGTTACGCCGTACCAGCGAGCCAAGAGTTTCTCTGGATAAAGTGATCGAAACCATGTACGAAACCGGTAAAGATATGAATTCAAAATACCGTGAAACTTCGCGTGGTGGTTTGGCTATTAAGGTTCAGTGCGACTGACGCTGATGTCGTTGATTTAGCGGTTTCCTGCGGTACTTCAGCTGAAGTATTTTCAGCCGTTTTGCCGCAGGAAATACCAGCCGGACGACAGCAGGCAGCAATAAAACCTTCGCTAACGACAACCTGTTGTATTATCAATACATAATGGAAGTGTTACTTGCAATATGCCCTGCAGGTACGGCATGCTGTTTTCCGCCTGATTTTCCCGATCAGTGAGCCTCTGAATACAGAATAATAAATGCCGGGACTGACAGAAAAAATTTAAGTGACAACGTCACTTAGGCTGATTTTCTTTAGTTTTAACGCAGGAAATGAGTGTTTTTTCCGCAACTCAGGCAGAGCATCCGACGATTTACAGCTACTATCAACTAAAACACACTGGCTGTTACGCATCGGTAAACCTTTAAAAAAATAATTTTGAGCCTGCAATTAACACGGGATAAAAGGATTAGAACGATGCTGTTCTCCCAGACCGGACTTGCGAAGTATCGCTACTATCGCATTGCGCTTGCCTGCGCGATGGGGATATGTACTTTGCTTCTGACTCTTGGCATTCGAATTTACGAACAAGCTCAGGTCATCGCAGAAGACCAACAACATGTCGCGCTTCATACCGTCCAAAAGCTGGAAAAACTACTCGAACCTGCGTCACCTGCGGGGAAAGCGGTTCCTCTGGATCTGACTCTCGGTTGTAATGTTCTGCAACCCATCCTGCAGCAAAATGTCGCCCGTATGCAGACGCTGCGCTCAATCAGCCTGGTCAGTGACGGCAAACTCATCTGTTCAAGTCTTGTCGGCCCGCTGGATCTTAGCCTCAGCGATACGTTACCGTCTTTTTCTCTGGGAATAACACAGCTTGAACTTCGCGCGTCAAAATGGAGTCGCGTGGACACCCCGACGCTCATTCTGTGGCATCCCTCCACGCCGGATAATCGCAACGGCGAGCTGTTTGTTTATAACATCGGCATATTGTCGAATTTCCTGCTCGAACCGCAGCCTCCTTACGCCAGCCATATTGTATTAAACGTCGGGAAGCAAAATCTCGAATATGGCAAAAATGAGATAATCAGCAGCAATAACCTTCCGCAACCTCCGCTACTGAGCGAGCAATCGCAAAAATATGATTTCTCGGTCTCTATTTTTGGAGAAAAAGCCAGCGAACTGGCCTGGAACGAACTCCCTTCGCATCTGCCACTTTCAGTGTTAATCAGTCTGCTGACGGCAACCGCGGTGTATCTGCTTTCCGGCAGCCGGATAAGCCTGGCCTATCCGATCAGTCACGGCATTTCGCACCGCGAATTTAAGGTCTATTGTCAGCCGATTATTAACAGTGATGACGGGCGCTGTATCGGTGTGGAAACGCTGATGCGCTGGAAAAACCGCAGACAGGAATGGGTATCGCCTGATGTCTTTATTCCGCTGGCTGAACAGCACGGATTAATTATCTCGCTAACCCGCTATCTGATTAAAACCGTTGCCGATAATCTGGCGGTCTTCCCGGCTACTCCGGGTTTTTATGTCAGCATTAACGTGGCGGCTCAGCACTTCAATAATATGGAAATCGTGGATGATATCCGCAAACTGTGGCTTCCGGCGCAGCCTTCGGTTTCCCTGATGCTTGAACTGACCGAGCGCACGCGTCTTCAGGAATTGCGGGCTGCGGAAATTTCGCAGCTGAAAGAGATGGGGATCCTGCTGGCTATTGATGATTTTGGTACCGGCCACAGTTCGCTGAGTTATCTCAAAACGCTAAACCCGGACGTGCTGAAGATTGATCAGGCGTTTACGGCCTCCATCGGTACGGATGCGATCAATGCAACCGTCACGGATACTATTATCACGCTGGCACAACGCCTGAATTTAAAGCTGATTGCCGAAGGGGTGGAAACCCGCGAACAAGTTGATTATCTGCGTAAGCGCAAAGTGGATTCGTTGCAGGGCTACTACTTTGCACGCCCGATGCCGATAGAAGTGTTCCCGGTCTGGCTGGAGCGTTACCGGAAATCGACTCAAAATATGGAACCTCAGAATATTCAGGGCGCGGTCTGATCCCGCATTCTTCATGCTATTTCAGGTATAAAAAACGGCGACCGGAGTCGCCGTTTTACATTCAGATATTACGCCAGATTTAGTGGTTTTCGTCCCACACGTCTTCTGACTTAATCCGGGTGATGCGCACACGCTCGATACGGTAATCTGTCACCTCGAGGATTTCAAAATGCAGCGACGCCATTTCAATCACTTCGCCCGCGACAGGCATCTGGCCTGATTTCGAGAGCAGTAATCCGGCCAGCGAAGCAAAATCATCATCGGCATTCACCAGATTTTTGACATCGAGGATTTGCTGAAGAAGGTGCAAGTCTGTGCCGCCTTTCGCTATCCAGGACTCTCCGTCAGCAATCACGTCTGGCGTTTCATCTTCGTCCGGGAACTCACCGGCGATGGCTTCCAGCACGTCCAGCGGCGTCACCAGCCCCTGAATCACACCAAACTCGTTGCTCACCACCACCAGACGACCTTTGGCTTTACGTAATACCGCCAGCAGGTTGATGACATCCATGGTTTCCGGTACCACAATCGGCGGCGTTTTTTCAGCAAAAGCCACGATGCTCTCACCGTTTTCCAGCGCGACCAGCAGGTCTTTCGCCCGCACCACACCGATCAAGTCATCCAGAGAATGGCGGCAAATCGGGAACAAACTGTGCGGGGTATCCAGCAGCTGATTACGGATTTCAGCCGGTGACTTTTCACAGTCCACCCACGAAATCTCAGTGCGTGGCGTCATGATGCTGCGCAGGGAACGCGATGCCAGTGTCAGAACACCGGTGATCATATGACGTTCTTCTTCTGCAAAAGCTTCTGATGCCGGCAGGACATCACCGACCGGTTCATCTTCGTTCTGATGCTGGCGTTTCCCGCCCATCAGACGCTGAATGGCCTCGGCGGTACGCTCACGCATCGGACGGGTAGACTGGCTTTTCAGGAAGTTGCGGCGCGCAATCTGGTTGAACAATTCAATCAGAATAGAGAAGCCGATTGCCGCGTACAGGTAACCCTTAGGAATATGGAAACCAAAACCTTCCGCTATCAGGCTCAGACCAATCATCAGCAGGAAGCTGAGACACAGCACCACTACCGTCGGATGATTATTCACAAAACGCGTCAGCGATTTGGACGCCAGTAACATCACACCCATGGCAATCACCACGGCCGTCATCATTACAGCCAGATTATTCACCATACCCACTGCGGTTATGACGGCATCCAGCGAGAAGACCGCGTCGAGCACCACAATCTGCGCCACCACGGACCAGAAACTGGCATAGCCGCGATTCGGTGTTCCCTGTTCGTCATGCCCTTCCAGCCGCTCGTGCAACTCAGTTGTGGCTTTAAACAACAGGAACAAACCACCAACCAGCAGGATCAGATCCCGCCCTGAGAAGCTGAACTGCGCAATGCTAAACAGCGGCGTGGTCAGTTTGACCATCCACGAAATCAGCGACAGCAGGCCAAGGCGCATAATCAGCGCCAGCGAAAGACCAATAATACGGGCCTTATCACGCTGCTTAGGCGGCAGTTTATCTGCAAGAATGGCAATAAAAACAAGGTTGTCGATACCCAGAACAATTTCCAGTACGACAAGCGTCAGCAAACCGACCCAGATTGAAGGGTCCATCAAAAATTCCATGTCAGACTCCGCAATGAGTTAAAGAAAAATGACGCAAAGAAACGCGTGACGTCAGGCGGTCAGAAGACTTGCCAGAAGGAGTCACGACAAAAATGTCAGATGAAAGCGGTTTCAGTGCGGCAGTAATCAGGCCTATTGGGGCGGATTTGCCGGTAAGAATGAGGTGATAAAGCGAAGAATAGTGACGTCGGTGACAGTCCATAGGGAGGGCTGAGGCCCGGTACTCCTGTTCAATGATTCGGAAAATCACTCTATCAGGAATGATTATTTGAATAAAGTGTGATTTTTTACGATCCGCATCATTTTGAAACATCTATGCTGTTTTAATGTGCAATGTGAAAACGTATTCACAATACGTCGTTGAATAACGGACAACCGTCACAAAAATTATTTTTTCGCACACTAAAATAAATCACGTCGCACAACCTGTTGAGGTTCTGCCATTTTACTGTTTCGCAGTCTTATCAGAAATTAAGGAACGTTAGTACGCAGGGATTGCCCTGTCCGCCTCAGGAATAAAAACGGGCGGATATCATCAGCACCATTACTTATGTGCATAACTCTTTTCAAGAGTTAACAGAGGAGGTAGCGAGTGAGTATTGCTATTATCATCGGCACGCACGGGTCAGCAGCTGAGCAGCTGCTGAAAACAGCGGAAATGATTTTAGGTGAACAAGATAATGTCGCCTATATCGATTTCGTTCCCGGCGAGAACGCCGAAACCCTGATCGAAAAGTACACGGCAAAGTTGGGTGGTTTAGACACCAGCAGCGGCGTCCTTTTCCTGGTCGACACCTGGGGTGGCAGCCCGTTCAATGCCGCCAGCCGTATTGTTGTCGATAAAGAAAATTACGAAGTTGTCACTGGCGTTAACATCCCGATGCTGGCAGAGACTTTCATGGCTCGCGATGACAACCCTTCTTTCGCAGAACTGGTTGCCATTGCAGTAGAAACAGGTCGTATCGGTGTGAAAGCGCTGAAAGCCCCTGAGCCTGCAGCCGTTGCCCCTGTTGCCGCCCCTGCGCCAAAAGCAGCCGCCCCGGCGAAACCTGCCGGCCCGAACGACCATATGAAAATCGGCCTCGCCCGTATCGATGACCGTTTGATTCATGGCCAGGTAGCGACCCGCTGGACCAAAGAAACCAACGTGACCCGCATTATTGTTGTCAGCGACGAAGTGGCTGCCGATACCGTGCGTAAAACGTTACTGACTCAGGTTGCTCCTCCTGGTGTTACTGCACACGTTGTCGACGTTGCGAAAGCCATCCGTGTCTGGGATAACCCAAAATACGCTGGCGACCGCGTGATGTTGTTATTCACTAACCCGACTGACGTTCTGCGTTTAGTTGAGGGTGGCGTGAAAATCACTACCGTAAACATCGGTGGTATGGCTTTCCGTCAGGGTAAAACTCAGGTGAATAACGCAGTATCTGTCGACGAAAAAGATATCGAATCATTCAAGAAATTGAATGAAAAAGGTATCGAACTTGAAGTGCGTAAAGTCTCTACAGACTCCCGCCTCAAGATGATGGATCTCATTAATAAGATGAATTAATAAGCACATCGAAATTGTGCAGATTCCCTCAACGTTATCTGCCTGATGTGCCTGTTTATACTCAGCGTCCTTTGGTCATAGGAGAAGTGCAATGGAGATCACCACACTACAAATTGTGCTGATATTTATTGTTGCATGTATTGCCGGGATGGGTTCGATCCTGGATGAATTTCAGTTTCACCGCCCGTTAGTTGCCTGTACTTTGATCGGTTTTGTTCTTGGTGATGTTAAAACCGGGATCATCATCGGTGGTACTTTGGAAATGATTGCACTTGGCTGGATGAACATCGGTGCTGCTGTTGCGCCGGATGCCGCCCTCGCCTCTATCATTTCTACCATTCTGGTTATCGCAGGTGGACAGTCCGTCGGTGCCGGTATCGCACTGGCTATCCCGCTGGCGGCTGCCGGTCAGGTATTAACCATTATCGTTCGTACTATCACTGTTGCCTTCCAGCACGCAGCGGATAAAGCGGCTGAGAAAGGTAATCTGAACGCCATTACCTGGATCCACGTTTCTGCGCTGATCCTTCAGGCAATGCGTATCGCAATCCCTGCAGTGATTGTTGCTGTGTCTGTGGGTACTGCAATCGTTCATGACTTGCTGGCTTCTATCCCTGAAGTGGTCACCAACGGTCTGAACATTGCTGGTGGTATGATCGTCGTGGTGGGTTACGCCATGGTTATCAACATGATGCGTGCTGGCTACCTGATGCCATTCTTCTACCTTGGTTTCGTTACTGCCGCGTTCACCAACTTCAACCTGGTTGCACTGGGTGTGATTGGTGTGGTGATGGCTGTTCTTTACATCCAGTTGAGCCCGAAATACAACAAGTCTGCGCAAGCAGCGGCGGCACCGGGTGTTAACGATCTCGACAACGAATTGGATTAAGGGTGAAGGACATGGTTGATCAAACTGCAGTTAAAAAACTCACGGCCAGCGATATTCGCGGTGTGTTTATGCGCTCCAACCTTTTCCAGGGGTCATGGAACTTCGAACGTATGCAGGCTCTGGGCTTCTGCTTCTGTATGGTGCCTGCCATCCGTCGTCTCTACCCTGAAAACAATGACGATCGCAAAGCGGCTATCAAACGCCACCTGGAATTCTTTAACACCCATCCTTACGTTGCTGCCCCGGTTCTGGGTGTAACGCTTGCGATGGAAGAACAGCGTGCTAACGGCGCACCTATCGACGACGCGGCCATCAACGGCCTGAAAGTGGGTCTGATGGGTCCTCTGGCCGGTGTGGGTGACCCGATCTTCTGGGGTACTGTACGTCCGGTGTTTGCTGCACTCGGCGCAGGTATCGCGATGACCGGCAGCCTGCTGGGTCCGTTACTGTTCTTCGTTCTGTTTAACCTTGTACGTCTGCTGACCCGTTACTACGGCGTGTCTTACGGCTACAAAAAAGGTGTCGATATCGTTAACGATATGGGCGGCGGCTTCCTGCAGAAACTGACTGAGGGGGCGTCAATTCTCGGCCTCTTTGTCATGGGGGCCCTGGTTAATAAATGGACGCACGTTAATATTCCGCTGGTGGTGTCGAAAATCACCGACCAGACAGGCCATACTACGGTTACCACTGTCCAGACGATTCTGGATCAGCTGATGCCTGGTCTGGTGCCATTACTGCTGACCTTCGGCTGTATGTGGCTGCTGCGTAAGAAAGTTAACGCCTTGTGGATCATCGTTGGCTTCTTCGCCATCGGTATCTTCGGTTACTGGATTGGCCTGTTAGGGCTCTGATAACCGCTAAGCCGGGGGATCATTCCCCCGGTTTTTTTTATAACCTGATTTTGCTGTTTTTTGATTTGCCTTTTGTGACCGTAAGCTGGAGTTTTCATGTCTGTTACCGATATTGTCCTCGCGCTATTCATCCTCCTGTTACTGGCCTACGCCATCTTCGATGAGTTCATCATGGGGACTAAAAATGGTGAAACGCGGCTGCGTGTGAATCTCAGACGCCGCAATAAGCTGGATTCCATTATCTTCATCGGTCTGCTGGTTATCCTGCTATATAACAATATCCATGCTAATGGTACTGCTGTAACGAATTACCTGTTAATTGGTCTTGGCCTGATTGCTTTCTATCTTTCGTTCATCCGCTGGCCAAAAATGCTGTTCAAACCGAAGGGTTTTTATTTCGCGAATACCTTCATCACCTACGACAGGATCCGTAGCATGAACCTGTCAGAAGACGGTGTACTGGTATTTGAATTAGAACAGAAAAAGTTATTAATCCGCGTTAATGAACTTGACGATCTGGAACGCATCTACAAGCTAATGGTTGAAAATCAGTAATTTAGTTTTAGTCGCCCGTCTATCAGTTATAGCCATAGGTATATTTATGGCTTTACTGCTTAAGCTTCGAGATAATATCACCCCACTAATATAACTGTTATTTACCCCTACAATAAAATTGTCTTTCCCCTCCAGGTAATAATCCACCCCGGATATATAAACCCTTATTTTATTTGTTGTTGTCCTGAATAAAAATATCATGATAAGGTTGCGCCGTTATTTGGGGGATATACTCGTGAATTTATCCGCAACGCTTATTCTGGCTTTTGGCATGTCAATGGACGCCTTTGCCGCATCCATCAGTAAAGGCGCGGCCCTTAACCGTCCCTGCCTGCGTGAAGCCCTGCGCACTGGCCTGATTTTCGGTGTCATAGAGGCAATAACCCCGCTGATTGGCTGGGGGCTGGGCTTATTTGCCAGCCAGTACATCATGCAATGGAGCCACTGGGTCGCGTTTGTCCTGCTGTTTATTCTTGGCACTCGAATGATTATCGAAGGGCTGAAAGACAAACCGGATAACGATCTCACGACAGCAATACGACATAGTTTCTGGATCCTGGCCGCCACCGCGATCGGCACAAGTCTGGATGCGCTGGCAATCGGCGTAGGATTAGCATTACTTGAAGTGAACATCATCCAGACCGCGGTCTTTATCGGTATGGCAACTCTGCTGATGTCCACTTTGGGGATTATGGTAGGTCGTTTTATCGGCCCGCTGCTAGGCAAATGGGCCGAGATTTTAGGGGGTGTGGTTCTGATCGGAATAGGATTGAATATCCTGCTCGAGCATCCGGGCTATTTGCACTGATTACTCTGATGCACGCTGATGTATCCGGATGAGGAAATCTGTTTCACACTCAAAGGCCGTCTGAGCCTTTAAATCAGCCATCACTTCTTCTGTTGCCCGCCACGCGAAGGGCGTCATCTGCAATAAATCAAATGCCTGTGCGCCTGAAAGACGCATGTCATAGGACAATGCTTCAGTACTGATGCGCTCAAAACCTTCCAGTTGCTCATCCAGATCGGCGTGCAACTGCACATCCTGATAGATAAGACCTTTCAGCTGGTATAAATGACGCGGACCCGGTGCGACAGTCACCACTAAACCACCGGGTTTGATGGCCCGGTGAAGCTCCTGAGCCTTGCAGGGCGCATAGATGCGAATCACCGCATCCAGCGAGCTGTCCGCAAAAGGCAAACGGTGGCTGGACGCCACGCAAAAAGACACATCGTGGTAGCGTTTGGCGGCATAACGGATAGCCACTTTGGCCACATCCAGCCCATAAACTTTCAGCATGCGATGCGGCATTAACCGTTCGGCGAAAGCCGCAGTGTAATACCCTTCCCCGCAACCGATATCAAGTAATGCCTGCGCATCTTCAGGAATGACTTCATCAAGGATATCCGACAGGCGATCCCGCAAAGGCTGATAGTGGCCAGCATCAAGAAATGCACGACGCGAAATCATCATTTCAGGGCTGTCGCCTGGTTGCTTAGAGCGTTTGTGCTGTACGGGCATCAGATTAACGTAACCCTCTTTGGCATTATCAAACTGATGATTGGCCGGGCAACGCCATTGCTGACCTGTCAGCGTAAGCGGCTGGAAACAAAGCGGGCACTGATACGTCATGGAGAAAACCTGCAAGGAAAGTCTGAGGGAGCGAAAGTTCGCAATAGAGGTAAGTCTAAAGAAGGCGCCCTGTGGTTGCAACTGCTGGAAAGTCCGCATAAAAGGCAGCTACACTGAAGCCATATCCCTTACTGACCGAGACACGAGATGAGTGACAGCTCCATTCTACTCAGCCACATCCCCGACGTTTTGCATGGCTTCGGTGACAAAGAATCCCTGCTTCCAGCTCACCTGCAAGCCTTTGAAGCCACGCGCCCGGAAAAGAAGCAAGTTCATGGCACCCGGATTGTTAATGTAACTCACCCCGGACAGGACTGCGGCGAAGCTGACGGTTTTATCACCTCCGTACCTGGTGTTCTTTTGGCCGTATTTACCGCAGATTGCCTGCCGGTGATTTTTTGTCGCAAAGATGGCAAAGAAGTGGCTGCTGTTCACGCAGGCTGGCGGGGACTTATCGACGGTGTTCTGGAAAAAATGGCGCAGAGGATTAATCAGTCGGGTGATACCCGCGACTGGATTGTCGCCATTGGCCCTGCAGCGAAGGCTTGTTGTTACGAAGTCAGTCAGGAGCTGGTTGATACATTTATGCAACAACTTGATTTTCCCCCAACCCTGATTTCACCCCGTCACCGTCATCTGGATCTGGCTGCCATTGCACAGGCAAAACTACAGGCTTTGGGGTTTGCCGAAATTGACCATGCAGGCAGCTGCACGATTTGTACGACAGCCGGTGAAGGTTTCAAATACACCAGTTTCCGACGCAATAGTCATCAGCGGGCAAAAGACCCTTCTCATCCGGGGATCAGCGGGCGTAATCAGCAATCTGGCATTATGATCATGGGGTAAAGTGATCCTGAAATAAACCTCTATGTCGCTGAAAAGCAGACACAAAAAAACCCGCCTTGGCGGGTTTTTTTACAGCTGACGCTGCTTAGATTGCAGTTACGTTAACTGCTGACGGGCCTTTCTGGCCGTCTTGGATTTCGAACTCTACGTTCTGGCCTTCAGCCAGAGTTTTGAAGCCGTTACCCTGGATTGCAGAGAAGTGTACGAACACGTCTTTGCTGCCGTCAGCAGGAGTAATGAAACCGAAACCTTTAGACTCGTTGAACCACTTAACTTGACCTTTGATCTTTGCCATCTTGAGTATTTCCTTTGGATTGTTTAAACCGCCCGTAGGCGTTACATAGACAAACTAGAGTCGTTACTGCTTGAGGCACTAAGATTAGAATCGGCAGAGAAGCGGTATTCAACGTGAACGTCTTTACTCAGAACTTCTATACTGAAAATGCCACACATATACAGAACTGTACCTCGTTTTACCCAGATGCGTTATCACATACTCTGAATTCGATGGCAAGCCATTTTTAATCAGTGATGGACATGTCGCACATATTTGAGCCGGTTAAAGGCACTTCGTGTTCAGTTATGCTGAAATATGTTGATAGACATGCTTTTTTCTGCTTTGCAGTTTCACCTGCATATCAAACAAAACAATAACGACCTGTTTTTGATTATTGATCATTTAATGCAGAACCGTAAGCGTAAAACACACCTTTATTTGAATTTTTATTGTCAATATTGACCTGAAGCTTTTACTGACAGCCTGATTCGGCGAGGAAAACCACCACCCGTTGTAAGGTCACGTTCGGGTGAGAGCGCGTCTGGCGGGCAAGGTGGACACTTGTGCAACAGAACGGGCAAGCGGAAGAATTCACGCTCAGGCAATATGACTGGTTATGCAATAATCAATTACGTCATAGAGGGATAAAATGGTGCAAAACAGCAGGAAGCTCACAATAAATGCACCTTAACTGTGCGGCTTCAGCCTTTATCCGATAATACAGAAAACTTCTGCTGCCTCTTCGGATTACAATTCTAAATCTCACAGACTTCTAATACATATTTCTAATAGTCTCTTTTTTGACATTATAATGAATTAAAGTTTGCGGGTTGGTTAAATCGGTATAACACTTGCGCAAACATTCAAAACGAGCATATTCATATATAAAATATGAATATGAAAATTTAATATTAATTACCGTGATCTAAATCTCATATCATCATTTTGATTAACCGGAATGCGGGCGAACTTTGAGCCACTGTCCGGCACCAGAAGCCGCGACTGGCAAAGGCCTTCCCGCAACAGGGTCAGCATAATGTACTGTATCTTAAGCAATCCCCGGAGATTAGCACCGGCCGGAAGTTTTGAGCCGTTCTGATACAAATAATTATTTCATCAGGAAAATATCCGGTACTGCAAAATAATCATTTCCGGAATACTTATTAACAACTCAGTAACACCTTCATTTAGTAAGCCATCACTCAAACAAATCTTTAAGTGATAATACTTCTCATTTAATAAGCCCGTCATTGCACTTTACTCTCCGCTAAGAACGGGCAAATGATATTCAATCTTTAGAAATGCTTGCACCTATTTTTAAGGGTTTAAATTCCATTTCAGGTGAATCACTTTGAGATATGGCATCCGCTAATTCGTTTAATGGTTGGTCCAGCGAATCATCGGCTAATTCAAAAACACCCCAGTGGATCGGCACGGCTTTCTGACAGCCCAGTTGAGAAAAGACCGTTACAGCCTGCTGCGGATCCATATGCTGCGCGCTCATGAACCATCTTGGTGCATAGGCGCCGACAGGAATTGCGGCTAAATCGAATGGCCCGAGACGCTGACCGATCAGTTCAAACTGATTGCTGTAACCGCTATCCCCGGAAAAATAGAAGCGCAAATCAGCGTTTCTGACGACCCAGCCACACCACAGAGACTGATTTCGATCCCAGAATGTCCGCATGCTCCAGTGACGCGCAGGTACGGCTGAAAAAGTCAGATCACCAAACTGATGTTCCTGCCACCAGTCGAGTTCTTCGATATACCGGGCTCCGCGCCGTTCAAGCCACGATTTCATGCCCAAAGGCACCATAAACTGCGCGTCTGGAAAACGTCGTAACAGCTTGCGCACGGTTGCACGATCCAGATGGTCATAGTGATTATGTGAAAATAACACCACGTCGATGGGAGGCAATTTTTCAACGGGCGCCGCAACAGGCGTTTTGCGTTTAGGTCCGTAAAAGCTCAACGGCGAGGCGCGTTCCGACAATGCGGGATCCATAAGAACGTAGCGCCCGGCCACGCGCAGCAATAAACATGCGTGGCCTAAAAACCATAAACGATCATCCGTTCCGCTAAAATCAGCACTCTGCCACCACTGGCTGATGAAATGTTCATAGCCCTTCTCCGGTGGCGCAGGTAAACGAAGGGCTTTACGTTCTTTTCTCCAGCGTTTGAAATCTCCCTCCTGCCGGTTCTGCGGCTCGGTGTTAGTAAAACCGTCCGGCGTATGATGGGGTTTTGAAGGGTCGTAATACGGATTTTTACCAGGCATAGGACTCCACGGGATAGCTTTCCGGTTGAACGAAAGTGTAATCACATCATTTTAAGTAGCATATTTGTTAATCACACTACAGGGAGAAAGTGAAAAATTATGTGCCAATTCATCAGCTATCAGGGGTTAAGAAAATCTTAATAACTGTGTGTTTTACTGAGGACGTTTAAAAAGGAGGAATTTTATGACCAGGAACACAATTCAACGTCGTCGCTCATTTGCTGCGCGACTCACACATATCATGCAGATTCAGACCCAGTACGGCCGCCTGTGGCTCAGCTCACGTTTTCGTCGCGTCAAAGTCCCTGCGTCTCTGAAAGTTATCGCCTTCGCCATTCTGACGCTGCTGGTGCTTGCGATCACCGGCACAATACTGCTGATGCTTGACCTGATCAGCCTGCTTTCTGGGTTGCTGAAGCGTCCTTTCCGCCGGGGAAATATTTACCGTCGTCAGCTGATGAGAAAGCCGGTATAAAACAAAACCGTGTCGGGTTACGACACGGTTTGAGATTACGGGGATGTATTCCTGATTTTCAGGCAGGCATACCGCAAAGTTTGGTCAGATTTCTGGCGCCGATCATGAGGGTTGCAACATAGGATTGTCTGCGGGTCACAACTTCAACCGCAACACGCGCATCTTTATACTTAATGAGATAGGTCGAAGGCCAGCCTTGCCGGCGTTTGCCGTAGGCTTTTTCATGACTGTCGATAGCTGCGTGAGCAACCACCAGATGGGAGAGAGTTTTATCACCTTTAATGATGCGCTTCATAATGGACTCCGCCTTAGACACAACTGTCAAAATGAGGAAACATTAATCACTTGATACGCATCGCTTTATGCGACGCTTATTCGAATCACTTCTTTGCAAAACTTTGTCACAATCTGAGTATCTCTGCGCTTTAACTTATGCGCAAGTCTTACTAAGCAGGAAACATACCATTGCTGCACGAAGAGGTCTTTTGCTTTGTGCTTGCCACTGACCATCGGGGCTGCTTATCTCAGCCAGCCAGAGCGGATCACTCTGCAACTCTTTAAAATTGATGCTGATTTTGTTGGCGCAAATAATCGGCCACGCGTCGGAGGGGTTGTTGCAATAATCTTTGCCTTTCATACCGCCGTAGGGATACCACTTCTCAGGCTCCTCTCCCGTCAGTAAAGCAATGTTGTGGTTTACTTCGCTATCGTCTTCTTCCGACCATTTGATCATCAGTTCTTCCATCCTGCAAGGCACATGCGTGGAGACTACCCGAAGAATAAGACAGTTTTATGAAGGTTTAGCAGGAGGAAAAAACCCGCCGGAGGGCGGGTTTACAGAGCAAGATTAACGTTCAGGAATAAAACCACGCAGGCTGAGAGCGGAATCATCCTCTGCTTCAACAGGAGGCATTTTGCCTCGTGCCTGTGCAGCAAGAACCTTGAGCAACTCGGTTTGCTGGCGTTGCTGCTCAGCTATCTCATGCAACAAAGCAATTTGTTCATTTGCCCTGACACTGGCCCGGCTGACAAAAAACCATACCAGCAGAAATAACAAAGCTGAGAGTGCACACAGCACCAATGAAGCCAGGCTGTTTTGGCCCATTGCGAAATCAAACATTGACTACCCTACCACTGAATGTTCAGAGCCTTCATCTTACCATCACCGGCAGATCAGGGAAGTCATTCACAAATCCATTAACGAAAAAACAGGCTTTTCTTAGGGCCGGACTGCCGCAGAGCGGGATTTCTGGCAGAGCTCCCTTAAAAAGGGATAAAGGAAGTAATCGCACATACGCCCAGGTCAAAATTCCCGCCCTGATCGCAATAGCTATTGAGCGCAAGCAGGTAAAGGCCTATGCAAATGAGCAGGAACAGGACGAACATCACGACCCTTCTGACATTGAAAACAGGCTTTTTCAATTTGATGGCAGGTCTCTTTTGGTTTAAACAGCGTCTATCAGGGCTCAAAGGCGACGTCCAACGAATGACTAACAGACAGACATAGTACGACGAAAATCTTAAACAGCGATATAACAAAGCGCCAGCTTTACAGGCTAAACATCCTGCAATAATCACATACGTAAATCATATATAAAAATGCATACATTTTATCTATATATATCTACCTGACCAGAGTTGACCTGCATCAAATAAAACGACTTAATCATTACCCTTTCAAAAATAATCCCACTCCTTAGATTTTCTTAAAAATGAACTTAACTACTCACACATTAAAGTACTTTTTATAGAATAAAGAGAAACAGATTAAAAAATCACTCCAAAATCATAAACCATGAACCCCCCGTGCACTCAGCAGAAAACCTCTGGCATACTCTTTAGCCAGCATCAGTCTCCCGCTGCTCAACAAAATATTCTTATCAATAAATGCATTTTTTTGGAAATCATACGGAAATAAATTAAATTTATCAGGAAATAAAATCGCATTAAATCCTCTAAAATAAAATACAAACCCCACCATTTAATTTATTTTCACTGGAACTTCTTTGTTGAATTACACCATGCATTAAAATATCATCCCGCCGTCGAACAGTTCTTCTGTCTCTTCTGTTATATAAATGAAAGCATAGTGGCTGAAATAATTACCAGCTGATTCATGCTGACTATTTTTTGTTGAGGGATTAATAAATGCATGCATGGAATAAAAAGTTCTTCGTTTCTAAAATAGCGCTGGCCTGCGCTGTTGCAGTAACTGCACCTGCGGCGATGTCTGCTGATATCT
This sequence comes from Rahnella ecdela, assembly GCF_019049625.1. Classification (GTDB taxonomy): domain Bacteria; phylum Pseudomonadota; class Gammaproteobacteria; order Enterobacterales; family Enterobacteriaceae; genus Rahnella; species Rahnella ecdela. Next base: position 223,211 of record NZ_JAFMOY010000132.1, read on the forward strand.
CCGGTACCGTCTACGATACCTTCTATCATGACTCCGCGCTGGCGGGTCATGTCGGTTACCGCGGTTATGTAGATAATGACGGGGCAAACACCAGTTACACTGGCGGAGACATCTACTCTTCTATCAATAATTCTGTCGTTAACGGCGTTCTTTCTACTTACTATCTGGGCTTTGATAACGGCACAAATAATACGCTGAACATTACGAATACTACCGTTAACGGAATGATCACTTCCGAGTGCATGACGACTGACTGTGGCGATGCTCGTAATGATTATGACCAGTCACCTTTGCAACTCACTATTGATAATTCCACTATCAATGACACTTACGAACATTTCGATTATGACGTAACAGATGCAAATAAAGTCCGTGACCATGAAAACCTGAGCACCTACGATATGGGCGTTGCGGTGACATTGGATCAGGAAAGTAATATTCTAATCCAGAACAACTCACACGTTGCAGGTATTGCGCTGTCACAAGGCTACCAATGGGTAGATACTGACGTTAATAATGGCAATACTTTTGATAATACCCTGACAGTAAATGATTCAGTGCTGACATCTGGTTCTTACACTGAATTAGAAACCACGGGTTTCTATGGACAGTCAGACAAACCAAGTGATTACGGTAATATCAGTGCTACTGGCACCTCGGCTGACGATATCGCGCTTTCCGTAATTGCTAATTCTGCCGCTGATAATTCAATGAAAACAACCGCTGTTTTCAATAATTCAACAATCTCCGGTGACGTCTATTTCGAAAGCAGCTTTGATCATAATTACTACGTTGGCGGCCACGACAACAACGGTGATGGAGTACTTGATACCAACGGCTGGGACGATACCGACGAACTTAACCTGACCCTGGATAATGGCAGCAAATGGGTCGGTGCAGCGATTTCTGAGGTTCAGGCTGACGCTGGTTTGTATGATCGTGCTACTAACAGCATCTGGCCGGGTTCAGTATTTAATACTACAACGGGTTACCTGAGTGGCAATGCGGTCTATCAGAGCGGCCTCTTTAATGTCGCCCTTAACAACGGCTCTGAGTGGGATACCACCAAGTTCTCTAACATCGACAACCTGACGGTAAACAACCAGTCTCAGGTCAATGTTGCTGACTCCGGATTACTGGCTGACAACATCTCCCTGACAAACGCATCAAGCCTGAAAATTGCTGTGCATGGTGAAGTTTACACTGATGCTCTTAATCTCAACTCAGGCAGTAAAGCCAACCTGACCGAAGAAACCGCGTCTCTGTATGCAAACACCATCACTGTAGGCAATGGTTCTGAGCTGAACTTAGGCGCAGGCCAGGTTGACACGCATAACATGGTGTTGACTGATGACGGTACCTTCAATGTGGGCAGCCGTGAATTCGTACTGAATTCCGATATGAACAACGCACGTGATAAAACGGCTGCGGACTACGTTTATGACCGCGGGACTATTGGTATCAATTCCGATGGCCACCTTGCAGTGAATGGCGTGACTGACGGTAACTATCAGGTTCGTGTCAATAACGCGACCGGTGAAGGCCGTGTTGCTGATTACCAGAATAAAGAGCTGATCCGCACTTATGGCGGCAATGCGACCTTTACTCATGCAAACACCGCTGATCTGGGTGCCTACAAATACCAGGCTGAACAACAGGGCGATACCGTTGTTCTGGCTAAGCAAGGCATCACCTCTACAGCTAACGCCGCGCTGAGCCTGCCTTCTTCCAATGCCGCAACCTGGCATATGGAGCAGGATACTCTGAGCAACCGTATGGACAGCTCGCGTCACACCCAGGGTGATGACAAAGGCGGCGTCTGGGTCAACTACTTCGGCGGCCAGCAAAATGGTGACAATGGCGTTGTAGATTACGATCAGGATATCAACGGCATTATGGTCGGTCTGGATAAAGTCACTGAAGGTGGTGGCGATCGTCAGTGGCTGGTCGGTATGGCGGCAAGCTTCGCGAAATCCAGCTTGTCTATGGATGATGCGGATGCAGATACTGACAGTCAGTCAGCACGCGTTTACTCCAGCCTCGACTTTAAAAATGGCGCATTCATTGATACCTCTCTGAGCTACAGTCACTTCAGCAACTCGACTGACAGCACCATGAGCGATGGTCAGCAGGTTTCTGGGGATAACTCCACTGATGCCTGGGGCTTTGGTCTGAAAGCCGGTTACGACTGGAAATTCGCACCGCAAGCTTACCTGACGCCATATGCCAGCATCACCGGCGTATTCATTGGCGATGATGACTACAGCATGAGCAACAACATGAAAGTCAGCGATCAGGCTTATGACAGCATGCGTTATGAGTTAGGGACCAACATCGGTTATACCTTTGATCTGGGTGCCAACCAGGCAATCAGCCCTTACGCAACGCTGGCCTATGTGTATGAAGATGCTAACAACGATGCCGACATCAACGGTGACCGTATCGATAACGGCGTTGATGGTTCAGCAGTACGCGTTGGCTTAGGTGGTCAGTTCGACATGAGCAAAAATTTCACCATTTACGCAGGTGCTAACTACCTGGGCGGCAGTGATGTTGACCAGCCTTGGGCAGCAAATGCCGGTATGAAATACCGCTGGTAATTTGCAGGTCTGAGTTATAAATCTGTTCACACAATGGCCCCTTTTCAGGGGTCATTTTTTTGGCATTTATTTTACCATTTTCTGATTCAGACTCATTAGCAATGACATTCTGATCAAAATAACTTCTACTATGCTCATCAATATCCTGAATAACTCAGGAACAGATATGTAGGGAGTTTCAGAATGGGTATCGTTAAGACGATTATTGTGCTGGCCGTGATTTACGCCATTTTTCTTTTTTCAGGGTACGGTATGACAGTTGGCAGTAGCGAGAATGCAGCAGGATTAGGCCTGAAATGCCAATACTTAACGGCAAGAGGGATTATCAGCTCTCAGTATATTCATTCTGACAGCGGAGTTATTGGGGTTGCGAACTGTCCGATTTTCAAAAAAGTTGGCGAAGTGGTCGATAACCAATAACACACATTTTTAGCCTGTCATGCCCGTCACCACGGGCATGACAATTATTGTTCAACTGCTCTGGTTCAGCGGCTATTGTTCAGCTGTCGTGCCTGGTGAATTTCAGTTCAATTAATGAAATCGCTTTTTCAATTGCACGCTTAGTCACCGGATCGGCACCAGCCGGATGCTTGCTGAAATCAATACTTTTCAGCTGGTGTGACATCTTTTCGCGCACTTCTGCTGGAGCAATAATTTCTATCACATCCAGAATTTGCTTAATCACCAACTGGCATGCCACCAGATCAGATTCGATTTCCTGTTCTCTGTTTAAAGATTCGGACATGAGCTGCTCCTTCCATTACGTCATTCAAAAAAATTATGGTCGCGAGGATATCATGCCCGTTATGGAAATTCTCTTTTCTGCCGCTTCTGCCATTTTACTACTTTTCAACCGGACAAATATCCAGCAAACGCGCGCTCTTACATTTTGTTACGGGCACATTAGTTCTATGCTTAATGTGATGACAAAGAAGGAGACGCACTATGTTCGCTCTAGTTTTGACCATTTGTTATCTGGGCGGAGGATGTGAAGACCTTGTGGTGGATGCCTTTAACACTCAGAAACAATGCACGGTCGCAATGCACCAGCAGGGCTTGCGGCAGGCTGGCTGCTATCCGATAGAAGATTTTATTGATGGCTATTGGATCCCGGCGCACGAAAATGCTGATTTCTGATCCACTGTGTTGCCTTTCACAGAGTAATAACAAAAGTCTCATAAAGATTGCTAAAGTGTCAGAACAAAGGTATGAATACCCTGTTACTCATTGATATTTAACCATATTGACAGGGCAGGAAATGGCAATGACGATACGTAAAACTTATGGAAGCTTTAAAAAAATTCCTCTCACGCTTCTTCTCTCTTCGACCTTTATGGCTTCATTTACCACTTACGCTGCGACCGTTCCCGCGGGTGTAGAGCTGGCGGCCAAACAGGAAATTACCCGCAACAATGGCAGTGAACCGGCATCTCTTGATCCGCATAAGGTGGAAAGTGATGTGGAATTCAACATCCTCAGCGATTTGTATGCAGGATTAGTGACTATTGACGGCAAAGGCGATGCACAGCCATCGCTTGCCGGCAGTTGGGAAACCAAAGACAACAAAACCTGGGTTTTCCATTTACGTCCCGGCATTGTCTGGTCTGACGGCTCACCGATTACCGCGCAGGATGTAGTCTTCAGCTGGCAACGTCTGATCGACCCGAAAACCGCCTCACCTTATGAAAGCTATCTCGGCAGCATGCATGTGCTGAATGCCGCAGATATCATTGACGGCAAAAAGCCCGCCGATCAGTTAGGGATTAAAGCGCTGGATAAACAAACGCTCGAAATCACCCTCGACCAGCCTCTCTCTTACTTCCTGGGTATGCTGGCACACCCTTCCCTTTCGCCTATCAGTCAGGCGGATGTGGAAAAATACGGTGATAAGTGGACTCAGCCGGGAAATCTGGTCAGCAGTGGTCCTTTCAAGCTCGATACCTGGACAGTTAACGAACGCATCACCGCTGTGCGTAACCCGAACTACTGGGATAACGCGCATACCGTCATTAATAAAGTGACATATTTACCCATCGCTTCAGGCACGGCGGATGTTAACCGTTATAAAGCCGGTGAAATCGACATCACGTACACCGTTCCTTCTCCGTTGTTTGCCTCGCTGAAAAAAGAGCTGGGCTCGCAGGTTCATGTCAGCCCTTATCTCGCCGTCTATTACTATGCGATGAACACGCAGAAGCCGCCTTTCAACGATGTGCGCGTGCGTAAAGCGCTGAATCTGGCGATTGATAAGTCGATCATTGCCGATAAAGTATTAGGCCAGGGGCAAACTCCGGCATGGCATTTATCGCCGGATAACACCGGTGGCTTTACTTTCGCAAAACCGAAAGAAGCCAGTCTGACGCAGGAACAGCGTAACGCAGAAGCGAAAAAGCTGCTGACCGAAGCCGGTTTCGGCCCCGACCATCCTCTGAAATTTAATCTGCTCTACAATACCTCTGAATCACATCAGCGCATTGCGATTGCCGCAGCGTCAATGTGGAAAAAGAATCTGGGTGTGGACGCTGTTCTGCAAAATCAGGAATGGAAAACCATGCTCGATACCATGCATCAGGGGACGTATGAAGTCGTGCGTTACGCCTGGATTGCCGACTATAACGAGCCTTCCACTTTCCTGAATACCTTGCGCACCGGCAACAGCGAAAATACGCCTAAATTCAGCAATGCGGCTTATGATCAGGCACTGAATGATGCGCTGAAAGCCACAGATAAAGCCGACGTTGGCAAAGCTTACCAGCAGGCTGAGCAGATACTGTCCGAGCAATCACCGGTGATTCCGCTGTATCACTATGTCAGTGCACGTCTGGTAAAACCGTATGTGGGTGGTTTCAACGACAGCCCGCTTAATTACATTTACACCAAAGACCTGTATGTAATTAAGCACTAACCGCAGAAAGTTTCTCCTTCCGGACACTCTTTTCGGAAGGAGAAATCCCCTCTCACTTCTCCCCCTGTTGCTTCCCCGTCTACGTCATCAGACTTGCCAGACGCCACTCAGATGGTAGATTGTACGTAAATCACACAAACGGGAGCTGTTATGAAATTCTCGGAAAGTGAGATCCAACCGCTTTGGGACGAAGTCGCGCGTATTATCGGTGATGGCGTGATTCAGATGCGCCACAGAGGTGAGCCGTTGAGTGCCGATGCGCTGATTGGGTATCTCGATGAACAACTGGTCACGGCGACCGGTGTCCAGCGCCGCATTCTGCTCGGTGCAGCGATAAACATGCTTAAAGCGGACCGCCGTTCCTGAAAGACGGAAATACAAAAGCCTCGCGACCACTTCTGGCTACGAGTCGTTAATCAATAATCCGCCTGCCGTTATTTGGATTGCGCCGCACGCCCCTGCGCAAACAAGAATATGCGCTGCGTAATGTCATCTGCGCCGAGAATGTTTCCCTTCTGCTCCAGACTGGCTTTGGCATAAGCCACATCATGCGCCTGATCAACCATGCTGATCACCTTGTCACGTGTAGGTTTATCCAGGATCCCCAGCAATGTCGTCAGAATGGCCTGATAGGCATTTGAGGCATAAGTCAGTTGTCTTTCACGTTGTTCCAGCGCGTCAATGCGAACCATCAGGGCCTGCAATTGTTCTTGATGCGTCATAGCGGCATCCTTCTTCACGGGTGGAAAATAACCGGAGACAGCGAAGTAAGAAGATCTTCGCCGGTTACTGACGTTAAGTTTAGCAGAGTTAAAGAAAGTGAGACGATGCCTGCTGATGGCCAGCAATGTAAACCATTGTTCAATGAGCCGTTAACTGCCTGTACAGATGTAACCGTTACCTAACTCAAATGACCTGCGGCGCGGGGGTTATGACCGCCAGATGCGTAACAGCGGCAGTACCTGCTTACAGATACCAAAATGACAGCCAGATACCTGATGTGACATTTTCTGCCACAGCATTATTTGTTCATTTCGGGAGAGATCAGGTGAAAAAAGCGGTTCTGGTTCTGGGTATAACGATGGCAATGACGGGCATGCTTTTGGTGAGTTCACTGGCGCAGGCAGAAGGTTGTCTGAAAGGTGCGGTAGTCGGGGGTGTTGCCGGTCATCTGAAACATCATGCCGTCATCGGGGCGGTAGCAGGATGCGCCATCGGACACCATCTGGCTGCAGAGGCTAAGAAACAACAGGCGGCCACCGGTAAATAACCTTGTCAGGGCTGAGGATGCCCTGACTGAGTAAAACGTTATTCCGGGCCGACAACCACGCGGTTACGCCCTTCCTGCTTGGCTTTATATAACGCCTCATCGGCCCGTTTGAGTGAAGTTTCGGGCTCGCCCTGCAAGTGATTCCAGTAAGAAACACCTAATGAAATCGTTATCGGGCGGATCTCCGGCAGCACCAGTGTTTCCACATTCTGGCGCAGACGTTCGGCAATCATTTGTGCTTCCGCCAGCGTGGTTCCCGGCAGCAACACCAGAAACTCTTCCCCGCCCACGCGGCACAAAATGTCACTTTCACGGGCGTTGTGACGAATTTGTTCGGCCAGTGATTTGATCACTTCATCACCGGTGTCATGGCCGTAGGAATCGTTGATAATCTTAAAGTGATCGATATCCAGCGCAATAGCAGAAAACTGCTGACGCATCTGCACCACCGATTCCAGCGCCATTGCCAGTCCGCGCCGGTTAAACAGGCCCGTCATCGGGTCGGTCTGCGTCTCGAATTTCAGTTTGCCAATTTTCTTCTGCAATAAATTAATACCAATCAGCAGGGCCCGCTTGAGCTGATTCGACTCGAAATACCAAGAAGGGATTTCACGGATGTTACTGGAAATATCCGGTTTATCCATTTCGTTCGCGCTACGTGCCAGTAGCCAGAGCGGACGGGCGATCATTCTGGAGAACAACCAGACACAAATCAGCGTCAGCAGCGCCAGCGGCGTCAGATGTTTAAGCACTTTGACCATCAGCCCTTCCAGCGGCTTGAGGGTCGAATCGGTCGGTCGCTGAGTAATGATTTCCCAGCCTGAAGAAGGCACAACAGCGTAACCGGCGAGCATATTCTGCCCGGCAAGATTAGTGACCATCAGACTGCCGTTAGATTCTTTTCTGACGGCTTCGGTCAGCGGACGAGGCTTCACCACTTCCCCGACGCGATAGGCATCCGGGTGATAAAGAATACGGCGCTCTTTATCGAGCACGGCAATATAAGAACCGTCGCGATAATAATGCTCGCCCAGCAATTCATTCAAAATACTCTTCTGGCGCAGGTAAATGGTGCCTGCGATATACCCCAGATATTTGCCGTCAGCCGTGATAACCGGCGTAGAAATCACAATTACCAGATTCTGAGCTGCTGAAATATAGGGCTGACTGATGATCGGACGCCGTTCTTTCAGCGCCTGAATAGCACCGGGGGTATTCAGGATATGACCCACCAGTTGCAGGCTGTCAGGCGATGTCGCCAGGATCCGCCCTTGCGCATTAGTAAGCACCACAGAGTTAAAACTGTCAGTCTGGTATTTGAGGCGTGCAGTTTCAGATTGCAGAACAGCAGGATCGTCAAAGTGACTCGCCGCGATCACACTGCTGTAGGCAAGCTGTTTCTGCATACTTTTTAGAAACTGTTCGGTGCTGGCGGCCAGTTTCGTCGCGTAAACGCGGTTCTCTTCGAGCGTATTGTCGATAAGTAACTGGCGCTGAACACGATAACTGGCATAGAAGCTGTTGGCGAGCGTCACAAACGCGCTCATCACGGCTAAAATCAGGATCAGGCGGCGCAGATCAATACGGAACAGAGAGCTTGAAAGGAGTGAGCGCAACAAAAAGTCATTCCTGTGGTAAAAAGTGGCTCATATGTAACACCACAGCCACTGATGCACAATAAGGCCGAAAAAATAAACTACTATCCGTCTGAATCCGCAGCGAAAAATTGGACTTAACCTCAACTGACTTAAGTCAAATTATTGATATTGATGTTTTTGATGCAAATTTTTCAGTCCTGCGCCTCTCCTCTTTACCCTTCGCACCGGCCACTGAACACACCATTCTCCTGCGATAGGTCATTGCCTGAATACTCGCTATATGATTTATTATATAGCGCTTGTTTGGAGAGGATTGTGAAATGCAAAACCACTTTGGGAAAGGGCTAAAAGCGGGGCTTTTGGCCAAAAGTGCATGGCCGGCATCAGAGGTTTCCGGTTACTGCGAGGAATATCTGCGCGGTTTTGTTTTAGGATATGCCCATAATCAGGCACAGATTACCGGAGACGATAATACTGCCGCCTTTGAGGCCGGAGTTTTATCGCGTAATTACAGTCTGGATAAAGATCTGCTGGCTGAGTTTTTTTCCGCCAGCGCCAGGCACCCGTCGAGAGCATTTTTTCTTGTCGGCTACGAGGGTATTGCCCGTAACGCCGGCGACGCTTTCCCGCCAAACCCGGCCATTTAACCCCGGACATAAAAAACGGAGGCATTAAGCCTCCGTTGATTTTGCAACAATATCGCAATTACATATTTGCGATCATGTCGTCGGCAAACTCGCTACATTTGCGCAGCTTAGCGCCTTCCATCAGACGTTCGAAATCGTAAGTCACAGTTTTGTTGGCGATAGCGCCTTCCATGCCTTTGACGATCAGGTCTGCGGCTTCGAACCATTCCATATGACGCAGCATCATTTCTGCGGACAGGATGATTGAACCCGGGTTCACTTTGTCCTGACCGGCATATTTCGGTGCAGTACCGTGAGTGGCTTCGAACAGTGCGCAATCAGAACCGATGTTTGCGCCCGGTGCGATACCGATGCCGCCAACCTGCGCCGCCAGGGCGTCGGAGATGTAGTCACCGTTGAGGTTCATACAAGCGATAACGTCGTATTCAGCAGGACGCAGCAGGATTTGTTGCAGGAACGCATCCGCAATAACGTCTTTAATGATGATGTCTTTGCCGTTGTTCGGGTTCTTGATTTTCACCCACGGACCGCCGTCGATCAGCTCACCGCCGAACTCTTCGCGTGCCAGCTGGTAGCCCCAATCCTTGAAGGCACCTTCGGTGAACTTCATGATGTTGCCTTTGTGAACCAGAGTCAGTGAATCACGATCGTTAGTGATGGTGTATTCAATCGCCGCACGAACCAGACGTTTAGTCCCTTCTTCTGAGCAAGGTTTGATACCGATACCACAATCTTGTGGGAAACGGATTTTCTTCACGCCCATTTCGTCTTGCAGGAATTTGATCACTTTATCTGCTTCAGCAGAACCGGCTTTCCACTCGATACCCGCATAGATATCTTCGGAGTTTTCACGGAAGATAACCATGTCGGTGTCTTCAGGACGTTTAACCGGGCTTGGTGTGCCGGTGTAATAACGAACCGGACGCAGGCAGATATACAGGTCGAGTTGCTGGCGAAGTGCCACGTTCAGGGAGCGAATGCCGCCGCCAACCGGAGTTGTCAGTGGACCTTTGATAGCAACACGGTAATCACGGATCAGGTCCAGAGTTTCTTCTGGCAGCCACACGTCCTTGCCGTACAGTTCTACGGATTTCTCGCCGGTGTAGATTTCCATCCAGGAGATTTTACGCTCGCCTTTATAGGCTTTCTGAACAGCCGCATCAACGACTTTGATCATGGCTGGCGTTACGTCAACACCGATGCCATCACCTTCGATAAATGGGATAACAGGATTATTAGGAATGACCAGTTTACCCTGAGCGTCTACTGTAATCTTTTTACCTTCAGCCGGAACAACTACTTTGCTTTCCATTAACCTCTCCTTCGAGCGCATTTTTGTTAAAAATTTGTAAGATGCCGGTCGATATTACTCGAATATTTCTCGCTAGCCAATCCGAAACATTTTTCAAGTATAATGCGCTAATTCTCTCTAACTTCAATGCCTATGAACCCGCTATCTTTTAAAAATCACAACGTTAAACGTTTCAGCAAAAGGCCTGCTAAAGAACAATCTGCCCTAAAAGGGCCGAGAAAGGTGATTCTTTTCAATAAACCGTTTGATGTCCTGCCACAATTCACTGATGAAGCCGGGCGGGCGACGCTTAAAGATTACATTTCGTTAACAGATGTTTATGCCGCTGGCCGTCTGGATCGCGACAGCGAAGGTTTACTGGTGCTGACCAACGATGGCAAACTGCAGGCTGCGCTGACCCAGCCGGGCAAACGCACCGGTAAAGTTTATTATGTTCAGGTCGAGGGCGAGCCGGATGACGCTGCGGTGAAAGCATTGCGCGAAGGCATCGAGCTCAAAGACGGACCGACATTGCCTGCGGGTGCGGAAATTGTTGATGAACCTGACTGGTTGTGGGTACGTAATCCACCCATCCGCGAGCGTAAATCTATCCCGACGGCGTGGTTGAAAATCACGTTATACGAGGGAAGAAACCGTCAGGTGCGCCGCATGACCGCTCATGTAGGATTCCCGACGCTGCGCCTGATCCGCTTCAGTACGGGCGAATTCACCCTCGGCGACTTACAACCCGGCCAATGGAAGGAAATTCCACATGTTTAAACCGCACGTTACTGTCGCCTGCATCGTTCAGGCACAGGGAAAGTTTCTGGTTGTCGAAGAAACCATTCATGGCAAAGTTACCTGGAATCAGCCTGCCGGCCATCTCGAAGCCGATGAAACCTTAGTCAGCGCCGCAAAGCGTGAACTGTATGAAGAAACCGGTATCCGCGCCGAGCCGCAATATTTCCTCGGTTTGCATCAGTGGCAGGCACCGGACGCCACGCCGTTCCTGCGTTTCGCCTTTGTGATCGACCTGCCTGAAATGCTGGAAACCGCGCCACAGGATGATGATATTGATCGTTGCCGCTGGGTGACTGCTGAAGAAATTATCGGTTCTGCGCAACTTCGCTCGCCGCTGGTGGCGGAAAGCATCCGTTGTTACCAGCAGTCGCCGCGTTATCCTCTGGAAATTCTGCACAATTTCAATCTGCCGGAATAACACGTCCCTTCCGGTTGTTGCCACGCGGTGATTCTGCGATGCAGCAACCGGCCTGACGTGATAAAATTTTGCGCTTCACGATTTACCTCGCGTGAAATTTTAGTAAAGCAGCACCTCTCTGTCCGGGTTTCTGTGGTGTTCGGGTTTCTGTCATGTGTTAGTTGCGCGCGGCCTTCATCCTCGTGGGACAAGCATCAGAAAAAACACCGTCAGTACCGGGCAATTAATTCATGTGTTTCGGGACTATTATGTCTGACAACAGCCAGAAAAAAGTGATCGTCGGGATGTCCGGCGGGGTCGATTCCTCTGTCTCTGCGTACCTTCTGCAACAGCAGGGTTATCAGGTCGAGGGCCTCTTCATGAAAAATTGGGAAGAGGATGACGACGAAGAATATTGCACAGCAGCCACCGACCTTGCGGATGCGCAAGCCGTGTGCGACAAGCTGGGTATCGAACTTCACACCGTGAACTTCGCGGCGGAATATTGGGACAACGTGTTCGAATTGTTCCTTGAGGAATACAAAGCCGGGCGCACGCCAAATCCGGATATCCTGTGCAACAAAGAGATCAAATTCAAAGCCTTTCTGGAATTTGCGGCTGAAGATCTGGGCGCGGATTATATCGCGACCGGCCACTACGTTCGCCGTCAGGATATCGACGGTGTCAGCCATTTGCTGCGTGGCGTTGATGGCAACAAAGACCAGAGCTATTTCCTCTACACGCTCGGTCATGAGCAGGTCGCACAAAGCCTGTTCCCGGTCGGTGAGCTGGAAAAACCGGAAGTTCGCCGGATCGCCGAAGAACTGGATTTGATCACTGCGAAGAAGAAAGACTCTACCGGCATCTGCTTTATCGGTGAGCGTAAATTCCGTGATTTCCTTGGCCGCTATCTGCCTGCGCAACCGGGCGTGATTAAAAGCGTAGACGGTCAGGTGATGGGACAACATCAGGGTCTGATGTATCACACCCTCGGCCAGCGTAAAGGTCTGGGCATCGGCGGCCAGAAAGACGGCAGCGAAGAGCCGTGGTACACCGTGGAAAAGGATGTGGAAAACAACATTCTTTACGTCGCGCAAGGCCATGAGCATCCGCGTCTGATGAATGTCGGTCTGATTGCCCAACAGCTGCACTGGGTAGATCGCAAAACGCTGACCGCGCCGCTGACCTGCACCGTCAAAACCCGTTACCGTCAGGAAGATATTCCCTGCGTGGTAACACCGCTGGGTGATGACCGCATCGAGGTGCGTTTTGATGCACCGGTCGCGGCCGTGACACCGGGTCAGTCTGCGGTATTTTATCAGGGTGAAATCTGTCTGGGAGGCGGTATCATCGAACAGCGTCTGCCGCTTCAGGCCTGATACACGATAAATATATCGTTGAATACGGGACGCTTTCGGGCGTCCCGCGTTATTTGTGCCCGACTATGATGCCCTGCACTGATTCCGAACTGTGTTTAGAGGCAGTTTTATGGCATGATCTGTCGCCATGAATTTGGGCTATTTCATTGTCACTGCGTCTCATCGTTTCAAAACGCTTACAGGAGTAAACGTGGCTAAAAATTATTACGACATTACGCTGGCTTTGGCGGGGATCTGTCAGGCGGCGCGCCTGGTTCAGCAACTGGCACATGACGGCCATTGCTCACAGGAAGAAATGTCAGTGTCACTGCGCAGCCTGCTGGAGATGAATCCGGCCTCGACGCTGGCGGTTTACGGTAATAATGAAGCTAATTTGAAGATGGGACTGGAGACGCTGCTGGGTGTGCTGAACGCCAACCGTCAGGGGCCGGGCGCTGAATTAACGCGTTACGCGCTGAGCCTGATGGTGCTGGAACGCAAGCTGTACGCCAATAAAGCCGCCATGAATCAGCTAGGTGAACGTATCGATCAGCTTGACCGTCAGCTGGCGCATTTCGAGCTCGAATCTGAAACGATGATTAGCTCCCTGGCATCGATTTATGTCGATGTGGTCAGCCCGGCCGGTCCGCGCATTCAGGTCACCGGTTCTCCGGCAATTTTACAAAATTCACAAGTGCAGGCCAAAGTTCGCGCCATTTTACTGGCCGGTATCCGTTCTGCGGTGCTGTGGCACCAGGTCGGCGGTGGCCGTCTGCAACTGATGTTTTCCCGTAATCGCTTGTTTGAACAGGCGAAGAATATTCTCGCTCATTGTTAATAAGATCCCAGGAGTTGCTACTGATGGAATTATCCTCACTGACCGCCGTTTCCCCCGTTGATGGACGCTACGGTGATAAAGTCAGCGCGCTGCGTACTATTTTCAGCGAATTTGGCCTGCTGAAATTCCGTGTGCAGGTTGAAGTACGTTGGCTGCAAAAACTGGCAGCCTGTGCAGAAATCAAGGAAGTTCCTGCTTTTGATGCCGACGCAAACGCTTTCCTCGACCAGATTGTGGCGAATTTTGATGTTTATGACGCGCAGCGCATTAAAGATATCGAAAAAACCACCAACCATGACGTCAAAGCGGTTGAGTATTTCCTGAAAGAAAAAGTGGCCGCTATCCCTGCCCTGCACGCGGTGTCTGAATTCATTCACTTCGCCTGTACTTCTGAAGACATCAATAACCTGTCCCACGCGCTGATGCTGCAAACCGCACGTCAGGACGTGGTGCTGCCTTACTGGAAGCAGATTATTGATGCCGTGAAAGACCTGGCGCACAAGTATCGTGATATTCCGCTGTTGTCCCGTACCCACGGTCAGCCTGCGACACCCTCCACTATCGGTAAAGAACTGGCTAACGTCGCTTACCGTATGGATCGCCAGTTTAAGCAGCTGCAAAACGTCGAAATCCTCGGCAAAATCAACGGCGCCGTCGGCAACTACAACGCCCACATCGTGGCGTATCCGGAAGTGGACTGGCATCAGTTCAGCGAAGAGTTTGTGACCTCTCTGGGCGTGACCTGGAATCCGTACACCACACAAATCGAGCCGCATGACTACATCGCCGAACTGTTTGACTGCGTGGCGCGTTTCAACACCATCCTGATCGACTTCGACCGCGACATCTGGGGTTACATCGCCCTGAACCACTTCAAACAGCGCACCATCGCTGGCGAAATCGGTTCTTCCACCATGCCGCACAAAGTTAACCCGATCGACTTCGAAAACTCCGAAGGCAATCTGGGTCTGTCCAACGCCGTATTGCAGCATCTGGCCAGCAAATTGCCGGTGTCCCGCTGGCAGCGTGACCTGACCGACTCCACCGTGCTGCGTAACCTGGGTGTCGGTCTGGGCTACGCTCTGATTGCTTATCAGGCCACCATGAAAGGCGTCAGCAAGCTGGAAGTGAACGAAGCAAATCTGGCCAACGAACTGGATCACAACTGGGAAGTTCTGGCTGAGCCAATCCAGACCGTGATGCGTCGATACGGTATCGAAAAGCCATACGAGAAGCTGAAGGAGCTGACCCGTGGCAAGCGTGTCGATGCCGCAGGCATGCAGGCCTTTATCGATTCTCTGGAATTGCCGGAAGACGAAAAAGTGCGTCTGAAAGCCATGACGCCGGGCAACTACATCGGTCGCGCCACCACTATGGTTGACGAACTGAAGTAAGTTTTAGCTCCGCACGTTAAAAGGCGACCTGCGGGTCGCCTTTGTTTTTTCTGCGCTAAATGTCACTGCAAAAAATCCGCTTCCCTCTAAAATAGAAGTCATTATCGCTATCCGGAATAACCCAATGAGCATGGACACCAACCAGCAGGTGCTGGAAAAACTGAAAACCGATCTGGCTCAGGCGGGCACTATGCCGTTGTATTTGTGCTTTAACGAATCGGTGCGACAGGCGCTGGAAAGCGGAATTTTACAGGACGGCGATTTTCTTCCGAGCGAACGTCAGTTCACCGAAGTGCTGGGGATTTCGCGCATCACCGTGCGCAAGGCGCTGGCGAAACTGGAAGAAGATGGTCACATCGGCCGTTCTCGGGGTTACGGTACTTTCATCAGAAAAACGGCAGACGCTAAACTGGCGTATTCACTGGCAAACGTGAAAGGGTTTTCGCGGGAAGTGATGTTACAGGGCCGCAAACCGGATACGTTGTGGATCAGCCGTGAGCAGATTGCCGCATCCGCGCTGATCGCCAGCAAACTGGCGCTCACCGAAGGCACCGGCGTCTATAGGTTAAAACGCATTCACTATATTGATACACGCCCGATGTCGGTGGCGATCTCCTACGTGGTGATGGATGCCATCGGGGATGTGCAGGATATCGGCGTCTCGCTTTACGATTATTTCAGCCGCAATAATATTGAGCTGGGCGCGCTGCAAAGCCGCGTCAGTGCCGCGATGAGCGATGCCGGCACCTTACAGGCTTTACAGCTGAGTGAACCAATGCCGCTGCTTATCATCAAACAAACCCTGTTCGACGGACAAAACCGTCCGATTGAGTACAGCGAAAGTTTTTGCCGCAGCGACATGTACGAGTTCGTCAGCGAAGACTGACTTCCCGGTTAATCCACGCTGCCCAGTGAATCTGCCAGTTGCGCCAGCGTCGGGGCGCAGTCGCCGCCGGTTTTCGATACCACATACGCTGCCACGCAGTTGGCCAGCATCATGCTCTGCCAGTGTGTCAGCCCGAGAGAAAGCCCCGCCAGCAAACCGGCACAGTGACTGTCGCCCGCACCAATGCTGTCGGCTACGGTGATTTTTCGTGCCGCAATCCAGCCACAATCCTCCGGCGATGCGTAGTAATAACTGCCCTTTTCACCGCACCGTAATACCACCAGTTCATGGGTTTTTCCGTGCAGTTCGCGGCAGAATACCTCAGCATCGTCAGTAAAACCCAGCATAGCGGCTTCGCGCTGATTCAAAGTCAGGATCACGCGGGGACGGATCAGCCGGTCAATGCGTTCCTGCGGCATCACATCCAGACGCGGACCGAAATCCACCACCACGCGCACCGCCTCTGGCAAGGTTTCCAGCCAGTCGATCAGCACTGCTCCCTGTTTCGCCCCCAGCTGATAACCGGAAACATACACCAGCCCGTTCTCCGGCGTTGCCTGTGACAGCCATTGCGGCTGCCACTGATTCTCGATGCCGTCGACCGAGATAAACGTCCGTTCGCCATCCGGTTCGACCAGCGCCAGACACCAGCCGTTATCCGCCCCGCTCACCTGTAAATCCGAGACAATATCCCGCCCCGCCATTTCACGACGCAGACGATCACTCCACATCCCTTCGCCCACCGGCAGCAGATTGTGGCTGTGAATCCCCAGCTGTTTCAGCCCGAGCGCAATATTCATTGCACAGCCGCCGAGATGAAATCCAGTCACGTCCGCGGCGATATCCCCGCCGCGCTCCGGCAACGCATCGGCTCTGGCGACCATATCCATCACCGCTGCGCCAATCACCATCACCGGCGTTTGCTGATGCCAGTCGCCCTGCGTCAGGGTTTGCAATAATTCACGATGCTCATGGCTCATTCGGCCTCCTGCGCCTGCTGGCGAAAGCGCAGGAAGGCGTCGCTGTAACGCGTCATGTCCTGAGGATTTACGCGTTTGAGTTCTTCCAGCCACTCTTTTTTGAATACTTCAATGCCGTTTAACGCGCCACAAATCGCGGTCGCCATTGCACCGATGGTGTCGGTATCACCGCCCAGATTAGCGCACAATACCGCGCACTGATTCGGGCAAGTTCCCGCCAGTTCAACCATCGCCAGCGCCGCCGGAACGGATTCGATGGTACTGACTCCCGCACCCACCAGCTGATACACCGCTTCGGATGCCTGCTCAGTGCCGTTCGCTTTCGCGACCGTCGCGAAGGCCAGTTCGATTCGCGCCGCCAGCGATGCGCTGAAGGTGGTGGAATGCCGCGTCTGGGCATACTTCGCCACATCCGGCAGCGCGAGTTTGATTTCCTGCCAGCTGGCCCCTTCAATGGCGCGCGATACCGCCCAGGCAATCACCACTGCACCGGCGACGGCAATATCAGATTTGTGTGTCGGACTGGAGGCAATCCAGACCTGCTCGCAGAAATTTTCCAGCGGAGCCGACGGCAGCACGCAGCCCAGCGGAGAAACTCGCATCGCCGCGCCGTTGGTCACGCCGTTGTTTTCGAGCTCGCCGATCGCCACACCTTTCTTCTGCTCCGCCAGCGCCAGTTTGGAGCTCGGGCCGAGGATGTTTTTATTGAACGCATCAAAACTGTCCACCCAGCGGATCACATTGCGGGCAATCAGTTCCGGCACCACTTTACCGTCGGCTTCCAGCAGTGCGTCGGCCAGTGCCAGCGCCATCGAGGTGTCATCGGTAAACTGTGCAGCCTTGAAATAACAGGCGGCGTTGTTTTCCGCCGGGCCATCCATAAAACGGTCAATCCAGCCAAAATGCTTTTTAACGCGCTCACGAGGCCAAAGTTCCGACGGCATACCCAGCGCGTCGCCCAGCATTTGTCCGTACAACGCGCCGAGCATACGGCTTTCAGGGCTTAGCTGTGTCATGGTAAATCTCCCGATATCAATATGTTGGCGGGCAGCCTGCCCGCCTGAAGTTTAAAAACACTGAAGTTAAATACCGAAATTAAAAACAGATCACGACGAAGCAGGAATGCTGACCGGCGTGATGGTTTTACTGCGTTCACGGAAGAACAGCAGGAATAACAGCATGACGCCAGAGACCATTGCCGCGCCCACGCCCCAGACTGCAAACCAGTCAAAGGTCATGCCATTTTTTGGCGTGCTTAGCGCAAACGTGGTCATCGCACGGCCGCCCAGCCAGTTGCCGATGAAACTGCCGAGCCCCTGACAAATCAGGGTGATCAGGCCTTGCGCGGCGGTGCGCATATGCGGTGGCGCTTTCTTATCAACGTAGATATAGCCGGTAACAAAATAGAAATCGTAGCTGACGCCGTGCAGCAGGATGCCGAGGAATAACATACTGTAGGCCCAGACATCCGCCGTGCCACCGTAGATGAAGAACACGTAACGGATAGCGGCAGTCACAAAGCCCAGCATCAGGACTTTTTTAATGCCAAAACGTTTGAGCAGGAACGGCAGCGCCAGCATGGCGAAGATTTCAGACACCTGACCGAGCGTCATCCAGCCGGTCGCATTCGGCAGGCCGACCTGCGTCAGATAACCGTTGGCGAACTGGTAATAAAACGCCAGCGGCATGCAGAATAAAAACGAGCACAGCGCGAAAATAGCGAACGAGCGGTCTTTCAGTAATCCCAGCGCATTCAGGCCGAACAGCGCCTTGATATCCACCGGCCCTTTGCCTTTCGCCGGGGTATCCGGCAGCCAGAAGCTGTAAATGCCCAGCGCGAATGACGCAATGGCGGTGATCCACAGCGGCAGATTACTGTCGGAAATATTGCTCATACCGAGCATCGGCGGCAGCACAAAACCAATCGCCAGGCCGGAGGCAATCCAGCCCAGCGTGCCCAGCACGCGAATACGCGGAAAATCCTTTTCGGTGTCATTGATATTCGCAAAGGCAATGCTGTTGGTCAGCGCAACCGTCGGCATATAGGTGATGGCGTACACCACCAGCAGCGGGAAGAAAGAAGAAAATTCGGTTTGCAGGGCGATAAACCCCATCAGCACACCACCGGCCAGCAGCAACCAGGCCAGAACTTTTTGCGCAGCAAAATAGCGGTCAGCGATGACCCCGACCAGCACCGGCGAGAGAATGGCGGCAATCGCGGTACTGCTGTAAGACCAGGCAATCTCCGACGGACTAAAACCCAGTTTATTGAGATATTGCCAGAGGGGCACAAACCACGCACCCCAGATAAACCACTCAATAAACATCATGACGGACAGCTTCAGATGAGTACGTTTCATTATTATATCCTTGCTGAATGGAGAATCCGCGCGGTGCCCTGGCACCAAAAGCAGCGGATGAAATCAGGCATTCAAGATACCTTTATAATACATTAATAGTACCTTTGATTTTTATCAGAGATCAAAATCACAATTTATGCGTCTGCCCGCAAAAGCCGTTTATAATTCGTTTAGGTTCTGTTGATGTTTGTCAGCCCGATGTTGAACTCGGGTTGATTAAAATTTTTCAGGATCCTATAGACTTAACCGCAGAAAATTACGTCCCTGTCCCGCGTACTGAGAATAAGGAATTATTATGCGCATTTTAGTCATTGAAGATAACGCACTGCTACGTCATCACCTTTCAGTACAGTTGCGGGAAATGGGCCATCAGGTGGATGCGGCGGAAGACGCTAAAGAAGCCGACTACTTTTTGCATGAACATGCGCCGGACATTGCAATTGTCGATCTGGGTCTGCCGGGCGAAGACGGTCTGAGCCTGATCCGCCGCTGGCGTAGCCATCAGACGAATTTGCCGATCCTGGTGCTGACCGCCCGCGAAAGCTGGCAGGATAAAGTGGCGGTGCTCGAAGCCGGTGCCGACGACTACGTTACCAAGCCTTTCCATCTTGAAGAAGTGCTGGCGCGTATGCAGGCGCTGATGCGCCGCAACAGCGGCCTCGCGTCGCAGGTCATTACCCTGCAACCTTTCCAGATTGATTTGTCCCGCCGCGAACTGACCGTTAATGAGCAGCCGATTAAACTGACCGCATTTGAATATACGATTATCGAGACGCTTATCCGCAACGCCGGAAAAGTGGTCAGTAAAGATTCGCTGATGCTCCAGCTTTATCCGGACGCTGAACTGCGCGAAAGCCACACCGTTGACGTGCTGATGGGACGGTTGCGTAAAAAATTACAGGCTGAACATCCGGTAGATGTGATCACGACCGTTCGCGGTCAGGGTTACCGTTTCGACATCCGCCCGTAAGGGTTTGCTGCTCAGCACGAAAGGACGCGCCATGAAAGGACGTACCAAAAAACCCTTCTCCCTTCGCGTCCGGTTTATGATGGCGACCGCGGCGGTCGTTCTCGCCCTGTCGCTTGCTTACGGGCTGGTGGCGGTCGTCGGCTATATGGTCAGTTTTGATAAAACCGCCTACCGTTTACTGCGCGGCGAAAGCAATCTCTTTTTCAGTCTGGCGCAGTGGCGCGATAACAAGCTGACCATCAACGTCCCTCCTGATCTGGATCTCAACACGCCGACGCTGGTGTTCATTTACGACGCCGACGGAAAACTGCTGTGGGCCGAACGCCGCATTCCTGAACTGGAAGCCCATATCGATAAAGCGTGGATGAACAAGCCGGGCTTCTACGAGCTCGATACCGATACACAAATCAGCAGCGAAGTGCTGGGCAATAACCCGCAAGCGCAGGACAAACTCAAAAGCTACGACGATACCGATGCTAACGCGATGACCCACTCCATTGCGGTCAATACCTATAACGCGACGTCCCGCCTGCCGGCACTGAACATCGTGGTGGTCGATACCATTCCGCAGGAATTGCAGCGTTCCGATCTGGTCTGGGAATGGTTCAGTTATGTCCTGCTGGCGAATTTACTGTTAGTCGTTCCGCTGTTATGGCTGGCGGCTTACTGGAGTCTGCGGCCAATCAAAGAGGTCATCCATCAGGTTGCACAGCTGGAATCTCACGAGCGGGAATTGCTGGATGAAAACCCGCCCCGCGAGTTGCGCGGGCTGGTGCGTAATCTGAATATTTTGCTGCACGGTGAACGGGGCCGCTATGACCGTTATCGCACCACGCTGGCGGACCTGACGCACAGCCTGAAAACCCCGCTGGCGGTTTTGCAATCCACCCTGCGGGCACTGCGCAATGGCAAGCAAATGACCATCGAAGAAGCCGAGCCGGTGATGCTCGAGCAAATCAGCCGTATTTCGCAGCAGATTGGTTACTACCTGCATCGCGCCACGTTGCGTTCGGAACAGAACCTGCTGATCCGCGAAGTGCATTCTGTTCCGGCGATCCTCGACGGATTGTGCTCGGCGCTCAATAAGGTTTATCAGCGTAAAGGCGTGGTGATCACTGTCGATATTTCGCCGGAAATCACCTTTGTCGGTGAGAAAAATGATTTCATGGAAGTCATGGGTAACGTGATTGATAACGCCTGCAAATACTGTCTGGAGTTTGTCGAAATCAGTGCCGTACACACCGAACATGAGCTGGTAATTTTGATTGAAGATGACGGTCCGGGCATTCCCGAAAGCAAGCGCGAGGTGATTTTCCAGCGCGGTCAGCGTGCGGATACATTGCGCCCCGGACAAGGTCTGGGTCTTTCACTGGCTAACGACATTATCGAGCAGTACGACGGCAAAATTATCATCGGCGACAGCCCGCTCGGCGGCGCCAGTATGCGTGTCTGTTTCGGACTGCAACAAGGCATCGAACTGGAGTAACGTTTACCCGACCATTTTGCCAGCAAATTTCGGTGCAATCTTACGCAGAGTGCGAAATTTGCTGGCAATTGCCCAACTCAGCTGCAACACCTTCCGTTATAATCATTTACAGACCGTCCTCTTCTTTATCTACCCTCCTTTTAATGCAAGGGAAATACTATGGATTACCAACTCGACCTAGACTGGAATGATTTCCTGCAGCGTTACTGGCAAAAACGTCCTGTCGTGCTAAAACGCGGCTTTAAAAATTTCGTCGATCCTATCTCGCCTGACGAACTGGCAGGACTGGCGATGGAAAATGAGGTGGACAGCCGTCTGGTGAGCAATCACGACGGTAAATGGAACGTCAGCCACGGGCCGTTTGAGAGTTACGATCATCTGGGCGAAACCGGCTGGTCGGTGCTGGTTCAGGCGGTCGATCACTGGCACGAACCTTCTTCTCATCTTATGACGCCTTTCCGCCATATCCCGGACTGGCGCATGGATGACCTGATGATTTCCTTCTCGGTTCCGGGTGGCGGCGTGGGGCCGCATCTGGATCAGTACGACGTCTTTATTATTCAGGGCACCGGCCGCCGTCGCTGGCGTGTGGGTGAAAAAGTCGCCATGAAACAACATTGCCCGCATCCGGATTTGCTGCAAGTTGAACCGTTCGACGCCATTATTGATGAAGAACTGGAACCGGGCGATATCGTTTATATTCCGCCTGGTTTCCCGCACGACGGCTATTCGCTGGAGAATTCCCTCAACTATTCCGTCGGTTTCCGCGCGCCGAACGCCCGCGAAATGGTCAGCGGTTTTGCAGATTATGTGCTTTCGCGCGAACTCGGCAGCCACCGTTACAGCGATCCGGAACTGGTTGAACGTGAACATCCGGCTGAGGTGCAACCGGCTGAGCTGGATAAACTGCGTGGCATGATGCTGGACCTGATCGGAAACCCAACCCACTTCAACAACTGGTTTGGTGAGTTTATTTCCCAGTCGCGCCATGAACTGGATCTGGCCCCGCCGGAACCGCCTTATCAGGCCGGTGAAATTTATGAACTGCTGGAATCTGGCGAAACGCTGGAACGTCTGGGCGGCCTGCGTGTACTGCGCGTCGGCGATACCTGTTACGTCAACGGCGAAGCGATGACCACGAAACATATCGGTGCGGTGGATGCAATTGCCCGTCACAAAACCGTGACCAAAGAAATGCTCGGTGATGCCCTCGACGATCCTTCCTTCCTGGCGCTGCTGTCTGCGCTGGTTAACAGCGGTTACTGGTACTTTAACGACTGACCGGTCAAACACGTATAAAACAAAAGGGGCGATGTTTTCAGACATCGCCCCTTTTTTATCGCCACCGGAAAACCTGTTAGTGTTTTACAGCCTCTTTGGCTGTCAGTTCCGCAATACGCATAATCACAGAGACCGCTTTTTCCATTCCTTCGAGCGTCACGAATTCGTGTTTACCGTGGAAGTTATAGCCGCCGGTGAAGATATTCGGGCATGGCAGACCGCGGAAAGAAAGCTGCGCGCCGTCGGTACCACCCCGAATTGGCTTCATGATGGGCTCGATATCGCAGTCTTTCATTGCCTGCTGCGCCAGCGCGATAATGTGCGGATGCTGCGCCACTTTGTCGCGCATGTTGTAGTAGTGATCGTCGAGCGTCACTTCGATATAGCAATCGCGATGCAAACCTTTGCCGACCAGATGCGCGATATCAATAATCTTTTGCTTACGGGCCTCGAACTGCGTTTTGTCGAAATCACGGATGATGTAATGCATTTCCGCGCGTTCAACGTTGCCCTTGATGGTGGTCAGATGGTAGAAACCTTCGTAACCTTCTGTATGCTCCGGCGTTTCATCCGCAGGCAGTTCGCTATGAAAACGCGTCGCCAGTGAGAGCGCATTCACCATCACACCTTTGGCACTGCCCGGATGGACGTTGTTGCCGACAATTTTAATCGTGGCAGACGCAGCGTTGAAGTTCTCAAACTCCAGCTCCCCCACACCGCCACCGTCGACAGTGTAAGCCCACTGCGCACCGAATGCAGGAATATCAAAACTCTGCGCACCTTTTCCGATTTCTTCATCCGGCGTAAAAGCGATACGCACCGGCCCGTGCGGAATATTGCTATTTTTCAGCCGCACCATCGCGGTAATGATTTCCGCGATACCGGATTTATCATCAGACCCGAGCAAGGTTTTGCCGTCGGTGGTGATAATCGTATGGCCGAGCAGCTGATGTAACACCGGGAACATCACCGGCGATAAAATTTCGTCGCCGTTACCCAGCGCGATATCGCCGCCGCGATAATTTTCTACAATTTGCGGATTTACGTGTTTGGCGGTGAAGTCCGGCGCGGTATCCAGATGGGAAATGAAACCAATCACCGGGACTTTCCAGGCCACATTGCCCGGCAGGGTCGCCATCACGCAGCCTTTATCGCTGAGGGTGACGTCTGAGAATCCCAGTTCTGTCAGTTCATTGCGTAAAGCCTGCGCCAGTCGGGTTTGCCCTTCTGTGCTGGGCGTATGTCTGACATTGGGTTTAGATTGGGTATCGAAAGAAACATAATGAAGAAAACGATCAAGCAACTTATTCATTTGGGTATCCTCTGGCGGCTGGGTTTTATTATGCGCAGCATGAAAACCGTGAATATTGCGTCAGGTCAGTTTTCGCCAAGTTTAACGAGATATGTCTAAGGGACAGGCGCAATTTTTCGCTTTACGGGCACAAAGCCGAAAAAAAAGCCCGGTCTACGACCAGGCTTCGTCTTTCTTCGTCAGAAACTTATGGACAAATTCCGGCACGACCTGACTCGCAAGACCGTAATGCTTCATATCAAATTCGCTTTCTACCTGGCTTGGCTCAAGATTCAGCTCGACTGCACAGGCACCACCGATGCGCGCTTCGTGAACAAATCCGGCCGCCGGGTAAACATGGCCTGACGTGCCAATCGCTACAAAGAAATCGGCCTTCGCCAGCGCATCGTAAATCTCGTCCATACCAAATGGCATTTCACCAAACCAGACAATGTGCGGGCGCAGCGGCGCGGGGAACTGGCAGCAATGACAGCGGTCATCCACACTCAGGTCGCCCGGCCAGTCCAGCACCTGCCCCGACTGCGTACAACGTACTTTCAGCAATTCACCGTGCATATGAATCACGCGGGAACTCCCGGCGCGCTCATGCAGATTATCGATGTTCTGCGTCACCAGCAGGAAGTTGTCGCCGAGTGCTTCTTCCAGCGTCGCCAGAGCATAATGCGCGGCGTTCGGTTTGAGATCGTCGGCCTGCAGCTGGCGGCGGCGTTCGTTGTAAAAACGCTGTACCAGTTCAGGGTCGCGGCGATAACCTTCCGGCGTCGCCACGTCCTCGACACGGTGTTCTTCCCACAAACCGTCAGCAGCGCGGAACGTGCGGATGCCCGATTCAGCGGAAATCCCGGCACCGGTCAGCACCACGACAAATGGCTTTTTCAGTGAAGCCGCAGCCATTGAGTCACGGTGGAAAATATTCGACCGGAAACGCTGATGGCGAATGCGCTTGTTTTTGCGAAACCGACACAGACGATGACGTGTGCGCATGAAGTGCTCCTTACTCTCTCTGTGTCTGATAAAAACTGGTGTAAAACTGCATATAAAAAGAAATTACTGACCGCCGCTCAGTACACGGGCGGGATCAATACGGCTTGCACGACGTGCCGGATACCAGCTCGCCAGCAGGCTCAGGATCAGGGCAGTGACCAGCACGCCCCCGACATCCAGCCAGTGCACTTCTGATGGCAGAAAGTCGATGAAATAAATATCGCCCGACAGGAACTGATGCCCGGTGAGTTTTTGCAAAAAGTTGACGATGTTGGTCAGCTGGAAAGCCGCAATCACGCCAATCACCACACCCGCCACACTGCCGACCAGTCCCGCCAGTAAACCGTACCAGATGAAGACCGCGCGGATAAGTCCGTCTTTCGCGCCCAATGTGCGCAAAATCGCAATATCGCTGCTTTTATCTTTTACCGCCATCACCAGCGTCGACACAATGTTGAAACAGGCCACGCCGATCACCAGCACCATCGCCATATACATGATGGCACGAACCATCTGGATATCGCGGTACATATAGCCGTATGTGCCGATCCAACTACTAATGTAGACGTAAGCCTGCGTCACTTCACCCGCATCGTGGACTAATTTTTGTGCCGCAAAAACATCATTCACTTTGATATCAATACCGGTCACGCTGGTGCCCATATCCTGATACTGCTGCGCGTCGGCCAGCGGCACCATTCCCAGACTGTGATCAAGCTGTCCGCTGAGCTGCAAAATCCCGGCAACCTGCAAACGGATGCGTTTTGGCTGCAACAGTTTCATTTCAGGGTCACTGTTAGGGATCATCACCGTCACCCAGTCACCCTGTTTCACGCCCACGGCATCGGCGACGCCTTTACCGAGGATCAGCTGTTGCTGACCGGCTTTAAAGTTCTGCCATGCGTTGTTTTGTACAAATTTCGGCGCAGCACTGACACGCGGTTCGCTCTGCGGATCCACACCTTTAAGCTGGATAGCACGCAGTTTGGCGCCGTGTTCGATCAGACCGTTGAACTGGATATAGGGCGCAGCGGCCACAATACCCGGCACTTTTTCCACACGGTCTAAAACGCCCTGCCAATTATTGAACGGCTGATTCACCGGGCGGATTTCGCCATGAGGAACCACCGCCAGCACACGCTCTTTCAGCTCGCGCTCGAACCCGTTCATGGCGCTCAGACCGACGATCAGTACCGCCACACCCAGCGCGATGCCGAGCGTTGAAATCACCGAAATCAGCGACACCATGCCGCTGCGACGGCGGCCACGGCTAAACCGCAGGCCAATCAATAATGAAAACGGAATGCCTGACATTACTTCGCTCCCAGCAACATCGAATCCTGCTGCAGCTTGCCGTCACGCATTTCCAGCTGACGTGTCAGACGGTTGGCCAGTTCCAGCGCATGTGTCACGACCAGAAATGCCGTGCCCTGACGCACATTCAGTTCA
This sequence comes from Rahnella ecdela, assembly GCF_019049625.1. GTDB lineage: Bacteria > Pseudomonadota > Gammaproteobacteria > Enterobacterales > Enterobacteriaceae > Rahnella > Rahnella ecdela. Next base: position 250,018 of record NZ_JAFMOY010000132.1, read on the forward strand.
CCAAGCAGTTCAAAAATACTGTCGGCATTGCGCTGATCAAGGTTACCGGTTGGTTCATCGGCCAGCACCAGCGAAGGATTATTCACCAGCGCACGGGCAATCGCCACACGCTGGCGCTCGCCGCCGGAAAGCTCAGAAGGACGGTGATGGCTGCGATGCTGCAAACCCACTGCTTCGAGCATCGCCATCGCGCGCTCCTGGACTTCAGCAGATTTCTTTTTGCCGATCAGCAGCGGCATCGCCACGTTTTCCAGCGCGGTGAAATCCGGCAACAAATGGTGGAACTGATAAATAAAGCCCAGCTCGCGGTTACGCAGTTCAGACTTGGCTGAAGAAGACATGCTGTTCAGCGACTGGCCTTTGAAAATCACTTCGCCGGACGTAGGAGAATCCAGCCCGCCCAGCAAATGCAGCAAGGTACTTTTACCGGAACCGGACGTCCCGACAATCGCCATCATCTCACCCGGCTGCATGGCGAAGCTTACGTCACGCAGCACGTCGGTGTGCATCTTGCCTTCCTGATAAGTCTTACAGAGGTTTTCACACTGCAATAATAAAGAATTACTCATAACGTAAAGCCTCTGCGGGATGGGTGGCAGCAGCGCGCCAGGAAGGATAAAGCGTAGATAATAAAGCGATTGCCATCGCGACCAGCGCAATGACCACCACCTGAACCGGTTCGATATCGACCGGCAGCGACGCGCCGTCGAGCATCAGCCCGATAGCCGGCATAATGGTATTCAGCTGGGTGGCCAGCACCACGCCGAGCACAGCACCGAGCAACGCGCCGATCACACCGGCACTGGCACCCTGCACCATAAACAGCGCCATAATCTGGCGGCGGCTCAGGCCCTGCGTTTGCAAAATTGCCACTTCAGCTTGCTTCTCCATCACCAGTAATCCCAGTGACGTAATAATGTTAAACGCGGCGACGGCGACGATCAGACTCAGCAGCAGCCCCATCATATTTTTTTCCATGCGCACCGCCTGGAACAACTCGCCGCGACGCTCGCGCCAGTCTTTCCAGCTCGCACCGTCTGGCAGTTTTTGCGTACTCAGGCTGTCAACGTCCAGCGGTTTATCGAGGAACAGACGCCATCCGGTGACATTGCCTTTCGGATACAACATGAGGCGCGAAGCATCCTGAATGTTCACCAGCATCTGGTAACCATCCACTTCGCTGTTGGCGGAAAACGTGCCGATCACGTTAAACAGACGCTGGCTCGGTACGCGTCCGACCGGCGTGAACTGGCTGACGCTGGTCACCATCAGACGCAGCTGGTCACCGCGACGCACTTTGAGCTGCTGCGCGAGTTGATCGCCAAGAATGATGTTGTACTGACCCGGTTGAAGTTCCTGCTGAGCGACCCCAATTAAGTATTTCGCCAGCGGATCATGCTGATTGGGATCCACACCCAGCATCACACCCACAGCAACGCTGCCGGGGCTTTGCAGCACGACATCTCCGGTGGTCAGCGGTACAGCGCGGTTTACGCTTTTCAGCGCAGACACCTGATCGTGGGTGATTTTTTGTGGATCGAGAGATCCGCCCGGTGTGGTGATTAATGCCTGAGGCATCAGACCGAGAATGTTACCTTCCAGATCTTTCTCAAAACCGTTCATCACAGACAATACGGTCACCAGCGCCATCACCCCAAGGGTGATACCAATGGTGGATAACCAGGAGACAAACCGCCCGAAGCGGTCCGAAGCACGCCCGCGCATGTAGCGCAGACCTATAAATAACGCGACAGGTTGATACATAACATCCGTTTTAAGTGCTTGGCCGCAAATAAGTGCGTGGCGCAGACTAAAGTGATCAAGGATAATAAAGGCTAGCACCGCTTTATGGAACCACTAACCCAAAGTAATCGGTTTAACTTTGTGACTCTGTTGACCCTTTTATACAGTCAACGGGTTGACCCCGATGACACCAGCGAAGCAAGATACGGTCTGCAAATTGGCCTCCGACAGCCGCCAAAACGAGAACTCAAAACAGCCTATGTCTCAAGATTATCGTTATTCGTTGCCTGAACGTCCGGGCGACACCCGCCTGTTAGGCCAGCTTACGGGCTCCGCCTGCGCGCTGGAATGCGCCCAAATCAGTGAACGCCACACCGGCCCCGTGCTGCTGATCGCACCTGATATGCAAAACGCCCTGCGCCTGCGCGATGAAATCCAACAGTTCACTGAAAATAAAGTCCTGAGCATTTCGGACTGGGAAACCCTGCCTTACGACAGTTTTTCCCCGCATCAGGAAATCATTTCTTCGCGTCTTTCCAGTTTGTATCAGCTTCCGACTATGGAGCGCGGCATCATCATTCTGCCGGTGAATACGCTGATGCAGCGCGTCTGTCCGCACGAGTTCCTGCACGGTCACGCACTGGTGATGAAAAAAGGCCAGCAGCTTTCCCGCGATAAACTGCGTGCGCAGCTGGAACAGGCCGGTTACCGCAGCGTCGATCAGGTGATGGAACACGGTGAGTTTGCCACCCGTGGCGCCCTGCTCGATTTGTATCCTATGGGCAGCGAAGAACCTTACCGCATTGATTTTTTTGATGATGAAATCGACAGCCTCCGTATTTTTGACGTGGACACCCAACGCACGCTGACCGAAGTGGATCACATCAATCTGCTGCCCGCACATGAATTCCCGACCGATAAAAACGCCATCGAACTGTTCCGCAGCCAGTGGCGCGAGAAGTTCGAAGTGCGCCGTGACGCCGAGCATGTGTATCAGCAGGTCAGCAAAGGCACCTTCCCGGCCGGTATTGAATACTGGCAGCCACTGTTCTTCAGTCAGCCACTGACCACACTTTTCAGCTATCTGCCGGAAAACACGCTGGTGCTGAACACCGGCGACCTTGAAGCTGCCGCCGACCGTTTCTGGCAGGATGCCAGCCAGCGTTACGAGAGCCGCCGCGTCGATCCGATGCGTCCGCTGCTGGAACCGGAAAATCTGTGGCTGCGTGTTGATTCGTTATTTGCCGAGCTTAAAGAGTGGCCGCGCGTGCAGCTGCGCACCGATTCGCTGCCGCAGAAAGCCGCGAATACCAATCTGAGCTACGAAAAGCTGCCTGATTTATCCGTCCAGCCGCAGAATAAAGCGCCGATGGATAACCTGCGTAGGTTCAATGAATCCTTCGCGGGAAGCCTGGTCTTCTCGGTAGAAAGTGAAGGCCGCCGTGAAACGCTTCAGGATTTACTGGCACGCATCAAGCTGATGCCCACGCTGATTACCCGCATAGAAGAAGCCGATACCGCCGGTCGTTACATCATGATCGGCGCGTGCGAGCGCGGTTTTCTGGATGCGGACAAAGAACTGGCGCTGATCTGCGAAAGCGATCTGCTCGGTGAGCGCGTAGCTCGCCGCCGTCAGGACAGCCGCCGGTCGATCAATACCGATACGCTGATCCGCAATCTCGCCGAACTGCGTCCCGGTCAGCCGGTGGTGCACGTCGAGCACGGTGTGGGCCGTTATCTCGGCCTGACCACGCTGGAAACCGGCGGAATTACTGCCGAATACCTGATCCTGACGTACGCCGGTGAAGACAAACTGTATGTGCCGGTGTCATCTCTGCATCTCATCAGCCGCTATGCCGGTGGCGCAGACGAAAGCGCGCCGCTGCATAAACTCGGGGGTGAAGCCTGGTCGAAAGCCCGGCAGAAAGCCGCCGAAAAAGTGCGTGATGTCGCTGCTGAACTGCTCGATATCTACGCCCAGCGCGAAGCCAAAAGCGGTTTCGCCTTTAAGCATGATAAAGAGCAGTATCAGCTGTTCTGCCAGGCCTTCCCGTTTGAAACCACGCCGGATCAGGCGCAGGCGATTAACGCCGTGCTGACCGACATGACGCAACCGCTGGCGATGGATCGTCTGGTGTGTGGCGACGTGGGCTTCGGTAAAACTGAAGTGGCGATGCGCGCGGCATTCCTGGCAGTATCCAACAACAAACAGGTGGCGGTTCTGGTACCCACCACACTGCTGGCGCAACAGCATTTCGATAACTTCCGTGACCGCTTCGCCAGCTGGCCTGTGCGCATCGAAATGATGTCGCGTTTCCGCAGCGCCAAAGAGCAAAACGTGGTGCTGGAAGATGCGGTAGAAGGCAAAGTCGATATTATTATCGGCACGCACAAGCTGCTGCAAAGCGACCTGCGCTGGAAAGATCTCGGGCTGCTGATTGTCGATGAAGAGCACCGTTTCGGCGTGCGTCACAAAGAACGCATTAAGGCGATGCGCGCGGACGTCGACATTCTGACCCTGACCGCGACGCCTATCCCGCGTACGCTGAACATGGCGATGAGCGGCATGCGCGACCTGTCGATTATTGCCACGCCACCGGCGCGTCGTATGGCGGTCAAAACCTTTGTGCGCGAGTACGACAGTCTGGTCGTGCGCGAGGCGATCCTGCGTGAAATTCTGCGCGGCGGGCAAGTTTATTATCTTTATAACGACGTTGAGAATATCGAGAAAGCCTCGCAGCGGCTGGCTGAACTGGTGCCGGAAGCGCGTATCGCTATCGGTCACGGACAGATGCGTGAGCGTGACCTCGAGCGCGTGATGAATGATTTCCACCACCAGCGTTTTAACGTGCTGGTATGTACCACCATAATCGAAACCGGTATTGATATTCCGACGGCGAATACCATTATTATCGAACGCGCCGATCACTTCGGTCTGGCGCAGCTGCACCAGTTACGCGGTCGCGTGGGACGTTCGCACCATCAGGCGTATGCGTATTTGCTGACGCCGCCGCCGAAAGCCATGTCTGTTGATGCGCATAAACGTCTGGAAGCCATCGCTTCGCTGGAAGACCTGGGTGCCGGTTTTGCGCTGGCAACACATGACCTGGAAATCCGTGGCGCGGGTGAACTGCTCGGCGAAGGCCAGAGCGGTCAGATGACCAGCATCGGTTTCTCGCTGTATATGGAACTGCTGGAAAACGCCGTCGAGGCGCTGAAAGAAGGCCGCGAGCCGTCGCTGGAAGATTTAACCACCAGCCAGACGGAAGTCGAAATGCGGATGCCAGCGCTGCTGCCGGAAGATTTCATTCCTGACGTCAATACCCGTCTGTCACTGTATAAACGCATTGCCAGCGCGAAAACCGAAAGTGAGCTGGATGAATTGCGTGTTGAGCTTATCGACCGTTTCGGCACGTTGCCAGACGCCGCGCGCAATCTGTTGCAGATTGCGGTGCTGCGCCTGAAAGCTAAAGAGCTGGGTATCCGGCGTATTGAAGGCAACGAGCGCGGTGGCTTTATCGAATTCGGTGACAAGAACCGTGTCGATCCGGGCTTCCTGATTGGTCTGCTGCAAAAACAGCCACAGGTTTACCGTCTCGATGGCCCGACCAAACTGAAGTTTATGTTGGATCTGACTGACCGGCTTAAACGTCTGAAATTTGTCGGAGATATGCTGAGTGAGTTTACAGAACACCTGATCTGAGTCTGACGAAACAAAAGAAAAAGCCCGGTGAACTTATCATTCACTGGGCCTTTTTATGTCTTCAGATTGACCGTTATGGTTTACGCAACGCCTTCACCTGTTCCGGCGTGATATCCCCCGGCAGACCGCCGAATGTCATACGCAGGTAATTCACCATTTCGGCAATTTGCGCATCATTCAGACGGTCAGCAAAACCCGGCATCGGCTGCATGCTTTCACCGTTCGGGAATTCCTGCGCCGGTAAACCATCGAGCACCGAGATAATCAGGTTACGACCATCCGGCTGGCGCAGCGTGGCGTTGTTTTGCATCGCCACCGCGACATGCGGTTTGCCGGAACCATCGGCCATATGACAACCGGAGCATTGGTCCAGATAAGTGATCCTTCCCAAATCATTACCGCCCTGCCCGATTTTCACCGGCACGGACGCTGGCGGTTTGTCGCCCAGCAAGTAAGTGACGATCGCACGGTGATCGGCTTCGGTCAGATGACGGGTACTGAGATCAACAACCTTATGCATCTCGTCAAAGGCAGATCCCTGTGGCGCAATGCCGCTCGCGAGGAAACGGCTGAGGTCTGCCGGGTTCCAGCCGCGTTGCGCCAGCGCATCCGGAGTGATCGCCGGTGCGGTAATGCGCCCTAACGTGCCGCCTTTCAGGTTGCTGTCCGTGTCCATCTGCCCCAGTTTGCCGCGTGGCGTATGACATTCGCCACAGTGACCCAGCACATCCGCCAGGTACTGACCGCGCTGCCAGTCGGCAGAATTGCCCTGAGAACTGGCAGGCATCGGGTCACTGGTGCGGAACAACAGGTTCCAGCCAATCATCGCCATGCGCTGATTGAACGGGAATGGCATTTCGTTTTCCGGTACCGGCTGATCCACCGCCGGACGCGTCATCAGAAACGCATACATATCGTCAGAATCCTGACGCGTCACACCTTTGTACGAAGTGTAAGGCATCGCCGGATACAGATGACGCCCGCCCGGCGCCACACCCTTGGTCAGCGCCAGATAGAAATCGTCTGACGTCCAGCGGCCAATACCGTCGTCCGCAGATGGCGTCAGGTTGCTGCCGAAGATTTTGCCAAAAGGCGTTTCCAGCGGATAGCCACCCGCCAGTGGCGCGCCGCCGGAAGCGGTATGACACGCGGCGCAGTCGGATGCCTGAACCAGATAACGACCGCGTTCTACCTGCGCCGTATCCGCAGTGACTTTCTGCACCGGCGCATCCAGCGTACGGTTTTCCCGCCACCAGAGCACGGCGATCACGATGATAATCACCACCAGCAGCGCGAGGAAAAGACGTTTTTTCATCACGCATGCTCCCGGATCAGGCCTGGAGTTTTCATCACCACGTCGCGCACCGCTTCGTAATAACGCACGTAGCCGGTACAGCGGCAGATGTGATTTTCCAGCGCACCGTTAATCGCCGCTTCAAGATCGGCCAGCGGGATCGGATGTTTTTGCAGACGCTCAAGCAGCAGCGTGGCGGCATTCACAAAGCCCGGTGTGCAGTAACCGCACTGGAAACTGTAATGTTCCAGAAACGCCTGCTGAACCGGAGAAAGCTGAACTTCGCCTTTATCATCTGTTTTCGCGTGGCCTTCGACGGTACGCACTTTTTTGCCGTTGAAGAAATGGGCGCCGGTGATGCAGGTACGCACTTCTTCGCTGGTGCCGCTTTCGTGGTCAACGATCGCCACGCAGGCGTGACAAATCCCCTGACCACAACCCAGACGGGAACCGGTCAGCGCCACATATTCGTGCAGGAAATCAATCATCATCAGGCCTTCAGGAACCTCCAGCGGGCCATATTGTTGATTGTTGATGGTCAGCGTCATAGGCTGGGTTTTGATGCTCATTGTAAAACCTCACGAATATTTTCAGCACGGACAGGCAAATCACGGAATCGGTGGCCGGTAGCATGGGCGATGGCGTTCACCAGCGCGGCGACGACAGGGATCATCACCACTTCGGCCATGCCTTTCGGCGGATCGGTTTCCGACAGCGCAGGCAGAATGTCGCTGGTCTGTTTCCACACCGCCACATCGCTGGCGCGCGGCAAGTGGTAACGGTTGAAGTTCCACGTTCCGTTACCCGGCCCGTCTTCGTACAACGGTAAATACTCGTGCAATGCGTGGCCGATACCCATCGCCAGCCCGCCCTGCAACTGCCCGGAAACCAGCTCAGGTACGATAAGATTGCCGCACTCCATAATGGAATGGTGCGTCAGGAGTTCGACCTTGCCGGTGGCAATTTCTACCGCGATTTCGGCCAGCGTACCGACCGCACTGTAATAGGTCACAGAAGCGTTGTTACGCTGCGTTGGCGGGTAATACACCGCGTCACGCGCCAGTGTGCGGAATTCATCCGTACCGTTGCGCACCGACATACCATCCACCGGAATGCGCTGACGCACATTGTTGAGGGTGAAATCGGCTTCCGCCCATTGCCAGCGGTTGAATACGTGAACCGCTGCGCCGGTCATGCCTTTCATTTCGTAGACTTTTTTCGCCAGCATTTCGAGGCTGAGAATTTGCATTCCGTTAGCGGTCAGCCCGCCTTCCACCCAGCGGGCATCTTCTTTGCGCACAACGTAAGGAGCAGCCTGTCCGCCGCCAATACCGGTTTGCCAGATAGCCATCGCCGCCGGCCAGATGCCGTTGTCGAAGATCAGGCGTGCCGCTTCACGGGTGCTGTGAGAGAAGTAATAGGCCGAGTTACTGGCGCTGGATGGCGAGCAATAAGAAGGCGACCAGCGCGGATTGGTTTGCAGTTTATCCTGCTCTTCCTGCGACATAATGTACGGATCGCCGCTGGTTTCAACCGGCAGTACCGACCAGTCGGTCACCGAGAAATGTGCCTGTTCTGCCGGTTTGCCCAGCCATTCTGCGCACAGTACGGACTGCGACGTCGACATACCCGTGCCCATTTCTGCGCCACTGTGCCACAGGCTGATTTCGCCTTTTTCACTGATTTCCACACGAGCGAAAGAGGTTTCCGCACCGGTACCGAAGTCTTTCTGCACGCAGCCAAAACCGACGCCATAACGTTTACCCGGATTCAGGCTTTCGTATTCGGCTTTACGTTTCTGTCGTTCAGTCCATAACGGATGAACGGCGGCTTTGTCCAGTACTTCATCGGCACGGATTGCGCCGGCCGGGATCGCACCCTGGGTATTTTTCATGCCTGATTTCAGGACGTTGCGCATGCGAAACGCAATCGGATCCAGCTTCAGTTCAGCGGCCAGTTCATCCATCATCATTTCTGTGGCAGCCATACTTTGCAGCGTGCCGTAACCGCGTGCGGAACCGGCGTCGAGCGCGCGTGAAGCCAGGCCAACGGCGGATAAATCACTTTTCGGGAAATAGTAAATCGACTGTGCCGCCGTCGCGCCAACCATCACCACCGACGGTGTGAAGTTGCTGCGTCCGCCGCCGTCTGCGGTCATTGCTGCGTGGAATGACTGCAACATGCCGGTTTCGCGATTCACGGCAATATCGTAATTCATATCAAACGCATGACGTTTAAGCGCTGACTGGAACTGCTCGAAGCGGTCATTCGCCAGACGCACCGGCGCGCCGTCGCCGTACATCGCCGCGACCGCACCGTAGTACGGGAAGTTGTAGTGATCTTTCGAGCCGTAACCGACGGTGTAGCACGGGTGCATAATCAGCGTTTTCACCGTGCGGTGAGATTTCGCCATCATGCGCGGCATTTCATCCGCCACTTCTTGCGGCGACTGCGTTGGCACCACCATATGCAGCGTTTGCGTCGCAGCGTCGTACCAGCCGTTGGCATTATCTGGCTCAAGTGCGGAGGTATCCACAGATTGGGTGGTGAATTTGCGCGACATCACCAGCCAGTCCTGCGGCGGCGATTTCAGCTCATTCGCCATTTCACCCGCCCAGAACATGCCCTGTTCGTCCAGCTTGCCGCCTTCGCGCCCTTCCGGCCAGACCGGCAGGTGTTTGCGCATACCGACCGGGAAGACCGGCATATCTTTCAGGCTGGAGAATTTATCGTCCTCATAAGCCGTTTCACCCCCGACGCGAACGAAGCGGAATGTTCCCCACGGGTCGCGTTCCAGCGGTCCGGTTTTCTCACCATAGCGCACTACACCGTCTTTGAATTTCAGGGCATTTTTGGCGAAACGGAATTTGGCGAAATCCTGATACACCAGTATCGCCACCGCCTGTCCCAGATAAGCGGGTGTTTTGCCTTCCGGCAGCAGCATGTCTTCGCCATAAAATGCCGGGAAGGCCAGACCGTCGCGCGCCAGCACGTCAGCCGTCACCAGCTGATCAGGCTGAAGATCGTCGCCCAGCAGTGAGAGATCGAGCCCCGCATAAATCTTATCGGCTTCTGTCACGCGAAGGATAAAGGCGTGCGCCTGTTTTTGCGGCCAGTGCGGCATATCTTTAGCGCGGATATCGCGGGCAAAGACTTTCTGCCCCATGACTTTCGCTTTGCCATCAATGCGGAAACGGACGCGTTTGTTTTGCGCATCCCACTGGGGGGATTGCAGAATTTTTTCTTCGAACAGTGCGGCGTAAGCCCGACTGTGCAACGGCGCGAGATAAACGGAGACACCAGCGATCACAGCGCCTTTCACGAAGCGCCGTCTGGACGGGTTGAAATTGCTCATAAATTCCTTTGATTCTTTTATGTCTTCTTATTGTTCAGTACTTTCTAATATTCTGGAAATACTGTTTATCGCGGGCGATTATATGTACGTAAAACCTTATAAGCCATGATGAGAAACACATTTTTAATAACTCATTCACAAATACGCGCAAAAAAGTGGGATCATTCGCTTCTGTTGCGCAAACAATAATCAGAAGGGATAGACGTGATATGACCGGAATTATTCTTCTTGCTGCGGGGTCAGGAAACCGCTTTACTGCCGCCGGTGGTGAGGGAAACAAGCTCAATGCCGTTCTGAGTCAAACAGCAGAAAATCCTGCGACCATTTTTGAAACCACGCTGGGCCAGTTAATCGCCAGCGGTATGCCGGTTCATGTGGTGACCCGTCCGGAGAATGGCCAGGTTCAGGCCAGTTGCGCAAATAAAGAGGTGCCTTTTACTCTCGCCGAAAGCGCCGGAACCGGTGAGTCTATTGCTGCCGGAGTGCGCGCCACGCCGGAGTGGGACGGCTGGCTGATCCATCTGGCAGATATGCCCTTTGTTCCGGTAGAGGTTTTTACCGCGGTCGCCAGCGGCCTGCAGCAGGCGCAGATTGTCCGCCCTTACTGGCAACACGAGCCGGGCCATCCGGTCGGTTTCGCCCTGCCGATGAGAGAGAAACTTTTGCAGTTACGCGGTGATCATGGCGCGCGCGAGCTTTTACGCGAAAACGAAGTATTACGACTAAATTTAAATATTCCGGCAGTGATCGCAGATATCGATCTGCCGGAGCAACTCCGCAATCTCCCGCTTTTTCAAAACGGACAACGGCATGCAGCATCTTGATAATCAGGTTATTTCTCAGGCGATGGAATGGCTCGCGCACCAGCCGGTCTGGCTTTGTACGGTACTGACCACTTACGGGTCATCGCCGCGTGCGCCAGGCGCATTGATGGTGGCAAACGCAGATGGACATTTTTGCGGTTCGCTTTCCGGCGGTTGTGTTGAAGAAGATTTTCTGCACCGCATAGCCGCAGGTGAATATCAGCAAGCCAGCCAGATTGTTCGCTACGGAGAAGGCGGCCTGACGCCGAATATCGCCCTGCCGTGCGGCGGTTCGCTGGATGTCCTGATCGAGTATTTACCGGCAACAGCAGGCAATCTCGATTATCTGCAAAGAATGGGCATGGCGCTGGCGGGACATTACGCCCTGACCAAGTCACTCACCTTGCCTGCAGCCTGCGATCATCTGGAACTGACGAATTACCATAATGCCACCCAGGTGATGCGCAACGATGATTGCATCACGCTGCATCTGGCCGCTCCGCCGCGTCTGCTGATTGCCGGATTGTCGAGCGTCGCGTTGTATTGCGCAGATTTTGCCTGCGCACTGGGATTTGAAGTGGTGGTGTGTGAATGTCGCGAGGATGTGCTGGAAAACTTTCTGCCGTCGCTGAAAGCGGATATTCGCCTGGAAAAACAATTCCCGGCTAAATATCTTGAGGAGCAGAGCTGCCATGCGAATACCGCCATTGTCGCACTGACGCATGACCCGAGAATGGACGACCTGACGCTGATGGAAGCGGTGAATACTCCGGCATTTTATATCGGGGCGATGGGTTCACAGCGCAACAGCGCACGACGGCGTGAGCGTCTGCAAACTATCGCGGATTTCACACCAGAGGATTTTTCCCGCCTGCATGCGCCGGTAGGATTACCGATCGGCAGCAAAACCCCGGCTGAAATCGCACTGGCCGTCATGGCCGATATCGTTAAACATAAAAATGGCGTGAAACAGCTTGTCACGGCTGCCTGACCGCCAGGTTCTTAGCCTAAAATTTTCTTTGTATAAAAAGTTCTTTGCATAAAAAAAGCCTGAGGTTTTCGCCTCAGGCTTTTTTACAGACTTACCGGACGATTAGGTACGGGTAAGTTGCAGCTGACCGCTTTTATCCAGCGGGATTTGGGTGCCCGGATCGTGGTCCATACGAACTTTACCCTGCTGATCGCCTATTTTGTAGGTCACATCATAACCGAGCGTTTTGTCTTGTTTGTCGTACACGGTTTTACAGCGCTGCTGTTGAGTCGTGTAAGTATCGTTATCCTGCATGCTGCTTTGCACGCGGTTTCCCGCATAGCCGCCACCCAGCGCACCGGCAACTGTCGCGACGTCACGTCCGCGACCACCACCAAACTGGTGGCCCAGAACGCCCCCTGCTACCGCACCCAGTACGGAACCGGTGATCTGATGCTCATCCTGCACAGGACGGCGGTGAGTTACAGTGACGTTACGACATTCCTGACGCGGGGTTTTTGTGGTCTCTTTGATTGGCGTCGCGCTGACAACCTGCGCATACTGCGGGCCAGACGAAAAGACGTTCATGCTCGCAACGCCAGCAATGCCCAACGCCGCAGCCACACCAATACCGACCCCAGCTAACATTGACTTGTTCACAGGACTTCCTCCGAAAATGTTACCACGCAATTCACACCCTTAAGGGGCGTTCCTCAGCGGACAGCAACACATCTGAGGTCCGGCGTGCGTGAATCGCCGTCTGTAAACTTAATGTTAATAGTGCATACCAAAACGTAAGCAAACAATAAGACGAACTCTGTAAGTGAGGGAAAAGGCCTGTCTGAGGGGGTGTTTAGGAGCATTCTTAGCTGACAAAGTAATATTGGCGTGATCTTGTACTATCCGGGCATTTATTGCGCAAAAAACAAAAAAGCCTGTAATAAACAGGCTCTTAGGTATGAAACGATTCAGCTGACCTCAAAAAAAAGCCGCTGACCGAAAATCAGTGCAGTTTCAGACGCGGACGGATCACGCGGTTGATTCCGCCGACCAGCATCATCAGCCCGGTCTTAATGTAACCGTGCAACGCAATCTGGTGCATGCGGTACAGGGAAACATAAACCAGTCGCGCCAGACGCCCTTCGACCATCATAGAACCGCGCATCAGGTTACCCATCAGGCTGCCAACAGTACTGAAGCGTGAAAGGGAAACCAGTGAACCGTGGTCCTTATACACGTAAGGCTTCAGGCTCTGCCCTTTGCGCTGCGCCATGATGTTGGCGAAGCAGCGGGAGGCCATCTGGTGCGCGGACTGAGCACGCGGTGGCACAAAACCGCCGGACGGCTGCGGACAGGAAGCGCAGTCACCGATTGCATAGATGTTCGGGTCACGCGTGGTCTGCAAGGTCGGCTCAACCACCAGCTGATTAATGCGGTTGGTTTCCAGACCGGCGATTTCTTTCATAAAATCAGGCGCTTTAATGCCCGCAGCCCAGACCATCAGATCGGCATCAACGAATTCGCCAGATTTGGTGTTCAGACCGTTTTTATCCGCGCTGGTGACCATAGTTTGTGTCAGAACGCGCACGCCCAGTTTGGTCAGCTCATTGTGCGCCGCAGCAGAAATACGCGGCGGCAAAGCAGGCAGAATACGCTCACCGGCTTCCACCAGCGTGACGTTAAGCGCTTCGCTGTCCAGCCCTTCAAAACCGTAGCTGTGCAGCTGTTTCACCGCATTGTGCAGCTCGGCAGACAGCTCAACGCCCGTTGCACCACCGCCGACAATCGCGATGTTCACTTTTTTCTGCTTGTCTGAGCTTGCAGAGAATTTAAGGAACAGGTTCAGCATTTCATTATGGAAACGATGCGCCTGATGCGGGTTATCCAGGAAGATGCAGTTATCTTTCACACCCGGCGTGCCGAAGTCGTTAGAGGTACTGCCCAGCGCCATCACCAGCTGGTCGTAGGCAATATCACGTACCGGCACCAGCATTTCGCCGTTTTCGTCGCAAATTTCAGCCAGTTTAATGGTCTGATTTTCGCGATCAATATCGGTCAGTGAGCCAATCTGGAAAGTGAAACCGTGATTGCGGGCATGGGCCAGATAGCTCAGCGCATCCACGCCGTCGTCCAGGCTGCCGGTCGCCACTTCGTGCAACAGGGGTTTCCATAAATGGCTGTGGTTACGGTCGACCAGAATGATCTCCGCTTTTTTCTTGCGGCCAAGTTTATGGCCCAGGCTGGTTGCCAGTTCCAGACCGCCGGCGCCACCGCCGATAATCACAATTTTCTTCATTGGTGATGTCAAAATGACCCCCTCAAATGTGAACCAATTGTTATATAAGAGTAAAAATATTATCCTTATATTACATAGGGTTGCTTAAGTTAAATCGGTATCTGAGACGGAGGATATCACGCGTGGTGATTTGGTCATACCAAAATTGATATAGGTCAATTTAAATTCATTTGGCTAATTTCACTTAAGGAAATGGCGCGTATTTTGACTGCTTTAAATCAGCAGGTTATACAGGAAACAGGTGAAAAAATGATTTCCGGCAGCGAATACGGCCAATAAAAAACCACTGCTTGCGGGCAGTGGTTTCAGAGGGTTTCAGAAATAAAATGTTAAATCAGGCGATGTTTTTGAACGCTTTGATCCGCTGAAGATGGGTCGAGATATCCCTGAACTTATGGCTCTGATGTTCGTCCCATTCCACCGGATAATAATGATGCAGCTTCTCAGCGGTTATCTTGCTGTCGAGCACGCCGTCTTCGCGGGATAAAATTACCAGGCAACGGTCACGGTTTTTCTCTCGAAAATCACTGATGCATTTCGTGGCGATGTCTTCGTACTCTTCGGGACGGTCAATTTTTCCGGTCATGTTGTCCTGCGGCGATAAGTTCGGGTTGAACATCACCTGCCGGATACCGCACAGAAAACCGATACGCTCAGCCCAGAATCCGCCGAGCCCGACACCGCAAATCAGCACATTTTTGTCGGTGGTTTCATGCAGCACTTTATCGACTTCTTTCAGCAAATGTTGCATGTCGTGGCGCGGGTGCAGCGTGCTGTAGCTGATGAAACGGACGTCGGGATCAATAAACTGCAACTGCAACACTTTCTCATGGTTACCGGGACTGGTTGAATCGAAGCCATGCAAATAGATAATCATCGTTTACCTCATCCTGAATGTGCGTTGAAACCCTCACGCGGTCTGAAAAACGTTACCGGGCAGTCTCTTTATGTTCCTGCCAGCGGGCATCGAGCGCGGTCAGTTCACGGTTTGCCTCTTTCCAGCGACTCGAATTACGCAGGGCCTGACGGGCCTGTTTTCCACTGTACAGTCCGCGATGATACAACTGCGCAACACGTTCAGCTTTGACCGGAGACAGGTTATCCAGAACGCTTACTGCACCCTGACGGTTATTGCAGGCCAGGATCATATCGCAACCGGCATCCAGTGAAGCCTGAGCCCGTTCCGGGTAACTGCCCATAATCGCGGCACCTTCCATCGAAATATCATCGGAGAAAATGACGCCGTTGAAATCCAGTTCTTTGCGCAAAATTTCCTGTAACCAGTAAGGCGAACCGCTGGCCGGGCGCGGGTCAGCCTGCGTATAAATCACGTGCGCGGGCATGACGGCATCCAGCAATTTACGCTCATTAAGCTGGCGGAAGATTGCCATGTCGTGCTCGCGGATAACTGCCAGCGGGCGATCGTCACGCGGCGTTTCTTTATGGGAATCTGCGCTGACCGCGCCATGTCCCGGGAAATGCTTACCGGTGGTTTTCATCCCGGCAGCATGCATGCCGAGAATGAACTGCTCCGCCATATCCAGCGCTTGCTGTGGTTCGGCGTGGAATGAACGCTCGCCAATGGCAGCACTGATATGGCCGATATCAAGAACCGGTGCAAAACTGATGTCGATATCCATAGCAATCATTTCTGACGCCATCAGCCAGCCACCTTCCTGCGCCAGGCGCTTCGCTTCATGCGGCGCATTCAGGGCGGCAAAAGATTGCGCGGCAGGCAGACGGGTGAAACCTTCGCGAAAACGCTGCACGCGTCCGCCTTCCTGATCCACCGCCAGCACCAGCCGGTCGTGGGACGCGGCACGGATCTGGCGGATCAGTTCATGCAACTGATCGACATCATGATAATTTCGGGTGAATAAAATCAGTCCGCCCACCAGCGGGTGCTGCAAAATTTCACGTTCTTCGGCATCCAGCTCAAAGCCAACGACATCCAGCATTACAGGTCCCAACAAAATGGACGCTCCTTTTCTTTTCAGATGATTTTCACGGACGCAACGGGTGCGCCCATTCACTGTACTGACTCTCGCCGGTTTGCTGCCAGCGCACTTCAAACCACATCAGCATCAGGTAATCGACCCGGGGGATCCAGCGGTTTACCTGCTGCTGCAAAAGCGTTATGTCCTGATACCCGCCTGCATTGACGTATTCACGTATGAACAGGTTTTGCTGCTGCGCGCTCCAGCCATTGCCGCGAACAATCGCCGCCAGCTCAAGTGCAATATCCGCATTCGCCGCGTATTCCCAGTCAATCAGTCGCACGCCGTCCGGC
This sequence comes from Rahnella ecdela, assembly GCF_019049625.1. Classification (GTDB taxonomy): domain Bacteria; phylum Pseudomonadota; class Gammaproteobacteria; order Enterobacterales; family Enterobacteriaceae; genus Rahnella; species Rahnella ecdela. The sequence continues at coordinate 266,472 of NZ_JAFMOY010000132.1, forward strand.
GTATTGAGTACATTGCCTCCATGAATATCCATATGCACCAGCGCCAGTTTCAGCGGCGCAGGCGGCGTCTGCGATATCATCTTTTGATGTAACCGCAGCCAGCGCGGCGTCAGCCTGCGCCGGTCGATATGTTGCCAGTAAAGCGCAAACTGCTGCTGTAAATTCAGCCGGTAGCCTGAAGGCGGCAACTGATGCAGGTTGACCAGCGTCCGGCTCAGCGCCTGCCGTGTGGCAGGCGTCGCGAAGTCCTGCTCAGTCAGCGGCGTTCCGTCTATCCAGTCAACAATCAGCCACGGCGGCGAATAAAGTCTGACACACGGCCCTGATTTTTGCCGCGCGACATGCCGCAAAATCGCAGATTCACGTCGCCGGTTTGCGCCCGCAATCTGCTTATCAAAAGACTGATGTCGCGCCAGCAAATTTCCGGCAACCGAACTTATTTTCCAGCTTTCACCCGTCAGCCCTGCGACCGGTGATAAACGAAAACCGGCGGTATTCACCGCCGGATAATATTTTTCGATCAGTTGCTGTAGTTCGGATTGCAGAAGCTCAGCGTTAATTCTGGACAGCACCACGGCCTGACCAGACGATTTCGCCACTTGGTGCGGTAATCAGACGCATCGACATGGTCGGCGCTTTCACATCGCCGCTCACGGTGCTGTACAGCACGTACTGGGCTTTTACGATATTTGCCAGACCAATGGCTTTGCTAACCGAAGCCAGGCTGTCATCCGGCGATAATCCCAGTGATTGTTTCGCAGAAGAAACCTGTTCTGCCGGAACCACCTGGAAGGTCGTGTTGTTCGCCAGCGCATTACGCAGGGCGTCAGTCGCTTTGGCCATTTGCAGCGAGCCGTTGGTGCTGTTTTTCACACCATCTACCAGCAGAACGCTACCGGACTGGACACCGCCGGATTTGAGCATTTTTGCCAGCATCGGCTCAACGGTCGCCGTCCAGTCGATATTCGCGAATTTTGGCGGCTGCGGAACCGGCTGAACCTGTGGCTGCTCAGGCACTGGCGGATTGACCGGCGGCAGCGGCTGTTGCGGTTGCTGAGGTTGTTCTGGCTGCTGGGGCTGCGTCTGTTGCTGGTTTGGCAAAGTACAACCGCCAAGGATCAATGCGGCCATTGCCACAATGAGAAAATACTTTTTCATCAACCTTCTCCGTTCGGGAATTAGAGATAAAGGTACATGCGCACACTGTACGCATCGAGATTGCCATTGAGTGAACTGATCTCAATGCTGCTGTCGGCAGGCACGGTAACAGTCCGGGATTCGGCAACCGGTAATAAATCCAGTCCCTGCTTATCATACCAATAGAAACGGTAATGCAAGGTGACAGGATGTGGCTGGTTATTATTGAGTGTACTGGTGGCTTTTTTCTGCCCACCTGAATCAGACACTGATGGCGAACTCGGGATGATCCCGGCCGTCAGAACCGGAGATTCCATGACCACTCTTTGCTGATTATTGAGCGCAATACCGGGCTTGCTGCTACAGCCTGCCAACAAAATTACCGGCAATAATGCCATCAGGAAACGCATGTTTACCCTTACTGACGTGACAGCAACGGACCCAATGCACGGCCACCGACCAGATGCATATGGATGTGATAAACCTCCTGCCCGCCATCGCGGTTGCAGTTGACGATCAGACGGTAGCCGCTTTCGGCGATCCCTTCCTGCTCAGCAATTTTAGCGGCAACGGTCATCATCCGACCCAGCGCGGCTTCGTGCGTGGCATCAACGTCATTCATTGTCGGGATCAGGATATTCGGGATGATCAGAATGTGGCTTGGCGCCTGAGGAGAAATATCGCGAAATGCCGTCACCAGTTCGTCCTGGTAAACCACATCGGCGGGAATTTCACGGCGAATAATTTTGCTGAAAATTGTCTCTTCGGCCATCTTAACTGTCCTTAACAAAGTAAAAAGCGTTGTACGCAGTATGGGTTAGAATTTCCATTCCTTTCAACCTGATTACGCTTTTTGATGCTTAATTGACGCAGAAAGCGCCAGCCGCAGGCACCAGTAGCCGTTGTGCCAAATCACAGGTATAAAAAAAGGAGGCCGAAGCCTCCTTTCTCAGAACTCAACATTGCTCACCATTAATGGTTACGCATGTACTCGTCCATATCCGTTTTCAGGTTGTCAGACTTGGTACCGAAAATAGCCTGAACACCAGAACCTGCAACCACCACACCTGCCGCACCCAGTTTTTTCAAGCCAGCCTGATCAACTTTGGAGACGTCCGCTACGCTGACGCGCAGACGGGTAATACAGGCATCAAGGTTAGTGATGTTGTCTTTGCCGCCGAAAGCCTGAACCAGAGAAGCAGACATTTCAGAACCGCCCTGTGCTGTAGTTTCGCTGGTGGTTTCTTCGCGGCCAGGGGTTTTCAGATCCAGTTTCGCAATCAGGAAACGGAAGATGCTGTAGTAAACCACCGCGTAAACCGCACCAACGATTGGGAACAGCCAGATTTTGCTGCTGTTACCGCTCAGGACGATGAAGTCAATCAGACCGTGCGAGAAGCTGGTACCGTCACGCATACCCAGCAGGATACAGATTGGGAATGCCAGACCTGCCAGAAGCGCATGGATCACATACAGGATCGGCGCAACGAACATGAAGGAGAATTCGATTGGCTCGGTGATACCGGTCAGGAACGCAGTCAGTGCAGCGGAAATCATGATGCCGCCGACTTTTGCACGGTTCTCAGGTTTCGCTGAGTGCCAGATAGCGATAGCAGCGGCTGGCAGACCGTACATTTTGAACAGGAAGCCACCGGACAGTTTACCCGCAGTCGGGTCACCCGCCATATAACGTGGAATATCGCCGTGGAACACCTGGCCTGCAGAGTTTACGTACTCACCGATTTGCATCTGGAATGGAACGTTCCAGATGTGGTGCAGACCAAACGGAACCAGCGCACGTTCTACAACGCCGTAGATACCGAATGCCACAACCGGGTTCTGGTAAGCAGCCCATTGTGAGAAGGTCTGGATACCTGTACCGATTGGCGGCCAGATGAAGGACAGAACCACACCCAGGATAATCGCAGCCAGACCAGAGATGATTGGCACGAAACGTTTGCCCGCGAAGAAGCCCAGATATTCTGGCAACTTGATGCGGTAGAAACGGTTGAACATGTATGCCGCAATCGCACCGGAGATAATACCGCCCAGTACGCCGGTATCCGCCAGGTGCTTGGCTGCAATTTCTTCAGCAGGCAAGTGCAGAACCAGTGGTGCAACAACTGCCATGGTTTTCACCATGATGCCGTATGCCACAACGGACGCCAGTGCAGATACACCGTCGTTGTTGGTGAAGCCTAATGCCACACCGATAGCAAAGATCAGAGGCATGTTAGCGAAGACGGAACCACCGGCTTCGGCCATAACATGGGAAACGATCATTGGCAGCCAGCTAAAGTTTGCAGAACCGACACCAAGCAGGATACCTGCGATTGGCAGTACGGATACTGGCAGCATTAGCGATTTACCGACCTTTTGAAGGTTTGCAAACGCGTTCTTAAACATAATTGAGTGTGCTCCTGAGTAATGATGCTTTTTGATACTTCATGCGGTTTAGCCTGATAACTAACCGCTTTGCAAAGGATCGTACAGCCCTTTGCTGTCGGGTGTCTGAGCACCCCTTTTAATTTTTACGCAGGGTAAAATAATTCCCTTTGTTAATGTTTGATGGCAGTCACGTTTTTCTGAAAAATGCAGTGAGAGCGTTTAAAAAACCCACAATTTACAACATTAAATCCGAAATAAACGCCGTTGACCCCGTGAAAAACGGGGCCACAATACCTCATTCCGGTGATTAATTACGAGGCGAAAAATAAATCCAGCGTATATGACTAAGCCTAAGGCTAGATCAGGGAGGAAGTGTCGATGTGAAATAATCGTGAAAAGTTTGCAGTCGTCGCTTCGGCCAGCTGTTCAACACTCACGCCTTTGAGCACGGCCATGTAATCGGCAACGTCGCGGACATAAGCAGGCTGATTCTCTTTACCACGATGCGGCACCGGCGCCAGATACGGCGAGTCGGTTTCCACCAGTAAACGATCCAGCGGGACATAACGGGCCACTTCGCGTAAAGCTTCTGCGTTACGGAACGTCACAATACCGGAGAAAGAAATATAGAAACCCAGATCCAGAAGGAATTTGGCCGTCGGCAGATCCTCGGTAAAGCAATGCAGAACGCCGCCGCACTCCCCTGAGTTTTCTTCTTTGAGAATATCCAACGTATCCTGGCGGGCATCACGGGTATGGACGATCACCGGTTTGTTCAGCTCACGGCCAATGCGGATGTGCTCGCGGAATGAATCCTGTTGCAGTTTCAGCTGATGAGCTTCTTTCTGATAAAAATAATCCAGACCGGTTTCACCCATCGCCACCACTTTCGGACTGGCGGCAAGCTCACGAAGCTCAGCAAAATCATAGCCATCGTCGATATTCAGCGGATGCACGCCACAGGAAAATGCCACGTCAGGACGGTCGCCAATCAGCTGGGTCATCGCCCGATAACCGGGCAAGGTGGTCGCCACCGCCAGCATAAATTTCACGTCACGTTCACGGGCTTTTTCCAGCACATTATCCACGCCGGAATGCAGCTCATCGTAATCAAGGCTGTCGAGATGACAGTGGGAATCGACTAAAAACATAGTAGTTAACTCATAACAAATAAGGGGGTTCAGCGGGAAAGCGCGGAACTAAAAATCGACGCAGAAACGTTGCCCTGAAGCATCTGTTCCCACTCAAGGAGTTGTTCGGTCAGCAGTAATTCACGGTTAACACCGACGATTGAAAGCAGCTGCTGGCGGCAATGCATCCAGGCGCTCACCGATTGCTGCAAAGACACACCGGACTGCGCACCGGCAAGCAGCGCAATTAACGGCTGCTGATCGTGATTGATGATGAACTGACCTGCATTCTGCTGCCATTTAATCGCATCGAGCAGCAACGTCGCCAGCCAGTACAAGCGTTCCGCTGCGTCATCATGATTAAGCTGCGGCAACAGGGAAAGCATATCCTGTTGCTGACACTGAGCGTACAGCTGCTGGCATAGCGTTACTCGCTGCTTCCAGCGTTCCGGCTGCAAGAGTTCGGCAGCTGATAACGGCGCACCGCTGGTGAGGCGTAATGCAGTTTTAATCGAGACAGGATCGGCGCTGAGCTGACGATTGCTCCACTGCACGGCCAACGCTTCTTCCGGCACCGGCAGATGCCAGTAAAAACAGCGGCTGCGGATCGTTGCCAGTAAAGCCGAAGGCTCCCGGCATCCCAGCAGAAAATAAGTGCCCGACGGAGGTTCTTCCAGCGTTTTCAGCAACGCATTCGCCGCGGCTTCGGTCAGTAATTCCGTTTGCGGGATCCAGACCACTTTCGAACCGCCCTGCTGGGAATAGTTGTAGAGCGTTTCTATGAGCTGACGCACCGGATCAATGCCCAGCGAGTTTTTGCCCTTTTCAGGTTGCAGGATATGCCAGTCGGGATGGTTTCCGGCAATCATCAGCTGGCAGCTGTGACACGTCCCGCAGCTCTTTTCGCCGTCTTTGTGCTGGCATAACAGCCAGCGGCTCAGACCATATACCAGCGCCTCATCTCCGATCCCCGAGGCTGCATGCATCAGCACCGCATGATGACCGCGGCCTGTCAGATATTGCACTGTCAGCTGGCGGTAAGGGCCGCTGAGCCACGGATACCAGTTCATGAATGCTCCCGGGTTGCCTGCTCGTCAAACCAATTTTTCAGCGTCAGTTCGATGGATGCTTTTACCTGTTCAAGGGTCTGGGAGGCATCAATGGTTTTGATGCGGGAGTCTTCGGCGGCAAGCTCCAGATAACGGGCACGCGTGCGTTCAAAGAAAGGCAACGCTTCCTGTTCGATACGATCCAGTTCACCACGCGCACGGGCACGTTGCAGGCCTATAGCCGGAGGTAAATCCAGATACAGCGTCAGATCCGGGCGGAAATCGCCCAAAACGGTATCACGCAAAGAGGTCATCAGTTTGGCATCAATCCCGCGTCCGCCGCCCTGATAGGCTTGCGAGGAGAGATCGTGCCGGTCGCCCACAACCCACGCGCCACGGGCCAGAGCGGGTAAAATCACCGTCTCAACCAGCTGGACACGGGCGGCGTAGAGCATCAGCACTTCGGCTTTGACCGTCGGTTTTTCGCCATCGACGCCGCGTTTAAATAAATCGCGCAGTTTCTCCGCCAGCGGTGTACCACCAGGCTCACGGGTAAACACAATTTCTTCCACACCATGCAGGCGTAACGCATCTACCACCACGTTATGAGCGGTGGTTTTCCCCGCCCCTTCGAGGCCTTCAATGACAATGAAGTTACTTTTCATTCTTATTCTTAAGAGCCTCTATATACACACGAACCGCCTTGTTGTGGTTCTCAAGGTTAGTGCTGAAAGTATGCCCGCCTTTGCCGTCAGCGACAAAATAAAGATACGGCGTTTTTGCGGGATGTGCCGCAGCCTGAAGTGATGCTTCGCTCGGCATCGCAATCGGCGACGGCGGCAGGCCGGTTATCACATAAGTATTGTAAGGCGTCGGCGTTTCCAAATCTTTCTTCGTGATATTGCCGGTGTAATTTTCGCCCATACCGTAAATGACGGTCGGGTCAGTTTGCAGGCGCATACCAATACGCAGACGGTTGATAAATACCGACGCCACTTCCGGGCGCTCATCTTTCACAGCGGTTTCTTTTTCGATAATCGACGCCATGGTGACCATATCTGCAGGCGTTTTATATGGCAGCGAATCCGCACGACCTTGCCAGATATCGGCAACGGTTTTTTCCATCCGTACGTGAGCGCGTTTGAACAGAGATAAATCCGTCATGCCTGCGGTGTAATGGTAAGTGTCAGGATACAACCAGCCTTCGACATTTTTGGTATCCGTCATGCCCAGCGCGGCCGCAATCTCCTCACCGCTTTTCCCGCTGAGTTCATGCTTGAGATATTCTGATTTATCCAGAACCTTCATCCAGTCGCTGAGCTTAAAACCCTCGACAAAACGAATGCTGAACTGGGCTTCTTTACCGCTTTTGAGCAGTTCCAGCATCTGGCGAACCGTCATGCCTTTTTCCAGTCGATAGGTTCCGGCTTTAAACTCACTCAGTTCGGGTTCTAAACGTAATAACCACGGGAACCACGGATTAGGCTTCATCAGCTTTTTGTCGATAAGCAGGGTTTCCAGCACCACGCGGCCGGTACCGGCAGGCAGGGTAAAGATTGTTTCACTGCTGACATTGATCGGGCGGTCCGCAAACTGTTTTACTTTCTGGTAGGCAAACGTCGCCAGCCCTGCAAGGATCAGGACAATCAGGGCGAAGATTTTGGTCTTTTTGTTTGTCATTGTTTATTCACTTTTTTAACAGCTCTGGAGCAGGAAATCGTACAACTCCCGGGATGAATACTTCTCCCCGCTGGCCTGGGCCACGGGTAAAACTGGCATCAGCGCATTACAAATCAGCACCTCGTCGGCATCCGACAAAGCCTTTACAGGCTCGCTGACAATATGCAACGTCCACGGGGACGTATTTTCAATCAGCCGGATAATGTGCCGGCGCATAACGCCATCCACACCCGACTGCGATAAATCCGGTGTGAAGATATGATTCCCCTTACGCCAGAATAAATTAGCCGCACAGCATTCCACCAGGCAACCGGAGGTGTCAACCACGAGTGCCTCGTGGGCGTCCGTCTGGTCAAGATGCAGGCGGATCATCACCTGCTCAAGGCGGTTAAGGTGTTTTATACCCGCCAGCAGCGGATTTTTACTCAAGTTCACCGGACTCAGGGTGAGTTTCACGCCGTGTTTACGTAACGCGTGATAATGCGCCGGATAAGCGGATACAGAAACAATGCGCGTCGGTTCAGAGCATCCCGCAGCGCTGTAACCGCGTCCGCCCTGCCCGCGCGTAATAACCGCTTTAACGACTGCTTCTTCCTGCTGCCCGGCTGCATGAACCATCTCACGCTCTAAAGCTGCCCAGTCCACGCCATCGATACACAAGACAGACGCTGCCCGCCGCATCCGCGCAATGTGTTCTGAAAGAAGCTGAATTTCAGCGCGCAACACCCTGGCCGTAGTGAAGCAACCGTCACCAAATTGCACAGACCGGTCTGCCGCTGGCAACGTTGTCGCCGCCGCACCGTTAATCCACATGGCTACTTTCTCCTGACTGCAGGGTTAGGGTTTCTCCGACAGCAGAGACTGCGTGAGCAGGCTTCTTGCAGCAAGTGGAGCATTCTTACTTTAGCGTACTGGCATGGCGACATAGCAGGAAGACTCATTCCGTTGAACTGCCGTTTGATTCTGTTTCACCGTATTACCATCGCTTTTATTCAGACAGCAAAAAGGCCCGATTAACGGGCCTTTCTCAATATGACACTGGCACAATCACATCTTGCGAAATACCAGGGAACCGTTGGTTCCACCAAATCCGAAAGAGTTACACAGTGAATATTGCATGTCTTTCACCTGACGCGCTTCGTGCGGCACAAAGTCCAGATCACAACCTTCATCCGGGTTATCCAGATTCAGGGTCGGCGGAACGGCCTGATCACGCAATGCCAGTAAAGTGAAGATTGATTCCACGGCACCCGCCGCGCCTAACAAGTGGCCGGTCATAGACTTGGTTGAACTGACCAGCACTTTGTGTGCATCCGCACCAAAGACAGATTTAACCGCCTGCGCTTCGGCTTTATCACCCGCCGGAGTTGAAGTCCCGTGCGCGTTGATGTAACCAATTTGCGACGCAGAAATACCTGCATCACGCAGAGCATTTTCCATCGCCAGCGCGGCACCTGCACCATTTTCCGGTGGAGACGTCATATGGAAGGCATCACTGCTCATACCAAAGCCGACGATTTCAGCATAAATTTTTGCACCGCGTTTGCGGGCATGTTCGTACTCCTCAAGCACCATAATCCCGGCACCATCACCCAGTACGAAACCATCACGATCTTTATCCCAAGGACGGCTTGCCGCCTGCGGGTTATCATTGCGCGTGGATAACGCGCGTGCTGCACCGAAACCACCGACACCCAAAGGCGTACTGGCTTTTTCTGCACCGCCAGCCAGCATCACGTCAGCATCGTTATAAGCGATAATACGCGCGGCATGACCAATATTATGCACACCTGAAGTACAGGCCGTGGCAATAGAAATACTCGGGCCACGCAACCCGAACATGATGCTCAGATGACCGGCAATCATGTTAACGATGGTTGATGGAACGAAAAAAGGACTAATTTTGCGAGGTCCGCCGTTAACCAATGACGTATGGTTTTCTTCAATCAGACCAAGTCCACCGATGCCAGAACCGATCGCCGCACCAATGCGTGTCGCGTTCTCAGCAGTTACTTCAAGCCCGGAGTCTTGCATCGCCTGAATACCGGCAGTAATACCATACTGAATAAAGGCATCCATCTTGCGGGCATCTTTGCGCGGGATGAAGTCTTCACAGTTAAAATCTTTTACTAAGCCAGCAAAACGCGTTGCATAGGCACTAGTATCAAAATGGTCGATCAGGCTGATGCCACTCTGACCGGCAAGAAGAGCGTTCCAAGTGGACTCTACAGTATTGCCGACAGGAGACAGCATGCCCAGTCCAGTCACTACAACTCGACGCTTAGACACGTGTGTCCTCCAGGGAGGGAAAAAAGTAGTAATACCGTGGGATATAAAAAACTTAGGCGGTCAAATGACCGCCTAACTATCTAAACTTAAAGCATGTACGCTTACTGTTGGCTAGCGTTGATAAAATCAATTGCTGCCTGAACAGTAGTGATTTTTTCAGCTTCTTCGTCAGGGATCTCGGTATCAAACTCTTCTTCCAGAGCCATAACCAGCTCAACGGTGTCGAGAGAATCAGCGCCAAGGTCGTCTACGAAAGATGCAGCATTCACTACTTCTTCCTGTTTAACACCCAGCTGTTCAACGATGATTTTCTTAACGCGTTCTTCGATAGTGCTCATACTCTTAAATTTCCTATCAAAACTCGCTTTCGCGATGGTTTTCGTAGTGTATAAAATGTTGAAAAAGATGCAACTAAATCCAGGCTGGTCAAACCACGAATTTGCTCTATTTTGCGGTTTTTACCGCAAATAACGCAAATAATTTCGTAATTTTTAAATCATATACATGCCGCCATTGACATGTAATGTTTCACCCGTGATATAGCCGGCCTCGTCAGAGGCTAAAAAAGCAACGGCGCTGGCAATTTCTTTGGCATCGCCCAACCGGTTGGCTGGAACTGATGACAAAATGCCTGCGCGTTGATCATCTGTCAACGCCCTTGTCATATCCGTCTCAATAAAGCCGGGAGCGACGACGTTGACAGTAATGCCACGTGAAGCGACTTCACGTGCCAAAGACTTACTAAAACCAATCAAGCCAGCTTTAGCCGCCGCGTAGTTCGCCTGCCCTGCGTTACCCATGGTGCCAACAACGGAACCAATTGTAATAATCCGTCCACACCGTTTCTTCATCATAGCCCGCATGACAGCTTTTGACAGCCGAAACACTGAAGTAAGATTCGTATCCAGGATATCCTGCCACTCATCATCCTTCATTCGCATGAGAAGGTTATCACGGGTAATGCCGGCATTATTAACTAAAATATCAATTTCGCCAAATTCAGCTCGAATAGTCGCCAATACTTGCTCAATAGATGCAGAATCAACCACATTGAGCATAATACCTTTGCCATTTTCGCCTAAATATTCGCTGATCGCTTCAGCACCTTTCTCGCTGGTTGCTGTGCCGATCACTTTCGCGCCGCCTGCTACCAGTTTCTCTGCAATAGCGCGGCCGATACCACGACTAGCACCAGTAACAAGTGCAATTTTGCCTTCGAAGGTCATACTCATCCTCTTATTACTGCTCTAACGCCGCTGCCAGGCTTGCCGTGTCATTCACAGCGGCCGCCGTCAGGGTATCAACAATACGTTTAGTCAGACCGGTCAGCACTTTACCCGGCCCCACTTCTAAAAGCTGCTCAACGCCCTGTGCTGCCATAAACTCGACAGACTCCGTCCAGCGCACCGGGCTGTATAGCTGGCGTACCAGCGCACTGCGGATGGCTTCAGGGGACGTTTCGATTTTCACATCAACATTGTTCACTACAGAATACTGTGGTGCGCTGAATGTGACGTTTTCCAGTGCGACAGCCAGTTTATCCGCAGCAGGCTTCATCAGCGCACAATGCGATGGCACACTGACAGGCAACGGCAGAGCACGTTTTGCACCCGCTTCTTTACAAGCAGCACCGGCACGTTCCACCGCTTCTTTGTTACCCGCGATCACAACCTGACCTGGCGAGTTAAAGTTAACCGGAGAAACAACCTGTCCCTGAGCAGATTCTTCACAAGCTTTAGCAATCGCGTCGTTATCCAGACCGATAATTGCGTACATCGCGCCAGTACCTGCCGGAACCGCTTCCTGCATCAGTTTGCCGCGCAGTTCAACCAGGGAAATCGCCTGTTTGAAATCCAGTACGCCAGAACAAACCAGAGCAGAATATTCGCCCAGACTGTGGCCAGCCATGAGAACAGGCTGAGTGCCATTCTGCTGCTGCCATACGCGCCAGATAGCGACGGAAGCGGCCAGCAATGCAGGTTGCGTCTGCCAGGTTTTATTCAGTTCTTCAGCAGGCCCCTGTTGCACCAGCTGCCACAAATCATATCCCAGCGCCGAAGAAGCTTCGGCAAATGTTTCTTCAATCACCGGATGAGCAGCGGCTAAATCTGCCAGCATACCGAGCGTCTGAGAACCCTGACCAGGGAAAACAACTGCAATTTTTGTCATTTTTATCTTCCTGTTAAATCAAAAACGTACCAGCGCCGAGCCCCAGGTAAAGCCACCGCCAAATGCTTCGAGCAACACTAATTGCCCGCGCTGAATTCTGCCGTCACGCACTGCTTCGTCAAATGCTGCTGGCACAGAAGCCGCAGAGGTATTGCCATGACGATCGAGCGTAACCACCACTTTATCCATTTCCATTCCTAACTTTTTCGCTGTCGCACTGATAATGCGCAGGTTCGCCTGATGAGGAACCAGCCAGTCAAGTGCAGAACGGTCAAGATTATTCGCAGTCAGGGTTTCATCAACAATGTGCGCCAGTTCAGTTACAGCGACTTTGAAGACTTCATTCCCGGCCATGGTGACATACGCCGGTTTTTCCGGTTCTGACTGACTTGGATAAGCCAACGTCAGCAAGTTGCCGTAATGACCATCGGCATGCATATGCGTAGAAATGATACCCTGCTCTTCGGATGCGCCCAGCAAGACTGCGCCCGCGCCATCACCAAAAAGAATAACGGTGCCACGATCTTCAGGATCGAGTTTACGCGACAGCACATCAGAACCGATCACCAGTGCATATTTCACGGCACCGTTTTTGATGTACTGATCGGCTACGCTCAGTGCATAGGTAAAGCCGGCACAAGCCGCGGCCAGATCGAACGCTGCGGAATCCTTGATGCCCAGCATATTCTGCACCTGGCAGGCTGAACTCGGGAATGCATGTGAAGATGAGGTTGTTGCAACAATGATCAAACCCACGTCGCTTGCGCTGACGCCGGCCATTTCGAGTGCTTTTTCTGCAGCGTGCAGGCCCATTGTGGCCACAGTCTCATCCGGTGCAGCGATACGACGTTCACGAATACCTGTGCGGGTGACAATCCACTCGTCGGAGGTATCCACCATTTTTTCTAAGTCGGCATTAGTCCGAACTTGCACGGGCAAATAGCTCCCCGTACCGAGAATTTTTGTATACATGTACGATCAGTCACTCTTGGGTAATACAGCTTCAAGGCGCGCGGCAATCCGCTGAGGGACCTGCCGCTGCACCGCCTGCACAGCCTGTTCGATAGCGACAGCAAACGCACGCTGGTTTGCTCCGCCGTGGCTTTTAATAACGATGCCCCGTAATCCTAACAAACATGCGCCATTATACTGGTCGGGGTTGAGGTGGCTAAAACGCTTTAGCAACTTCTTCTGGACTATCCGTCCCAACCATTTCAACCACCAGGCCTTCTTGCCACCCTCACCGGAGGATTTTAACAGTGACAAAAACATCCTAATTACGCCTTCCATGGTCTTGAGCGTAACATTTCCAACGAAGCCGTCACACACCATCACATCTGTCTTACCGGTCAGAAGGTCATTGCCTTCAAGATAGCCGATATAGTTGATTAATGCGGTATTTTTTAAAATAGCTGCGGCTTCGCGGATATTATCCAGCCCTTTGCTTTCTTCTTCGCCGATGTTGAGCAGGGCAACGCGGGGGTTTGTAATCCCCACCACCTGCTCGGCCATTACTGCACCCATCACGGCAAACTGGACCAGCATCGTGCTGTCACACTCAACGTTCGCCCCCAGATCCAGCACCACAGTTTTACTGCGTTGCTGATTGGGCAGCACGCTCATTAGCGCCGGGCGTTCAATGCCATCCAGTGGCTTGACCACCATTTTGGCTAATCCCATCAGAGCACCGGTATTTCCGGCACTGACACACGCCTGTGCATCTCCGCTTTTGATCAGTTCCAACGCCACACGCATTGAGCTTCCTTTACTGGCACGTATAGCTTGCGATGCGCGCATGTCGCTGGCTATAACTGATTCAGCAGGAATTATCCGAATTCGTTCTTTTATAGAAGGATCGGCTTTGGCTAAGAAAGGTGTGATTGCGTCGGGATCGCCGACCAGAAGAAGATCTAATTCAGAATTAGAGATCAGTGCCTGCAATGAAGCAGGCACTGTGACGGAAGGACCGAAATCTCCGCCCATTACATCTAACGCGATGGTTAGACGAGTCAAGGTATCGCCTTGCCAGCACTTATCACGTGAATAAGTTGCAGGCAATTATCAGCCGATTACCTTGCGACCGCGGTAGAAACCGTCGGCAGTGATGTGGTGACGCAGGTGAGTTTCACCAGAAGTCTTGTCCACAGACAGAGTGGAAGTGGTCAGAGCGTCATGTGAACGACGCATGCCACGTTTAGAACGGGTTGGTTTATTCTGTTGTACGGCCATGGACCTTACTCCTTAAGTACTTTTCTTTAAACTCGCTAATACGGCAAATGGATTAGGTTTCTCCGCCTCTTCAGGCAGTTTGCCAAATACCATGTCCGCGTCGGACACTTCACAGTGTTCAGATTCATGTACCGGAACGACAGGCAGTGAAAGAATAATTTCGTCTTCAATCATCGCCAGCAAATCGACTTCGCCAAAATCATCGACTTCGATCGGCTCGTACGCTTCCGGTAATGCCTCAGCCTGTTCATCATTCTGGACAGGGCTAAAACAATATGTTGTGTGAACCTGATGTTCAAACGTCTTACCGCATCTCTGGCATTCCAGAGTTACAGCAACATCTGATTGGCCGGTAATCACAGCCAGGCGCTGATTGTCGATATCAAACGACAATGAGGTTTGTATATCAGAATCCACACTGACCACTGATTGGGCAACACGCGTAACCTGATCTGCAGTATAGACACCTGTATAGTCTAAACGCTTCTGGGCAGTGCGGACCGCATCAAGGGTCAGGGGTAATTTTACTTTTTGCATAGGGCGCGCATATTAACTTTGTAACGACATAGAGTCAAAGAAAAAGGCCTCAAAACCGCACCTTTCACCAATATTCGCTTCCGCAGCGGCCGACAGTTTAAAATGTGTGATTCAATAACGCTACGCTTTGTGAAAAAAAATTATGATTATGTCTTCACCACAATTACTTTTAGCCTCGACCTCGGTCTACCGTAAAGCGTTGCTGGAGAAAACCGGCCTGACGTTTACCTGTGCATCCCCCAATATTGATGAAACTCCGGCATCCGGTGAGAGCCCGACAGAACTGGTGAAACGCCTGGCACAATCCAAAGCCAGCGCACTCGCCACTGCCCATCCGCATCATCTGATTATAGGTTCCGACCAGGTCTGCGTAATTGATGGGAGGATAACCGGGAAGCCGCACACTTTCGATAATGCGTTCAGACAACTTCAGGCAGCCAGTGGCAAAACCGTAACTTTTTATACAGGCCTGAGCCTTTATAATAGCGAGACCTCACAAGCAAAGACGATTTGCGAAACCTTCGACGTGACTTTCAGGCCATTAACGGCTGAAGAAATTTCAGGTTATCTGCATCGCGAAGAGCCGTATGACTGCGCCGGCAGCTTTAAATGCGAAGGACTGGGGATCACACTTTTCGACAGTCTGACGGGACGCGACCCGAATACGCTGATTGGCCTGCCTCTTATTGCCCTGCTCGCATTACTGCGCGAACACGGCATCAACCCTTTACTTGAGACTCAATGAGACTCAATAATTTTCAGACATAAAAAAGGCGCAACCTGTGCGCCTTTTTATGACTCATACTCTGATTTCTTAGCGGGCAGTGGATTTTCCGCGCAAAATTTTCAGGCAGTTACGCAGTTTGGCATCCATCGGAGCCTCAATGCGCATCGTTTCACCGGTGGCGGGATGTTCAAAACGCAGCGCAGCCGCATGCAGGAAAAGACGGTTCAGCCCCGTTCCTGACAGTTTTGCATCAAAATCGCGCTCACCATAACGATCGTCAAAAGCAATCGGATGACCGGCGTGCAGCGCGTGCACACGGATCTGGTGCGTTCTGCCGGTCACCGGACTGGCTTTGACCAGCGTCGCAAATTCATACCGTTCTTCAATTTTAAAGCGCGTTTCAGAAGGCTTGCCTTCCGCATTTACCCTGACCACACGTTCACCGCTTTGCAGAATATTTTTCAGCAACGGAGCCTGCACCACTTTGCAATGCGAAGGCCATTCGCCGCGCACCAGAGCCAAGTAATCCTTCTGCATGCTTTTAACACGCAGTTGCTCATGCAGGGATCGCAGGGCAGACCGCTTCTTGGCGACCAGCAGAACACCGGAAGTATCGCGGTCCAGACGGTGAACCAGCTCAAGGAATCGCGCTTCCGGACGTAAAGCCCGCAGACCTTCAATCACGCCAAAGCTCAGCCCGCTGCCACCATGAACGGCAGTCCCGGACGGTTTATTGAGGATCAGCAGGTGATCGTCTTCATATAAGATGCAATTGGCTAAAGCAGCAACTTTATCCAGTTTCGCGGAAACCGGCGCTTCATCGCGCTCAGCCACGCGAACCGGCGGCACGCGCACTTCATCCCCGGCAAGTAATTTGTATTCAGGCTTAATTCTTTTCTTATTAACCCGCACCTCTCCTTTACGCACGATGCGATAGATCATGCTCTTCGGCACGCCCTTCAGGATTTTAAGTAAGAAGTTGTCGATGCGCTGACCGGCTTCGTCTTCAGAGATGGGGATTAATTGTACAGTTGGATTCTCAGTTTTCATGGCTCGCGATTCTAAATATCCGGCACGGTTCGCGCCACTGATTTTTATGTGCTTAACTCTTACTTTACCAGTAACAGCCGAGGAAAACCCTTCTATACCCCCTGTTTTTACAGAATGCTTATGTTCAGACAATGCGGCGCATCTCTCATTGAGGTAAATATCTTACCCGCATGGGAAAAGTCACCTTGCTATCACAGTGCCTGCAATGGAATAATGAAACTACTTTCGGCGTTGTTTCTCTTAAGTTAGGGAAAACGCAGGAATTATAGATTTGCCTGATCGCACAAAAACGCAGCAATGGCGTAAGACGTAATGTGAAATCAAGCAATTAGCGGGCTGCGGGTTGCAGCTTGGCCGGCATACGGAATGAGATCTGTTAACCTAAATTCAGAAGCTATTCCCCTAATAAAAGTGCTGCTTTCATAACGCTGGTGCCTTTAATACAGCAAAAGCAGACTTACCGAAATAATGCGCCCCTATGCAAGCGACAGCCGTGAGGTTGACGATTTGCGAGAAGACTCGGGGCCAACGGTTTATCCGGTCATGAGGTCATTTTGCCCGCAGCTCTGTCAATAATGGAATAATAACGAGTAAGTTAAGATGAAAAGAATGTTGATTAACGCGACTCAGCAAGAAGAGTTGCGCGTTGCCCTTGTAGATGGACAGCGGCTGTATGATTTGGATATTGAAAGTCCGGGCCATGAGCAGAAAAAAGCGAACATTTACAAAGGTAAAATCACCCGCATTGAACCTAGTCTGGAAGCGGCATTCGTAGATTACGGCGCAGAACGACATGGTTTCCTCCCTCTGAAAGAAATTTCCCGTGAATATTTCCCTGGTAACTATTCTTCCCACGGCCGCCCAAACATCAAAGATGTGTTGCGCGAAGGTCAGGAAGTTATCGTTCAGGTTGATAAAGAAGAACGTGGAAATAAAGGCGCAGCACTGACGACGTTTATCAGTCTGGCCGGTAGTTATCTGGTTCTGATGCCTAACAATCCACGCGCTGGGGGAATTTCCCGCCGGATTGAAGGTGATGACCGTACTGAACTGAAAGAAGCGCTGTCTTCTCTGCAATTGCCTGATGGCATGGGTCTGATTGTGCGTACTGCCGGTGTTGGCAAATCCGCAGAAGCCCTGCAATGGGACCTGACTTTCCGTCTCAAACATTGGGATGCTATCAAGAAAGCAGCTGAAGGCCGCCCTGCTCCGTTCCTGATCCATCAGGAAAGCAACGTTATCGTTCGTGCATTCCGTGATTATCTGCGTCCGGACATCGGCGAAATTCTTATCGATAACCCGAAAATCCTCGATCTGGCAAAAGAGCATATCGCCGCTCTGGGCCGTCCTGATTTCAGCAGCAAAATTAAACCGTACGTCGGTGAAATTCCGCTGTTCAGTCACTACCAGATCGAATCGCAAATCGAATCCGCCTTCCAGCGTGAAGTTCGTCTGCCTTCCGGTGGCTCGATTGTTATCGACAGCACCGAAGCGCTGACTGCTATCGATATCAACTCCGCGCGTGCAACCCGCGGCGGCGATATCGAAGAGACGGCGTTTAATACCAACCTTGAAGCGGCAGACGAAATTGCCCGCCAGTTGCGCCTGCGCGACCTCGGTGGCTTGATCGTTATCGACTTCATTGATATGACGCCAGTTCGCCACCAGCGCGAAGTGGAAAACCGTCTGCGTGACGCCGTTCGTCAGGATCGCGCACGTATCCAGATTGGTCGCATTTCCCGTTTCGGCTTACTGGAAATGTCCCGTCAGCGCCTGAGCCCGTCACTGGGTGAATCAACGCACCATATCTGCCCACGTTGCGCAGGTACCGGTACCGTCCGTGACAACGAATCTCTGTCACTGTCGATTCTGCGTCTGATTGAAGAAGAAGCGCTGAAGGAAAACACCAAAGAAGTGCATGCCATCGTTCCAGTGCCAATCGCTTCTTACCTGCTGAACGAAAAACGTGAATCGGTGAATGCCATCGAGAAACGTCAGGGTGGCGTGCGTGCGGTGATCGTACCTAACGATCAGATGCAAACTCCGCATTACCACGTTCTGCGTGTTCGTAAAGGCGAAGAAATCTCTGCACTGAGCTACCTGCTGCCACAGATCCACGAAGCAGAAATGCTGCAACCTTCTGAAGAGTTGCCGACTGAACGTCGTCGTCCTGAGCAACCGGCTCTGGCTGCCTTTGCGCTGCAAAGCGAAGCGCCGCCATCCAGCTTCGAGCAGACCACTACCACTGAAGAACCTGTCAAAACCCGCACCGCCACAGTGAATGCTCCGGCAGCTCCTGTTGCTGAGAAATCAGGTTTTGTCAGCCGTCTGCTGAGCGGGTTGAAAAGCTTGTTCGCTCCGGAACCACAGCAGGAAGTTAAACCTGTTGAGGCACCGAAAGAGACCCCGGAAGCAACTGAAACCGAAAACCGTCGTAACAACGAACGCCGTAACCAGCGTCGTCAGGGCGGACGTCGTGACCGCAACGGTGAGCGTAATGACCGCGGTAATCGTGGCGAACGTGGCGAAGGTCGTGATAACAATCGTGGCGAAAGCCGTGATAACCGCGAGAATAATCGCGAGCAACGTGACGATCAGCGTCGTGGCCGTCGTAATCAGGAACCGGTTGTTACCGAAAGTCGTAATGAAGAAGTTGAAACTGCCGCTCGCGAAGAACAGCAGCAGCAACCTCGTCGTGAACGTTCCCGTCGCCGTTCTGAAGACAAACGTAAACCGCAAACTGAAGAAAAAATTCAGGATGCAGTTGCCGTTGAGCAAGTTGTTGCTCCGGTAGTGACTGATGAAGCTGAACAGGAAGATCGTCAGCCAGCACAGCGCCGTCAGCGTCGTCAGCTGAATCAGAAAATCCGCTTTGAATCCGAAGAAGTGGATCACGAAGAAGAAGCTGCGGCTCAGTTGCTGATCACAGGTACTCGTCCTACAGCACCAGCGCCAGCAGTAGTTGCGCAAGAACCTTCTGATGCAGAACCCGCAAACGCTGCTGACAGCGAAGACAATCAGAATGACAATGCCCGTGAAAACGGTATGCCACGTCGTTCACGCCGTTCTCCACGTCACCTGCGCGTCAGCGGTCAGCGTCGTCGTCGTTACCGCGATGAGCGTTACCCGACTCAGTCACCAATGCCAATGGCGGGTGCGTTCGTTTCTCCGGAAATGGCGTCAGGTAAAGTGTGGATCACCTATCCGGTGGCTCAGTCTTCTGAATATCAGTCATCTGAATATCAGTCCCATGAGCAGCAGACTACTGAAGCAGAAGCACCTGAAGTGCTGACCCAGCAGGTTGAGATTGCACAGGCGAATACGCCGGTTATTTCTGAAACTGCAGAAGTCGCACCTCAGCCAGCCGCTGAGCCAGAAACTGCTTTTGAACCCGCACAGCAAGAAGCACCAGCGCAAATCGCGCAACCTTTTGCCGATGAACCTGTATTGGTTGAACCTGCAACCGCGGAACCTGTTGAAGAAACGCCTGTTGTCGAGATAGCGCCAGAAGCGCACGAGCCAGCAGTTGTTGAACCAACAGCCGTGCTGGCTGAACCAGAGCTTCAGGCACCTGCGCACGTCGCAGAACCTGAAGTGAAAGTTGAAGCGAAAGCAGAACCGGTTGCAGAAGTTAAACCTGCTGTGGAAAATGCGCCAGTTACGCAAGCTCCGGCAGTGACTGAAGCTGCAGTTGTAGCGCCTCGCTTCAAGCATTTCGCGACAGCGCCTATGACCAAAGCACCCGCGCCGAGCTATGTGCCTGAACCAGCGCGTCACAGTGAATGGGTTCGCCCTGAGTTCAACTTCGATGGTAAAGGTTCTGCCGGTGGCCATGCTGCAGTCACTACTGCAACGGCTCCTGCAACCAAACCGGAGATGCCAGCAGAGTAATTGCGCTGAGCTGAGATTGTCACAAAAGTAAAAACCCGCCTCGGCGGGTTTTTTTATTGGCTGTAAATCTGACCGACGAGAATCAGGCCAGACTTTTCAGACGACGGATCGTCAGTTCCTCAAGCTTCCCTTCCAGGCTTTTTGCGAAATGCTGGAAATGCTCGGTCTTATTATGCTGGTTCAACGCATCCTCTGATGCCCAGCGCTCATAGAAAACAAACGTCCCGTCGGTATCCAGATCCTGGTGCAGTTCATATTGCAGGCACCCTACTTCCTGGCGACTCGGCTCAATTACGTCAAGCAATGCTTCTGTCACTTTTGTCCTGAATTCTTTTTTCGCGACAATGGTAGCAACAACTCTGATTTCCATAATGGTTCTCCCGTTATTTTGTCCTGCTTCAGGCACAAACCATGAAGCACAGTAACTAAAATCTCCTACCACTATGAACCTTTCGATACATTGATTTCAATACGAACTTTATTTAACAGATGCAACACAACGCTTTTACGCTTATTCTTGTTCCCCGCCGTTAATGCTCCCATTACCGCACCTGATCCCAACATCTTGTCTCTCAATGCCGGAGTTTTGCCTGATGACCGCAACACCGCAAGTTTTGAAAATCCGCCGCCCAGATGACTGGCATATTCACCTTCGTGACGATGAAATGCTCAGCACGGTGTTACCTTTCACCAGTGAAGTCTTTGGTCGTGCGATTGTCATGCCGAACCTGACGCCGCCGGTGACCACTGTCGCCGCAGCAATAGCGTATCGTGAACGTATTATGGCCGCGCTGCCTGCCGGACATAAATTCACCCCTCTGATGACCTGCTATCTGACCGACTCTCTGGATCCGGAAGAAATTGCCCGCGGGTTTGAGCAAGGCGTTTTCACTGCTGCAAAACTGTATCCGGCCAACGCGACCACAAACTCCCAGCACGGGGTTTCGGATGTCAAAACGATTTACCCGGTGCTCGAGCGCATGCAAAAAATCGGCATGCCTTTGCTTATCCACGGCGAAGTGACTCACAGCCATGTTGATATTTTCGATCGCGAAGCCCGTTTCATTGATGAAGTGATGGATCCGGTTCGTCGTCAGTTTCCTGAGCTGAAAATTGTATTCGAGCACATTACGACCAGAGAAGCAGCGCAGTATGTTCTGGCTGGTAATCAGTATCTGGGCGCCACCATTACGCCACAGCATCTGATGTTTAACCGCAACCACATGCTGGTGGGCGGCGTTCGCCCCCACCTATTCTGTCTTCCGATCCTCAAACGTAACGTTCATCAGGAAGCCCTGCGTGAAGTCATCGCCAGTGGCGCTGACCGTTTCTTCCTCGGCACGGATTCCGCACCACACACCAAAGGTCGTAAAGAATCGAGCTGTGGCTGTGCGGGTTGCTTTAATGCACCTCTGGCACTGTCCGCTTATGCCACTGTCTTCGAAGAAATGAATGCCCTTCAACACTTTGAAGCGTTCTGCTCCCTGAATGGCCCGCGTTTCTACGGTTTGCCGCTCAATGAAGATTTCATCGAACTGACGCGTACGCCAGTGACTCAGCCGGAAGAGATTGCTTTGGGTGAAGAATCTGTTGTGCCATTCCTCGCAGGGCAAACCCTGAACTGGAAAGTAACCTCGTTCTGATTACGATTTCTCAATACAGTGGCTTGCGCTGAACATGATTTGACTGTATAAATATACAGTCAAATCTATTCAGGAGGTCCTATGCGTGTTGAAGTCACAATCGATAAAACCAAGCCTCTGCCTGTTGGCGCGCTGGACGCGTTATCCGGTGAATTGAGTAAAAGAATTAACAAACAGTTTTCCGACCGCGAAAATAAAGTTCAGGTTCGTTATGCCGGAGCAAATAGCCTGTCTGTATTGGGCGGAGCCAAAACTGATCGCGATCTCATCGAAGAAATTTTGCAGGAAACCTGGGAAAGTGCTGATGACTGGTTTTCAAATCAGAACGATGAGTAACGTTATGAAATTTCAGCAAACCTATTCATTTTCGATACCCTATTTATAATAATCAGGTTTATTAAAACCACGCCGCAAGGCTATTTATGTATTTCACCGGGCGTCGCAGTCCGGTTTTTTATTCCATTGGGATGCATAAAACACACTTCCCCGAAAAAATAATTTTGGTTAATCTTCGGACTATTCTGCTGAAGAATTAATCGACACAAATTATTTACAATTAAATACTCTCAAATCTCACCATAAAACGATTTAACTGTTTATACTGAAATAGCTCACCTGATAATGAGCCGCATTGATCCTCAGATAGTCACTCACGTTAGTCACTACAATATAAGGGGTCTATATGGACAGAAATGATGAAGTTATTCAGACACACCCGCTTGTTGGTTGGGATATCAGTACCGTCGACTCTTATGACGCCATGATGATACGTCTTCATTACCTGTCTTCAAAAGACCAGACACCCGAGGATGCTCAGGTAGACAGAACCTTGTGGTTAACTACCGATGTTGCCCGGCAACTGATTAACATTCTCGAAGCCGGCATTGAAAAGATAGAATCTAACGAGTACGAATACAGTGATCACCGAAAACATTGATTTTTATCTGCCAGCCTGAGGCACCAGCGATTTCATCCTGGTGCCTTTTTCTTTGCCCCTGCTCTGCTTGCCATTACCGCCGTAAACTCTCTATCATGCCTGTAGCCTATTTGTTAAAAACTCACCTCAGGAATTTTTAAATATGGATTACGACCTCATCATCGTCGGCAGTGGTTCTGTCGGTTCAGCTGCTGGCTATTACGCCACCCGTGCCGGATTGAAGGTGCTGATGATAGACAGTTCAATGCCGCCCCATCAGGCAGGCAGCCATCACGGTGAAACCCGCCTGATCCGCCACGCTTACGGCGAAGGTGCGCGATATGTTCCTATGCTGCTCCGGGCACAAACGCTCTGGAATGAACTGGCAGAACTGAGCGGCGATAATGTTTTTCATCGCAGCGGGGTGCTTAACATTGGCCCTGAAAATTCAGAATTCATCGGCAATGTAAAACACAGCGCAGAAACCTATCATCTGAACACACAGAACATGAGCGCCGCCGAAATCCGCGCGAAATGGCCCCTGTTCACCCTGCCTGATGGTTATTCCGGTGTGTTTGAGCCAGATTCCGGGTATTTGCAAAGTGAAATGGCCGTCACCGCGTATATCCGCCTCGCACGCGAAGCCGGCTGTGCGCAGCTGTTTAACTGCCCTGTTGAAAATATTGAGTGGCACGAGGACAGCGTTGAGGTTACTACGGTAGACGGTATTTACAGCGCAGCAAAATTGCTGGTTTCAGCGGGTACCTGGGTCACTAAAATCCTGCCTGAATTACCGGTTAAGCCTCTGCGTAAAGTTTTCGCCTGGTTTCATGCTGATGGCCGCTACAGTGAGGAAAACCATTTCCCTGCATTCACGCTTGAGACGCAGCAAGGCGACCAATATTACGGTTTCCCGTCAGTCAAAGACGCACTGAAGCTCGGAAAACACAACGGCGGTCAGTGGATCACTGAACCAGAGGAGCGTTCTCCTTTCGGCAAAATCAGTCAGGATGGCAGCGAATCCTTCAATTTCTTCCGTCATTTCCTGCCAGGAGTTGGCGTCAGTCTGCGCGGTGCATCATGCACTTACGACATGACTGAGGATGAAGACTTCATTATTGATACGCTGCCTGGCCGTGAAAATACACTGGTTATTTCAGGGTTAAGTGGTCACGGATTTAAATTTGCCAGCGTATTAGGTGAAATAGTTACTCACTTCGCTAACAATCATCCTATTCCTTTTGATCTGAAACCCTTTTCTCTCTCAAGATTCAGTTAATGTAAAAATGTTTCAACCATCGTTAATATTTAACGATGGTTGTCATTATATTTCTGTAAGAATTATTTCTAATTTCGCTTTGAACGAGATCAATAGTCTGGTATTTCCGAATTGACAGCATTATAGGAAAAAATCTATGCTAGCCACAGAAATCACAGGAGTGGTTTCCATCGCGTAATGACACGCATGACAAGGACGTGAAATGAAAATCTCAATTATTGAACCCTGTGGCTTTACCCGATTAGGAATTTTCTCTTATCTGGTTGAGAATAATAATCTCAACATTATTGATAGCGTGAATGTTTCTCAGGCATTAGATACAATTCCTGAATTCCAGCCAGACATTATTTTAGTCAATATGACAAAGTATTGTCACAATGCTGAATTATCTGAAGAATTAAAAAGCTTCTTTGAGCTGCGGCACTGCGCACGCATATACTGTTATATCGACGCGAATTATCCCGATTGTGATGCGCCAATACCGGTTACCCGCGAAGTTTTTATTCTCAACAAACAGTCACTCACGTCATTATTACAAGGCATAGCTTTAGACCCGCAATCCTTTATGCCGGATAATAATTTCAAGATACCCAGAACCTTGTTCAGCGATCAGGAAATTCTGGTCATGAGTTACTGGATGTCGGAAATGCCTAACTACCGCATCGCCAGAAAACTGAATATCAGCAGCCGCACGGTGTATGTCCATAAGCGTCATCTGGCGCAGAAAATAAAAGTTCGTAACCGTCTGGAATTCTGTTTCGTTTATAACCTCATCAAATATTTGTTCTGGCCAATTGATGATATTTCCGCGCCCCCCGTCAGTCGGCAGATTAAAGATGACCTTCAGCAGATTTATAAAATCCACAGTTAAGCCTGCATGACAACCCAACACCCTGTTAAGTCAGTGTGTTGGGCGTTTTACCCACACTATTTCCCCGTGTCAAAATCCGTGTTTTCCCGTTCATTCCAAAGGCCCGTTGCACTCTGCCTGAAGAGGGATACAATAAACTCAACGTTAGCAGACTAATTTTGAGTGGCCTCACAATATGACTCAATCAACATTTGACGAAGCAACTCCGGCGGTGATCACCGAAACATTGCTGTCGGTGATCCGGCTGATGCGTAAACAGGTTGATGCCGCAATGTCGGCTCAGGGGCTTTCTCTGGCACGCGAAAAACTACTGACGGCGATTGCCCTGGAAGGTACCTGTCGTCCGGCGGAGCTGGCGATTGTTCTCCAGCAATCTCCCCGAACGATTACAGACGCGATAGATGCGATGGACAGAGATGGTTTACTGGTGCGTCGTCGTCATCCCACCGACCGCCGTTCGCAGTTGCTTGAGCTGACTGAAGCAGGTAAACAGGCACTGGCGCAGGTAAAAAAACCCAAGCAGGAAGCCATCGACAGATTGTTTGACGGGCTTGATCCCACAGCCCGTCAGCAGTTACTGATATCGCTGCAAAGTATCGAAACCCTGGCGCAGCGGATAGAAGAGCAAAACTGAATTTAACGTTTCAGCGGTCCGTCGCCCAGCAGGACTGCAATTTTGTGGCCAGCGGCGGTCGGTTCCAGTGCGATTTTCAGCACAATGGTCAACGGCACTGATAACAACATCCCTACAGGCCCCATCAGCCATCCCCAAAAAATCAACGAGACAAACACCACTAATGTTGAAAGTCCAAGCCCCCGGCCCAGAATTTTCGGGTCAATAATACTGCCAAACAGCAGGTTAATCAGGATATATCCGCCGGTCAGAATCAGACCGTCGCTGACGCCATTGAACAAAAATGCCTGAATGATGGGCGGAATTGCCGCGATAAAAGAACCAATGTTGGGAATATAATTGAGTGCAAAAGCCAGCATCCCCCAGAGAAAGGCAAACCGGATCCCCATTACCGCCAGCAGTGCCCACACCGCCAGCCCGGTCACGACGCTAATCAACGTTTTGATCACCAGATAACGCGTCACGCTGTCGAGCGCACGCTGAACATTCGCCATGCCCTTGCCCGGGTCTTCGGACATCTGCTGCACTTTATAAGGCAGTTGCGGAACCTCAAGCAGCATAAAGGCAACGGTCATCAGCAATAAAAATAAACCCGCCATCGCATTCGACAAATAGCTGATGAGCTTACTGACCAGATTGAGCATCACCGCCGGGTCAATATATCCGGCCAGCTGTTCGGGCGTTAATGAAAGCTCTGACCAGTGAAACCAGGTATCAATTTCGACCAGTTTGACGGCAATCAACCCGCGGTACTGCGGCAACGTGCGGGCAAACTCATTCAGGGTCATCAGCAGCTTGGTGGTCAGGAAAACCATCAGGCATACCGCGAGAGTCGCGACCAGTAAAACAGCGAGTGCCCGTGGCACCCGCCATTTTCCCAGTAAGACAATCAGCGGATTGAGCACAAAAGCCAGAAACAGCGCCAGAATAAATGGCACGATGATATCTGCTGCCGATTTGATGCCTGCAAATATCACCACCAGCATCGCCATCATCACGACGATCCTCAGGCCCTGAGTTGTCACCATTGTCTTACGCAAATTCCTCTCCCTTATGCCATTAACGGGATTTCGCCCACTCACGTAAACGCTGGATATGAACATACAGCGCGGGGATAAACAGGATGCCTGCCGTAGTGGACAACAACATTCCGCTAAACACTGTGACACCGATAATATGACGGCTCATGGCTCCCGCCCCCGACGCCACCACCAGAGGTAATACGCCAAGAATGAAGGAGATGGCTGTCATCATAACGGCACGGAAACGCTGTTTCGCCCCTTCCTGCGCGGATTCGCGGACAGTTGCCCCCTCTTCCCTGCGCGCTTTCGAGAACTCGACGATCAGAATGGCGTTTTTCGCGGCCAGTCCGATGAGCAACACCATGCCAATTTGAGCATAGACATCGTTACTTAATCCCGCTAAATGCAGACCGCCGATAGCGCCAAAGACCGCAAAAATAACCGAAATCATGACCACCAGCGGAATGCTCCAGCTTTCGTATTGCGCCACCAGGAACAGATAGGCAAAAAGAAGTGCGGCGGCATAGATAAGGATTGCCTGCCCTCCCGCCTGAATTTCCTGCAACGACATTCCGCTCCACTCATAGCCATATCCTGCCGGTAACTTTTCGCTGAGGATATTTTCCATCTGCGCCATCGCCTCGCCCGAACTAACGCCCGGCGCCGCCGAACCGCTCACGGCCAGCGACGGAAACTGGTTGTACTGCGTGATGAATGGCGCGCCCAGTGACGGCGTAAGTTTCACCATTTTACCCAGGCTGACCAGAGAACCGTTACCACTGCGCACGGTCAGAGTTGAAATCTGGTCGGCGCGCTGACGATCTTCCATTTCATTTTGCATCTGCACGTTAAACAGACGGTTATTCATGATGAAGTCACTGACATTCACGCCGCCGAGTGACGTCTGTAATGTAGAGAAAATCCGGCCAACCGGCACCTGTAGCATTGCGGCGCGGTCACGATCCACACTTAACGCAATTTCCGGCACTGAGGCGCTGAACGTGGTGAAGACACGGCTTAGTTGCGGATTTTGATTGGCAGTCTGGATTATCGAACGACCAATTTCTGCCAGTTCCTGCGGGGATTGTCCCTGCAATGCCTGAAGGCGTAAGTCCAGTCCGGAAGCGGTTCCCAGCCCGGAAATAGCGGGCGGATTTATCGCCATAATCATCGCGGAAGGAATACCCGCCATTGCCGGTTGCAGTCGTCCGATCACCTGTTCTACCGCGTTGCGCTCGCCCCAGGGTTTGAGCAATACAATACCGAAGGCGGTATTAGGCGCACTGCCGCCACTCATCAGGCTGAAACCACTAATGGCGATCACATCTTCGACCGCCGGGTCTTTTTCAAGAAGGATCTGCATCTGGCTCAATACTGCATCAGTGCGGTTAAGCGACGCACCATCAGGCAACTGCACATTTACGAAGAAGTAGCCCTGATCTTCATCCGGCAGAAATGATTTTGGCAGGCTGTTGTAGCCCCACACGCACGCACCGGCGATCACCAGCACTGTCACCACGCTGGTAAGCGCATGTTTACTCAGACCCGCAGTGGCGCTGACATACACATCACGCACGCTGTCGAGCCCCTGATTAAAGAGGTAGAAAATACGGGCAGGTTTCTCCGGGCGAGATTTTAGCAGCGTCGCGCACAGCGCGGGTGTGAGCGTCAGCGCATTGATACTGGAAAGCACCACAGCGGCCGAAAGTGTTACGGCAAACTGGCGATACAGAGCACCGGTAATGCCCGGCAAAACCGCAATCGGGACAAAGACCGCCAGCAGTACCACCGTCGTCGCAATCACCGGGCCGGCAATTTGCTTCAGGGCTTTGCGGGTGGCGGCAACACGACCGAGTGACGGGTCTTCCATCATCAGACGTTCGACATTTTCAACCACCACAATGGCATCATCGACCACCACCGTCAGCGCCAGAATAATGGCGAACAGACTCAAGGTATTGGCGGAGTAACCAAAGGCGTAGAGCACGGCGAACGTGCCGAGTAAAGAAACCGGAATGGTCAGTGCGACGATGAATGTCGCCCGCAAGCTTTGCAGGAAAAGGTAAACAATTGTCAGAACAACGATGAAAGTCAGCACCAGTGAAACCGCGATTTCATCAAGCGTTGCGCTGACAAAACGGGTCGAGTCGAATTTGATTTCATAGGTGAGGTCGTCAGGAAAATTACGTGACTGACGCGACATTTCTTCGCGAACCGCATTCGCTACATTCAGCGCATTGGCTCCCGGCGCGGGATATACCGACAGGAACGCCGACGGCGTCTGGTTCAGCGTGGCATTCACCTGATAATCCTGCGCGCCCAGTTCAATGCGCGCGACATCGCGCAATCGTACCGTCCCGCCGTTGGCATTTTTGCGCACGATGATATTGCCAAACTCCTCCGGCGAACTCAGACGTCCGGCACCGCTGATAGTCAGGGTTTGCTGCTGCATTAAAGGGCTAGGCGACGCACCAATCTGCCCGGCGGCGGCCTGCACATTTTGCTCACGAATGGCGGCGCTGATTTCGATACTGCTGACATCCAGCGCTTCCATTTTCCGCGGGTCCAGCCAGATACGCATACTGTAGTCGCGCGAACCGAAAACCCTGACATCACCCACGCCATCCTCACGCGCCAGTGCATCGCGCAGCTGAATGCTGGCAAAGTTACTGATAAATAATTTGTCGTGCGTATTTTCTGGGGAAAGCAGGCTGATCCCCATCAGAATATTGGACGCCTGTTTGCGCACAGATACACCGGTATTCAGCACTTCCGGCGGAAGCCGTGAGCTGACCTGAGAAATACGGTTTTGTACTTCTACGGCTGCGGTGTCCGGATCGGTGCCACTGGCAAAGGTAATGGTCAGCGTGTAGCTGCCGTTATTGCCGCTGTTCGACGACATATACAGCATATTACTGACGCCGTTGACCTGCGCTTCAATCGGCGCAGCGACAGATTCCGCCACATCGCGCGCACTGGCGCCCGGATAGGTGGCACTGACTGACACCACCGGCGGCGTAATATCGGGATACTGCTCAACCGGGATAACCTTCAGTGCAACGGCACCAATCAGCGCTGTCACCAGCGCAATCACCACCGCAAAGCGGGGTCTTTTGATAAATTGCTGGAGCATTGTTGTTCCTTAACTTTTTTTCGCAGCGGAGGCCGGGGCATCAGATGCGCCACGCGCATTGACTTTCATGCCGGGCTGAACCCATTGCAGCCCTTCCGTCACCACGCTTTCTCCGCCCTGCAATCCTTCAGCCACGAAATATCCGTGAGACGTTTGCACACCAAGCCGCACAGGTCGCGCCTCGATGCGCTGTTCAGCATTCACCAGCAGAACAAAATAGCCCGTCGCGTTTTGCTGCAAAGCCTGCGCGGGCAATACCGGCAGCGGATCCCCGCTACGCGGCTGCGCCGTCACATTCACCGTACCGCCTGGCAATAAGCGATGATCCGGATTTGCGACCGTCAGCCTGACCGGCAGCGTCCCCGTCTGCGCTTCGATGCGGTTACCCAGCGACTCGAAGACCGGTGTTTTCATATAAGGCGAACCATCGGATAAACGCAGGGACAGCGCCATATGCGCGTCAGAAAAAACCTGCCCGAAATTGCCGCAGGTATGAGTGGCGCTCAGGACATCACGCTCGTTTACTGAAATCACCACACGCACGGGATCAAGTTGCACAATTTCTGTCATGACGCCGCTGGCCGGGCTGACCAGACTGCCGGTATGAAAATGGCTCACGCCTATACGACCTGAAATGGGTGCTGTAATTCGGGTGTAACTGAGCTGAAGTTCCTGAGTTTTCAGAGCGGCCTGCGCCTGCGCCACGGCTGCGCGGGCGGTATCACGTGCGGCGAGCGCCGTATCGACATCAGACTGACTCACCGTGCGGGCATCTCCAAGACGCTGAATTCGGTTGAGATGCGTCTGGGCGTGACGGGCTGTCGCATTGGCACTGTCGAGTTGGGCCTTTGCCTGAGCAACAGCGGCCTTGTGTAAAGCCGGTTCAATTTCGTACAGCACATCGCCGGCATTCACGAACTGCCCTTCTTCAAAGGCCCGGCGGGCAATAAATCCTTCCGTCCGGCTGGTGATATTCACCGCCTGAACGGCTTCAAGACGCCCGAGATAAGTACGGCTCGCGCCGTCAGCACCGGTTTCGATGGTGACAGTTGTCACCACCGGCAGAGGCTGCGCCGCATGCACCGCCTGCGGGGTGATAAATAATGTCAGCAGTACCGGAATGGCGGCAAAACGTTTTATTGCAGTAAACCATTTTGTTGCAGTAAACCATTTTGTTGCAGTAAACATAGTGTCACTCTCCATGTGATGCCGGATGCCGCTTTCTTTGAATTCAGGGAAAGAAACCTCATCAGGAAACATCAAATATAAGATAATAAAAATATTCCGAATCATAATTAAAAAGGATTATAAATATCATCTGATTGCATAAGCTGATCTCGATCAGGTCTGCACAAAACCCTAAAAGTCTTTACGCTTTATTTAAGAAACATTTAGTGTTTACGGCATAAACATGACGTTATTCAGAATTCCCCGTCATTCAAAACCTGAAATCAAAAGCATCAGATATTATTAATCACGGTTGAAATTATAATTTTTACTCAAATTTTTAGAACCAAAACAAACTTTACCGTCGATGACAAAACCTGACAAACCCTTTGCAGCACTGGATCTTGATGAAAAAACCGAATACCCCGGCAGTTAAAACGAAAGCATTGAATAAGATTAGCTAAAGACAATCAAAAATAATGAAAGAGTTGAATTAATCACCTGTTTTGAAAATAATAGTTTGCCAGAATGTTTCTAAATGTTTAATTTTCATAAAAGCCTTTATTGGGAATGCCCGATTATGTTGTGGAAAAATACGCCTGTCCGTTTCGGTCATATTTCGGTGATCCTGCACTGGATTATTGCACTGGCCGTTTACGGATTATTTGCGCTGGGATTGTGGATGGTCGGACTGGGTTATTACGACACCTGGTATCACCGTGCACCGGAAATACATAAAAGTATTGGCGTGCTGGTGTTTATTGCCATGGTATTTCGTCTGGTCTGGCGATTTATTTCTCCGCCGCCTGCACCACTTGAAAGCTACAGCGCTAAAACGCGGATCGGCGCGTGGCTTGCCCACGTTCTTTTGTTTAACGGCCTGTTCGGCATTCTGATCAGCGGCTATCTCATTTCGACTGCTGAAGGTCAGGCCGTCAGCGTCTTCGGCTGGTTTGAACTCCCTGCGACGCTGTTCGGGTTAGATCAGCAGGCAGACATCGCGGGCACGCTGCATTTATGGATGGCGTGGGGCATCGTGATTGTCTCAGCGTTCCACGCGCTTGCGGCGCTTAAACATCATTTCATTGACCGGGACAGCACCCTGACGCGCATGTCCGGTCGCTGAACTGATCACTTTCTGTCGTTCACTTTTGTGATTTGTTTTTTAAAAATACATGGAGAATAAGTATGTTGAAAAAGACCACTCTGGGCCTGACGCTGGCCTCCCTGTTACTGGCTGCCGGTTCCGCCAGCGCAGCAAATTACAAAATCGATAAAGAAGGTCAGCACGCCTTTATCGAATTTCGTATCAAGCATTTAGGTTACAGCTGGCTTTACGGCAGCTTTAACGATTTCGACGGCGGATTCACGTTTGACGAGAAAGATCCCGCAGCGGATAAAGTGAATGTGACCATTAATACCACCAGCGTGTTCACCAATCATGCCGAACGCGATAAACATCTGCGCAGCGCTGAATTCCTGAATGTCAGCAAGCATCCGCAGGCCACATTCAAATCAACGTCAGTGAAAAAAGAAGGTGAAAATCTGGCCGTGACCGGCGATTTCACGCTGAACGGCGTCACCAAACCACTGACACTTCAGGCCAAATTGCTCGGTCAGGGCAAGGATCCGTGGGGCGGCTACCGCGCAGGTTTTGAAGCAGCAGGTACTATCGCGCTGAAGGATTACGGGATCACTACCGATCTCGGCCCGGCATCGCAAAACGTCGAGCTGATCCTTTCAGTCGAAGGCGTACAGGAAAAGTAATTCACTGCGCCAGTAAAAAAGCCCTGAACAGCGATGGCCGTTCAGGGCTATTTGTTACTCAGATACCGGTCAGTCGTTTTCCGGCGCCGGAATGTGCATGGTGGTTTGCAACAGGCCTTTGGACTTGTTGAAAATCTTAATGCCATTTTCACGGCCAGCGCGCAGCGCACGCTGTTCTTCCACCGGCAGTTTCAGTTCGGTCATGCAGATTTCGCTGCAACAGCCGTCAAACTTCGCCGCACACGTCGGGCACTGAATAAACAGCAAATGGCAGCCGTCATTTTTGCAGTTGGTGTGATTGTCACACGCTTCGCCACACTGATGGCAATGCGCTATCACATCGTCAGAAATGCGCTCACCCATACGCTCATCAAAGACAAAGTTTTTGCCTTTAAATTTGACCGGTAAGCCCTGCTCTTTCGCACGGCGTGCGTATTCGATAATCCCGCCTTCGACGTGATACACATTCTTAAAACCGTTATGCAGCATGTAGGCACTGGCTTTTTCACAGCGGATCCCACCTGTGCAATACATCACGATTTTTTTGTCTTTGTCTTCTTTAAGCATATCAACGGCCATTGGCAGCTGATCGCGGAAGGTATCGGATGGCACTTCTATTGCTTTGTCGAAATGCCCCACTTCGTATTCGTAGTGGTTTCGCATATCCACAAACAGCGTGCCCGGATCGTCAATCATGGCGTTAACCTGTTCGGCTTTCAGGTACTCACCCACGTTCGACGGATCGAAAGAGTCATCATCAATCCCGTCCGCCACGATGCGGTCACGCACTTTGAGACGCAGCACCCAGAAGGATTTGCCGTCGTCTTCCAGCGCCACGTTCAGACGAATTTGATCCAGCGCCTGATGGCTGGAAAACAGCTCAGTTTTGAACGCTTCAAACTTGCTTTGCGGCACGCTGATTTGCGCGTTAATCCCTTCTTTTGCCACGTAAATACGACCAAACACGTTAAGGCGTGTCAGGCTGACATACAAAGCATCACGGAAGGTTTTCGGGTCTTCGAGCTGGAAATACTTATAAAAAGAAACGGTGGTGCGTGGCTCGGTTTCAGCCAACATGCGCGCCCTGAGTTCCTCATTAGAAATACGGTTATGTAACACTGGCATGGTGTACGTTCCTGTCTTTCAGGGGAATTTAACTATTAAATACCGAATAGCTACTTTTGAAGCGGCAAGATTATACATTAAAGCAACAACAAGGACATCTTCCGTTGCAAATTCGTCCTAAGAAAAACACCTGCTGCGCATTGCCTTTATTTTAAATGGGATAACCTATCCTTAGATGTTACCCATCCTTGTGAACTCTTCACCACGCTGAATTTTAAGGGGCATGAAATATGAGTAAGCTTTTTGAACCGATTACCTTAGGCAACCTGACGCTGGAAAACCGCATTGTGATCGCCCCGATGTGCCAGTATTCCTCCGATGAGGGGAAAGCCACTGCCTGGCATCATGCCCATCTGGGCCAGCTGTCCTTCTCCGGCGCAGGTCTGCTTATCCTTGAAGCCACCGCCGTTGAAGCCGCAGGACGTATTTCTGCTGAGGATTTAGGGTTATGGGACGATGCCACTGAAGCGGCGATGAAAGACCTGGTTACCGGCCTGCGTGCCAACAGCAATATGCCGCTGGGTCTGCAACTCGGACATGCCGGCCGCAAGGCTTCCTGCGCTGCGCCGTGGAACGGGGGTGCGCAAATAGCACAATCTGCCGGAGGCTGGCAAACCGTCGCGCCTTCCGCCGTAGCCTTTGCCGAAGGTACTGAAGCGCCGGAAGCGATGTCTCTGGCGCGTATTGATGAACTGAAAAAAGCGTATGTGGAAACCGTCCGCCGCGCGGACAGTCTGGGCTTTGACCTGCTCGAACTACACGGTGCGCATGGTTATCTGCTGCATCAGTTCCTGTCACCGCTTTCAAACCAGCGCACAGATCAGTACGGCGGTTCACTGGAAAATCGTATGCGACTGCTGCTGGAAATCTTCCAGGAAATCCGCGCCGAATTCCCGGCTGAAAAACCCATTGGTGTGCGTATTTCCGCGACTGACTGGGTGGACGGAGGCTGGGATCTGGAACAGTCTATCGAACTGGCAAAAGCGCTGGATGAACTGGGTTGCAGCTACATTCACGTGTCCAGCGGCGGCCTGAGCCCGCATCAGAAAATCGCGGTGGGCCCGAACTATCAGGTGCCTTTCGCTGATGGCATCAAGCGCTATGTGAAAATGCCGGTGATCGCTGTAGGTCTTATCACCGAACCGGAACAGGCAGAAGCGATTATCGGCACCGGTCAGGCGGATATGATTGCTCTCGCACGTGGCATTTTATACAACCCGCGCTGGCCGTGGCATGCCGCCGCAAAACTGGGTGCCAAAGTCTCAGCACCGAAACAATACTGGCGCAGTGAACCCCACGGGCTGAAAGGTCTGTTCCTGCCGGAATAATCTCTCAGTCACAAAAGCGCAACAGGCAGCCTTCAGGGCTGCCTGTTTCATTGACAAAAACCGTTTCTGTACTGATATTTGAAGCGTCAGATACTGTGGCAAAAACGGATGAGTACATAAAAAACCAACTTGTTATTCATTCATCCAATCCATAAATAAAATGAGGTATTAGTGCCGTTAGCTTTCACCTCATACAAAAAAAATGCCACAATGTTTCACTTTGCTGCGAAAAATTACGGATGACCTTTATTTCCTGTTGAAATATGGACGTATTTCTGTGGCAGGCTGCTGCATTAGACAGAGCTTATAAACTTTCTACTTCGATTGATTGACGCAGAGAATCTATGACTCAGGTACCCACCTTTAACCGTTCGTTGCTACACCCACGATATTGGCTGACCTGGCTTGGTCTGGGATTGCTGTATGCGCTGGTCTTATTACCTTATCCGGTCATTTATCGAATTGGCACCGGACTGGGCCGCTTCTCTATGCGTTTTCTCAAACGTCGCTATAAAATCGCGCAACGTAATATCGAATTATGTTTCCCGGACATGCATCCGGAACAGCGCGAAGATATGGTGGTGAAAAATTTTGAATCCGTGGGAATGGGTTTATTTGAAACCGGCATGGCCTGGTTCTGGCCTGACTGGCGTATTGAGCGCTGGTTTAAAGTCAGCGGACTGGAACATATTCAACGCGCGCGTGACAACAAACAGGGCGTGCTGCTGATTGGCGTGCATTTCCTGACGCTGGAACTGGGTGCCCGCATTTTCGGTATTCATAATCCGGGCGTAGGCGTTTACCGTCCGCACGATAATAAGCTGATGGACTGGATCCAGACCAAAGGCCGTATGCGTTCGAACAAAGGTATGCTCGACCGCAAAGACCTGAAAGGCATGATCCGCAGCCTTAAGCAGGGTGACATTATCTGGTATGCGCCAGATCACGATTACGGCCCGCGCGCCAGCGTGTTTGTCCCTTTCTTTGCGGTGGATAAAGCCGCCACCACGACCGGCACTTACCTGCTGGCGCGAATGGGCAAACCGGCCATTATACCGTTTACCCCGCGCCGTCTGGCTGGTGGTAAAGGCTATGAGATGATCATTCATCCTCAGGTGGCCGACTTCCCGCTTGATGATGAAGTTGTCGCCGCGACATATATGAACAAAGTGGTGGAAAACGAAATCCGCCAGGCGCCGGAGCAATACATGTGGCTACACCGCCGCTTTAAAACGCGTCCGCAAGGCGAACCTTCGCTCTATAAAGCCCTTAGCGATTAGCGTTAAGCGATAGGCAATAAAAACCGGTCGGGCTCAGGCTCTGCCGGTTTTTTGATTTTTTTCGACAATTTTTTTGACAGACTTCTTCAAAGTTATCTGATTTTATCCCGTCCCGTTTAGGCCAATACTCTCAGCATAATTTCTCCACGTGATTACTCCACTCTTTTGGAGCCGCGTGACCCGCTGCCTGCACCCGGGCATATTACCTTCAAAAGGAACACATTATGTTGGCTAAACTGAACGCTTCTTTTACCCGCGCGATTGATCATCAGGATTTCGGTAAACTGCTGTTACGTCTGACTTTTGGTATTCTGATTCTATTCCACGGCGTGGCAAAAATGGAAAACGGCGTTGGCTGGATAGCCCAGATGTTGCAGGCAGACGGTCTGCCGGGTTTCATCGCTTATGGCGCCTACATCGGTGAAGTGATTGCTCCGGTGCTGATTATTTTAGGTATTCTCACCCGTCCTGCTGCGCTGGTGATGGCTTTCAATATTTTAGTCGCTGTATTCCTGGTGGTCGCCGGCAAGTTCTTTACCACGACAGAAGTGGGTGCATGGGGTCTGGAAAGTGAAGCCCTGTACTTCTTCGGCGGTCTGGTGATCATGTTCCTGGGCAGCGGCCGTTACTCCGTTATGAAAAACGAAGCCCTGCGTTAATCGTCCGATTTTTTGCGTCATGTTGGTCTGTTTTAAATCTGTGTCTGTCTCGGTCAGCCTCGTTGCTGACCGTTTTTTTTGAGTTTTCCTCCTTTCGCTTGATCTTCTTCACTCCCTGTTTTTTTTAAACCTGTATTTTAGTTCTTCTTGTTACAGTTCATTAACATCATTGAAGTGAATGATAATTAGGCGCATAATTATCATGCCAATTGATTGTTACTTGTGCTCTGCCTTGTTTCCGTCTGTCATTCCAGAGCGAACCTGACCTCCTTTTTCGGTATTTTATGACTCCGGCACCTGAACCTGAAATCGCACCAGCCCCTATAAACTGGAAACGTAATCTGTATGTTGCCTGGATTGGCTGCTTCCTGACCGGTGCCGCATTCAGCCTGATCATGCCGTTCCTGCCTCTGTATATAGAAACTCTCGGCGTTACCGGCCATGAATCCCTGAATATGTGGTCGGGGCTGGTTTTCAGTATTACCTTCCTGTTTTCCGCTATCGCTTCACCTTTCTGGGGCGGACTCGCCGACCGTAAAGGCCGTAAGATCATGCTGCTGCGTTCTGCGCTGGGCATGGCGATTGTCATGGCGCTGATGGGCTTCGCGCAAAATATCTGGCAGTTTCTGGTTCTGCGCGCATTACTCGGACTGCTTGGCGGATTCGTCCCTAATGCCAATGCGCTGATCGCCACACAAATTCCGCGCAATAAAAGCGGCTGGGCGTTGGGAACTCTGTCTACCGGCGCCGTCAGTGGCGCACTGATTGGCCCGCTGGTCGGGGGATTACTCGCCGACAGCTACGGTTTACGTCCGGTGTTTTTCATTACCGCCTGTGTATTGTTTCTGTGTTTTCTGATGACGCTGTATTTCATCCGCGAGCAGTTCGTGCCGGTGAACAAAAAGGACATGCTCAACCGTAAGCAGGTTTTCGCTTCGTTAAAAAATCCCAAGCTGGTGTTATGTCTGTTCGTCACTACGCTGATTATTCAGATTGCGACCGGCTCAATTGCCCCGATCCTGACGCTGTATGTTCGTGAACTGGCGGGTAATACACAAAACCTGGCGTTCATCAGCGGCATGATTGCCTCGGTGCCCGGTGTGGCAGCACTGATGAGTGCGCCCCGTTTAGGCAAGCTCGGTGACCGGATCGGTCCGGAGCGTATTCTGGTGGCGATGCTGGCGCTGTCAGTGCTGCTGTTAATCCCGATGGCTTTTGTCCAGACGCCATTACAATTAGGTATTTTGCGCTTCCTCCTCGGTGCCTGCGATGGCGCACTGCTTCCCGCCGTACAGACTCTGCTGATTTATAACTGCACCAATCAGGTTGCCGGACGCGTATTCAGCTATAACCAGTCTTTCCGCGATGTCGGGAATGTCACAGGTCCGTTACTGGGCGCGGCGGTATCTGCCAGTTATGGATTCCGTACGGTATTTTTTGTCACGGCGATGGTGGTGCTGTTCAATGCAGGATATTCATACTGGTGTCTGCAACGCCGACCTAAACAGGCTATGGCTGATTAGCACCTGACAGGCGTTGCAAGGTTTGTGCTGACATTTGCCTTAGGCTGTCCAGTCACGCAGCGCCAGAACCACGCGGTAACCATCCATATCCTCAAAGGTTTTACCGCATTCATCCCAGTACGGATTAAAAGACGGTACGGCGATAAAGCCCGCTTCTGACATCCGCCGGCACTGACTCTGCCATTCCCCGTCATCCGGGATATAGAACACCAGAAGATTGTCCTGCGTCGGTGCCCGCCCGACTAAAGTGCCGTGGTGATGCGTAAATTCCAGATGGTAGTGATGATGCGGATGTCCCACCAGCACGCCATCAAAGCCCTGATGATCGCTGAAACTACCAATTTCTTCGAAGCCCAGCCCCTCACAATACATACGCGCTAACGGCTCAAGATTATCCGTCGGGCGCGCCACCCGCAGAACTGCATGTCGTGAAACCATTTGCCCCATCACCCCTTTTATCTAATGAATGTCACCTGCAAGAAAATGAGAATAGCAGAAAAAATACGACTGATTTGGTCTGAAAACTTGCATCCTGTCAGTTATCGACAACAATCATTTAATCAGGTTTTTCACTGTCAGATGGCTGTTACTTGTTCATTAATAACGCTATTTGCTTCACCCCTATTTCCCTTTCAACTCAGGAGACAACAATGAGCATGTACGCAACGCTTGAAGAAGCTATTGATGCCGCCCGCGAAGAATTTCTCGAAGCTGCGCAAGACAGGATCCAGGGCGATGAAGAGCCCGTTCCGGATCAGTTCAACCTGCAAAAATACATCATGCAGGATGGCGATATCATGTGGCAGGCAGAGTTTCTCACCGGTGAAGGTGAAGCGGTCGACGCGCTGACTTTCCGCAGCGGTGCGGCAGCACAGGCCATCTTTGACGAGGACTATGATCAGATAGAACTCGAAGAAGAGTGGGATGACGAAGCCACGTTATATGAATGGGATGAAGGCGAATTCCAGCACGAGCCGCAGCTTGATACCGAAGAAGGCGAAGCGGCAGCAGAAGAATGGGATGATGAAGACGAGTATCCCGGACGCGATATCGACTAAGATTGCGGATTCAGGCTTATTCGTAAGGCCCGTGGCGCGCATCAACCGGCAGCATAAAGGTGTCAACAATCATTGATAAAGGCACGTCAATGACGGTGACATAGCGCCACGGGCTGTCACGTAAATCCCACTGCACGCCGGGATAATACTGGTTACCGTGGCCCTGCCCCGGCACGGTACGGCTGATGATACTGCCGCATCCGGCCAGCAGAAGACTCAGTACCGCCAGCACACACCCGCGAAAAACAAACCGATTAATCACTCACACTACCTGTCGAATCAATCAAAAGAAGCACGCTCTTTAGCGCAAAATTGCGCTGTCAGCTTAGCACGCACGTTGCCCCCTTGATGTTAAGGGGAGGTAAAATTTACGACCTAATCTGCTAAAGAGTACCTGTCTTCGCGCATAAAGAAAACGGGCAGTATGTTTGCACATACTGCCCGTTTTTATCCCTGCACTGTCAGTCAGGCAGGTTTTACTTCCAGCGTCTGAGTGACAGGGAATGCCTGCACGTTACGCGGCAGCTGGTTGTAATAAGCGCCCCATGCCTGCTGGTCCGGTTGCGTCCACACCGCGGAGTGTAAACGCGCCATCAGCACCGGATCACTGAGCAAAATCAGACGATCCGCTTTACCCAGATCCTTCGGACCGGTTTTCAGCGCATGTTCCAGATGAGCACGACGACCGTTTTCAACGGTATCACGCAACAGGTGACGGGACGTTGCCATCGCCGTTGCCAGTGCATTGAAGCCCGGATCAAATACCGCGTGCATGAAGCCATGCTGCAGCTTACGTTCGCGGTTAAGCGTCAGGTATTCTTCAGTCGCCACCAGTTCACGCGGAGGATTGTACTCTTCCGGGATCAGGAACAGCTTGGCTCGTTTACTCTTAATCCCGAGCGTTGCACGGCTCGACAGCACCGAAACAATCGGCGAAAGGATCAGGGAGAAGACGATTGGCGCCAGCCACCACAGGAAACGCAAGTCCAGCCATGCCATACCGGCAGCCCAGACAGCCCCCAGCAACAGCTGTGATCCATGACGTTTAAAGGCTTCGCCCCACGGCGTGTCATCATCATCACGCTGCGGTGAGTTCCAGACTACTTCCCAGCCCAGGAACGCGCTGACCACGAAAACGGTGTGGAACAACATGCGTACAGGAGCCAGCAGAACCGAAAACAGCATTTCAAGGAACATCGAAACCAGCAGACGGAATGCACCGCCAAACTCTTTCGCGCCCTTAGCCCAGATAAGCACGATACTCAGCAGTTTCGGCAGGAAGAGCAATACCATGGTGGTCGAGAACAGGGCTATCGCCAGTTCAGGACGCCACTGCGGCCACACCGGGAACAACTGCCGCGGCTGCAGGAAGTATTGCGGTTCCATCAGCGTATGGACGACCTGCAGTGCCGTAGACAAGGCAAGGAACGTAAACCACAACGGAGCAGAAAGATAAGACATTACGCCGGTCAGGAACACCGCACGGTGAACCGGGTGCATCCCTTTAACCAGGAACAAACGGAAATTCATCAGGTTACCGTGACACCAGCGGCGGTCGCGTTTCAGCTCATCCAGCAGGTTTGGCGGTAACTCTTCGTAACTGCCCGGCAGATCATAAGCAATCCACACGCCCCAGCCTGCACGGCGCATCAGCGCAGCTTCTACAAAGTCATGAGACATGATGGAACCGGCAAATGAACCTTCACCTGGCAATGGCGCCAGCGCGCAGTGTTCGATGAACGGCTTCACGCGGATAATCGCGTTGTGACCCCAGTAGTGAGATTCGCCCAGTTGCCAGAAGTGCAGACCGGCAGTAAACAACGGGCCGTAAACGCGGGTCGCAAATTGCTGACAACGCGCATACAGCGTATCCATACCTGACGCTTTTGGCGCAGACTGAATAATACCGGCGTTCGGATTGGCATCCATCAGACGGGCAAGACCTGTCAGACATTCGCCACTCATGACGCTGTCGGCATCGAGAATAACCATATAGGCATATTCCCCACCCCAGCGACGGCACCAGTCATCGATGTTTCCGCTTTTACGTTTCACGCGGCGACGGCGACGGCGATAGAAGATGCGTCCGTGACCTTCAACATCGCGGCACACTTCCATCCAGGCTTTTTGTTCCGCTACGCAGATATCCGGATCGTAACTGTCGCTCAGCACATATATATCGAACTGATCGAGGTCGCCCGTGGCTTTCACTGATTCATACGTTGCACGAAGACCCGCGAAAACGCGCTCCACGTCTTCGTTACAAATCGGCATGATCAGCGCAGTCCGGTTGTTCGGATTCAGCGGTTCATTGCCTTTGGTCGATGCCGTAATGCTGTATTTGTCGCGCCCGATGAGCAATTGCAAAAAGCCCATCAGTGCGGTCCAGAATCCGGCCGAAACCCAGCAGAAAAGGATCGCGAACAGCACCAGAATCCCGGTCTGTAAGACGTAAGGCAGCAATTGCAGAACCGACTGTTGCCAGTCCTGATTCAGCATATCGCTCGGGTCGATGAGCGCCCAGCCCTGATAAGGCAGAATGGTTTTCATATACCAGGTAGCAATCGCCGTCTGCACCAACATCAGGATAAGCAGGATGTAACGACGAACAGAACCGGCATGACGCCAGCGCTTTTCGGACTCAGGCATTTCTGAGGCACGGTGACGGGAAGCCGCACTGCGACCCATCAGGTTATCCCAGAAACGCCCGACCGGGTTGGTCCGCCAGACATCAGGGAACATGCTGGAACGCTTAACCGGCGGCATGGCGCTGGCGATAGTACGACCTTCGTTATCGACTTCGTCCAGAGTGCCCTTCTCCCGGGCATCTGGCCAGCTTGCGCTGACGCGGGCTTTAACTGATACCAGAGGGGCATCAGGATCGGCAGCATCGACGGTGGCCGACACATCACCGCCTAAGCGGTGATGGACGGTTGCAAAAGCCTGCTCTTCAGCAACGGGAAGCTGCTGAGTGAGCGCCGCTTTCTGTTCTTCAGTAAGCGGCAAAGCTTCTACATAATCTTGAGTAGAGTGCGTTGACTTATTCATTTGCAGGCAGCTGATAGCTCCAGGTTTCACTCAGAGTTTTGTCGCCATTGGCCAGAGAAGCGCGCATTTCGATCGCTTTCTTCGGATCCTTCACTTTGAGGCGCAGCGTCAGACGCCAGCCTTTAGTCACAGGATTATAGCGGACGGAGTTTTCAACCAGATCACCGTTGTCACCAACGCTGACCTGAGACGCCACCGGAGTGTCGCTCTTCAGTGCTTTGAGATTCGGACCCACAAAGTCAACCAGGAAGGCAACGCTGCCATCTGGCTCACGGATCAGGTTCGACTGTTTCACATCACCGGTAGAACGCATAGTCCGTTCAACCCATGCCAGATCAGGAGAATGTAACTTCTCTTCTTCACGGGTGAAGTGTAAACGATAGTTCAGACTCAGCGGTTTGCCTGCATCAGGCAATTGATCCGGCGTCCAGAATGCAACGATGTTGTCGTTGGTTTCATCAGCCGTCGGAATTTCTACCAGCTCAACTTTACCTTTACCCCAGTCGCCTTTGGTCTCAACCCAACCGCTCGGACGCAAATCGTAGCGATCGTCCAAATCTTCGAAGTTGGAGAAGCTGCGACCACGTTGCAGCAGACCGAAGCCTTTCGGGTTTTCCATTGAGAACTGGCTGACCGCAAGGTGTTTCGGATTGTTCAGCGGACGCCAGATCCATTCACCGTTACCGGCGTGAATCGACAGACCGTTGGAATCATGCAATGCCGGACGATAATTCAGTACCGGTGAAGGCTGATTCGCGCCAAACAGGAACATGCTGGTTAATGGAGCCACACCCAGTTTGCCCACTTTGTCGCGCAGATAAACCTGAGACTGCACGTCTACCGTGGCTTCTTTGCCCGGATAAACGTCCAGACGATAAGCACCGGTTGCACGTGGAGAATCCAGCAACGCATAAATGACTAAATGTTTTTCATCCGGATTTGGGCGTTCGATCCAGAATTCGCGGAAACGCGGGAATTCTTCGCCTGAAGCCAGAGCCGTGTCGATCGCCAGACCACGGGCAGACAATCCATAAACCTGACCTTTACCGATGACGCGGAAGTAGCTGGCACCCAGCACACTCATAATTTCATCATCTTTGTCGGCTTTATTGATCGGATAAAGCACTTTGAAACCAGCAAAACCGAGGTTTTTCACTGAGTCAGCGTCATGTTTGAC
Source organism: Rahnella ecdela (assembly GCF_019049625.1). GTDB lineage: Bacteria > Pseudomonadota > Gammaproteobacteria > Enterobacterales > Enterobacteriaceae > Rahnella > Rahnella ecdela. The sequence continues at coordinate 310,378 of NZ_JAFMOY010000132.1, forward strand.
GTTGCCAAAGTTGAAGTAGTCCGGGCTGTATTTGATTTCTTTGACCGAGTTCGCCGTCACTTCATTGATTTTAACCGGCGTATCGAAGTACATACCCTGATGATAAAACTCAAGCTTGAAAGGCGTATTCAGGTTTTTCCAGTACGCTTTATCATGATTGAATTGAATTTGTTGGTAATCTGCGAATTTGAGATCGCGGAACTGAGACGGAAGATTGCTTTTCGGCGCTTCGTAACCTTTATCGGCTAATGCCTTCGCTTGTTTGGCAACATCATCTATAGAAAAAGCCCAGGCAGATGAGGTGAACATGGTCATCAACACTGCGGCACTTAGCAAACGGACTTTGATCATACGTGACCCTATGGAAAAATTTTTATCCGACACCTTGTCTCCTTTACGCGCGCTTAACTCGTTTACTGTAACTATTTTAAGGGAAGTGTCAGGTTTCCGACAACTTGAGCAGTCGATGGTTCAGCCATTGATGAACCGTTTAAGCGCAACAGGGTACAAGGATATCAATTCGTTGAAACTCCGGCTATGGAAACTTGTCTTATAACGAGGCATGTTTTAAGGTCAGAAACTAAACTTATGTCAATGACCGTCATTTTTGGTTACCCGAACAATTAACCCAAAGACAAATTACGCTCTAAAATTAGGATGAGCTCTCTACAACGGATACGTAATGAAAGAACAGAAACCACAACGTGAGTTCTTCTTAGACTCCATCCGCGCATATTTGATGCTGCTGGGTATTCCTTTCCATATATCATTGATTTACTCCAGTCATATCTGGGCGGTAAACAGTGCAATACCCTCTGACGGCCTGACAATATTCAATGATGTCATTCACGCATTCCGGATGCAGGTTTTCTTTGTCATCTCCGGGTATTTTTCTTATATGCTGTATGAGCGCTACAATCCTCATCAATGGTTGAAGGTGCGTCTGGAGCGGGTCGCCATCCCGCTGGCGGCGGCCTTCCCGCTCATCACCATTCCACAGCTGTATTTCCTGATGAAATTTACCGATAAATTCTCCGGCTGGAACAGCATGGATTTTTATCAGAAAATTAATGCCACCGTCTGGGAACTGGTCTCCCATTTATGGTTCCTTTTAACGTTGGTTATTCTTACCAGTATTTGTTTTTACCTCTTCAAATTTATTAAAGAAATTAAGACTAGTCGCATTCAAATTATTAAAAGCCGGACAAACAGTTTAGGAAAACTCTCAATTATATTTTTATTCATCGGATTAATTTACGCGGCATTTAACAGAGGTCTGTATCTTTTTGCGCCTGATTTACTTTCCAACGGTGCGTTTAATTTCATCGTTATGCAGACGTTGTTTTATCTGCCATTTTTCATCATTGGCGCGTTTGCTTATAAATTCTCCTGGCTGAAAGAGTTGTTCCTGAAACCTTCAGCGACGGCCGGGGTGGTCAGTATCTTCCTGTTCGTGGCTTACATGTTCAATCAGCATGTGAACACCCCGCAGCTGTACTCGATGGAAATCGATGCCATCATCACGACCCTGCTGGGGATCCTGATGGTTAACGTGGTGTTCTCATTCAGCCATTATCTGCTGAATTTCCAGGCGCCGTGGATAACCTATCTGGTGAACTCATCGCTGTTTATCTATCTGATTCACCACCCGTTAACGCTGATTTACGGTGCGTTTATTACGCCCAAAATTCAAAGTGACTGGCTGGGGTTCTTCCTGGGGCTGGTGTTTGTGTTCGGTATCGCTTTCTTCCTTTATGAGGTTCACAAACGTATCCCGATCCTGCGTTTCCTGTTCTCGGGTAAACCACAGCATCCGGCCAAGAAAAGCACATCTGAGCCGACGCCACCTCAAAATCAGGCATCCTGATCCCTTTTGCGCACTGAGGTGCGGACAAAAAGAAAAGGCGGCCCTGCTGATGCAAGGTCGCCTTTTTAGTTTCTGAGTCTGAGACTTTTATCAGCGCGCTGTCTGAATCGACGGGATCACTGACATCCCGACTTTCAGACGATTTGCATCCGGCTGATTCGCATCCAGCACAATTTTCACCGCCAGCCGCTGCACGACTTTGGTGTAATTCCCCGTCGCGTTATCGGGCGAAATTGGCGAAAACGTCACGCCGGTTGCCGGAGAGATGCTGTCCACTTTGCCTTTGAGAACCACACCCGGCAACGCATCGACTTGAATCTCTACCGGCTGCTGCATCTGCACATCGCCCAGCTGAGTTTCCAGATAATTCGCCACAATATACGCATCCTTCAGCGGCACAATCGCCAGCACGCGCGCACCGGCGCTCACATATCCGCCAATACGCAACGATCGCTGACCGACCACGCCGTCTACCGGTGCGGTGATTTCTGTATAAGAAAGATTCAGTTTGGCCTGTGCCAGCGCTGTCGCCGCTGAATCGATTCCTGCTTTGGCCTGCGCCTGCCCGGCTTTCAGGACATCTACCTGCTTTTCAGCGCCCAGCGCTGCGGCCATATCACTTTGCTGTGAAGCCAGTTTTGCACGTAAATTGGCATCCGATTCATCACGCGCATCTGCCGTACCCGAACCGTTTTGCAGCAGACGTCTGTAGCGATCCGCACTCTGACGCGCATAAGCAATACTTGCCGCATCGGAATTGACCAGGGCCTGTGCCTGCAAAATAGTTTGCTGCTGTTTAGCCAGCTGCGCGGTCAGGCTGAGCATCTGAGCATTGGCGGTTTCCAGATTAGCTTGTGCCGTCAGCACTGCGTTGCGGTAATCCCGGTCGTCAATTTTCGCCAGCACGTCGCCCGCTTTCACGCTCTGATTATCCTGCACATACACTTCAGCGATTGTGCCGGAAATCCGCGGAGCGACCAGCGTGGAATCCGCAGAAACAAAGGCATCATCCGTGACTGGCCGGGAGTTACCGCTGAGGATCCAGAAAGCCATTATTACCAGAAATATCACCACCACAGCGGCAATCAGCCAGCTCAGGCGGACAGGTGAAGTCTTAATCATGTGTCTTTTCTCTCGTTTTTTTTATTGTGAATTCAGATAGTCAGGTGATGTTGCATTCAGGGGCGCTTAACCAGCGACTGAGGCGGATATGTGCGCTTGGGTAAAACGGCGGCCAGTAAGATCAGAAACAGTGCCAGGCCGATGATGACCATATAGGTGTCAGATATGCCCAGCACCAGCGCCTGCTGTTTCACGCCTCTGGAAAACTGAGTCAGGACTTCTGTCGAAATGGCCGCACCATTACTGCTCAGCGGCGCAAGAAAGGTGCTGTCACCGCTGTAAGGTTGCGAAAGGAGATAACTCACGCTGCCGGCATGGTTGAGTAAAATATTGGAATGAAACTGTTCACGATGGCTGACAAAAACCGCCACAAGAGAACCGCCCATGACGCTGCCCAGCCCGCGAACCGTGTTGAACATCGCCGAAGCAAAGGGCCCTTCCTGAGGCTGAACCACGCTGGTGGCACTCATCAGAATCGGCAGCACCGCCATCGGCTGTCCGAACGCCTGCATTATCTGGATCAGATAAAAGTTATCGCGCGACCAGACACCGGTGATATGTGTTCCCCAATAACAGGAGAAACCAACCAGCCCTAACCCGCAGGCCAGCACCCAGCGGCTGTCTATCCAGCGCATGGTCAGCACGAAGGCCACCAGCGGCGCGAGCAATAACTGTGGCAAACCAATCGTCAGCGCCAGCGGCCCGACCTGCACTGCCCGAAATCCGCCGACCTGCAACATATAACTGGAAGGCAATGCCGAACCGGATAAGAACAGGAACATCAGTGCGAAAAGCGTGATCAGTCCATGCGCCAGATTGTGCCGGCTCAGCATCTGTAATTTGAAAAGGGGCAACGGATGGTGCCACTCATTAACCAGAAAAAGAGTCAGTAATCCGAGCGCGCCAAAAAACATCATTGTGATAAGCGGTGAGTTAAACCAGTCCAGCCGCTCGCCCTGCTGCAACGCCAGCACTAACAGAGTGATCCCGGCGGGCCCGGTCAGCATTCCGACGGTATCCCTCTGTTTAAACCGCTCAAGACGCAACGGGTCTTGCGGCAGACCGTAACCGATCATGGCGAACGCCAGAAGACATGGCGGGATCACCTGCCAGAATACCCATTCCCAGCCAACATAATCTGTCCAGATAGCCGCCAGTGAGGTGGCCATATTCGGCCCGAATGTTGCCGTCAGCGCATAAGCACTCAGCCCGTAAAGCTTCAGATGCGGCGGCATAAACCGCAGTGCTGCCGTCATCAGCAACGGCGGTAACGCACCGCCAAAAATACCCTGCACAGCGCGCAATGCGATGAGCACTGGCAAGTTAGGCGCATAAGGCAAAACTGCGGCCAGAGCCAGAAAGCCCATCGTGACAAACATCGTGAACCGACGCAGTGAAAACGTCATCGCAAACCATGGCGCCAGCATCATGGCTGAAACTTCCGCAGCCTGATACGCACCGATAAGCCACGACCCCTGATCAGAACTGATACTCAGTGCGCCGCGCACATCTGCCTGCGCAATGTCCGTAACGCGGTCATTAAGACCCGAACAAAGCGCGGCGATTAATATGCCGATGAGCCCGGTCACCAGCCTCAGGGTGAAAGGCTGCGGAACAGGCATCGTGGCAGCACGCGCTGCCGTGACTGACTGATTCATATATTTCTCAACTGGTTAACTTCGCCGCTTTATGGGTGCGGTGAGAGGGAAAAGGCAGGTTTGGTAGCGTGAGAAGACACGACATCGAGTGAAAATCTTTTTTCGATGCAATGCACCACTATGCGATACATGCAAGAATACTATAATACGGTGCACTGTATTGCAATGTGATTAAAATTGTTTTTCACTCGCCGAGCTATTACATTGACCGCTCAGGATCCTGATCAGGGTCACCGTGGGTAAAAAGGAGAGAAGATGGCTCAGGACATTCCGGCAGATGAAGAACGCAGTGGCGGGATCCAGGTTATCTCGCGTGCGGCGACCATACTCAATGCACTGGGAAAACACCCGCAGGGTATGAGTCTTGGTGCAATCGCCAATGAAGTTGACCTGCCCCGCTCGACCGTGCAGCGCATCGTCGCAGCGCTGGCTGAAGAAGGTTTGGTGCGTTCAGAAGGCAGCGGTGGTGTGCGTTTAGGTCCGACGCTGCTGAAACTGGTTTCTACCGTTCACACTGATGTCATTGCCATCGCCTCCCCTTTTCTGCGCCAGCTTTGCGATATCACGCAGGAAACCGTTTCTCTGGGACGTGCGAGTGGCAGGCAGATAGCCAATATTCACAGCATCGTGGCAGAACGGGAATTACGCGTCGTTCCCCGCGTCGGTTTGAATCTGCCGATATACAGCACCTCAGGCGGTCGCGCCCTGCTGTCGCTGAAAACAGATGAAGAAATCCGCATTCTGGTGGGTGACGTGCTGGAACCGGCCACCGAAAATACCGTACGCACCATTGATTCTCTGCTGGAAAAAATCGCCGGTGTGCGCGAAAGCGGCGTTTCAGTGGAAGAAGGAGAAACAGTCAGCGGCGTCACGACTCTTGCCGTCGCAATAGACACTATTCTCGGGCGTTATTCTGTCTCCGTGCTTTTCCCCACGGCCCGGCGCGCAGCCAAAGAAGCGCAAATCCGCGAAGCGTTGCTCGAATGCAAAACCGCCCTGATTGGTGAAATCGGCAAGCTGGGTGAAAACAAATAACTGCGCGAAAAATGAATACAGGAGTCACCGTGTTTGATGTCATTTTGTTAGCCGTAGACGGCTCAAAGCAATCTCCTTATGTGGCAGATCTTGCCTGTCAGCTGGCGAAAGGTCAGACTTCTGCCGTTTACGTCACCTGTTGCATTGATGAATCCTACGCTCTGGAAAACAACGGAGATGAACCGGGCGAAATCGTAGATTATCCACCGGCAGAAGAAGAGCAAAATACCGCGAGGGCCGTCGTCGCTCAGGCCATGGTAAAGCTGAAGCAGGCGGGTATTAACGCCCGGGGTAATCTGATTGTCGGCGCGGCAGGTGAAGCGCTGGTAGCAGAAGCAGCAAGAATTAATGCTTCCGTGATAGTTATCGGGCACCGTCAGCTTTCCGCTTTTGGTCGCATGATGAAAGGCTCGGTCAGCGCCGATGTGATCGAAGGCTCGCCCTGCCCTGTGCTGGTTGAAGTCCGGGGTAATTAAAATCCGGGGCCATAAAGCTTTTAGCGATAAAAGGCGGGGTTAAAAAAAGCAAAAAAGCGCCAGAGGGCGCTTTTATATTGCGACTGAGCATTACTTCGTATTGATCAGACCCATCGATTTTGCCCATTCACTGATGTGATCCCGATAAAAGAAAGTGATATCCAGTTCCAGCGAACTTTCTTTCGACGGTGTTACTGTGCCTAAACACGGATATTCCTGCGGCCGGTATTCAAAGAGAAAATCATCCATCTCCTCATCAGTCAGCAGTTTATCTCCTTCGATATTATCCTGATAAAAATAGGCATCCAGCATCCAGACCCGGTACTCATAATCGTTTTTAATCAAGTGCATAGGGATAATCTCGGTAAAAGATATGTTACGTACCTGAAAAAATTTATCCCTTAGTGATGCTATGGCATCAGGCACGCGTCGCGTTCGAGCCATCCATTGCTGATTCCATATAACAAGAAATTAACATATCAATAGCCTTTAGCAAGCTGCAATTACTCTGAAAGTTTCATTTTACGAACGATAATTTATTAACTGCACGTATTTTTGAATTAAATATAATCTCAGAAAATACATTACATTTTTATTATTAGTGACATGATTAATTCAGAGCGAGGGTTTACGAATAAAGAGGGAATGTGAGAGGAACAGAACTGACATTGGGGATGCCTTTGCATCGCCACTGCCAACCCTGTTCCCAAAATTTTTATGACTGTTTTAAATCTGACTATTTACTGCCTGGTACCCGTTACCAACGCCCTGGCGGTGGACCTTCACGCCAGTGCCCCGGAGGGCCATCACGCCAATGTCCCGGAGGACCATCATGCCAGTAACCCGGTGGAGGGCCTTCGTGCCAGTGCTCGTGATGCCAGTATCGCGGCGGCGGCGGAGCTGGCTCATAATAGACCCAGTGACCACGGCCTTCATCACGATAGTGATTATCCCACCAGCCTGGCGGACGCCAGTCACCCCCATCCCAGTAGTACCCGCGGTTGTCACGATCGCCGATATGCAATGACAGGCCAGGCATATTAACTCCGAGCTCGACGTCTGCCTGTGCGATAGCTGGCAAAGTTAGCAAAACGGCGAGAACTAAAATCAATTTTTTCATTGTGAACCTCACGACCTGCTTATCAGGTGGTGACAAAGTACCGCCAGCTATCTTCCTGTTCTATAGGAATTTATCCCAAAAAAAATGCCTTAACGCTACCCTTACATTTGCGTCAGAACACCGCTGCGGACAACCGGTTGCAACGCTATGTCAGCAAAGGATATTCAGCGAAAAATGGCGAAAGAGAAATAAATGACAGATACAAAAAAACCGCCGAAGCGGTTTTCTGTTTGCTGCTATGTTGTGCAAAATCAGATTTTGCAGCCTTCGCAGTCACTTTCGTCCTGAACGGCTTCAGGCACTTCTGCTGCTTTTTCGGCCGCTTTGACTTCAGCAGTTTCCAGTGCAGCATCAATGTCAAAATCAAAAATATCGTCGCTCATTCTCATCACCTTAATTGTTCAAAATCGGCTTTAGTATAACGACACGCTACGCAGGATGCCGCTTTTTTTGTGCCCTTGCCGCGGTATTGAAGGGGCTTTTATACCTGCGGACACATCGCAAAAATCCCGCAGGATTTGCATAAACACCTTTCGGAAACCATAGTTATAGTGAATATCACGGTGTCACGGAGACACTTTTTGCTGAAAATACGAGGAGAACCGGATGACGACGTCAAACATCAAAGCCTGGGCAAATACCCGTGAAACGTCTCACGAAATCGCTGAGGCTATTTTTGAACTGGCTAAAAACGACGAGAAACTGGCGCAGAAAATTTGGGAGGAAGGAAACGATGAGGTTCTGCCCATCGCCTTCGCGAAAACCAAAGATGATTATCTGTTCTGGGGCGAAGAGAAAATCGACCGTAAAAACGTCTGATTACCCTGTTCTACACCGGTAAGAGCGAACCGGTAACAAGAAACCCTGAGCCACGCTCAGGGTTTTCGCATGTCCGTCCCACAGCCTTCAGCTGTCGAACCCGAAGCCCATTTTATGCGCCCACTCAAAGATTTGTTCTTTGTAGAAAAAGCGCGGTTCACACACGCCCGGTTCTCCCGGCGTCTGGATCATGACGGCCACACACGGATATGCCACCGGACGGGCATCAAAGATAAAGTCATCCACTTCCTGATCGGCAAACTCAGAGGTTTCGCCTACCGCACTCGCCTGGAATATTTCATCCATAATCCATTTACGGTATTCAAATTCATTGTTGATAAATTTCATCATTCACCTCTGTTCGGCTTTTACTCTACATGCGGTCAGTGCCGGATTAAATCAACCGTGTAAGGCGTCACCGCCACAGCAGGGGCACACTTCGGCGCGGGAAACGGACATCTCAGCGCTGCCGTCACTGTCCCATTCCACTCTCAAAGGTTTACCGTTGTCGCGTTCAGCTTTGATGAAGCGATCAAAATGCGTCGCCTGCCCGGTCATCGTTTCAGTCAGCAACAATTCATCGCCAGCATAAATGCGTGCGGTGGCCTGAGCATCTTGTTTCTCGCCCGAAATGATTTTGTGCAGATGATGAATAGTGAGTTTGATTCGTTCCACAGTCGCTCCTGTCACGGCTTAACATCTTTTTCGTGGTGGGATTCATTCACGAAAATGATGTCCAGCCGCTATTTTATCAGAGCAGGCAGGGTAACGTCATGGCCTGTGGCCATGTTTAAACGCGGAATTAATGAGCTAACTGTGCTGTTCCGGTGGGGTCCGGCAACTGTTGTTGTTCAAGACGGGCCAGATCATACACATCGTAAAAGTCGACAAACCCTTTATGGCTGACAATAGACTCAATGCGATTTTTTATGCGGACGCTTACACTGCCGGAACTGAGAATTTGTTGCACGGCATCGGCAGATAATTCACGACTGAAATACCATTCCCCGTTATAGCAGACACGTAAATCCAGCACGCCGATATCCTCATAACGATAAACCGGTTTGATTTCCAGCAACAACATCGCCGACATAAAGACCAGAAACGCAGTGAATCCGATGAACCAGCCGATGCCCATGTAAGGCGAAACGTACATCACGATGCCTACAGCGATGTATCCCACCAGCATGGCCAGACATAACCACGGGTGATTCACAAAGAATTCTGCGTTGATCCTTGGTTTCCCGTCGCGGCCTTCCTGATGGTTGATACGATCAATTTCACTGTTTAATACACTTTTGATTACGTCCATCTCATTTCCTCATTGCGTCACGACTATAATGCAATCTGTCAGGTAAATTTTATCATGACAACTGTTATAGCGCGTAGAGCAGTTGCCGGGAGTTACAAGGCAAACTGTTATAGTTTGGCATTTGCGTCATCCCAATAAGGAACCCACTCACTGCGTGTCAGATAAAAGGAGATCATCGTGGCATTATTAATCGTAGAAAGACCGGCGAAAAAGCTGGTGAGCTACAGGGTTGTTGGCCCTTATAAGGAGTCAATCCATCACGGCTTTCAGCACCTGACAAAATGGGTCGCGCGGCACCATCAGCCGCAAAATGAATGGCTGACGTGGTTTCACGATAATCCGGATACCACACCTGCCGAAGCTTTGCGTGCCGATCCTTCGGTATGCGTTGCGGATAATTTTATTCTCGATGATGCCGAAGGGCTGACGCTGCAAACGCTGCCCGGTGGCACTTATGCGGCCTATCACACCACGATAACAGATGAGAATTTCGAGAAAGCCTGGCGAGATTTTTACAGCCAGCTGCTCGCCAGCAGTCATTACCGTCCGGACGGTAAAGCCTGTTTTGAGCACTATCTTAGTGATGGCTCGAAAAATGGCATCTGGGAAGTGGTGTTGTATCAGTCGGTCGAGAAGATCCCACCGATCCGCTAAAGACTTAAACCAGCAGCGGGATGTCAGACTGGTCGCAAAAATCGATATAAGCCTGTGGTGGCTCAGCGTCGCTGACCACCACATTAAAACGGGCAAGAGGTGCGATCGCAGCCGGTCGCACCTGATCGAACTTAGTGCTGTCAGCCACCAGAATGCTTTGCGTGGAACGCTCAATGGCCTGATGTTTCATCAGCAGCTCGTCGAAATTGAAACACGTGACCCCGTGTTCAATGCTCACACCCGCTGCCGAGATGAACGCTTTCGAGGGTCGGATAAAATCGAGTTCACTGCTGCGCCCGATTGGCGTGAAAATACTGTTGCTGGATTTGAACGCCCCGCCGCACAAAATTACCTCGCAATGCGGTTTTTCCTGCAAGGCCAGAAACGTATTCAGGGAATAGCAAATGGCAGTAAATACACAATCTTCTGAGATCTTTTCAATCACATATGGCATGGTCGTGCCGCAATCGAAAAATACGGTATCGTTATTCTGAATGAGGCTGGCAGCGCGGGAAGCAAGCCGACGCTTTTCCCCTATCTGACGCATTTTCTGCTCACTGACAAAATAATGCGTAGCCGGGCTATTTTTGGGATCCATCACGATGTAACCGCCCAAAAGAATAACCGGGGCGGGTGCGGAATTCAGATCACGGCGGATTGTCATTTCAGAAACATTGAGCAGCAAAGACGCTTCTTTCAGATGAATTTTATCAGTCTTTTTTAAAGCCAGTAACAGACGCTGGATCCTGTCTTCACGCTTACTTTCCATGATGTTATCTCACGCCCTTACCGTTTCGCAGCCGCTCACTATACCGTTGCCAGTCACTCACCGCAAACCCCTGCAACGCCTGAATTTATTGCAGCCGACGCAGCGTCAGATAGCCGCCAAAAACTGCACCGGTATCAATATAAAACTGATTGGCGAACTGCATCGCAGGTTCCACCGGCGTATGGCCGAAATAGAATTCGTCAGCTCCGGAAATGGATGTATAACGCCCGGCCAGGGCAGAGTTAACGCGCTCCCGGTTCCAGATAATTTCATACCCGTCCAGCGGCTTACCGAAAACATAGTCATCTGAAATATAATCCGCGTGAGCGACCACAATACGTTTGCCTTCACGGGTAGTCAGTTCCAGCACGTGAGGTAAATTATCAGCCCTGAGAATCAGAGATTTCGCTTCTTCCTGCCTGCCGGTCTCAAGCGCATAAAACCAGTCACCACCGTTGCGCAGCCAGCGGGGAATATTTTCTTCATTTACCGCATCAATGGCCATCTGCTCATGATTACCCCTGACGCAGGAAAACCAGGGCTCATTCATCAATCTCAGACATCCCACACTGTCAGGCCCGCGGTCAGCGAGATCGCCGACCGACAGCAAAAGATCGCGATGCGGGTCGAAAGCCACTTTTGCCAGCTGCTCTTCAAGCAGGCTCAGGCAGCCGTGCAAATCGCCGACGATATAAATATGTCTGTAAACCGAACCATCAATACGCTGGTATAAAGCGGAAGTCATACGTAGTCAGAATCCATAAAAGGAATGAATCTTTTAAGTGTAACGCAGGAAAGTGAAGTGGAAAGCATGGAAGTGAAGTGGAAAGCATGGAAGTGAAGCGAAAAATATCAGGAAAACGGAGTGGTCACTTTCCCCAAGGCATCAGCGGCTTGTGGGCTCTCTACACTGAGTTGACGCTGAAATCCACTGATAATTAAATTATCGTTAAGTGACTGACGCCTTTTTGTGCTAGACTACTGGCCGCTCTAAGTAAAACCGGAGGTTTTATGAGTTCCACCGTTGTAAGCGCTCAAGACGAGTGTCCGTTGTGCCAAAACACGAATAAGACGTCGGTCAATATGTCGGCAAAAATTGTTACTGTGACCTGCACATCTTGTGGCCGGTACAGTATCTTCCGTAAAACGATGGAAGAAATCTCAATTGACCGTAAGAAACGTGTTGCCCTGCAGGCGTTTTTCACCAGCCAGCCTAACTACCACCTGCCTTTATCTATCAGGGCACTGAGCAACACTGAATCACCGGGTGAATTCTGACCCTAAAAACGCCCCTCGGGGCTGTTTTAATCTCTGATTTTCTTCATTCTTTTTACCCACTGACCAGCATTTTGTTCAGAAAATCAAATTCTGACTGCGGCACCCTGCGCAAAGAATGTTATTGAAGAAACACTTAAGGCCCCCTGTTGAAGGTGGCCTTTTTTATTGCATCGGGTTTAGTGGTAAATTCGGGAATGGCCTGAATTTCAGACATAAAAAAACCACCCGAAGGTGGCTATAACGACATTACTACTATATTGCTTTTGATTATTCTTTACATTTTCCCATGGTACCCGGGACGAGACTTGAACTCGTACAGCCTAAGGCCGAGGGATTTTAAATCCCTTGTGTCTACCGATTCCACCACCCGGGCTCCGGGAAAATTGGAGGCGCGTTCCGGAGTCGAACCGGACTAGGCGGATTTGCAATCCGCTACATAACCGCTTTGTTAACGCGCCTTAAATCTTACTACTTGTCTTGCACTTAAACCGATTCACGAACCCGTTTAAGAAAATTTGGAGCGGGAAACGAGACTCGAACTCGCGACCCCGACCTTGGCAAGGTCGTGCTCTACCAACTGAGCTATTCCCGCTTTAATCAGAACGTACTGATTTTTTTGACTAATCTTCTGGCGTAACGCTAGCTGCCTTCCGATGCGTTGCATTCTACTGACCTGACGGATTGAGTCAATAAAATTATCGCTTCATGCGATCGTTTGACGTTTTTTACGTCAGTTTGATCAGGGTTCCAGCAAATCGTGTCGCGCAGCGTTCAGATATTGGAACATTGACCAGAAAGTCAGCACCGCTGCAATGTACAACGCGACGACGCCCACACCGACAACAATGGCATCCGGACGCCACAACAACGCGACCAGCGACAGCATTTGCGCGGTAGTTTTCACTTTACCAATCCATGACACCGCTACGCTGCTGCGTTTACCAATTTCAGCCATCCATTCACGTAAGGCTGAAATGATGATTTCACGGGCAATCATGGTCGCTGCAGGTAACGTAATCCACCAGGAGTGGAAATACTCTGCCACCAGCACCAGTGCAATCGCCACCATCACTTTGTCAGCGACGGGATCGAGAAACGCACCAAAGCGTGTCGTCTGCTTCAGGCGGCGGGCAAGATAGCCATCAAACCAGTCGGTCGCAGCAGCAAAAACGAAGATCAGCGCACAAGCCAGCGGTGCCCACGGATAAGGCAGGTAGAAGGCCAGCACGAAGAACGGTATCAGTACAACGCGAAACAGGGTAAGGCACGTAGGTATATTAAATTGCATAGCGAAGGTAACTGTTTGTCCGGTGTGGATATTATGAGTATGTTGCTACAACGCCCTTAGTGTTTCAACGCATTATGAATCTTTTCTGCCAATGCGATAGAAATACCCGGTACCTGTGCAATTTCCTCTACGCTGGCATTCAGTAATGGCTGAATGCCTCCCATGTATTTCAGTAAAACCTGACGCCGTTTCGGCCCGACGCCCTCGATGTCTTCCAGGGCGCTGGTGGTTCGGACTTTAGCGCGTCTCTGCCGGTGACCGGTAATGGCGTGATTGTGCGAATCATCGCGAATATGCTGAATAACATGCAGGGCCGGTGAATCTGCCGGTAACGCAATCCCCTCGCCTTCCGGCACGAAGAAAAGTGTTTCCAGTCCTGCTTTACGATCTGCACCCTTGGCGATACCAATCAGCAGCGGTTTCGATTTATCCCACTCTACGTTCAGGGAGTGAAACACATCCAGCGCCATTCCCAACTGCCCTTTACCGCCATCGATAAAAATGACATCCGGGATTTTATTATCATCGAGCGCTTTGCCATAACGGCGCTGCAAGACCTGCGCCATCGCCGCATAATCATCGCCAGGCGTAATACCGGTAATGTTATAACGCCGGTATTCCGAGCGTACCGGACCGTTACCGTCAAATACCACACAAGACGCAACAGTTTGCTCGCCCATAGTATGGCTGATGTCGAAGCATTCCATGCGGTTAATTTCTGCAAGATGGAGGGTTTTTGCCAGCTCTGCCAGCCGCTGATGGATAGTCGACTGTTGCGCCAGCTTGGTCGTCAGAGCTGTTGAAGCATTGGTACGGGCCAGTTTCAGATAGCGCGCACGGTCACCGCGCGGTTTGCTCTGGATTTGCACTTTGCGCCCGGCCAGCTCGCTGAGCGATTCGGCCAGCAGATCTTTTTCCGCCAGACTGAAGTCCAGCAGGATTTCGCCCGGAAGCGTCCGCTGCTGACTGCCTTGCAGATAAAATTGCCCGACAAAAGTCTGGACGACCTCGCCGAGATCAGTGCCACCCGGCACTTTAGGATAATAGCTACGGCTGCCTAACACTTTGCCCTGGCGGATAAACAAGACGTGCAGACAGGCCATTCCCGATTCAAAGGCCACACCGATGACATCCAGATCTTCACTATTACCGGAAACAAACTGACGCTCCGTCACGCGGCGCACGGCCTGAATTTGATCTCTTATCCGCCCGGCATCTTCGAATCGCAGCGACTTACTGGCTTCTTCCATACGGTTCACCAGTTGGGTAACCACCTGCTGATCTTTACCTGACAAGAATAGCCGGACGTATTCGACCTGATCATTATAATCTTCGTCACTGACCAGCCCTTTCACGCAGGGGCCAAGGCAACGGCCAATCTGATATTGCAAGCAAGGACGCGACCGGTTGCTGTAAACGCTGTTTTCGCACTGGCGGATAGGAAAAAGTTTTTGCAGCAACGCCAGTGTTTCACGCACGGCATAAGAGTTCGGGAAAGGACCGAAATACTCGCCTTTGGCGTGTTTTGCACCGCGGTGGACCGTAATTCTCGGATGGTTGTCCGCGCTGAGGAAGATCAGCGGATAAGACTTATCATCACGTAATAAAACGTTATAACGTGGCTGATACAGCTTAATGTAGTTATGTTCGAGGAGCAGCGCTTCCGTTTCGGTGTGCGTAACGGTGACATCAATTTGCGCAATATTTTTGACCAGAGTTTCGGTCTTGCGGCTGGAAACCTGGACACGAAAATAGCTCGAAAGACGTTTTTTAAGGTCTTTGGCTTTACCTACGTAGATTACGGTGCCGCTGGCGTCATACATCCTGTAGACGCCGGGCTGGCTGGTGACCGTTTTCAGAAAGGCCTTGGGGTCGAAACGCTCATCACTCACTGCCTGATAAAGTCTCCGTGTTGAACAAACCGTGTCGAATAGCCAAATGGGTTAACTCAACATCGCCGCTGATATTTAATTTACTAAACATCCTATAACGATAACTGTTAACTGTCTTCGGACTCAAGTTCAGTTGTTCTGAAATTTCATTCACTTTTTGTCCCTTGGTAATCATCAGCATGATTTGTAATTCACGCTCAGATAAGGAATCAAACGGTGTCTCGGACTGAGGTTCTATCTGGCTAAGCGCCATTTGTTGTGCAATATCAGACGCAATATAACGCTGACCGGAATCGACCAGACGAATTGCATTCACCACTTCCTGTGGAGCCGCACCTTTACTCAGGTAACCTGACGCCCCCGCCTGCATCACTTTGGCCGGCAACGGGTTTTCAGTATAAATCGTTAACATGATGATCTTGATATCCGGGGAGAAACGAACGATTTTTTTCGTCGCTTCCAGCCCGCCAATGCCTGGCATGTTCATATCCATCAGGACAATATCAACATCATTGGTACGACACCATTTGACGGCATCTTCACCGCATTGCGCCTCACCAACGACTTTGATGCCTTTGATATCTTCAAGAATGCGTCGGATCCCTGCGCGCACCAGTTCGTGGTCATCAACAAGAAGAACGCTAATCAAAGAGAATTCTCCAAAAAATAAGGGCAACACACCGTCAGGGTCTTCAGGCCAGTCTTACGTATTCAAACGTGGCGAACAATAATATTGTTCTCAGACAGCTTATAAATGAAGAGAAGGTGGCAATTAGAGACCAGCATCAACTAACTCGTCCCACTCCCGGTTACCGGCAGTGTTTTTAAATCAGGAAGACACAGATATTTATTATAGCCCGCGTATTTTACTCTAACATGTCTTCCTGACCAAGGAGTGTCTGCAAAAAACTACTTTGCTGAATGTAAATGAGAAGTGCCATCACCTGTATTAATAATTTATAAAAAGGCTTTTCTAATCAAGGGTCAAGCGGCAGCCCCTGCCCTGTCTAATTTTCCGCAAAAAAATAATGCCAGCCGTTCTTTGTTGCTTTAATGGCACTGTTAACTGGCCTGACTATTTAACCGCCAGCAATCCTCATTGATATATATATGATATGACCGATGATTATTTGCGATCGCACGAATTGCTGATGGTTTATATGAATAAATCTGCACGTGCAGATGAAATGTTCTCAACCGGCAATAATGTTTAGTATTCTTTACTCCGTTGACAAAACCGCTATATGTTTATATCGGATTAACACATTGGTCACCCCCTGACGGGCGATGCACTAAAACCGGCTAACTATGCTAAAATGCCGCCACTTTCCACCCGGCGCGAAAGGGTGAGTTCATTTTTAGCCCCATTTTTCACCCGTTTAGAATTCGGCGTGCTGCCTGGCAGTCAGCCTGAGGAGATTTACATAATGAGTAATTGCGATTTTACGACTGAAGCGAACGTTGAAACACTGGCGACCGAAGTTGCCTGCCTTAAAGCGACACTGACCCTGATCCTTAAAGCCATCGGTCAGGCTGATGCGGGTAAAGTGATGCTGAACATGGAGCGTTTTGTTGCGCAGATGGAAGACGAGCAACAGGCTGAAGTCTTCAAAAACTCCCTGCAACAAATCAAGTTCGCTTACCGCCAGTAATGTATTCAGGAGTCTGTCGCCTGACAGGCTCTGCCTTCCCTCTGCTTTTGCCCCGCACTTTCTGCTGCCGCTCTCTGCTTCGACTTTCTGCTATAATCAGGTACTGAATTCATTTAACGGGACCAAATCATGAGCGACGAAAAAAATAAAGAAAACAAAAGCAAAGCCGATGATGTCCATGTCAGTGACGGGCTGGGAGAGCTGCTTGAAGTGTCGGAACAACTGACTGAAGAAGAACTTCAGAAAGCGGCAGAAGAAGCGAAACAAGCCGTGGAAGAAGCCAAGAACCAAAAACATCATTGATCCATGCAACACAATTTCCTTGCTCCTCATCAGGCGGTAGCGCCTCTGGCTATCGACTACCAGCATGGCGACAGTGAGCCTGCGCATAGCCACAGCTGTTCACAACTGATTCATACTTTATCCGGCGTGGTGGAAGTACATACCGCGCTGGGAACCTGGATGGTGCCACCTGGGCGCGGCGTCTGGTTACCTGCTCACGTCGAGCATAGCCTGCGCTTTATCGGTGGCGTCGAAGCCCGCACCCTGTTTGTTGAGCCACTGGCCCGTGCCGATTTGCCCGCACAATGTCAGGTCGTGCAAATTTCGCCCCTGCTGCGTGAACTGATCCTCACCTCACTGACCATTCCGGTCGATTATCTGCCCGGTGGTCGTGACGAACGTATTATGGAACTTTTGCTGGACGAATTGCGTCTTTTGCCGAGCTTACCGCTTCATCTTCCGGAACCGAAAGAGCCGGAGCTTCTGGCACTGACTCAGCAGATCCGCGCAGATTTGTGCTCATCCTGGGAACTGGAAGACGTCGCGCAACGTATGGAAATCAGCAGCCGTACCCTCTCGCGCCGTTTTCAGCGCGAAACCGGTCTGCGTTTTAGTGACTGGGTACGGCAGGCGAAATTACTGGAAGCACTGAATCAGCTGGCGGCGGGCGTTTCAGTGATAGATGTAGCGCTGGCACTCGGCTATGACAGCCCGAGCGCCTTTAGTGCGATGTTCCGCCGTTTGCTGGGCGTATCACCCAGCGAATACTTTAATCAAACAAACTAATCAGACAGCTTAGTCAGCCATAATGGCGCCGGCGGCATTAAACAGCGCCTGCAAAGATGCACTGGAAACATCGCTGTCGATCCCCACGCCATAACAGGTTTCTCCCGGACGCCCCTGACAGCTCAGATACGCCACCGCACGGCTGTGGCTCTGATGCCCCAGCGTGTGCTCATGATAATCGCCAATCTCGAGTTCCACATCGAAGCTGCGACGCATTGCATCGGCTGCACCGGAAAGCAGACCATTGCCGCTACCGGAAATATGCTGCTCTTCATTGCGATAACGGATCCTCGCGCTGAAATGACACACGTTTTGTTCATCACTGCGGATGTCATAACCCAGCAATTTGATCACCGGTTGCTCAGTCAAACCATAACGCAGACGGAAAAGACGCCAGATATCACTGGTACTCATTTCCTTGCCATGCGTATCTGTCTCGCGCTGGACGGCTTTGCTGAAATCTATCTGCAAACCCCGCGGCAATTTCAGACCATGATTTTGCTCAAGCAACCATGCCGCTCCACTTTTCCCGGACTGACTATTGACGCGGATAACCGCTTCATAGCTGCACCCGACATCCGCCGGATCCAGTGGCAGATAAGGCACGCGCCAGTAAGGACTCTCTGACGTTTTCTGCGCCGCAAAACCTTTCTTAATTGCATCCTGGTGCGAACCGGAAAATGCCGTAAACACCAGTTCACCCGCATACGGATGGCGCGGATGCACCGGCAACTGATTGCACTCTTCCACCGCCTCGACAATCGCCTGCAAATTACTGAAATCCAGCTCAGGCGCGACCCCCTGGGTATAAAGATTCAGCGCCAGCGTTACGATATCCACGTTTCCGGTACGCTCGCCGTTTCCGAATAAACACCCTTCCACGCGGTCGGCACCTGCCAGCATAGCCAGTTCAGCACACGCCACACCGGTGCCACGATCATTGTGCGGATGCACGCTGATTGAAACCTGCTGACGGCGGCTGAAATGACGGCAGAACCATTCAATCTGATCGGCATAAATATTCGGTGTGCTGACTTCCACTGTCGCCGGTAAGTTAATGATCATCGGTCGCTGTTCACCCGGTTCCCAGACATCCGCCACGGCTTCACACACTTCCAAAGCAAACTCCAGTTCGGTGAAGCAAAACGTTTCCGGTGAATACTCGAAGGTCCATTCGGTTTGCGAATATTGTTCGCAAAGCTGGCGGATTTGTTGCGCGCCACGCACCGCCAGTTCACGGGTTGCCGACTGATCCTGATTGAAAACTACTTCACGGAAAACCGGCGCGGTGGCGTTGTATAAATGCACAATGGCGCGCGGCACGTCTTTCAGGGCTTCGAACGTACGCGCTATCAGATCCGGGCGTGAAGGCGTCAGAACCTGGATCACCACGTCTTCAGGGATCAGCCTGTCTTCAATCAGACTGCGGACAAAATCAAAATCGGTTTGCGATGCCGATGGAAAGGCGACCTCAATCTGCTTAAACCCGCACTTAATCAGTAAGTCGAAAAACTGGCGTTTACGCGCATTATCCATAGGTTCAGCCAGCGCCTGATTACCGTCGCGCAAATCACTTGAGCACCATTGCGGCGCTGCACTGAGCACATTTCCCGGCCACTGACGATCAGGCAAATTGACCTGCGGGAACGGGCGATACTTCTGCGACGGGTCGTTTAACATACGATTCTCCTTGGGGTTTAGAGGCGGCTGTGATGCGCCGGTAAATCCATAGTACGCAAACGATAACTTCCTGCGCCTGACTAACTGACAGCAACCCTCGCAAAACGGACAAAAAGAAAATGATAAACGAATCAAAGTCACGCTATAGTGCATAACTAAACGCGTCCAGTTCGGCGATCAGAGGTCGTACAGAATGAAAAGGGTTCTGAATCCAAACGAAAAGAAACGGCTTGCGGCGCTGCAAAAATTGAAGATTGCGGACGGCAATCCGGATGAAGTTCTTGACCTGATAACCCGTCTTACGCAGCAAATTTTTGATATTCCTATTTGCATCATTACTCTGGTTGACCAGCACCGTCAGTGGTTTAAATCCAAAACCAATACCGCGTTAAAATATACCGCGCGGGATATCGCCTTTTGCGATTACACCATCCGCTCCTCGTCAGTGATGGTGGTGAACGACGCCACTCTTGATCCGCGTTTTAACGAAAATCCGCTGGTAACGGCTGAAGAAGGGATGCGCTTTTACGCCGGCGCGCCGCTGATTACTCGCGATGGTTTTGCGGTTGGCAGTTTATGTCTGGCCGATAAAAACCCGCGCGACTTTTCCGTTCAGGAAATAGACATGCTTTCGGATCTGGCGGCGATTGTCATTGATATAATCGAGTCCCGCAGCAGCATGAGTTTTGTCGATATCGTCACGCGCTTGCCTAACCGCCAGCGTCTGATGGAAGACATCGCGCAACTTATCAGGGCACCTGACAACACCGCATATCTGCTGATCCTGATCGACACCCTGGATACCCTCTACGCCTATGACATTGGCCGTGCGATTGGCATTCCGAAAGTCGAAAATATCCTCAAAGACATCGGCTCATTTCTGCGCAGTGAACTCAACGAAAACGACAAAGTTTACAGCCTGATGCTGGGCCGTTTTGCCCTCATCAAGCGCCTTGATGAACAGGAGGAAATATTCACTCAGCTGGAAAATGCGGCGACAAGAATTCAGCAAAGTATTACCAGCGATATTCCGATCAATGTGCGTCTGCACGCCGGGTATACGGTGTTTTCGCCAACCTCTGACTGTGCTGAAAACATCATGCGTCAGGGCATGTCTTCACTGCATGAAGCGATCAGCAATAACCAGCTGGTGATGCCGTATCATCAGGAATCTGATGTGATTCAGCGGCGCGCGTTTAACCTGCTCAATGACCTGATGGCGACTGTCGCTTCCTGCAAAGACTTCCATCTGCTGTACCAGCCGAAAATTCGTCTGGCCGATAAAAAATTTCAGGGAGTCGAAGCGCTGATCCGCTGGCAGCATCCGACTCTCGGGGTAATTTCACCTTCAGAATTTATTCCTCTGGCTGAAAAAACGCCTTTGATTACGCCGCTGACCAACTGGGTGATCACCCAGGCCGTGATGCAAATTGCCGAATGGCAAAAACGTGGCGCACAAATTCAGGTCTCGATAAACCTGACGGCCAATAACCTGGTGGAACAGGATCTGGTTCAGCGAATTCACACCGCGCTTATTCTGCATCAGGTATCGCCATCCATGCTGGAAATCGAATGTCTGGAAACTCAGACGTTGGCGAATAATCCTCACGCCGTGGCCTCACTGGATGCCCTGCGCAATATGGGGATCAGCATCGCGCTTGATGATTTCGGCTCCGGTTATAGCAATTTGAATTACCTGCAAAAAATCCCGGCGGATACGCTGAAACTGGATCAGTCACTGATTCAGGGCATCAGTAATGACAGCAAAAGCAAAGTCATTGTGAAATCGATGATTGAAATGGCGCATGCGCTCAGCTATCAGGTAGTGGCTGAAGGGGTAGAAGATAATGATACCCTGAGGTGTCTGGAAGAACTTCAGTGCGATTCCGTGCAGGGCTTCTATTTCTCACGGCCGCTGCAACACGATCAAATCCTGGAATGGTCCAAGCCTTACATCTGAAAGAACGATGACCGGCTGAAAACAAAAAACCCGCCTTGGCGGGTTTTTTCATTTAATCACTTACTGCTGCTGCCTTCCGGCCGGATGTTGTAGGTTCCGAAGAAGCTGCGGTCTGTTTCCAGACTGATGTTCTTGCCGTTGGCATCGACCGTGATCTCACCGGTGGTTTTTGTCAGCGCACAGGCGATACGCACTTCAATCTTGCGCATACCGTTCGGCACATTCAAATCTACATACTGATTGAAATGCAGGGTTGCAATTGTCTTTCCGTCCAGAATAACCAGCAACGGACAGGTTTTCTCAAACGGCACGATTGAAGTTTGTTCTAACCGGTGCAAACGAATGTGCGTCTGCCCTTCTGGCGCCACGGCGCTGGGATTCGCATAGGCAGACTTAACCTGAAGCGTCGGTTCATAAGGATTACCCGCACACCCGGCTAAAAATAAAGCAGCCAAGGCCACCAGTGTTTTTTTCATCGTTATCTCCCTGAGTTTATGAACGAATGATAGCAGTGTGCGCGCCACGGGCAACTAAAAACCGATGCCAGCCACCGGCGGAATGTCCACTCCTCTGAAAAGTCGTCCTAATCTGTGACATCCGTATAAAAAACAACCACCCGAATTGCTAATTGTCAGCAGGTCGTATTTGATATTCTTAATAGGATTTATCCGATCAAATGTTCAACTCAGTATCAGGAATGAATATGTACAGTTACACACTCATCGCTCCCGCAGGAATTGTTAAGGCTTACGAAGACGAATTCCGTGAAAAAGGGATTGAACTGCTGGTGGCCAAACAGAACCGTTCTGAAACGGTCGTTTTACGCAGCAGTCAGTTTGCTGAAGAACGTACGTTTATCACCCATGTCCATCTGCTGATTTTCAGCTTGTGTATGCGGGTGCAAAAACAGCTTAAGAATGGCAAAACGCCCAATACAACGATTATGTATTAAAGACTTAACGACATAATTAATGTTCAGGCCTCTGTTCTGAGGCCAGACTTTTCCAGAGTATCTATTTCCGAAACAAACTTATCTTTCTGATAAAACATAGTTAAAACCATCTTTCGGAAAATAAAAAAAACACCTGCCCTGTTTTGAACAAAAAAAACCGCAGAAAGAGGGGTTTTATTATATTAATTAGATAACAGAAGTTTTATTAATCATCAAATATCTCATCAACCCTTCATCAGAAGCCTTCTTGGCGGCGGTATTTTCCGCAGTCAGGTAAAATGAAGTAGAGACATCATAAGGGGATTTTTCCGCAGCCTGGACTGTAAAGATTAATGGTTCAGATGTCAGAGGTGAGCTGCATGCCATATCCCATTGAGCTTCATTGTTTTTTATGATCTTACACGTACTGGCACCAAAGCTGTAGGACATTTTGTTGCTTACTGTAGCGACAGCTTCATTCACAAAGTCAGGGACATTTTCGCCACGATAATTCCCGTAAGCTATACCCGCGACGAGGAACAGTGGCAATGTATATAAAACAACATTCCTTATTTTCAATTCAGACACTCCTTTGAGGTGATTTCGCCCGATAGATTACTCTTTATTTCGGTGATAATAAACTTCAATTCCTAAAGAAATATTTTCGTTTCAATAAACATTAATAAATATTTATAAATCCTACATTCTATATTTAGCATGGCTAAAATAGATGCCCGAGAGTCAATACAAATAATCAGAAATTATATGCCTGCCTCCGAATCCATATTTATCCAATGAACCCTTCTTTCAGAAAGAGCAGCAAGATGATTTTTGATTGCGAAAAACTGGATGGAATAAAACCTTAAAAAAATGTTATACGAAATGATAAATTACCCGCTGGACGGGTAATTTTATTTACCAAATCCCACTAGATTTTCGAACCATTGTTAATCATCAGATACCTAAGCAGACCCTCCCCTGATGCTTTCTTAGCGGGTTCATTACTCGCAGTAAGATAATAGGGAGTGGCAACATCGTAAGGGGCTTTATCGGCAGACTGGATGGTAAACGTTAAAGCTGACGGGGTCGTGGCGGAAGTACACGTTAAATCCCACTGAGCCGCACTTTTTTGAATCGCTTTACAGGTGCTAAGTCCAAAACTATAGGACATCTTGCTGCTGACAGTGTTTACCGCCTCTTCAACAAAAGCAGGGTTACTTCCACTGGTGTAACTGGCAAAAGCTATGCTACCAACCAATAAAAGTGGCAGCGCATACAAAACTCCATTTCTTACTCTCACGGTGAGTAACTCCAAAGCATGAACAGAACTGCCTAAGAATACTCCTAAAACTTTTGCAAAGAAATGTCAGCGATTTGAATTTTTACACTTTTTGTTGATATGTATCATATTTATTTGGCGGTATCTGACAACAGATGCATTCCTTTGCGCATGACCCTATAAAACAAAGAAGAGATAGCATGCAGAAGGAGAGATTGGCCCTGCAAGAGGAAGACAATCCTCATGCCTGTAAATCTGCTGTATTACGGGCAGATATTGATAATTTCAGTTTTTACGTTTAAGGCAAACCTAAGCGAGCTGGTAATTCAGTCCGGAGTTTCGCTATCGGTATTACAAGAAATGGAGGGTTGGGAAAGTATTGAAATGGGGCGCAGGTATGCCCGCTTAGCACCGGGTCATTTAACTGAACATGCCGCTCAAATAGACTCAATATTTTAATATTTTATGAACATGTCTCAAATATGTCCCACTCCGTGAAAATAGGTCAGTGGGAAATAGCTAACATCTTGTTTTCGTTGGTGGGTCGTGGCGGGTTCGAACCGCCGACCAATTGATTAAGAGTCAACTGCTCTACCGACTGAGCTAACGACCCAACAGGACGAATTATTCTCCTCTATCCTGATGATGTCAAACGCTTATCCCTACTTTTTTTACTGTCTTTACGGTAAATATTTGTGAAGCCCATCACATAGAAAAAAGGTATTATTCTCACCCTTCTGTCATGCCTGATTAATTAACACTCAGTTATCCACTATGTAAAAAATACGATACATTTTTTATCCCTGGCATTTCTTATGCCGGTTATAACATCTTTGAAATTAACATTATTATTACAACCACTCACTCCCGCTGTCGTTCCAGCTGAGATGATAAAAGAGCCTCAGAGCTCAAATAATTGACGTAAATGAATGCGATATGGCGGAGTTCATACGCAAAAAGCAAAAAACAGGAATCTATACAACATGCAAGAAGAGTCAAAAATCCTCGCCCGGCCGGAGGAAGAGAGTGCAGAAGGTCTGCGGCGTAATCTCTCCAACCGCCATATCCAGCTTATTGCCATCGGTGGCGCCATCGGTACCGGCCTGTTTATGGGTTCGGGCAAAACCATCAGCCTCGCTGGTCCGTCCATCATCTTCGTCTACATGATCATCGGCTTCATGCTGTTTTTCGTCATGCGCGCGATGGGCGAACTTTTGCTGTCCAACCTTGAATACAAATCCTTCAGCGACTTTGCCGCCGACCTGCTGGGTCCGTGGGCCGGATATTTCACCGGCTGGACTTACTGGTTTTGCTGGGTGGTCACCGGCATCGCGGATGTCGTCGCCATTACCGCCTACGCGCAGTTCTGGTTCCCCGGACTCTCGCAATGGGTCGCCTCCCTGCTCTGCGTTCTGGTATTGCTCAGCCTGAATCTCGCGACCGTCAAAATGTTTGGTGAGATGGAATTCTGGTTTGCGATGATCAAAATCGTCGCCATCGTCGGACTGATTATCGCCGGACTGGTGATGGTACTGACGCACTTCCAGACGCCAACCGGCACCGTCGCTTCCTTCAGTAATTTATGGAATGACGGCGGATTCTTCCCGAAAGGCGTCAGCGGATTCTTTGCCGGTTTCCAGATAGCCGTGTTCGCGTTTGTCGGTATCGAACTGGTGGGCACCACCGCGGCTGAAACCAAAGATCCGCAAAAATCTCTGCCGCGCGCCATCAACGCCATCCCGCTGCGCATCATCATGTTTTACGTTTTCTCGCTGATCATGATTATGTCCGTGACGCCGTGGAGCCACGTCGTTGCGGATAAAAGCCCGTTTGTTGAACTGTTCGTGCTGGCCGGTCTTCCGGCGGCGGCAAGTATTATCAACTTTGTGGTGCTGACGTCTGCGGCTTCTTCCGCCAACAGCGGCGTGTTCTCCACCAGCCGCATGTTGTTCGGGCTGGCACAGGAAGGCAATGCGCCGAAAGCGTTTGGCAAACTCTCTTCCCGTGCAGTACCGTCGAACGGCCTGACCTTCTCCTGTATCTGTCTGCTCGGCGGTGTGGTGCTGATTTACCTGATCCCAAACGTGGTCACGGTCTTCACGCTGGTCACCACCGTATCTGCGATCCTCTTTATGTTCGTCTGGACAATCATCCTCTGCTCTTATCTGGTCTACCGCCGTAAACGTCCGCAACTGCACGAAGCATCCATCTACAAAATGCCGCTCGGTAAACTGATGTGCTGGGTGTGTATGGCCTTCTTCGCCTTCGTTCTGGTCTTGCTGACCTTGCAGGATGACACCCGTCAGGCACTGTTAGTCACACCGTTATGGTTTGTGGTGCTGGGCATAGGTTACTGGCTGCGGACGAGAAGCCGTAAAGCCTGAACAGACCATTGATACAAAAAAGGAGCCTTATGGCTCCTTTTGCTTTATTGCGGACTACTCTACTTCCAGGGCCTGCCAGAATTGATCCAGCATTTTTCTGGCGGATGGTCTGGCAGAGGCCACTTTCACCGGCAGTTCAGGTGGCGCGCCTTCTTTCATCTCGCCGAGATCAAACACAAAAGTGTAATCCGGTTCCTGTCCCATGCGTAAATCGCTGACCAGAATATGTCCGCCCTGCTCTTTTACGCTAAAGAACCCGTGGCTGAACCAGGCGACGCGCGACAGAAATGCATTATCTTTGTGCGCTTCATAAAGGGCTTCACCACGCGGATAAAAGCGGAAGCGGATCGGTGAATCAGGATGCAGCAGCGAGGTAAACCCTTCGCCATAACTGTCTTTATTCATCACCACCACGCGCCACACCAGCGAATTCAGCGGAGTCGGCGTGACCAGCACCTGCGTGCTTTCAATGTTCTGACGTTGCAGTTCCTCGCCCACATGCCGCGTCACCTGATATTGCTCGAAAGCGGTACAAGCCAGATACAAACAACTCACACCCAGCAGCACATTATTCCACATGATCCCGCGCTGTTGCTCGCGGTACAGCGCCAGCCCGACGCCGATAATCAGCGGCAAGGTATAGAGCGGATCAATGATGAAAACACTGCCCACGGCAAAAGGATAGTTTGTGAACGGCAGACCGAGCTGCGTACCGTAAACGGTCATTAAATCCAGCAACGGATGGGTGATCAGTGCCAGCCAGACCGCGCCCCACCAGTGTTTGAAATGCTGTCCCCCGCTGAGCAATTTTGCCATCAGCCACGCCAGCAACGGCGAAATCAGCGTCAGATAAAACAGCGCATGGCTTTCAGTGCGGTGCATCGTCATGTTGCTGATGGCATCGCCGTGATCGTAAAACACATCCAGATTGGGCAACGTGCCGCAGACCGCACCGGCCAGCGCGGATTTCCACACCGGCGCACGCTTTCCCATCACCGCGATACCGACAGCCGCGCCCAATACGAATTGAGAAACCGAATCCATCCTGACCTCTTTAAGCCCGAAGCTGAATGCCTTCGGTGATAATGTGCTGCACGTTTTCCACCGTCTGTTCAAAAAACTCAGGATCGCTGAGCGTTTTACCGGTGATAGCCTCAACCTGCACGCCAAAATCCGCGTAATGCTGCGTGGTTGCCCACAGCATAAAAATCAGCTGCATCGGATCCACCGGTGCTATCAGCCCGGCTTTAATCCAGCCGCGAATGACATCCGATTTATCTTCCACCAGCGTTTTCAGGCTGCCACCCAGTTCCTGTTTCAGCAGCGGCGCGCCCTGCACCATCTCCAGACAAAACAGCCGTGACGCCTGCGGGTGATCGCGCGAAACGCACAGCTTAAGGCGGATATATTCCCTGATAGCTTCGAGCGGATGCTGATCTGACTGCAACGCTTTCAGCGGCGCCAGCCAGATATCCAGCAGCCCTTTCAGCACCGCGATATACAAATCTTCTTTCGAGGGGAAGTAGTACAGCAGATTAGTTTTGGACACGTCAGCGCGCTCAGCCACCTGATCCAGACTGGTTCCATGAATGCCGTACAACGAAAAGAATTCCAGCGCCGCCGCCATGATATTGCCGCGTTTGGCAGCGACTGCCCGCGAGCGTCGCGTCGGTGTCTTCGCCGCCGTCTGGCGGGATTTTTTCTCTCCGGCGTCGGACTGCGGAGGTTCAACCAATGGCTTCACAACGTCTCCCTGAGACAAACAGCAAGGCGGAAATCATAACAAATGGCGCTACAGGCGACTATCGCTATGCATATGGATGATGAAAGTAACACTCAGGACAACACCACATAACTATAAAGGGTTATTAATTTAACAAATTTGCACCATTTCCGTTCAATCCTGCCTGATAAATGTGCAGTTATTTTTGACCAGATGGTCTGAAACAGACCATTTGCTCCATCAGTAATCCGTCGTTATTTTTAATCTGCTGATAATCATAGTGATTTAAAAACTGGCACCCGCCTTGCAATACCGAATCTGAATTCCTTCATTCGCGTTGCATCATGAGGTGAGCTATGAAAATCGGTGTCTTTATTCCTATCGGCAACAACGGCTGGTTAATTTCTGAAACTGCGCCGCAGTACAAGCCGACCTTCGAACTGAACAAAACCATTGTGCAGAAAGCGGAGCACTACCATTTCGATTTCGCACTTTCGATGATCAAGCTGCGCGGCTTCGGTGGCAAAACCGAATTCTGGGAACACAACATGGAGTCGTTTACGCTGATGGCCGGTCTTGCCGCTGTGACCTCACGCATTCAGCTCTACGCTACCGCCGCCACGCTGGTCATGCCTCCGGCAATCGTTGCGCGCATGGCCGCCACTATCGACTCTATTTCCAACGGCCGTTTTGGCGTCAACGTTGTCACCGGCTGGCAGAAACCGGAATACGAGCAAATGGGTATGTGGCCGGGCGATGACTATTTCACCCGCCGCTACGATTACCTGACCGAATACGTCAGCGTGCTGCGCGATCTGTGGGGCACCGGTCACTGCACGCTCGACGGCGAATTCTTCAAAATGGATGACTGCCGCGTCAGCCCGCGTCCGCAGAGCGAAATGAAAGTGATCTGCGCCGGACAAAGCGATGCGGGTATGGCCTTCTCGGCAAAACACGCCGACTTTAACTTCTGTTTCGGTAAAGGCGTTAACACGCCAACGGCCTTTGCGCCGACCGCAGCCCGCATGAAAACGGCGGCAGAAGCGGAGAACCGCGACGTCTCCTCCTACGTACTGTTCATGGTGATTGCCGACGAAACCGACTCCGCCGCCCGTGCCAAATGGGATTTGTATAAATCCGGCGCCGATGCCGATGCGCTGGCGTGGCTCACCGACCAGAGCAGTAAAGATACCAAATCCGGCAGCGATACGAATGTCCGCCAGATGGCCGACCCGACTTCGGCGGTCAATATCAACATGGGCACACTGGTCGGCTCTTACGCCAGCGTCGCCAGAATGCTCGATGAAATCGACACCGTACCCGGCGCAGGCGGCGTATTGCTGACCTTTGACGATTTCGTACAGGGTATCGAAAACTTTGGACGTTACATCCAGCCATTAATGAAAACCCGCCAGCACATTGGCACTGAGCAAAAAGAGGTCGCATGATGAACATTGTTGAGAATCAAACTGTGGTCCGCCGCGAGCCCCAAAATACCGGCGAGGAAACGATCCTCACAGCACGTCCTGAAGCCATCGCCTTTACGCCGCAGCAAACGGCGCTGATTGTGGTGGATATGCAAAACGCCTACGCCTCACAGGGCGGTTATCTGGATCTGGCAGGGTTTGACGTTTCCGCCACCGCGCCGGTGATTGCCAATATTAAAGTGGCGATTGCCGCCGCCCGCGCCGCCGGGATCAAAGTGATTTTCTTCCAAAACGGCTGGGACAATCAGTACGTCGAAGCCGGTGGTGCCGGTTCTCCTAACTTCCACAAATCCAATGCACTGAAAACCATGCGTAAGCGCCCGGAACTGATGGGCAAACTGCTGGCAAAAGGCGACTGGGATTACGACCTGGTGGATGAACTGCAACCACAACCGGGCGACATTGTGCTGCCCAAACCGCGCTACAGCGGCTTCTTTAATACCCAGCTCGACAGCCTGCTGCGCAGCTACGGCATTCATCATCTGGTGTTCACCGGCATCGCCACCAACGTGTGCGTGGAATCTACCCTGCGAGACGGATTCTTTCTGGAATATTTCGGCGTGGTGCTGGAAGACGCCACCCATCAGGCAGGGCCGGAATTCGCGCAAAAAGCCGCGATTTATAACATCGAAACCTTCTTTGGCTGGGTCTCCAGCGTGCGCAATTTCTGCGACGCCGTAGGTTACAAAACTGAACAAAACGCGGCCTGACCGCTTTCTGAAAAGGATGATTAACGATGCCTAAAAGCGCCATTATTCCGGCTGGCAGCGGCGTTCCGCTGGCGCCATTTGTTCCGGGTACTCTCGCCGATGGCGTGGTGTACGTGTCCGGCACCCTGCCGTTTGATAAAGACAATAACGTCGTGCATATCGGCGACGCCGCCGCACAAACCCGTCATGTACTGGAGATCATCAAAAGCGTTGTGGAAACCGCAGGCGGCACGATGGATGACGTCACCATGAACTCGATTTTCATCACCGACTGGGCGAACTACGGCGCGGTGAATCAGGTTTACGCTGAATTTTTCCCCGGTGAAAAACCGGCGCGGTTCTGCATTCAGTGCGGGCTGGTGAAACCCGATGCGCTGATCGAAATCGCTTCCATCGCCCACATCGGCAAGTAGAGGCTTCTCACTCTGTCCGGACACCCTGAGGAAACAGCATGTATTACAAGGTATTGGGTAAAAAAAATGCTGACGCAGAAACCGTTGTGCTCTCCTCCGGGCTTGGCGGTTCCGGCAGTTTCTGGCAGCCGCAGCTGGCGATGCTCGCAGAGCATTTTCGCGTCGTAGTATACGACCAGCACGGCACCGGCGTCAGTCAGGGCACAGTGCCCGCCGGTTATCGCATGGAAGACATGGCCGATGAACTGGCGGGTATGCTCAACGAGCTGGACATCAGCCGCTGTCATCTGGCCGGTCACGCGCTCGGCGGCATTATCGGCCTGCATCTTGCACTGCGTTATCCGGCGCTGTTGCAAAGTCTGGTGGTGATAAACGGCTGGACGAAGCTCGACAGCCAGACGCGCCGCTGCTTTGAGGTACGGCAGAATCTGCTGCTCAACAGCGGCGTTGATGCCTACGTGCAGGCACAACCGCTGTTTCTCTATCCGGCTGACTGGCTTTCTGCAAACGACGCATTAATGCAGGAAGAGCGCCAGCATCAGGTGGCGCATTTTCAGGGGATGGAAAACCTGCTGCACCGTTTGCAGGCGCTGATGAATTCCGATCTGACCGGAAGCCTCGGACAGGTGATCGCCCCGACGCTGGCTTTCAGCTGCAAAGACGATTTGCTGGTGCCGTGGTCGCGTTCGGTGGATCTCGCGTCCCGCCTGCCTAATGGCGAGCACACACAAATGCTGTACGGCGGTCATGCGATGAGCGTGACTGACCCGGAAACCTTTAACCCGATTTTACTGGACTGGTTGCTGCGGCATTCATCGCAAGCGCCCGTTAAGCCGTAATCAGTACTGACTAAGCCCCTGAGGACCTGACTATGCAATCCGCCCTGAATGCCACATTGCCCGCCACCGCTGAGAAACAAGTCGCCGTTGAAAAACAAGTCGCCGTTGAAAAACAAGCTGCCGTTGAAAAACAAGAGTACCGCGATGCGATGGCGCGCCTCGGTTCCGCCGTCAACATCATCACTACTGACGGCCCCGGCGGACGCGCGGGTTTTACCGCTTCGGCGGTGTGCAGCGTCACCGATACCCCGCCGACGCTGCTGGTGTGCCTGAACCGCTCGGCATCGGTCCATGCGGCCTTTACGCAAAATCAGGTGCTGTGCGTGAATACGCTGACTGATTGTCATGAGTCGCTGTCCAATTTATTCGGCGGAAAAACGCCGATGAAACAACGCTTTGAAGCCGCTGAATGGGCGCGTCTCGCCACGGGTTCGCCAATCCTCACCGACGCACTGGTGTCGTTTGACTGCAAAGTCACGCAAATCACCAGCGTCGGCACCCACGACATTTTGATTTGTGAAGCCGTTGCGTTACGGCGCAACGACGATCGCCACGGACTGGTGTATTTCGACCGGCGCTATCACCCGCTGATGCGTCAGACAGCCTGTTAATTCAACCTGATTAGGGACTTACAGCATGGCAAATACCTCCTGGTTTCCACAATGGCGTAAAAGAGAAGGCAATCTGGATGGCGCGGTGATCGCGCCGGATGAACGGCTGCCGTTAGGATCGACGGTGATCATGGGGCTGCAACATACGGTGGCGATGTTTGGTGCCACCGTTTTAATGCCCTTGCTGATGGGCTTTGACGCCAACATGGCGATTTTGATGTCGGGCATCGGCACCCTGCTGTTCTTCCTGGTGGTCGGCGGGCGTGTGCCGAGTTATCTCGGTTCCAGTGCCGCGTTTGTCGGGCTGGTGATCGCGGTGACCGGCTACAGCGGCCACGGCGCGAACCCGAACATCGGCGTGGCGCTGGGCGGCATTATTGCCTGTGGAGTGATTTATACGCTGATCGGTTTTGTGGTGATGGCGGTCGGTACGCGCTGGATTGAACGCCTGATGCCGCCGGTGGTGACCGGCGCAGTGGTGATGGCGATTGGTCTGAACCTCGCACCGATTGCGATTAACAGCGTGTCAGCGTCTTCGTTTGACAGCTGGATGGCAGTGATGACCGTGCTGTGTATCGGCTCGGTGGCGGTTTTCACCCGCGGTCTGGTGCAGCGCCTGTTGCTGTTGCTCGGGCTGGTAGCGGCGTATCTGATATATATGGTGATCACTAACGGCCTCGGGCTGGGTGCGCCGGTGGATTTCTCCGCTGTGGCGCAGGCACCCTGGTTTGGCCTGCCGGCCATAACCACACCGGTATTCAGCTCTCACGCCATGCTGATGATTGCACCGGTGGCAGTGATCCTGGTGGCAGAAAACCTCGGCCACATTAAAGCGGTCGCGGGTATGACCGGTAAAAATCTCGACCCGTACATGGGGCGTGCATTTGTCGGCGACGGTCTGGCGACCTTGCTTTCTGCCTCGGCGGGCGGCACCGGCGTAACGACGTATGCCGAAAACATCGGCGTAATGGCGGTAACGAAAATTTACTCCACACTGATTTTTGTCGCTGCGGCAATTGTTGCCATTGTGTTGGGCTTCTCGCCCAAATTTGGTGCACTGATCCACACCATTCCGGGACCGGTGCTCGGTGGCGCGTCGATTGTGGTATTCGGTTTAATCGCCGTGGCCGGTGCCCGTATCTGGGTACAAAATCAGGTGGATCTGGGACTTAACGGCAATCTGATTATGGTGGCGGTCACGCTGGTACTGGGCGCAGGCAACTTTACCCTCAGTCTGGGCGGCTTCAGCATGGGCGGCATCGGTACGGCGACATTTGGCGCTATTTTACTGAATGCCTTCCTGAGCCGCAGCAAACAGGCGAAAACGCAGCCTGAAATAAAAACTGGCACAGAAGCTGCATTAAAAGATCACTGACGACCTCAGTTTCTCCTTAGCTCATCATTTTTGATGATCGCCAGCGGTTATCCGGTCCACCCGTCCGGATTAGCCGCTGGTTTTTTTCTTTCTGCCTCCCGCACATCTTCCCTAATGCCGTTTCCAGCTAACGATTGCAAAATTCCTTCGTTCACCTCCCCCTTAAATTGGTTTGTTATGGGCTCAGCACTTTGGTTCTAAGAACGCCAGAGTCATCACCTGCCACCATGACCAATAAGAAAAAGGGTTTAACGATGAAGAACATTCGCCGGATTAACGCGGTTACCCGCGCACTGGCTTTAGGGGCACTTCTCACCAGCACGTTTTCCGCTATCGCCGCTGACGGCACACCGGTTCAGGGCGGCACCCTGATTTATCTCGAACAGCAGGCGCATACGAATTTGTATCCGCCCGCAGGTGGCTTCTACCCGAACGGCGGCATACTCAATCAGATCACTGACAAACTGACCTACCAGAATCCAAAGACGCTGGAAGTGGAACCGTGGATTGCCGAATCCTGGTCATTTAACGCCGACAAAACCGAATACACATTCAAACTGCGTCCGGGCGTGACCTTCTCCGATGGCACACCGCTGGATGCCAATGCAGTCGCCAAAAACTTCGATACTTACGGTCTGGGCAATAAAGAGCACCATCTGCCGGTTTCCGAAGTCATCAATAATTACGACCACAGCGAAGTGGTTGACCCGCTGACCGTGAAGTTCTATTTCAAAAAATCCTCGCCGGGCTTCCTGCAAGGCACCGCGACGATTGGTTCCGGACTGGTGTCGCTGAGTACGCTGGCGCGCAATTTTGATGCGCTGGGCGACGCGACGCACATCATCGGTTCCGGTCCGTTCGTGGTCAGCAAGGAAACGCTGGGCCGCGAAGTCGACCTGACCGCGCGCAAGGATTACAACTGGGGGCCGAAAAACCTCAAACAGCAGGGTCGCGCCAATCTCGACGGCATTAAAGTGATCGTCACCGGCGAAGACAGCGTGCGTATCGGTGCGCTGCTGGCGGGTCAGGCTGACTTCATCCGTCAGGTTCAGGCCTATGACGAGAAACAGGCCAAAGACCAGAACTTCCCGATTTATGCCGCGCCGACCAAAGGCGTCAACGACAGCATTTCGTTCCGCCCGGACAACGCGCTGGTGTCAGACCTGAAAGTGCGTCAGGCGCTGCTGCATGCCACCAACAGCAAACAGGTGGTCGATACGCTGTTCTCGCCGAACTATCCGCAGGCCACCTCGGTGATTGCCAAAACTGCCGCCGGATACGTCGATCTGAGCAACAAACTGACTTACGACCCGACGCTTTCTAAAAAGCTTCTGGATGAAGCGGGCTGGAAACCGGGCCCGAACGGTATTCGCCAGAAAGATGGCAAAACGCTGTCGCTGACCATCTATGAATCCCTGCCACAGCCGCAGAACAAAGAGGTGTTGCAGCTGGTTTCCCAGCAATGGAGTCAGGTCGGCGCGAAGCTGAATATTCTGGCGGGCGATGCGGGCAGCCGTGTGGCGGATAACCTCGATCCGGAGAAAACACCGGCCAACGTGGTGGAAGTGGGTCGCGCCGATCCGGACGTCATCAAAAGCTCCTTCTACCCGACCAACCGTGATGCGCTGCTGCAAAAAGGCGGCCTGAGCAGCAAGGTGAAAAGCTTCCGCGACGACAAACTTAACGATCTGCTGACCGCCATTTCTGCCGAAGTGGACCCGAAAAAACGTCTGGCACTGACCGGCGACGTGCAGAACTATCTGCTCGATCAGGCATATGTCATTCCTATTTTCGAAGAGCCGCAGGTATTTGCCGGTGCGCCGTATTTCAAAGGCGTGAGCTTTGAAGCGGTCGGGCGTCCGAGTTTCTACGGCGCGTGGCTGGAAAAGCATTAACAGACGGGGAGTAAATCATGAGCCGATACGTTAGCGGCAGGTTCGGGCAGGCTTTGCTGGTGTTGTGGGCGGCGTTTACCGTCTCCTTCATCCTGTTGCAGGTGCTGCCCGGCGACGCAATCCTGATAAAATTCCAGAACCCGGACATGGGACTAAGCCCGGCGCAAATCGCCGATATGCGTGCCGCATACGGAGCGGATGTGCCGGTCTGGCAGCAATATCTGCATACGCTGGGCAATTTCCTGCACGGGGATCTGGGCTATTCGATTCAGGCTGGCGTGCCGGTGACTGAATTACTCAGCAGCAACTTCCCGCCGACGCTACGTCTGGCGCTGTTCGGTTTTGCACTGGCCGCCGTGGTGGCCTTTGCGCTGGCGTTTCTCTCCAGCCTGCTGCATTTCGGCTGGCTGAAAAACGCCTTACAGGCCGTGCCGTCGCTGTTTATTTCCATTCCGACATTCTGGCTGGGAATCGCGCTGATTCAGTTTTTCTCGTTCCATCTGCGCTGGATCCCGGTGATTAATCCGGGTGAATGGGTCGGGCTGATTTTGCCGATCATCACGCTGGCGGTGCCGATCTCCGCGCCGCTGGCGCAGATCCTCATCCGCAGCATTGATCAGGTGCAAACCCAGCTATTCGTCGCCGTCGCACGCGCCAAAGGCGCCAGCCGCAGCGGCGTATTATGGCGTCATGTGGCGCGTAACGCCCTGCTTCCGGCGCTGACCATAGCCGGTTTGCTGTTTGGTGAACTGATTGCCGGCGCGCTTATCACCGAAACGGTGTTCGGCCTTAACGGCCTCGGACAACTGACGCAGCAGGCGGTAAATAATCAGGATGTCGCGGTGCTTCAGGCGATTGTGGTGATTTCCGCCGCGGCCTTTGTCGGCATTAATTTACTGGTCGACTTGCTGTATCCGCTGCTCGATCCGCGTCTTAAAGCGTCAGCGTCTAAAAACTCACGGGGAGCCACCGCATGAGCAGTTTACCGCTTGGTAAAAGCACGCTTTCATTACCGCTCACACAGCGTCGTCGCTGGAAACCCGCCCGCCTGCAACCGGGATTAATCCTCGCGTGGCTGGTGATGGCAACCGTCATTCTGTGGGCGATCGCCCCAGGTTTATTTACGGATTACAGCGGCACCGAAGGGATTGCCGGTGCGCAGCGTCTGGCCCCGCAGGCCGGACACTGGCTGGGCACTGATCAGCTTGGCCGCGATGTGTACGCCCGTATTGTCTACGGTGCGTCGCATTCACTTTCCGGCGCGCTGGTCGCCGTGGCGCTCGGTCTGGTGTTCGGCACCGCACTCGGGCTGGCTGCGGGCGCGACCGGCGGTCTGGTGGATGCCATCGTCATGCGCATCAATGACGTGCTGCTGTCCATTCCCGGCCTGTTGCTGTCGCTGAGCGTGATTATTTTGCTTGGCTTCGGCACGGTTCACGCAGCGATTGCCGTCGGTGTCACGTCGGTTGCCAACTTCGCCCGTCTGGCGCGCGCCGAAGTGGTACTGGTGCGTCACAGCGATTACGTCGAAGCCGCATACGGCAGCGGCGGTTCCTTCTTCTCCATTTTGTGGCGGCACATTTTGCCCAACTCTCTGACGTCGGTGATCGCCTTTTCTGCATTGCAGTTCGGCAGCGCCATTCTGGCGATTTCCACCCTGAGTTTTCTCGGATACGGCACACCGCCACCAACGCCGGAATGGGGATTGCTGATTGCCGAAGGCCGTAATTACATCTCGACCGCCTGGTGGCTGACCACCTTCCCCGGCGTGGTCGTGGTGTTAGTGGTGCTTTCCGCCAACCGCATCAGCCAGTCATTACGCAGGAGAACGCGATGAACGCACAGGCCACTTTTACGCATGACGCCCCGCCGGTGCTCGAACTGGAAAACGTGTCGATCGCCTACGACGGCAAACCGGTGGTACACAACGTATCGTTCTCGATTAACGCCGGTGAAGTGCTGGCGCTGGTCGGTGAATCCGGCTCGGGGAAAACCACCACCGCGCAGGCGATTATTGGTTTACTGGCAGAAAACGGCCATATCGAACAGGGCGAAATTCGCCTTAATGGCACCGACATCAGCCAGTGGTCGCAGCGCCGTCTCGATGCCTTGCGCGGTGCGCGCATCAGCCTGATACCGCAGGATCCGACCAGCTCGCTGGATCCGGTCAAAACCATTGGCTCACAGGTGGCAGAAATTCTGGATATCCATCAGCGTCTGCCGCGTGCGCAGCGCGATGCCCGCGTGGTGGAACTGCTTTCCCGCGTCGGGCTTTCGCATCCGGAACAGCGGGCGAAACAGTATCCGCACGAACTTTCCGGCGGCATGAAACAGCGCGTCTTGATCGCCATTGCGATTGCGCTGCAACCGGCGCTGATCATCGCCGACGAACCGACCAGCGCGCTGGACGTCACGGTGCAGAAACGCATTCTGGATTTGATCGACGATCTGCGTCGCGAGTTCGGCACCGCCGTTCTGCTGGTGACGCATGACCTGGCGATTGCCGCTGAACGCGCCGACCGGCTGCTGGTGTTCCGTCACGGCAAAGTGCAGGAACAGGGCATCACCGCCGAGGTACTGAGCGCACCGAAAAGTGATTACACCCGCCAGCTGTTCGCCGACGTACCTGCCCTTTCTGGCCGTCACCGCGCACAGATCCGTGCGGCTGAAGATCCGGTGCTGGTAGTGGAGAACATTACCCATGATTTCACGCTGGGCGGCAAAAATCAGGCGGCGTTCCGCGCTGTCGATCACGTCTCTTTCAGCATTTCTCGCGGGACCACGCATTCGCTGGTGGGCGAATCCGGCTCGGGTAAAACCACGCTGGCACGCATACTGCTTGGTTTTCAGAAACCGGACAGCGGACGTGTGCTGATCGACGGCGAAGACATCACACGCCTGAAAGGGGAACCGCTGCGTCAGCTGCGCAAAAAAATCCAACTGGTGTATCAGAACCCGTTCGCCTCGCTGGATCCGTCGCAAACGCTGTTCAAAGTCATTGAAGAACCGCTGCTGAATTTCGAAAAAAATCCCGGCGGCTGTACGCCGTGAACGGGTGCTGGATATCGCCCGCCGTGTGGCGCTGCCGGAAGAACTGCTCAGCCGCAAACCGCGCGAACTGTCCGGTGGTCAGCGCCAGCGTGTGGCGATTGCACGCGCGCTGATTTTAGAGCCGAAAGTCCTGATCCTCGATGAAGCCACGTCGGCGCTCGACGTCACCGTGCAGGCGCAAATCCTGACGCTGCTTTCGCAGTTACAGGATTCACTCGGCCTCACCTATTTGTTTATCTCGCATGATCTGGCGACCGTCCGGCAAATCTCACACAGCGTCTCAGTGTTAAACCGCGGACAGCAGGTGGATTCCGGCAACGTGGAAGACGTTTTTGCTCTGCCTTCCAGCGATTACACCCGTCAGCTTATCGATGCGATCCCAGGCCGCCACCGCGCCGCCTGACTCAGCACATGAAAAAAGAAAAGAGGGACATTATGAGCAGTAAACGTCTTGGATTCTTCACCCGCCTGCTGGACAACACCAGCGCGCAGGAACGTTACCGGCTGGCGACCGAGCAAATCATTCACGCCGAACAGTTAGGCTTTGATTCTGCGTGGGTCGCGCAGCACCATTTCCACGAAGCCGAGGGTGGCCTGCCTGCGCCACTGGTTTTCCTCGCACAGGTGGCGGCGCATACCCGCTTTATCCGTCTGGGCACCGGCGTGATCACCCTGCCGATGGAGAATGCGGTGCGCGTCGCCGAAGACACCGCCGTGCTGGATTTACTTTCCGGCGGACGGCTTGAAATCGGCTTAGGGTCAGGCGGTACGCCCACGTCATTTCCGCCGTTCGGGCTGGAAAGTCAGGATCGCGGCAAAGCCTTTGGCAATAATCTGCAAACCCTGCTCACCGCCTGGCGCGGCGAACCGCTGGCGGGCACCGATAACCGGTTATATCCGGCGGCACCCCAGCTGGCGAACCGCGTCTGGCAGGCGACTTTCTCGGTGGACGGCGGCGCGCGTGCGGGTAAATCCGGCGACGGCCTGATGCTTTCGCGCACTCAGCCACGTCCGGCGGATGCGCCAGATTTGCGTCTCGATGAACTGCAAAACCCGATTATTGATGCCTATCTGGATGCCCTGCCGCAAGGCGTTACGCCACGCATCATGGGGTCACGAACCGCATTCGTAACTGAAAACGGCGATGAAGCGCGTGAACTGGCGCAAAAAGGCTTACGCCGTCAGGCCGAAAATCACCGCGCCAGCGGGCAGATTGTCAAAGGCGATACGCTGGACGATTACATCCGCGCCTTCGACGTGCATCTCGGCACGCCAGCGCAGGTGACTGCGTCATTACAGGCCGATACTGCGCTGGCCCGCGTCACTGATCTGGCGTTTCAGGTGCATTCTATCGATCCGCCGCATCCGTACATTTTACGTTCCATCGAACTGATTGCCCGTCACGTTGCGCCCGCGCTCGGCTGGGTTCGCCGCACGCCGCAACGCCATGTTTCTTCCTCATCCGCTGATTCCTCATTTTCAAGGGAAGCCCTATGACCACTTATTCGACCGACCTGCTGGAAAAACTGGCTGACATCGCCCCCGATTCGGCACTGAAACAGGCACGTGAAACCCGCGACGCTGCCACCCGTCACGCGCAGGGCAGCTATGACGCGCTGTTTACCGAACAGGATGGCGTGGATTTCTCACTGGCGGAGCGCCTGCGTCTGGCACAAAACGTCGCGCGCTGGCACGGCGATTCACAGCTGACCAATCACTATTCCGAACGTTTGCAGGATTTACCGGATATTGATGAAACCGCCCGCCTCGACGCTGCGCTGACGCACGGTGAGCGTCTGAGTTTCAAACCCGCCAGCGCCACGCCTGCACATTTACAGGCACTGAAAAAAGCCGGCTGGTCGGTGGATGCGATTGTCACGTTGTCGCAGCTGATTGCTTTCGTCAGTTTCCAG
This sequence comes from Rahnella ecdela, assembly GCF_019049625.1. Lineage (GTDB taxonomy): Bacteria > Pseudomonadota > Gammaproteobacteria > Enterobacterales > Enterobacteriaceae > Rahnella > Rahnella ecdela. The sequence goes on from NZ_JAFMOY010000132.1 coordinate 350,639, forward strand.
AGCCGCGTGCTGCGCAGCTACCGGCTGATTGGCGGCAAACCGGTGGAGAATGGCAGCAATAAACCGGTCGGTGCGGCGTTCTGGCGTACAGAGCCCAATACCCACAGTGGCCGCGATGCGCCGCAGGCGTTCACTCAGGAAGAACTCGGCTGGGAGCCGTGGATCCCGGCGAAAAAACTGGAAGAATTTGATGAAGCACAGCAGGCGATTCTGGCGAAATTCGGCCATACCGATTCCGATTATTTCCGCCTGTTAGGCCGTAATCTGCCGGTACTCGAACAACGCACGCTGACCGATAAAGGGATTTTCTACACCTCCGGCGGCCTGCCGCGCAAAGAGCGTGAACTGGCGGCGACCGTTGCCAGCAAAATCAACGGCTGTATTTACTGCGCGTCAGTGCATTCGCGCAAAGCCAGCCAGCTTTCCAAACAAACGGAAGACGTTCAGCGGCTGATCGACACTCCGCCGGGCGGTATTCTCAGCAAAGAACAATCCCCGCGCTGGCAGGCTCAAATTGATTTTGCTGCCGCACTTTCTGCAACGCCGCCGGTTGCCACGGAGCAGCACATTGCGGCATTGCGCGAACAGGGTTTAACTGAGCTGGAGATTGTCGATCTGGCGCAATCCGCAGCCTTCTTCGCCTGGGCCAACCGTCTGATGTTAACGCTGGGAGAACCGTTTAATGGCTGATGTACAGAGTCCGCAAAAACTTATCCCGCAGCTTGATCATGTAGTGATTAACGTCGCCGAACAGCTGAATCAGGCCGAGCAGCAATTCCGCCGTCTGGGTTTTTATCTCACGCCGCGTGGCCATCATTCGCTGGGGTCGAGTAATCATCTGGCCATTTTTGGTGAAAACTATCTGGAACTGCTCGGCTATGAGCCGGGCAACGCCCACACCCGCAAAGACCTGTGGCATGCACCGCTCGGCCTGACCGGACTGGTGTGGAAAACGCAGAATTCGTCCGCGGTTTACGAGCATCTGCAACAGCAAAATATTGCAGGTTCTGCACCGGCAGAATTTTTCCGTCCGGTAGCACTCAACGACGGCACCTCGCCGAACGCGCGATTTTGCACCGTACCGCTGGCCGCCAGCCGCGTACCGAATGGCCGCAGTTTCTTCTGTCACCACCTGACACCGGAACTGGTGTGGCGCAACGAATGGCAAAACCACCCGAACGGCGTCGCTGATATCACCCGCTTTGTGATTTCTGCGGCCAGTCCGCAGGATGCGGCAAAAGTATATGGCGAGTTATTCGGTGCCAGCGCCCTGGCGATACAACCTCAGGAAGTGACATTGCGCGCAGGCCGCGCCACAGTGCGGTTCGTGACGCCGGAACAGGCAACCGCAGAATTCGGCACTGTGCCTGAAGGCGAAAACGGCAGCGCCCGCATGATCGGACTGGAATTTGCCACCCGGTCGCTGGAAGCAGTGCGTAATAGCTTGCGGGTCGGGGAAATTACATTCAGGGATGACGTTGATCTCGTGTCTGTCCGGGCAGCGGACGGGCTAGGGGTCGCGCTTAAATTCAGCGAGGAATAAGGTCAAGGTCGTGGGCGTCGGCCCACACCGACAAGACCTTGGGTTGCCACCCAAACTGGCCCTAAGAGGCGCCTATCGCCGCGCCTCTTAGGAATCTCCAGCTCTTTCACTGCGCGCTCCGCTCGCTGGCTATGTTTCAGGTATCGCAGCGACAGGCTGGAAATCTTGCCGCTGCGCGGTTCCTTCTCTCGGTCTTCGAGCCATAGGTCTCGAAGCCGCTCCGTTCAGCAAGATTTCTGAATCGCCCGCACGATCTTAAATTCAACATCAAACTGATGTTTATCTTTTAGAAAAGTGGATTGGCGTGCTCAAAAATGGCACCGAATGAACGGTTCGAGACCTATGGCTCGACACCTGAAATTCGGGAATCGCGCAGCGATGACATTTTGCGCCATGCACGATTGCGTCATAACATGTCCGTCATACCCGCGATAGCGCGCAGTGAAAAAAGCGCGGAGTCCAGAGGCCCGCGCGTTACCGGGTCTCTGGTCGGTGTGGGCCGACGCCCACGGTCTTAACCTTGACCTTAGATCTTTCTGTTATCTCTTATCCTTTTTAATCGCTTGATTTAATCCCCCGATATGTTAAAAATTTGCAATTAAAATCTCAATAGACGGCTAAACGTCTAAATCCCCATCCGTCTATTTAATAAGGCCCAACGCTCAGTGACCACCTCCCTCCTTGAGATGCGCGATATCTCGATTTCATTTGCCGGATTCCCTGCCCTGCGCCAGGTGGATTTCACGCTGCAAGGCGGATCCGTCCACGCGTTAGTCGGCGCGAACGGTGCGGGAAAATCGACGCTGATGGCGGTGCTTTCGGGCACGCATGATCATTACACCGGGCAGATACACATCGACGGTGAAGCGGTGAATATCCGCCTGCCGCATCATGCCCGTGAGCACGGTATTCATCTGGTGCAGCAGGAAGTCGATGTCGCGCTGGTGCCGACGCTGAACGTTGCCGAAAACATTATGCTCGACCGGCTTTCGGAACCGGGTCATCTGCATAACTGGCCGCAGCTTTACCGTCAGGCGCAATTGCTCATCGAACAACTCGGGCTGAACATCAGCCTGCGGGCGCGTATCGAAAGCTGCACGCTGGCAGAGAAACAGCTGATTTTGCTGGCGCGTGCGTTATCGCACAAATGCCGGTTCCTGATCCTTGATGAGCCCACTGCCCCGCTCGATCAGGCGGAAAGCGCGCGTCTGTTTACACTGGTGCGCAAGCTGAAAGCCGCCGGAATGGCGATTGTGTTTATCTCGCACCGCATTCATGAACTTCGCGATATCTGTGACCGCATGACGGTGCTGCGCGACGGGCGTCTGGTCAGCGATGACAGCATGGACGGCCTGAGCAACGAGCACATTATCGAGAAGATGATTGGCCATCAGCTTGATGATATTTATCCGCCGCGCCGCCCGCCGCACAGCGGTGAAACGCTGCTGAGCATTCACGGGATGCACGATAAAGACAAACTGCGCGATATCTCGCTACGTCTGCATCGCGGGGAAATTCTTGGGATTGCCGGACTGGCCGGTGCCGGAAAAACTGAACTGTGCAAAGCGCTGTTTGGTGCGACGCCGAGTCAGGTGGAAAGCGGCGAGCTGAATGGCAAACCGTGGAAACCGAAAGAGCCGCACCTTTCTGTCGAACAGGGGCTGGCGTTAGTGCCGGAAGAACGGCGTAAGGAAGGGATTTTCATTGATGAAAATATCCCGATGAACCTGAGCGTGACCGCCGATGACTCGTTTTCGCGCTGGAGTATTTTCAACACGCGCCAGTCATTGTCATGGGCAAAAGACATTATCAGCCGCTTAGGCATTCGCGCTTCCGGGCCGATGCAGAAGCTGGCACGGCTTTCCGGCGGCAACCAGCAAAAGGTCGCTATCGGGAAATGGCTGCGCAGTGAGAGTCAGGTGTTGATTTTTGACGAACCGACCAAAGGCGTAGACATCAAGGCCAAAACGGACGTGTTCAGGCTGATCGACGGCCTGGCGCAACAGGGAAAAGGCATTATTTATGCTTCCGGTGAGTTCGCCGAACTGGTCGGTTTATGCGACCGCATTCTGGTGTTGTGGGATGGCCGAATTGTGGCCGAACTCGACGCCGCCAACGTCGACGAAGAAACCTTATTAGTCTATTCAACCGGAGGAACACCCGCGTGAACAAAGCCGTGGTGAGTAAAGAAAGCGTGCCCGCAGCGAGTCAGCCGTGGCGTCATCAGCTGTTCGAGTTTTTGTATAAATGGGGCATGTTACTGACCGTGGTATTGCTGATCGCCGGTTTTGGCGTGGCATCCGATAACTTCCTCGAACCGTCGAACATCATCAATATTTTGCGTTCCATTGCCATCGTGACGGTCATTGCCATCGGCGTATCGATTTCCCTGGCGGTTGGTGGCTTCGATTTGTCGGTCGGCTCAACGGCGTCACTCGCCAATGCGCTGGTGATTTCGATGTTCGTCTGGCACGGTTTCGGCACTACCGAAGCCATCTTAATCACGCTGGCGCTGTGTACGCTGGTCGGCCTGTTCAACGCCTTCCTGATTGTCATCCTGAAGATCCCAGATATGCTCGCCACCCTCGCCAGCCTGTTTGTTATCCAGGGCGCGGCAATGACGTACAGCTACGGTGGTTCGATCACTGAAAACATGCTTTTACCGAGCGGTGATATGGCAGAAGGCACGGTGCCGGCGGTGTTTAGCCTGCTCGGTCAGGTGCCGGTGATTGTGATCGTGATGGCGGTCGTGACCGTTGCGGTACAACTGTTTATGTCGCTGACCAAGCATGGCCGTCGCATGTACGCCATTGGCGGCAACCCGCTGGCTGCGCGTCTGGCAGGGATCCGCACCGCGCGTTACCGCGTGATTGCGTATGTAATGTCATCAGTGCTGGCCGGTGCAGGCGGGATTTTGCTGGCTTCACGTATCGGGTCTTCACAGGTAAATGCCGGTGGCGGCTATCTGATGGACGCCGTTGCCGCTGCCTATATCGGTTTCTCGCTGGCAGGTTCCGGCAAGCCAAATGCGCTGGGGACTTTGCTGGGCGCAGTGATTTTAGGCGTATTGTCGAACGGTCTGGTGATGTTGTCCGTGCCGTATTACGCGATGGATATCATAAAAGGACTGGTGCTGGCGGTGGCTTTAGCGCTGACATATATTCAGAAGAGATAGCAGAGACCGCCGCTATATTTCGGCTTTTTTGAAGTCAACACCGTGGGCTCGCCGCCCACATCCACAAAACCTTGGGTTGCCACCCAAACTGGCCTCAAGGGGCGCCTGTCGCCGCACCCCTTGAGAATCCCGGGCTCTTACACTGCGCGCTATCGCTAGACACTATGTTTCAGCAACCACCGCGACAGGCTGGAAATCTTGCCGCTGCGCGGTATCTTCATTTCGGGATTGCAGCCTCAGGTCTGCAACCTCTCATTCAGCAAGCTTTCTGAAACGCCCGCAGCATCTTAAATTCAAGGGCAGACAGTTTTTAGATTTCAAAATCAGTCAGGTTGTGAATTAAGAGCCTGAGGCCGGTTCCAAAATACCGCCGGACGAGAGGTGGAAAACCGCGCATCTTTTTGCGCGGGTTGTAACCCGATGGGAGGGAACCGCGCAGCGGCGGGATTTTGCGGCTATCACTGCGGCTTATGAAACATAGTCAGCGAGCGGAGCGTGCAGTGAAAGAGCCCGGGGGTCTTGGGGGGCGGCGGCGATAGGCCGCCTCCCAAGTCGGTGTGGGCCGACGCCCACGGTTTTGACTTTAAAACATTTCACATCAGCACCTTATACATCACGCTCGTCGATTCCAGCAGGCCTTCCGTCGACATTGCGTAGTGTGGAATGGTGCCGCTCAGGGTGAACCCCAGATTTTCATACAATGTCTGTGCCGGACTGCCGGTGACGGTATCGAGTACCAACAGGGTTTTGCCTTCTTCGCGTGCCAGCGATTCGACCGCAGTCATCAGCTGGCGGGCAATACCCTTGCGGCGGCCGTCGGGGTGAACCATCAGTTTCACGACATCGCCACGATGTATGCCGTTGGCGGGCTGATCGACCACCAGTTGCACGGTGCCGGCAATTTTCCCTGCCACGCGCGCCACCAGCAGACGCTTTTCACCGCGCTCAAAGGCTGGCAGAAGTTTTTGCCAGAACGCCTGCGCCTGCACAAAACCAAAAGGTAAAATGAAGCCGATACTCGCGCCGAGTGCGACGGATTGCATCAGCGTTTCTGCCAGTGCATCCAGATCCGCGGATGTCAGCACGCCGCCCTGCACTTCACTTATCACCACTTCATGGCTGTTTTGCATGGAATATTTCCTTGTTATCAGAGACTAAGGACGTGAAATAACGATGGCGTAACGGGCAGCCTGCGGGCCAGGTACGTGAAAAGAGGAAGTGCCGTGAAGATGAAAACGCAGGCAGTCGCCCGCCTCCAGACGGTAACACCGCCCATCAAGCGTGAATTCCAGCACGCCTTCCAGCATCCAGATGTGCTGCTCGAGGCCGTCCACCGGCGGGGAGTCATAGGAAATAGTCGCACCTGATTTCAGCACGCCGGAAATCAGTTCTGCGCGAAAACCCGGAGCAGGCGCGGAGACCGAACGACGCTCAAAACCGGTTTCGCGATCATGCCAGACCGGTTGCTGCGCGCTGCGGATAAGCTCCGGCGGGTTATCTTCCAGTGCCATCAGCAAACGTGAAGTGGTCAGGCCGTAGGCCGCGCTCAGTTTGCCGAGCAAAGAAGCGGTCGGGCTGGTTTCTGCCCGTTCTATCCGTGAAAGCGTGGCGCGGCTGATACCGGTGTGTTGCGCCAGTTGTTCAAGCGACCAGCCCTGCCCGATGCGTAATTCCGCCAGCCGCTCTGCCAGACGCAGATCGTGATTGTCCTGCCCTTCTTCCATTTTTAATCCCAGCCGTGAAATCTCAATATCGGGAAATTATCTCTTATTCGGGAATTGAGCAAGTTAAAATAATGTAATCAGTGAGTATTAGTTAAGTTGTACAAAAATAATAAAGTTGTACAGCTTTGCAATCTGACGCTAGAGTTAACTTTAGTTAGCGGGAAAATTTTGGAAATCATTATGTCTCTTTACAGCATCGGCGAAGTCGCCCGAATTTGTGGTATCAACCCGGTTACATTGCGTGCCTGGCAGCGCCGTTACGGCCTGCTGAAGCCTCAGCGAACCGAAGGCGGCCATCGTCTGTTTAATGATGATGACCTTGATACTATCCGCACGATTTTGGGCTGGATTAATCGCGGCATCCCGGTCGGTCAGGTGAAATCCCTGCTCGAAGGCAAAGTCGACGCGCTGCCGGGCGGCTGGTCGCAGTCCGAACATCGGTTACTGACCGCATTGCAGGAAGGCCGCAGCAATAAAGTCCGCCAGTTAATCATGGAACTGGGCCGCGAATATCCGGCGACGTCATTTGTGAATAACGTGCTCAGACCGTTGCGCTCGCGCCTGAGTGCCGGGGATCCGCGCCTGCTGATGTTACGCAGCCAGCTCGACGGGCTGATCATTGAGCACGCAGTGATGTGCATGGCCGCTGCCCGTAAACGTCCCGGCAATCCCGCGACGCTGGTCGGCTGGGGGCATCTGGACAGCACCGAACTGTGGCTTGAGGCCATTGTGCGCTGCGAGGAAGGGATGCAGGTCGAAATCATGCCCGTACAGCTCGATGACCCGCATCTGGAAAACCTCACCGGTTCGCAAATCCTGTTGTGGGCGGAGGGCAAGCTGACGCAAATTCAGCGCCAGCGCCTGCTGAACTGGGTTGAACAGGGACTGTCGATCCTTCTTCTGGGCAGCGCCGCTCTGCTGCTGGGCTCGCAAGACAGCGAAGACGAAAACGATAATGTCGAAAATCTTCACGGTGCAGGTGCGCCTCCTGTTCTGCAGATAGTGCCAGTGCGTAATGAAAGGAAAAAATAATGATTAAACATTTTCCTGAACCCGCAATACCTGCTGATGTTCTGACCCGGCTTTGCGAATTTTACAGCCATCTTGATGTGAGCCAGCTGCCGCAGCTTTCACGGATTTACCATCCGCATGTGGTTTTTATCGATCCGGTTTCGCATTACGACGGCGTCGATGCGCTCGAACGCTATTTCGCGCAGTTGCTTAAAAAAGTGAATTATTGCCGCTTTGAAATTCAGCCTCCGCTGACCAATGGCAATCAGGCATCGCTGTTCTGGCAGATGGAGTTTTCGCATCCGGCGCTGAAAAAAGGTCAGGCCATGTTTCTCAATGGTGCCAGCCATCTGCGCCTGACGGACAACCGGATTGCCTATCAGCGGGATTATTACGATCTCGGTGCCATGCTGTATGAGCATGTTCCGGTTCTCGGCGGCGCTGTCCGCGCGGTCAAAGCCAGGCTGAAATAATGCGCCGCGTCCTGATCACCGGTGCCAGTTCGGGTATCGGAAAACAGCTGGCACAGGACTATGCCGCAGAAGGCTGGGAAGTCATCGCCTGCGGGCGTGACGGTGAAAAACTCATTGCGGTCGCCGCCGCCAGTCCACTGATTATCCCGCTACGTTTTGATATCACCGATTTATCAGAAACCCGCCAGGCTTTGCAGGACACGCAGGCTGATCTGGTGATCCTGTGCGCCGGAACCTGCGAATATCTGGATGACGGCGTGGTTGAGGCTGAAAAAGTCGCCCGCGTGATGAACACCAATTTCATCGGCCCGGTCAATTGTCTCGACGCCCTGTTACCCCGTCTCGCCCCCGGCAGTCGCGTGGCGCTGGTCGGTTCCACTGCCTGGCTTTTACCTTTTTCACGCAGCGAAGCTTACGGCGCATCAAAAGCCGCACTGGCCTTTTTTGCGCGATCTCTGGCGGTGGATCTGGCCAAACGTCAGATCCACGTTTCCCTGATCCAGCCGGGATTTGTCGAAACGCCCCTGACGGCACGCAATGATTTTCCGATGCCGATGATGGTGACCGCGGAGCAGGCATCAAATCACATCCGTAAAAAACTGGCGCACGGAGCCAGCGAAATTGCCTTCCCTCCTCTTTTTGCCCGCTTGCTGAAAACCGCCGCATTGCTGCCGGTCGGTCTGCAAAAATGGTTATGCCGGAAAATGGTGAAATAAAATGACGACTAAAGTGGCTATCGTGGGCAGCGGAATTTCGGGGCTGAGCTGTGCCTGGTTACTGGCCAAGGAGCAGCCGGATTGCGAAATTACCGTCTTTGAGGCGTCTCCCACATTAGGCGGGCACACCGCCACGCAGGATGTGATTTCAGACGGTCAGGAATATGCCATTGATACCGGTTTTATTGTCTATAACTCGCGCACGTATCCGCATTTTATTGCTTTGCTCAAAGAGCTGGGCATTGAAGGCCAGCCGACTGAAATGAGTTTTTCTGTGCGTAATCCGCTCAGCAAACTCGAATACAACGGGCATTCTCTCAACAGCCTGTTTGCACAGCGGCGCAACCTGTTCAGGCCGCAGTTCTGGCGGTTTATTTTCGAAATTTTGCGCTTTAATAAACTGTGTAAAGCACGCCTGCTCAATCCGCATAACGACGAAGACACGCTGGCTGATTTGCTCGATCAGAACGGATTTTCGCCGTTCTTCGCCCTGCATTATGTGCTGCCTATGGGCGCGGCGATCTGGTCATCTTCTCTCGGCGATATGGCGAATTTTCCGCTGTCGATGTTTCTGCGTTTCTTCAACAATCACGGGCTGCTGGATGTCACGAACCGTCCCCGGTGGATGGTTGTACCGGGAGGTTCGCGCGAATATATCCGCCGGATGCAGGAGAAATTGCCCGTCAGCGTAAAACTGCTGACCAGCACGCCGGTCACTCACGTTGTCCGCACGCCCTGCGGCGTGACGCTGCACTCTGAGCGCGGCGAAGAACAATTTGATCAGCTGGTTTTCGCCTGCCATTCCGACCAGGCCCTGAATATTCTCGGGCAGAGCGCCACGGAAGCAGAAAAAAACATTCTCGGTGCGCTGCCTTATCAGGCCAATGACGTCATTTTGCATACCGACACTCGCCTGTTACCCCGCGAAAAACGCGCCTGGGCGAGCTGGAATTATCAGTTGCCTAATTCGCTGCATCCGTCGGAGCGCGGTGATTTTCGCGACAGCAATCCGGCGCACAGCCGCCGTGCCAGCGTGACCTATAACATGAATATTTTGCAGGGACTGAATACGCCGCAAACCTTTTGTGTTTCCCTTAATCCGCTGACGCCCATTGATGAGAGCAAAGTATTGTTCCGCGCCACTTATATGCATCCGGTTCTGAATCTGGTCAGCCATCACGCACAGCAGGAGCGTTACCGGATCAACGGCTTCCACAACACCTGGTATTGCGGCGCGTACTGGTACAACGGTTTTCATGAAGATGGCGTCAACAGCGCGCGCGACGTGGCGGAACAGCTGAGTTTGCGGTTATTCAGCGTGCAGGCCGAACGCAGTCAGGAAAAACGGGAGGCGTCATGAACAGCCAGCTGTATGTTGGCACCGTGCGCCATCGCCGGTTTACGCCGGTTGAGCACCGTTTTGACTACGACATTTTCATGCCGCTGATTGATCTTGATGAGCTGGATGCGCTGCCCGCTCTGGGGATCCGGCTGGAAAAGTTTTCTCATGCCAGTTTTCGCCGCAAAGATTATCTCGGCGGCGGCGATATCAAAACCAAGGCGCAGGCGAGAATTGCCGAGCTGACCGGCGAACGCCCCGAAGGGCGCGTGATGCTGTTATGTCAGCTGTGTTATTTCGGCTGTTATTTCAATCCGGTCAACTTCTACTACCTTTATGATCAGAGTGGAATTTTGCGCTGGATGCTGGCCGAGGTGCGTAATACGCCCTGGAATGAACGCCACACCTATGCGGTGCTCCCTGACGGCTCGCAGCCGGTGCCGAAAGCCTTTCATGTGTCGCCCTTCAATCCGATGGACATGGTCTATCACTGGCGTCTGACACCCCCGGGAAAACAGTTACACATCACTATCGAAAATCACCGCAAAGAACGGGAATTCGATGCTGCCCTTTCTCTGACCGCCCGCCCGCTGACCCGCGAGGCGCTGCGTCAGCAATTGTGGCGGCTGCCCCTGATGACCGCAAAAACTGCACTGACCATATACTGGCAGGCACTGAAACTGTGGCTGAAACGGGCACCCATTTATTCTCATCCTCCCGTTGATAAGGACTGACCATGAGCCAACCTGAAGTGCAGCTCGCCCGTGAAGGGGCGAACAACAGGCGCAGCAAGGCCGCACGCGCAGTGATCCTGAGCGTGCTCAGGCAGCTCAAAGGGGCCGGTCTGACCCTGCGGGAGCCGGGCGAAGACGCTATTTTTTTTGGTGATCACACCGCGCCTTTGCAGGGTGAAATCGAAGTTCATCGTCTGCGCGCTTACCGCCGGGTTTTACTGGGCGGCAGCATTGCGGCGGGGGAAAGTTTTATTGACGGCGACTGGACCACGCCGAACCTGACGACGGTGTTACAACTGCTGGCGGAAAACCTGAAACTGGTGGATAAACTCGAAGCGCGCCTGAGCTGGCTCAGCACGCCCGCCAATAATCTGATCCACTTTTTCCGCCGCAACAACCCTTCTCAGGCGCGTAAAAACATCTCCGCCCATTACGATCTGGGCAACGATTTTTATCAGGGTTTTCTCGATGAGAAAATGCTCTATTCCTCCGCCTGGTATCAGGAACCACAAATGACGCTGGAACAGGCGCAGGAAGCCAAAATGCGCCGTCTGTGCGAACAGCTGCAACTGCATGCGGGCGATCATCTGCTGGAAATCGGTACCGGCTGGGGCGCAATGGCGGAATTTGCCGCGCGCGAATACGGCTGTCAGGTGACGACCACCACTATTTCCCGCGAGCAATACCGTTTCGCCTGCGAGCGGATTGAAAAAGCCGGGCTGAGTGACCGCGTGACGGTCCTGTGCGAGGACTACCGCTCGCTGCGCGGTCAGTTCGACAAACTGGTGTCGATTGAGATGATCGAAGCGGTCGGAAAGCGCTATCTCCCGACCTTTTTCAAACGCTGTAACGCACTGCTCAAACCGCAGGGACGGATGGCAATTCAGGCGATCACCATTGCCGACCAGCGTTACGCGTCTTACAGCCGCAAAGTCGATTTCATTCAGCGTTACGTGTTTCCCGGCGGTTTTCTGCCCTCCATTACCGCCATGAATGACACCATGACGCGCTGTACCAGCCTGGTGGTTCGCGATTTGTTTGATATCGGATCCGATTACGCCCGCACCCTGCATGAATGGCGCGAGCGCGTGCAGCGTTACTGGAATGCGCAAACCGGCGATGGGCAGGACGAACATTTTCGCCGCCTGTGGCTGTTTTATCTGTGCTATTGCGAGGCCGGATTCCGCGCCCGTACCATCAGCACCGTGCAGCTGACCGCCGAGCGACGCGGATGAATTCCCTGCGCTTCTGGCTGCTGGCAGCAGGCTTTGACGTCTGGTGGACGCTGGCAGTCTGGGGGCGCGATCGTTTTATTCTTTTTCTGCTGATCAGCAGTTTTCTGATGCTGGCATTCACCCCGTCACGCCGTCGCTTGTGGGTCGCAGTAACCTGTACGCTGGGCATCATGATGGATTCGTTGTGGTGTATTTTGGGCCTGTTTGAATTTACGGATTCCGCCGCCGTGCCGCCGTGGATGATGGCGCTGTGGCTGGGTTTCAGTGCCTGGTGGCTGTGGCTGCTGGGAGTTTTACGGCTCAGGGTGTACTGGCTGATACCGCTCGGCGCCGTCAGTGGTCCGTTTGCCTATTTTATCGGTATGCACCTTGGCGCGATGCAACTTCAGGCCACCCCGTGGCATGTCTGGCCGTTGCTGGCCGCAGGCTGGGCGTTGTTTTTACCGCTGATAAGCCTGCCGGTTCTGCTCAGTCAAAATCCTCTGCGGAGAAGCTGATGAAATCACTCTTAACCGCCGCACTGATGCTGATATTTTCCTCTCCGCTATTCGCTGCTGTGCCCTGGGAACAGTGGAAACCCGTCGGACACGCCACGCTCAGCTGGGGGCCGTTCGAGGTTTACAACTCGCAGTTGCTGACGCCTGACGGCAAATATCAGCCCCAAAAATGGCCGCTGGCTTTAGACATTGATTACCTGCGCAGTATTGACCGCGGGGAACTGACCAAAGCGACCGAAGAACAGTGGCAGGCGCTCGGACTGCTGGCCGAGGCGCAGAAAAATGGCTGGCTGGAAGCCGTGGAAGACACCTGGCCGGACGTCAGTAATGGCAGTGAAATCATTTTTGTCGCCACGGAAAACGGCGGACAATTCTACAGCCGTGCGGCCAACAGCGTGATGATAAACCCGGCCGGAAAAGCGTTTACTCCGGCTTTCCGTGACGCCTTTCTGGCCATCTGGCTCTCTCCTGAAACGCAATATCCGGATTTACGCAGCAAACTGACCGGTGCCACCGCATCGGATTAATATCCCTCTGACCGGAGGCTTTATGACTGTTTTTCGCAAAGTTTTTTTCGCGTTAATGCTGGGCTGCATCCTGATTCTGTCCGGTTGTAAAGCCAACATTGAGGATTATGCTCAGGCCCAACCCAAACTGGATATTTTCACCTGGTTCGCCGGTGAAAGCCGGGCGTACGGCATGGTGCAGGATCACAGCAATAAACAAACGCGACGTTTTACCGCGAAAATTCGTGGCGATGTGGTGGCCGGTACGCTGACGTTGCATGAAGATTTTGTGTATGACGACGGCGAGAAACAAACCCGCGTCTGGCACATCCGCAAACTCGCCGACGGCGGGTATAGCGGCACAGCAGGCGACATTATCGGCACCGCCACCGGACAATCCGCCGGTAACGCGTTTAACTGGAAATACGTGATGGACGTGAAATCAGGCGGCAGCACCTACCGCCTGACCTTCGATGACTGGATTTATCAGCAGGACGAACAGCACCTGTTCAACGTGACCTCCCTGAAAAAATTCGGCGTGGAAGTCGCACGGGTGTCGATTTTCTTTGAGAAGAAGTGATCCCAGCGGAATGAATCTGTTGAGAGGTTATATGCACCGTTTGAATGAAACAGAGGGTGTATAAATACTCAGCAGTCCTTTCCCACATCCCAAATATGTTCCTATTCAGCATGATTTTTATAGCTTCTAATAATTGATGAACGAAGCATCAGGTACACGACGCGGAGTATGAGTCATTCCACACTCTAATTATGGCTTCTTGAGGTTAAAATTTTTCTGACTATCTGGGTACTGCCGCCCCCAATGCCGCCTAAAACAGCCCCCGTCAGGATACCTTCAAACACCATAACAAAATCATTCGGGGTAATCCCGGAAAGCAGATAAGTGAATAAAACGCCTATTGCCACGGATAAGGACGCGTGAAAAATTGATTTCTCTTGTATCAGATACCCCATAAGACATCCACACCAAAACATTATAGAATAGGCTATAAGATTTGAAAAATTCACTAGCCAAACACTGTGGTATGAGTTTTTAAACACATACCACATTATAATTTTAAACATATTCCTGGTGAATGCGCACATATTCACACAAATAACATATGAAAGAACCAATCCTATCTTAGGTGGTAATTCTGAAATTTTTTTCATCCTCCCTCCAGTTAAATTCAGGGCATAGTCGTTCATACACTATTTAAATCACGCATGCCATCCATTTTCACTTTTTCCTTGCTTAATTCATAACTCACATAATAATTAACATTATATATTAAGAGTGATTATAGTTACTTTAGCGCAAAATCCACTCTCATTGAGCTTTCGGTTTTATTTACAGGGACTATCTTTCCGCCGGTATCAACGGCATATTGAAATAGCCTCAAGCCCTTACCATTCTTTTCATCTTTAAATGTCACATCCTCAGCCAACGTATATTTTTCATATACAGAGATGTATGTTATGTTGACAACTCGTCCATTGACCTCCTTGCTAAACAACACCTTCGAACTCTTATACTTTCCTAACTGATTAAATTTTTCCGCCATGAATTTAACAAATCCGTCTTTTGATACTACTTCTTTAAAAGACACAGACGCTTGCTTGTATATTAATTCATATTCCCCTGTGTTATATTCACCCTGAAGATTCATCATTTTACTTTCAACTTCAATCAGCTTTTCGAATTTTTTATCACACCCTGCAACAGTTAACGCAAATCCAAGAACAACAATAAATAAACAATATACTTAAAGTTTTTTCATTTCGGCTCTAATCACCATAAAATAATTTAATTGTAAACGCAGTCATCTCATTCCTGAGGAAGGAATCCATTAATCACTGCGCTATTACAAACCAAATCTTTTAAAATTTAATTTCATCATAAAAAAATAATGAAGCCATACTAGATAGCAGTAAAAAATCGATTAATTAACAATGCGATTTAATTTCAGTCGTCGAGCTTGGGTCTTTTTTAATTAAAGAACAACAATTAGGTATAATAGCTAGAAAATCGATTTTTTTTCTGTTGACAGCATATTTGCAAGCATACCCAACTTGTTCACCTGTAGAGGTTAATGAGGGATTTGCTCCATTATTGAGAAGTAATTTTGCAAAATCGATATGATTTCTCCAAATAGCTGTTAATAAAGCCGTATTGGTTGTTGATTCACCCATCGCATTAACATCTGCACCTCTCGAAATCAGAAATTTCGCAATCTCCTCATGTTGCTTTGTTCCATAATAAGCAGCTACCATTAAAGGTGTCTCGTCATACTCTCCAAAGGGGGCATTAACATCAGTTTTCGCAACATCTACAAGCAAGTAAACCGCTTCAGAATTAGGTTTTATAATTGCTAAATTTAGAGCTTCAACTCTGTCAGGCAGAGTGACAGTCCTGCATTGATTTTCCTCATAGGAATTACATTTTTGGTTTTTTAGACATGTTTGACAGAATATAATCCTATTTCTCAACCCTTTGATTTCATATGGCCAAACTGCCACGTGACTTATATGGAAATCTCTTTTAAGGTCATATTCATCACAGCTAGAAAGCATTGTTATTATAATGATAATTATTAGTATCGATGAGCTTTTCAATATACCCCCTATAAATAATAAATTATTCTCTCACTATCCAGCTATTAAAATATTGTTTTTCTCTATTGATATTGACCCCCCCCTAATTTTGCAGCCTTTTGAGCTGTTTCATATGCATCACCACCAAGAATTTCTACTGCGGACTGATAAATACCTGACATTGCTTGGCAATTGTACAGAAGATTCTCTGCTTCTGGCATTCCTTTCAATACGCCAAACTTGTCATCACAAGCCAGGACAATATCTTTTCCTAGCTGAATATCACAGGTAGCCTTACTTTTTTTCAAATCCTCATAGCATTTATCATGGGCGCTGCAGGCAGGCAAGAATGTCGCCCCAAAAAGCCCATCTGGCACTAACTTATCTGTACTAGCATCCCCGCAGCCTGCCCCCCAAGGTCGACCATCCGGTCGTACTGAGACTTTCGATTTAATATCTCCTCTTTTCGAGGCTTCTTTTTGAGATAATCCAAGAGGATCTACCTGTTGAATGGGATTATTTGTATATGAATACCCATTCCATCCCCCCATCAACCCGATCGGATCCTGCGTAATATACCGCCCCTGCGCCGGGTCGTAATAACGATGCCGGTTGTAATGCAGCCCCGATTCTTCATCAAAATGCTGGCCCTGTATGCGGATAGGCTGGCGGAGTTTGTGCGGGTTGTCGCAGCTCTGCACGTTGCCCCAGACTTCGAGATCCGCGCGCCATTCTACCTTGCCGTTTTTGTGATTAATCAGGCCTACTGGCGTACCGAGATGGTCGCAGTGGAACAGGTGCAGGGTCATGTCGGCGCTTTCCGGCAGCGGGTCGACCCACAGCGCGATGTTTTCGGCTTTCAGGCTGACGGAGGCCAGCCACTGGTGATTCGCCTCGCTCACCTGATTGCGGCGGATTTCCTGCTCAATCACGTTAAAGCGCTCATGGACATCCGGCGGGAAAACGCCGCCCGCGTCTTCTTCGAGCTTCTCTGCCAGCGTGCGGTGGCTGTCTTCTGCCCGCGCGTGCTCGGCGCGCAGCAGCGGCACGAAGTTGCCGGGGTGATAAATGGTGTGCAGCTGGATGTCGCGGTTTTCGGTCAGCACCAGCCGGTCGGCGTCCCAGCCGAACCAGGTGTTTTGCGTGTCAGTTTCCTGCGTCTGCGGATTGAGCGTGCTGACCTGCTTGCCGACGCGCCGCCCGAGCGGGTCGTAAATGAACGCCGCCTAAAATCCACCAGGGACCGGTGGCGTCGTTCGCCACGAAATAGTCGTCGGGACTGTTGCGAAGCTTCTCCGGCAGCGCCTGCCAAAGTTTGCTGAGCGGATGTGCGCTGTTTTGCGTATCAATACCACCGCGCGCCAGCCAGAGCTTTTCGCTGTTGCTGAAGGCAATCTGGCCCGGCGGCAGCAGATGAAAATGCAGGCTGCGCCCGCCGTTGTCGTTCAAAATCAGTTCATCCGCGCGAATTTGCAGGCGGATATCGGCCGCCGCCGTCCAGCCGGGGCCGCACAGCCCGACCGGCGCGGGCGTATCCGTTTTATAGCTGCTGTAGGAGCGGCTGAGGACAAACGGCAGCGCCGCGGGCAGCGCGATATCGGTCTCATCTGGCAGGACTTTAGCGCCCAGCGACGGGTTGACCGGGCTCCCCACTTTGACCCCGCCGGGGCACACCGAGCACGCCACGCCGGTCGGCGCGCCAATCATGACGCCCAGCGAACCCTGAACAATCGGGCCACCCATGGCGGTCATATCAAACTGCCGTGCTGCCGGAAATCCGGTCATGGGGTAATCCTTTTAGCGAAACGTCCGTGGAATGATTGATTTGAAAGGGGTGTATTTGCTGTTACATAAATAAAACAAATACAACATAATCAAATAGATGGATGAGATTAGGCGCAGGAATGAACGTTTGATGTGACGGGTGTCGCAAACGGAAGGAAAGCAGAAAAAGTGAAGTGGGATAAATAAAAAACCCGGCTCAAGGCCGGGGAGATAAAAAGTAGAAATATGTCTCAGAGAGTCTTAAACCTTCACTTCCTTAATCACCGATTTCTTGCGCCCGAAGACGAATTTCCCCAACGTGACCAGCAGGACTGCGCAGAGGATCACGCCTAACGCGACCCACTCGACCGGTGAAAGGGATTCACCGGCGAAGCTGATACCCAGGAGAACCGCAACAATCGGGTTCACGTAGGCATAACTGGTGGCGACGGCGGGACGCACGGTTTTCAGCAAAAACATATACGCGCTGATGGCAATCATCGAGCCAAAAACCACCAGATAGCCGAGCGCCAGGAAACCGTGCAGCGATGGCGTTGCGGTCAGATGTTCGCCGGTGACGCGGCTGGCAACCAGCAATACCACACCGGCGATAATCATTTCCGCTGCACCAGCCATCAGGCCTGTTGGCAGCGGCAGACGCGAACTCCACACCGAACCGAATGCCCAGCTTAATGAGGCGAGCAGAATAAGCGCCGCGCCCCACGGATTGCCTTCCAGATTACTGCCGGTGTTGAGCAGCACAATTCCGAACAGGCCGATGGCGACACCGGTCCACTCCAGGCGGCTGTTGGGCATCCCCCACAGGCGGCTGAAACACAGGGTGAATAGCGGAACCGTCGCGACCATCACTGCGGCAATGCCTGACGGCACCTGCATATGTTCCGCCACCGTCACCAGACCATTGCCGACCGAGAGCAGCAAAACCCCTACAGCACCGGCGGCCATCCACTGTTTCAGCGTCGGGACTTTATGTCCGCGCAGCAGTAAAAAGGTGAAAAGAATACATCCGGCGACGAAGAAACGCAGACCGGCCATCATCAGCGGCGGCCAGCTTTCCACGCCGACGCGGATAACGAAATACGTAGAACCCCAGATAAAATACAGCGCAAACAGTGCAGCAATTAAGGGAAGCAGTGAACGGGTAGCGGAACCAGTCATAGGAAGAACTTATTAGCGTGATAATGAAGGCCAACAGTTAACGCTATTGCCCTGATTTCCGGCAAGTGAATCTGTGCGATCGCGTCAAAATGTTGCTAAAAAGTTTCTGCATATGACAAAAAACTCGCCGACGGCAACGATAATGTAGTCACAGCATGAATAGCCTGTTGCAGGGGTAACGAAACGACTTATAATTCGTCGTTCAAATTTCTGAGGTATTGCACATGAATTCGCTTGGCAAAAAATTATTTATCGCGCTGTTTGGTCTGATGGCGATTGGCGCAATTGGCGGCGTGATGGTTGCCGGTTATGCGGTGGTGATCCAGGGCGACGCTAAGCCCGCCAGCGACAGCGACGCCCCTTCCGTCGTTCCGGCACCGTCTGCTACATCAGCGAACTGATCCTTCTCCTGACCGCTGCTGCCAGCGTTGTAACCAGAGGCTCCAGCGTTCAAACAGCATATCTACGCAAATCGCCAGCAGCGCCACAATCACCGCGCCCTGTAGTACATAAGCCGTATTAAAGCCGCTCAGCCCGATAATAATCGGGGAACCCAGGCTTAACGTGCCGACCGACGAGGCAATCGCCGCCGTCCCGATATTAATAATCACAGACGTGCGGATGCCCGCAATAATCACCGGCGCGGCCAGCGGAATTTCCACTTTGCGCAACATCTGCCAGCGGCTCATTCCCACACCCTGCGCAATCTCGCGTGCCGACGCCGGTACCGATTCAATCCCGGCAATGGTGCCCTGTAAAATCGGCAGTAATCCGTAAAGCACCAGCGCGATAATCGCCGGTTTTTCGCTGAATCCCATCACCGGAACGGCCACGGCCAGCACGGCGACCGGCGGAAATGTCTGCCCCATCGCCACCAGCGTTTCGACCAGGGAGCGAAATTCTTTGCCCGCCGGACGCGTCACACTGACGCCTGCCGCCACACCAATCACTACTGCAATCAGGCTGGAAATGCCGACCAGTAGCAGATGGGCTTCGACCAGCGAGGCGAAACTTTCCTGCTGATATACCGGCCTGCTCAGCTCCGGGAACATCCAGTGGAACAGGCCGCCGAGCGAGGTCATGCCGAAAATCAGCGCCAGCAACAACGCGAATAACCAAATCAGAGGATCTGCAAATACCCGTTTCATGCGCCGTGCCTCTCAGTGGTCAGATCGGCGAAATGCAACACGCCGAGCGGCTGTCCCTGTTCATCAGTCACCGGCAGTTGCTGAACCTGTTGCGCGACGAACTTTGACAGCGCCTGACTCAGGCTCATGGACTCGGTCAGCGGCGGCTGGCTGCCGGAATACGGCTCGCCGCGCCGCGTCAGTGAACCGACTTCGCGCAGTGACAACAAACGGATCCCCATATCGCTGCCGCCGAAAAAATCACGCACAAACGGCGTCGCTGGTTGAGTCAGTAATTCCAGCGGCGTTCCCTGTTGCACCACTTGTCCGTCGTTAAGCAGCACGATGCGGTCGGCCAGCGCCAGCGCTTCGTCGATGTCGTGTGTCACCAGCACAATGGTGCGGTGCGTCATTTTATGGATGCGCGCCACTTCTTCCTGCAACGTTGCGCGGGTCACCGGATCGAGCGCGCCGAACGGTTCGTCCATCAGCAACACTTCCGGGTCTGACGCCAGCGCACGCGCCACGCCGACGCGCTGCTGCTGACCACCGGAAAGCTGATGCGGATAACGATGGCGGAACTGTTTCGGATCCAGATTGAGCAGCTCGAGCAGTTCGGTCACGCGGTCGCGGATTTTCACTTTCGGCCACTTGAGCAACTGCGGCACGGTCGCAATATTCTCTTCCACCGTCCAGTGCGGGAACAGGCCAATCGACTGAATGGCGTAGCCCATCCGGCGGCGTAAATCCTGCGCGCGGAATTTTTCTATCGGTTCACCGGCAAATAAAATCTCGCCCCGATCGTGCTCCACCAGCCGGTTGATCATCTTAAGTGTGGTGGATTTTCCCGAACCGGACGTGCCGATCAGAACGGTGAATTCGCCTTTGGCCATTTCCAGCGTCAGGTCACGCACGACCGCTTTTCCGGCAAAGTGTTTGCTTACCTGCTTGAAATGAATCATCTGCGTGTGGTTTCCAGAATTGAGACTGCAAATTTAAAGAGACTGTCGACGACAACGGCCATCAGCACCGCAGGGATCACGCCGAGTAACACCAGATCCAGCGCGCTGCTCAGCAACCCCTGGAACATAATCGCGCCCAGCCCGCCCGCACCAATCAGCGCCGCGACCATCGCCATACCGACCGTTTGCACCGCCACAATACGCACGCCGGTCAGAACAACCGGCAAGGCAATCGGCATCTGCACACGGAAAAATACCTGCGCGCGGTTCATGCCCATGCCCCGGGCGGATTCAATCACCGCCTCCGGCACCGACTCCAGCCCGGCAATGACGCCGCGCACCAGCGGCAGCAGCGAATAAAGCACCAGCGCGATAATTGCCGGAGCCAGTCCGATACCGCTGATCCCGTGATCCGCCAGCCACGGCAATGCTTTTGCCAGCCCGGCCAGCGGCGCAAGCAGTAAGCCAAACAGCGCAATAGACGGCACGGTCTGGATAATGTTCAGCACGGATAATACCGGCCCGCGCCAGCGCGGTTTGCGGTGACAGAGCAAACCGACCGGCAGGCCAATCAGCACCGCAGGCACCAGCGTGCCAAACAAAATGCCCAGATGCTGCCACAACGCGTCGTTAAACACGTCAGAACGGTTGTCGTATTCCTTGAGCAGCGAAAGTTCGGCAAGCTGACCGTACGCCAGCAGCAAAACCACCGGCACGACCATCTGCACATTAAGCAAAATGCGCAGGCTGTGATTGCGGGTAAAACGGGATATGGCATCAGAGGCGATCAGCAGACAAAGCGCCGCGCCCGCCCAGAAACCGCCGCCGAGCGAGGTGCGCGCGATACTGTCTTCGTCGCCACCCGCCAGTTGTAGTGCGCTGTGCCCCGCCAGCCAGACCAACGCGGTCAGCAGGATTTCCGCCAGCAGCATCACCCCTAAATGATTACGGCCATACAGCGTCAGAAAGGCGCAGACCAGCAGCAAAACGGCGGGCAAAAGCAGTAATGCAGAATAGCCATTCAGCAGACTCGCCAGCGATATACCTTTGCCGGACACCAGCCGGTTAGGGGCATGGCTGACGAAGGCCAGTCCGAAACCGGCCAGTAACAGCAGTAAAACCAGCGTCAGCAGGACACGGTTTTTAACGGGTGAGTGATAAGTCAAAACATTACCTGATATGAAAGAGCACGACCCGAGGGCCGTGCTCCGGGCGTCACTGCCCGGTTATTTTTTAACGAAACCTTTTTCCTGCAAATACTTCGCCGCCACTTTTTTCGCATCCTGACCATCAACCGCGATTTTCGCGTTCAGGCCCTGCAATGTTTTGGTGTCGAGTGAAGCAAATACCGGTTTGAGCAAATCAGGAATGTTCGGATGCGCTTTCAGAGCCGCCTCTCGGATGATTGGCGCAGGCGCATAAATCGGCTGCACGCCTTTCGGATCTTCCAGCGTTTGCAGACCCAGCGCCGCGACCGGACCGTCCGTACCGTAGGCCATCGCCGCGTTCACACCGGAGGTTTTTTCCGCTGCTGCTTTGATGGTTACCGCCGTATCACCGCCCGCCAGCGACAGCAACTGCGCCTGAGTCAGTTTGAAACCGTAGGCATTTTCAAACGCAGGTAAAGCGTCCGGACGCTCGATAAATTCTGCCGAAGCCGCCAGTTTGAACTCGCCGCCGCTGCTGATGAATTTGCCCAAATCACCCAGTGATTTCAGGTTGTGTGCACTGGCCACGTCCTGACGCACCGCGATAGTCCAGGTATTGTTCGCCGGAGACGGGTTCAGCCAGACAATTTTGTTCTGGTCGTAATCCAGTTTTTTGACTTTATCGAAACCGGCCTGGGCATTTTTCCACGCCGGATCTTTATCGTCAGAGAAGAAGAACGCGCCGTTACCGGTGTATTCCGGATAGATATCGATTTCACCGGCGGTGATTGCGCCACGCACTACTTTCGTTGTTCCCAGCTGCAATTTATTGGTGGTGTGAATACCGTTGGCTTCCAGCACCTGAATAATAATGTTACCGAGCAGCGAACCTTCGGTATCAATTTTTGAGCCGACACGCACGGCATCATCAGCGGCCTGTGCGCTGAAACTTAACGCTGAAACCAGCGCCAGCGCTGCCACTGAAAATCCCCTTACCTGCCCTGTTGTTACAGTCATGTTCTATCCTCTTATCGGGTTATGTTGGTTTTTGTCGCCCGGCGACTGCTTTGTCTTTCTGCTTTCATCTGAATAAACAAGCTGCTAACAAGAATAGTCCAATTTCGCGCAGGGGAATGGATGGTGAGCCATAAAAGCAGGCCGCGGTAGCAGAGTAAAATGCCGAAATGTTCGAAGCTTATCCGTGAAATCGCAGAGGAATGAGCGCCCTCCTCCGCGGAAAAATCGGCGGGTCGCACCGCCTTAGAACACTTTGCTTTAACTTATAGCCATTTGTTTTTACTCAGCATCTAATCAGGACTTGTGACGGGCATCACCTCCCCTCTATGCTGGTTTTTTTGTCAAAAAGCGTAAACACAATAATGTCTGATTCATTTGCGGCCTCTCCCGCCGCCTCTTCAGGGGATTACAGCGCAGATTCTGCGTCTGACCAGCCGGTGGTGATTCGTTCCGCTGCCGATATTACTCAGTTAGTGAACCGCGGCGCTGCGAAAATCAGTGACGCACGTGTCGTGATTGCTATCGCACTAGGCGGCGTTTTCCTCGACGCGTACGACCTCGGTGCGCTGGCCTTCGGGATGAAAGATATCACCCGCCAGTTCGGCCTTACGCCTTCCGGCGCGGGCTTTGTGGCGTCGGCTATCACCTTCGGGGCGATTGTCGGCGCACTCTTTGGCGGCTATCTGACCGACAAAATTGGCCGTTACCGCGTGTTCATGGCCGACATGTTCTTCTTCGTGATTGCCGCGCTGGCCTGTGCTTTTGCGCCAAACGAATGGGTGCTCGGCGGCTCGCGTTTCGTGATGGGATTAGGCGTCGGCATCGATTTACCGGTAGCGATGGCGTTTCTGGCGGAGTTCTCAAAACTGCAGGGGCGCGGCAATAAAGCCTCGCGCGTGGCGATGTGGTGCCCGACGTGGTACGCGGCGATCAGCGTTTCCTATCTGCTGGTTCTGCTGCTTTACGCGGTGTTACCTGCCACGCATACCGACTGGTTGTGGCGTCTGATCCTCGGTTTCGGTGCGGTTCCGGCGATTCTGATTATCGCTATCCGTCACCGTTATATGAATGAATCCCCGGTCTGGGCAGCGAATCAGGGCGACCTGCAAAGCGCTGCGGCGATCCTGCGTAAGTCATACAACATTAATGCGGTCGTTGCCGACGATGCCGACAAAACACCGCAGGTCAAAGTGCGCAAAGCCGCATGGCGCAACTACGGCACGCTGTTGCAGGGTATTTATCTGCGCCGCACCGTGCTGGCGACCGTGACTGCCGTGGCCTCGTCCTTTGCTTACAACGCTGTGGCATTCGGGCTGCCGGTGATTTTATCCAGCTTCCTGAAACAGTCGATGATCAGCACCATTCTGTTCTCGCTTGGCCTGAATCTGTGCTTCGCCTTCGTCGGCGGCCTGATTGCGGTGAGATATGTGTCAAAATTTGGCGCATGGAAAATGACCTACGCCGGTTATGCCTGTCAGCTGGTGGCGATGATCGGCCTCGCGCTGGTGGGTCGTCCGGCAGACGGCGGT
Source organism: Rahnella ecdela (assembly GCF_019049625.1). Lineage (GTDB taxonomy): Bacteria > Pseudomonadota > Gammaproteobacteria > Enterobacterales > Enterobacteriaceae > Rahnella > Rahnella ecdela. Next base: position 374,913 of record NZ_JAFMOY010000132.1, read on the forward strand.
GAAGCAGCGATTTCCATCGCCATGCTGGCGTTATTCCTGTTCGGTCAGGGCTTCGGTCCGGGCTCGCACACGATGACGTTTGCGTCCCTGAGCTACCCGACGTCGCTGCGCGGCATGGGGGTCGGCTTCAACCAGACGCTGATGCGCGCCAGCTCAACGCTTTCCCTGTTCCTGTTCCCGGTACTTTCCGCAGCACTCGGCACCGGCGTGTTCTGGGTTATTGCGTTAGCACCGCTGGCCGGATTGATCGTGCTGACCGCGATACGCTGGGAACCATCGGGATATGATGTGGATGCAGAGGATTTTAATGCCGAAGCCGGGCATTAAGGCGGCTTAATCAGTTCAGAACGAGAATATTTCGGTTTCTTACGTGCGGTGATCACCTATCACACTGCGCCGAAACCGCCCAAGAGAGGGAAGTGCTTTCCCTCTCTTGGATCTCTCCCCGCTTTTTCAAAACGCGCTCCGCTCGCTGGCTATGTTTCAGTTACCACGGCGTCAGGCTGGAAATCTTGCCGCTGCGCGGTGCCTTCGTTTCGGGTTTGCAGCCTCTGGTCTGCAACCTCTCACTCAGCAAGATTTCTGAATCGCCCGCACTATCTTAAATTCAAAACCCATTGGCTTTTCAAATCAAAATCAGTGAGGTTGTGAAGTAATAGCCTGAGGCCGGTTCCAAAATTCCGCCGGAGGAGAGTCGCAAAACCGCGCGTCTTTTGCGCGGGTTGAAGCCCGAACGAAGGGAACCGCGCAGCGGCGGGATTTTGCGGCTATCGCTGCTGCTTATGAAACATTGTCAGCGAGCAAAGCGCGCATTTTAAGACGTGGAGATCCCAAAGAGGGCTCGTCATAGCCCTCTTTGGTCGGTTTCGGCACGAGTAGCCAAATGAGCGCAGGTGGTGAGAAACCGAAATTCACTCGTTCTGAAGAAACCGCCCGATGTCCGGTCTGACATCAAATCACTGCGCTTCTCGGCGCAAACACAAACCCGATGTCGTTTTCGATCATCGCGGCCACCAGTTCAAATCCACCGTTTGGCTTACCCTGGGCGAACTCCAGTTCGCTGGTAAACACCGGGCTCACCCAGAACTGATTCACCGGGTCGCCGTAGATTTTCGGCAGACGCATTTTGTCCGCCGGACCGCAGAGTGCGGAGGAAATTACATGGCCTTCAAAACCCAGCGGAGCCATCGGCGACATTAACGTATGACCTTCGCCCAGCCAGCTGAGCGTGGTCCACGGAACCTGCGCGTAACCGGACAACGCACTCGCCATCTGTACGGCGTTTTCTTCGGTGACGTACTCTTTGCCAACTGAAAATGCCAGTTCGATGCGGCGGTGCTTTTCCGCTTCATCATTGAGTACAATGTCGATTTGCGGCATCGGACGAATGCTCATGCCGACGGTGAAGAAATAATAGTTTTCTTCATCTTCATGCTGGGAAATCGCCATCGGGGGCCAGCTGCCCTGATTGATCAGGTAATATTTCAGCGACGGCCCAAAACGGTCTTCATAGGATTCCAGCAGTTTGCGCTGAATTTTCGGCCACGGATTGCTGAACTCATTTTGCCAGTCACGCCAGAACAGACGGGTCTTTTCTGCCAGTTCACACTGGGCGTTAGTCGAGGCAGAACCCAGCGGGAAGGTCAGCGGATTCTGTTTAATGCAGCCGGCGGAATAACACACCGAATGGTCGATATACAAACTCCAGCCGGGGATCACCGCCAGCAACAATCCCTGATACCAAAGCGCCGCGCCGTCATCGCTCTCATTCCACAGGATCTGAATTTGTGCCGGATCCAGCGGCGCTTCGCCTTCCAGGTTGCGGCAATATTGCGCCGCCAGCATCGGGGCCATTCCCTGCTCCATCGCGTCGGTATCATCGTTCACCGGCGCGGGCACCAGATTGCGTACCCAGCAGGCGCGCATTTTCGGAAAGCGGTCGCGCAAATCTTCGCGGGCGAAAATGTAGAAATACACCACGCGGTTGTCCTGCTCGACCAGCGCGGTCAGGGTTTGTTTGTCGTTACTGACTTCAGCAACTATGTCGGACTGGCGCATATGACCTCAACAATATTAGGAAGCTTATTATTCCCTGTGATGGTCAGTGTAGAACGGATAAGCCAGCCCGATAACGGGCAATATTCCCAAAAATCCCCGATAAGTCATTAAAACAGGCGCTTTTTTGTCAAAATTTCGACATCAGCGGCAATACATGCGGAACAGTTGTGCCAGATGCGCGGCCATTGGCGTCAGTGTGGTATCACGTCGCTGAATAAGATAGAACGTGGCTTTCGGCAGCGGCAGGTCGAGATCCAACGCCACCAGACTCTGGCCGATGACCGGATCGTTAATGACATCAATAGAAAGCACGCTCAGAAAGTCGGTCTTCGCAATCAGACTGGTGCACGACATAAACGTTTCGCAAATCACGCTGATATTCGGCTCCGCGTCCATTTCACTGAACACTTCACTGAGCAGTTTGTAATAGCTGCCGCGTGGCGTCGGCATCGTCCAGTCGCAGTGTAAAAGTTCCTTTATCGAGCGGGCGTTCTGCATCGGATGACCGCGCCTTGCCACTACCCGATACTCTTTATCCATAAGCTTTTCATATAACAGTTCGTTATCAAAGGGACCCTGATAATAGGTATTTACGGTGAAATCCAGCTCGCCCTGACGCAGTTCCGGGATCATCGATACCAGCTGTCCTTCGGCGATGCGCACCTTCACATTGGGGAATTCGCGGTGAAAACGGTCGACCACTTCCGGCATGATCGTGCGTGCAATACTGGCACCGACACCGAGATTTACCCTGCCGCTGGTGCCACCAAGGCGCTGAGAAATATCTTCCTGTGCGACGCGCAGCTCTTCCAGAATCAGGCTTGCGCGCTTAAAAAACGCCTCACCACAGTCAGTTAGCGTCACGCCCTGACGACGCCGGATAAATAATCTCGCCCCGAGACTTTCTTCCAGCTCTTTAATCGATTTGGTCAGCGCGGGCTGCGAGAGATTTAGCGTCCGGCTCGCCGCACGAATACTTCCCTGACGTGCAACCGACACAAAAGCCCGCAACTGATGCATTTTTATTTGTGATGGCATGAAATTCTTTGATAACTCCTGATTATCATTGAGAAGATTTTGGCATCTTATATGGCCTGATTGCTTTATGTACATTGAAAATCATCTAAGGCCGCCTTTCGCCGCTTTCTGCGTGCAGGCCTGCACTTCTCAAAGCGTTGATTTCCTCCTTTCTGCCGCTGCGCGGAAAGCCTGCATGTCTGTATAAAAAGAGAGTCCGAGATGGTTAATGAGATTTCTGAACGTGTAGAAAAGCTGTTCCCTGCCCTGCAAACGCAACGTCGTGACCTGCATAAATACGCCGAATCCGGCTGGCTGGAATTCCGTACCTCTACGCTGGTTGCCGATCGTCTGGAAAAGCTCGGTTATGCGCTGAAACTGGGTAAAGAAGTCATTGATGCCCCGTCACGCATGGGTTTGCCTTCTCCCGCAGTGCTGGCTGAACAGGAACAGCGTGCGCTGGAACAGGGTGCGATTGCCCGCTGGATGCCGCATTTTTCCGGCGGTTTCACCGGTATTGTCGCCACGCTGGAAACCGGTCGTCCCGGTCCGGTGATGGGTTTTCGCGTGGATATGGACGCCCTGGATTTATGCGAAGTACTGGAAGATGAGCACCGCCCGTACCGCGAAGGATTTGCTTCTGCCAATAACGGCATGATGCACGCCTGCGGTCACGACGGGCATACCACCATCGGCCTCGGGCTGGCGGAAGTGCTGATGCAGGTGCGTGACCAGTTGTGCGGCACCATCAAACTGATTTTCCAGCCCGCCGAAGAAGGCACACGCGGCGCGAAATCAATGGTTGAAGCCGGTGTAGTGGATGATGTGGATTATTTCACCGCCGTGCATATCGGCACCGGCGTACCCGCGAATCACATCGTTTGCGGTAACGACACGTTTATGGCGACCACCAAACTCGACGTGAATTTCACCGGCGTGGCCTCACACGCAGGCGGCAAACCGGAAGACGGTCGCAACGCACTGCTGGCAGCGGCGCAGGCAACGCTCGGTTTACACGCGATCCCGCGCCACAGCGGCGGTGATTCACGCATCAATGTCGGCGTTTTACAGGCGGGTACCGGACGTAACGTGGTGCCATCCAGCGCCACCATGAAAGTGGAAACGCGCGGCACAACCAATGAAGTGAACGAATTTATTTATCAGCAGGCGCTGAAAGTGATTTCCGGCGCAGCCGAAATGCATCAGGTGAAATTCGAGATCAAACTGATGGGTGCAGCGCAAAGCAGCACGCCAACGCCAGCCTGGGTGAATTACATCCACCAGCAGGCAGAAAAACTTGGCGAATTCGAACAAATCATTGACCGTCAGGAAGGCGCCGCCGGTTCGGAAGACGCCACGTACATGATGGAGCGCGTTAAATCCCGCGGCGGCGAAGCCTCTTATGTGATTTTCGGCACCGATCTGAGCGCGGGTCATCACAATGAACTGTTCGATTTTGATGAAAAAGTGATGATGCAGGGCATCAAAACGCTGGCGGCTCTGGCGCTGAATATTGCTGAATTCAAAGGAGAAAACTGATGACTCATCAAAAAAACATCGTCAGTTTCATCAATGACTTTATCGATAACCAGCAACCCGCCTTGGCAGAAATCAGCGATGCCATCTGGGATCATCCCGAAACCCGCTTTGTAGAATCCTTCTCCTCTGCATTACTGGCTGACAAACTCGAAGCCCGCGGATTTGCCGTTGAGCGTGGCGTCGGTGGCATGGAAACCGCGTTTATCGCCAGCTTCGGGAGCGGTAAGCCGGTGATCGCCCTGCTCGGTGAGTTCGACGCGCTGGCCGGTTTAAGTCAGAAAGCCGGTTGCGATGTGGCGCAGCCGCTGGTGGAAAATGGTAACGGGCACGGCTGCGGCCATAATCTGCTGGGTACGGCGGCACTCGGCGGCGCGCTGGCGGTAAAAGCCTGGATGGAACGTGAAAACATTCAGGGCACGGTGCGTTTCTACGGCTGTCCCGGTGAGGAAGGCGGTTCCGGCAAAACCTTTATGGCGCGCGAAGGGTTGTTCGATGACGTCGATGCCGCGCTGACCTGGCACCCGGAAACCTACAGCGGCATGTTCAGCAACCAGACGCTGGCCAATATTCAGGCTTCGTTCAGCTTTAAAGGCGTGTCCTCACACGCCGCCGCTGCGCCGCATCTGGGTCGCAGCGCCCTGGATGCCCTGACGCTGATGAATACCGGCGCGAACTTCCTTCGCGAACACATCATTCAGGAAGCGCGCCTGCATTATGCGATCACCAACGCAGGCGGGATTTCGCCAAACGTGGTGCAGGCTGACGCGGAAGTATTGTATCTGGTGCGCGCGCCGCAGATGGATCAGGCGCAGGCGATTTTCGACCGTGTGGTGGATATTGCGAAAGGCGCGGCACTGATGACCGGCACGCAGATGTCGATGCGCTTTGATAAGGCCTGTTCTAATTATGTCCCTAACCGCACGCTGGAAAGCGCGATGTATCAGTATGTGCAGGCTTTCGGCGCACCGCATTACACCGACCAAGAGCGGGCGTTTGCGGCGTCGATTCATGCCACGCTGACGGATCAGGATATCGATAATAATCTGCTGAATATTTCCCGCACCAGTGGCGCAGAAGGCGTGGAATTCGCCGAGACCCTGCGCCATTCCCCGCTGACTGACCACGTTGCACCGTATGCCCCGAACGGCAATATCCTCTACGGTTCAACGGACGTCGGTGATGTCAGCTGGCTGGTGCCGACGGCGCAGTGTTTCAGCCCATGTTTTGCGGTCGGCTCACCTCTGCATACCTGGCAGATTGTGTCCCAGGGACGCACTTCCATCGCGCATAAAGGGATGTGTCTGGCGGCAAAAGTCATGTCCTCAACCGCACTTGAACTGTTCACTCAGCCGGATTTACTGGCGGCCTGTCAGAAAGAGCGCGATGAACAACGCGCACGACGCCCGTACCAGTGTCCGATCCCGGCGGGTGTGAAACCTTCACCACTGAAGTAAATCATTGTTGTCAGTTAATGAAGTAAACCGCTCATCTGCGCCACGTTCCGGCGTTGATGAGCGGAAAAATTATAAAAAAATCAAACACGACAGAGGGTTAACAGATGAGTATTCAGGCGCAGGATTCCGGCCAGAGCCCGGGAGGATTTCTCCAGTGGGTTGAACGCATTGGTAATAAAATTCCCAATCCGTTTTTATTATTTGTTTATCTGATTGCTTTACTGATGATCGCCAGTGCAGTGATTTCATGGTTCAACATCACGGCGGTAAACCCGACCAACGGCGAGATCATCCGCGTAAAGAATTTGCTGAGTGTGGAAGGTATTCAGTGGATTTTGCCGAACGTCATCAAAAATTTCAGCGGATTTACGCCGCTGGGCTCGATTCTGGCGCTGGTGATCGGTGCAGGACTGGCGGAGCGTGTCGGGCTGCTGCAAAGCCTGATGTATAAAATGGCATCCAAAGTGAATGCCCGCTACGCCAGTTATATGGTGATTTTTATCGCCTTCTTCAGCCATATCTCATCGGATGCTGCGCTGGTGGTGATGCCGCCGCTGGGCGCGCTGATTTTCCTCGCCGTCGGGCGCCATCCGGTGGCCGGTTTGCTGGCCGCAATTTCCGGTGTGGGCTGCGGATTTACTGCTAATTTGCTGATTGTGACGACGGATGTGTTGTTATCCGGCCTGAGTACCGAAGCGGCGAAAGCCATCAATCCGGCGGTGCAGGTCAGCGTGATCGACAACTGGTACTTTATGGCCGCGTCGGTGATCCTACTGACCATTGTCGGCGCTGTTCTGACCGATAAATTCGTCGAGCCACGCCTGCCGGTATATCAGGGCGAGCGCAATGAAGAGATGAAAAAACTGACGCCGGAGCAGAACCGCGGGCTGATGGCCAGCGGTATTGCGGCGCTGGTGTTTATCGGACTGGTCGCGTTGCTGGTGGTGCCGGAAGCCGCGCCGCTGCGTAACCCGAAAACCGGCGGGATTATCCCTTCGCCGTTTATTCAGGGTATTGTGCCGCTGATCATCTTGTTCTTCTTCGTGATTTCAGTGCCTTACGGCATGGTCACGAAACAAATCCGCAGCGCCAGCGATGTGCCGGATCTGCTGGTTGATCCGATGAAATCGATGGCTGGTTTTATTGTGATGGTGTTCCCGCTCTCTCAGTTTGTGGCGTTTTTTAACTGGAGCAATATGGGGAAATTCATGGCTATCGGACTGACGGATGTGCTGGAAAACTTAGGCATGACCGGGATCCCGGCGTTTCTCGGGCTGATTTTCCTGTCGGCGTTGCTGTGTATGTTTATCGCCAGCGGCTCGGCTATATGGTCGATTCTGGCACCGATTTTCGTGCCGATGTTTATGCTGCTCGGCTTCCATCCGGCTTTCGCCCAGATCGTATTCCGCGTGGCGGATTCTTCCGTTATTCCGCTCGCGCCAATGTCGCCGTTCGTTCCGCTGTTCCTCGGCTTCCTTCAGCGGTACAACAAGGAGGCGAAACTCGGCACCTATTATTCACTGGTGCTGCCGTATCCGATTGTATTTTTCGTGGTGTGGTTGCTGATGCTGGTGGGCTGGTATCTGCTCGGTTTGCCGATTGGTCCGGGTGTTTACCCGCATCTTTAACGATCAGTTCTGACGTCCCATACGGCGCATGGCCCGGTGCCATGAGCCGTTTCTCACCGCCCAGCGCAGTACGCCTGCAATGCGTCGGGTGGCGAAACGAATGCTTCGGCGCTTGCGCGGGGAAAGAGAAATCCCCAGTTGCAAAGCCGCCCAGTCGGGTAAAAGCTCAATTCCGGCACTGATCATCAGGCTGCCGACCGGCTTTGCCAGACGGCTTGGCGCAGGCGCATTTTGCAATAATCTCACCACTTCCAGCGTGCGCTCATCGCAGCGTAACTGCGGGCGCATCGCCTGCAAATAGTCTTCTATCGCTGCCACGCTGGCGGGCACATTTATCGCACCAAGGCTTTCTGCCACGCGGGCAAACTCCTGATAATAGCGGTTCTGATCGCTCAGGCTGAGTGAAGGATTGCGGTAGCGCAGATGCGATTGCAGGAAGCTATACGCTTCGGCTACGTGTACCCAGACCAGTAAATCCGGGTCACTGGCTGCATACGGCGTGCCATAAACATCGGTTCCGGTGACGCGTAAATGGATGGATTTTACTTTTTCGATCAATGCATTGGCGTCATCAACCGGCGCAAAAGTCGTCGCCGAAATAAACTGGCTGGTGCGGCGAAGACGGCCAAGCATATCTTCACGAAATGAGGAATGATCCCAGACACCGGCGAGCGCCAGCGGATGAAGCATCTGCAGCAGTAAAGCACTGACACCGCCACAAAGCATTGAGGAGAAGTCTCCGTGAATTCGCCAGGTGATGCTGTCAGGGCCAAAAAGCCCCGGATCACCCGCCGGTTTCTCAAAGTCTATACCGCCTAACGCCAGGCCCGAAATACTCAGCACCTGGCGTTCTATTCTCTTTCTTAACAATTGTCTGAAACTCAGCGGTTAGTGTGCGGCTTTACTGACAACCGTGGCTTTAGTCAGCTCCGGCCACAGATTCATGACTACGTCGATCAACCGGTTTAGCTCAGCTGAACTTGCACCGTCACGGGCCTGAACGGAGAAGCCCTGAATGGTGCAGGCGAGGTATTTCGCCAGCAGTGCGCTGTCTGTAACCGCCGTCAGATCGCCACTCTCTTTTTTCTTCTCGAAATATTCAAAAAGAGTGCGTTCCTGCGAGAGGTGGCGGGCACGCAGCATTTCAGCAATATCCGCAGACGATGAAGACATCCCGGATGATGCGCTGATCATGAAGCAGCCACTTGGCGTATCGCAATCAGTAAACAGCTCAACGATGGCACGCAGGTAACGGCCAACCGTATCTTCGACGGACAAATCTGTTCTGCTCAGTAAACATGAGCTCTTTTCGTAAAAGTTTTTCAGATAGTGTTCAACGGCTGCACGAAAAAGCCCTTCTTTGTTACCGAATTCAGCATACAAAGTAGGTGCCTTCGCACCGGTTGCTTCGACCAAATCGGCTAATGAAGTGGCCTCGTAACCATGGCGCCAGAATAAATTCAGGGCCTTGCTCAGAGCAGTTCCACGGTCGAACTGTTTTGGGCGACCGCGACTTTTCCGGACCAAAGCCGTCTGTTCAGTGCTCATACACCCTCCTTCCATCACCATTGTGATTATGGTTATTAAAATAGTTATAGAAATAACTTAACGATCATTATTAAAAATAGTTGCGCACAAGTCCAGCGGAGTTTATTATTTAATTATCGAGCGATAAGAAAATCACTCAAACCCGCAAAGCAGCACAGCTACAAACGCTTTGATAAGCAACAAAACCCAGGACGTAACATCATGAGTAACTTTAAAACCCTTCTTGCAGTTCTGGCACTAACCGCTGTACCGGTTGCCAATGTTGCCGCACAGCAGGTTATCATGATGCCTTTACTGAGTCAGGAAGTGAGAATGGTCAATGTGACCGGTGACAGTAACTTCTGTAACCCGGCAACCTGCGCGAACAAAAAAGTTACACAGGGCCGTATTTCCACTTCTCCAACTCAGCCACCTGCACCTTCGACCTCTGGTCATCAGCCCGCTTCTATTTACTACTAAGCGCGGCGCCTGACGAAAGTTAGTCAGGGCAGGAATAACGATAAGGCGGCTCTGGTCGCCTTATCTTTTTCAGCCGACCCCTGTTTTATCACCCTCTCCGGTCAGAGCCAACCATTAACTTAGCGATCATTAAAGATTCATTTAGCGAAATTATGGATATGGCTGTTTCATTCCTTTCCGGCGAACCATTTTAAAAACATAAATTTAACAAAACACAAACAACAACCCATCCAGGCGTGATCTGAGTCACAGCACAATTAGTTAATGCTCATTAAAAAAACATCTTGCACAAACTCGCAACACCCCTTACCATTTACTTATCGAACGTTAACTAATAAGTAACGTTGACCTGAAACTGAGGCGCCTGCATCGGGCTCCCCGAAAAAAATTAATGAACAGGAATAAACATCATGAAAACTATCGCAATGACCATTGCTGCCCTGACACTGGCAACCGCAACTTTCTCTACCCTGGCAGCCACTGAAGTTCAGTCTGCTCCGGCAGGTGAACAAACTATCGGGACTATCAGTGCTTCATCTAACGGTGACCTGAGCACCCTGCAGTCAAAACTGAACGCTAAAGCGACTGAAGCCGGTGCAAGCTCTTACCGCATCATTGGCGCTTCCGGTGAAAACCACATGTACGGTACTGCTGAGTTGTACAAATAAGAGATGAAGACGCGTTAGCAGATTGTTCCGCACAATTAGTTAACGATTAATAAATAAATGAGTTGCGCAGAATGTGATCCAGGTCTAAGATTTAATTATCGAACGTTAACTTAAAGCGTCTGACCTAATCATCACCTGCTGATAAACAGATAAAAAGGAACATCATCATGAAAAACATCACAATGACATTAGCTGCAATCGCCCTTGCTACCGCTTCTTTCTCCACCCTGGCAGCGACTGAAGTTCAGTCAGCTCCTGTTGGCCAGCAGTCAATCGGTGTAGTAAGTGCTTCATCAAGCAACGATTTATCCAGCCTGCAGAACAAACTGAACGCAAAAGCTAACGAAGCTGGCGCAAGTTCATACCGCATCATCGGTGCTTCTGGTGACAACCATCTGCACGGCACTGCTGAGTTGTACAAATAAGTAAGAAGTTTTGCGTTTAGGGTAACCGACATTTAGTTAACGATTAATAAGCTAGATGTCAGATCGGACAGAAGACTGCTTTGCCCATTAAATGAACGTTGATGACAACGCCTGGCAAAGCTCAATATACGAATAGAGGACATATTTTATGAAAAACAATATGAAAAACATCACAATGACTCTCGCCGCTATTGCTCTGGCAACAGCTTCATTCTCTACTCTGGCTGCGACTGAAGTTCAGTCTGCACCGGCAGGTCAGCAGGCGATTGGTGTCGTCAGCGCAACTTCAGGTAACAGCCTGAGCAGCCTGCAGGACAAACTGAATGCTAAAGCCAGTGAAGCCGGTGCAAGTTCTTACCGTATTATCGGTGCTTCCGGTGATAACCATCTGTACGGCACAGCTGAACTGTATAAATAAGCCCAGCGGTAAAGTCAGGTAGTAAGCTGAAGAGGCGGCGTTTGCCGCCTTTTTCGTGTCTGCAGATCACACATTCATGCCACCCTCTTCCATCCGCTTCTTTTTGTGCTACATTTTTCTCTTCTGTTTCCATTCAGGTTCTTAATCCCGATGTAACGAATTCTCATCACTGACAGTTATTTATATCCCTGTTGCCTGAAAGCAATGCGGGGGTTCCTGTTATTTCAGATGAGAATCTCATTCATGAATTCGTTATTGCATGCGCTGATACGCGCATTACGCAGTCACCGCTGGCTGCGTCTGCTGGGCTGTGCCTTTATTTTATCTTCACTCGGAAATGGTCTGACGCAGGTAGTGGTTTTTGGTCAACTGCTGCGCTGGCAAGCTTCACCCGCGATACTGACACTGGCGTATATGCTGGCGACGCTGCCCGGTTTTCTCGGCAGCATCTGGGGTGAAAGACTTTGCCGGAAGATGTCACCGCTGCGCATTCTGATCTTGTGCGAAATACTCGGTATGCTGGCGCTGATAATGCCGCTGTATGGGGTGCTGACTCATAATATTCTGGCGCTGCTGGCCGTTCAGTCTGCCGAAGCATTGTTCAGCGGGATGAGTTATCCGGCACTGACGTTGTTGTTCAAACGCGGCCTTAACACTGAAGAGTTACCGGCGGCAACAGCGCTGGAAACCCTGATTTTTGCCGCTCAGGTCTTACTTGGTACCGGATTGGGCGTTTTGCTGTTTGATGTGCTTTCGCCACTTAACCTTCTGGCTCTGGATGCACTGAGTTTCGCGGCATCCGCGGCTCTGCTGGCCGGCTCATTAGCCCTCTTTAAAGCAGCCTCCCCGTATCATTCCTCTCCCGAAACGAATACTGAACCACCACTACACTGGAAAGCTTTTACGCCTTTGCAAAAAAGAAGCGTCTTGCTGCTCCCGGCACTCGCTGCGGTGGGTTCTCCGGCGATGGCATTATTACCAGCGCTGGCTCAGCAAATGCATCCGCAGGATACGGCCAGTCTGGCACTGCCGCTGTTGTTTGCGCGCAGTCTCGGACAACTTTGCGGTCCGCTGCTGCTCAACGCGGACAAACTCCGGCATTACAGCGCCAGCAACCTGCGGCTCTTGATATGTCTGATGGTGTTTCTGGGCGGATATTTTCTGTTACCGCACTTCGCCTTATGGCCGCTTGCCGCGCTGACGCTCATATTCGGCGCGCATCTGGCATCAAATGTGGTGTTTGCATTGGGGACTTTCGGTGTACTGAGCCAATTTCAAGGCGCTGATGTTGCACGCGCCAGCGCTCTCGCCTGGCGCGGACAGGTGTTCATCGCCGCCATCACCACCGGTATTGCCGGATATCTGGCAGAAAGTGCCGGTGCCGCGATTGCACTCTATAGCGTTTCTCTCACCAGCCTGGCAGGTGTAGCGATTCTGCTCTGGCGTTATCGGGCGTAATCAGTATCACAAAATACAAAAGGCAGGGATGCCTTTTTCCTTTTCAGCGTCGGCAAAATCACATTTGTTACGGCACGCCACGCAAAAACTTATCCGCTTTCTCGCTCACAGCCCCTGCCGTCATATAAAGGTGTTGGCGTGAGACATATTTAGGTATAAAATTTTATACACAAGGAAAGTGACGGTGACTAAAAATATCGACTGGCGGGGAAGTTCACTCAAAGATTTGCGCAATTTTCCTGTTGATGTCAAAAGGCGGGCAGGCTATGAACTTGAGCAGATCCAGCAAGGCCTGCCCCCGACGCAATGGAAATCCGTCAATGAATGAGGATCCGGCGTGGTTGAAATTAAACTTGATGCCTTTACCGGCACATTTCGGGTTGTCTATATCGCGAAATTTGAAGATGCGATTTACATCCTTCATTGCTTTGCGAAAAAGACTCAGCAAACTCCTCTGACGGATATTGCCATTATAAAAGCACGGTACGCCGAAATCCTCAGAGAGCGCCAAAGGAGAGAAAATGAAAGAAGATATTGATGTTGCCTCGCGCCATATCACACTAGCTGGCGGGAATGTCTTCGCTGATTTAGGATTTAGCGAAAATGAAGCGCACTCTTTACACGCAGATTCGCAAGCTAAAATCGCACAGACCATTGCCCTGAAGGAACAACTGATGACTGAGATTGGCAGCTGGATAGCACTGCAAAATCTGCGTCAGAGTGATGCAGCTAAAGTGCTCCAGGTTTCACGCCCGCGGGTTTCCGACGTAGTGAACAAGAAAACGGATAAATTTACTCTGGATGCCCTGATTCTGATGCTGAGTCTGGCCGGAAAACAGGTGAAGCTGGTGGTGGAATAAACATTTCCAAAAAATACAAAAGGCAGGGATCTCTCCCTGCCTTCTTCATCTTTCCCTTAAACCAGGCGGTCAGTTAGCCGAGCTTTTCAACTGGTTGTCCTGCTGATGTTGCTCCAGTGCCAGTTCAATCAGGCGGGTGATCAAATCGCTGTAACCTAAGCCGCTGGCCGCCCAGAGTTTTGGATACATGCTGATATTGGTAAACCCTGGCAGCGTATTGATTTCATTAATGATGACCTCGCCTTGCTCCGTCAGGAATACGTCCACGCGCGCCATGCCGCGACATTCCAGCACCTGAAACGCCTGTAAAGCGATGGCGCGGATGCGGTCATGCGTTTCCGGTGGCAAATCTGCCGGAACAGCAATGGAAGCGCCGGATTCGTTGATGTACTTAGTATCGTAAGAATAAAACTCGTCGTGCAGGATAACTTCCCCACACACACTTGCCTGCGGATAATCATTGCCCAGCACTGCGCATTCAATTTCGCGGCCTTTAATGGCGGATTCGACCAGGACTTTATGGTCGAAACTAAACGCTTCGTCGAGCGCCCGCACAAAACCTGCCTCATCACTGACCTTGCTGACACCTACTGATGATCCCTGATTCGCCGGTTTGATGAACAGCGGCAGGCCGAGTTGTTGAGAGACTGCGGCAAAGGTATGTTTCTGGCGGTTAGCGCGTGTCAGGCAGACAAACGGGGCGACGGATAAACCAGCATCGCGCAACAAGCGCTTGGTGACGTCTTTATCCATGCTCACGGCTGAACCTAATACGCCCGAACCGACGAAGGCGATATTTGCCATACGCAGCAATCCCTGCAACGAACCATCTTCGCCCAGTGTGCCGTGGACAATCGGAAAAATCACATCGACTTGTGAAAGCGCGCTGGCGCTGTGCGTTTCGATTAACTGATTTTCCGTTTGCCCTGGGATCAGCGCGACCTGATTATTCGAGCGGTTCAGGGCAATCAGCGAAGGGTTCTCAGCATTGATCAGGTAATTGCTGGCATCATTGATATGCCATTCGCCCTTCTTATCAATGCCGAGTAATGTCACATCAAAACGTTGCTTATCAATCGCATCTACAATATTTTTTGCCGATTGCAGTGACACTTCGTGCTCTGCCGATTTACCACCAAAAATGATACCAACCCGTAATTTACTCACCTGGTGCTCCTTGTCGCCAGCGCGTGGCTGGCGGCGAATTTTCTTATAAACAACAAACGACTAGTCGACTACAAACAGCTTCGCGCCCACCGGCGTGGAGGAACGATGCGCTTCGGCATTATCCGCCACCTGATAACTCATGCCAGGCGACAGCGTAAATTTGCGCCCATCTTCCAGACGGGTATGAAGTTCACCTTCCAGACAGAACAACACGTGGCCTTTACTGCACCAGTGATCTGCTTCATAACCTGCTGAATATTCAACAATACGCACCCGGATATCGCCAAATTTTTGCGTACGCCACAGCGCCATGCCGGTATCGCCGGGATGTTTTGTCGGCGTTACGTCACTCCAGTCAGTCGTGCAAAACGGAATCGCATCAAGCTTCATGAGTTTCTCAATGTCGGGAATTGGAAGGAAAGCCAGCATAAAAGTGAGCGGTAAATTTATCAATCGCTTGCTGAAAACAATTCATTAACAGCGCGCCGCAAAGTTACGTAAAGCCGATTGTTCTTAGAGACGGGCCACAGCCCGCGTATGGCGGGACCAGTAAGAATGCGGACTGAGCAGGTATTACTGTTGTGTTGCACGGGGTGTCTGTGGGACAGAGGTCACGTTTTTTCGTCTATGCTTAGTGTTCTGTTGAGAAAGAACGCAGTAAGGCGAACGCACCTCAATTCCAACGTGCCGTTGTTTTCGACGACACGCCACAAAACAAGGAGCAACACATGCCATATCAAACGATAAATCCTTTCAATAACAAACTCATCAAAGAATATCAGACCCATAATGACCAACAGGTTGAGGAAGCGCTGTCCACAGCACATGCCCTGTATAAATCTGACTGGGCGCAAGGCGACATTAAACAACGCGTGAAAGTGTTGCATAAACTTTCAGACCTGATGGCTTCACGTGTAGATGAACTGGCAGAAGTGGTCAGTGTCGAGATGGGGAAACTCATCGGTCAGAGCCGTGGAGAAGTGCAGATTTGCGCCGATATTGCGAAATTCTATGCTGAAAAAGCGGAGGAATTTCTCAAACCTGTGCCGTATAAATCCGATCTCGGCGAAGCCTGGGTTGAGCATCATCCGATCGGGGTGATCATGGCCGTCGAACCGTGGAATTTCCCGTTCTATCAGCTGATGCGCGTGCTGGCACCCAATCTGGCTTCCGGTAACAGTGTTATCGTCAAACACGCCAGTATCGTTCCTCATTGTGCTGAAACCTTTGAGAAACTGGTTGCCGAAGCGGGCGCGCCAAAAGGGGCCTATACCAATCTGTTTATTTCACAGGATCAGGTGGCCTCAATCATTGATGACGACCGTGTTCAGGGGGTCGCGCTGACGGGCTCGGAAAAAGCCGGGGCCATTGTGGCTGCTCGTGCCGCAGGCAAGCTCAAGAAATCAACTCTTGAACTGGGCGGGAATGACGTATTTGCCGTTCTCGATGATGCCGATATTGATAAAGCAGCCAAAGCCGGTGCTCAGGCGCGTGTATCGAATGCCGGTCAGGTCTGTACCGCCGCCAAGCGTTTCATTATTCACGAGAAAGTGGCAGACGAATTCCTAAAAAAATTCACCGAGCACTTTAAGGCGCTGAAAATGGGCGATCCACTGGATAAATCCACCACCCTCGGACCGTTGTCGTCTGCCGATGCGGTGAAAACCCTGAGTAAACAGGTGGATGACGCGGTCAAACACGGTGCGAAATTGCACTTTGGTGGCAAAAAGGTCAGCGATAATCCGGGGAATTTCTTCGAGCCGACTATTCTGACGCACATTACCCGCGATAATCCGGCGTATTTTGAAGAGTTCTTCGGCCCGGTCGCGCAGGTGTATGTGGTCAAAAATGATGAGGAGCTGGTGAAACTCGCCAACGACTCCCATTACGGCCTTGGCGGTTCACTGTTCACCCGCGATTTAACCCGTGCACGTAAGCTGGCGAGCCAGATTGAAACCGGAATGGTGTACGTCAATTCGCCGACCGATACTGCAGCAGAACTGCCTTTCGGCGGTGTGAAACGCTCCGGTTTTGGTCGTGAACTGTCTGATTTAGGTATCAAGGAGTTTGTGAACCAGAAACTGGTGGTGCTGGCCGCTAAGTCATAAATCGGTTTTAATCCTCCCCGTAAAGGGGAGGATTTCCCCTTCACGTTGTTGCCCTTCCCCCTCATTTACCAAGCTTTGACCCACGACAAAGCGCTGTGCGTATTCCCCTCTCTATAATCAGGCCCGTTTGTCTTCCCACTGGTAAATCACATGGCGTATGAACTCAATCTGGACTGGCCGGAATTTTTAGAGAAATACTGGCAAAAAAAACCTGTTGTCATTAAAAAAGCGTTCTCCAATTTCGTCGATCCCATTTCTGCCGACGAGTTAGCCGGTCTGGCGATGGAGCCGGAAGTGGACAGCCGTCTGGTGAGCCATAAAAATGGGGAATGGCAGGCGAGCAACGGACCTTTCGAACATTTTGATGGGCTCGGCGAAACCGGCTGGTCATTGCTGGCGCAGGCCGTGAACCACTGGCATCTGCCCGCTGCGGAACTGGTGAAGCCTTTTCGCGTGTTACCGGACTGGCGTTTAGATGACCTGATGATTTCTTATTCCGTGCCCGGCGGCGGTGTCGGTCCGCACATCGACCAGTACGACGTGTTTATCATTCAGGGTATGGGCAGCCGCCGCTGGCGCGTGGGCGATGCCTTGCCGATGCGTCAGTTTTGCCCGCATCCGGCGTTACTGCATGTCGATCCTTTCACGCCAATCATTGATGAAGATCTTGAGCCGGGCGACATTCTGTATATTCCGCCAGGCTTCCCGCATGACGGTTTCACCCATGAAACGGCCCTCAACTATTCCGTCGGTTTCCGTGGCCCTAACTCGCGCGATTTTATCAGCAGTTTTGCTGACTACGCACTGGAAAACGATCTGGGTGGCAATCATTACAGCGATCCGGATTTAACGCTGCGTGACCACGTCGGGAAAGTTGAAGAGTATGAGCTGGAACGTGTGCGCCAGATGATGGTTGAAATGCTCAGCCAGCCGGAAGATTTCAAACAGTGGTTTGGTCGTTTCGCCACCACGCCACGCCATGAGCTGGATATCGCCCCGGCGGAACCACCTTATGAAGCGCAGGAAATTGTGGATGCACTGATGCAGGGTGAAAGCCTGACCCGTCTGACCGGATTGCGCGTGCTGAATGTCGGTGAACGTTTCTTTGTGAACAGTGAACCGCTGGAAACGGCTCAGCATCACGCGGCCGATGCACTGTGCCGTTATACGCTGATCGGTCACGAAGAACTGGGCAGCGCCTTGCAGGATCCTGAATTTGTTCTGGTATTAACGGATCTGGTGAATCAGGGTTACTGGTATTTCGACGAGTAACCTTTCATCGCTAAAATAGCAAAAGGCGGCGTCCCTGCGGATGCCGCCTTTTTAATGCGGTGAGTTACGGACGATAAAGCTCAACCGGCGGCTTCATTTTTCGCTCTTCCGGCTCAAACAAATCAATCTCTTCGCCATGAATATATTTGGCGCGCAACATCGCAGAGATCTTATCCATCGTCATCACAATCGCGACCAGAATAAGCGTGATAAACATCACCACATCCCAGTTCCATAAACGCATATTTTCCGCATACACCAGACCTATCCCGCCTGCCCCGACAAAGCCGAGAACAGCGGCCGAACGGGTATTCGATTCAATCTGATACAGCGACAGCGCAAGGAATGTCGGGAAGGATTGCGTGAAAATCCCGAAACGGTGAGTCTGTAACGGAGAAGCTCCCAGCGCCCGCAAACCACGGCTCGGCGAGCGTTCCACCGCCTCGTGCCCTTCGGCATACAGTTTGCCGAGCAGGCCCAAATCCTGCATCACAATCGCCAGCACACCGGCCAGCGGTCCCATACCGACGGCGCGGACAAAAATCAGTCCCCAGATTGCCATATCCAGCCCGCGCAACACGTCCAGAATACGGCGGATAACCATAGAAACAGGTCTGAGTACCGGCGTTGACATCACGTTGCGCGCCGCCAGAAAGGAAAGTGGCAGAGCAAGGAAAGACGCAGTAATCGTGCCCGCAAATACAATTGCCAGCGTGATCGCAATCTGCGTGAAGTAATACTTAAATGGCCATTCGGAAACGTTATGCCAGACAAACATGCGCAGGAAATACCGCCCGACTTCACGGGTGCCGCGCACTACTTCGCTCCACGGAATACCGAAATAACTGAAGAAATAAACGTAGTACAGCGTAATGACGACAGCCAGTATTGCGAGATAACGCAGATAACGGCGCTGCGCGGCAAACAAATGCCCGTGCTGCTGCTTCAGGCTGCTGACCACATGAGGTTCGAGCGCATCAGTTAACATCAGAAAGTGCCCTCCACGACGCGTTTGCGCAATTTACCGGATAGAAAATCCATCGCCGACACCACCAGAATAATCAGCAGTAAGGTCATGCTGACCTGGTCATAGCGGTCCAGTTTGATTGAGGTCATCAGTTCCTGCCCGATGCCTCCGGCCCCCACTAAACCGAGGATAGTGGACTGACGGAAGTTGATTTCAAGGCGCATAAAGCTGTAAGACAGGAAAATCGGTTTTACCTGCGGCCACATGGCGAAACGCATACGCTGCAAACGCCCTGCTCCGCAGGCTCTCAGGCCGCGCACCGGCTTATCGGATGCGGTTTCAATCGATTCATAGAAGAGTTTGGTCAGGCTGCCGACGGTGTGTAACGTCAGTGCGATAAAGCCCGGAATAGCGCCGACGCCAAAGGCCATGACGCACATCACCGCCCATGCCAGCTCAGGCATGGTGCGCAGGAAAGCGACAAAAGTACGAATGCTGAATTTCACCCATTTTGGTGAATCCGTATTGCCCGCGGCGAGAAACGCCAGAACGACGGCCAGCGCTGTCGATAATATCGTCGAGGATAATGCCAGCTGAATAGTTTCCCAAATCAGCGGCAACTGAATATTAAGACGATATCCCCAATATGCCAGTGAGCCTTCTGTATGACCGTCAGCAAATAACAATGACCAGTGTAATACCGGTACCGTCTGACCAATATAATCAAAGAAGCTAGGCGCGGAGACAATAATCGTTTTTAAATTAAGCTCGGAAACATTGCCTGACCACAGATATAACAACAGCATCAGCCCTGACCAGATCAGTGCCTCACGTTTTTGTTTTCCGCGGATCTGCTGATAATAACGATTGAAGTCTTTATTCAAAATAATATTTCCGGTTTGCAGATAATAATCATTCCTCACCCTGCGAAGGGCAAGGACAGGTAGGGATATTACAAACAACACTCACGGTAAAAACTTTCTCTTAATGAATTGCCATTAATACCCCACCCCAACCCTCCCCTTCGCAGGGGAGGGAGTAAAGGGTTAGCGACCGCCTTTCGTCAGCTCACGCTTCATATCAATAATCTGCTGATATTCTGCCAGGGACGTTTCGCCGATATGTTGTTTACCGCCCACGGCTTTAACGAAGCAGGCGTGATCTTCTTTATCCAGTTTCTTGATGGCAGAAACCAGTTTGGCTTTGAAGGCTGGTGGCAGATCGCTGCGCACTAAAATCGGGCCGTTAGGGATCAGCGGAGATTCCCAGATGATACGGATTTTCTTCATCAGATCCGGATGGTCCATGCGGATCATGCGGTTGAATGCGCCGGAGGTATAACCGGTTTCACGGTCGCCGATCATTGATGCCCAGGTCACTGCGCCTTCGAACTGACCGTTCAGTACGCCAAGAATATCCTGCTCATGGCCGCCCGAGAAGGTCACGCTTGAGAAGAAATTGTTGTATTTGTTGTCAGTGGTGCCGCCAAATTCTTTCTTGAAAGTCTGGTTCGGGATCAGATAGCCGGAAGTGGAATCCGGATCGGCGAAGCCGAATGATTTGCCTTTCAGATCAGACAGCTTCTGGTAAGGACTGTCGGCTTTAACAACAACAACGGAGTGATAACCGCGTGATTTATCGGTATCGTCGATAACAATACCGACCAGATCTACGGCTTTCGGGTTATTAATATAAACGGAGGCGAAAGACGAAGGTGACATGCTTAATACCATGTCCACTTTCTTACCTAACAAGCCCTGAATAACACCTGAGTAATCGGATGAATTACGCAGTTTGGTATCCACATTTAATTCTTTATCGAAGAAATCTTTAACACACTGATTATCGCCGATTTGCTGAGTCGCATTCTGGCCGCCCAGAATACCTAAATTCAATTCCTTAGGAGCATCTTCTGCCATGCTGTGCATCGCGGTAAAAGAACCTGCTACGAAGACTGCCAGACGTAATAACTTCTTCATGTTAATGATGACCTTGTGTAGATTGAGAGAAAATAGAAATAAGCACTGCCAAGAGTTTTAATAGCCGTATATTGCGGCCGTTATTTGTTACTGCATTCTGAGAATGTTATTCATGCGATTCGTGATCTTCGCCATAGAGCTGATGCAGGATCCCTTCGGTTAACTGGTCCGGATGGCCATCGAAAATAATCTGCCCTTTCGCAATGCCAATAACGCGGGTGCAATAGTCTTTCACCAGTTCAACCGAATGCAGGTTGACCATAACGGCGATATTTTCTTCACTGACTTTTTTCAACGCATTCATAATGCGCAGCGTATTTTTTGGATCCAGCGACGCAACAGGCTCATCAGCCAGCAGAATTTTCGGGTTCTGCATCAGAGCACGGCAAATCGCCACACGCTGCATCTGGCCACCGGAAAGATTTTCAGCACGCTGCAGCGCATGCGGCAACATATGCAGCCACTCGAGCAGTGAAATCGCGCGGGCGCGGTCTTCGTCATCAAACTGGTTGAAGAAAGATTTGAACGTTGAGGTATGGCTCAGGCGGCCCAGCAGTACGTTCGTCAGCACATCAAGACGGGGAACAAGACAAAAATCCTGGAAAATCATTCCGCAACCAGAGCGCCAGCGGCGCAGCGATTTGCCCGTCAGACCGGCCAGTTGTTGCTGTTCTCCGTTTTCGTAATGACACACCACGCTGCCTTCAGTAAGCGGAATGGTGCCGTTCAGGACATGCAGCAAAGTCGATTTTCCTGCGCCGGAACGGCCAATCACCGCCACGAACTCGCCCGCGTGTAGATCGAAATTGATGTCATTCAGGACGCGCTGGCCTGATTTATAGGATTTCACCAGGCCTTTCACGTCCAGAACTTTGTTCAAATGCTGTGGCCCGGCCTGAGGATATTCAGCCTGTGCCAGCTTAAGTTGAGCTTGCGCCATGATGCTGTCTCTCGGTTGCTTTCATAATCTGGCGTTCATTAAGCGCGAGTTTTATGACACATCAATGACGATTAAATGGACAGCGCATGACAAAAATGCAACAGATTAAGTGAAATTACCTAACGGATATCCCGAATGGGGTTTAACTTAACACGTATCATTTAAGTCTATGATTAGCAGGCAACGCATTTAAAAAGGAAGATGAAATGGATAATCAGTCACTCATCGCCACGCTCAAAGAGATTGCTGGCAGCCGCCATGTACTGACCGGCGACAGCAACACCGAGCGCTACCGCAAAGGGTTTCGTTCGGGCGGCGGCAAAGCACTGGCGGTGGTTTTCCCGCAGACGCTGCTGCAACAATGGCAGTTGCTCAAAGCCTGTATTGACGCCGATAAAATTGTCATCATGCAGGCCGCCAATACCGGCCTGACAGAAGGCTCAACACCAAGCGGCGATGATTATGACCGTGATATCGTCATTTTCAGCACCCTTAAACTTGATCAAATCCAGTTGCTCGACGGCGGCCATCAGGTCATCGGCTTTCCCGGAAGTACTCTCTATAAGCTGGAAAAAATTCTCAAACCTTATAACCGCGAACCTCACTCGGTGATTGGCTCATCGTGCATTGGTGCATCTGTTGTCGGCGGGATTTGCAATAATTCCGGCGGTTCACTGGTGAAACGCGGCCCGGCATATACCGAAATGGCGCTTTATGCGCAGATCGACGCGCAGGGTGAATTACGTCTGATAAATCATCTTGGGATCAATCTTGGCGAAACGCCGGAAGAAATCCTGACACGTCTGGAAAAAGCGGATTATCTGGAGACTGATATTCTGCACGATCAGCGTCTGGCATCTGATCATGATTACGCTGCGCGGGTGCGTGAAGTGGATGCTGATACGCCTTCGCGTTTTAATGCCGATGAGCGGCGTCTGTTTGAAGCCTCGGGTTGTGCGGGCAAGCTGGCCGTTTTTGCTGTACGACTAGATACTTTCCCGGCTGAAACTCAGCAGCAGGTATTTTACATCGGCACCAATGACACGGCGGTGCTGACCGAATTACGCCGTCAGATCCTGCGTGATTTTACGAACCTGCCGGTGGCCGGTGAATACATGCATCGGGACATTTTCGATATTACTGAAATCTACGGCAAAGACACTTTCATGATGATCGATAAGCTTGGCACCGACAAAATGCCGGACATGTTTACTGCCAAAGGCAAGTTCGATGCGCACATCAGTAAGGTTCCTTTCCTGCCGAAAAACTTCAGTGACCGTGTTATGCAGTGTCTGAGCAAAGCCCTGCCGAATCACCTTCCACCACGCATGAAGCAGTACCGCGACCGGTTCGAACATCATCTGCTGCTGAAAATGTCCGGCCCTGGTATAGAAGAAGCCAGAACTTTCCTGACAAGGTTCTTCAGTGATGGTCAGGGGGATTTCTTTATCTGCTCGGCTGACGAAGGTAAGAAAGCTTTCCTGCACCGCTTCGCCGCTGCCGGTGCTGCCGTTCGTTATCACGCAGTACATGAAAAAGAGGTGGAAGATATTCTGGCGCTGGATATCGCACTACGACGTAATGACCGCGACTGGTTCGAAACACTGCCGGAAGACATCGACAATCAGCTGGTGGCAAAACTGTATTACGGCCATTTCATGTGCCACGTGTTCCATCAGGATTACATTGTCAAAAAAGGTGCAAACAGTCAGGCTCTGAAACACCGGATGCTGGAACTTCTGGATGCCAAAGGCGCCGAATATCCGGCCGAGCACAACGTCGGCCATTTGTATCTCGCGAAACCGCATTTGAAAGAATTCTACCGACAGGCCGACCCGACCAACAGCTTTAATCCGGGCATTGGGAAAACCAGTAAGATGAAAAACTGGCAGGAATAATGTCTTTCAAAAGAGGAATGGTGTAGTCGGCGCAGGCAGTTTGTTCCCGGACAGCGCGGAGGACCCGGAGCGTACATAAAGTACGTGAGGAGTCCGAGCACTGCCCGGGGGCAAAATGGCAAGTAAGATAGCCATTAAGTTAAAATAACTGTGTTCCGTAACCCCACATAATCACCGTCAGAGCCAGAAGTAGCTCTAATACCAGAACCCCCATTGCCAGCGTTGAACTGGAGAACAGGAACCCTTCGCGACGGTCGATATTCAGGAAGTTAGGAATACCGAGATACAACAAATATCCGCTGTAACACAGCCCGATGATACCGACAAACAGGCATAACCAGACCATCGGATAAAGCGCAACGAGACCGCTGAGGAACATCGGAGTAGCAACGTAACCGGCAAACACGATGCAACTGTTGAGTGTCGGGCGGCTGTCATAACGACGTGCCATCCAGTAGATTATGCGCCCCATCAGTGCGACAGCGGCGAGCATCAGAACATAGAATATAACGGCGATATATGACGCGGTGAACATGGAAACCATCAGCTTCTGACCGTCACCGAAGTTCCAGCCCAACTGTGTTGTACCGATAAACGAACAGACAACCGGGATCAACGCCATCAAAAGAACATGGTGGGAATAGACATGTGAAACGGTTTCCCGCTCACGCTGGATTTGCTGCAGTTCAGGACCAGGATGGGACATCAGTCCCCAGACATGATTTGCCATGAAACACCCCCTTGTACGCCGAAAGCCGCCAGCGGCGTGCAGTGATAGACCTTCGGAAATGCCCGTCACACCAAGGCACAAGGAAGGTGGCGACCTGTCTATATTATAGTCGTTATTGCCAGTTTTGCTGCTGCGACCGACTCATCCAAATCAACGATTGACCGCAGCAGGCTGCCTCTGATGGATAAAGCGCGCGGCTGTAAATGTTGCACCTACCAGTACCAGCATCATGCTGATAATCCAGCGAGTCTGTGTGATCATAAGCCCGTAAAACATTGTCTGCATCGACGTTATTGAAGCTTCGATCTTCTCAAAGCGCTCATCCATACGCACAAACTGCTTATCTACCTTTTCAAACTGCTTATCTACCTGTTCAAACTGTTTATCGACCCTTTCAAACTGCTTATCCACTTGTTCAAACTGTTGATCGATCCGTACAAAATGATCGTCAATTCTCAGCAGATGCCCGTCGATGCGGGAGATGCTCTGTTCGGTTTTTCCTACACGCACACCGATATCTGTCACTGCATCAGTGAGCGTGACCATTTGATACTCCAGTTTGCCGACCCGGAGATTAGTTTCGGTGACGACTTCGGTCAGATGCGTGACCTGCTGTTCCACCTTCCCTACCCGCAGATTCAATCCGGCAATCTCCTCACCGTTTTTGATCCCTTGTTTTTCTATACTGTTGATCTGATTTTGCATGAGCTTTTCCATGAGCAATTTTCCTTTGTGTTCTTCCGGCCATGCGGGAGCGCCGGGAAAATAGAGCATCGGATTGACGGGCGAGATTTCCATTGTGCTGAGCTGAAACATGTCTGTTGTCCCTCACATGAGCTTTCCCTGTTTAGAGATTCTTAATCTGCGGTGAGTTTGCGCTGTATAAATAACCATATCAAATCAATTTCCTTCTCGATTCACATGCTGCTACTTATGTATCTATGCTTCGAAAACTTACATTTAGATGATGAATAAAACCAACAAAAAGAGCCTCTTACGAGGCCCTTTAAATTTAAACGCTTACGTTATTCTTCGTTTACTGCGGTGCGGGATTATGCAACGCCGATGCGCCCTGCTGAGATTTACGGGCTTTGGTCACGTCATCTTTACTGACCACCGGAGCCTGATTTCCCCATGCATTTCGGATGTATGTACTGACATCCGCCATCTGCTGATCGGTCAGCTTCCAGCCAAATTCCGGCATATCCGCGCTGGTCGGATTGCTGGCTGTTGCCGCACCCTGCCCGCCGTTCATCAGCACGTGCAAAATGTTAGTCGGCCCGGTGGCCTGAACGCCATTATTGCCTTTCAGCGCGGGTATCATATTACGTACACCTTCACCAGAATTCTGGTGGCAGGCGGCGCAGTTATCGGCGTAGAGTGCTTTTCCGTTAGCCATCGCAGAATTTACCGCTAAAGGCGCGGACTCATCTTTACTGCCCGGCAAACTTTTCAGGTAGACCGCTATGGCATGCAGGTCAGCATCTGACAGGTGTTGCAGTGAATTCGTCACAGCTTCTGCCATCGGACCGGCGGCCACGGTACGTGAGTTAGCCCCTGTTTTCAGGTACTGCACCACTTCGTCATTACTCCAGTCACCGATGCCCTGACGGGTATTTCCGGTGATTTCTGGTGCAAACCAGCCCTGCAATTCTCCGCCCTGCAAATGCACGCCAAAGTTATCGCCGCCCAGCGGGTTTTTAGCGGTATGACAGGAGGTGCAATGCCCCAGACCTTCTACCAGATACGCGCCGCGATTCCATTCTGCCGACTGCGACGGATCCGCTTTAAACGGTGCCGTATCCAGGAACAGCAGGTTCCATCCGAACATCATCAGACGGATGTTGTACGGGAACGGAAGATCCGTTTTCGGACCGTCGTAATGCACGGCCGGCACGGTATTCAGGTAGGCTTTGATGTCTTTCAGATCCTGATCACTGACCTTCGCATAGACGTTATAAGGCATCGCCGGATACAGATTCTCGCCATTAATTCCTTTGCCGTTGCGCACTGCATTAATGAACTGCTTGTCGGTCCAGCCACCAATCCCGGTCTCTTTATCCGGCGTGATATTGGTAGCGTAAATCGTACCGAAAGGCGTGTTCAGCCCGTAGCCTCCCGCAAAAGGTTTACCGCCGCCGGGCGCGGTGTGACAGGCCACGCAGTCCCCGGCCAGCGCCAGATATTTGCCACGCTCAATGGCGGTTTTGCCGCTCATGGTTGCCGCCGCTGGTGCCTGAAAATCGCCTGACTGGCTGGCGTTATGCCAGGTTTTAAATCCGACAAAGCCCAGCCCGCCGATGACCACCACGCCCGCGATAATTACTAATGTCTTTTTCACGCTCATGCTTAAGCCCTCACCAGCGGACCAGGAGATTTCAGATACTGGGTTTTGATGGCTTCGGCAGCCCACAGGGTCAGCGCGCCAACGGTTCCGGTCGGGTTATATCCGCCATTATTGGCAAAGGCAGAAGCACCGCACACAAAGACGTTATGCACATCCCAGCTTTGCAGATAACGGTTTACCGCGCTGGTTTTCGGGTCATCACCCATGCAGGCGCCACCGGTGGTGTGCGAGGAAAGGTTATCCATCGGAGAGAACGGTTTTGTCGTCGGCTCCTGACGCACCACGGTTTTTGCCCCCATTGCATGCGCAATTTCTACCGAACGGTCGGCCATAAATTTCGCTGAACGTTTATCGTTTTCGATCCAGTCGAAGGTCACACGCAACAGTGGCTGGCCGTGGCGGTCTTTATATTCGGGATCCAAATCGAGGAAAACATCACGATGCGGGTAGCTGTTGCCCATGCAATAGATGTTGTTGTAGTTCTGGTAGCTGTGTTTGACGGCTTTCTTCCAGTCAGCGCCCCATCGCGGAGTGCCCGGCGGCACGTTATTGGAATAGCCAATCGGACGACCATTAGTGGAATGCACCAGTGCCACACCGCCGCCGATAAAATCGTGGTGGGTATGATCGAAATTATCGCCGTTGAAATCATCAATCGCCTGCGACAGCGCACCGGCACCGATGAACGGATTCATCATTTCATCTTCAAAGAAGAAGCCTGCACCGGAGACGGTCTGATAGGCATAGTTACGCCCGACCACACCTTCACCGGTTTTATGGTCGTAAGGCTTGCCGATGCCGGAAAGCAGCATCAGACGCACGTTGTCCATCTGGTAAGCAGAAATCACCACAATATCCGCCGGTTGTTCCCACACCACGCCGTCGCTGCCGATAAACGTCACGCCGGTCGCAGTTTTACCGTCCGCCGCTTTATTCACGCGCAGCACTTCAGATTCGGTGATCACCGTGAAATTAGGGCGTTGCATGACCGCGGGCAAAATACAGGCGTTCGGGCTGCTTTTTGACCAGTTACCACAGCCGAAGAATTCGCAATAACCGCAATAAGTACACGGCGCCATATTCACGCCCAGCGGGTTGGTATATGCGCCGGAGGTGTTGCCCGCAGGCACGGCAAACGGGTGATAACCCATCTCGCGGGTGGCTTTATCGAAAATCATCGACAGCTGGGTGCGTTTGAGTGGCGGCAGCGGATAATCGCGGCTTCGCGGACCTTCGAAGACGTTGCCGCCTTCAATTTTTTCGCCCTTAATATTGCCTGCTTTACCGGACGTTCCGGCATAGCGTTCGAATTTGTCGTAGAACGGCTCGACGTCATCAAAGGTCACGCCCCAGTCCTGAACCTGCATGCCTTCGAGGAATTTGTTCTTACCGTAGCGCTCAACCGTCTGGCTGTAGCTCTGGAAATCGTACGGCAGAAAGCGCCAGGTCATGCCATTCCAGTGCGTGCCTGCGCCGCCGACGTTCATCCCAAACTGATAAGTGTTGAATTCGCGCAGCGGTAACGCCTGCTGGATCGGATTATTACGGAACGTCAGGGTTTCCACCGCCGTTGGCTGCATGATCGCGCGACGGCTAACGAAACGCAGTTCGTCGGTATCAATGGTGGTCGGGAAATCGTTGCTGGTATCGCGCCATGAACCCCGTTCAATCGCCACCACATTCAGCCCTGCCAGCGTCAGCTCGTTCGCCATCAGCGACCCCGCCCAACCGAGGCCGACGATGACCGCATCAACCTTTTCACGTTTATTACTCATACGACATTTACTCCTGCAAAAATCAATTCAATCAGTGACCGTCCGTTGCCGGTTTTATGATTTTTCGTATTGGGACAGCATGCTGACAGGCTCGATATGTAAGTCTTCACCACGGCGGTCGATGACATCACGGAAGTCATAACGCGCACCGGGGAAACCGAGCATTTTCCAGCTCGCCATATCTTTGTTGCCGCCATATAAAGGGTCCGAGAAGAAACCTTCGCGCATGTTCTGCACCAGCATGTTGAAGAACAGCGGGCCGTTAACCCCCGCTAATGGGATCTCGCCCGATTCCACGCCGCGCAGTAAATCGTCCTGCTGTACGCCGGTCAGCTGGGTGAAGGTTTTCCCGCCGTTGCGCGCTTTCGCGACGTTATTCAGCGCCGTCAGTCCGAGTTTGTAGCGTTCGGCTGGCGTGTCTTTGTATTGCGGACCGGCCTGCGGCAGCCCGTCCTGAATTACCGGCCCGAGACGGTAGGTGGTCACCGCTTTGCCGTAATCACCGCTTAGCTGTCTGTCCAGAAACACTGCGCAACCGGCTTCTTTGCCGCCGATACTCAGCTCATCCGCCGGAATAATCCGGTCGGCCAGGGTTTCAACCAGACTGACTTCATCAGGCGTGAAGAATGTCCAGTCACCGGCGACCACCGGCTTTGGGGGACGAACCGAATGGATAATCCACGGCATACCGCCGGAGAAAATTTTGGCTTTAACCTTCAGCGCGGTGCTGAATAACAGCACTGCCATTGAGGTCAGAAAATGTCTGCGCTTCACGATATAGCTCCTGTTGAAGGGGTCTGACGGGGAGGTACCCACATCGGTGGTGGGCATTTATTTTGTGACGGAGATTATACGAAGATGTTAGGCGAAAGTAAGATATTTTGTACCAACTGGTACATACTTTATTTGTGTTAAATCAAGGTATTATTTATTTGGTAGTGAGTTAGCACACTAACTAACACATTTTTACAGGCGAATAAGCCTGCACAACGTTTAAAAAATCATTAACGTAGAGGCTGGAATTTCTCAGGAGAATGAAATGCGCATCACCTGTTTACACACGGCGGACAGCAATATTGCGGTATTTGAAAACGCAGCGCGGGAGCTCGGGCTAAATCAGCATCAGTTTGTGCATGTGTCCCGGCCTGATTTACTCGCCGCTGCCGAAAAAGCGGGCGGACTGACGGCGGATATTCGTCAGCAAACCGCTGATGTCCTGCTGGCTTTGAGTGAAGATGCCGACTGCGTTTTACTGACCTGCTCGACGCTGGGTTCAGCCGCAACGCTTGCCGCGGAAACAGCCGCGGTGCCGGTTTTGCGGGTCGATCAGGCGCTGGCAGAACAGGCCATGAAAACAGCCGGAAACGTGGTCGCACTGTGTGCGGTTGAAACGACGCTGGAGCCGACGCGTCACTTGTTCGCGCAAGTGGAAAAACATCCGCAGGCACTGCTTGAAATGCATCTGGTGGCGGGCGCATGGGACAAGTTTAAACAGGGAGATCTGGCGGGATATTTACAAACCATCGCAGCGGCGGCTGATGCGCAATATTTGAATGGCGCGGCGTGTGTGGTGCTGGCTCAGGCTTCAATGACCGGCGCGGCACAGCTGACACAAATGGGTAAACCGCTCACCAGCCCCGAATGTGGATTGCGCGCAGCACTGGCCTGAAAACGGCGGGCAGAAAGCAAAAATGCAGGCAGAGGCTATACTGATAAGGAATATCATTGGCTTAGCCGCACCGCCGATGACGACTGAAGATTGTGTTAAGGAGATAACATGAAAATTATTCTGTGGATCATCGCCATCATCTTTATCGTCGGCTTACTGACCCTCACAGGGGTGTTTAAACTGATTTTCTGATGACGACTTTCTGCCCTGCAAAACAAAAAGTCCGGCACTCTGGCCGGACTTTTTCATTTATCAGCGATTGCTGAAATATCCAAAATAATTCGGATTGCAATATGGCGGCAAGCGAACGAATCCCGATGAGCTGACATTTAGTCAGTGATTCGGGTGAGTGAACGCAGCCAACGCCATTGCGGTCCGAAGTATGCAGGATATTTTTAGTCGTCGGCTTCTTCGACGGATGGCTGTGTCTTCTGCTGCTCTTTCTGCTTACGATAGTTCTTCGCAATTTGCGGAACGGGCACGGTTTTACCGGTTTCCATCCAGGTGCGCAGACGGTTGGCATCCGCAAAGGCAGTAAATTTACCGAAGGCATCCATCACGACCAGTGTCACCGGTTTGCCGTTGATGGTGGTACGCATGGCCAGACAATGCCCTGCATCATCGGTATAACCGGTCTTGGTCAGCTGAATGCTCCAGGACGGGTTCATGATCAGATGATTGGTATTACGGAACGGAAGCGCGTACGCCGGATGGCTGAACACCGCGGTTTTTTCCGCTGTGGTGCTCAGCTGGCCGATCAGCGGATAACGCTGGGAAGCCAGCAGCAGACGCGTTAAATCGCGCGCGGTGGACACGTTATGCGGCGACAAACCGGTGGGTTCCACATAATGCGTATGGGTCATTCCCAGCGATTTCGCTTTGGCATTCATGGCCTTAATAAATGCTGAATAGCCGCCAGGATAATGCGCCGCGAGGCTGGCCGCCGCACGGTTTTCTGAAGACATCAGCGCCAGCTGAATCATCTGACGACGCGTAATTTCGCTGTTGAGTTTGACGCGGGAGAAAACGCCGCGCATTTCAGGCGTATTGCTGATATCGACATTGATCACTTCGTCGAGTGGCAGATTCGCATCCAGCGTGACCATTGCGGTCATGAGTTTTGTCAGGGAGGCAATCGGCCTCACCTCATCAGGATTTCGGGAATAAATTACTTCGTGGCTTTTCAGATCCACCACCATGGCGCTGCCGGAAGCAATTTGAACAATCGGGGCGACAGCCTGCTCTTGCTTTGCAGCGAAGGCGGCAGGTGCAGACAACATGCCTGTATTTAAGGCTAATAAGCTCAGAACCAGAAGACGGATTTTCACATGCATTGCTCTGTATTTAGAAAGTTGTCATTGAGTTATGTCGAAACAGCGGGCGGAATTATATGTGACGCGAATAGTCTTAGCACCCGCAATTTTCAATTCTATTTGTCACAAAGTCTGTCACCAGCGCCCGCAAACCGTGGAACGGCGAGTAAGTGAACACTTGCGTAAGATTGCACTGAATTCCGTCTACTGGCTAAAACTTACTGGTTGTCGATCAGATAGCCAATTTCCTGACCGAAGGATAATTCCAGCGTATTGCCGTCCGGGTCATCAAGAAATGCCCAGTAGCCCACCGGCGCGCCTGAATCAGTCGGTTCCTGACGTAAAACGCCTGCGGCACGTGCTTCGGCCAGTTTGGCATCCATCGCTGCTTTTGACGCACAGGCGACGCCGAGATGGCCAAAAGGGCCGAGTTTGGTGTCGGTGTTTTCAGGGTCTTCGGCGAGAACGATGGCGAAATGGCGGGTCATGTCGCTCAGCCAGGCGACCGGACGGGCAGTGCTGCCCTTTACTCCGCGACGATGAATGACTTTCATGTCGGCGAATTGTTGATAGAAAGCGATGCTGGCATCCAGGTCTTTAACAGCGAATGCGATGTGGGTCAGGCCGATATCTTTGTTTTCCATGATGCTTCTCCATTTTTTAAGCGTTATCGCGTGGAGAAGTCATGGAGCAAGATCACCGGTTGATGCGTTCAGCAATCTCCTTCGACGTCTTCAGCACACGAACTTCAGTAAATAATTCTGTCGCTTCTTCGTACTCTTTACGCAGATAGCTCAGCCACTGTTTGATACGCGCAACGTGATACAAACCGGTATCGCCCTGCTTTTCCAGACGGGTGTATTTCTGCAACAACGTCATCACGTCCGGCCACGGCATACGCGGCTCGTTGTACTTCACCACGCGACTGAGATTCGGGATATTCAGCGCACCGCGACCCAGCATTACCGCATCACAGCCTGTGGTCTGCAGACAGGCCTGACCGCTTTCGTAGTCCCAGATTTCGCCGTTAGCGATCACCGGAATACTCAGCCGCTGGCGGATTTCGCCAATCGCCGCCCAGTTAATGCGCTCCGCCTTATAACCGTCTTCTTTGGTACGCCCGTGAACGGTCAGTTCCGTAGCACCGGCCTGCTGCACCGCATCGGCAATTTCAAAACTGCGCGCGAGGGAATCCCAACCGAGACGCACTTTCACCGTCACCGGCAGATGCGCAGGTACTGCCGCACGCATCGCTTTCGCGCCCTGATAAATCAGTTCTGGATCTTTAAGTAACGTGGCACCCCCGCCGCTGCCGTTGACCATTTTCGACGGGCAACCGCAGTTGAGATCCACGCCGTATGAGCCGAGCTCGACAGCGAAAGCGGCATTTTCAGCCAGCCATTGCGGATATTGTCCGAGCAGCTGTACGCGCACGCGGGTGCCGGAAGGCGTACGGCTTTCGTGATGTAATTCGGGGCACAGACGATGGAAAACTTTGGCGGGCAGCAGCTGATCGACCACACGCACAAACTCAGTGATGCACAAATCGTAGTCGTTCACTTCAGTGAGAAGTTCACGAACCAGAGGATCAAGCACACCTTCCATTGGAGCCAGTAATACGCGCATCGCAATTCAACCTTTAAAAATGACGCGCAAGATTACCGCATGCCCCGCCGCCGGGCAATTACCCCTGTGACAAATCGCGGCGCAGTTGTTCAGGTGCACTGCCGCTGGCCTGCCGGGCTTTTACAGAACGCCAGGCAATCCACACGGCCAGAAACGCCGGTATCGCAAACAGCAGGAACATCCAGAATGCCGCGTTGGCCGCGCCGGTATCGCCCTGACTTACGCCCGCGAAGTTAGCGACGGTGCCCGCCAGTGCCGCGCCGAGCGCTGAAGCAAAGGACTGAACAACGGTTATCGATGCCCCGGCTTTTTCGCGATCGTCTTCCGGTGCCTGTTGCAGCACGCGGGTGAGAAGATGTGGCCAGCCGAGACCGATACCAAAACCGGCCAGCGTCAGCCCGAGCACCACGCCACTGATATTCAGCCACGGCAGACCAAACGCCACGGGTACGGTAAAGAGCAGTAAAAGCAAACCGGCAGCCAGTATCACCGGCCCGCACACAATCGCGTTGTCGGCACGGCGACCTGTCCAGCCGGAGCTCGCCACTTCACTTAATGTCCAGCCCGCTGCCGCTGCCGCAGTTATGTAACCGGCCGCCAGCGGAGCCTGGCCATGTAAATGTTGCAGCATATAAGGCACAAACAGCTCGCAGCCCAGACCGATAATCAGCAGGCTCATCACCAGATACAGGCCGTAAAGCGGAGAAGAACGGCGCAACGCATTGCGCGGCAGCAGCCGGACATCAGCGGTAAATTCACGATGACGCAAAATCAAAATCATCACCACCGCAATCACGAATCCGAGCAGGTTAATCAGCCCTTCGGACGACAAACTCCCGGCAGAAACCACCAGAACCGCGCCGGTCAGCAGCGCCAGCTGCATCAGCGGTAACGGCTCATCGGCCTGTTTCTCCCGCTGCGCTTTCGGTAAAATCCGCCATACCCACAGCCCGAACAATGAGGTGACCGGCAGCAGCAAACCAAACGCCCAGCGCCAGGCGTGCAGTTCAGCAAAAATGCCGCCTACCGCCGGGCCAATCAGCGTTGCAATCCCCCACATGGCAGAAATCAGCGCCATGGCGCGCGGCCAGAGGGATTCTTTAAACAAGAGGTTGATCATCGCGTAGGAAAGCGCGAACAGGAATCCGCCGCCGAGCCCCTGAAGTGCCCTGCCCAGCAACAGCACCGGCATATTCGGCGCCGCGGTACAAATCGCCGCTCCGGCGATGAAAATCCCGGTGGCCATCAGATAGCTGCCGCGCGGTCCGGCAGTACGCATCAGACGAGCGGAAAGCGCCGAACCCAGAATGGAACACACGACATACAGCGTGGTGTTCCACGCATACCACGCCAGCCCGCCGATATCCTGCACGACCGAGGGCAAAATGGTGATCACGATATAGCTGTTGGTGGCGTAAAGCGCGACACCTGCACTCAGGGTGATGGCGCTCCCGCGGTTTTCTGCGCTGAATAAATCCGCCCAACCGTTCTGACTTCCCGACATTTCTCTGCATCCCTTTGGTTTATGCTTTCCACGCATTGAAGCGCGTTATGGTTATGGTATGATTAAAACAAGAAATAACTTGGAATATGTTTTACGTAATCTAGAACCCGCCGAGGTAATATGTCAAGCAGCGACTTGGAAAATAAAAATGACGTCCGACAAAGCGTGGCAGAACGCCTGCTGCGGCTTCTGAAAACGCGCGGGGAATTACAGGCCAGTGATGCCGGACATCTGCTGGGAACCACCGGCGAAGCCGCACGACAGCAGTTTGTGAAGCTGGCGAAAGAAGGTCTGGTGGAAGCCAAAGCCGTTTCGCAAGGCGTTGGCCGCCCTTCGCAGTACTGGCAGCTGACCGCTGCGGGCCATGCGCGATTCCCCGATGCGCACGCCGATCTCACCGTACAACTTTTGCAGCTGATCCGCACCTCTCTGGGCGATTCGGCGCTGGACAATCTCATCACCTCGCGGGAAAAAATCACGCAGGAAAACTACCGTCTGGCGATGCGCGGTGCGGTATCGATGGAAGAAAAATTGCAAAGGCTGACGGATATCCGTACCCGCGAAGGTTATATGGCGGACTGGACATTACAGGAAGACGGCAGTTATCTGTTCGTCGAAAATCACTGCCCGATTTGTGCCGCAGCCACCACCTGTCAGGGATTTTGCCGGGCGGAGCGCGATATATTCAGCGATGTGCTGAACGCGGACGTGAAACGCACGGAGCATATTTTGCAGGGCGCACGCCGTTGTGCTTATGTGATCAGGTAATCTATCTACCCGATCTGAAGACGAAAAAAAACCGCCGGTGAAGGCGGTTTGATTGCAGAACAGTGATAACAATTACTTGTTGCCGCTGCCTGCATTGCCGGTGCGACGCTGGCCTGCATGAGCAGGACGCGAACGTGCCGGACGGTTTTCTGCAGAACCACGGTTTTCTGAACCGCGATTTTCAGAGGTGCCGCTGCGCTGACCGTTTCCGGCCTGACGCGGAGCGCCGGAACGTGGAGCACCTGAACGTGGTGCGCCCGGACGCTGGCCCTGACGTGGTGCGCCACGACCGCCGCCGCCGCTGCCCTGACGACCATTAATGATCGGCTCAGCTTTGATGCTCGGGTCCGGCTCGTAACCTTCCAGCGCGATGCGCGGAATTTCACGTTTCAGCAGACGTTCGATATCACGCAGCAGTTTGTGTTCGTCAACGCACACCAGAGAAATCGCTTCACCGGTGGCTTCCGCACGACCGGTACGGCCGATACGGTGAACGTAATCTTCCGGTACGTTTGGCAGCTCATAGTTCACCACGTGCGGCAACTGGTCGATATCCAGACCACGCGCAGCGATGTCAGTTGCGACCAGAACACGGATGGAACCGGCTTTGAAATCAGCCAGTGCACGGGTACGCGCGCCCTGACTTTTGTTGCCGTGAATAGCGGCGGCAGTGATGCCGTCTTTATTCAGTTGCTCAGCCAGATGGTTTGCACCGTGTTTGGTACGGTTGAAGACCAGAACCTGTTTCCAGTCGCCTTCGCCAATCATCTGAGACAGCAATTCTCTTTTACGTTTCTTATCAACAAAGTGAACGCTTTGTTCAATTTGCGCAGAAGCGGTGTTGCGACGCGCCACTTCGACAGAAGCAGGGTTAGTCAGCAACTTGCTCGCCAGACCTTTAATCTCATCAGAGAAAGTCGCGGAGAACAGCAGGTTCTGGCGCTTGGCAGGCAGTTTCGCCAGCACGCGACGGATGTCGTGAATGAAGCCCATGTCCAGCATGCGGTCAGCTTCGTCCAGCACCAGGATTTCAACCTGAGATAAATCAACAGCACGCTGATGTTCCAGATCCAGCAAACGACCAGGCGTTGCGATCAGCACATCCACACCACCGCGCAGTTTCAACATCTGCGGGTTGATGCTCACACCACCAAATACCACCAGCGAACGCAGGGTCAGGTATTTGCTGTAAGCCTGTACGTTTTCACCAATCTGCGCCGCCAGCTCACGGGTTGGGGTCAGGATCAGCGCACGAACCGGGCGACGTCCTTTGAATTGCGCGTTGGTATGGCTGAGCATATTGAGCAGCGGCAGGGTAAAACCAGCGGTTTTACCGGTACCGGTCTGCGCACTCGCCATCAGGTCACGACCTTCAAGCACGACAGGAATAGCCTGACGCTGAATAGGCGTAGGTTCGCGATAGCCCTGTTCTTCAACAGCACGCAAAATTTCGGCACTTAAGCCGAGGGAATCAAATGACATATAAGGAAAAGCTCCAGTCCACTCTAACCCGAACGGGGTTCGGTGCAGTTTCAAGAGTGGATGATCAGACGAGGCAAATGAGGCATTACCACGAGGATTCGGCACAAACTGCAGTGCGCCAGTTGAGGCGATTCTATCATAAAACGCCGCAGTGCGTGAACTTATCTCCTCCGTCCCTGTAACGGGCGGTTACAGAGACTGGCTTCGCTGGCGTTTTCCGGCGGCATAATCTGTCGAGATAATCCCAAATGTTGACACAGGATAATCAATTATAAACCTGATCAATATGTTCCCACTTTTTGCTCCCCGCTATATGGATTCGCTTGCTATGCTTTCGGCAGCCCCCTCTTCTTATCCATAAGGCCACACCGCTGCAACATGGAAACCTGGAAACTAAATTTAATCTCCGTCTGGCTCGGCTGTTTTTTTACCGGCATGGCGATGAGTCAGATCCTGCCTTTTTTACCGCTTTATATCGAACAACTGGGTGTGACGTCTCACCAATCTCTGAGCCTGTGGTCAGGGCTGGTATTCAGCGGCACATTCCTGGTTTCCGCCATTGTGGCACCGCTCTGGGGCAGCCTCGCTGACCGCAAAGGTCGTAAACTGATGTTGTTACGTGCGGCGCTGGGGATGGCGATCGTCATGATGTTGCAGGGTTTTGCTACTAACGTCTGGCAGCTTTTCATTTTGCGCACGCTGATGGGCCTGACGTCAGGCTATATTCCCAATGCGATGGCACTGGTAGCCTCACAGGTGCCGCGTGATAAAAGCGGCTGGGCGCTGGGTACGTTATCCACTGGTCAGGTATCTGGCGTCATCATCGGCCCGCTGCTTGGCGGTTTTATGGCCGACCACCTCGGCCTGCGCACAGTATTTTTCGTCACCAGCGGGATGTTGTTTATCAGCTTCCTGATCACATTATTCCTGATCAAAGAGCGCGTAGTACCGGTCACCAAAGCCAACCGCCTGAGCGGGAAAGCGGTATTCACGACACTTCCTTATCCCTGGCTTATCGTCAGCCTGTTCGTCACCACCATGATGATTCAGCTGGCGAATGGTTCCATCAGCCCGATCCTGACGCTTTTTATCCGCGAGCTTTCTCCCGACACCAGCAACATCGCCTTTATCAGCGGCGTGATTGCCGCCGTACCGGGCGTTTCCGCGCTGATGGCCGCCCCGAAACTCGGTAAGCTCGGCGACCGTATTGGCGCACACCGCATTCTTATCGCCGCGCTGGTGTTTTGCTTTATCCTGTTCTGCCTGATGGCGCTGATTAATACCCCTACCCAGCTGGGTATTCTGCGTTTCATGCTCGGTTTCGGCGATGGGGCGCTGATGCCTGCGGTACAGGCGTTGCTGGTGAAATACAGCAGCGACCAGGTCACTGGCCGGATATTTGGTTATAACCAGTCGTTTATGTATCTCGGGAATGTCGTCGGCCCGCTGATTGGCTCAAGCGCCTCGGCCGTGCTGGGCTTCCGGTGGGTGTTTATCGTCACCGCGATACTGGTGTTGTTTAACACCGTTCAGGTTTGGTGGAGTTTCCGGCAGGTGCCGACGGGAAGAGTGCGGATACCGTAAGCCACGGTAGCCAGGGCTGTCATGGCCATTTGAAAATGGCGGAAACTTTTTGACTTAAAAATTGATCGAGAAAATTTCGGTTTCTCAATGACGTCGTTCATTTAACTTGCTGCGCCGAAACCGACCAGAGGGGAAAGGCTTTTCCCCTCTGAACTCCCCTCGCTTTTTTACTGCGCGCTATCGCAGACTCGATGGACATATCCTCTCGCATCACCGGGTGGCGCAAAATGTCATCGCTGCGCGATTCCCTCATTTCAGGCTTCGAGCCCTACGTCTCGAACCATTCATTCGGTGCCATTTTTGATCACGCCAATCCACTTTTCTAAAGATGATAAACAGTCTGCCTTTGAATTTAAGATCGTGCGGGCGATTCAGAAATCTTGCTGAACAGAGCGGCTTCGAGACCTTTGGCTCGAAGACCGAGAGAAGGGACCGCGCAGCGGCAAGATTTCCAGCCTGTCTCTGCGGCAACTGAAACATAGCCAGCGAGCGGTAGCGGGCAGTTCAAGACGTGGAGATTCCAAAGAGGGCTCGTCATAGCCCTCTTTGGTCGGTTTCGGCACAGTGAGTTATGCGATCAACGCACGTGAGAAACCGAAACTTTCTCAATCCTTTTTTAAAAGCCGCCCATTGCCGCGGCTCCGGCATAAAAAAGGGACACTTCTCAGTGTCCCTTTTCAGTTTGCAATCAAAAACCGTTACCGGCGGTTGCCGAAAATCCGCAACAGCATCAGGAACAGGTTGATGAAATCAAGATACAACGTCAGTGCGCCAACAATGGAGTATTTGCGGAAATTATCGCGGTCATCCGCAGACAACTGCGCACCCATGTTTTTCAGCTTCTGCGTGTCATACGCGGTCAGACCGACGAAGATCAGCACTCCGGCGTACGAAATGATGTTCGCGAGGCCAGAGCTTTTCAACCACATGTTGACCAGCGACGCCAGCACCAGGCCGATCAGCGCCATGAACAACATACTGCCGATGCCGGTCAGGTCGCGCTTGGTCACATAACCGTACACACTCATCGCGCCAAACATACCGGCGGCGACAATGAAGGTGCCGAAAATGGAATCACCGGTGTAGACCAGGAAAATGCTGGAAAGCGTCAGGCCGGTCAGCGCGGAATACAACATGAACAGGCCGGTTGCGACGGTGCCGCTCAGACGGTTCACCATGCCGGAAATCACGAAGACCAGCGCCAGTTGCGCGATGATCAACCCGAAGAAAGTAATCTGGCTAGAGAAAACAAAACTCATGATTTTCTCAGAGCCGGAAGCGTACCAGGCTACAAAAGCGGTCAGCAGCAAACCACAGAACATCCAGCCATACACTTGCGCCATGTACGCCTGAATGCCGGTATTCGCGCGTTCGACAATTGAACCATTACTGCGTGGATATCGATCCATGATGATTACCCTTTTGCATGGAGGACGAAAAATGAGGCCAAAACAGCCTCCCGATTTTTAAAGCGTATCACAGATAGAGAGAAAAGCATGGGAGGTCTGCGTGCGGTTGAGCCGCTATTTACCAGCGAGCCGCTGCTTGTTTATCGCTGTCACGGGCATCAACCCAGCGGTCGCCCTCTTCTGTGGCTTCACGTTTCCAGAACGGCGCGCGGGTTTTCAGGTGATCCATAATGAATTCATTGGCTTCGAACGCCATGCCGCGATGCGCACTGGTCACGCCGACAAACACTATTTCATCGCCCGGATACATCGGTCCGACGCGGTGATAAACCGACACACGTTGCAGCGGCCAGCGGGTGCGGGCTTCGGCGACAATTTCCGCCAGCGCTTTCTCGGTCATGCCAGGATAGTGTTCCAGCGTTAACGCGCTGACGTGATTTCCCAGATTGTGATTACGCACTTTGCCGGTAAATGTGACGACTGCACCGTCGGCGTCAGATTGCGCCAGCCAGTTGTATTCATCACCGACGTTGAACGGGGCGGCATCAACAACAATTTTCGTCTGATCCATCTCAGCCTCCGGTGACCGGTGGGAAGAACGCCACTTCATCGCCGGCAGTCAGCGGATGCGCCATCGTGGTCAGCGTCTGATTAACCGCCACCAGCAATTTGCCTGATTCCAGCGCCAGCGCCCAGCGGTCGCCACGTGCGGTCAGAGCGATGCGTAATGCGTCCACCGTCGGAAATTCCGCCGGAAGTTGCAGACTTGCGGTGCCGGTGAGTTCACGTACCTGCGCGAAGAATAAAATGTCGATCATACTTCCACCTTACCTTCTACTTTAAAGTCCCCGGATTTGCCGCCGGTTTTTTCCAGCAGACGGACAGGGCCGATCACCATATCTTTCTGAACCGCTTTACACATGTCGTAAATGGTCAGCGCTGCAACGGAGGCCGCCGTCAGCGCTTCCATTTCCACGCCGGTCTTACCACTCAGACGGCAGCACGATTCGATGCGCACGCGGTTATGTTCCGGCTGAGCTTCGAGATTCACTTCCACTTTGGTCAGCAACAGCGGATGACAAAGCGGGATCAGATCCCAGGTCTTTTTCGCGGCCTGAATTCCGGCGATACGCGCCGTTGCAAACACATCACCTTTGTGGTGATTGCCGTTGATAATCATCGCCAGCGTGTCAGCGGCCATTTCGACAAAGGCTTCGGCACGGGCTTCGCGGACGGTTTCGGCTTTACCGGAGACGTCCACCATGTGAGCGTCGCCGCAAGCATTAATATGAGTAAGTTCAGACATACTTATTTCTTCAAATGTGGAGTGAAATTGCACGGCCCCTGACGGGCATCGAGCTGCGCTTCAATGATATTGTTCCAGGCAGTCTGGCAGGCGCGGGTTGAACCGGGCATGGCGAAAATCACCGTCTGGTTGGCGATGCCACCGATGGCACGCGACTGAATGGTCGAAGTGCCGATATCTTCAAACGACACCATGCGGAACAGTTCACCGAAGCCTTCGATCTCACGGTCAAAAAGGGGTTTCAGCGCTTCCGGCGTATTGTTGCCCGCGTTAAATCCGGTGCCGCCGTTGATCAGTATCGCCTGAATTTTTTCATCGGCAATCCATGCGGAGACCACGGCACGGATGCTGTAAATGCTCTCTCTGACGATTTGCTGTGCGACGACGTGGTGACCGCCTTCGGTCACGGCTTCTTTCAGGTAATGCCCGGACGTGTCTTCTGCGTCGGTGCGGCGATCGGAAACCGTCATGATCGCGACAGATAAAGGCAAAAACTCTTTGCTGGCTTTGCTCATCAGTTTGCTCCTTAAACGATAAATGCCGGACTCAGCCGCCGATAAACGACAGATTCTGTGTAATTCCGGTATTGCCTTCATGCAGGAAGTGAGTTTGTTTTTTGCGGCTCAGGCCGCCCTGAATGCGGTCCATCAGATCGTCCTGCTGCATGTCGTCGGCTAATAAATCACGCAGCGGAATACCCTGCTCGCCGAAAAGACACAAATGCAGATTGCCGATGGCAGACACGCGCAGCCGGTTACAGCTGGCGCAGAAGTCTTTTTCGTACGGCATGATCAAACCAATTTCACCGAGATAATCCGGATGGCTGAAGACCTGCGCCGGACCGTCGCTGCGGGAGCGAATCTGTAACTGCCAGCCCTGACGCACCAGTTGCTCGCGCAGCACTTCACCAGAAACGTGATGTTTGCGGAACAGGTCACCGCCGTCGCCGGTTTCCATCAGTTCGATGAAACGCAGCTGGATTGGACGGGTTTTGATCCAGTCGAGGAACGTGTTCAGGCTGGCGTGATTCACATCGCGCATCAGCACGGTATTGACTTTCACCTTACTGAAACCGGCGTCAAAAGCCGCGTCGATCCCGGCCATCACATCGCGGAATTTATCCTGACCGGTGATGGCGTGAAACTGGCGGGCATCGAGACTGTCGACGCTGACGTTGATATTGGTCAGA
The DNA here is from genome assembly GCF_019049625.1 of Rahnella ecdela. Classification (GTDB taxonomy): domain Bacteria; phylum Pseudomonadota; class Gammaproteobacteria; order Enterobacterales; family Enterobacteriaceae; genus Rahnella; species Rahnella ecdela. The sequence goes on from NZ_JAFMOY010000132.1 coordinate 417,478, forward strand.
CCCGCATCACGCCATTTGTTGATGTCACGCGCCATGCGATAACCGTTGGTCGTCACCGCAAGGGTTTTGATAGAGGGGTTTTCGCGCACTGCGGCAATAATTTCGCAGAAATCGCGGCGCAGCGACGGTTCTCCACCGGTCAGACGCACTTTTTCCGTCCCTAAGTGAGCGAACGCGCGGCTGACCCGACGGATTTCATCGAGCGAGAGAAAACTTTTATTGCTGTGTCCGTGTGGCTTATAGCCATCCGGCAGACAATAGGTGCAACGAAAATTGCACACGTCTGTGATCGACAGCCGCAAGTAATAAAACTTGCGGGCAAAAGCATCAGTAAGTTGAAGCACCTTAACACCTTTCCAAATACGGGAGATGCGGGCATTTCTGCCATGCACCCTGGTGACTGATTGTCACGGCCAGGGCTCCATATTGTTTCTGTGGGAACAACGTCAGAAAGGCAACTTAGGAACCAGGGCTAGGAGTTGATTCATCCCGTCCATAGCGGAGCGATGATGAATACGGGGGTAACAGGGCATATTCTAACGCTGTAAAGTCCGGATCGCCAAGATGGTTTTTCGTTATGCATTTTGATATATAACGACTTTTCACAACAAAAGGCTGCATTTTCAACGCTAAAACCGCTTGCTTTTGAATGCTCTGAGAGTGGCGTGAGGGGATAACATCTTGTTGCAAAGTTAGGTAAAATCCCCGCAGAAAATTGATTTAACCCGCCGCTCCCCATTGTAAGGAAAACCATGCGCAACCGAACTTTAGCTGATCTCGACCGGGTGGTGGCATTAGGCGGAGGTCACGGGCTTGGCCGCGTGATGTCATCCCTCTCCTCCCTTGGCCCGCGCCTGACCGGCATTGTGACCACCACCGATAACGGCGGTTCGACCGGCCGCATTCGTCGCTCCGTCGGCGGCATCGCCTGGGGCGATATGCGCAACTGCCTGAATCAGCTGATCACCGAACCCAGTCTGGCATCGGCAATGTTCGAGTACCGCTTCAGCGGTCAGGGCGAACTGGACGGGCATAATCTGGGCAATCTGATGCTGCGTGCGCTGGATCATCTGACCGTGCGTCCGCTCGAAGCAATCAATCTGGTGCGCAGTCTGCTGAAAGTGGATGCAGAACTTATCCCGATGTCAGAACAGCCGGTCGATCTGGCCGCCACTGGCGCTAACGGTGAAACCGTTCACGGAGAGGTGAATGTCGATAAACTGACGCAGATCCCTCGCGAACTGATGCTGGAACCGCAGGTGCCCGCCACACGTGAAGCGTTACAGGCGATTGCGGAAGCTAATCTGATCCTGATTGGTCCCGGCAGTTTCTTCACCAGCCTGATGCCGCTGTTGCTAATGAATGACCTCACCACGGCGCTACGTCGCAGCCGTGCGCACATCGTGTATATCGGTAATTTGGGGAAAGAACTTAGCGTGGCTGCCGCCTCGCTGACGCTGGATAACAAACTGGATATGATCGAAACGCGCATTGGTCGCCGTGCGGATGCGGCGATTGTGGGGCCGAAAGTGAAAGTCGGCGGAAGCGCCGCTGAACATCTGATTATTCAGAGTCCGCTCGAAGCCAGCGATGTGCCCTATCGCCATGACCGCGATATGTTGCGGGCGGCCATCGAAGAAGCACTGCAAAAAATGCTCTGATTTATCAGTAACAGAAACAACAAAGGCCGCGCAATGCGGCCTTTTTACGTCAGAAAACGTAATTTACTGCCAGTCAGCCAGGATTTCTGCGGTGGTTTTCACTGTGACCGGATTGCCCGGCACCGACAATTCACGCCAGACTTCGTTATGCTGACCGATCAGCTGCTGCGCCGTAGCGTGCGTGCGGTCACCGGTGGTATGCGCGTCCGAAGCGACAGTCACGGCATACCCTTTGCTGGCAGCGATTTTAATGGTCGTATCCACACAATAATCTGTCGCACAACCGCAGACAGTAAAGCGGGTCGCATTCAGTTCCTGCAATACCGCCCCGAGCGTGGTGCGATAAAAAGAGTCACAGGCGGTTTTGGTCACAGAAATCGCGCCTTCGGGTTGATGAAGCTCAGGTAACACCTGCCAGAACTCGCTGCCTTCGGTCATTTCGCCTTCAGCGTGCTGAATAAAAATAACGCGCCCTGCCCGGTTAATCAGCTGATTAATGCGCTCAGCACGTCCGTTGCGGTCATAACGCGGGGAAGCGAAAACCCCGTTTTGCATATCCACTACGATAAGAACGTTTTGCTCAGGCACGACTTTTCCCTCAAATGAACACAATGAAATGCGCGAAATTACTTTTTCACCAGCGGATGATTATTCCACGGGCTGTCGGCAGCGGGCTTCGCAGTACTGACTTTTGGTTTTTGCGGTGCCTGCGCAGAAAGCGGCGTGCGGCGCTTGCTGCGGGTCATATCCGGGCGCAGATGGCCTTCGATGAAATCCAGATACAGTGTTTCCACTTCTTTGCGCGCCCACGGTGTGCGGCGCAGAAACTTCAGACTGGATTTCACACTCGGGTCGCTTTTAAAGCAGTTGATATTCACCTGCGAGGCCAGCGCGGGCCAGCCAAAGTTATCCACCAGCGTTGTCAGCAGTTTTTCCAGCGTGACGCCGTGCAGCGGATCTTTCGCTGCGCCAGGGTTTTGTGGTGTATCAGTCATTGGCTCGCTCTTCGTTAAAATGTCAGGGTGATGATTTTCAAGCCGCGCACTTTAGCATTTTTCACGTTACGAAATCGCAATAAACTGCTCGCGCAATGCATGCAGCTCGTCGCGGGTGTTGGCCGCTTCTTCGAATTCCAGATTCTGTGCGTGCGCATACATCTTACTTTCCAGCTCTTTGATGCGCTGCTCCAGCGCTTTCGGCGTAAGCGATTTGAAAGTTTGCGCCGCTTCTGCATCGCGTTTGTCTTTGTTCTTTTTGGTCTTCGGCTGGCCGAGTTGCAGGATGTCGGAAATTTTCTTGTTCAGCCCCATCGGCGTGATGCCGTTTTCCAGGTTGTACACTTCCTGTTTGGCACGACGACGTTCCGTTTCTTCAATGGCACGGGCCATTGAATTGGTGATTTTGTCGCCGTAGAGAATCGCTTTACCGTTAAGGTTACGCGCCGCACGACCAATGGTCTGAATAAGCGACCGCTCTGAACGCAGGAAACCTTCTTTGTCAGCATCGAGGATCGCCACCAGCGAGACTTCCGGCATATCCAGCCCTTCGCGCAGTAAGTTGATGCCGACCAGCACATCGAATTCACCCAGACGCAAATCGCGGATAATCTCCACACGCTCCACCGTATCGATATCAGAGTGCAGGTAACGCACCTTCTCGCCGTGTTCTTCCAGATATTCCGTCAGGTCTTCCGCCATACGTTTGGTCAGCGTGGTGACCAGCACACGCTCGTTAATTGCCACACGCTTACGGATTTCCGACAGTAAGTCGTCCACCTGCGTGGTGACCGGACGCACTTCGATAATCGGATCCAGCAGACCGGTCGGACGCACCACCTGATCGACCACATCATCACCGGATTTTTCCAGTTCGTATTTACCCGGCGTGGCGGAAACATAAATACTTTGTGGTGCCAGCGCTTCAAATTCCTCAAAGCGCATCGGACGGTTATCCAGCGCAGAAGGAAGACGGAAGCCATATTCCACCAGCGTTTCTTTACGTGAGCGGTCACCTTTGTACATGCCGCCGATTTGCGGAATGGTGACGTGGGATTCATCGACAATCAGCAGGCCGTCGGCGGGCAGATAGTCAAACAGCGTCGGAGGCGGCTCGCCCGGCCCGCGCCCAGACAGATAGCGTGAGTAGTTTTCGATACCGGAGCAGTATCCGAGCTCGTTCATCATTTCGAGATCAAACTGCGTGCGCTGGCTGATGCGCTGTTCTTCCAGCAGTTTGTTATTGGCCAGCAATACCTTACGACGGTCGGCCAACTCAACTTTGATTTCTTCCATCGCCTGCACGATACGTTCGCGTGGCGTGACGTAGTGTGTTTTCGGGTAGATGGTGAAACGCGGCACTTCGTGCTGAACCTGACCGGTCAGCGGATCAAACAGCGACAGGCGTTCGACTTCCTGATCAAACAGCTCGATGCGCAGCGCCAGATCGTCCGACTCTGCCGGGAACACATCAATGACTTCACCGCGCACGCGGAAAGTACTGCGCTGGAAAGCCTGATCGTTACGTGCATATTGCAGCTCTGCCAGACGACGCAGGATTGACCGCTGATCGATAATCATCCCTTTGGTCAGATGCAGCATCATTTTCAGATACAGGTCCGGATCACCTAAACCGTAGATGGCAGAAACCGACGCCACCACGATCACATCACGGCGTTCCAGCAGGGCTTTAGTCGCAGAAAGACGCATTTGCTCAATGTGTTCATTCACTGAGGCGTCTTTTTCGATAAATGTGTCTGAGCTCGGGACATACGCCTCGGGCTGATAATAATCGTAGTAGGAGACAAAATATTCGACGGCGTTCTCCGGGAAGAACTCTTTCATCTCGCCGTAAAGCTGCGCCGCGAGCGTTTTATTCGGAGCAAGCACCATCGTCGGACGGTTCAGGTCAGCAATCACGTTCGCCACGGTAAAGGTTTTGCCAGAACCGGTCACCCCGAGCAACGTCTGGTGCGCCAGCCCGTTCTCCAGCCCTTCTTCCAGGCGGCGTATCGCCTCAGGCTGATCGCCCGACGGTTTAAATTCGGAATGCAGTTTGAACTCTTTACTCATGACGGGCTACCTGACTGAAATGAAAATGCACAAGGCCGTACGGACTGAACCGGTGAACAGTTCGCGGAAAAATAGTATGAAAGACTTCGCAATTTTTGCCAGCCCTGATTTTACTTGGGCTATAATACTGTATATAAAACCAGCTTCCAATCGATAAAAACAGAGTCAGTTTTAACGTCTTGCTGCAACTGCACTTTTTTAGGTTAAGGCAAAGGGGAATTCTCACCATCACAAGACATTTTTAACCTGAAATTTACGACTATTCACTTTCTGACCACAGCTTGACGAAGATTGACACAACTATGACGAACGAATTACGTCTGTATTGCTTTTAACTAACTCATTGATTAAAAAAAGTATCTTCAAAAAGCTGCGAATACGGGCAAACTGAGCGCAACCCGCGTCCAGTCTCGTCTGTAGCAACTTTTCTTACTCTCATGCACAAGGTTATCCACAGGAATAGTGGATAAGTCTCAGCACGCCAAGCGCGGCGGGAGTTGGTAAAAAACCAATTTTTGCTCCGTCAGCGCCTGAGAGCTCTTTTTTAGTTATTTTTTATCTTTTTTATCTCCTTATTTATGCCTATTTTGCCTAGATTTCCGGGCGGATGTTCCTTGCAAAACCCAAAAGTGCATCTGATCAGGATTTTTCAGCTTCTCAGCAGCGCAAACCTTGCACCAAAATCAGTGAAGCTGGCACTGCCAAAGTGCAGTTTCCTTTTATTGCTTATCACGCCCAATCTCAAAATCCTGACAATACTCATGAATAATCCTAAATCATCCGCCCGCGGGCTGTTAACAGCTGTGTAACCTCTCTTTTTATCACCCTCTGGTAAAACTTGGCCTGAGAGTTGCAATTTCACTCTTTGAAGAGATTTCGTGAAGGATTCCCCTGCAAAAAGCGCCTGCAGCGGAACATAAATGTCAGAAACATGACAGTGGCCGTCAAAATGCAGTCCGGTGAAAAGCTCCATGAGGGAGGTACGTCTGATGTTAAGTGTAAAATCCGTTAATCAGTACTATGGGCAAAAACATATTCTGTGGGACATCAATCTCGAACTGTACCGCGGGCAGTGCACCTGCCTGATAGGGCGAAATGGCGTGGGCAAAACAACGCTGGTTAATTGCATCATGGGCCATCTTCCGGTGAAAAGCGGCGCTATTTCCTGGCAGTCGCGCGATGAAGAGCCGCAAAGTCTGCTGAATCTGCCGGTAGAAAGCCGCGCACAGATCGGCATCGGCTATGTGCCGCAAGGGCGGCAGATTTTTTCGCAGATGAGCGTCGATGAAAACCTGCAAATCGCCATGATGGCCAGCCGGAATAAGACACGTCGCGTGCCGGAAGAAGTTTATGACCTGTTTCCGACATTAAAGGAGATGGGTGCGCGTAAGGCGGGAGAGCTCGATGAGAGCCAGCAGCAACAGCTGGCGATCAGCCGGGCGCTGGTTCAGGAGCCGGAGTTGCTGATACTCGATGAACCGACCGAGCACACCAGCGCGTCGATGGCAGCGAATATGGGCAATATCATTCACCGACTGAACCGTGATCTCGGGCTGACCCTGTTACTTGTCGGTCATAAACTGCCGTTTATCCGCAGCGTCGCCGATCGGTTCTGTCTGGTCGATGGCGGTCGTAATGTCGCACAGGGCACGCTGGCGCAGCTCGATGAAACGTTAATCAAAAACTATCTGACGGTCTGACGTTTCACGCGGTGAGACGATCCAGATGAAGATATTGTCCCAGATGAACGTCAGTTCCGGCGCTCAGGTACGGGATCTCGCCCAGCAGCGGCGCAGGCAGCATACGCGTGAGCGTATCCATATATGCCTGATGATGCTTCCCCGTTTCCTGCACGTCGTTGGCTATCCAGCCCGCCAGATGCAACCCGCTTTGTGCGATGGCCTGTGCCGTCAGCACCGCGTGGTTAATGCAGCCGAGGCGCATGCCCACCACTAAAACGACCGGCAACTGCTCGGTGATAACCCAGTCAGCAAAGGTGTAATCCGCAGTCAGTGGCGTATACCAGCCGCCCGCGCCTTCTGTCACCACCCAGTCCGCCAGCGGTTCCAGATGACGTAAACCTGCGGATAACACCCGCGGGTCAATCGGGCATTTTTCCAGCTCGCTGACGATATGCGGCGACGTCGGTTCGATAAAGGTGCACGGATTCACTTCGTCATAACGCAGACCGACGGTGCTGTATGCCTGCAACGCCAGAGCGTCGCTGTTACGCGGCCCCTCAGCGGTCATTTCGCTGCCTGATGCCACCGGTTTATATCCGGCTGTTGTGTGTCCGGCGCATGCGGCGGCCTGCAAAAATGCGGTGGTGGCGACGGTTTTCCCGACTTCAGTGTCAGTGCCGGTAATGAAGTATTTTTTCATGATTTATTTTAATAAAAGCCTGGTGTTGGTCTTTAGCTCCTCCCCTGCGAAGGGGAGGAGCTTTGTTAACGTGGGATCAGTTCTTCGACCTGCAAAATGCCGTAAACCAGCCGGTAGTTGAGCGGCAGAATGCCGTCGCGGCGGACGTAGTGTTTTTCCAGCAATTGCAGGCGCTCTCTGCCGCCCAGACCGCCGAGACGGCCGTTTTTGATGTGTGTCGCGCCGATGCCTTTCAGCGAGCGCATCAGTGACATCACATCGGGGAATTCCGCAACGTGATCGCTGAAGGTCACTTCGTGGCGATACGGCGCACAAGCTTCGGCGATTTTGTCCGGTGTCAGGAACTGGTTCACATGACGGCGGCCATCGACTTTCATCCATGCCGCAGCCAGTTCGTTAAGCGAACCTTCTGCCAGCGTGGAAAACAGCACCAGCCCGCCGTTGCGGGTGATGCGGTGCATTTCTTCCAGCGCGCGCGGCAACGCGTTACACCACTGCACCGCCAGATTGCTGAAACAAATGTCGACAGAATTGTCGGCGAATGGCAAACGCTCGATGTCGCCCGGCACATATTCATCGGCGGAATCCAGCTCGCGGGCACGATCTAACATGCCTTCAGAGAGATCCAGCGCAATGACCTTTTTGCCCTGCGCTTTCCAGTGACGGCTGAAATAACCGGTGCCGCAGCCTGCATCGACGACCAGATTGCCGGCGTCTTTAAGATACGGCGCCGCGAGCGCCAGTAATTCCCCGCCCACATCACGCTGCAATTGTGCGGCGTTTTCATAACTGATGGCGGCGCGACTGAACGCGTCGGCCACCGCTTGTTTGTTCACTAATTCAGTGACTGCACCCATGAAGGGACTCCAGCAAAAAATCGATATCTTCCGGCTCATGCGCCGCCGTCAGGGTAATACGCAACCGCGCACTGCCCGTCGGCACCGTCGGTGGACGGATGGCGCTGACCCACAACCCGCGTTCGCGCACTGCCGATGCCAGATCCAGCGCAGGCTGATTTTCACCGACAATGACAGGCTGGATAGCGGTCTGCGAACCGGTAAGCTGATAAGTCAAACTGGCCGCACCCGCGCGAAAACGGGCAATATTAGCCGCCAGTTTACCACGCAGGCCGTCATCCTGCCGGATTCGTGCCAGCGAAGCCTGTAACGCACAGACCTGCGCTGCAGGCATCGCCGTGCTGTAAATCAGATGACGGGCGAACTGCAACAGGTAACCGGCGGTGGCATCATCACATAACACTGCCGCGCCACTGCAACCGAAAGCTTTTCCGAATGTGACCACCAGCAGCTCCGGCCTGATGCCCTGCTGCCAGCAACTTCCACGCCCTTCTTCACCCATAACGCCCACACCGTGCGCATCATCGACCATCAGCCAGCTGCCGTGCGCTTTAGACAAATCATGCAGTTCTGCCAGTGGTGCAGCATCGCCATCCATGCTGAACACGCCTTCGGTGACGACAAGTGTTTCGCCAGCCACCGGTTTTTCCAGCAGACGTTGCAGGGAATCCGGCTGATTATGGTGAAAACGCCGCAACTGCGAAGGCGCATGCGCGGCGGCTTCCAGTAACGAGGCGTGGCTGAGTTTATCCGCCAGCACCCGATCATCACTTTGCATCAGCGCCGCAAGAATCGCCTGATTGGCTGCAAAACCGGAGATAAACAGCAACGCTCGAGGATAGCCCTGCCAGTCCGCCAGCTGTTGCTCAAATTCGGCGTGCGCCTCGCTGTAACCGGTGACATGCCCGGAACCGCCGCTGCCGACGCCGTATTTCGTCGCACCCTCCTGCCACGCGGCAATAACATCAGCATCCTGACTCAGGCCCAGATAATCGTTACCGGAAAAGTTCAGATAACGACGCTCAGCCTGTGTCAGAAAGCGCGCACTGCCGCCGCTGTTCGGCTGACGCACACGAAAAGCCGCCGCCTGTTTACGCGCCGCGACCGCTTCGTTAATCCGCGTTTGCCAGCTCACCGGTTATACCCCCGCGTTGTAGAACTGTTCGGTATCGGCATGGACCAGCTGTTCCGCCAGCGCGGCCTGCTGCTGGTTATCGCCCATTTCTGTTTCAAAGGACTGCGGATTCAGCCCCAGCTTGCCAAACAGAATCAAATCTTTATCTTCCGCCGGGTTTGGCGTGGTCAGCAGTTTGCAACCGTAGAAGATCGAGTTGGCACCGGCCATAAAGCACATTGCCTGCGTCTGTTCGCTCATCTGCTCACGACCGGCGGAAAGGCGCACGTAAGATTGCGGCATCATGATGCGCGCCACGGCGATGGTACGGATGAAATCGAACGGATCCACATCGTCGTTATCGGCCAGCGGCGTGCCTTTGACTTTCACCAGCATGTTGATTGGCACGCTTTCCGGTGGCACCGGCAGATTCGCCAGCTGCATCAGCAGACCTGCGCGGTCTTTAACGGTTTCGCCCAGACCGACAATCCCGCCCGAACAGACTTTAATGCCCGCACCGCGCACTTCCGCCAGGGTATCCAGACGTTCCTGGTAGCTACGGGTGGTGATGATGCTGCCGTAAAATTCCGGCGAGGTATCGAGGTTATGGTTGTAGAAATCCAGTCCGGCGTGCGCCAGACGCTGCGCCTGAGTCGTGTTCAGCGTGCCGAGCGTCATGCAGGTTTCCATGCCCATTTCTTTGACGCCCTGCACCATTTGTTCAAGGTAGGGCATATCGCGGTCATGCGGGTTTTTCCACGCAGCGCCCATGCAGAAACGGGTCGAGCCGGCGGCTTTTGCCTGACGGGCGGATTCAAGAACTTGTTCGACCTGCATCAGACGCTCAGATTCCAGCCCGGTTTTGTAACGGGAGCTCTGCGGACAGTATTTACAGTCTTCCGGGCAGGCACCGGTTTTAATCGACAGCAAGGTGCTGACCTGCACCTGACGCGGATCGAAATGTTGACGGTGAATTTGCTGAGCTTCAAACATCAGCTCCAGGAATGGCTTATCGAACAAGGCCTGAGTTTTTTCCAGCGTCCAGTGGGTGCGGGCAGTCATTGCGACTCCTTAAAAAAGTGTTCAGTTATATTTTTTTCATAATCCGTAAACCATTTTTGAATTGTTTTGGTTTACCGTCAACGTTAAAATTGTTTTTTAGTTTACGATTCACCACCCGCAGGACTCTTTTATGACACCCGCCGATATTGAATTCGACCAGCGCCACATCTGGCATCCGTACACGTCCATGACCAAACCATTGCCGGCATACGCGGTGGAATCCGCGTCCGGCGTGATGTTGCAACTGGCAGATGGCCGTCAACTGGTGGACGGAATGTCGTCCTGGTGGGCGGCGATCCACGGTTACAATCACCCGCAACTGAATCATGCCGCGGTCGAACAAATCGGAAAAATGTCACATGTGATGTTCGGCGGGATCACGCATCCTTCGGCGGTTGCGCTGTCGCGTCGTCTGGTGGAGATGACACCAGCCGGGCTGGAATGCGTGTTTCTGGCGGATTCGGGTTCGGTTGCAGTAGAAGTGGCGCTGAAAATGGCGATGCAATACTGGCAGGCGCGCGGCGAAAAACGTCAGACCTTACTGACGCTGCGCAACGGCTATCATGGCGATACGTTTGGCGCGATGTCTGTTTGTGACCCGCAAAATTCGATGCACAGTTTGTATCAGGGTTATCTGCCGCTGCATCTGTTTGCCGATGCGCCTCAAAACCGTTTCGACGGCGAATGGGATGAAGCTGATATCGCGCCGTTCGCCAAAATGCTCGATGAAAATCACAGCAAAATCGCAGCCGTGATTTTGGAGCCGGTGGTTCAGGGCGCGGGTGGCATGCGGATTTACCATCCGCTGTACCTCAGACGCGTGCGCAATTTATGCGATCAGTACGGCGTACTACTGATTGCCGATGAAATCGCCACCGGTTTTGGTCGCACCGGCAAACTGTTTGCCTGCGATCATGCGAAGATTTCGCCGGATATTCTTTGTCTCGGCAAGGCGCTGACCGGCGGTTACATGACGCTTTCCGCCACCTTAACCACGCGTCATGTCGCCGAGGTGATCAGTAATGGCGAAGCGGGATGTTTCATGCACGGCCCGACGTTTATGGGTAATCCGCTGGCCTGCGCCGTCGCCAATGCCAGCCTGCGGTTGTTAGCCGAAAATCGCTGGCAGGCGCAGGTGCTGAATATTGAGAAACAACTGAAAGCCCAATTGCGACCGCTGGCTGAACATCCGGCCGTTGCCGACGTGCGGGTGCTGGGCGCAATTGGAGTAGTGGAAATGCGCCAGCCCGTCGATATGGCGCAATTGCAGAAGCATTTCGTCGGACAAGGCGTCTGGATCCGTCCGTTCGGTAAACTGATTTATCTGATGCCGCCTTACATCATTTCGGCTGAAGATCTCAGCAAACTGACCGGCGCGATAGCCAGCGCGCTGGCTGCGCTGTACTGATCAGTTTGCGCTGACTAACCGGTGCGACGTCGATAACAGCGCGCTCAGTTTTTCCCGGCTGAGCCGCGCTTCTTCATTGAGAAAATCAATCGCTACTTTCAGCGCAGGCGTGGGGTTTTCCGGATACAGCAAGGTATAAGACGCACCGCTCGCCACGCACAGCGGGAACGGTGCGACAATTCTGCCCGCCTGCAAATCGTCCTCAATTAACGTCAGGTCACCCATCGCCACACCATATCCCTGTAACGCCGAATTGATGGCCAGATCCAGCGTATCAAAATGCTGGGATTTGGCAGAAGGCAGCCCCTGAACACCCTCTTCACGCAACCATAACAGCCAGTCGCGGCGATCCCGTGTCGGGTGTAACAGCGTTTTATCCTCAAGATCTGCCACTTTGGTTTGCCCTTTATGATGCGGCAAAAAATCCGGCACACAGACCGGTGTCAGCACTTCATCAAAAAGATGATGAGCGCGGCGCGGCGATTCCGGCGGGCGACCAAAGACCACGGCAGCATCAAAATGCTCGCTGCTGAAATCCACCCCATGCGCGATAGAGGCCGTCAGCTCAATCTGCATATCAGGCCGGTTATTTTGCAGCTGAATAACCCGCGGTAACAGCCAGCGCATCGAGCAGGTCGGGCATTTAATGCGTAAGGTATCCGGATGCGATCCGACGCGTTTCAGGGCTTCGCCCATCAGCGTGAGCGCCTGCTGTACTGGCGGCAAGAGCTGCGCCCCGCGCGGTGTCAGCGTCAGCCCGCGGGCCTGGCGTAAAAACAACGGATAACCCAGCGTGGCTTCCAGTCCGGTTATCTGACGGCTGACTGCGCCCTGCGTGATATGCAGCAGCGATGCGGCGTGGGTCAGATTCAGCGTCTGCGCGACCACAGAAAAGGTTTTCAGCACGTTGAGTGAGGGTAAATTCAGGTACGGCAGTTCAGGCGAAAAGCTCACAGTTACCTCGTTAGAAACGTCATAAAGCCATGACTTCAGATCATAACGAGTATGACAAACTTTCCATTGTCGGCACAGGGGAACTGTTGCTTAATCATTCAACACCCTTTTATACCTTCTCATGGCCGCACGGCCTGTTTTATTGGGGAAATGCTATGAAGAGCGCCATGTCGCCGCAGTCTAAATTACCGGACGTCGGCACCACCATTTTTACCGTTATCGGCCAGCTCAGCGCCGAGCATAATGCCCTAAATTTATCGCAAGGCGCGCCGAACTTTTCCTGTCAGCCGGCACTGATTGAAAGTGTCGCCAAAGCCATGCGCGATGGTCATAACCAGTACGCGCCGATGAGCGGCGTGGCGGCGTTACGTCACGCGCTTTCTGCCAAAGCCGAAGCGCTTTACGGCTGCAAATATGACGCCGACAGCGAAGTAACTGTGGTTGCCAGCGCCAGCGAAGGCCTGTATTCCGCCATCAGCGCACTGGTTCATCCGGGCGATGAGGTAATTTATTTCGAACCATCGTTTGACAGCTACGCGCCGATTGTCCGTTTGCAGGGCGCGAAGCCGGTCGCCATCGGCCTGTCGATGGATGATTTCAGCATCGACTGGGATCAGGTAGCGAGTGCGATCAACAGCCGCACGCGGATGATCATCATTAACAGCCCGCACAATCCGACTGGCGCTATTTTCACTGATTTTGATATCGAGCGTCTGACCGCGCTGACCAAAGACACCGACATCGTGATTTTGTCCGACGAAGTGTATGAGCATGTGGTGTTCGACGGCGAGCGCCATGAAAGCATGGCCTGCCATCCGCAACTGGCCGAACGCAGTGTGATTGTGTCATCGTTCGGCAAGACTTATCACGTCACCGGCTGGCGCGTGGGCTATTGCCTGGCACCGGCGGAGCTGATGAGTGAAATCCGTAAAGTGCATCAGTTTATGATGTTCTCCGCCGATACGCCGATGCAGGTGGCTTTCGCTGAAGCACTGGCGGATCCGCAAAGTTATTTAGGTCTGGCGGATTTTTATCAGCAAAAACGCGACCTGCTGGCCGAAGCGCTGACTGAATCCCGCTTTGAATTACTGCCAAGTCGTGGCAGCTTCTTTATGCTGGCGCGTTTTAGTCATTTCAGCCCGCTGACCGACGACGAATTCGTGCTGAGTCTGATCCGTGATCATCAGATTGCCACCATCCCGCTCTCGGCTTTTTATAGCAATAACAAACCCACCGGGCTTATCCGCCTGAGTTTCGCCAAAGACAACGACACGCTGTACGAGGGCGCACGCCGCCTGTGTCGCGTCTGAGCCTTGCATTTATCTACATCACGCTGGGGAATTGTGAATAATGAAAAAGTTGAAAATCGCATTACTGTTAGGATGTGCCGTGGCTTCTTTCTCCGCACTGGCGGACGGTTCCACGCTCAAATTCGGTCTGGAAGCGCAATATCCACCATTTGAATCCAAAAGCGCGACCGGCGAGTTACAAGGTTTTGATATCGATCTGGGCAATGCCGTCTGCGCCGCCGCCAGCGTGAAGTGCGAATGGTTTGATACCTCATTCGACGGTCTGATTGCGGCCCTTCAGGCACGTAAATTTGATGCGATTAATTCAGCCATGAACGTAACGGAAAAACGTCGTCAGGCAATTGATTTCACAAACGTAATTTACCGCGTGCCAACAAAGCTTATTGCTAAGAAAGATTCCGGCCTGTTGCCAACCATAGAGTCGCTTAAAGGTAAGCACATCGGCGTGTTGCAGGGTTCGATTCAGGAAAGCTACGCGCAGGCACACTGGGCTCCGAAAGGCGTGGATATCGTCTCTTATCAGGATCAGAACCAGGTTTATCTGGATCTCTCTTCCGGTCGTCTGGACGGCACATTAGTGCTGGCGCCAGCCGGTCAGAGCGGTTTCCTGTCACGTCCTGACGGTAAAGATTATGGCTTCGTCGGTGACGCCGTGCGCGATGACAAAATCCTCGGTAGCGGCATTGCGTTCGGCCTGCGTAAAGGTGATTCCGCCACCAAAGAGAAACTCGACAAAGCTATCGCCAAAGTGAAGCAGGAAGGCACCGTGCAAACGCTGTCGAAGAAATATTTTGGCGATATTGATGTGAGCGTGAAGTAAATTTTTGAGACAATGCCGGTTGAAACAATCAGCTGGCATTATCTTCTGATCCTCATTATTTCACCGTAACCCTTGCCGTTAATGGCATCACGACATTTGCTCCCTCCGGGCAACCGCAGGCCACAACATCCCCTTCCAGCACAATGGGTACGCCATTAATTAACTGCTGATGAGGACCTTTAGGAATAATATTCCGCATTCCGATTAGCGTTGTGGGAAAACCGTCGATGGTCATGGTCGCTATGTAAGTATCCCGTCAAAACGACCCGGCCAACCTTTCCCTTACCACCAGTAACGGCGGAGCAGCAGCATTGGTCTTTGCTTTCCAGCATGAATCTAAGCTATCTGACCTTGCTCGATGTTGAAGGGATCCGGCAGGTTATACGCGACTTCGATTTACCAGGGATTTATCATCCGAATCTGGCAGGACTTTCAGAGCAAAAACTGGAGGCCATCGAAAAGCTTGATACGCACCCTGTCGACCTGCTTTTCAGGGGGATCCCTGTGCGTGGCCTCCATTCAACGCTGTTTGTGCGACCGTCAGCATTTTCCTGCACCGGCGAAATGTATTTACTCGGGACGAGTTCTGTCATACGTATTCGCGATGTATTCCAGTGAAAATAGTTTTCATATGCTCAAAATGGTCAATCTTGATACGCAGGAATGTTTCGAGTGGGAAGCCAGAAAGGGACAACATAAACTGATGTAGTGGAATTGGTTTAAAGAAGGCCCCTGCCACCGGCAGACACCTTCTTTTGATAATCAGTATTCCGAATTCACAATGACTTCTTCGCCAAACACACCGGCTTGCGGCAACGGTTTATAGCTGGAGTTTGAGGCGCGCAGTACGCGGATCCCCCTCGCGCTCACGGCCTGAGCGGCAGTAATGTCGTTGTCAGAATCGCCGTAAAACACTTTGATTTGCTTGTCTTTTAGCCACTGGACTTTAGTGTTCTGCCCGGTTTTATCACCGGCAAAAATCACCGGGTTTACTTTGTCCTGCGGGATCTGGAAATCTTCCTGCAATGTTCTCGTCACAGTTTCCGTTTTGGTTTCGCTGCGCCCTGTCACGAAGTAAATGCTGTCACCGCGTTTGAGGTGCATGGCAATGAGGCTCTTCGCCACGTCTTTCGGCATACTGAAATCATCCCAGCCGTTGTTCATCTTCTCCCAAAATTGCGGGTTCTTCAGGTAATCCTGTTTGCCGGGTGAAAACTCTACCTGACCGCGATAAAAGCCCGGTGAGGAGAACAGCACAGTGTCATCAATATCAAACCCCACCGCCATTGGCGGGCGGCCATTAAGGCTGTTTTCAATCTGAGCGACAGACACCCAGTGAACCGGCGATTGCTGAGCGAGTTGCGCGACATTCACCCCCGGATAAAGCGGTCCAGGCGTGGCGTCTTTCGCGACAGCAGAGTAATTCAGGCTGAGCAGCAGGAAAATGGCACTGAGTGCCAGAGGAGTTTTACGCATTCGGATCCCTTTTTTATGCTTATTAATCTTGCAGATAAAGTGGAGCAACTGGTCAAAATTCTTAACGACCATACCTGCGCAACTGACAGATTTAAAGGAATTTTCCGGCGGATGTCATAGGAAAAGATGATGGTCACATTTCAGGGTAAAACCCTCCGAATTATTCAAAGATGGCATAAAGCGCTTGGTTCGAAAACCGTTTAGCGTCCTATACTTATTCCCAATTACATTAGCTTTTAACTTTCTTATAAGAAAACGAAAAGGAATGACTATGCCCCAGTTACAGTCTGAAAACCGCCGCATCGTGCTGGCCTCACGTCCTCACGGTAAACCTGTCGATGATAATTTCCGTCTGGAAAAAGCCCCGCTTGTGCAAGCGAAAGACGGCCAGTTATTGCTGCGCACCGTGTGGCTTTCGCTAGACCCCTATATGCGCGGACGCATGAGCGACGCTCCCTCCTACGCTGCGCCGGTACAAATCGGTGAAGTGATGACCGGCGGCGCGGTTTCGCGCGTAGTGGAATCTAAAAGTCCGGATTTCAAAAACGGTGATTTAGTGGTCGGCAGCACCGGCTGGCAGGATTATTCGGTTGCCGATGCCAAAGCGGTGAAGAAACTGGAAGGCGCGGCGCTTAAACAGCCATCCCTGGCGTTGGGCGTTTTAGGTATGCCCGGCTTCACGGCCTTTATGGGCCTGCTGGATATCGGCGAGCCAAAGCCCGGCGAAACGCTGGTTGTGGCGGCGGCGACCGGGCCGGTCGGTTCGCTGGTCGGGCAGATTGGTAAAATCAAAGGTTGTCGCGTGGTGGGTATCGCGGGCGGCGAAGAGAAATGCCGTTACGCGGTTGAGCATTTCGGTTTTGATGAATGTCTGGATCACCGCGCGCCAGATCTGGACAAACGTCTGAAAGAAGCCTGTCCGGACGGTATCGACGTGTATTTCGAAAACGTCGGCGGTGCTGTGTTTGACGCGGTGCTGCCGCTGCTCAACACCAAAGCACGTATTCCGGTGTGCGGTCTGGTTTCACAGTACAACGCCACCGGGCTCAGTGAAGGACAAGATCGCCTGTCGCTGCTGACCGGAACTATCCTGAAGAAACGCATGCGCATGCAGGGCTTTATTATTTTTGATGATTACGGCCATCGCTATCCGGAGTTTGCAAAACAGATGAGCGAATGGTTTGAAGCAGGGAAAATTAAATTCCGCGAAGACATTGTGGAAGGATTGGAGAATGCTCCGCAGGCGTTCTTTGGTCTGCTGGAAGGTAAGAACTTTGGCAAACTGGTTGTTCGTGTCGGTCAGGACTGATCCCCCCTTCTACATCAGCTGACGGCGTCCACAGGAGGTAACATGAAATTACTGATTGTATTGACATCACACGATAAACTCGGCGAAACCGGCAAGAAAACCGGATTCTGGCTGGAAGAATTCACCGCACCCTATTATGAATTTCTGGATGCGGGCGCTGAACTGACGTTGGCCTCGCCCAAAGGCGGGCAACCGCCGCTGGATCCGAAAAGCTCTGAGCCGGATGCCCAAACGGAAACCACAGCCCGTTTTCACCAGGATGACAAAGCCAGACAGGCGCTGGCGAACACTTTGAAACTCAGTGACGTCAGCGCGGATGACTTTGATGCTGTTTTCTATCCCGGCGGTCACGGGCCGTTATGGGATCTGGCGGAAGATGCGGATTCCATTGCGCTGATCGAAGCGTTCTGGAAGGCGGACAAACCGGTTTCTGCCGTGTGTCATGCGCCGGGCGTTCTGCGCAATGTTCTGATTGATGGCACACCGCTGGTCAAAGACAAACGCGTCACCGGTTTTAGTAACAGCGAAGAAGACGCCGTTGGCCTGACCGATATCGTGCCCTTCCTGGTCGAGGATGAACTGAAGAAAAACGGCGGCGATTACAGCAAAGCTGCCGACTGGCGTCCCTATGCCATCACCGACGGCAAGCTGATAACCGGCCAGAATCCGGCGTCTTCCAAAACGGTCGCCCTGGCGTTGCTGAAAATGCTGGGCGGGGCTGAGATCAGCAAGTAATCTGACGGGCAACCCTTCACCAAAAGATGAGGATTTTATGGCATTTACACTGACCAGTAATGATTTGCGCGATGGCGAAAAAATGCCGGAAACACAGGTTTTTAACGGCATGGGCTACAACGGCGACAATTTGTCGCCACATCTGGCCTGGTCCGGCGCACCGGAAGGCACCAAAAGTTTTGTGATTACCGTTTATGACCCCGATGCACCGACCGGTTCCGGCTGGTGGCACTGGGGCGTGGCGAATATTCCGGCAAACGTGACCGAATTGCCGCAAGGTGCAGGCTCCGGTAAAGGCGGTTTACCTGCCGGTGCCGTGCAGACCCGTACCGACTTTGGCAAAGCCGGTTATGGCGGCGCAGCCCCTCCGCAGGGCGAACATCATCACTATCATTTCACCGTATACGCCATCGATACAGAAACGCTGGAAGTGGATGAAAATGCCAGCGGCGCTTATCTCGGCTTCAATGTGCATTTCCATACTCTCGGCAAAGCATCACTGACAGTGATATACAGCTGATTCCTGTGGTATAAAAGACGCAGAAAAGGTGGTCAGTTTTACTGGCCACCGTTTTTTTATTGCGGCGATGACCGCAACATTGAAAAAAAGAACAATCTTCTTCATCAAGGAGTCAGTCACAGTGAAAATTTCCACCCTGTCGCGCGCGTGCGCTATGTTGTCTGCCAGCCTGATCCTGGCGGCATGTAGCAGCAGCCATCAAGGCTTATCCAGCCAGGTTGCTCCGGGCACCGCGTCACTTCCCGTGTTATCTGCGGACGAAGCGGCCAACTTTACAGCGAAAAATTATCTGGCCTTTGGCGGCCCTTCTTTGCAGGTTCAGCAGCAGGGCTGGTTCCCTAAACTGGCAAGCACTGACGGCGCGAAAACCGACTTCGTGGTCGGGCCGCAGTTAGGCACCGACGGCGCAGCTTACGCGAACGTTCAGCAGGCAGTGAATGCCGCGTTGGCAGTGCGTAACCACGGCGAACGTATCTTCATTAAAATTCTGCCGGGCACCTATAACGGCGCAGTTTATATTCCCGCTGGCGCACCGCCAATCACTCTGTTCGGTGCGGGCAACAGCTCCGCTGACGTGACCCTGGCACAAGGCCTGGAAGCTTCTGCAGCGCCAGCCGTTTACCGTTCTACCGTCAGCCCTGCCGGTCAGTTCCTTCCGGGAGACCGCGCATTCTACATGTTCCAGAACTGCGCAACGCTGACCACTGAAACCATCGGCACCGGCTGTACCGCGACCGTCTGGTCACAGAGCAGCAGCCTGCAATTGCAGAATCTGACCATTGGTAACTCTCTGCTGGATACCGTAGACGGCGGCGATCACTCCGCGGTGGCACTGCGTACCGACGGGGATAACATCATTCTGGATAACGTGCGTCTGATTGGTCGCCAGAATACGTTTATGGCCAACACCGCCAATATCCACAACCAAACTGACAACAGCCGTTATAGCCGCGTTTACGTGCATAACAGCCTGATCGTCGGTGATGTGGATTACGTGTTTGGTCGCGCTAATGCAGTGTTCGATCACGTTGAATTCCACACTGTCAGCAGCCGTGGCGTGAAACAGGCTTCCGTCTTCGCACCGAATACTCCGGCAACCGCGCCATACGGTTTCCTGGTTATCGACAGTAACCTGACCGGCGACCGCGGTTTCGAGCAGGCAGCAAAAGCGAAAATGGGCCGTGCGTGGGATGCTGAAGGCGCGAGCAGCCAGCTGGTTATCCGTGACAGCAGCTTCGACAACAGCTATGACCAGTTGCACCCGTGGGGCGCTTCCGTCTTCTCCGGCCAGCCGTTTGCAGGCAACCTGCCGAAAGATGAGAAGCAGCAGCGTAATCTGAACGACACCAACTTCAACCGCCTGTGGCAGTACAACAACGTGCTGACTCAGCCTGCGAAGTAATTTCGTCTGAGGATATGATTTAACCTCATGAAAAACCGCCGGGATAAGCTCCGGCGGTTTTTTTTCGTTTTGAAAATGTTGTGCTGAGTAAAGGTTACAGCGCTTCGTTGCCCAGGCGGAATACAGAAACCGTGCGTTCCAGATTTACCGCCTGTTCATCGAGTGACGCCGCCGCACTGGCTGACTGCTGAACCAGCGCGGAGTTTTGCTGCGTCACGGTATCCATTTCCGCCACTGCCAGCGCAATCTGACTGATACCCCGGCTCTGTTCGTCAGAGGCTGAAGCAATTTCATGAATGATCTGCGTGACGTGGCGGACTGAGCCGACAATTTCTTCCATCGTCTCACCGGCTTTAGCGACCAGCTGCGAACCATTGTTGACATTCACCACCGATTTGCTGATCAACCCTTCAATCTCTTTCGCTGCCTGACCGCTGCGCTGTGCAAGGCTTCGGACTTCACTGGCGACAACGGCGAATCCGCGCCCCTGCTCGCCTGCCCTTGCTGCTTCGACGGCTGCATTCAGCGCCAGAATATTGGTCTGGAAAGCAATGCTGTTGATGACGGTGGTGATTTCCGAAATCTGTTTCGAGCTGACGGTAATCTCTTTCATGACACCGACGACGTCCGCCACCAGTTTGCCTCCGCGCGCGGCAGTGCTGGCCGCATCAGACGCCAGCTGGCTGGCCTGAGTGGCATTGTCAGCGTTCTGTTTCACCGTGGAAGTCAGCTCTTCCATGCTTGCCGCCGTTTGCCCGAGCGCGGCGGCCTGTTCTTCGGTGCGTGCGGACAGGTCAATGTTGCCTGCTGCAATTTCGCCCGAGGCATGCGTTACCTGCATCACGCCTTCGCGGATATCACCAATAATGCCGTGCAGGTTCTGATTCATGGTTTCGATAGCGCGGCTCAGTTGCCCGACTTCATCAAAACTGTGGCTGGAAACATGAGTGGATAAATCCCCGGCGGCGATGCGTTCAGCGGTTTGCAGCGTACGGCGCAGAGGCAGTGTCAGCTGACGGGTCATACGCCACGAAATCAGCGCACCGGCAAGAATGGCCGCTGCAATAATCGCCAGCATCTCAGATATAGTACGGCTCACTTCATGGTGCAGGTCGGTCATCTCATGGTTTAACAGAGTGTTGGACGCAGACGTCAGCGCAAGGCCAGCGGCGGCCAGCTGTGCGCTTATCTGCTGCGGATCACTGCCTGCGGGCGGATTGAGCGTTTGCTGCCAGCTTTTCCGATAGCGACCAATGTTATCCGGCATCGTATCCACTAATGTCTGATCGCCTCTGGCCCAGGAATATGCGGCGACATCGGCGCGGACGGTTTCGAGTTTATCCAGCGCCTGACGGTTTTCTTCTACAAATTTGGGGTCTTTGCTGGCCATGTACGAAAGACGTGAAAATTTGGCCTCGTTCAGCAAGTCATTCATGCTTTTCAGCAGCGTGGATTTTTCGGCGCGTTCATTGATGCTGGTGAGATGGTAAATGCCGGATACGGCGATTGAGGATCCCAGCAGCAGCACCAGCGCAAAGCCTGCGCCAAGTTTACCGGCGATGGTGGCATGGCGAACCCGGCCAGCGATCCCTGAAAGTACGTTCATTGTCTTCTCCCTGATTTCCAAAAGGACTGATTCTCAGGCGGCAAATACCACCGGGGAATGAGTGAAATACGGGAGAGTTATCGACCAGTTCGGAATAACATTTAGCAGGAAATGAAATTATTCTTAACTATTACCAGGAAGCATCAGACAATAAAAAAGCCCCTTAATACAGGGGCTTGATCATAATATCAAGGCGGGATTATTGTTCTAATGAAAAGTAAACATGAGTAAACATGAACAGTAACCCAAGGTGATTAATTAATTTCCAGAATGCTTACCCACATCGGGCCTTTGCCCACCGGGTAAGTTGTGAGTGTCGTCAGCTGACCGTTTTTCGGGTCAATTTTCGCCACTTCAATCGCATCAGATTTCTGACCGGCCGTGATCACGAACTGGCCGGAATGGTCGATATTGAAACCGCGCGGCTGCGTCTGAGTGGCGTGATGCCCGACCAGCTCCAGCTCGCTGCCATCTGCGGAGACGGTCAGGATGGAAATCAGGCTGGCAGTACGGTCTGAAGCGTAGAGGTATTTACCGTCTGGCGTAATGTGCAAATCGGCCGCCCAGCAGGTGCCGGAAAAATCAGCCGGCATAATGCCCAGAGTCTGCACCTGACGATATTCACCGCTGGTGACATCTTTCTGGTACACATCCACACTGCTGTTCAGCTCATTGACACAGTAGGCAAAATGATGATTCGGGTGGAATGCCATGTGGCGCGGACCGGCACCTTCCACGGTTTTCAGCTCTGCGGATGCATGGGGAGTTGCCTCACCTTTCGCACTGAAATCGAACTGGCGAATGCGGTCTTCTTTCAGCGCCGGGATCATCAGCAAATGGTTGGTCGGGTCAATGTTGGCGGAATGCGGTGCCTGAATATCTTCCAGAACCTGAACCGGCGCCAGCGCGTGACCCTTTTCATTCAAAGGGTGAATGCTGACATTGTTGAAGCTGTAGGAAGCCGAAAACACAAAGCGCCCTTGCAGATCGATACCCAGATGCGTCGGACTGCCCGGCAATGGCGCCATCGCACCCTCTTCCAGTTTACCTTCGCCATCAATGTGGTAAGTCAGCACGCCGAACTCAGGGCGAACACCGACGTACAAGCGATGACCATCAGGATGGATAACCATCGGCTGAACCTGTCCCGGCACTTCAACCGTTTGCAGCAGGTTCAGCTCACCATTGTCCGCCAGACGAAAAGCGTGGATTTGCTGGCTCTCAGGGCTGGCAACGTAGACAACTTGCTTCATCACATCTCCTTATTAAGACTGAATGAGTCGTTATGTTTTTTTATAGCGTAGCTCAGGTTAACACGATTCCCCAACGCTCTGGCGGCACCTTTAGTGCCAGATACGCAGTTTAATTAGCAGGCAAAAAAAGGTAATATGGCGATAATTTCTCCGATCCTCCTTCACTTACGACGGACTGCTCATGACTTATCGCATTATCGCGCTCGATCTCGACGGTACACTGCTGGACCGCCAAAAACGTATCCTTCCTGAATCCCTTGCCGCTCTGGCCGACGCCCGCGCACAAGGTGTCAAAGTGGTAGTGGTCACCGGTCGTCATCACGTGGCGATACATCCGTTTTATCAGGCATTGCAGCTCGATACACCTGCTATCTGCTGTAACGGCACATATTTGTATGATTATCAGGCACGTAAGGTCTTAACGTCTGATCCGCTCGACAGCGTGAAAGCCAAAAAAGTGGTCGACCTGCTGGAGTATCACGGTATTCACGGTCTGTTGTATGTCGATGATGCAATGCTGTATCAGCAGCCAAGCGGTCATGTGAGCCGTTCTATCGCCTGGGGACAAACCCTGCCGGAAAATCAGCGTCCGAATATCATTCAGGTTAACAGCCTGCGTGAAGCGGCTGATGAAGCGCAATCTATCTGGAAATTCGCCACTTCTCATCAGGATCTCGATGCATTGCATACTTTTGCAGCACAGGTCGAAAACGAGCTCGGTCTGGCGTGCGAATGGTCATGGCACGATCAGGTGGATGTCGCCAAAGGCGGCAACAGCAAAGGCCGTCGTTTGCAGGAATGGGTCGAATCTCAGGGCATGAGCATGCAGGATGTGGTCGCGTTCGGGGATAACTACAATGACCTGAGCATGCTGGAAAATGTCGGCCTGGGCGTGGCGATGGGCAATGCGGCGGATGCTATCAAAGAACGCGCTGCGCTGGTCATCGGCGATCACGAAACGCCGGGTATCGCCGACGTTATCCGCAGTAAAGTGCTGAACTGATTAGCTTTGTACGCCTTCCCCTGACTTAAAGAGAAGGCGTTATTCTTCTGACCCGGACAGGGGTTATTCAACATTCTCCGCTTTTACCTTCGCCGCCCGGATTGAACGGGTGATCAGACAGTGCTTGTCGTCGAAATAACGGCTTGGCCAGATGCTGGACGGTGGAACACCCAGCGCCTGCGCGATCAGCATTTCACCTTTTGCCCAGGGTCGTGCCAGCGCGTTTGCCAGCGTTGAAGACCCTAATCCTGCCTGACGAGATACCGCTGCCAGTGTGGTTCTTTTCTTACGTAATCCGGCAATGATATCTGCGGGATGCCAGTCATTTTCCATTTTCATCGTTCTTCCTTTCGTTATTGATACAGTCATCAGAAATCTTCACTACACTTTCCGGTTACAACGTTCAGTAACTCTAAACAACAATGATGTTAAGGGATGCTAAACATAACGTCAATACAGTTTTTATGGTTATTGGTTATGATCCCTCACCGACTGAAGTCAGCACGAGCAAAAGCTAAACTTACACAGGAAAAATTAGGCGTTTTAGCGGGTATTGATGAAAGCACCGCGCGCTCGCGGGTTTCTCAATATGAAAGCGGCACGTACAGCCCGAACTTCGACACCATGTGTCATTTCGCCCGCGTACTGAACGTGCCGGAATGTTATTTCTATATCACCGACGATGCGTTTGCCGAACAGGTTCTGGCGCTTTACGAAGCGTTCCACGCTCAGCAAAACAACCTGCGACAGAATTAACGGTTAACCGACACGCTTTTGATCTGCGCAAACAGCCACTGTCCAGGGCGGATCATGAGTTCATCGCGCGCCCACGGCGTGATGCGGGCCCAGATAATGTGGTCGGCCATCGCCAGTTTTACTTCCACCTGATTGCCGATATCCAGACATTCCAGCACCTTAGCGGGCAGAACATTTCGGATCGTGCTGTTGTTGGCCGTCGGTTGCAGCACCAGTGAAACATCGGTGGAATTAACGCGGATCCGCAGCGGCGTGCCGGGCGCTTCTTCCACTTTGCTTATCCACAACCGCTGATCTCCCACCGCCAGCGCCGTCATTTCATAACGCGGATGATGTTCCAGCACACTGACATTCAGCACGCTGCTCTGTTCGGCTTTTGGCAGCCACGGACGCATGACATTGCTCGCCCAGACTTCTTCCAGCGCGCCCATCGCCAGCACTTTACCGGCATCCAGCACCAGTACCTTTTCCGCCAGACGCAAAATCTCATCCAGACTGTGCGTGACGTATAAAATCGGAATGCTGACTTCCTGCGCCAGACGCTCCAGATACGGCATCAGTTCCCGTTTCCGCGGGATATCCAGCGCCGCCAGCGGTTCGTCCATCAGCAGAATTTCCGGTGCAGTCAGTAACGCACGGCCAATCGCCACACGCTGCTTTTCGCCACCGGATAAAGTGAGCGGAAACCGATCCAGCAAGGATTCAATACCGAGCAAACGGACGATACTGTCGAACTGACCGCGCATCGACGCCGCCATGCCATATTGCAGATTACCCTTTACGCGATAATGCGGAAACAGCCGTGCATCCTGGAAAACATAGCCCACACGGCGCTTTTCAGGCGGCAGGAAAATGTTGTTTTGTGCATCTGACAGGATGCGGCCATTCAGGGTGATGCGACCATTATCAGGTTTAGTCAGCCCGCCGATGGCGTTGATCAGCGACGTTTTACCTGCGCCCGACAGGCCAAAAATGGCCGTAATTCCCTGCGCCGGTAAAGTTTGCGTGACCTGCAAATCCAAATCGCCCAGCTTTTGACTGAAATCGAGTTCGAGCATTTCAGCCTCCCAGCCGGATTCGGCTGCGTTTTGCCAGCCAGTCAGAAATCAGTAACGCTGCCAGAGACAACAGAATCGCCAGCACGCAAAGGCGCGCGGCGGCACTTTCTGCGCCCGGCGTTTCAATCAGGGTATACATCGCCAGCGGAATGGTGCGGGTTTCGCCGGGAATATTCGACACAAAGGTAATGGTGGCGCCAAATTCTCCCAGAGAACGAGCGAAAGCCAGCACGATACCGACAATAACGCCGGGCACCGAAAGCGGCAAAGTAATGGTGAAAAAGACCCGCCACGGTGAAGCCCCGAGCGTGCGGGCGGCGAGTTCAAGTTTAGGATCGACGGCTTCAAGCGACTGACGTATCGCGCGGACCATCAGCGGGAATGCCACCACGGCGGACGCGAGCACAGCGCCGTGCCAGCTGAAACTGAAGCTGAAACCAAACCATTCATATAAACGCTGGCCGATAAAACCGCGCCGCCCCATGACCACCAGCAACAAATAGCCGATGACCACCGGTGGCAATACCAGCGGCAGATGGATAATACTGTCGAGCAGGGATTTGCCGGGAAAGCGGCAGCGGACCAGGATCCACGCCATCAGAATTCCAAGCGGCAGACTGCAAACTACGGCCAGACCCGATACTTTCAGACTGAGAAGTACCGCCTGCCACTCATATTCACTCAACATCATGTCGGTTTGTTAATCCTGAAGTAAACGTGCTGCTAAAGATAAAATATCGGCAAAAATTTAAAAGCCTTTAATCACGGGATCCAGCATCTGTAAAGAATAAGCCGCGACGGACAGGCGTTGAGACAAAAAAGCCATCCCCAGAGGCGATGGCTTAAGTGTTTCGTCCGACAGATTACGTTAACCGCGCGGGGTAAAACCGTATTTTTTGAAAATTTCCGCAGCCGCAGGGGTTTTCAGATAATCATAAAAACCTTTCACGGTGGCGTTGTCATGGTCTTTGACAATCGCCATCGGGTATTCAACCGGTTTATGGCTGGATGCCGGGAAGACGCCCACGACTTTCACTTTTTTGCTGGCAACGGCGTCAGATCCGTACACGATCCCGACCGGTGCTTCTTCACGTTCAACCAGCGCCATTGCGGCACGAACGTCACTGGCACGTGCCAGTTTAGGTTCCAGCGTGGTCCAGGCACCGAGTTTTTGCAGCGCTTCTTTCGCGTAGATACCGGCCGGAACGTGGTCCGGATCCCCCACCGCCAGACGGCTGTCGCCAATCAGTTTGGTCCATTCGGTTTTGTCAGAGATGTCGACTTTATCGATTTTACTGCTGGCCGCTGAAATCAGCACCAGCTCATTACCCAGCAAAGTGTAACGGGTGTTATCGACCATTTGCTGTTTGCTTATCGCATAATCCATCCACTGCTGATCGGCAGAAATGAACATATCCGCAGGCGCGCCTTGCTCAATCTGGCGAGCCAGCGTCGAAGATGACGCGAAAGAAGACACAACCTGCACACCTTTTTCTTTCTGATATTGAGTGGCGATATCTTGTAATGCGTTGGTCAGGGACGCCGCGGCGAAAACTGTGATTTTTTCGGCAGCCTGCGCGTGAATGCTGACGCCAGCCACCAGCACGGTCGCGGTTAATAATTTGCCCCAGGTATATTTCATCGGATTTCCTTCCTGTTATAGATTGCGAATGCGTTATGTATAAATAAATATAACGTGGAAAAATACGATGTCATGCGTTTTATCCGCACTCTGCTGAAGAACCGAAAGTTTTTTGATCTCAGGCGGGAAGTGGATTCTGTTTCTGAAATTGTTGGGATTATAAAAATAGAAAACCCGGCACAATGGCCGGGCTTCAGGAAAATGCTTTCTCAGCAAACGCTCATCTTTTAGTAATGAGGTTTCTCGCGGGACTCTTTAGAGTGACCGACGTGGGAAATGAGGTTGAAGACTTCGCCCAGTCCCCAGATCAGGCCCAGGATCACAGCGATGAAAACCGGCACCATGATGGCAGCGAAAAGCAAACTTTCTAATAATTCTAACATGATAGCCTCACTTAGCTGGCTGAACCGCCCGCAGACGGTGTAGGACTTCTTGTATGAAGTCAAAAACGTAAATCAAACTGTGGCTGATAATAACAGCACGCGACTGTAATTACTTTAGCATTTAGCCAACTTGCCTGCCTGCGGGTTTAGCGGCGACAATAAAGCATGATTCATATAAGGAAGCTGCAATGCAAGCCGAAATTCTCTTAACTCTCAAGCTCCAGCAACGCTTGTTCGCCGATCCACGTCGTATCGAATTACTGCGACAAGTGCGTCATACCGGTTCAATAAGCCAGGGCGCGAAACTCGCGGGCATCAGTTATAAAAGCGCCTGGGATGCCATCAATGAGATGAATCAGCTTGCGGATGAATCGCTGGTAGACCGCAGTACCGGCGGCAAAGGCGGCGGCGGCGCGGTGCTGACCCCTTACGGCGAGCGCCTGATCCAACTTTATGAGCTGCTGGCGCAAATCCAGCAAAAAGCCTTTGATGTGCTTAAAGAAGATTCCCTGCCGCTCGATAGCCTGCTGGCGGCAATTTCGCGTTTCTCACTGCAAACCAGCACACGTAATCAGTTCTTCGGTACCGTCGTGGAACGCACCCATCAGACCGTTCAGCAGCATATTGATATCCTGCTGGCGGACGGAAAAACGCAAATCCGCGCTGCCATTACCGAGCAAAGTGCCGACCGGCTGGCGCTGACGCCGGGTAAAGAAGTGCTGGTGCTGATTAAAGCGCCCTGGATAACGCTCGGATTTAACGCTGAAAACACCCACAACGCATTGCGCGGTGATGTCACAAGCATTCAGCGCGGCGAGAAAAACAGCGAAGTGCTGGTGAAATTGCTCAGCAGCGAAACGTTGTGCGCCACGGTGTCTAATGCCGATATGGATACACTGGCACTGAAAACCGGTCAGACGGTCTTTGCACAGTTTGACGACGACAAAGTCATCATTGCCACCCTCTGCTAAAAACCGAATATTAATCAGTATCTTGCAAAATAAGCGTTTTCATTTTGCAGAATTGTCAATTGACTTGCGAAGGTGCAGCGCTTATCCCTTATTTTATAATTATTTCTAAATAAGGGATGAATGATGTCGTCGTTGCATATCTCGCAAGGTGTTTTTCGCCTCAGCGATACCCGAACCCTCACACTTTCCGATCTGACAATCCAACAGGCCGACAGCTGGGCGTTTGTCGGTTCGAACGGCAGCGGCAAATCAGCACTTGCCCGCGCACTGGCGGGCGATTTAACCCTGCTGAACGGCACCCGCGAAAACAGTTTTGCGCATATCGTCCGCCTCTCATTTGAACAATTACAGAAGCTGGTCGCCGATGAATGGCAGAGAAATAACACCGATTTACTGAGTGAAGGTGAAGACGATACTGGCCGCACAACGGCTGAAATCATTCAGGATGAAGTGCGTGATCCCGCCCGTTGCGCCGCGCTTGCCGCACAGTTTGGTATCGAGAAATTACTCGACCGCCGCTTCAAATATCTATCAACCGGTGAAACCCGCAAAACGTTGCTGTGTCAGGTGCTGATGCAACAACCCGATTTGCTGGTGCTGGATGAACCGTTTGATGGCCTCGACGTTAACGCCCGCGCGCAGCTGGCACAACTGCTTGAGAAGCTTTCCGGCGAAGGCCAGACGATGGTGCTGGTACTTAACCGCTTTGACGACATTCCAGCGTTTGTGAAAAATGTCGGCGTGCTGGCGGACTGTACGCTGGCTTCATTAGGCCTGCGGGAACAGGTAATGGCCGATGCGCTGATCGCACAACTGGCGCACAGCGAAAGTCTGAGCGGGATGGCAGTGCCGGAAGCGGAAGATCCGACGGCGCGCGTTAATCCGCCTGCTGACAGTCCGCTGATCGTGCTGCGTGACGGCGTGGTTCAGTACAACGATAAACCGATTTTGCATAACCTGAGCTGGCAGGTCGATCACGGCCAGCACTGGCAGATCACCGGCCAGAACGGAGCCGGGAAATCCACGCTGCTGAGTCTGATCACCGGCGATCATGCGCAGGGCTACAGTAACGATCTGACGCTGTTTGGTCGTCGTCGTGGCAGCGGTGAAACCATCTGGGATATCAAACGCCACATCGGTTACGTCAGCAGCAGCCTGCATCTGGATTACCGCGTCAGCTCCAGCGTACGCAATGTGATTACTTCCGGTTTCTTCGATTCTATCGGTATTTATCAGGCAGTATCCGATCGCCAGCGGTTCCTGACATCACAATGGCTGGAACTCCTCGGTCTGGGCGGCGATGCCGGTGAGACGCCATTCCACAGTTTATCCTGGGGACAACAGCGCCTGGCGCTGATTGCCCGCGCGCTGGTTAAACATCCTGCCTTGCTAATTCTCGATGAACCGTTGCAGGGGTTGGATCCGATCAACCGCCAGCTGGTTCGTCGTTTTGTCGATATTCTGATTGGTGAAGGCGAAACGCAGCTGTTGTTTGTTTCGCATCACGCCGAAGATGCGCCGCAATGTATTACGCATCGTCTGAGCTTTATCCCTGACGGTGATATTTACCGTTATCAGATTGACGTATTGTAACTTTCTTCCCCTTCACGGGAGCCATCAGCGCCGTCACTACACCCGCCAGCGCCAGTGCCCCCAGTAATGAAAACCCGGATTCAAAACCCTGATGACCGGGATTATTTCGCAGCAACAATGTCAGCAGCGCCAGAATTACCGCGGTGCTGCTGACCTGCACCAGCACACCCAGCCGTAACGCATAATGGTATTCATCACCGGTTAACGCGTCCCTGCCAGCGCAGGCGGCGTGGCGAACCAGTCCCGTCCCGAAACTGCTCAGCAATATGCCCGGCAGCAGCGCCAGCCAGAACGGCGTGTGTGCGGGCATCACCGATATCAGCCCCAGACCGCCCGCCGCCAGCATAAAACCCCAAAGCAAAATCGCGGTGGAGGAAATGCCCTGCCCGAGCTTTTCGCCGAGCGCCGTTCCCGCCAGCCGCATCAGCAGCCACGGAACAAAGCTGAGAATAATCCCCGGCACATTTACTGAGTAAACCTGATACATCGCCACCGCCAGCAGAAATCCTGCGGCATAAGTGACTGCCGCAGAGAAAATTCCCGTCCAGAGGCTTATCTGCAACGGCTGAGACGCACGTAATGAACGCGGCAGCAGTGGCACCGGATGGTAATTTTCGCTGATGATAAACACGACGAAAGACAGCGCAGCGGCACCCGCCAGCGCGTGACTCCGCGGCGTGTCCAGTCCGTAAAAAGCAACACTTAGCAGTGTCAGTACCAGACTCACAATAAACAGCAGCCCCGGTATCAGGGACCACAATGGCAAACGGGAACGGTTCATGATTAGTCTTTCCTTTATCAAAACTGCATGCCATGAAGATGATTCAATCTCATCCTCACCAATTTGATAAAGGAGCTTACACCGCCTATTTTAGGGACTTCAAAGTCATAGATTTCAGCCATAGGTGAAAATAACTCATCATGAAAAAAATCCGCTTACCGCCGCTGGGTTCGCTCAGGGCATTTGATGTCGTGGCGCAGCAGAACAGTTTCAAACGCGCGGCAGAAGAAATTGGCGTGACCGCCACCGCCATCAGCCATCAGATCCGCGTGCTCGAAGAAGCGCTGGGCACCGCGGTCTTTGAGCGCAGTGCGCGGGAAGTCCGGCTGACCGCCGCCGGGGAGATTTTGCGTCAGGCAACGCGGCAGGCTTTTACCGGGTTACAGGCGGCGGTGGAAGATATTCATCATGCGGCACGACCTGCGGCGCTGACGCTCACCACGACGTCCAATTTTCTGACTCACTGGCTGGTGCCCAGGCTGGCAGATTTGAAACTGGCTGCGCCGGAAATGGATTTACGGCTACACACCGGTATCGAGCTGGTGGATTTATCCCGCAATACGGTGGATATCGCCATCCGTTACAGCGAGTCGGCTGATGAAACGCTCGATTCAACGCTGTTGTATCAGGACACATTTGTACTGGTCGCCAGCCCTTCCCTTCACCTGACCACGGCGGAAGAGCTGGCGGGCGCGACATTATTTCATGTGGAAAACCGCCATATTCCGCAACCTTCTCCCGACTGGGAAAACTGGCGTCAGCATTTCGGTCCGGCGAAATTAAACATCGACAGCGGCCTGCGTTTCACCGATGAAACCCATGCGATTCAGGCGGCGATTGCCGGTCAGGGCGTGGCGATTGTCAGCAGCCTGCTCGCTCAGGATTTCATCGAAAAAGGCATCCTGTGCACGCCATTTCGGCATCATCTTCCCGGCGCAAATTACTATCTGGTGACCACAAAAGAGAAAGCGGAACGGGCAGATATCCTGGTTTTACGCCGCTGGCTGCTGGAAAAAATGGCCATCAAACACGGGATGTAGTCTGAAAAATTATGAAAATGGATGATTCGGATAACGCAGAGCCTTAAGTGTAAGCGATTACACCAGCCATCATTTCTGACTTACCGCCTGAAGTCGCAGGCTTTCTGTACGGCGCACTGCACCTGTCTGGACATCCTGAAAGGTGATAAACTGTTTGTGTAAGCGATTCCATTTTATTGGGGATGGATCACCTTTTTCAGCCTTGCAGCGTGATATCGTTGCAGCAAGATAATCATCGGGGAGCTCTTATGTACGTCTTAGTCACAGGTGGTAGCGGTTACATCGGCAGTCATACTTGCGTGCAACTGATTGACGCAGGCTATACGCCAATCATTCTGGATAACCTTCACAACAGCAAAGTCAGCGTGCTCGAACGTATTAATACCCTGACCGGCAAAACGCCGCTGTTCTATGAAGGGGACATCCGCGACCGCGCCCTCCTCGATAAAATTTTCAGTGAACATCATATTCATTCCGTGATTCATTTTGCGGGCTGGAAAGCCGTGGGTGAATCCGTGGCAAAACCGCTGGCGTATTACGACAACAACGTCACCGGTACGCTGGTATTGCTCGAAGCAATGCGCGCTGCGGGCGTCAAAAATATGATTTTCAGCTCCTCAGCAACGGTGTATGGCGACCAGCCAAAAACGCCGTATGTCGAAGATTTCCCGACCGGCAATCCTTCCAGCCCTTATGGCCGCAGCAAACTGATGGTCGAGCAGATTCTGGAAGACGTGCAGCGTGCGGAACCGGAATGGAGCATGACGTTGCTGCGCTATTTCAATCCGGTCGGCGCGCATCCGTCTGGCCTGATGGGCGAAGATCCGCAGGGCGTGCCAAATAACCTGATGCCATTTATCGCGCAGGTGGCGGTAGGCCGTCGTGAGTCGGTGGCTATTTTCGGCAACGATTATCCGACCCCGGACGGTACCGGCGTGCGTGACTATATCCACGTGGTGGATCTGGCTGACGGTCATATCGCGGCGATGAAAACCCTGCACAACAAAGCGGGCGTACATATTTACAACCTGGGCGCGGGCTTCGGCCACAGCGTGCTGGACGTAGTTAACGCCTTCAGCAAAGCGTGCGGTAAGCCGGTGAATTACAAGTTTGCGCCACGTCGTGATGGCGACTTACCGGCGTACTGGGCGGATCCGACCAAAGCAGAGAAAGAACTGCACTGGAAAGTCACCCGCACACTGGAAGACATGGCCAATGATACCTGGTTGTGGCAGTCGAAAAACCCGCAGGGTTACCCGGATTAAGGTGCACTAAGGAAAGTTTATGACAACGTTTAACCCGATTGATCACCCGCATCGCCGCTACAATCCACTGACCGATCAGTGGGTGTTAGTCAGTCCGCACCGCGCCAAACGCCCGTGGCAGGGCCAGCAGGAAGCGGTTTCTCAGGAAGTATTGCCAGCACATGATCCGGACTGTTTCCTGTGTCCGGGCAATACCCGTGTGACCGGCGATGTGAATCCGAAATACACCGGCACCTTTGTGTTCACCAACGATTATGCCGCGCTGATGCCGGATACGCCGTTTGCGCCGGAAAGCGAAGATCCGCTGATGCGCGTTCAGAGCGCACGCGGCACCAGCCGTGTGATTTGCTTCTCGCCGGATCACAGCAAAACACTGCCGCAACTGTCCGTTGAAGCACTGACGGAAATCGTCAGAACCTGGCAGGAACAGAGTGCAGATCTGGCTAAAACCTATCCGTGGGTGCAGGTTTTCGAGAATAAAGGCGCCGCAATGGGCTGCTCGAATCCTCATCCACATGGTCAGATCTGGGCTAACAGTTTCCTGCCAAACGAAGCCGAACGTGAAGATCGCCTGCAACGTGATTACCTCGAAAAGCAGGGTTCACCGATGCTGGTTGATTACGTTAAGCGCGAGCTGGCGGACGGCAGCCGTACGGTGGTCGAAACTGAACACTGGCTGGCGGTGGTACCTTACTGGGCGGCCTGGCCATTCGAAACGATTTTACTGCCGAAAGTGCATGTGAAACGCATCACTGAGCTTTCTGATGAACAGCGCAGTGATCTGGCGCTGGCGCTGAAGAAACTGACCAGCCGCTACGACAATCTGTTCCAGTGCTCTTTCCCGTATTCAATGGGCTGGCACGGCGCGCCGTTTACCGAAGGCGACAACGAACACTGGCAGTTGCATGCGCATTTCTATCCACCGTTGCTGCGTTCAGCGACAGTGCGCAAATTCATGGTCGGCTACGAAATGCTGGCTGAAACCCAACGCGACCTGACAGCGGAACAAGCCGCAGAGCGTCTGCGGGCGGTGAGTGATGTTCATTATCGTGAGGCCGGAGAAAAACAATGAAACTGAAAACCAAGACCCTGGAAATCTTTGCCGATATATTTGGCTACCCTGCGACCATAACCATCAAGGCACCGGGCCGCGTAAACCTGATTGGCGAACATACTGACTATAACGACGGCTTCGTGCTGCCGTGCGCCATCGACTATGAAACGGTGATCGCCTGCGCACAACGCAACGACCGTACGATCCGCGTGATCGCCGCCGATTACGATAACGACGAAGACAGCTTCTCTCTCGACGAACCGATTCTGCACACCGACGCGCACCCGTGGGCCAACTACGTGCGTGGCGTGGTGAAACACCTGATGCTGCGTAACAAAGATTTCTCCGGCGCAGACATGGTGATCAGCGGCAACGTGCCACAGGGCGCGGGCCTGAGTTCATCAGCATCGCTGGAAGTGGCGGTCGGTCAGGCGCTGAAATCATTGTACGACTTGCCGCTGGACGGCGTGGCGCTGGCGCTGAACGGTCAGGAAGCAGAGAACCAGTTTGTCGGCTGTAACTGCGGCATTATGGATCAGCTGATTTCCGCACTCGGCAAAGAAAATCACTCGCTGCTGATCGACTGTCGTTCGCTGGAAACCCGCGCGGTGTCCATGCCGGAAAGCGCTGCGGTGGTTATCATCAATTCCAACGTGAAACGCGGTCTGGTCGATAGCGAATACAACGCCCGTCGCGAACAATGCGAAGTGGCGGCTCGCTTCTTTGGTGTGAAAGCGCTGCGTGACGTTGACCCTGCCCTGTTCTTCTCCATTCAGGATGAATTGGATCCGGTGGTGGCCCGCCGTGCGCGTCATGTGATCACTGAAAACGACCGTACACTGGCAGCG
The DNA here is from genome assembly GCF_019049625.1 of Rahnella ecdela. Taxonomy (GTDB): domain Bacteria; phylum Pseudomonadota; class Gammaproteobacteria; order Enterobacterales; family Enterobacteriaceae; genus Rahnella; species Rahnella ecdela. The sequence goes on from NZ_JAFMOY010000132.1 coordinate 452,809, forward strand.
GCTGATGCACTGGCCAGCGGCGACCTGAAACGTATGGGCGAACTGATGGCGGAATCTCACGCCTCCATGCGCGATGATTTTGAAATCACTGTGCCGCAAATCGACAAGCTGGTGGAAATCGTCAAAGAAGTGATTGGCGATAAAGGCGGCGTGCGCATGACCGGTGGCGGTTTCGGCGGCTGTATCGTGGCGCTGGTTCCGCAAGATATGGTGGAAAAAGTCCGTCAGGCCGTTGAACAGCAATATCACGCCCACAGCGGCCTGAAAGAAACCTTCTACGTTTGCACCGCTTCCCAAGGAGCAAGCATATGTTAAAACCTGAAAACACGCAGCTGGCGCCCGATGGCCAGCCGTTTGAACAGGTGACGCTACAGAATGCGGCGGGTGCCACCGCCACATTTATGGACTGGGGCGCGACCTGGTTATCCTTCACGCTGCCGCTGGCTGACGGGAACCAACGTGAGCTGCTGCTCGGCTGTCAGTCGCCGCTGGCGTACATGAATCAGAGCGCGTATCTGGGCGCGACCGTGGGGCGTTACGCCAACCGTATTGCCCGCTCGCAGTTTGAAATTGACGGCAAACCGCATCTGGTGGTCGCCAATCAGGGCGTTCATCAGCTGCACGGCGGGCCGGAAGGTTTCCATGCCCGCCGCTGGAAAATTCTTGAGCAGACCGCGCAGAAGCTGACTTTCGAGTTATTTTCAGCCGATGGCGATCAGGGTTATCCGGGTAATATGACCGCCAGAGTGCATTATCAGCTGACTGATGATAACCGTCTGGAAATTCGTTACGAAGCGACTGTCGATAAGCTGTGTCCGGTCAATCTGACCAATCACGCTTATTTCAATCTCGACGGCGAAGGCACCGATGCACGTCAGCACAAGCTGCAGCTGTTTGCTGACCGCTTCCTGCCGGTCGACAGCGACGGTATTCCGTGCGCCGATCCGACGCCGGTTGAACATACCGGAATGGATTTCAACGCCGCAAAAACGCTGGCTAAAGATTTCCTCACTGACCGTGACCAGCAACGGGTGAAAGGTTATGACCATGCGTATCTGCTTAACCGCTCGTGCAACGCCAGTACTAATCCGGCAGCGCATTTGTGGTCCGCAGACGGCAAAGTGAAAATGACCATGTTTACCTCGGCGCCTGCCGTTCAGCTCTACAGTGGTAATTTCCTCGGCGGTACACCGAACCGCAGCGGCGGCGAATATGCCAGCTACAGCGGTGTGGCGCTGGAAAGTGAATTCCTGCCAGACAGCCCGAATCACGCGACCTGGCCACAACCCAGCTGCTGGATTAAACCGGGACAGACCTATAAATCTGCCACCACTTATCAGTTCTTCGTGCTGTAACGCCTGACCGACAGGGTCGCCCGGCCCTGTCTTCATCTATTCCGACTTCTGCGAATTTGTGACTCACGACGCATCTGTATGAGCACATTTTCAGCTAAAGGCATTTCCCGCATCTACGCTTAGAGAGTGTCCTGCATAAAAGGACGTTTAATAAGGAGTTCGATATGCGTTTACCTGTTGTGTTATCCCTGCTGGCAACGCTGTGTGCGGCTGGCTCCGCTCTGGCGGCTGATCCTGTGAAAGTGCCTTCCCCTGCTCAGACTGAGCAGCGCCAAAAGATGACCGACTGTAATCAGCAGGCCACCACCCAGTCACTTAAAGGTGACGACCGTAAGAAATTCATGAGTCAGTGTCTCAAGGCGGAAACCAAACCGGCGACGGCAGGCATGACGCCTCAGCAGGAGAAAATGAAAACCTGTAACGCAGACGCGGCGAAAAAAGAGCTCAAAGGCGATGCGCGTAAAACTTACATGAGTACCTGCCTGAAAAAAGCCAGCTAACTGCTGTCCTTTTGCACAAAACGCGCTGTCCGGGAAACCGTTCGCGCGTTTTGTTTTACATCGCCGCAGCAAATTCGTTATGTTTAATACAAACGGCGTCCCGCAAAGGCTGACTGAGGAAGTTTCAGATTGCTGTCCGGGAGGCCAAGCCCCTATAATGATAACCGTTATCATTGAAAATTCAGTTAACTGAGGAGTTTAGCTATGGCTGTAACCAAGCTGGTGCTGGTAAGACACGGTGAAAGTGAGTGGAACAAAGAAAACCGTTTTACCGGTTGGCATGATGTTGAACTGTCCGACAAGGGTCGCACTGAAGCAAAAGCTGCGGGTCAGCTGCTTAAAGACGAAGGCTTCCAATTCGACTTCGCTTATACCTCCGTGCTGAAACGTGCCATCCACACTCTGTGGAGCGTTTTGGACGAACTGAACCAGCCGTGGCTGCCGGTTGAGAAATCCTGGAAACTGAACGAACGTCATTACGGCGCGTTGCAGGGTCTGGATAAAGCAGAAACCGCTCAGAAATACGGTGACGAGCAAGTTAAACAATGGCGTCGTGGCTTCGCAGTAACCCCGCCAGAACTGGATCGCGCTGATGAGCGTTTCCCAGGCCATGACCCACGCTACGCAAAACTGACTGCGGCAGAACTGCCAACGACTGAAAGCCTGGCGCTGACCATCGAACGTGTAATCCCTTACTGGACTGACGTTATCAAACCACGCATCGCCAGCGGCGAGCGCGTGATCATCGCTGCACACGGTAACTCCCTGCGTGCGCTGGTCAAATATCTCGACGACCTGAGCGAAGAAGAAATTCTGGAACTGAACATCCCTACCGGTGTTCCATTAGTTTACGAATTCGACGAAAACTACAAACCAATCAAACGTTACTATCTGGGTAATGCTGACGAAATCGCAGCGAAAGCAGCGGCCGTGGCAAACCAGGGTAAAGCGAAGTAATCTCGCGTTTTCTGTGTTATCACAGAAAATATGCAAAAGGGACCGAAAGGTCCCTTTTTTCTTGCTCACTGTGTATTCCGAAGTACTACAGAAAACGTGCTATTAATTGCACAAAAAAAGCCATAATCAGGCAAAACCACAAAATTTTGATAAACCAGCGTGCGTATCGCCAGAGATAACGTTCCCTTTCATTGGCTTTATGAATGGCTTTATCCAATTCATCCTCTGTCATCATCCTGCCTTCCCTGCATCAGTCTTTTGTATCTTCTACTATCCTGATATTCATCCGTTTAATATGTGAGAAAACCCACACTCCCGGATAAGTAATAAGGAGATAAAAAATGCCCGTCAGACTCGCCACCCCCGATGAAGCAGAAATACTTTGGGAAATAAGAAATCAGGCTATCCGCCACGGATGTAAAAACACTTATAGCGACGGGATTGTGATGGCGTGGACGCCGGATCAGATGCCCGCCGGGTACCGCAAAGCCATTGCTGAGAATCCTTTCTTTGTGGCTGAGGCGCACGGGCCCGGCACGCCAGCGGCAACGGGCTATCTCGACCTGAAAAATGGCAGCGTTGAGGCGATTTTCACCTTGCCGGAATTCGAAGGGAAAGGACTTGCCACGCAAATCCTCAATACCATAAAAACCGAAGCCAGATCGCGGGGATTTAAAGAGCTAACGCTGTCATCCACGCCCAATGCATTTGAGTTTTATAAGAGAAACGGATTTAGTCTGGTGAAAGAAAGCCTGTACCGTTCTGAAATGGCGAACGCAGATTTGCGTTGCATGGAGATGTGCTGCGCACTTTAACCGTATTCAGATAATAAAAAGCCCCGCAGAAGCGGGGCTCAGAAAGGGGTTATGACGTAAAAGAATTAACCGCGACGTGCTTTAACTGCGTTCGCGAGATTACGCAGCAGCACTTCGGTATCTTCCCAGCCGATGCACGCATCGGTTACGCTCTGGCCGTAAACCAGTGGCTCGCCGCTGTCGAGGTTCTGATTACCTTCAACCAGATGGCTCTCAACCATCACGCCCATTACCGCCTGTTCTCCGCCAGCCACTTGTGCGCAAACGTCTTTACAGACTTCCATCTGCTTTTTGAATTGTTTGCTGCTGTTAGCGTGGCTGAAGTCGATCATGATACGGGCAGGCAGACCGCCTTTTTTCAGACCTTCTTTCACTTCCTGCACATCCTGAGCGCTGTAGTTTGGCTTTTTACCGCCGCGCAGAATGATATGACAGTCGTTATTCCCGCTGGTATTCACGATAGCGGAATGACCCCATTTGGTCACAGACAGGAAGCAATGCGGCGCGCCTGCGGCGTTAATGGCGTCTATTGCCACTTTGATGGTGCCATCAGTGCCATTTTTGAAACCTACCGGGCAGGATAAACCGGAGGAAAGCTCACGGTGTACCTGAGATTCGGTTGTACGCGCACCAATGGCGCCCCAGCTCATTAAATCCGCCAGATATTGTGGCGTGATCATGTCCAGGAATTCGCCGGCAGCAGGCAAACCGGTGTCATTAATATCCAGTAACAGTTTGCGGGCAATGCGCAAACCGTCGTTAATCTGGTAGCTGTTGTTCATGTGCGGGTCATTGATCAACCCCTTCCAGCCCACAGTAGTACGCGGTTTTTCGAAATAAACACGCATTACCACTTCCAGCTCGCCCTGCAATTCTTCACGCATTTTCAGCAGGCGTGCGGCATATTCTTTGGCAGCTTTAGGATCATTGATAGAGCAAGGACCGATAACGACAAGCAGACGATCATCGTTTCCTTTCAGGATCTTATGAATGGCATTCCGGGCGTGAGAGACGGTTTTTGCCGCTTTGTCGGTGGCGGGAAACTTTTCCAGAAGAGCAACAGGGGGTAAAAGTTCCTTAATTTCTTTGATGCGTAAATCGTCATTTTGATAATTCATAGCTATTCCATTGGGGTGTTCATAAGAGACAAAGCGTAACGCTGACCGCCTTCAATCTAGCCGGATTGGGCATCAGTGTAAATCTACTTTTACACTTACGAATAGTCTCATTTTCATTTAAGACATGATTTATTTGGCTAGGCTTTTATCAGACACATGAAACACGACCACGGACCTTTCTGAAACAATGGAGATGACATTATGAAAAAGCTCGCAATCATGTTACTGACTGCCACCATGGCTCTGACAACAGGCGCAGCCTTCGCTGCCGGTGAAACCTCCGCTGGTGATAACAACGGCCAGGCTAACCAGTCCGGCTCGCCGGGCTCAATTCAGAAAATGGCACCAAAGAGTGTTGATAATGACCAGATTAACAACACGAACAAGCCGGCGGATGAAGTGAACACCAAAACGGATACCACCGAGCATCACATGAGCAAAAACAAAGAGCATAAGAAAGCGATGTGTAAGGACGGACGTTGTCCTGACCAGGCTCCTGGCACCACGCAATCAAAAGAAACCGGTAAATAACTACGCCGGTAGCTTCTCGCTCAGGAGGAACTTCGGTTCCTCTTTTTTGATCTCCCGCCCTTCTTGCAACGCAATGTGATTACGTTATTGTGATCCTCTCTGTTCATCCTTTTTTGTGAATATAACTATGTCCTCTTCCCTGTTACCGCAGGATAAAAATAGCCGCCGTCTGTTGCTGGCTTTCCTTGTCACCGTTGTCTTTATGGTTGCTGAAGTCATTGGCGGCCTGATTTCCGGCTCTCTGGCATTGCTGGCGGATGCCGGTCACATGCTGACGGATGCTGCTGCTTTGCTGGTGGCGTTGCTGGCGGTGCGTTTTGCTAAACGTAAACCGAATTCGCGTCATACCTTTGGTTATCTGCGCCTGACAACAATGGCGGCTTTCGTTAATGCTGCTGCGCTGCTAGTGATAGTGGTACTGATTGTGTGGGAAGCCATTGCCCGTTTCTTCAATCCACAACCGGTCATGGGGACCACGATGCTGGTCATCGCAATCGCCGGGCTGTTTGCCAATATTCTGGCGTTCTGGTTGCTGCATCAGGGTCAGGAAAAGGCCAACATCAACGTGCGTGCGGCGGCTCTGCATGTTCTGGGAGATTTGCTGGGTTCGATCGGGGCTGTGGCTGCGGCGCTGATCATCATGTATACCGGCTGGACGCCCGTCGACCCGATTCTGTCGGTGCTGGTGTCGTGTCTGGTGCTCAATAACGCCTGGCGGCTGCTGCGTGAAAGTTTTCATGAGCTGCTGGAAGGCACGCCGGAAGAAATTGATATCGATAAGTTGCGCCGCGATTTGTCGATGAGTATTCCGGAAGTGCGCAATGTTCACCACGTTCATGTCTGGCAGATTGGCGAACAAAGGCTGATGACGTTGCATGTGCAGGTCGTACCTCCGCACGATCATGATGCGCTGTTAGACCGTATTCAGCATCATTTACTGGAGAAATGCCGTATCGGGCATGCGACGATTCAGATGGAATACGGTCGCTGTGAAACGCCAGATTGCGGGATAAATGAAATCCCGGCGCCAAGTGCCGGGCACGACCATCACGGTCACAACCTCGCGCACCATCATCACTGATCGTTTCTAAAAGGCAGAAAGCAAAACGCCTCCGTGATGGAGGCGTTTTTTGTTGAAGTGAGATTTTATGAACGCAATGTCAGGCCGTTTGCAGTGGCTGCGAGCCGTTTTGCTTCGCGCTTTTGATCCACAGCCACGAACCGTTCAGCGCAATCAGCGTCAGCAGTACATACTCGAGCGCCATCGCATAAACGCCCTGATAGGCAAAAATTGCCACGCTTATCACGTCGATCACCACCCACAGCAGCCAGTTTTCGACATATTTTCGCGTCATCAGCAGCATCGCCACAATCGACAACACCATCATCGATGAATCCCAGAACGGGAAAGCATCCGGCTGCAATTCAGGCATTTGCACATTCAGCCCCAGCGCCTGCATCAGATTGACGGCTACCAGCGTGAGCGCAGCAAATACGCGGTCAATATTAAATGTCATCAGCAGAATACCTGCAACGCATGCCACGCCCCATATCAGCGCTTTTCCACGCGGCAACCATCGGATCTGCAATTCCGCTGTCTGATCCGCTGTCTGGCGGCTCCACGCATACCAGCCATAGATATTGGCGGCAAAGAAGAAGATCTGCAGCAGCAGGCTGGCGTAAAGCTGGATCTGAAAGAAGATGATCGCAAACAAAGTGACGTTGATCAGACCGAACGCATAGTTGATCAGCTTTTCTTTGCTGGCGTACCAGATACATAGCAAACCAAAAATAGTGCCAACCGCTTCAATCCACGACAGGTCATATCCGCCTTTCCCCAGAGGAATATGAACCAGAATATTGCTGGTACTGAAAAAATCCATCATCACATCCTTCCTTTTCGTCAGTCACATCGCGTTTTGCTTACAGGGCTTTAGCCTGCGTGCGTAATTTGAGTTGCGCGGCAAAATCCAGCATACGGTTCAGCGGAATGAGTGACTTCACTCGCAGCGCTTCATCCACTTCTATCGCGTGCTCTGCGCCACCGTGCTCCAGACCTTCAGCAATGGCTTTCAGGCCGTTCATTGCCATCCACGGACAATGCGCGCAAGTGCGGCAACTTGCGCCCTCACCTGCTGTTGGCGCTTCGAATAATTCTTTATCCGGGCACGCCTGCTGCATTTTGTAGAAAATCCCGCGATCGGTAGCCACGATCAGCTGTTTCTGAGGCAGCGTTTTCGCCGCCTGGATCAGCTGACTGGTAGAACCCACGGCGTCAGCCATATCCACAATCGCCTGAGGAGACTCAGGATGCACCAGAACAGCGGCGTTTGGATACAAACCTTTCATTCGGGTCAGGGCCTGGGTTTTAAACTCGTCATGGACGATGCAGGCGCCCTGCCAGCACAGGACATCGGCCCCTGTCTGCTTACGGACGTAATTGCCGAGGTGACGATCCGGTGCCCAGATGATTTTTTCACCCAGACTATCAAGATGTTCAATCAGTTCAACCGCAATACTGGAAGTGACCACCCAGTCGGCCCGGGCTTTTACCGCCGCCGAGGTATTAGCGTAGACCACTACGGTGCGATCGGGGTGCTGGTCGCAGAAATCTGAGAAAGCCTGTTCGGGGCAGCCCAGATCCAGCGAGCATTCCGCGTTCAGCGTCGGCATTAGCACTGTTTTTTCCGGGCTGAGGATTTTGGCCGTTTCCCCCATGAAGCGCACACCCGCCACCAGCAGCGTGGACGCCGGATGCTGACTGCCAAAACGCGCCATTTCCAACGAGTCCGCGACAACGCCACCGGTTTCTTCTGCCAGCGCCTGAATTTCAGGGTCTGTGTAGTAATGCGCCACCATCACGGCATCACGTTCCTTCAGCAGTTTTTTGATCTTCTCTTTATAGAAGTTCTTTTCATCTGCACTCAGAACAGCGGGTTTAGGAGGGAAAGGATAAACTGCCGCATTCAGATCCAATGTTTCGCTCATACTCGTCATCTCATTCAGTCAGGCAGCACGCCCGGAAAGCCAGAAGCCGCAACAGATCCCATCCTGAAATCCGTTGGTTTTGTATGCTAAACAAAATACCGCAAAATGCAGGGAAAGTCGTCCAGATATTAGCCATAAGGCTTAAAATGTTTACTGCACTTAAAAGAGCGGGGAAGTGAGCAAATTGCAGGAGAAATAGATATCGCGATGGGAGGAAGTTTAGGGCGTCAGATGCGAAAAAAGCGCCAAAAGGCGCTTTTCTCTGAATTCTGCAATTTAGATGGCTTCACAAAAAGTGGTGGGCCGTGCTGGATTGACTCGGTTTCACCTCGCCCTGCGGGCAACGCTTGCGCGTTGTCGTCTCGCTTCGCTCGGCTCGAACCATTGGTTCTCATCCCGCACTGATTCACTACATTTTCCACTTTAAAAGTGGTGGGCCGTGCTGGATTCGAACCAGCGACCAATTGATTAAAAGTCAACTGCTCTACCAACTGAGCTAACGGCCCATCTAAATGCCTGGTACTACTTTATTTTTAGCTTTCAAAATCTTCAGAAGGTTCCACTTTAAAAGTGGTGGGCCGTGCTGGATTGACTCGGTTTCACCTCGCCCTGCGGGCAACGCTGGCGCGTTGTCGTCTCGCTTCGCTCGGCTCGAACCATTGGTTCTCATCCCGCACTGCTTCTCTACATTTTCCACTTTAAAAGTGGTGGGCCGTGCTGGATTCGAACCAGCGACCAATTGATTAAAAGTCAACTGCTCTACCAACTGAGCTAACGGCCCTTCCTGAATACTTCTGTCTGCCTGCGTGCCTTGCAGTTGGTGTGCAAGCCACATGCAATAATGTTTAGATTTGGTGGGCCGTGCTGGATTGACTCGGTTTCACCTCGCCCTGCGGGCAACGCTTGCGCGTTGTCGTCTCGCTTCGCTCGGCTCGAACCTGTGGTTCTCATCCTGCACTGCTTCACTACTGTTTCCACTTTAAAAGTGGTGGGCCGTGCTGGATTCGAACCAGCGACCAATTGATTAAAAGTCAACTGCTCTACCAACTGAGCTAACGGCCCCTCTAAACCTACTGCATATTGCCTAAATCTCTGACAGCGTTAGCCGTTTGGAGTTGTCTGGGCAACGGCGGCATATATTACTTATTTAACTTTTCAGTGCAACTTTAATTTTCAGAAAGAGTGCTAACTGATGGTGTTTCACACACTCAAGCCCAGAAAATGCACGATATGTACATTTTCCAGACCTGAATGAGGAACTACTTTGCAGATAAACGTTTTTGAGCTTGTTTTGCCGCATCGGTATTTGGGTACTGTTTTACAACCTGCGTGAAGACGGCTTTGGCTTTATCAGCCTGACCTTTCTCCTGCATGATCACCCCAACCTTGAACATCGCGTCAGAACTTTTTGGAGACTTAGGATAGTTTTTGACCACGACTGCAAAATAATACGCAGCGTCATCTTTTTTACCCTTGTTGTAATACAACTGTCCTAACCAGTAGTTAGCGTTAGGTTGATAAGTTGAATCAGGATATTTTTTTACGAAACTCTGAAAGGCAGCAATCGCCTCATCATACTGTTTCTTTTCCAGCGCCAGTGAAACCGCAGCATTGTAATCACTGTTCACGTCACCGGTGCTTGCAGGCGCTTGTGCAGCACCCGCGTCCGGCGTTGCGGCAGCAGAACCGGATGCGTCACCTGTGGCAGCTGCAGCGCCCGTACTGGCGGCTCCGGCATTGCCCTGGCTTAAGCTGTCCAGTTGATTAAAAATTTGCTTCTGGCGATCACCAAGCTGACTCAACTGATACTGGTTCTCCTGGATTTGACCACGAAGCGTATCCATATCACGTTGGGTATCAGAAAGTTGCTGCTGGAGTTGAGTTAATAGCTGGCTGTGAGCGTTAGAAATACGCTCCAGAGAGGTGACCCGATCTTCAATCGAGCCTGAGCCGACATCACTGATTGGCGCTTGGGCAGTAGCGGCCCATGGGACCGCTACGCCAACCAGTAACGACAGACTCAACAGGTGAGTTCTGAAGTTACTGCTCATACTATTCTCTTAGTATACCAGTACTGCACGACGGTTTTTAGCGTATGCCGCTTCGTCATGGCCCAGTACAGCTGGTTTTTCTTTACCGTAAGAAACGATAGAGATTTGGTCAGCAGAAACGCCTTTGCCTTGCAGGTACATTTTAACAGCAGTAGCACGACGTTCGCCCAGGGCGATGTTGTACTCTGGAGTACCACGTTCGTCAGCATGACCTTCTACAGTCACTTTGTAAGACGGGTTGCTACGCAGGAATGCTGCGTGCGCGTCTAACATCTGAGCGAATTCAGAAGACACATCGTATTTGTCCAGGCCAAAGTAAACGATGTTGTTTTTCTGCAGTTCTTGCATCTGCAGACGAGCTTGCTCTTCTGAAGACATGTTAGCGTTTTCAGTGCCTGCGCCAGAGTTCAGACCCATACCAGATTGGTCGTTGTCTGCGTTCTTGTGAGAACTACAAGCAGCTACTGCCAGTACAGGCAACGCCAGCATCAGCCCTTTCAGCACTTTATTCAGTTGCATCTATTCGATCCTTTTATAATTTTTTGCCATACATAGTTTTCTATGCATTACAGATACGGCGACCAGGCAGGGAATTTGACCTGTCCATCAGTTGCCGGAAGACGCGCTTTGAAGCGCCCATCAGTCGATACCAACTGCAATACGGAACCCAGACCCTGTGAAGAGCTGTAAATTACCATGGTGCCGTTAGGTGCGAGGCTAGGCGTTTCATCCAGGAACGTGTCCGTCAATGTTTGAACGGCTCCCGTTGCCAGATCTTGTTTAGCGATGTGCTGGTTACCGCTGGCGCTGCTCACCATCACCAGGAACTTACCATCTGCACTTACGTCAGAGTCCTGGTTCTGCGAGCCTTCCCAGGTCAGACGCTGAGGCGCACCGCCATTAATGCTTACTTTATAAACTTGCGGACGACCGCCCTGATCCGAAGTGAACGCCAGATTCTGGCTGTCCGGGAACCAGGTTGGTTCAGTGTTGTTGCTACGACCGTTTGTCACCTGGCTTATCTGACCGGAAGACAGGTTCATCACGTACAGGTTCAGGCTACCGTCTTTTGACAGAGCGAAGGCCAGTTTGCTGCCGTCCGGAGAGAACGCCGGCGCACCGTTGTGACGCGGGAATGAAGCAATCTGTTTGATCGCGCCATTGGCCAGGGTCTGAACAACCAGTGCTGAACGACCGCTTTCGAACGTTACATACGCCAGTTTGCTGCCATCAGGAGACCATGCCGGAGACATCAGTGGCTCTGGTGAACGGTGAACCACGAACTGGTTGTAACCGTCGTAATCCGCTACGCGCAGTTCATACGGGAATTTACCGCCGTTGGTCTGCACGATATACGCGATACGGGTACGGAACGCGCCTTTAACACCGGTCAGTTTTTCGAAAACTTCGTCACTGGCGGTATGGGCGGAATAACGTAACCACTGTTTGGTCACTTTGTACTGGTTTTGTGCCAGCACTGTGCCTGGTGCGCCAGAGGTATCTACCAGCTGGTAAGACACCACGTAGCTGCCATCGGCAGCAGGCTGAACCTGACCGATAACAACCGCATCAATGCCCAGCGCGGTCCATGCAGCAGGCGTTACTTCTGCGGCAGAGGTCGGCTGTTGTGGCATACGTGATGCATCAATAGGATTGAATTTGCCGCTGTTACGTAAGTCAGCGGCAACAATACCACCCACATCTTCAGGTGGTGTACCCGGGCCAGCCCATTTGAATGGCACAACGCCAATCGGGCGAGCTGTATCTACCCCTTGGGTAATTTCAATGCGAACTTCTGCATGAACTACAGATGCCCACATCATCAAAAGGCCGAACGCTACTCGAAATGCCTGCTTCATTGTATCTCCCTTATCTGGACGTATCTGCCCGCGATAATTTAGCAGAATTTTAACAAACCAACGCATACAAAACTAGAATTACACCCTGCAATCTATCGTAAAATTCTGAAAAGAAATTATTTTCGTCTTTCTACGGTTTAAAATCTATCGGAGCATTTTTAAAGACTTCATAGACTGCTTCAGAAGGCGGTTTCGGGAACTTCGCCTGTCGGGCTGCGGCAAGCGCTGCCTGACAAAGTGCTGGATCCCCACCTTCCGCCGACACGCTGATAAGCGAGCCATCCGGGTTCATTTTAACGCGCAACGAACAAGTTTTACCTGCATAGGATGACGCGTCATAGAATCTGCTCTCAATGGCGGCCTTAATCTGGCTACCATAGTTCGCAATATCGGCACCTGATGCACCTGCCTTTTTCTGAGTCCCCTTCCCTGCCGGAGCAGAAGCGCCACCACCTGTTGCCCCTTTCGGTGCATTTTTGGAGTCAGCCAGGCCATCAAATAAGTTATTTGCATCAGCCGCTTCTTTCGCAGCGGCGGCAGCGGCAGCTTTTTTATCGGCTGCGGCTTTCTTCGCTGCTGCGGCAGCTTCCGCTTTTTTCTCAGCGGCAGCGGCTTTGGCATCAGCTTCAGCCTGAGCTTTTGCATCTGCAGCGGCCTGTGCTTTCGCTTCGGCAGCAGCGGCTTTTTTCGCTTCGGCAGCGGCTTCTTTCTTCGCATCTGCTTCTGCCTGTTTCTTCGCAGCGGCTGCAGCGGCGGTCGCTTCAGCCTCTGCTTTTTTCTGAGCATCAGCAGCCGCTTTTTTCTGCGCGTCCGCTTGTGCTTTAGCCGCTTCTTTCGCCGCATCGGCTTTAGCCTGAACGGCAGCTTCTTTCGCTGCTTCCGCTTTGGCTTGCGCCGCAGCCGCTTCAGCCTGCTTCTGTTGTTCTTTTGCCTGCTCAGCGGCTTGTTGAGCCTGCTTTTGCTGCTGAGCCTGGTCCTGAGCCTGCTGCTTCGCATCTTCCTGCGCTTGCAGACGCTCTTTCTCGAGTTCTTTCAGGCGCTGTTGTTCTGCGGCCTGTTTCTGCTGAAGCTCTTCAGCCTGTTGCTCTGATTTTTTCTGACGCGCTGCGGCAGCACGTTGGGAATCAGCCTGTTGCTGCTGCTGACGGTTGTACTGATCAACCACGGCGCTTGGATCGACCATCACAGCAGAGATATCACTGCCGCCACCGCCACCACTCATGCTGGTATCTTCGTCCAGCGATCCCAAAATCAGCAGGCCTATAATGATGATATGCAGAACGACCGAAACAATAACGGCGCGTTTGAGCTTATCGTTTTGTTCAGTTGCAGTTGCCTTTACCAAAATAGATTTCCCAAGACAGGATTACTAAAAACCCGGTTTCCTGTATCGCCTGTCATTGTTTTAACAAGCCAGAGAATGCCGGGTTTCAAATAAGTGTTACAAATTACCTATCCTCAGATAGGTTGTGTCATCAATCCGACAGACTTCACGCCAGCCTGATGCAGCATATTCAGCGCCTTGATGATTTCATCATAAGGCACATCTTTCGCGCCGCCGATCAGGAACACCGTCTTCGGATTGGCCTGAATACGGCTGGTCGCTTCCGCGATAACCTGCTGTTCAGGCAATTGTTCCATACGCTGATGATCTACCACAATGGTGTACTGACCCACGCCGGAGACTTCGACAATCACTGGCGGGTTATCATCGCTGGATACCGTTTTGGAATCCGTCGCGTCTGGCAGATCGACTTCCACGCTCTGGGTAATGATGGGAGCTGTTGCCATAAAAATCAGTAACAGAACCAGCAATACGTCCAGCAGCGGAACGATGTTGATCTCCGACTTACCTTCGCGACGGTTACGACGACCTCGTGAACGAGCCATACTCTCCCCCTTTAGTTACTGCTGGTTTCGCGAGAGAAAGCCTGACGGTGCAGGATAGCCGTAAATTCTTCCATGAAGTTATCGTAGTTTTGCTCAAGCTTGTTCACACGCTGGTTCAGGCGGTTATACGCCATAACCGCAGGGATAGCTGCAAACAGACCAATCGCGGTAGCGATCAGTGCTTCTGCGATACCTGGCGCAACCATTTGCAGAGTGGCTTGTTTCACAGAACCTAAACCGATAAAGGCGTGCATGATCCCCCAGACCGTACCGAACAGGCCGATATACGGGCTGATGGAACCGACGGTGCCAAGGAAAGGAATGTGCATCTCAAGAGATTCGAGTTCACGGTTAAAGGAAATACGCATCGCACGTGAAGAGCCTTCAATCACAGACTCGGGCGCATGGCTGTTGGCACGATGAAGACGCGCAAACTCTTTAAAACCGGAATGGAAGATTTGCTCTGCCCCGCTCAGGGTTTCGCGACGGCCCTGGCTTTCCTGATACAAACGGGAAAGCTCAATACCGGACCAGAATTTATCTTCAAACGCTTCTGCCTCGCGGGTGGCTGCATTCAGCACTTTCGTGCGTTGAATGATGATCGCCCAGGACGCGACAGAGAAGCACACCAGGATAAGCATAATCAGCTTAACCAGGATGCTGGCCTTTAAAAATAAATCAAGCATGTTCATGTCAGTCACTGCTTAAACTCCGCGACAATAGACTTAGGAAGCGCACGTGGCTTCATTTCGTGTGGATCAATGCACGCAATTAACACTTCCGCAGAACTCAGAAGGTTTCCATGCGAATCAAGAATTCGTTGTGCAAAAGTAAGAGAAGCTCCGCGAATGGACGTAATCTCACTCTGGACATCCAGCAGGTCATCTAGGCGAGCTGGTGCAAAGTATTCGACCGTCATGCGGCGGACAGCAAAAGCGACATGTTCTCCCAGCAGCTGTTGCTGGTGAAAATTGCGTTGGCGCAACATCTCTGTGCGAGCCCTTTCAAAAAAGGCGACGTATCGGGCATGGTAGACCACACCTCCCGCGTCTGTGTCTTCGTAGTAGACACGAACCGGCCATCGGAACAACGAATTACTCACTCTACATCCCGTAATGCAATTTGACGGCACTACTATACTCAAGTGAGTTAGGGTTGGGAATGGGTTGCATTGCTGGAACGAAAATAATTATGGGCCGGAGCGGCCCATAGGAAGAATAGTGTAAATTTGTCTTTTATTTCAGCAAAGAATCAGCTGAAAAAGTAAAAAAGTCCTGCGGCCAGCGCAATCATGGCAAGTATCGGAGAGAAGAATGCCTTCCATATCGATTTATGCGGACGAAAGCCAAGGCCGTGGATCACTCCGGCACAGACTGCCCATATCAGGATGATCCCGTGCCAGACTTCCAACTGACTGGTTGACGAGGCAAACAGTCCCGGCTTCCAGAAGACGCAACCGGCAAGCACCAGTGACATCACAAGCGAAAGGGCCCGCAAGGGGCCCTTGTCTGTGATGGCGTAGAGTTTATCCACGATCACACTCATTATTACTTCTCTTCTTTAGCCGCTTTATTGGCTTCGCTGTGTTCAAATGCCAGCGCGGTAATGATACCGAATGAGCAAGCCAGTAAGGTGCCGAGGATCCAGGCAAAATACCACATGGTGTTCTCCTTAATACAACGAATGCTTGTTGTTCTCGATGTAGTGCTTATCGAGGCGACCGAACATCTTGTAATACGCCCATGAGGTGTAAATCAGGATGATTGGCACAAAGATACAGGCAACAACGGTCATCACTTTGAGCGTCAGCAATGTGGATGTCGCATCCCACATGGTCAGGCTGGCGTTCGGCTCAGTGATTGACGGCATCACGAACGGGAACATAGTGATCCCCGCAGTCAGGATCACACAGGCGATAGTCAGTGAGTTACTGATGAAAGCCAGCGCCGCTTTGTTCAGGCGAGAGAACAAAATGGTCAGCAGCGGCAGAATCACACCCAGTGCAGGAATTGCCCACAGACCGGGGGTCTTGTTGAAGTTGGCCAGCCATGCGCCTGCTTCATGAGACACCGTTTTACGCAGCGGGTTAGACGGGCCTGCGTGGTCCATCACAGACGTCACGGTAAAGCCATCAATCCCTTTCACTAACCAGATACCTGCCAGCAGGAAGCACACCATCATCACCAGCGCAGAAATCTGCGACGCGGTGCGGGTACGCAGGTGAAGTTCACCTACAGTACGCATTTGCAGATAGGTCGCACCTTGCGTGATAAGCATGGTCAGGCTGACCAGACCGGCCAGAATGCCGTACGGATTCAGCAGACCCAGCAGATTGCCGGTATAGAACAGACGCAGATCGTTATCGATATGGAACGGAACACCCAGCAGCAGGTTACCGAACGCCACACCGAACACCAGTGCAGGGACGAAGCTACCGATAAAGATGCCCCAGTCCCACATGCCACGCCAGCGAGGGCTCTCGAGTTTTGAACGATAGTCAAAACCCAGCGGACGGAAGAACAAGGCGCACAGCACCAGCACCATCGCGGCATAGAAGCCGGAGAATGCCGCCGCGTAGACCATCGGCCATGCAGCGAATAATGCGCCACCGGCGGTGATCAGCCAGACCTGGTTACCGTCCCAGTGCGGGGCGATGGCGTTGATCATCACGCGGCGATCAGTATCGGTTTTACCGATAATGCGCACCAAGATCCCTACGCCCATATCAAATCCATCGGTGACTGCGAAGCCGATAAACAGCACGCCAATCAGCACCCACCAGATGAACCGTAAAACTTCATAATCAAACATAAGTGGACTCCCTATTACCGAGCTTGCTCAAGTGGCGCTGAAGTTTGTTCATAATGATAACGGCCCGTTTTCAGGCTGCTTGGGCCCAGGCGCGCATATTTGAACATCAGGAACATTTCAGCGATCAGGAACAGGGTGTACAGGCCACAGATAAGGATCATCGAGGAGAGTACATCACCCACCGTCAGGGAGGAGTGTGCAACCGCAGTCGGCAACACCTCACCAATCGCCCAAGGCTGACGGCCATATTCGGCCACGAACCAGCCCGCTTCGACAGCAATCCACGGCAATGGAAGGCCGATGAATACCGCGCGGTGTAACCAACGTTTCTGACCAATCTTGCCGCGCAATACGGTGTAGAAGGACAGCGCAATCAGCACGAACATCAGGATGCCGCAGGCAACCATGATACGGAATGCGAAGTAAAGTGGCAGAACGCGCGGGATAGAATCTTTGGTTGCTTTCTGAATCTGAGCGTCGGTCGCACCCGCCGGGTTGTCGGTATAGCGTTTGAGCAACATACCGTAGCCCAGATCCTGCTTAGCATTTTCGAAATCGCTGCGTACTTTCGGGTCAGTGTTGCCCGAACGCAGTTCTTCCAGCAGGGTGTACGCTTTCATACCGTTACGGATACGCACTTCGTGTTGCGCCATCAGGTCTTTCAGACCGGTGACCGGCGTATCAACAGAACGCGTCGCAATCAGGCCGAGCAGGTATGGGATCTGAATAGAATATTCATTTTCCATTTTATCCTGATTAGGCATACCAAACAGCGTGAAGCTGGCGGGTGCAGGTTGGGTGTCCCACTCTGCTTCGATAGCCGCCAGTTTGGTTTTCTGCACGTCACCCATTTCGTAACCGGATTCATCACCCAGCACAATAACGGAAAGTACGGCAGCCAGACCAAAGCTTGCAGCAATCGCAAATGAGCGTTTCGCGAAACCGACGTCACGACCTTTAAGCAGGTAGTAAGAGCTGATAGCCAGAATGAACATCGCGCCAGTCACATAACCAGACGCTACGGTGTGAACGAATTTAACCTGTGCAACCGGGTTCAGGACCAGCTCAGAGAAGCTGACCATTTCCATTCGCATGGTTTCGTAGTTGAAGGTGGAAGCAATCGGGTTTTGCATCCAGCCGTTCGCCACCAGGATCCACAATGCAGACAAGTTTGAGCCAAGAGCCACAAACCAGGTCACTGTCATGTGCTGAACTTTAGAAAGACGATCCCAACCGAAGAAGAACAGGCCGACTAAAGTGGATTCCAGGAAGAACGCCATCAAACCTTCGATCGCCAGAGGCGCACCGAAGATATCACCGACGTAATGTGAGAAATATGACCAGTTAGTACCGAACTGGAATTCCATGGTTAAACCGGTTGCAACGCCCAGTGCAAAGTTAATTGCAAAAAGTTTGCCCCAGAATTTGGTCATATCTTTATAGATTTGTTTGCCGGAAAGCACATAAACCGTTTCCATAATTGCCAGTAAAAACGCCATACCCAGCGTTAATGGCACAAATAGGAAATGGTACATGGCTGTTAAAGCAAACTGTAAACGCGACAGTTCAACGATATCAAACATCTTGACCCCTTGCTCCTCGGAGGAAGACCCCAAATTGCGATCTTTGACGAACCGGTTGCCGGAACGCCTCATGACTACCAGTATTCAAATGTGTGTAGAACAGAAATGCCCGCGGCAGGCATTCTGGACCCGGAAAACGCAACGTCAGTAAGCCTGTAAGAGGCTGATGAACAGGCGAAATCGCGGGGAAAAGTAAACATACAAAAAGCTGATGTTACAGGACCAATATGTTACGCCAGTAATCCCACACATTAAATAGGTTTTTTAGTGACCCAAAGCGGATTTCCGTGTACAGGTCAATTTAAGAACAAAACAGTAAAATTCCCTGTAATTGATCTGCCGCAATTTAAGCCTATCTCCTTGTTTATTTCTATATTATCCACGTCAAATTCCGAAAAAATATTTCAGAATGTTAACCATTGGTTTCATTGAGCTTTAACGGTGGTCTTAATGTTAATTAATTGTATTTTTATAGTTGTCGTAAATATCTATTTTGCTACCTGTTGAAACCTAATTATTAACCTTTTATTTCCAATGAACGTATCGTGCTGTGTTAATAAATATAGCTCAATTCAGCGAATGTTAAATATTTTACTTAAAATAAAAAAGGCCACCCGAGGGCGGCCAACATGTCGAATCTTTTTCTTATAAAAATAGACACCATCGCATCGGAATTTTTTCCGGCGCGACCGGTGATACTTACTGTGGCAGAAGAGATTTCACGGCTTCGCCGATATCTGCCAGGCTGCGAACGGTTTTAACGCCAGCGGCTTCCAGTGCTGCAAATTTCTCGTCTGCGGTGCCTTTACCACCGGCAATGATGGCGCCAGCGTGGCCCATACGTTTGCCTTTAGGCGCAGTGACACCGGCGATGTAACCTACAACCGGTTTGGTCACGTGTGCTTTGATGTAAGCAGCCGCTTCTTCTTCCGCGTTACCACCGATTTCACCGATCATGACGATCACTTCAGTCTGTGGATCTTCCTGGAACAGTTTCAGGATATCGATGAAGTTAGAGCCCGGGATCGGGTCACCGCCGATACCGACGCAGGTAGACTGGCCGTAACCGTAATCAGTGGTCTGTTTAACGGCTTCATACGTCAGAGTACCGGAGCGGGAAACGATACCCACTTTGCCTGGCAGGTGGATATGGCCAGGCATGATGCCGATTTTGCATTCGCCAGGGGTGATAACGCCCGGGCAGTTTGGCCCGATCATCACTGCATCGCTTTGATCCAGTTTCACTTTAACAACCAGCATATCCAGCGTCGGGATACCTTCAGTGATACAGATGATCAGTTTGATGCCAGCATCCAGCGCTTCCAGAATGGAATCTTTACAGAACGGTGCCGGAACATAAATCACAGACGCGGTGGCGCCGGTGGTTTCTACCGCTTCACGCACGGTGTTGAACACTGGCAGACCCAGATGCTCGGTGCCGCCTTTGCCTGGCGTAACACCGCCCACCATTTTTGTGCCGTAAGCGATAGCTTGTTCGGAGTGGAAAGTACCCTGGCTACCGGTGAAACCCTGGCAGATAACTTTGGTGTTCTTGTTGATTAAAATCGACATTATTTCCCCTCCACTGCCGCGACAACTTGTTGAGCCGCATTCGTCAGGCTGGTCGCTGCAATGATGTTCAAACCGCTGTCTGCCAGTTTTTTGGCACCCAGCTCTGCATTGTTACCTTCAAGACGTACCACAACCGGTACGCTGACGCCCACTTCTTCCACCGCACCGATGATACCGTCGGCGATCAGGTCGCAACGAACGATACCGCCGAAGATGTTAACGAAGACGGCTTTCACTTTTTCATCAGACAGGATGATTTTGAAGGCTTCGGTCACGCGTTCTTTGGTTGCACCACCGCCAACATCCAGGAAGTTAGCCGGTTCGCCACCGTGCAGTTTCACGATGTCCATGGTACCCATTGCCAGACCGGCACCGTTCACCATGCAACCGATGTTGCCGTCGAGCGCAACGTAGTTCAGTTCCCACTGCGCTGCCTGAGATTCACGGGCATCTTCCTGGCTGTAATCGCGCATTTCGCGCAATTCTGGCTGACGGAACAAGGCGTTGCCGTCCGCACCCAGTTTGCCATCGAGGCAGATCAGGTCACCTGCAGTCGTCACAACCAGCGGGTTGATTTCGATGAGCGCCAGGTCGCGCTCTAAGAAGATGTTCGCCAGACCCATGAAGATCTTGGTGAACTGCTGAACCTGCTTACCGGTCAGACCCAGTTTGAAAGCCAGTTCGCGACCCTGATAAGGCTGCGGACCTGCCAGCGGATCCAATGCCACTTTATGGATCAGGTGTGGCGTTTCTTCTGCCACTTTCTCAATTTCCACGCCACCTTCAGTAGACGCCATGAACACCACACGACGGGAGCTGCGATCGACTACCGCACCGAGGTACAGTTCCTGATCGATATCCGTTGCCGCTTCAACCAGAATTTGGTTAACCGGCTGACCGCTGGCGTCTGTCTGGTAAGTGACCAGACGTTTACCCAGCCAGTGCTCAGCAAAAGCGCGAATTTCTTCTTTGCTTTTAACCACTTTCACGCCGCCCGCTTTACCGCGGCCACCGGCATGAACCTGACATTTCACCACCCACGGACCGGCACCGATTTTCGATGCCGCCTCTTCCGCTTCACGCGGGGTGGAACAGGCGAAGCCTGATGGTGCTGGCAGGCCGTAGCGCAGGAACAGCTGTTTCGCCTGATACTCGTGTAAATTCATGATGTTCTATCCATTCTTATTCGGTAAGTAGGAAGGCTTATCAGGGCACAGCGAACTGTGCCGCAGATTTTTCGATCTCTAATCTTTCGCTGTGCCGGGACTAAACGTCCAGCAACAGACGAGCCGGATCTTCCAGCATTTCTTTAATGGTCACCAGGAAGCCGACCGATTCACGGCCGTCCACCAGACGGTGATCGTAGGACAGTGCCAGATACATCATTGGCAAAATCACTACCTGACCATTAACCGCCATAGGACGATCTTTAATGGCATGCATGCCGAGGATCGCACTCTGTGGTGGGTTGATGATTGGCGTGGACATCAGGGAGCCGAAGACACCGCCGTTAGTCACGGTAAAGTTACCGCCGGTCAGTTCTTCCACTTTCAGTTTGCCGTCACGGCCTTTGATCGCCAGCTCTTTGATTTGCTTCTCGATATCAGCCATGCCCAGGGTATCTACGTCACGCAGAACCGGCGTTACCAGGCCACGCGGAGTCGATACAGCAATGCTGACGTCGAAGTAGTTGTGGTAAACCACATCTTCGCCATCAATAGATGCGTTCACTTCCGGATAGCGTTTCAGCGCTTCAACCACGGCTTTCAGATAGAAAGACATGAAGCCCAGACGCACACCGTGACGTTTTTCGAAACCATCACCGTACTGCTTACGCAGATCCATGATTGGCTTCATGTTGATTTCGTTGAAGGTGGTCAGCATCGCAGTGCTGTTCTTCGCTTCAAGCAGACGCTCAGCAACGCGCTTACGCAGACGGGTCATAGGAACATGTTTTTCGCTACGTGAACCCAGAGCCGGTGCGGCGCTGGTCGCTGTCGGAGCTGCGGCTGGCGCGGCTGCCGGTTTAGCGTCTTTGGCTTTCGCCAGATGCTGTTCGATATCTTCACGGGTCAGACGACCGCCAACACCGCTGCCTTTGATAGCGCTGGCATCCAGAGAATGTTCAGCAATCAGGCGGCGGATAGCCGGGCTGAGTGCGTCATTGTTCTCTTCTTCCAGTGCTGCCGTGTGGCGTGCCGCAGGAGTCGCTTCTTTTTCGGAGCTTTTCTCAGTGCTTGGCTTACCGGAGCTGTTGCCAGGACGGATACGCGCCAGGATCTGACGGGAAATCACAGTGGCGCCTTCGTCTTCGATAATACTGTCCAGAATGCCGGCTTCACTTGCCGGAACTTCCAGAACCACTTTATCGGTTTCAATTTCTACCAGTACATCGTCACGCTCAACACTGTCGCCCGGCTTTTTGTGCCAGGTGGCAACCGTCGCATCCGCAACGGATTCAGGAAGGTCAGGGACCAGAATATCTACGCTACTCATTATAAATCCTTCTTATGTTCCATAGTGTTAACTCACGCCAACGCGTTATTTAACGTTAAGCGCATCGTTAACCAGATCTTGCTGTTGCTTCTGGTGAACGGACATGTATCCGACTGCCGGAGAGGCAGAGGCCGGGCGTCCTGCGTAACGTAAAGAAGCCCCGAAAGGAATCACTTCACGGAAATTGTGCTGGCTGCAATACCACGCGCCCTGGTTCAGCGGCTCTTCCTGACACCAGACGAAATCATGAACGTGTGAGAATTTCTCAAGCACTTCCTGAATCGCTTTGTGCGGGAACGGGTACAGCTGCTCGATGCGGACAATCGCCACATCGGTTTGCTCGTTTTTGCGACGTTGTTCCAGCAGGTCGTAATAAACCTTACCGGAGCACATCACCACGCGCTTAACCTGTTTTGGATCCAGCTCGTCAACTTCACCAATCGCTGGCAGGAAGCTGCCGTCGGCCAGTTCTTCCAGCGTAGAAAC
This sequence comes from Rahnella ecdela, assembly GCF_019049625.1. Lineage (GTDB taxonomy): Bacteria > Pseudomonadota > Gammaproteobacteria > Enterobacterales > Enterobacteriaceae > Rahnella > Rahnella ecdela. Next base: position 475,821 of record NZ_JAFMOY010000132.1, read on the forward strand.
TGCCAGAGGATGACGCAACAGTGACTTCGGTGACATCACGATCAGCGGACGGCGCATACCGCGCAGTGCCTGACGACGGATCATGTGGTAAACCTGCGCCGGGGTAGACGGGATACACACCTGCATATTTTGCTCAGCGCAAAGTTGCAGATAGCGTTCCAGACGCGCGGAGGAGTGCTCCGGCCCCTGCCCTTCGTAGCCGTGCGGCAACAGCATGACCAGACCACACATGCGGCCCCATTTCTGTTCGCCGGAACTGATGAACTGGTCGATAACCACCTGCGCACCGTTGGCGAAGTCACCGAACTGCGCTTCCCAGATAGTCAGGGTGCGAGGTTCAGCGGTGGCATAACCATATTCAAACGCCAGTACTGCTTCTTCGGAAAGCACGGAATCCCAGACGTTGAATTCACCCTGGCTGTTATGGATATTGGCCAGCGGCACGTATACGGAACCGTTTTTCTGATTGTGGATCACAGCATGACGATGGAAGAAGGTGCCACGACCGGTATCTTCACCGGACAGACGAATCGGAATACCTTCGTCCACCAGCGTAGCGTACGCCAGATTTTCTGCGCCGCCCCAGTCGAATTTCTTATTACCTTCGGCCATCTCGTTACGGTCGCCGTAAATCTTGGCAACGCGTGACTGCATTTCAATCGCATCCGGCACATGGCTGACGCGACGCGCCAGTTCCTGCAGACGTTTATGCTCAACCTTATTCGGGTATGGCTCGTCCCACTCATGATTGAGATACGGTGACCAGGTGAAAGTGTGCATGTCATTCTGACGCCACTCTTCCACTACGCACTCACCGGCATCCAGCGCATCACGGTACAGATTGACCATTTCCGTCGCATCTTCGAGACTGGCAACGTTCTGCTCAGTCAGGACGTCTGCGTAGATTTTGCGTGGCGTCGGGTGTTTCTTGATCTTGGTGTACATCAGCGGCTGGGTTGCGCTTGGTTCGTCGGCCTCGTTATGGCCGTGGCGACGGTAGCAAACCAGGTCGATCATGACGTCACGTTTAAAGGTGTTACGGAAATCCAGTGCCAGACGGGTCACGAAAGCGACCGCTTCCGGGTCATCGGCATTCACGTGGAAAATCGGCGCCTGCACCATTTTCGCGATATCGGTACAGTAATCGGTGGAGCGCGCATCTTTTGGATTCGAGGTGGTGAAGCCCACCTGGTTATTGATGACGATACGCACGGTACCGCCCACTTCATAACCGCGTGCCAGCGACATGTTCAGGGTTTCCTGAACCACACCCTGACCGGTAATTGCCGCGTCACCGTGAATGGTGATTGGCAGAACCATGTTGCTGCGCGCTTCGTCCAGACGGTCACGACGGGCACGAACAGAACCGATAACCACCGGGCTGACGATTTCCAGGTGCGACGGGTTGAACGCCAGCGCCAGGTGAACCATGCCGCCTTCGGTTTCCACATCAGACGAATAGCCCATGTGGTATTTCACGTCACCGGTACCCAGGTGTTCTTTATGCTTACCGGAGAATTCGTCGAACAGGTCCTGAGGTTTTTTACCCAGCACGTTGATCAGCACGTTCAGACGACCGCGGTGCGCCATACCCAGCACCACTTCGCGGGTTCCGTTTTTGCCGGCATGACGGATCATGTCTTTGAGCATAGGAACCAGCGCATCGCCGCCTTCGAGAGAGAAGCGTTTTGCGCCCGGGAATTTCGCACCCAGATAACGCTCCAGACCTTCAGCTGCGGTCAGTTCTTTCAGGAAGGTTTTTTTCTCATCATTGGTGAAATTCGCACGACCAGCCACGGATTCGATACGCTGTTGGATCCAGCGTTTCTCTTCTGTGTTGGTGATGTGCATATATTCCGCACCAATGGATCCGCAATAGGTTTGCTTCAGGGCTTTATACAGCTCGCCGAGCTGCATGGTTTCCTTGCCAATGGCAAAAGAACCGACGTTGAAGGTCTCCTGGAAATCAGCTTCAGTAAGATGATGGAACGCAGGATCCAGATCAGGTACGTCGTCCAGTTTCCACAGGCCGAGGGGATCAAGGTTCGCGTTCTGATGGCCACGGAAGCGGAAGGCGTTGATTAACTGCAGCACCTTGACTTGCTTGGCATCCGTTTCAGGATCGCTGATGGAGGAGTTATAACGTGACGCGTCTTTCGCCAGGCGGCGGAAGTAGTCCCGTGTTTGAGAATGGAGTTGCTCTGGTTTCACACCCACTGTTGGTAGCTGTTTAAAAATCGAACGCCAGCTATCGTCAACGGAACCAGGATCGGTTAAGTAGTCTTCATAGAGTTGTTCTATGTAAGACTGGTTCGCACCCGCCAGATAGGAGGAATCCAGCCAGGCCTTCATTGCGCCGTTCTGCATCGTGATCCCTTAAGCTTTGAAGCTTTAGTTTTCGCCGTGGTTAATAATATTGACCGTGATACACCGCGGTAAAACGGTTTGCCTTACTAAAACAGTTCGTTGGTTGAGCATTTGGCTCTTCAAGGAACCTTCAAAAATCATCCATCTGGCTGAGTGATTTTTGAAGTTGCCCTGCTTTTTCTTCCCTGCTTTCTCCTGCCCCTTTATCCCCCTGATTTTGACCCGGCTATCTTACTCCAGTCAGGCGCAACTTTGTTGCACTTGTTGCTACTTTGTTATTAAAAAATTACTTATTTGCTATCGTCGCCTCAGTTACTGCATTTGTAACTAAAGAAAGTGTAAAACCGGGGGTAACTAAATAACAGCGGGAACCTGAGTTCCCGCTGATTGCGTTACCTAAACCACTCAGGCACCACGCTGTAGAAGCATGGATTTGATGTGGCCGATCGCTTTGGTCGGGTTCAGCCCTTTCGGACATACACTCACACAGTTCATGATGCTGTGGCAGCGGAATACGCTGAAAGCATCATTCAGATCGTCAAGGCGCGATTGTGTTTCGGTATCGCGGCTGTCGATCAGGAAACGGTAAGCGGCCAGGAGGCCTGCCGGACCCACAAATTTGTCCGGATTCCACCAGAACGAAGGACAGGACGTCGAGCAGCAGGCGCAAAGAATACATTCGTACAATCCGTCCAGCTTTTCACGATCATCCGGCATCTGTAAATGTTCACGTGCCGGAGGATTTTTCCCATCATTCAACAGGTAAGGCTTAATCTTCTCATACTGCTTATAGAATTGTCCCATGTCCACAACAAGGTCACGCACAACCGGCAAACCTGGCAACGGACGGATAACAATTTTCTTGCTGCCGTTACGCAGCGTCGATACCGGCGTGATACACGCCAGACCGTTTTTACCGTTCATGTTCACGCCATCAGACCCGCAAACACCTTCACGGCATGAGCGGCGGAAAGCCAGCGTCGGATCCTGTTCTTTCAGCAAAATCAGCGCGTCGAGCAACATCATGTCGCGCCCGTCTTTGGCTTCCAGCACGTAATCTTTCATGTACGGAACGTCATCGACGTCCGGGTTATAGCGATAAATCGAAAATTCGAGTTTCATGATTTTCTCCGCTCCGCCCTAGTAAGTACGCGCTTTCGGCGGGAACGCCGCGCGAAGCTTAGGCTGCATGTTCACCTCACGGCGGGTCATGCTTTCCGTTTCCGGCTGATACAGCGTATGGCACAACCAGTTCGCATCATCACGCTCAGGGAAGTCGAAGCGGCTGTGTGCGCCACGGCTTTCTGTACGATAGTTTGCGGAGACGGCAGTAGAGAACGCGGTTTCCATCAGGTTATCCAGCTCCAGACACTCGACGCGCTGGGTATTGAATTCTGAGGAAGTATCATCCAGACGCGCTGATTTCAGACGCTCGCGGATCACTTTCAGTTCTTCCAGACCTTTCGCCATCGCATCACCTTCGCGGAATACCGAGAAGTTATTCTGCATGCACGATTGCAGGTCTTTACGGATAGCCACCGGATCTTCACCTGAACGGGTGTTGTTCCAGCGGTTCAGACGTTCCAGAGACACATCGATATCATCCTGAGACGCATCGCGGCTTTCGCCCTGCTCGGTAATGGATTCCTGCAGATGCATACCCGCTGCGCGACCAAACACCACCAGATCCAGCAGTGAGTTACCGCCCAGACGGTTAGCGCCGTGAACCGATACGCAGGCGATTTCGCCGACCGCGAACAGCCCCGGAATCACTTCATCCTGACCCTGTGCGTTTACACGCAGCGCCTGACCGGTCACTTTGGTCGGTATACCGCCCATCATGTAGTGGCAGGTTGGGATAACTGGGATGGGCTCTTTCACCGGATCGACGTGTGCGAAGGTACGCGACAGTTCAAGGATGCCCGGCAGGCGGGATTCCAGAACGTCTTTACCCAGATGATCAAGTTTCAGTTTAGCGTGCGGGCCCCACGGACCTTCGCAGCCACGGCCTTCACGGATTTCGATCATGATGGAACGCGCCACCACGTCACGACCCGCCAGGTCTTTCGCATTCGGCGCATAACGTTCCATGAAACGTTCGCCGTCTTTATTAAGCAGATAACCGCCTTCACCACGGCAGCCTTCTGTTACCAGAACCCCTGCACCGGCGATACCGGTCGGGTGGAACTGCCACATTTCCATATCCTGCACCGGCACGCCAGCACGCAGCGCCATGCCGACACCGTCACCGGTATTAATGTGGGCGTTGGTGGTGGACTGATAAATACGGCCCGCACCGCCGGTGGCCAGCACGGTCGCTTTGGCTTTGAAGTACACGACTTCACCGGTTTCGATACAGATAGCCGTACAACCGACGATTGCGCCGTCCTGGTTTTTCACTAAATCCAGTGAATACCATTCGGAGAAAATCGTGGTGCCGTTTTTCAGGTTTTGCTGATACAGCGTGTGCAGCAAGGCGTGACCGGTACGGTCAGCCGCAGCCGCAGTACGTGCCGCCTGCTCGCCACCGAAGTTCTTCGACTGGCCGCCAAACGGACGCTGATAAATACGGCCGTCTTCAAGACGGGAGAAAGGCAGCCCCATGTGCTCCAGTTCCAGAATCGCTTCCGGGCCGGTTTTACACATATATTCAATGGCGTCCTGGTCACCGATATAGTCGGAACCTTTTACGGTGTCGTACATGTGCCATTCCCAGTCATCCTCATGGGTGTTACCCAGCGCGACGGTGATACCGCCCTGCGCTGACACCGTATGGGAGCGGGTCGGGAAGACTTTAGAAATCAGGGCGCAAGACAGCCCCATTTGTGAAATTTGTAACGCCGCACGCATACCGGCGCCACCTGCGCCGATAACGACAGCATCAAACTCTCTGACTGGCAGATTCATTTACTACGCTCCCCAAACAACAATTGTTCCGTAAAGTAGGTAAACCACCAGCGTCACGACAATGGCCAGTTGCAGCACAAGCCGGACAGCTACCGGTTTCACATAGTCCGTTAACACCTGCCACATGCCGATCCACGCATGGATCAGAATCGACAGCAGCGCCAGCAGTGTGAATACTTTGGTGATGGAGGAAGAGAAGAAGCCATGCCAGACATCAAATGTCAGTTCCTGAGCCAGAACCACGAAGCCCAGAATATAGAGGATGTACAGGGTGAGGATAATTGCGGAAGCACGCAGTAACAGCCAGTCGTGCACACCATTACGCCCTAACGCAGAAACGTTGCTTACCATACGAGGACTCCAGCCAGAATTGACAGCACGACGGTAAGACCGATTGCCACTTGGGCAGAACGGGTACCGGCAGCTAAACTCTCTTCGATATAGCCAAAATCCATCAGCAAATGGCGGATGCCACCGCAAACGTGATAGGCCAGCGCAGTGAGTATTCCCCAAAAGATGAATTTGACGAAGAAGCTATTCATGATGGCGGCAGCTTGTGCAAACCCTTCAGGAGAAGAGAGAGACAGGCCTAAAAGCCAGAGGAGGATACCGACGGCGACGAAGGTAATTACGCCAGAGACTCGGTGTAAGATGGACGCTATCGCAGTAACAGGAAACCGGATCGTTTGCAGATCCAGATTGACAGGTCTTTGTTTTTTCACGGTTTTGCCCACACAGCTCTTATTATTTTACTTCCTCCGGACCGGAGCAGTATGTCAGACAGCACTCTTTCCTTTGTTCTTGTCGCTGTGGGTGCGTTGGCTGCGCGCGCTGACCCTAATCACTGACCAATGTCAGCTGATAGGGATTCGGTTGCTTGCCGCCTTCCCACAACACCAATAACTCTGGAAAGCTGAGCTAAAAGCCCGACATTTCCCGCGCTCAAACAACGACATCCGATGTGCTTAAACGGCGCAGAAATGTATTTTCCTTTAAGTCCATTTTCATAAAATCTAAGACAAAAAAGAGAGTGCTGGGTGCTCCTACTTCGGATTGCCCGGAGACCTTGTAGGAGTATAGGTTGATCACATTCCTATTACAATTGCCCTACAAATGCTTTATTCACATTTCTCCGAAACAGTGAGTTAGCTCTCACTTTTCATAAAAGACACAAAATAAATTATCTGGTTTGACAATTGATCAACATTTCCATTACAAATGAGTTATTCCTATAGGACTGTGATACTGAGCACATACCGTCTTTCGCCTGACGCACCAAAATGGTGAAAGTTTCTGAAGAATCAGTGGATCACACAATCGCAAATACGGGTCTTCCCTGATGGCTCAAGTTATGCAAAAGTGGTGATTGTGTAAATCCTCATTCTTCTCACTGGTACTGAGCGACAGAACAGACATGATTTACCGAATCTTTAACAACGATGAAACGCCGCTTGTTTGTCACAGAGCAGTCTGAGACTGCAATTCGACTCAGCTCTACGTTCCCTATTTTATTCGTTCGAAGAGCTAAGGCTGACAATAATAATGACCTTACAAGGCGTCGCTTCCAGGCATTTCTGTTGTTAGGGATTTTTAAAAATAAGGCGCTAAGGAGACTGTAAATGGCTGATAAGAAAGCGACACTTACCCTACAAGGTCACGACCCGATCGAACTAAACGTGCTATCCGGCACGCTGGGCCAGGATGAAATTGATATCCGCCCGTTAGGCGCAAAAGGTTTTTTCACCTATGACCCCGGTTTTACGTCTACCGCATCTTGCGAATCTAAAATCACCTTTATCGATGGTGACGAAGGAATCCTGTTACATCGCGGCTACCCGATTGATCAACTGGCGCAAGAATCTACTTTCCTGGAAGTGAGCTATCTGCTGCTCAACGGCGAAACCCCGACGCCGGAACAGTACGAAGAGTTCAAAACCAATGTGACCCGTCACACGATGGTTCACGAGCAAATCACCCGCCTGTTCCACGGTTTCCGTCGTGACTCTCACCCGATGGCTGTGCTGTGTGGTGTGACCGGCGCGCTGGCGGCGTTTTATCACGACTCGATTGACGTCGAAAATGAACGTCACCGTGAAATCGCGGCTTACCGCCTTCTGTCTAAAATGCCGACCGTGGCGGCCATGTGTTACAAATATTCTATCGGCCAGCCGTTTGTTTATCCGCGCAACGACCTGTCATATGCCGGTAACTTCCTGCACATGATGTTCTCCACGCCGTGCGAAGAATACAAAGTGAACCCGATTCTGGAACGCGCGATGGATCGTATTCTGATCCTGCACGCTGACCACGAACAAAACGCCTCGACGTCTACCGTACGTACCGCCGGTTCTTCTGGCGCTAACCCGTTCGCCTGTATCGCTGCGGGCATCGCGTCCCTGTGGGGACCGGCTCACGGCGGCGCCAACGAAGCTGCACTGAAAATGCTTGAAGAGATCAGCAGCGTGGATCACATTCCGGAATTCGTTAAGCGTGCGAAAGACAAAAACGATTCATTCCGTCTGATGGGCTTCGGTCACCGTGTTTACAAAAACTATGACCCGCGCGCTACCGTGATGCGTGAAACCTGCCATGAAGTGCTGAAAGAGTTGGATCTGAAAGACAACCTGCTGGAAGTGGCGATGGAACTTGAGCACATTGCACTCAACGACCCGTACTTCATCGAGAAGAAACTGTACCCGAACGTCGATTTCTACTCCGGCATCATCCTGAAAGCGATGGGTATTCCGTCTTCCATGTTTACCGTAATCTTCGCGATGGCGCGTACAGTTGGCTGGATTGCTCACTGGAGCGAAATGCATCAGGAAGGCATCAAAATTGCCCGTCCTCGCCAGCTCTATACCGGCTACGACAAACGCGATTTCCACTCTCAGCTGAAAAAGTAATTTCGTCTAGTTCTCAGCAGTAAAAAAACGCCAACTTTTACGTTGGCGTTTTTTACTTTATGATGAAGGAAAAATTTATTCACTCTGAATTCCGACAACCGTCAACTGAGAGGAATAATGGGTGTTTCTCGAACCGAAGGTATAAGTATCCCCTTTCTTATTGGTATCCCCACTAATACAAAATGATATTTGTTGCTGCCCTTGCTGCTGAGCTTTTTTCACCATAGCGGTGACATCAAAATCACGGTATTGTTTTTCCTCATCCAGATATAATCTTGAATAGGTTTTATAATCACAGATCGGGCGAGTATTCCAGGTCAAACTATTTTCATCCCAGTCATTCGTCGTAGGGTAAATATAAATTGTTTGGGCACCGCTAAGCGTTGTTCTCGCTCCATACAGATGAACATTGTATTTGAATAAAGCCATTTGCTCTGACGGATAATTTTCAGGCACAGGAGGTATACTATATTTCACCAAAATAATCTTTTGAGGATTAGCACTTTCACTGGCGTTAGATGCATCACCCTGAACAATTAATTCATCAGAAGTACCAAAATTTTTATCACTGTCCTCTTTATTGCTCACATATGTATCGGCAACTGGGTCAACATAATGATATGGCATATAACTGGTACAGTCATAATTATTATTCATGCAGCGTTCGGTCATGAATTTAGCCGCGTCCGGTGCCCAACCATTAATAAAATCACCATGCGCCGTATAAATTGTGCCCCATTGTTCTATACGTTGATCCCCATTCATGACAGGATCCAATGATAACTGGACTGTTCTCAGATCTAGCGAAGTCAGCCCTGGAAATAAATATGCCACATTCAGATTAACCTTAGGAATATGCTTCGGATAGTCGGAAGGACAAACACCGTTTTTATCGGCATATACCGCATTGGGTTTATGCGTAGCCCCTGCCGGCTTAGCCGCAATATTTATTCCATCCCAGCACGTTGGAAACTCAATAGCGATATTCAATTGTATCGGTTCACTGGATGACGGAGGTAAACAAACACGGTCTGCACTATGGCTATAACCTTTGTCGTCATTACACAAAAAATTCACCTGTGAATTAGGAGCGGTTCCTTTGTGATCACCTGCCAGAAGTTGTAATCCCTCAGGAAAAGGTGTGAGTGGATTTTCGATACTGTTGACTGTCTGATAATATGTTTTCTGATAGGCAGGTCTGACTTCTGTACCGTCCGGCAATCTCAGCGAAGGTGTCCAATAAGCAGATGAATCGGCCAGATCCGTACAGGTGGTGGCGGGGGTTTTCCGTAATGTCGTATAAGTCGAAGAAGCATCAGTAGCGATATTTCCGAAAAAGTCATGCCACATCGCATGCCCCGGCATATCGAACATTAAAATTGCATCATCACCTAATGTATGGGAATAAGCGCATTTCACGCTGGTCTGATAATTATCAGCATTGCTGAAGAAGGGAATAAGACTCACACTGCAAAGAGAAATAAATAATGCTCTGGTACGTTTACGCATAAAATACCCTCTGTGTCGTTAAACTGCGAACTGGCAATAAGAGAAAAATATTGCTTTGTTCACAGTATAATTTTGCGGCGGGCATTAAAAATCATACTGGCTCATTCATCGTCAGCACAAATCTAATATATGTAAATGATATGATTATATCTGACACACCGGACACCAGAAAAACGGGCGTGATGACACGCTGGTTTTGACGATCGGATCACCACAGCGCTCACAGGGTTGCCCTGTCCGGCCAAACACCTTAAAACGAAACAGCGCGCCATGATGCACATTTTCATCCATGGTTCCACGCGTCGCGTAAGACAGCCGCGCGACAGACAAACAGGCATCCGCCAGCGCATCCAGTTCCGTATCGTTGAGATCTTTGGGTTTATGATCCGGCAACAGTTTTGCCAGCCAGAGAATTTCCGCGCGCAGATAGTTTCCCAGTCCCGCCAGAAATGCCTGATCCAGCAACATTCCGCCCAGCTGGCGGTTGCAGAATTTCGGCGAAAGTAACCGCTCACGTACCTGCGCGACCGTCAGCCGCTCATCCAGAACGTCTGGCCCGATGCGTTGCAGGAACGGATGATTTTCAATTTCCGCCGTATCGTAAATACTGATTTCTGAAGCGCTGTACAGCAGGATGGCGGCTTCGGTGGTTTCCAGTTTTACCCGCAGGGATCGCTTGGTTTCCTTCGCCACCTCACCGGCGTTAACCACCCGCCAGACACCGTATAGCTGGTTGTGGCTGTAGAGCGTCAGCCCGTTGGAAAAGTGCGTCAGCAGCGCTTTGCCGCGCGTTTCAATCGACGTGATTTTTGTACTGCGCAATGCGGACTGATAAGGCTTGAGAGAACCAAACGCAAACCAGACATCCGTGAGCGGCTTATTAACAACCGCCGCCGCCAGCAAATCGGCGGCGCGGCGGATTTCAGGACCTTCAGGCATCAGTGAGTCGCACCCTCGGCAATTTTCAAATCCTGTTCTGTGTGCAGCGCAATCGCGATAGTCAACTCAAGGGCGTTCAGGACAGTGTGTACTGACATACTTGGCGCACCGGGATGTTTAGCCGCCTGCTCAGGCAGATAAGGAATATGGATAAAACCGCCCTTCACCACTTTGCATGATGGTTGCGCCAGCCGGTGCATGAGCCCGTACATCACATGATTACAGACATAAGTTCCGGCAGTTTGCGACACGCACGCCGGAATGCCGGATTCGCGTAATCCGCTGACAATCGTTTTGATCGGCAGTGAGGAAAAATAGGCTGCTGGTCCGCCTTCAACAATGGTTTCATCCACCGGCTGATGCCCCTGGTTATCAGGAATACGCGCATCATCGACGTTGATCGCCACACGTTCGAGGCTAAAATCTACGCGCCCGCCCGCCTGTCCGACGCAAATTACCATTTCGGGCAGGATCTCATCTATTGCCGCATTCAGCGCATCAATGGCTTTGCCAAATACGCACGGCAGCTGTCGCACCACAATCTGCGCGCCGGATAATTCCAGGTCGCCCAGCTGTTTCACCACTTCCCATGACGGATTCACGCGCTCGCCGCCAAAAGGTTCAAAACCGGTTACCAGAACTTTACGCATCGATATTCCCTAAGATCAGCCCGCGCTGATTTGAATTTGTTGCTCACCAAACGCTTCCCGCAACCGGCGGGCGAAAGTCAGTGCATGCTCACCGTCGCCATGCAGGCAAACAGTATCGGCGCTGACCGGCACCCAGAGTCCTTCGCGGCTGAGAACTTTACCCTGCTGCACCATTGCCAGCGTCTGATCCAGCGCCATTTCGTCGCTTTCAATCATGGCATCCGGCTGACTGCGGGGCACCAGCGTGCCGTCACTTTGATACCGCCGGTCAGCAAAGACTTCCTGACGCGTTTGCAGTCCGAGCCGCTCACCCGCGTGGATCAATTCACTGCCCGCCAGCCCGACCAGGCGCAGCGCCGGGTCGATAGTATGCACAGCGCGCGCAATCGCATCCGCCAGAATAGCGTCGGTCGCGGCCTGGTTGTAAAGCATACCGTGCGGCTTCACGTGAACCATTTCCCCGCCTTCTGCGCGAGTGATAGCCACCAGCGCGCCGAGCTGATACACCACCTGTGCGTATACCGTTTCAGGCGGCAGCCGCATCGCGGTGCGGCCAAAGTTTTCGCGGTCAGGAAACGACGGATGCGCGCCTATTGCCACCCCGTATTTCAATGCCCAGCGCACGGATTGCCGCATGGTTTGCGCGTCACCAGCGTGAAATCCGCAGGCAATATTGGCGGAACTGACCAGCTGTAACAGCGCTTCATCGTTGGCGCAGCCTTCGCCTAAATCTGCATTGAGATCAACGACCATGCAGCCCCCGTTTGACCTGTTCAATAAACTGCGTCTGTTCGCGCAGCGCTTTCTGAGCCTCTGCCGGAGTGCATTGAACAAAATGAACCGGCTCACCCAGACGGATTTGTGCCAGATTATATAAATCCGCTTCGATGACGCAGGCGATACGCGGATAACCGCCGGTAGTCTGTGCATCAGCCATCAGCACAATCGGCTGCCCGCCATGCGGTACCTGCACCACGCCCGGCAACAGGCCATGCGATAACATTTCGCGGTCAGTTTCGCGCTTCAGAACATGTCCGTGCAGACGGTATCCCATACGGTTACTTTGCGGGCTGAGCTGCCACGAGACGCGCCAGAATTCTTCACGCGACTGCGCGCTGAACTCCTGATATTCCGGCCCCGGCAAGGCACGGATGCGGTTGCCGAACAGCAGCTGTTTAATGCCGCCGGAATGCTTTGGCTGCTGATACGAATCACCGGTAGGCAGTTGGTCGCCATCCTGCAACTGACGCCCCTGAAAACCGCCGAATTTGGCTTTCAGATCTGTACTGCGCGACCCCATGACTTCCGGCACATCGATGCCGCCGGAAATCGCCAGATAGCTGCGCATACCGCGTGTGGGCATTTTCATGGTGAGAATCTGCCCCGGTTTCACCGGATAATTCCAGCCGGTCCAGATATCTTTGCCGTCGAGCTGCGCGTGGCAACCCGCGCCGGTCAGCGCAATCCATCCTTCACGGTGGAACTCTGCGCTGAACTGACCGAGCGTGATTTCCAGACCAGCGGCATTCTCATCATTGCCGACCAGCAAATTGGCAATCCGCAATGCCGGTGCATCCAGCGCGCCGGACTGACTGACGCCTTGCTGGCGGTAACCGTTACGCCCTGAATCCTGAACGGTGGTAAACATCCCTGCGCGTAAAACCTTCAGCATACGCCCTCCTTTTGTGGCACGAAGCGCACGCTGTCACCCGGCAAAAGTAATGTCGGTACTTCACGCAGCGGGTCAAACATCGTCAGGGGCGTTTGCCCGATCAGCTGCCAGCCGCCCGGCGTGGCAAGCGGATAAATCCCCGTCTGGCTGCCACCGATACCGACCGAACCCGCAGGCACGGAAAGACGCGGTTCGCCGTGACGCGGCGTCACCAGTTTCTCCGACATGCCGCCCAGATACGGGAAGCCGGGCTGGAAACCCAGAAAATAAACGGTGTAATCCACGCCGCTGTGGCATTCCACCACCTGACGCGGTGTCATGCCCGTATGTTGCGCCACATGCTCTAAATCCGGCCCCTGTGCGCCGCCGTAAATCACCGGAATTTCAATCAGCCGTGATGCCGGCTCAATCGCTTCGCTTTCTTCCCACCAGTTTTGCAGGCGTTCAATGGCGTCCAGCGCCGAACTTTGCGCGTCGGTGAGTAACACCGTCAGATTATTCATACCGGGTATGACTTCGCGGACACCGGGATACATCGCCCGGTCCTGTAAACGCTGAGCCAGTCCCCAGATACGTTGCTGGCTCGCCAGCGAAACCGGGGGTTCCAGTTCCAGCACTACCGCGCGTTCACCCAGCAGGTAACATCGTGCTCGTTGCACTCAGGCACTCCTCAAAGAAGGGTTGTGGATCATCAGGTTATTCACAAATCAATAGTGTGTGATTTGTTATCAGTTATGCGTGAAATCGAGTAGTGATGTCAACACATCTGCCCGATTGCGCGGGACACTGAGGTTTCGTCCGCCGTCCGCAACTGGTACTCTCATAAAAGTTGCTGTTTTTTTTAGCGTTTGGATAACGCCTTCGTTACACAATAGGGATGGCCTGTGAGAAAACCATTAGCACTCTTCTTTCCGCTCTACACCACGACATTACTGATGCTGCTGGGCTCCGGCCTGCTGACGACTTATATTTCCCTGCGTCTTTCCGCTGTCCACGTCAGCGGCGCGATGATCGGGGCAATTATTGCTGCTAACTACATCGGGCTGGTGATCGGTGGCAAAGTCGGCCATATCCTGATCGCCCGCGTCGGGCATATTCGCGCTTATGTTTCCTGCTCCGGCATCATTACCGCCGCAGTGCTCGGTCACGGCCTGACCGACATTATTCCCGTCTGGGTGGTGCTGCGCCTGATCATTGGCTTGTGCATGATGGTGCAATATATGGTGCTGGAAAGCTGGCTCAACGATCAGGCTGAAGCTAATCAGCGCGGCGTGGTGTTCGGCTTTTATATGGTGGCGTCTTATCTCGGGATGGCGCTGGGTCAGGTGGTGCTGATGCTCAACAGCGATTTAGGCGTCAGTACGCTTATCGTTATCGCGCTGTGTTTCGCGCTGTGTCTGGTGCCGATTGCCCTGACGACCCGCACCAACGTCGGCCATATGTCACCGGCACCGATGGAGTTGAAATTCTTTATCGGCGCGATCCCCAAAGTGCTGGCCATCACGCTGCTGATCGGCATGGTGGTCGGTTCCTTCTACGGGCTGGCACCGATTTATACCAGTCAGCAATCGCTGAGCACACAACAAACCGGCCTGTTTATGGCGCTGGCGATTTTCGCCGGATTGCTGGCGCAGTTCCCGCTGAGCTGGCTGTCGGATCGCTATAACCGCAACATGCTGATGCGCATCAACGCCATCTTGCTGGCCGTCGCCGCCTTGCCGCTGGCGCTGCTGACGCATATCTCCTTCCCGCTGCTGCTCGGCATTGGTTTTATCGTCAGCCTGATGCAGTTCACCTTGTACCCGCTGGTCGTCGCTCTGGCCAATGACATGATCGCGCCGGAACGACGTGTTTCGCTGTCCGCCTGTCTGCTGATGGCATTTGGCGTCGGTGCCTGTATCGGGCCGCTGGCAGTTGGCGCGCTGATCGAGCCACTGGGTGGCAATATTCTGTATGCCTTTTTCGCCCTGTGTGGCGGCGGCATTATGGCGCTAAGCAGGACATCGAAGAAGGAAGAAGAGACGCAGATGGCGGTCGATGCACCGGTTCCGCACATCGCCATGCCAGACAGTCTGAGCAGTTCACCGCTTTCTCCTGCCCTGAATCCGGCGTTTGATGAACAGATGATTCAGGAAACCATGCCCGCGCCGGAAAACGTCGTCGAACCGCAGGTTGAGGAAAACGAGGCCGCAGAAGAACCGGAAGAGGAAAGCAAGTATCCACCGCAGGGCGCAGACCCCGAAGTGGATACCGGATTACAGCGGGCGTTTACCCTGCTGGAAGACAGCGTTTCTGAAGAGACAACTGATAAAACGATACATCAGTAAGGGGCGTAATCGTTGCAGGCAATTTGGATTCGGCCAGCGCGCAGGGACAGGAGCGTACCGTGAGTATGTGACTGTCACGAGCACTGACCGGATTCAAAATGGCAAATAAGATAGCCCCTAGGCAGGGTTATCGATGTCGATAAACATAACATCTAATCCATGTTCCGCAGCTAACCATTCGCCCAGCGCTTTCACGCCATAACGTTCGGTAGCGTGATGGCCGGCAGCGTAGAAATGGATGCCCATTTCACGCGCAATATGGATGGTCTGTTCTGACACTTCGCCACTGATAAAGGCATCAACGCCAAATTCTGCCGCCTGCTGGATAAAGCCCTGACCACCGCCGGAACACCAGGCGACACGGCGGATCTCAGCCGGTCCGCCCTGCGAACTGTGCAGCACGTTGCGGTCCAGAGTGACTTCGATACGCTGACGCAGTTCTTCACCGGTCAGCGGCTTGTCCAGTTCCCCGTAAGGCACCAGCGGCATCACTTCACCCTGCACATTAATCCCGAACAGTTTTGCCAGTTGCGCGTTGTTTCCCAGTTCAGGATGCGCGTCCAGCGGCAAGTGGTAACCGTATAAATTGGTATCACTGACCAGCAACGTTTTCAGACGATTACGCTTCATTCCGCGAACCACTGCCGGTTCATTTTTCCAAAAATAACCGTGATGAACCAGAATGGCGTCAGCTTCCACGGCAATGGCGGCATCCAGCAAATCCTGAGACGCCGTCACCCCGGTCACCACGCGCTGCACGTTACGGCGGCCTTCTACCTGTAAACCATTGGGTGCGTAATCGTGGAAGTTACTGACGTCCAGTTTCTGGTTGATCAGCATTTCCAGCTGGAGATTATTCATGGCGTTTCTCGTTTTTAAATGGATGGTCTATTTGACCTCTAATTTATCACCCTGCGCCATTCTGACAAACTTCACGCCCAGATTATTGCCTTTCTCCAGCTGCGCCATGATCTCTTTTTCAGGATCCACGCCTGCTTTCAGGCTCGGTTTTACGTGGCTGATAATCACCGTCAGATCTTTCAGCGAACCCGCGCCACCGGCGTATTGCTGCAAATATCCCAGCTCTTTGAGCAGCCAGTCCGGTGTCAGATGACCGAACAGTTTGCTGTCAGGCACGCCATCGGGATACGACGTTTCGATGATGATGCCTTTCAGACGTTTGGCTTTAACCTCATCGCCCAGCACGCGCCAGACGGTATCCAGGTTCTTCGATTTTTCCACTTCGTCAGGGCCGGTATCACCGAAGAACGCAAACGACTCTTTGTTACGGCTCACAAGGATCATGCTCGACGGCGTACCGCCGTGACTCAGGGGATAAATATTGCCGTCCAGGCCGGTCAGGCCGAGGGAGAAACGCTGCGCCGGACGTTGCTGGTTCAGGCGATAAGTGCCGATGCGCAAACCGCTGCCGGAGTCGGTGAAGTTTGGCCAGATACGGCCATTGAAATAATGCTGACGCAGCGTGCCGATGGTGTCCGCCGAGCCGTAAATCGGTTTTTTAGTGTCTTCCGGCGAGCTGATAATCAGCCCCGCCAGATGGTCGAGATGACCGTGGCTGATAAAGTATCCGCCGATAAGATTACGGAAAACCGCGCCCTGCGGCGTCAGCGGCGCGGCATTTTCAGCCGTCAACTGCGGGAAGCTGCCCTTATCCAGTGCCTTGCGGATGCCCGGTAAAACAGAACCGGCGTCCAGCCCGAGATAGAGTTTTTGGTCATCACTTCTGATGAGGTACGAGGTGAGATTACCTTCTTCTACGCCGCCGTTCACGCCCAGCGCCACCACATCAAATCCCGCGGTGGCCTGTCCCGCCCAGCACACCAGCATCAGCGCCAGCAGGTGTTTTTTCATCACATCGCTCCTTGTCGTGGTGAGAGAATAAGGTCAGTCAGACCGGTTTTTTGCCGCCTCAAACGCCGCAAGCGTATCTTTACGTGCCCGCGCGTGATCAATAACCGGCAGCGGATAGTCTAGCACGCGCTGATGTTTTTCCGCCCAGCGATGGGGTTGATGAATGTCTCTTTCTGGCACATCCGCAAGTTCAGGCACCCAGGCTTTGATAAAGCGTCCGGCTTTGTCAAAACGTTCTCCCTGCGTCGTCGGATTGAAAATGCGAAAATACGGTGCGGCGTCGGTACCGGTAGACGCGCCCCACTGCCAGCCGCCATTGTTGGCTGCCAGGTCACCGTCGAGCAGTTGCGACATGAAATACCGCTCGCCTTCCCGCCAGTTAATCAGCAAATCTTTCACCAGAAAACTGGCGACAATCATGCGCAGGCGGTTATGCATCCAGCCGGTCGCATTCAGCTGACGCATGGCCGCATCAACAATCGGATAACCGGTTTTCCCGTCTTTCCACGCCTGCAACTCTTCCGGCGCATGACGCCAGCGCACATTGTCGGTCCATTCCACGAACGGCTTATGTTTGCAAAGCTTCGGCCAGGCGACGATCAGATGGCGGTAAAACTCACGCCACACCAGCTCATTCAGCCAGCCGAATGCGCCGCCGTCGGTTTTCTCCAGCACCTGCGGGCATTCGGTGCGCAGACGGTTCAGACACTGGCGCGGCGATAGCACACCAATCGCCAGATACGGCGAAAGCGAACTGGTGCCATCGACCGCCGGTAAATCGCGCTGTTCGAGATAATCCTGCACCTGTTCACGGCAAAAACTGCGTAACTGGTTGCGGGCGGCTTCCTCACCAATCGCAAAATCTTTACCAATATCGGCCAGCGGATAATCAAACGGCATCAGCCGGTGCATCACCACTTTTCCGACATTCTCGCGGGCGGGTGGCGCAGGTAAGGAACGGCTGTCAGATTCGGTCAGGCGGGATAAAAACGCCCGGCGAAAAGGTGTATACACCTTGTACATCTCATTATTGCCGGTCGTTACCGAACCCGGCGGCAGCAGCAGGCTGTCGTCAAACGCATGGCAGATGACCGATTCTCTGATCACTTTCTCCAGTGCCGCATCACGCTTAAGCTCATTGATTTCATACTGTTTATTGTAAAACAGCGTATCCACTTTTTCGGCGTTGCAGAAATCTTTTAGCCAGTCCACGCTTTCGGCAAAATCATCACACTGGTGGTAATGCAGTTCTATCCCGCGTTCCGCCAGTGCATGTTGCAGTGCCTGAAGGTGCTGATAAATAAACATCGCCTGACGCGGCGCCATTTCATGCTGCTTCCACTGTTCCGGCGTGGCGATAAAAAGGGCAATGACACGTGCCTGCGGATCTTCACAAGCGGCGTGCAACGCGCGGTTATCGGTTATCCGCAGGTCATTACGGAACCAGACTAAATGCGTGGTCATAACACTCCTTTTAATGTCCGTATCGAAGTTTTAAGGCTTCCGGGTATGGCTCGAAATAGCGCTGGTCAGCCAGATAAGCGTCCGGATATTCCGACATGTAATGCTTGAGTAAAGTGATAGGTGCCAGCAGCGGTTGCATGCCCTGACGGTAACGGTCGATAAGCCCGGCCAGTTCCTGACGTTGCGGCGAACTCAGCTGTTTGCGGAAATATCCCTGCACATGCATCAGCACATTGGTGTGATTACGGCGCGTGGCTTTGTGACTCATCAGAGTCATCAGTCGCTGGCGGTATTCTTTAAAGTATTCATCGAGGGAATCCCACTCCGCCATCACGGCAACAAAACGCCCCAGTTCACGATATTCAGGCTGTGAATGAGCCAGCAAAATCAGTTTATAACGGCTGTGAAACGCCATCAGTTTGCCGCGCGTCAGACCGCTATCACGCAGCTGATTCAGTTCGAACAGCGTAAAAATACGCTCGACAAAATTCTCGCGTAAAACAGGGTCGTTCAGCCGCCCGTCTTCTTCCACCGGTAACCACGGATGCTGTTTCATCAGCTCGGCGGTATAAATACCGACACCGGATTTCTTAGCGTCCTTACCGTTGGCGCTGTAAACACGCACACGTTCCATCCCGCAGCTGGGGGATTTTGCGCAGACGATATAGCCGCAAAGATGATCAAGCGGCGCGACGCGTTTCTCGGCGTAAGCCTGCATTTTCTCGGTGAGATCGGTGGTTTCGTCGTTGCTGAATCGCATGATCACGCCATCGTCACTTTTAATCAGACGCAGCGCCGCGCGGGGTGACGGTAAGCCGATGGCCATTTCCGGGCAGACAGACTCAAAGCGCACATAAGGCGACAATTGCTCGACCGCAAATGCCAGGCGTTTATGACCGCCATCGAAACGGACGTTGTCACCCAACAGACATGCACTGATGCCAACTGGAATTGTTTTCGCCATGATCAGCTCCCGGAAGTAAGAAAAAAAAGGGGTGCCTGAACTTCATCACCTGCATGTATAACCTTAGCACAAGTTATACATAAAAATAATGTTGTACAGGTTTAACGGCGGACAATAAAAAACCCCGTCGGGGAAACGGGGTTTTATCCTGCCTCAGGTTAGTCACGAGTCATTGCAGTTGCAGCAAGGCGGCAAATGAGCAATTCCCGATGAGCTGACTGAGGTCAGTGATTCGGGTGAGCGAATGTAGCCAACGCAGCTGCGGCGTCAAGGACGACGGGAATAACTCAGTAGAAATCTTGTGTCGCCATCTCAGCATGACTCAGCCACACAGGCTTATCGCTGGTTTTCATCCAGACGCGGTGTAAATAGCTGTAAAAACGGGCGCGGTCGGCGCGGAATAGCATAACCGGCAGAGCCAGAACACCGGCTGCGATAACAAAAGCGCGGCGGGCCAGTATGCGGGTCATTGTGTACGGCGTGTAATCATTCATAGCACTCATAGCGTTGCTCCTGTCATATTTTTCGGAAACTGTAAGTTGCGAAAAATATACTGCAATTGGTGAAATTTTACTACTCATCTGACCACTCAGAAGTGTAAATATTCGCCAATTTTGCCCTATTGCTGTAATTGAGTTACAGAATGGTTAAATAAATACGCAATTAAAGTTTCTCTGGAGTTTCATTTTTTGCGCATTTTTATACTTTTTTTACACGCAGGCTTTGTTTCTTTTCAGGATCTTTTCCCGCCTTTCCTTATTCTCGCCACAACATAAAAACACACCTGTGGAGGTGGATTGTGAGTGTTGGCGTAATCTGCGGCGCATTACTGGTTCTTCTGCTGCTCGGCTATCTGGTTTATGCCCTGCTGAATGCGGAGGATTTTTAAATGGCCGCAACCGGATCCTTACTGATTGCCAGTTTTATGCTGGTGCTTTTGCTGCTGGCAAAACCACTGGGAAACTTTATTGCTCAACTGATTGAAGGACAGCCCGGCGCGTTTATACAGCGCATAGAAAACGGTGTTTTACGCACGTCTGGCAGCAGCCATGCCGAAATGAACTGGTGGCAGTACGCGCTGGCGATCATGGTGTTTAACGTTCTGGGCATCATTGTACTGATGGCGATGCTGATGGCGCAGGGCGTATTGCCGATGAACCCGCAGCATTTTGGCGGGCTGTCATGGGATCTGGCCTTTAACACGTCAGTAAGCTTCGTCACCAACACTAACTGGCAGGCATACAGCGGCGAAAGCACGCTGAGTTATCTCAGTCAGATGGTCGGGCTGACCGTCCAGAACTTCCTCTCTGCTGCAACCGGTATCGCCGTAGCATTCGCCCTGATCCGCGCCTTTGCGCGCCCTTCAGCGCAGACCATCGGAAATGCCTGGACGGATTTATGGCGCATCACGTTGTATCTGCTGCTGCCGGTGTCCTTCCTGCTGGCGCTGTTTTTCGTCAGTCAGGGCGTGCTGCAAAACTTCGAAGCGTATCAGCACATCACTACGCTGGAAGGTCTGCAACAGACATTACCGATGGGGCCGGTAGCTTCGCAGGAAGCGATCAAAATGCTTGGCACCAACGGTGGCGGCTTCTTTGGCGCTAACTCAGCACATCCGTTTGAGAATCCGACAGCGCTGACCAACATGGTGCAGATGCTGGCGATATTCATCATCCCTTGTGCACTGTGCTTCGCGTTTGGCCGCGTGGTCGGCGACAACCGTCAGGGTCACGCGCTGGTCTGGGCGATGTCGGTGATATTCGTGGTCTGCGTAGTGGTAGTGATGTACGCCGAACTGAAAGGCAATCCGCACTTCACGATGCTCGGTGCCAACAGCAACTTCAATATGGAAGGTAAGGAAAGCCGCTTCGGTATTCTGGCCTCCAGTCTGTATGCGGTGGTCACGACGGCGGCGTCGTGCGGTGCGGTCAACGCCATGCACGATTCCTTTACCGCACTCGGTGGCATGGTGCCGATGTGGCTGATGCAGATTGGTGAAGTGGTGTTCGGCGGCGTGGGCTCAGGGCTGTACGGCATGCTGCTGTTCGTGCTGCTGACGGTGTTTATCGCAGGGCTGATGATCGGCCGCACGCCGGAATATCTCGGTAAGAAAATCGACGTTTACGACATGAAAATGACCGCGCTGGCGATCCTGGTCACACCCACGCTGGTGCTGCTCGGCACCGCGCTGGCGCTGGTCACCGACGCCGGTCGTGCGGGGATTTTAAACCCAGGCGCACACGGTTTCAGTGAAGTGCTGTACGCGGTGTCTTCCGCCGCCAACAACAACGGCAGCGCGTTTGCCGGGCTGAGCGTCAACACGCCGTTCTACAACCTGCTGCTGGCAGCCTGCATGTTCTTTGGCCGCTTCGGGGTGATCATTCCGGTGCTGGCGATTGCCGGTTCACTGGTGGCGAAAAAGCGCCAGCAGGCAGGCAACGGCACCCTGCCGACGTCCGGTCCGCTGTTTATCGGCCTGCTGGTTGGCACCGTGCTGTTAGTGGGCGCGCTAACCTTTATTCCGGCGCTGGCGCTGGGGCCGGTCGCGGAACATTTGCAGGTCTGGTCAGCACAGTAATGCTGCATAACTCGTTGAACTGATGAATATAGAGACTAAAAAGATGAGTCGTAAACAACGTGCGTTATTTGAACCCCGTCTGATCCGCACTGCCCTGCTGGATTCAGTGAAAAAACTGGATCCCCGCGTTCAGTGGCGCAATCCGGTGATGTTCGTGGTGTATCTGGGCAGCATTCTGACCACAATTATCTGGCTGGCGATCCTGATGAATCGCACTGACGGCAGCGCGGCCTTTACCGGCAGTGTGTCGCTGTGGCTGTGGTTCACCGTGCTGTTTGCCAACTTCGCCGAAGCGCTGGCGGAAGGCCGCAGTAAGGCGCAGGCGCAGAGCCTGAAAGGCGTGCAGAAGACCAGCTGGGCGAAAAAGATTTATGAACCGCGCCCTGAATCACCGGTGATTAAAGTCGCCGCCGATACGCTGCGCAAAGGCGATTACGTGCTGATCGAAGCGGGTGATACCGTGCCCTGCGACGGTGAAGTGCTGGTCGGCGGCGCGTCAGTGGATGAAAGCGCCATTACCGGTGAATCCGCACCGGTTATCCGCGAATCCGGTGGCGACTTTTCCTCTGTTACCGGCGGAACGCGCGTCTTATCTGACTGGCTGGTGGTCGAGTGTTCGGCGAACCCCGGCGATACCTTCCTCGATCGCATGATTGCGATGGTCGAAGGCGCGAAACGCCGCAAAACGCCAAACGAAGTGGCGCTGACCATTTTGCTGGTGGCGCTGACGCTGGTGTTCGTGCTGGCGACAGCCACGTTATATCCGTTCTCTCTGTTCAGCGTGGGCGCCAGTCACGCCGGTATTCCGGTTACCGTCACCGTGCTGGTCGCGCTGCTGGTGTGTCTGATCCCGACCACCATCGGTGGCTTGTTGTCAGCCATCGGCGTGGCGGGGATGAGCCGCATGCTGGAAGCCAACGTTATCGCTACCAGTGGCCGTGCGGTGGAAGCCGCCGGTGACGTGGATGTGCTGCTGCTGGATAAAACCGGCACCATCACGCTCGGTAATCGTCAGGCATCTCAGTTTCTGCCCGCCCCTCAGGTGACGGAACAGGAGCTGGCCGATGCCGCACAGTTATCTTCTCTGGCGGATGAAACGCCGGAAGGCCGCAGTATCGTGGTGCTGGCGAAGCAACGCTTTAACCTGCGCGAACGCGACATCCATTCACTGAATGCGACCTTCGTCCCCTTCTCCGCACAGACCCGCATGAGCGGCGTTAACGTCGGCGAGCGCAGCATCCGCAAAGGTGCGGTGGATGCGATTCGTCGCCATGTGGAATCCAACGGCGGCACATTCCCGAAAGCCGTCGATGGCCTGGTGGAAAACGTCGCGCGTAAAGGCGGCACGCCGCTGGTGGTGGCGGAAGGCGCGAAAGTGCTGGGCGTGGTCGAGCTAAAAGACATCGTCAAAGGCGGCATTAAGGAACGTTTCGCCGAGCTGCGCAAAATGGGTATCAAAACGGTGATGATTACCGGGGATAACCGTCTGACCGCCGCCGCGATTGCTGCGGAAGCGGGTGTCGATGATTTTCTGGCGGAAGCCACGCCGGAAGCCAAACTGGCTCTGATCCGCCAGTATCAGTCCGAAGGCCGTTTAGTGGCGATGACCGGCGACGGCACCAACGACGCTCCTGCACTGGCGCAGGCCGATGTGGCGGTGGCGATGAACTCGGGGACGCAGGCGGCGAAAGAAGCCGGGAACATGGTCGATCTCGATTCCAACCCGACCAAACTGATTGAAGTGGTACACATCGGTAAACAGATGCTGATGACCCGTGGCTCGCTGACCACATTCAGTATCGCCAACGATGTGGCGAAGTATTTCGCCATTATTCCTGCGGCGTTCGCGGCAACGTATCCGCAGCTGAATGCGCTGAACGTGATGCATCTGACGTCGCCGTCGTCGGCCATTATGTCGGCGGTTATTTTCAACGCCCTGGTGATTGTGTTTCTGATCCCACTGGCGCTAAAAGGCGTGAGCTATAAAGCCATGAGTGCCGCCGCGCTGCTGCGCCGTAACCTGTGGATTTATGGCGTCGGCGGCCTGCTGGTGCCGTTTGCCGGTATCAAACTGATTGACGTGATCCTGACCGTTTTACATCTGAGCTGATTTTTGAGGAAGACCATTATGTCCGTTAAAAGAATGTCCTATGTCCGCCCGGCTCTGGTGATGACGGTTCTGCTGACACTGGCGACCGGCGTCGTTTATCCGCTGCTGACCACCGGCGTTTCTGAGCTGGTGTTCAGCACTCAGGCGATGGGGTCGCTGATTAAAGACAGCGGCAATAAAGTGATTGGCTCAGAACTGATCGGGCAGAATTTTACCCGCGATGATTATTTCTGGGGGCGTCCATCTGTCACCTCCGACTCGCCGTATAACCCGATGGCTTCCGGTGGCAGTAATCTGGCGGCCAGTAATCCGGCGCTGGATCAGGCGGTGAAAGACCGTGTGGCGGCACTGCGTAAGGCGAATCCGCAAAGTCCGGCTGCGGTGCCGGTGGATCTGGTGACCGCCAGCGGCAGCGGTTTAGATCCGCAGATTTCGGTGGAATCCGCACAATGGCAGGCACCGCGCATTGCTGCCGCGCGCGGTCTGCCACTGGCGCAAGTGAATAAATTGATTGATGATAATACATCATCACCGCTGATTGGTTTCCTCGGCCCTGACGTGGTTAACGTGCTCGGGCTGAATCAGGCGCTGGATGAACTGAAAGCTCAATAAGGAAAATATGACTGACGACCGCCCCGATCCTGACAGCCTGCTGGCGCTCGCCAACGAGAAGCCACGCGGGCAACTGAAAGTCTTTTTCGGCGCCTGTGCGGGCGTCGGGAAAACTTTTGCCATGTTGCAGGAAGCACAGCGTCTGCGCGCCACCGGCCTCGACGTGCTGGTTGGCGTGGTAGAAACCCACGGCAGGCAGGAAACGCAGGCGCTGCTGCCGGGGCTTTCTCTGTTACCGCCGAAACGCATCAGCCATCTTGGCCGTCAGGTGCAGGAATTTGACCTCGACGCCGCGCTGGCCCGCCGCCCTGCCCTGATCCTGATGGACGAACTGGCGCACAGCAATGCCGCCGGATCCCGCCATCCGAAGCGCTGGCAGGATGTCGAAGAATTACTTGATGCCGGGATCGACGTGTTTACTACCGTCAACGTTCAGCACCTCGAAAGCCTGAACGATGTGGTCAGCGGCGTTACCGGCATTATTATTCGCGAAACGGTTCCCGACCGTTTGTTTGATGACGCCAGCGAAGTGGTACTGGTAGATTTACCCCCCGATTCCCTGCGTCAGCGCCTGAAAGAAGGCAAAGTTTATATCCCTGGTCAGGCCGAACGCGCCATCGAACACTTCTTTCGCAAAGGTAATCTGATTGCCCTGCGCGAACTTTCACTGCGTCGCACCGCCGACCGCGTGGACGATCAGATGCGTGAGTATCGCGACGATCAGGGCGTCAACCGTGTCTGGCATACCCGCGACGCGCTGTTGCTGTGCATTGGTCATGGCGGCGGCAACGAAAAATTGGTGCGTGTCGCTTCCCGCATGGCCGCGCGTCTCGGCTGCGTCTGGCACGCCGTTTACGTGGAAACCCCGCGACTGCACCGCCTGCCGGAAGGCCAGCGCCGCGCGATTTTGCATTCCCTGAAACTGGCACAGGAACTGGGTGCGGAAACCGCCACGCTTTCCGATCCGCAGGAAGAACAGGCTATTCTGCGCTACGCCCGTGAACATCGTCTGGGTAAAATTCTGACCGGCCGCCGCCGCGAAAAACGCTGGAAATTCAGCGCCAGCTTTGCCGATAAGCTGGCGGATATCGCGCCGGATCTCGATTTAATCGTCGTCGGGCTGGAAGATTCGCCACCTAATCCGGCACGAAAAGAACAGGACCCGCGCACTTTCGCCGACCGTTTCAGCCGCCAGTTGCGGGGCTGTGCCCTGGCCGTGGCGCTGTGTGCGGTGATTACTGTGCTGTCACAATGGCTGGTGCCGACGTTTGACCAGGCTAACCTGGTGATGGTGTATCTGCTTGGCGTGGTCGTGGTGGCGCTGTTCTATGGTCGCTGGCCTTCGGTGCTGGCGGCGGTTATCAACGTCGTCAGTTTTGATCTGTTTTTCGTGCAGCCGCGCGGCTCGCTGGCGGTCACTGACGCACAATATCTGGTGACGTTTGGCGTGATGCTGCTGGTCGGTATTCTGATCGGGAATCTGACCGCCGGTGTGCGTTATCAGGCGCGTATTGCGCGCCACCGTGAAAAGCGTGCGCAGCATCTGTATGAAATGTCCAAAGGACTGAGTCAGTCGCTGACGCCGGAAGCCATCGCGCAAACCAGCCGCCACTTTATTTCTTCCAGCCTGAACGCCAAAACCGCCATTTTGCTGCCGCAGGAGAACGGTGAGCTGGCACAGCCTGCGGGTGAAATCACGTCGATTGTGGTGGATGACGCCATCGCCCGCTGGAGTTTTGATAAAAAACTGCCTGCCGGGGCGGGCACTGATACCCTGCCCGGCGTGCCGTATCAGCTTCTGCCGCTGATTGCTTCCGGTGAATCGCGCGGTCTGCTGGCAGTCGAACCGTCCAATATCCGCCAGCTGTTAGTGCCGGAACAGCAACGCCTGTTACAGACCTTTACCGTGCTGATTGCCAATGCGCTCGAACGTCTGCATCTGGCGGCCAGGGCTGAAACGGCGCGGCTGGAAACCGAACGCGAGCAACTGAGAAACTCGCTGCTTTCCGCGCTTTCCAACGATTTACGCACGCCGCTGACGGTGCTGTTCGGGCAGGCAGAAATTCTGACACTGGATCTGGCATCGGAAGGGTCGAAGCACGCGCCGCAGGCCAGCCAGATCCGCCAGCAGGTGCTGAGCACTACGAGGCTGGTGAATAATTTGCTGGATATGGCGCGCATTCAGTCCGGCGGATTTAATTTGCGCAAAGAGTGGCAGTCGGTGGAAGAAATCACCGGCAGCGCGCTGCGGATGCTTGAACCGGTGCTGGCGCACGACCACATCGAAATCGATTTACCGAAGGAAATGGTGCTGGTCAGCTGCGACGCCAGCCTGATTGAACGGGTGCTGATCAATCTGCTGGAAAACGCCCATAAATATGCCGGAGTTGGCGCGACGATTGGAATCAAAGCCACGCCGCTGGATGAGTGGCTGGAAATCGAAGTCTGGGATAATGGCCCGGGAATTCCGGCCGGTGCCGAGCACGCTATTTTCGAAAAATTTGCCCGTGGAAATAAAGAGTCAGCCATTCCCGGCGTGGGGTTGGGATTAGCGATTTGTCGTGCCATTATTGAGGTGCACGACGGACGAATCTGGGCTGAGAATGGCCCTGACGGCGGCGCGCGTTTTCGTTTCAGGTTGCCGCTGGAAGCCCTGCCTGAGATGGAAGCGGATATGGACACTGACATCGACGAGGCAACGTGAGCGCATCCCCGGTAAATATTTTAATTGTTGAAGATGAAAAAGAGATCCGCCGCTTTGTGCGCACGGCACTCGAGGCGGAAGGCTTGCGGGTATTTGAAAGTGAGACGCTGCAACGCGGGCTGATAGAAGCTGGTACACGTAAGCCGGATCTGATTATTCTCGATCTCGGTTTACCGGATGGTGACGGCCTGACGTATATCCGCGATTTGCGCCACTGGAGCGCCATCCCGGTGATTGTGCTGTCGGCACGCACCAGCGAAGAAGACAAAATTGCGGCGCTGGATGCCGGTGCCGATGACTTTCTGACCAAGCCGTTTGGCGTCGGTGAACTGCTGGCGCGGGTTCGCGTTGCGTTGCGCCGTCATGCGGGCAATTCACAGGAAAGCCCGCTGGTGACGTTTGCTGATGTGACGGTGGATTTGATTAACCGCCGCGTACAGCGTAACGGAGAAGATTGTCATCTGACGCCGATTGAGTTTCGCCTGCTGGCCGAATTGCTGGCAAACAGCGGCAAAGTCATTACCCAGCGTCAGTTGCTGAGCCACGTGTGGGGCCCGAATTACGTCGAACACAGCCATTATCTGCGCATCTACATGGGGCATTTGCGCCAGAAACTGGAGGCCGACGCCACCCGGCCACGTCATTTACTGACCGAAACCGGCGTGGGCTATCGTTTTATGCCTTAGGTTCGTCGGTTTCCGGTTTGGCGTCGCCAAATTCGGCTTCCAGACTTTCTGCCGCCTGCTGCAATATCGCACTCACACGCACCACCTGCTCCGGTGTTAAATCCGAACGCATCATGTTGCCGCGCAACGCGTGACGCAGGCGGTGCATTGATTCATGAATACCTTCTGCCAGATTATTTTCACGCGGACGCTGAGCGCCAGCCAGACGGGCAAAAATCACATCCACCGCAGCCTGATGTTGCGCAAGTTCCACTTTCCCGGCTTCGGTTATCTGATAGCTTTTACGGCCATTACCGGTCGCAACAGGCTCGAGAAAATCCTGCTCTTCCAGCAGCGTCAGCGTCGGATAAATGACGCCTGGGCTTGGCACGTAGAGACCGGACGACGCTTCTTCAATCGCCTTGATCAGCTCATAACCGTGGCTCGGTTTTTTCGCCACCAGCGCCAGCAGTACGCGGCGTAAATCACCGTGTTCAAACAGACGATGTACACCACGCTCGCCACGCCCCCCGCGACGACCTTCGCCCCGTCCGCGACGTTCACGCCCTTCTTCACCGCGTTCTTCTCCACGATGACGACCATCTCGGCGCAACATGTGGCGCTCGCTGTGATCGCTGCGTTCTGACTCATTGCGGCAATGGCCGCGATGCCCTTCTTCCCGGCAACCGTGACCGCGATGGCGGCCTTCAAACATTTTGCTAAACATAATTTACGTCCTATTTAGATATATCGAATCATTTCGATATATCTAAATTAGATCGAATTTTAGACAGTGGCAAGTCTTATTGCGCGTTTAGATATATCTTTTTTACATCTGGATTTTGCGCAAAAAAAAAGCACTGAATAATCAGCGCTTTTAATCAGATGAAGAAAGTGGCTTATTTGGCGTCGGCAAGAACCTTGCTGACGATTTCTACCGCTTCTTTCTCGATTTGTTCGCGGTGTTCAGCACCCAGGAAGCTTTCACAATAGATTTTGTACGCTTCTTCAGTACCGGACGGACGTGCCGCGAACCAGCCGTTTTTGGTCATCACTTTCAGGCCGCCGATTGACGCGCCATTACCCGGTGCGTTGGTCAGACGGGCAGTGATCGGGTCACCTGCCAGCGTGTCGGCTTTCACCTGTTCTGGAGAAAGTTTGGACAACGCGGCTTTCTGCGCGTGAGTCGCAGGTGCCTGAATACGGTTGTAGCTTGGTGCGCCGAAGCGGGCAGCCAGCTCGTTGTAATGTTCCTGCGGGTTCTTGCCAGTGACGGCGGTGATTTCCGCAGCCAGCAGGCACATGATGATACCGTCTTTGTCGGTAGACCACGGTGTGCCGTTGAAACGCAGGAAAGAAGCCCCTGCACTTTCTTCGCCACCAAACCCGAAGCTGCCGTCAAACAGACCATCCACGAACCATTTAAAGCCTACCGGCACTTCTACCAGTTTACGGCCTAAATCTTCCACTACGCGGTCGATCATGGCGCTGGACACCAGCGTTTTACCGACGGCAACATCTTTGCCCCACTGCGGACGATGCTGGAACAGGTACTGAATCGCCACCGCCAGATAATGGTTCGGGTTCATCAGACCGGCTGGCGTCACGATGCCGTGGCGGTCGTAGTCAGGGTCATTGGCGAAGGCCAGATCGAATTTATCACGCAGCGCCAGCAGACCGGCCATCGCGGATTCAGACGAGCAGTCCATGCGGATCACACCGTCGTGGTCAAGATGCATGAAACGGAAAGTCTGATCGACTTCATCGTTCACCAGCGTCAGATCCAGTTTGTAATGCTCTGCGATACGTTTCCAGTATTCGATACCGGAACCACCGAGAGGATCCACACCCAGTTTTAGGCCCGCTTTCTGAATCGCAGCCATATCAACGATGTCGGTCAGGCCTTCGATAAACGGCTGAACCAGATCCTGCGCGACCAGATGACCGCTTTTCCACGCCTGATCCAGAGACTGACGCTTCACGCCCGCAAGCTTTGCCGCCAGCAGCGCGTTAGCGCGTTTCTCAATCACAGAGGTCAGATTAGTATCTGCCGGACCACCGTTGGTCGGGTTGTATTTGATGCCGCCATCTTCCGGTGGGTTGTGCGAAGGTGTGATGACGATGCCATCAGCCAGCGCGCCGCCGTTGCGGTTGTGAGTCAGGATTGCGTGAGACACCGCAGGCGTCGGCGTGAAGCCGTTGTCATCCTGAACGATGACATCAACGCCATTCGCCGTCAGCACTTCTAGCACAGAGATAAACGCCGGTTCGGACAACGCATGCGTGTCTTTACCCACGTAGCACGGGCCGGTGGTGCCCTGCTCTTTACGCACTTCAGCAATTGCCTGAGCAATGGCCAGGATGTGCGCTTCATTAAAGCTGTGACGCAACGAACTACCGCGATGGCCGGACGTACCGAATTTCACAGCATGCGCTGTGTTAGCCGGATCCGGTTGCAGAACGTAATACTGTGACGTTAACTGCGCCACATTAATCAAATCGCTTTGCTGAGCAGGTTGCCCTGCACGGGGGTGATTAGCCACTGGCGCTTCTCCCTTACGCTGAAATTTAGAGGGTGCCGCACACTTTGTCAGTCAGTTCCGCCGGGAACTGCATGAGTTGCATGATGTGTTCGATCATGCTGCGTTTGCGACCTGTGTTGGTATTCGTAATAACCCAATACGGCGTTCCGGGAACGTGTTTAGGCTTGGTATGAATGCCGTTTTGCAGCAGGGTTTGCTGGTCACCGGCAAAATAGGTACGCGTGCGGCCCGTTAATGACTCGGTCGCAACGGCAAATTCTTTCGGGTTCAGGCCATACAAGGTCGACAGGATTAACATAAAGCGGTTCACCGCTTTGGTCTGCTCTGCGTATTCGTCAGACAGTAACAGTTCACGGACGGCGCGGACTTTATCACGCGAAGTCGGTGCTGTAGCGGCGGCGGCAGGTTTTTCCTGTGCAACGGTGCCGGCAATAACGGAAGCATTCACTGGCGCGGCAGGAGCGGTCTGTCCGGCAGTAAACTTCAACATACGGCGTAAAATATCAGACGCACTTTCACCGATAGCCTGCGTGTGGCTGGCAATGTAGCGGTAGAGTTCTTCGTCAACCTCAATAGTTTTCATCTTTATCCAGTACTGTTTTTCTACTTAATTCAAAAGGATTATACAAATTTCTACACAGTAACAAACAGGGGAATTGTGCCGCGAAGCAAAAACCAGACTAGTTCCCGTTTTTGCTGCATGCAGGCTCCGGCCTGTTCTTTCTCTGGTAGTCAAATCCCGCTCAGGCATCTGGCAGAAACTTTCTGTTTTAAAAAAATCATCCGCAACTCATGATAACCTAATGGAATCGTTTATCAGTATGAACTTCGCCATGAAATTACATTATCGCCTGCAAGAACCTGAAGTCGCTGGCAGCCATGCCCTGCCGGTTTTGTTAATCCACGGCCTGTTCGGAACCCTTGATAATCTGGGCGTTCTGGGCCGCGATCTGAAACAACAGCATAGAGTGTTGCAGGTCGATTTGCGTAATCACGGCCAGTCCGGGCGTTCTGACGACATGTCTTACGCCGCCATGGCGCAGGATTTAGCAGAAACGCTGGATGAAGTCGGTTTCCAAAAAATCATTGTTATCGGCCACTCTATGGGCGGCAAAGCGGCAATGGCACTGACGGCGCTTATCCCAGGCCGCATCGAAAAGCTGATCGCCATTGATGTCGCGCCGGTCGATTACCAGGTTCGACGCCACGATGAGATTTTTGCGGCAATTAACGCCGTCACCGCCGCCGGTGTACGCGACCGGACTTCCGCCGCCACCTGTATGCGTGAGTATATAAAGGAAGAAGGTGTGATTCAGTTCCTGCTGAAATCTTTCCAGCAGGGAGAATGGCGCTTTAACGTACCGGTGCTGCTCAGTGAATACGAAACCATCACCGGCTGGGAAGATGTGCCAGCGTGGGATCACCCGGCGTTGTTTATCCGCGGCGGATTGTCCCCGTATGTGCAGGACGCCTACCGCGAAGATATCGCCCGCCAGTTCCCGCAGGCAAAAGCTTATGTCGTCGCCGGAACCGGACATTGGGTTCACGCGGAGAAACCCGAGGCCGTGCTGCGCGCTGTTCACCGTTTCATCGATGTGGACTAAGGTTTAACATCCTGGGGATAAATTGTGCAAAAAGTCTGCACAACTTCGAAAGTTATCATGAAATCAGGGCAATCAGGCGTTGTGAACCCCAGGCGCGCCAGTGTATGATTGCGCGCTATAATTTTGCCGCCCCGTTTCACTCAGGCTGAGTTGCGGGGGGTAAATTGGGTCAGGGTTTCTTAGCCCGAAATGTGTGAAACGCTCGTCAGGAATCGGCTTGCCGTTTTCCGATGTAAAAACTTCCCTGGTTGTACCGCTACCTATGGCAAAAGAACAACTGGATCGCACGACGATTGATCTGTTCGCAGATGACCGCCGTCCTGGGCGTCCAAAAACAAATCCGCTATCCCGTGATGAACAGCTCAGGATCAACAAGCGCAATCAGTTACGCCGCGATAAAGCGAGCGGCCTGCGTCGCGTTGAGCTGAAAATGAATGCCGATGCTGTTGATACGCTCAACAAGCTGGCTGAAGAACGTAATATCAGTCGTAGCGAACTGATTGAAGAGATGCTGCTGGCGCATCTTAACGGTCATGAAGGCTGAGTGAAAACGGGTAACCTTTCCAGGCTACCCGTTTGTTTTTCCTTTCTTTATCTACCCCAACCTACCCTTTATCACTCAGAATGTTTCCCAATTTTCCGAGCTTTTGGCACCTTTCACTGAAAGCATCCCGGCCATACCGGTATCCGGACGCAGCAACGGAGTGGAAATTGCTTTCGCTGGTCGTCCCTTCACGTTGGTCACGCTGTCTTTGAGTTTGAATGTAGCCACGGCGTTGTTGAGCAATGAAGCCTGTTCTTCCAGAGAAACTGCCGCCTGCGAGGCCTGTTCCACCAGCGAGGCGTTCTGCTGTGTCACGCTGTCCATCTGAGTGATCGCGACCGCGACCTGACCGATACCTTTGCTTTGCTCATCGGATGCCGAAGCGATTTCCGCCATGATATCGGTGACATGCGTAATCGAGCGCACCACTTCATTCATCGTCAGACCAGCGTTTTCCACCAGTCTGGAACCGCTGTCTACGCGGGAAACCGATTCACTGATAAGCGATTCAATTTCTTTCGCCGCCTGGGCGCTGCGCTGTGCCAGATTGCGCACTTCGCTTGCGACCACCGCAAATCCACGGCCCTGTTCACCGGCACGCGCGGCTTCAACCGCAGCGTTCAGCGCCAGAATGTTGGTCTGGAAAGCAATGCTGTTGATGACCGACGTAATTTCCGCAATCTTTTTCGAGCTGCCGGAAATGTCTTTCATGGTACTGACCACATCCGCCACAATATTGCCGCCTTTCTGCGCCGTGCCGGAGGCTTCAATCACCAGCTGGCTGGCGTGATGTGCGTTGTCGGCGTTGTGTTTCACCGTCGCCGTCAGTTCTTCCATGCTGGCTGCGGTTTCTTCCAGCGCAGAAGCCTGTTCTTCCGTACGCGAAGACAAATCGTTATTGCCCGCTGAAATTTCCGACGCGCCCTGATAGATGTGGTTCGTACAGTTACGGATTGTCTGCACCGTATTCACCAGACTCGCCTGCATCACGTTTAACAGCGGGATCAGTTTACCGGCACAGTTTTTACCGAACTCTTCCATATAATGCGTCAGGTCACCGCTGGCGATCACCGCGAACTGATCGCGGATTTTATCCAGAGGTTTTACCAGCGCCATCACCAGATAACGATCGGTGAGCAGCAACAGGATCAGCCCGATACCGAATGCGCTCAGCTGGATCACTTTGCTCATGTAGGT
This sequence comes from Rahnella ecdela, assembly GCF_019049625.1. Classification (GTDB taxonomy): domain Bacteria; phylum Pseudomonadota; class Gammaproteobacteria; order Enterobacterales; family Enterobacteriaceae; genus Rahnella; species Rahnella ecdela. The sequence goes on from NZ_JAFMOY010000132.1 coordinate 509,952, forward strand.
CAGATGATTGGACTGGGTTTGTGCAGCCTGAAAATCAACCGCAATCTGGCCGCTGACCTTTTCCATTGATGAGCCAAAATTACGGCTCAGCGCCGGAACCGTGGTGTTGGCTAACTGGTTATAGCTGTCGATATTCTTGCTGCTGGCGGCATTGAATAGCGGCGTAACGCCCTGAGTCAGCAAGTTTTCCCAACTGGTCAGTAATTCCTGAATGGCGGAATCGTCCACACCCGGATGTGGCGATGATTTAAAACCGGCCAGCGCCTGGGTCAGGCCATCAAGGGATTGTTTTGCACTGTCAAAAATTTCAGGTCCTTTCGACGGATCGGCCTGAAGCTGTGCAACCGCACGGCTCAGGCGCGTTACGGTACGGAAATACTGATCGTTACCTTTGCTGATCAGCGTCATGTTGTTGACCAGTTCGGTACTGTTGCTGGTGTTTTGGGTCAGTGTGCCAAGCGATGTGACGGTATAAAGCGAAACACCGGCCCACATCACGCAAAAGATGCCAAGAATGGTTAATAAAGCGGCCCTGATGGTAATATTTTTTAAAAACTGCACGATATGCCTCTCTCGAAACAGGACTGTTTCTGGTCTGAGGATTGACGGGGATGCGGAGAATCAAGACAGGTAACCCGCAGGCTTGCGGCCCCGGACATGTTTGAACACCTCTCCGGGCATCGATTTCTTTATTATGATGAGATTACTCTCGGTTCATCTATCGGCGGGACGTGCATAAACTTAAGGAAGGAGCCGGTATATTTCTTCACTTTGCTTTTAACCTCAGTAACTTTGAGGTTAATTAGCACACGATGGCGATAACACTTTAAAATATTGCCCGATAAACTTATTCCCCAGTTAAGAAGGCGAGCAGAAGCATATTCTCCGCCTCGCGAGTTTGGTATCATCTTCGCTATTATTGCCTGCAATGCAGGGCACTTCATTTAGAACAAGAGGTTAGGTAATCTTATGGCCGTTGTAGGTATCTTCTTTGGATCCGATACAGGTAACACCGAAAACATCGCTAAAATGATCCAGAAACAATTGGGTAAAGATGTTGCAGAGGTGCATGACATTGCGAAGAGCAGCAAAGAGGATCTGGAAAAATTCGATATTTTGCTGATCGGAATTCCAACCTGGTATTACGGTGAAGCACAGTGTGACTGGGACGACTTTTTCCCGTCGCTCGAAGAGATAGATTTCGAAGGTAAGCTGGTAGCTCTGTTTGGCTGCGGTGATCAGGAAGACTATGCCGAGTATTTCTGCGATGCGCTGGGTACCGTGCGCGATATCATTGAACCGCGCGGCGCAGTGATTGTCGGTCACTGGCCAACTGAAGGTTATCATTTCGAAGCGTCTAAAGGCCTGGCGGATGATAAGCACTTCATCGGACTGGCAATTGACGAAGACCGTCAGCCGGAACTGACCGCTGAACGTGTTGATGCGTGGGTAAAACAGATCACAGAAGAACTGAGCCTTTCAGAAATTATTGGCTAAAAACCCTGTTGGCCCTGAGGATTTATTCTACAATTGAAGGGCCAAACTATTACTGAAATTAACAATTTAACCGCTACAAAATTGTAACTTTCGGTCGTATCAAGGTACACTGAGTTCATCTGTTTTTTCTATCGATCAAGTCGTTGCATTATTAATGTGACAGGTAATTTGTGATCTTTATTAACAGGCTGTCGTTTACGGGAATGGGCACACTTCCTTTAAACGAAGAACAGTAAACGAACAATTTTGTGCCGCCGATGCCACAGGCTGCATGCCTCAACTTGATTAGCACATAGTAACAGGACTGAATCCGCATGACTGACAACAACACCGCACTGAAGAAAGCCGGCTTAAAAGTCACGCTTCCGCGCCTCAAAATCCTGGAAGTGCTGCAAGCGCCGGAAGGTCATCACGTTAGTGCGGAAGATCTTTACAAGCAACTGATTGATATGGGCGAAGAAATTGGTCTGGCCACGGTTTACCGTGTTCTGAACCAGTTTGACGATGCCGGTATCGTCACCCGTCATAATTTCGAAGGCGGCAAGTCCGTATTTGAACTGACACAACAACATCACCACGATCATTTGATCTGCCTGGATTGCGGTCGTGTGATTGAATTCCGTGACGAATACATCGAAGGTCGTCAGCGTGAAATTGCTAAAAAACACGGCATCAAACTGACTAACCACAGCCTGTACCTGTACGGCCACTGTGAAGCAGGCGACTGCCGCGAAGATGACTCTTTGCACAATGACAAACCTGCGCAGTAATCTGCCGGGCTCGTTGATATCGATCTAAAATTAACCGCTGAAAAGCGGTTTTTTTATGTCCGTTTATCAGTGTGAGTTCAACGGGTCGACGCAACGCTATCCTTAAACAAGGGGGACGTTGCCATGAAACGAAGAACGCGCATTTACTACACGCCAGAACAGAAAGCGATTATCTGGGACAGGTATAAGCAAGGTGA
>NZ_JAFMOY010000104.1 GCF_019049625.1 Rahnella ecdela
AAGACGAACAGCACGGCGAAGATTTTGCCCGCTATCAGATTGAAGGCTGGCGTAATAACGCGGATATGGTCTCCGGAACGTCTAATTCCCCGCGCATGCAGCCGGGTTTGTGCTTTGCGCTGACGGACCATCCCCGTGAGGATTTGAACTCTCAGTGGCAGGTGATCGCCTGCGAAATTCAGGGCGATCAGCCGCAGGCGCTGATTGGTAACGAAGGTCAGGGAACCACCCTTTCCAGCCACTTTCAGGTGATCCCGGCGACGCAAACGTGGCGGTCGGTACCGCATCCCAAACCGCGCATTGACGGCCCGCAGATTGCCATCGTTACCGGCCCGCCGGGAGAAGAAATTTTCTGCGATGAGCACGGGCGCGTGCGGGTGAAATTTGCCTGGGATCGCTACAACAAAGCCAACGAAGGCAGTTCATGCTGGATCCGCGTCTCGCAGGCATGGGCAGGCACCGGTTTTGGCAACATCGCCATTCCGCGCGTCGGCCAGGAAGTGATCGTCGATTTCCTCAACGGCGACCCGGACCAACCTATCATCACCGGTCGCACCTATCACGCCAGCAACCGCTCACCCGGTAGCTTACCCGGCACTAAAACGCAGATGGCGATCCGCTCACAAACCTACAAAGGCAGCGGCTACAACGAGCTGATGTTCGAAGATGCCACCGCGCAGGAATTGCTTTCGATCCATGCCCAGAAGGACATGAAGACCAAGGTGCTGAATAACAGGATGACGGATGTGGTTGCCAACCACACAGAAAAAGTTGGCGGTAATCAGGCAATAACCATTGCTAAAAACCAGATACAAAACGTGGGTGCAAACCAGATTGAAACCATCACCTCTAACCAGGTGGTCAATGTGGGAAATAACAAATCAGAAACTGTCGGCATCATTAAAACTGAAACGGTCGGTTTTTTGAGCGCATTATCTGTTGGGATTGCGTATCAGGTTTCCGTGGGCAGCAGCATGAACACTACCGTTGGGGTATCGCAATCCTCTGAGATCGGCGTCTTAAAAACGTTGAATGTAGGACAAACGTACAGCATCGACGTCGGGAAAAAAATGAAGCTGAGCGTAGGTGAAATCAAAAGCGAAATGGCCGGCAAGACCTCGCTATATTCAGCCGGAGACCATCTGGAGCTCAGTTGTGGCGCCGCCAAAATCGTACTAACCAAAGATGGCAGCATTTTTCTCTCCGGCACCACATTACATATGCAGGGAGTCGCGATGGTTAACAGTGACTCGGCACTCATAAATCTTAACTGCGGATTATCGGTAGCGCCACCACCCGCCCCACCGGCCTCGGGAAGCAGCGACATGCCGCCAGCAGGCGCAACTCCTCCGTTTATTTAAAATATTAACATTAAAAGGATTTACCCCATGACCGGATTTCCGGCAGCACGGCAGAAGGATATGACCGCCATTGGTGGCCCGATTGTTCAGGGCTCGCTGGGCGTAATGATTGGCGCGCCGACCGGCGTGGCGTGCTCGGTTTGCCCCGGCGGGGTCAAAGTGGGGAGCCCGGTCAACCCGTCGCTGGGCGCTAAAGTCCTGCCGGACGAGACCGATATCGCGCTGCCCGCGGCGCTGCCGTTTGTCCTCAGCCGCTCCTACAGCAGCTATAAAACGGATACGCCCGCGCCGGTCGGGCTGTTCGGCCCCGGCTGGACCGCCGCGGCAGACATCCGCCTGCAAATTCGCGCGGATGAACTGATTTTGAACGACAACGGCGGGCGCAGCCTGCATTTTCATCTGCTGCCGCCGGGCCAGATTGCCTTCAGCAACAGCGAAAAGCTCTGGCTGGCGCGCGGTGGTATTGATACGCAAAACAGCGCGCATCCGCTCAGCAAACTGTGGCAGGCGCTGCCGCAGGAGCTTCGCAACAGTCCCGATGACTATTTCGTGGCGAACGACGCCACCGGTCCGTGGTGGATTTTAGGCTGCGTTCAGTTACCCGAAACGGCGCAGAACGAGCTGCCGCGCCCTCTGCCTGCCTCGCGCGAACTGCTCGGATTAACCGACCGCTTCGGTAATACGCTGCGCTATCACCGCGATACGCAGGCTGAGTTTGCCGGACACATTACCGGTGTTACCGACAGTGCCGGGCGGCGCTTTCGCCTTGAGCTGACGCGGCTTGTGGACTTTAAACCCGCGCTGAACACCGGCCGGGGCGAAGATTCTGGCGTGCGCTTAGTTGCTGTCTGGCTGGCAAAAGACCTGAGCTTTCCGGATTTGCCCGATAAACCGCTGGTCCGTTACGACTACACGCCGCGCGGCGAGCTGAAAACCGTGTACGACCGTGCGGGCGAAATCGTCCGCCGCTTTGACTGGCATCCTGAAAATAGCGGCCTGATGACCGCGCACCAGTACGCCGGAAGGCCCGCAACGCGCTACGTCTACGATGATGCCTCCGGCAAAGTCATTTCTCAGGTGAATCCCGGCGGCCTCAGTTATCAGTTTGAATACCGTTCTGACCAGACCCGCGTCACCGACAACCTCGGGCGCGTGCGCGTCTACCACTTCGAGGGCGAGCGCGGATTACGCCGGGTGGTGAAGCTTGAGCAGCCCGACGGCAGCAGTACGCAGAGCACCTTTGATACGCAGGGGCGGCTGACCTCGCAGACCGATAGCCTCGGGCGCATCACAAAATTTCAGCTGAATCCGGCCAACGGCGCGCTGGTCGCAATCCTGTATCCCGACGGCGAAAAGCGCAGCCAGTTCAGCTACAACGGCGCCGGCCAGCTGGTTACCGCCATTGCGCCGGACGGGCGTCGGGTGGATAAAAAGTATGACGAGCTTGGGCGTCTGACGGCTGAAACCGACGCCCTGAGCCAGACCCGCCGCTATCACTACGCGGATGAAAACAGTGCGCAGCCTTGCGCGACGGAAGACGCCGCGGGCGGCAGACAGGAACTCGAATGGAACGCGTTGGGTTTGCTGACGTCGTTTACCGACTGCTCCGGCTATAAAACTTCGTACCGCTACAACCGCGACGGTCAGCCGGTAGAAATCCTGCATGAAGAAGGTATAACCATCCGCTTTGAGTACGATGCGCGTGGACGGCGGATTGCCAGTACGGATGCCGCCGGAAACCGGACGCAGTGGGAATATGATGACGCCGGTGACGTGATGTCGGTTACCCGCCCTGACGGCAGTAAAAGTGTGCAAAGTTACGACGCCCGCGGCAATCCGGCAAGCCAAAGTGACGGCGGGTTAACGCGCCGGACAGAGTTCGACAGCGCGGGCAGGCTTGTCCGCCTGGTCAATGAAAATGATGCTGAAACCCGGTTCAGCTACGACGTGATGGACCGGCTGACGCAGGAAATTGGCTTTGACGGACGCACGCAGGGTTATCGCTACAACGCCGCCGGTCAGCTGGTTCAGAGCGACGACGCCGGGCTGACCACGCTCTGGCACTACGACGACGAAGGCCAGCTTATCCGCCAGCAGCGTCCCGGCCTCAGCGACGGCCCGGACGACGTGCTGTGGCGCTACGACGCCTCCGGTCGGGTGCTGGAAACCGGCCACCGCAGCGAGACCCATCTGGTCAGCGTGCGCTTTCAGTATGACGCCAACGATAACCTTACCGGCGAGCGCCAGATTATCCACAACGCCAGCGGCGACCTGCTGTGGCAGCACACCGTGCGCCGCCAGTTCGACCCGCGCGGTTTTGAATCGTCCTTAAACTGCGACGGCCTGCCGGACATCCGCTGGCAGACCTACGGCCCCGGCCATCTGCTGGGTGTCAGACTCGGCGACGACGTCATGCTGGAGCTCGGTCGCGACAAACTGCACCGGGAAACCTCGCGGCAGTTCGGCCAACACTGGCAGTCTGAAAAAACCTATTCCCGCACCGGGCAACTTGCCGGGCAACACGCTTTATCAGGCGGTCATCTAACCCGCAATTATCACTACAACGCCGCCGGACAAATGACGCAGATGTCCACCGGCGGAGGCGACCATTTTTACCGCTACACGCCCGCAGGCAGGCTGCACAGCGTCAGCTCACCGGCGGGCGTGCTGACCACCCTGACCGACCCGGCGGGCAACCGCACGCTCACGCATCATGATTCGCATCCGGCTCCGATAAACGAGCTTCCGGTCTGGCACGGCAACCGCATTCAGCACGACGAGCGGTATCAGTATGAATACGATGTGTGGGGGAATCTGACCGCAAAACGGCCTTATTACGCGGGCTGGGTACAGCATTCGCACGACGATGAGGCGGTACACACCTTCGCGTATGACCGCACGCACCGGCTGACGCGCTTTACCATTGAGCAGAACGGCCAGACCACCACGCGGGCGCGCTATATTTACGACCCGCTCGGGCGGCGCGTCGGCAAACAGGTGAGCACGCTGAATCCGCAAACGCAGGAAACCGACACGCAAAACACCTGGTTTGGCTGGGACGGCGACCGGCTGGTGCTGACCGAAAACCGGGACATCCAGCTGCACACCATTTATCACCTTGGCAGCTTTGTGCCGCTGCTGCGCGCCGAGCACGCGCGGGCAGAAGACAGCCACCGCACGCTGGCGGAAAAACTCGAAGAGGACGCGGGCGGCGTGTTCCCGCCGGATATTCATGAGCGTTTTAACGTGATTGAGCAGGAAATCCGGCGCAATCAGGTGAGCGAGGCGAATCACCAATGGCTGGCCTCCGTCAGCCTGAAAGCCGAAAACATCGCGCTGTGGGTCGACCCGCTGCCGGAAAGTCACGAAATGGCACTGCACCTGTTCCACTGCGACCCTCTGGGGACGCCAATCGGGCTGGTTAATCACAAAAACGGCAAAGTGGAATGGAACGCGGACATTGACGTCTGGGGCAACGTGCAGAGCTGCGATAACCCCCACAAACTGCGCCAGCCCATCCGCATGCAGGGACAGCAATTTGATGAGGAATCGGGGCTGCATTACAACCGGCATCGTTATTATGACCCGGCGCAGGGGCGGTATATTACTCAGGATCCGATTGGGTTGATGGGGGGATGGAATGGGTATTCATATACAAATAATCCGATAGAACAGGTTGATCCTCTTGGTTTGGCGAGTTGGGATATCCTACTCAAGCAAGCAGGAATTAAATCTGGGACACCGGCTACATCACCAACATCATCGCCCTCAATGCGTCCTGATGGCCAGCCTTGGGGAGCGGGTTGTGGTGATGCTAAGACTGACAGATATGTTCCGGATGGTATGTATGGTGCTGACTTTACTAAAGCTTGTAAAATTCACGACAAATGCTATGAAACTAGAGGTACAAGTAAACCAGCATGTGATACAGAATTAGGAAAAAATATAGTATTAGCATGTGATAGGGCCCTGGGGATGTTGGAAGGAATTCCCGAAGCTCAAAACACACTTTATAGCTGTAGAGCAACTGCGGTTATTTATCAGTCAGCAGTGGAAAAATTCGGTGGTTCTGCATATGACGCGGCACAAAAATAGGCGAATTTGAAAGGTGTCAACATACATTCCCAGATTCATATAGCTAAAGAAGACTCAAAATATTTAGCACTGTGAAACTTTTAAGCAATAGCGACATTTTAAGAGATGATGATGTTAAAAATAGCCACCACAGTCGTATTAGCAGTTATCATATTCACAATTACTGGCTGTGATGAATCTGAGATTAAAAGAGATTTTAAAATAAGTAACGTAGCCAGTTTTCCATATGAAATAGAGGGATTAAAAAATAGATGGTATTTTTGTGAAAAATGCCTCAAAGATAAACGCTGTAAAACTAACAACGTTAAACAATGTAATGAGATCACTCTACCTGATAGAAGTGAGGCTTTAAGCTTAGCAATGAGCAGGCCCAACACTGAAGCAGTTTATTTTCTGGTCGATGTCGCAAAGGCAGATGTAAATGGCATTACAAAGGATGACAATGACACGCCACTAATGAATGCAGCATATTATGGTTCTAAAGAACATCAACAAATAGCCAAACATCTGATTTCTCTTGGGGCTGATGTCAATACAATTAACGAATTACGGCCTAATAATACAGCATTACTGGTTGCAATCTGGAAAAATAATATTGATTTTGCAAGATTGTTAATTGATAACGGAGCAATTCTCGATATGTCACCCGTTACAGGAGTCAGAGAGAGAAGTGCATGTGAAGCAGCAATAGTTTATGGCAGAGCGGAAATAATACCGTTCATTGATGGATGTTGTAATTTGATTAAAAACAAACCCGATCTGATGCCTGCTACATTTTCAGAATGTAAATAATTTATTTCTTAGTTTGTGACTTAACTTAAGAAACTGGTCTGGAGGGGTAGGAACATAGGCCCTGCGATATAGATGCAGGAAACGTTACAAAGAAACTTTAGGTACTAATCAGTCAAAGTGATTCTAAAAGCAAAAAGGCCAGCAACGCTGGCCATTTGTATACTTCGGAACGGAAACAACTTACTGCACCGATCTGTGGATTTTGAGGTAACCGGCTTTACGCTGGTTACCATCAGCTTCATTAGTGTTCCCAAACAGTCCGAAATTTAACGATGCTTCTGTTCGGTCAGATCACCCGGCATCGCGCTCTGCATACTGTGCCAGATTTCACCACTCTGACGACCATAATTACGAACGGAATCAACAATCTGCTCGTAACTTTTTTCGTGGCAGATATCGGATAGTTTTTTATAGAAATTGATCGCCAGTTTACGCGCTTCAGGATTGGAGAAGTAATAACGTCCTACGCGGGTATACAATCCGCGTAATCCGTTGATGATCAGCCCGTAAATTGGATTGCCGGAAGCAAAGGCCAGACCACGGAAAATACCATAATCGAGCGCCGTGAAGGCCTCGGCATGATCTTCAACTTCAGCGGCTTTGGCCAGTACCCGCTGGGTTTCTTCCGGATTGCTACGCATCGCTTTACGGATAAAAATCGTTGCAATGTTGGTACGAACAGACAGCAAATTATCAATGAGCTGCGGTACGCTTTCGTGATCAAGACGCGCCAGTGTTTCCAGAATATTCAGACCCGACGTTTCCCAAAAATTGTTCACCTTGGTCGGTTTACCATGCTGAATTGTCAACCAGCCATCCCGGGCAAGCCGCTGTAACACTTCACGCAATGTGGTTCGGGTCACGCCAATGAGTTCTGAAAGTTCTCTCTCTGCGGGCAAAATAGAGCCCGGAGGGAAGCGGCTGTTCCAGATACTTTCGATGATATACTCTTCGGCAAAACCGGCAGGACTTTGTGCCTTAATAACCATGTGTTTGTCGTTCCGTGTGAGGCTTTTATTGGGGATATAGTTCAGCTCATCATACCAGATGAAAAACGCCGGTTATAGCACTCAGGCAGAACAAATGTTGAAACTGTGCAGGGGTTGGCAGAATTTCAAATCTCTTACAGGGTTATGTGACTGTCCTTTCTGGTGGAAAATTTCAGTCAGACAATTAAACTGGCCTATGTTTTTGATACAACTATAAATTACAGACAAAGGAGTTCTGGGGAATATGGAAACAACCTACAGTCGCGCATTTATTAAAAACTTTTTGGGGCAGTCTCCTAACTGGTACAAAATTACCATCCTGACGTTTTTGATTATTAACCCGTTGATTTTCTTTCTGGTCAGTCCGTTTTTAGCCGGATGGCTGCTGGTCGTCGAGTTCATTTTTACACTGGGTATGGCGCTTAAATGCTATCCACTCCAGCCGGGCGGTCTGCTGGCTATCGAAGCGGTCATGATCGGTATGACCACCGCAGAGCGCATTCGCGAAGAGATTTCGGCCAACCTCGAAGTCATCCTGCTGCTGATTTTCATGGTTGCGGGCATCTACTTTATGAAGCAACTCCTGCTGACCGTTTTTACCAAACTGCTGCTAAATCTGAGAAATAAAATCGCGCTATCGATGGCCTTTTGTTTCGCTGCCGCTTTTCTCTCTGCCTTCCTCGATGCTCTGACAGTTATCGCCGTGGTGATCAGCGTTTCCGTCGGTTTCTATTCGATTTACCACAATTTCGCCTCAAATCAGAGTGAAAGCGCGGACGTGACCGACGACAGCACGTTTACCGGTAATCAGCAGCACCAGGCCGTGTTGGAACAGTTCCGTGCATTCTTACGCAGCCTGATGATGCATGCAGGCGTCGGTACTGCGCTCGGTGGCGTGATGACGATGGTCGGTGAACCGCAGAACCTGATTATCGCCAAAAGCGCCGACTGGCAGTTTGTCGATTTCCTGATCCGCATGTCTCCGGTTACTGTGCCGGTGTTTATATGTGGTTTCGTGGTTTGCGCGCTGGTGGAACGTTTTCGTCTGTTTGGCTATGGCGCAAAACTGCCACATCCGGTGTATGAAGTGCTCAAAAAGTTCGATCAAAAGAACAGCGAGAACATTACCAAACAGGAGCGCATTAAGCTGGCGGTACAGGTCGTCATAGGTGTATGGCTAATTATCGCGCTGGCTTTCCATCTGGCAGAAGTTGGGTTGATCGGCCTGACGGTCATTATCTTTGCTACTGCGTTTTGCGGTGTGACGGATGAACATGCAATTGGTAAAGCTTTCCAGGATTCCCTGCCCTTCACCGCCCTGCTGACTGTCTTTTTTGCCATCGTTGCCGTAATCATCGAACAGCACCTGTTCACTCCAATCATTCACTATGTGCTTCAGTCAGCGCCGTCAAACCAACTGTCATTGTTCTATCTGTTCAATGGCTTGCTTTCTTCTGTTTCTGATAATGTTTTTGTCGGCACCGTTTATATCAATGAAGCGAAATCGGCGCTGGTTAATGGCGTGATTGACCTCAAGCAGTTCGAATTGCTGGCGGTCGCGATCAATACCGGGACAAATCTGCCCTCAGTGGCCACTCCTAACGGTCAGGCGGCATTCCTGTTCCTGCTGACTTCCGCCCTTGCTCCGCTTATCCGTCTTTCTTACGGAAAAATGGTCTGGATGGCGCTGCCTTACACGTTAGTGATGACGCTGGTGGGTTTGCTTTGCGTACAATATCTGCTGCCGGATATGACGCAGTGGTTTACGAATATGGGATGGCTGAGTTTGCCACCGGCCAGTGAATTGCTCATGCCTCGCTGATCCCGAAGACGTACCCGGTAATTTTCTGGAAGCTTGCAATCTTGAAAATTACCGGATTTAAACGTGAAATGTCCGATTCATATTATTTATTTACCTAATATTTATTCTGACAGGCTGGCAGCAGGGAGCAATTGGTTTACACTGCGTCTCAGTAGCTAACTGCAGGGAAAATTTACTATGTTGCAATATCTTAACCGCTGCTCTCAAGGCCGCGGTGCATGGCTTCTGATGACTCTAACCGCCCTGGCTCTTGAGCTGGTCGCGTTGTATTTCCAACACGTGATGCTTCTTAAACCTTGTGTCATGTGTATTTATGAACGCTGTGCGTTGATGGGTATTCTGGCGGCTGGCCTGGTCGGTGCAATTGCCCCCTCCACCTGGCTACGTTATGCCGGTATTCTTATCTGGATTTACAGTGCTTACGAAGGGATCCGCCTGTCATGGGAACACACCATGATCCAGCTGCATCCTTCTCCGTTCGCGACTTGTGATTTTGCTGCCCGCTTCCCGACCTGGTTGCCGCTGGACAAATGGTTCCCGTGGATGTTTATTGCCAGCGGTGATTGCGCGGAAAAGCAGTGGGAATTCCTTTCGCTCGGTATGCCGCAATGGCTGGTCGTTGTTTTCAGCGTATTTATGGTGATTGCGATCCTGGTACTGCTGGCACAGTTTGTGAAACCAAAACGTCGTGATTTGTTCGGCCGTTAATTAAGCACAGAATTCATCAGGGCGCCTCAGGGCGCCTTTTCTATGGAAATCAGCATCTTTACGCAGGGAATGCAGACTCTTTTAATTTGAATGATTTATATGACTAATCTGGAACTGCTATGAAAAATCTCCCTGTCTGGCTCATCTGGATAATTTGCGTCGGAGCCTGTGTTCTTTTCTGGGCCGCGGTCGGTTTCATTTTTTATGGATTCTTTAAATAAAGAGAAATACGACAACGGGCCCGCTGATTTTTCCTCCGGGCCTTTAACAATCCGCAGTGTTGCCACGAATATTGAGCAAAAAAAGACCTTAATTTGTAAAAACCTCAATGAGTTCTATGCTACGAGGGCAAAAAGGTTCATCAGAGGAACAAGTATGGTCGTCAAAGGGTTTTCAAAAGGTTTTTTCATCGCGATTCTTTTCATCGTAACTTTGGCTTTTTTCGATGTATTGAGGCCTTATTATTCTTCCGTGCTATGGGCAGTTATTCTCGCAGTTATTTTTAATCCGCTTAAAAACCGGCTTAAGCAATATGTCGGTGACCGTAATGGTCTTGTTTCTTTTTTAACCGTTATGATTATTTGTCTGATTGTCTTCACACCGCTGGCGATTATTACTTCTTCGCTGGCCATCGAATTCAATGCGGTTTACACCAAACTTCAGGGGAATGACTCACAGTTGCCGGTCATGCTGACTGATACTATCCACCATTTACCGCGCTGGGCCAGACATTTCCTGTCGGAACATAATCTGGACAGTACGATTGAAATTCAGAAAAAGCTTTCCGACGTCGCCCTGCAAGGCAGTCAGTATCTGGCAGGCAGTGTATTTGTTATCGGTAAAAGCACATTCGGCTTTGTAGTCGGTTTTGGCATCATGCTGTATATCCTGTTCTTCCTGCTAAAAGATGGCGCCTATCTGGTCAATCTTACGCTGGAAGCCCTGCCGCTTTCCCGCCACGTTAAACACCATTTGTTTATGAAGTTTGCTGCCGTGTCCCGTGCAACAGTGAAAGGGACGGTAGTGGTAGCAATCGTTCAGGGCGCTCTGGGCGGACTAGCATTTTATATTGCAGGTCTGGATGGCAGCCTTCTTTGGGGCGCGCTGATGGCTTTCTTGTCAATCATTCCGGCGGTAGGATCAGCCATTATCTGGGTACCGGCTGCCATTTATTTCTTCGCTTCAGGAATGCTGTGGCAGGGGATCTTCATCGTGGTCTTCTTCGTTGTGGTCATCGGTATTGTCGATAACGTTTTACGTCCGCTGCTGGTCGGCAAAGATACCAAAATGCCGGATTACCTGATCCTTATCACCACGCTGGGCGGCATGGAAGTCTACGGCATTAACGGCTTTGTGATTGGCCCTCTGATTGCGGCATTGTTCATCGCCTGCTGGAACATTCTTTCCGGGCGCGATCATCAAAACAATACCGATGAGATTGATGAAGATTTCATTGAAGAAGGTAAAAATCACCCGGAGGCATGATACGCAGGGCGTTTAGTTGAACGCCCGTTTTGCGAATTGTTGTATTCTGCGTGAATTTCATGGGGGGGTGTTACAAACAACCCACTTTTACCAAATAAGATTATGCAGTTTTCAGAACCTGGCGTAGAAATAAATGGCAACTTACACTTTCGATCTGCAGGGGTAATAAATGAAAAATATCATTTTAGGTATGATCGCAAAAATCTCCCGTATGGAAGCAGACACTAAACAGCTTACCGCGCAGGTTGAGGCGCAGTCACTTCTTCTCGGCGCGATTTTCATTACTGTTGGGAAAAATGGCGGACCGCAGGAAATCATCGAAAGCGTCAATAAAGCCATAAATTCAGTGCTCGACTCTGATGATGAAGTTGTTAAATCCGACGCCAAAATTTTGTTCGAACAGTTTCAGGCTCTGATTGAAATGACGCGACTTATCGATAAAGCCGATCCGGAGCTGGATCCTGAAGCGCTGAATGCACTCGGTGCCGTCCGCCCCGATTCAGAAATCTGATGTCTTAGTCCGAAACATAAAAAGCCCTGGCATTTGCCGGGGCTTTTTCATTTCAAAGCACAATCAAAACGAGCTTACTTCGCCCAGCTTGGCTTATTCATGATGTGATCCTGCCAGTCTTCGACGTCGTCTTCGCGAACAGCGATGTAACGTACGGAAATCTGCGCGGTGTGCATGGCCGATTTGGACGCTTTGTTCAGCAGCGGATGCCACGGCAACAGAGGTTTGCCCTCGCCTATCAGGCGGTAGGCACAGGTAGGCGGCAACCAGTCGAAAGTGGTCAGGTTTTCACGCGTCAGTTTGATGCAGTCTTCTTCCAGCGTGAAACGGCGTTCGTAGTTGCGGCACTGACAAGATTTAATATTGAGCTGGTTACACGCGACGTTGGTGAAGTAAATCTCATCCGTGTCTTCATCAATCAGCTTATGCAAGCAACATTGCCCGCAGCCGTCGCACAATGCTTCCCATTCTTGGTCAGTCATTTCAGACAGCGTTTTTTGCTGCCAAAAAGCGGGTTCAGTCATGATGTGCATCCGGTATAAATAAAAGAAGGGTGCTTATATAGACGCTTTAGCCGTCAGATGCAAGTAAAGCCGCCGGAAAGCTGCTCCGGCGACCTCATTGCAATGCGTTATATCACGCGGGTAGTGACTTGCTTACCATTGAGTGTCGCTAAGATTTCATCGCCAGCCTGGAGAGGCCCGACGCCGTGAGGTGTACCGGTCAGAATAATGTCACCGGCACGCAGCGTGAAGAAACGACTCATGTAGGCAATCAGCGGCAGAAGCGGCGTCAGCATGTCGCGGGTATTGCCTGACTGTCGCGTCTGCCCGTTGATCTCCAGCAGTAATTCGGCCTGCTGCGCATCGCCAAATTCGCTGACCGGAATAAACCCACTGATAGGGCATGAGCCGTCAAATCCTTTTGCTCTTTCCCAGGGTTGTCCGGACTCTTTAAGTTGAGTCTGCAAATCCCGCAGCGTGAGATCCAATGCCAGCCCGTAACCGGCGATGGCATTAGCTACGCGATCTTCCGTTGCCTGTTTAAGCGGAGTACCGATCAGTACCGCAAGTTCGACTTCATGATGCACAGCGCCGAAATCCTTCGGGATCGCGACAGGCTGGCGAATATCGCAGAGCGCCGTTTCCGGTTTAATGAACACCAGCGGTTCAGCCGACTGCTTGCCGCCCATCTCTTTGATATGGTCTGCATAGTTATTACCGACACATACCACCTTGTTCACCGGAAAATCGAGTAATGCGCCGTGCCAGTCTCTGTGTTGGTACATACAGCCACTCCTTGATGTGAGGAATATCAGCCGCTGAACGGATTATGCGGTGCCGGCGCTAAGGGTGCAGAAGGTGCAGGTATGTTCTGAACCGGTGTTGTCGCGCCGGAAACCACCGGTGTCTGCGCGCCTGTTACAGCATCAGCCATCATGCCGATACTCAGTGCGAAATAGGTCGAACGGTTCCAGTGCATGATCGTACGGAAGTTATCGTAAACCAGGAACGCGCGCCCCTGCGTATCATCCGGTGTGATCATCCATGCGCGGGTGGCTGTCGATGCCAGCGGGCTGCCATCCACCTGGGTTACACCAAGTTGCTGCCAGTAACGGGCCGGATGCATCTGATTATTTTTAAGCCCTGTCAGATTGCCGTCAAAGTTAGCGGGTAATTTGACTTCCTGTCCCCAGCCCTGATCGCCCTTCCAGCCTTCTTTAGATAAGTAGTTGGCCGTTGAGGCAAACACATCGTCGGTGTTTTTCCAGATATCGATTTTCCCATCGCCGTTACCGTCCGCGCCGTAAGTCAGATAAGAGCTTGGCATAAATTGCGATTGCCCCATCGCTCCGGCCCAGGAACCTTTCATCATGTCGCTGCTGGCTTTGCCCGAATCGACAATTTTAAGTGCTGACATAAATTCTTTGGTGAAGAAGGCTTCACGACGACCTTCAAAGGCAAGCGTTGCCAGCGCTGAGAACACATCCTCTTTACCCTGAATTTTGCCGAAGCTGCTTTCCATCGCCCACAGCGCCACGATGAACTGTGGTTGTACACCATAGCGGTCGCTGGCTTTTGTCAGCGCAGGCAGGTTGTTCTGCAACTGCTCCTGCCCCTGTTTGATTTTCCATTCAGGGAGTACGCGCGTCAGATAATCGTCGAGGGTGATTTTTTTCTCTAACTGATTGCGGTCTGAATTGATCACGCGGTCGACGAAATGGATATTCGCGAAGGTACTGTCGATGGTCTGCTGGCTGATGCCCTGAGCGAGCGCCTGCGCTTTGAGTTGTTCGATATAAGCCGGGAATTCAGCGGGGTCCCGCCCCTGCTCTGCCAGAGATGTTTTGCCTGAAGGCGCTGCCGGTGCGGCGGCGGCAGGCTGTGTTGCCGGAGTGGATGGCGTGGTGGTTTGCCCTGAGGTAGCTTTTTGTGCTGCACAACCGCTGAGGATGATCAGCGGTGTTAACACAGCCAGTGCCGACAATTTCATCAATTTCTTCCTTTTGACTTCTGCAAGTGATTCATCGTTCTAAGCTTTGAGCACTACAACGATGAATGCAAGTCATCACGTCCGAAAGTTCGAGGAATGCCGAAACAAATGTCAGGAATGCGTTATTTACTGGTGTCGCTAAGATGGATATTCAATAAACTTTCTGCCGGCGGTGGGACCTGCAGATAATAACCCTGATCTTCGAGAGACTGACGGACTTTAGCAATATCGGCCGCTGCCAGTTTTTCACGGTTCGCCAGATTTAACATCATTGCGAACTGAGGCACACCAAAACCTTTCAGTAATTCTTCAGGCACACGGGAAAAATCGTCTTTTTTTTCGACATACAGATAAGTCTGGTCGCGTTTAGTACTTCTATAGATCACACAAAGCATTTTTTTAACTCTATTTTATTGAAACGGTGGCTTGCCTAGATATAACTGTAACTATAACATGCTTATCGTACATCGGAATATCGCCCCCCGAGTCGTATTCCGGGGATTTAGAGTTGCTGAGACTGAGTCAGGATAGATGTCACAATCGCCAATAGAACTAAAAGGCAGCAGTTTTACCTTATCGGTTGTTCATTTACATAGTTCACAACCAGAGGTTATTTATCAGGCATTACAGGAAAAAGTGGAGCAAGCTCCGGCCTTTTTGAAAAATGCCCCTGTTGTTATCAACGTTGCTTCACTCACAGGTGCGGCAAACTGGAAAGACATTCAACAGGCTGTCGCTTCTGCAGGCTTTCGCGTTGTTGGCATCAGTGGTTGTAAAGACGAAGCGCAAAAACGCGCACTTTCCCGCACCGGTTTGCCGCTGCTGAGTGAAGGTCGTGCCCAGCGTATCGCTGCTGAACCACCGGTTCCTGTCGTGCCCGACAATGCCCCGGCCAAGACACGCATTGTCAGTACCCCGGTCAGATCCGGCCAACAGATTTATGCCCGTAACAGCGACCTCATCGTGACCAGCAGTGTCAGCGCAGGTGCGGAACTGATTGCCGATGGCAATATCCACATCTACGGCATGATGCGAGGCAGAGCGTTAGCTGGCGCCGCAGGCGATGCAAATTGTCAGATTTTTTGCACGCAATTAGGCGCTGAACTAGTCTCTATCGCAGGGCAATACTGGTTGAGTGATCAAATCCCGGCCGATTACCTCGGTCAGGCAGCGCGCCTCAGCCTGATAAATAATGTGTTAACCATACAACCTTTAAACTAAGCCCTTTTGACAAGGAATCCATTCATGGCACGCATCATAGTTGTTACATCGGGTAAAGGGGGCGTTGGCAAGACCACTTCAAGCGCGGCCATTGCTACCGGTTTAGCTCAAAAAGGCAAAAAGACTGTTGTTATCGATTTCGATATCGGTCTGCGTAATCTCGATTTGATTATGGGCTGTGAGCGCCGGGTGGTTTATGATTTCGTGAACGTGATCCAGGGTGATGCCACGCTGAATCAGGCGCTTATCAAAGATAAACGCACTGAAAACCTGTTTATTCTTCCGGCTTCACAGACGCGCGATAAAGATGCGCTGACCCGTGAAGGCGTAGAGAAAATCCTGAACGATTTAGGCGAGATGGAATTCGATTTCGTCGTGTGTGATTCCCCTGCTGGTATCGAAACCGGCGCGCTGATGGCACTGTATTTCGCCGATGAAGCCGTGATCACCACAAACCCTGAAGTCTCGTCCGTTCGTGACTCCGACCGTATTCTGGGCATTTTGTCTTCAAAATCCCGCCGTGCGGAACTGGGCCAGGAGCCTATCAAAGAACATCTGCTTCTTACCCGTTATAACCCGGGCCGTGTCAGCCGTGGCGACATGCTGAGCATGGAAGATGTGCTGGAAATCCTGCGCATTCCTCTGATCGGGGTTATCCCTGAAGATCAGTCTGTACTGCGTGCGTCCAATCAGGGCGAACCGGTCATTTTGGATCAGGAATCCGATGCAGGTAAAGCGTATGACGATACTGTCAGCCGTCTGCTTGGGGAAGAACGTGCATTCCGTTTCATTGAGGAAGAGAAGAAGAGTTTCCTGAAACGCCTTTTTGGGGGATAAACCATGGCATTGTTAGATTTCTTTCTGTCCCGCAAAAAATCGACAGCCAATATAGCCAAGGAACGGCTACAGATCATCGTAGCCGAACGGCGTCGTGGGGATAGTGAACCGTCGTATCTGCCTGAACTGAAACGCGATATTCTCGCAGTCATCTGTAAGTACATTAAGATTGACCCGGAAATGCTGCAGGTTCAGTTCGAGCAGAAAGGTGACGATATTTCCGTACTGGAACTTAACGTCACCCTGCCAGAGTCGGAAGAAGCGCCTAAATGACAGCAGTCCATTTAGCCTGTTTACAGGTGTTTTTTTCAGCATAGCGCCCTCTGTTTCCTCAGGGGGCCACTGTTTTTTTCACAATTTTCCCTGTTATTCTTATTTCCCCTCCCAATAACCACTGTATATAAATCCACTAAATGGATTCATTTACCGACTGGTTTCATTTATTCCGGAAAATTTTGATTAAGACTCATCTCATTCATGCTTGAAATTGATATCCCTACACTGATTTAATTCGGTATACCTCATCACGACGTGTTATCTGCAACCATTTTCCGCTAATGCTTTTAGCAGTGAATAAAAAAGAGCGGGACATTTGCCCGCTCTTTTTTATTCACTGCCTGAATTCATTTTTCCTTCTTAACGAAGGAATCAATAATTGCTCAGAATTTCATTAAGCCTTTCAGCTAATAATTTTCCGCGCCAGCCACTGATTAATTCCGGCTGTGATTCTTTATCTTTTAACTTCCAGTGATAAGTCAGCAACTGGTTAATCTGACGACGCGATGCCAGTAATTCAACACTCAGTTTGCTTTCTTCGCTCACGGTCTGGATCAGGGCCTTGATGTCTTTGAAGACTTTGCGATAACCCGGCTGATCGATAAGGTTCGAAATCGGTGCAGGAAGGTCAGATTCATCCAGCCCATTGGATTCTTCCACCAGTGCCAGGAGCGTGCGCCCGTGATAGCGAATTTCAGGACCACTCAGGCCCAGCGCTTCCAGCTCACCCAGAGAGGTCGGCTGATAGCGGGCGACCTGCCAGAGATTTTCCTCACGAACGACAAAGTTTACCGCCAGGTCACGCTGACGCGCCTGATTAAGACGCCATGCGGCCAACAGTTTCAGGCAACCCAGCTGACGTGGACGAAGCTGGAACGCATTGCCGATTTCCAGATAGGCCCGCTCAGGTTGCAGTACTTCGCTGCGACGACGGCAAAGTGCCAGACATTCGTCCAGCGCCGCGTCCATCCACCCTGCTTCTTCAGTCTCACGCATCAGCTGATCGGCCAGCGGCAGCAGATACCACACGTCAGCCGCTGCATATACGCATTGCTTTTCGCTAAGCGGACGGGCAATCCAGTCCGTCCGCGATTCACTTTTATCCAGCTCAACACCGGTGGTTTCTGCCACCAGACGGGCAAAACCACAGGAAAGCGGACGCCCGCTGAAAGCGGCCAGTATTTGCGTATCAATCAGCGGGGTTGGCATCACACCAAAAGCATTCTGGAAAACTTCGAGATCTTCACTGCCGGCATGGAGGAATTTGATGACATCAGGATTAACCAGCAAATCAATGAAAGGCTGCCAGGCGGTGATCGGCAAAGGATCGATAAGCGTGAGCTGTTCGCCGTCAAAAAGCTGAATCAGGCCCAGTTGCGGGTAATAAGTGCGGGTGCGGACAAATTCGGTATCCAGCGCAATTTTGCTGTGCGCTTGAGCCTGAAGACAAACCTGCTCCAGCGCGTCATTGGTAGTGATCAACTGATAATTCAAATCTTAATTCTCTTAATCATTACTGCGTTATAACGTGACAACGCCGGACATCGCCGGCGTTAAGAATCTGAC
The DNA here is from genome assembly GCF_019049625.1 of Rahnella ecdela. Lineage (GTDB taxonomy): Bacteria > Pseudomonadota > Gammaproteobacteria > Enterobacterales > Enterobacteriaceae > Rahnella > Rahnella ecdela. Next base: position 18,157 of record NZ_JAFMOY010000104.1, read on the forward strand.
CATCACTGAACAAACGTGTTAACCGCTATGCTGCATCCTGCTTCGGATCGGCCTTGGGTTTTGCCTGCTCATCGCGAAGTTCCCGTCGGAGGATTTTACCGACATTTGACTTCGGTAACTCATCACGGAACTCGACAATCTTCGGTACTTTGTAACCGGTTAATAACCGGCGACAGTGCGCCAGGAGTTCTTCGCTGGTCAGTGAAGGGTCTTTTTTCACCACGCAAATTTTGACAATTTCACCTGACGACTCATTCGGCACACCAATGGCGGCAACTTCGAGCACTTTGTCGTGTTGTGAAACCACCTCTTCAATTTCGTTAGGGTAAACATTGAAACCGGAAACCAGGATCATGTCTTTTTTACGGTCAACAATCCGTAAGAAGCCCTGCTCGTCCACTGTAACGATATCGCCCGTCGATAACCAGCCATCTTTTAGCACCTCATCGGTTGCCGAAGGCCGCTGCCAGTATCCCAGCATGACCTGAGGGCCACGCACCCACAACTCGCCCGGCTGCCCAGGCGCGACATCATGGCCGTTGTCATCCACCAGACGGACTTCTGTCGATGGCACCGGCAGACCAATACTGCCGCTGTAATGTTTCAAATCGTACGGGTTACCGGCCACCAGCGGTGAACATTCGGTCAGACCATAACCTTCCAGCAGATGTTTACCGGTCAGTTTTTCCCATTTGTCTGCCACAGATTTTTGTACAGACATCCCGCCGCCAACCGAAAGACGCAGCGTGGAAAAATCCAGCTCGCGGAAATCTTCGTTATTGAGCAGCGCATTAAACAGAGTATTGACCCCGCTGATGGCGGTAAACGGATATTTAGCCAGCTCTTTAACCATTCCGGATACGTCGCGAGGATTGGTGATAAGCAGGCTCTTACCGCCCAGATCGAGGAACAGCAGACAGTTCACCGTCAGGGCAAAAATATGATAAAGCGGGAGCGCCGTCACCACCAGTTCATGGCCCGGACGTAACAGCGGTGCATATGCTGCTTTAGCCTGTTCGAGATTCGCCTGCATGTTTCTGTGTGTTAGCATCGCGCCCTTCGCCACGCCTGTCGTTCCGCCGGTATATTGCAGGAACGCCAGATCGTCGTTGATGATATCGGGCTTGATGTATTGCAGGCGACGCCCGCGCTGTAAGGCAGTACGGAAGGAGATCGCGTTCGGCAGATGGTATTTCGGCACCAGCCGTTTGATATATTTCACCACAAAGTTAACCAGCGTGCCTTTGGCGGCAGAAAGCTGATCACCCATGCGGGTCAGGATGACGTGTTTGACCTGCGTTTTGTACACCACTTTTTCCAGCGTATGGGCAAAATTGGAGACAATTACAATCGCACTGGCGCCACTGTCGTTCAGCTGATGTTCCAGCTCTCGCGGCGTATACAGCGGGTTAACGTTAACGACCACCATGCCTGCGCGCAGCACGCCAAACAGGGCAATCGGGTATTGCAGCAAATTCGGCATCATCAGTGCGACACGATCGCCCTTCTGCAGACCCAGCTCATTTTGCAGATACGCGGCAAACGCCCGGCTGCGTTCTTCGAGTTTGCGATAGGTCATCGCCTCGCCCATGTTAATAAATGCCACACTGTCGGCATAACGCAGTGCGGAATTTTCAAACATTTCGACCAGCGAACTGTAGCGGTCAGGATCGATGTTCTCAGGAACATCTGCCGGATATCGTTTTAGCCAAACCTTTTCCAAGGTATCACTCCTGAAATCATGTTCTGTTGCCGTCTCTATTCGACGAGTTTTATCACGTCTTTAACAATATTTTAACTCAGCTTACCAGTTGCGTTTCAAACAATGTCGAGGTTGAGAGGCGGGTCACTTTTTCTGTACCCTTGCTTTGCCAAACCATCCGTGGCTTAAAAGAAAAAGGCGGCAAATAAGCCGCCTTAACAACTACTGCCTTTAATGCTTCGGTGCCGGAGCCGGTTTCATTACCACCGGAGGATGCCCGCCAGAATGTGGCGGCGGTTCTCCGTGCGGTGGCGGAGGTCTATTCGGTGACAACGCTCTCGACCCGTGCGGGTGTCGTGTCATACCAACCGGGCCCCCAGCCGGGTCCAAACCCGCGCCCCCAGGAATCATAAGGGCCGCCGTAGCCGTAGCCCCACGGGCCAAATGGCTGCGGAGGCATAACGACCTGTTGCTGTATCCGCCAGCGTTTATAGCTGTTGACGTTTACCGTGACAAAATCATAAGAAGTCTGGCCGATTTTGCCTTTCTCCACACCGGTAATCGGTCCGACGACGGTCACCAGCTGATTGCGATAATCAACAGGATCCACAAAGCCGTTAATGTAAGCCATGATCCGCCCGCGCGACGGTGCGCCTAAAATAGGCCTTGCGCCATCATCCAGCGGTACAGTGGCAATTTCGAGACGGGTTTTGTTTTGCAGATTAGTCACAGAGACCACTTTGCCGCCAAAACGCGATTCCTGCCCGACATAAAGACCCGGTGCGCCCTGCACTGCCTGTAAATTCATTTGCGGCGTTGCCGTGGTTCCGCGAATTTCATCCGGCACCGTGACACAACCCGATAACACCAGAGCACTCAGCGCAACCGCACTCAGTGCCATTCTTTTACCCGTTTTACCTGATAACTGCTGAATTACAGACCACTTACGCATTGCGTTGACTCCTGTGCAAACTCTTAATTTTGACCACTTTTCAGAGCACAAGTTGCCTGACTTTACCGTCATTTACCGTCCTGGCAGCTTTTTCCATGTCACTTCGTTGCGCAGGTAAGTCGGTTCCGCATCTTCGGGATTAACACGAACGCCATTTTCCCAGAGCTGGAGCGCCAGCGGCAGCATATCTTCCGCATGAGGCAGTAGCATTTTGCCATCAAATAATTCGGCGACCGGAGATTCACCTAACAGATGAGGATAAGTCTCCCAGCCGGTTCCCACCTTCGCAAAACGGCCAGATAATTCTTCAGCGCGCGCCAGAAGCTGTTCCGGCTTGATGACTTTCTCGGTCTCTGAACCGCTCCAGACACCTTGTGCATTGCGGCTGAATTCACCCCAGTACACTTCACCCATGCGGGCATCAATGGCTGCGAGTACGGTATCAGCACCAGTGAGGCGATACGCGCCCTGCGCCATGGTCTGCAATGTAGACACCGGCAACAAAGGCAGTTCTGCGCCAAGAGAAAGCCCCTGGGCCATACCAATGCCGATACGCACACCGGTAAAACTGCCCGGACCGCGACCAAAAGCCAGCGCGTCGAGTTGAGTCAGGGATAGTCCTGCCTCGGCAAGAATTTGCTGAACCATCGGCAAAATGCGCTGCGTATGCTCACGGGCACAGAGTTCAAAATGAGCGAGCGTTTCGCCCTGATTATAAAGCGCAACCGAACAGGCTTCTGTCGCCGTATCAATTGCTAAAATTCGCGTGGACATGCCAGACCTCAGGCGGGGAAATTAATAAGTTACACCCTAAATACTTCGAGGTGGAGGAAGGCGACAAGCTCGTGAATCCCCGGGAACTTAGATAACTAAGTGACTGGGGTGAGTGAGCGCAGTCAACGCATCTGCAACTTGAAATATGACGGGCATAAGAGCCTTTTTCGGGGCGGCATCTTAGCATAAACAAAGGGCTATTTCTGCTCTTCGACACCCTGTAAAAAGCGGATCGCTTGTGCCAGATCACGCGTGCGCGGTGTCGGCGGCAAACTGTTGAGGAAAACTTCGCCATAAGGGCGCATCACCAGCCGGTTATCGCAAATCACCATCACACCCCGGTCAGAGGTATCGCGGATTAAACGTCCGACACCCTGTTTCAGCGTAATAACCGCATCAGGTAATTGTACGTCATTGAACGGATCACCGCCGCGCAGGCGACAATCTTCAATACGGGCTTTGAGCAGCGGGTCATCAGGTGATGTAAACGGCAGTTTGTCGATAATGACGCAGGACAACGCATCGCCGCGAACATCCACGCCTTCCCAGAAACTGCTGGTCGCCACCAGTAATGCGTTGCCAGCTTCGACAAACTGCGCCAGAAGCTGGCCTTTACTGGTTTCGCCCTGTAATAAAACTGGCAACGTCAGGCTGGCCCTGAACTCCTCGGCCAGTTCACGCATCATTTTGTGTGACGTACACAGAAAGAAACAGCGGCCTTTGTTGGCTTCAATCAGCGGACGCAACATCCGCGCCAGCTGTTTTGAACTGCCGTTTACATTCGATTCTGGCAAAAAACGCGGCACGCATAACAGCGCCTGTTTAGCGTAATCAAACGGACTCGGCAGCAGTAATGTTTCGGCCTCATCCAGCCCCAGACGTTCGGTAAAATGATGCAGCTGATCGTTCACCGAAAGCGTTGCGGAAGTGAAAATCCACGCGCCCGGTTTTTCTTTCATCATTTCGCTGAATTTGTCAGTCACTGACAATGGCGTCAGCGCCAGGACGAAATGACGCGAGTTACATTCATACCAGTAACTGTAACCGGGAATGGAGACATCTTTCAGGCGTTTCAGTCGGTTACGGTAAAGCGTGGCACGTTCGAACGCAGCATCCAGTAACGCAGAACGGCCGAGCGACAATTTCACCACGTCGTAGCAAAGCTCCAGCGCGTCATCGAGTAACAGCAGTGCGCGCTGGATAGCTGGCTGATTAAGCACATCGCGCAGATTGCCACGAAAACCGGGTTCTCCGAGCGCAAGTCGAAAATCCATCGTGCTCTGGCTCAGGCGGTCAGCGCTTTTCTGAAGCTGTACGGAATCACGCACTTCGGTGCGATAAGCAATCGTGATGTCTTTCGCCATATCAAGCAGCTGACGGCTGGTCACCTGCTGGCCGAAATACTGGCTGGCGATATCGGGGATCTGATGGGCTTCGTCGAAAATCATGACGTCGGCTTCAGGGATTAACTCACCGAAACCGCTTTCTTTTACCACCATGTCCGCCATAAACAGGTGATGGTTGACCACCACCACGTCGGCGTCCATCGCCTTGCGACGGGCTTTCACCACAAAGCATTCTTTATACAACGGACAGTCACTGCCGAGGCAGTTATCGTTAGTGCTGGTCACCAGTGGCCAGACAAAGCTGTCTTCCGGCACCACGTTGCAGGTACTGATATCACCCTCTTCCGTGCTGCTCGACCAGTGTCGCAAATGCGCCAGTTCGCTGAGAGCCTGACTGGCGAGATCGCCGCCGGACAGCGATTGTTGTTCCAGACGTTCCAGACACAAATAGTTTGAGCGCCCTTTTAGCAGCGCCAGGCGGCCTTTGAAATTCAGTGCGCTGGCAACTTTAGGTAAATCGCGGGAATAGAGCTGATCCTGTAAATTTTTCGAACCGGTGGAGATAATGACTTTTTTGCCGGAGCGCAGAGCCGGCGCCAGATACGCATAGGTTTTACCGGTACCTGTACCAGCTTCCACCACCAGCCCTTGCTTACCGCTGATCGCTTTGCTGACAGCCTGCGCCATCAGACGCTGAGGTTCACGGGGTTTAAAACCTTCAATTTTTTGCGCCAGTGCGCCGTCTGTTGCGAAATCGTCTGTCACTCTGTCTCTCTACCTGTACGGATCAGCAGTGATTATGCCAATCCCTTGGCTTCACTACCACCGTCATCTGCCAATCCAACGTATTCATCCTTTGTGATACCCTTAGCGCCATCAAAATAATGTGACTAACCGGAGTTAAAAAATGACCATCGAACGTATCCGCCCTGAGCCACGGATGTCCGACATCGTTATCCATAACGACACCATTTATTACACCGCGGTACCGGAAAATCTGGATGCTAACGCCAAAGATCAGACGGCAGAAACGCTGGCGATTATCGATGCAGCGCTGACTGAAGCGGGCTCAGACAAAAGCAAAATTATTGATGCCACGCTGTTTCTGGTGAACAAAGAAGACTTCCCGGCCATGAACGAAGCCTGGGATGCGTGGGTTTCTCCGGGTAATGCCCCTGTGCGTTGTACCGTGCAGGCCAATCTGATGAACCCAAAATACAAAATTGAAATCAAGATTATCGCTGCGCGTTAATCACTCATTTTCAGATATAAAAAAACCTCCCGCGGGAGGTTTTTTCGTTATCCGTGCAACGCTTTATCAGGCTTTTGCACCAGCAACAGCTTCTTTGGCCAGCTCAGTGATTCGTGCATAGTCACCGCTTTCCAGCGCATCGGCTGGTACCAGCCAGGATCCACCGATACACAGCACGCTTTTCAGTGCCAGATAATCACGGTAATTAGCCGGTGAAATGCCGCCGGTCGGGCAGAAACGCACCTGCGGGAATGGTCCTGCAATCGCCTGCAACGCTTTCACGCCGCCGTTGGCTTCTGCCGGGAAAAATTTAAATTCACGAAGACCAGCATCCAGACCCAGCATCAGTTCTGAAACAGTGCTGATACCTGGGATCAGGGGAATCGAACCTGCGTTCGCCGCTTTAAGTAACGCATCTGTCAGGCCAGGGCTAATCGCAAACTGAGCCCCGGCTTCGGTCACTTCGGCCAGTTGTTCAGGATTGAGCACAGTTCCTGCACCGATGATGGCATCCGGGACTTCTTTGGCAATCGCGCGGATCGCATCCATCGCACACGAAGTACGTAAGGTGACTTCCAGAACACGTACACCACCGGCAACCAGCGCTTTCGCCAGCGGGACAGCATGTTCCAGTTTATTGATAACAATCACAGGAACGACCGGCCCTGAGGTCAGAATTTGTTCCGCGCTTGTTTTCCAGTTTTTCATCTTTTTCTCCATTCATGCCCGCAGGCATCGTTGTGATTGATGGCGCGCCCCTGCCACAGGGACCAGCAGAAACTTTCTCCGCCGGAAACCGACCACACCCGATTGGACAGTACTACCCTCCCCGTCATACTTGGAGCCGCAGCGGCGTTGGCTGCGCTAGCGCACCCGAATCACTGACTCATGTCAGCTCATCGGGACTCTCTCACTTGCCGCCTTGCTGCAACTCCAAGTATTTTGGGGAGTAATTACTCAAAAATTATCAGTTACTCAAACTCGTTCCAGGAACGGCCGTCGCGGGTGATCATCGCCACAGACGCCACCGGCCCCCATGTCCCGGACTGATACGGTTTTGGTGCTTCGCTTTCCGCCGCCCATGCATTCATGATGGAGTCGACCCATTTCCAGGCTTCTTCCACTTCGTCACGGCGTACAAACAGCGCCTGGATCCCACGCATGGTTTCCAGCAGCAAACGCTCGTAAGCATCGGCAATATGTTGTTCATTGAAGGTTTCAGTGAAGCTCAAGTCCAGCTTGGTGGTTTGCAGACGGTGCTTGTGTTCCAGACCCGGTACTTTGTTCAGTACTTCGATCTCGATACCCTCGTCCGGTTGCAGACGAATCGTCAGTTTGTTCTGCGGCAATTGCTGGTAAGAATCACGGAACAGGTTCAGTGCCGGGCTTTTGAAATACACCACAACTTCTGAACATTTGGTCGGCAGACGTTTGCCGGTACGCAGATAGAACGGTACGCCCGCCCACTGCCAGTTATCAATATCCACGCGGATAGACACAAAAGTTTCGGTGCTGCTGGTTTTCTTCGCGCCTTCTTCTTCCAGATAACCAGGGACTTTTTTACCCTGTACGAATCCGGCAGTGTACTGACCGCGCACGGTGTTTTCACGCACATTAGACTGATCGATACGGCGCAGGGAGCGCAGTACTTTCACTTTCTCATCACGGATACGGTCGGTGCTCAGATCAGCCGGTGGAGACATGGCAATCATGGTCAGAATTTGCAGCAGGTGGTTCTGGATCATGTCACGCATCTGACCCGCATCATCGAAGTAACCCCAGCGGCCTTCGATACCCACTTCTTCAGCAACGGTGATCTGCACGTGATCGATAGTACGGTTATCCCAGTTGCTGGCAAAGAGATTGTTGGCGAAACGCAGCGCCAGCAGGTTCAGTACCGTTTCTTTGCCCAGATAATGGTCGATACGGTAAACCTGAGATTCTGCAAAGTACTCGGCGACCTGATCGTTAATAACCTGTGAAGATTCCAGCGAGTGGCCCAGCGGTTTTTCCATCACGACGCGTGCAGGCTCTTTGTTCAGCCCTGCTTCGCCCAGTCCGCGGCAAATAGCCCCGAAATGGCTTGGCGCAATCGCAAAGTAGTTAATGGTTGCGCGATTTTTCTGGTCGAGCATCTTGCCCAACACTTTGAAATGTTTCAGATCATTGACATCAAGGTTGCAGAAATCAAGACGGGCACTGAGTTTATCCCACAGTTCCGGATCAATTTTTTCTTTCATGAAGGTAGTCAGTGCTTCTTTGACCACTTCGGTATAGGCCGCTTTGTCCCATTCCGCACGTCCGACACCGATAATGCGAGTATCCGGGTGAATGTGACCTGCTTTCTCTAACTGATACAGGGAAGGCAACAGCTTACGGCGCGCAAGATCGCCTTTCGCACCGAAAATTACCAGATCACAAGCCTGGGCTGTCTGAGTTACCGCCATGTTCTTCTCCTCAATGCAGGAATACCTGACATATTTCTGGTTGCTCCGCGTGAGCTGCAACTCGAATTATCCCGGGTACATATTGTAATTTTATTTCAGCAACAATGTACTCTGATTGCCCGTAAGCCGTAAACCATGATCTGACAGGGTAATAACTCTGCGGAAAACCTTATTTTTATCATAAGTCTCTCAGGTGCTGTCAAAACCTACAACATTCTGTAATTTTATGACAAAACTGAACAGAATTTACCATACTGAAAGTTAGATCTCGGTCAAACTCTGACAAAAAAAGCCGTAAATTCGCCTGGCTGACGCTGCCAACGGCATGAAGCGCGTAGTATATTTTCATCAAATCAGTCCGATTTCCTCTTTTCACAGAAATCGTTGAAACCTATGAGTGGCATGCTTATGAATACGTTGGAAAAAATCCAGACTCACCTTGACATTCTGAGCAAGTCAGAACGCAAAGTTGCTGAAGTGATCCTGGCATCGCCGCATGTTGCTATTCACTCCAGTATTGCCACTCTCGCCCGCATGGCCGACGTCAGTGAACCTACTGTAAACCGTTTTTGCCGTCGTCTCGACACAAAAGGGTTTCCAGATTTTAAACTGCATCTGGCACAAAGTCTGGCAAATGGTACGCCTTATGTGAACCGTAACGTGGATGAAAGCGACAGTGTCAGCGCTTACACCAGTAAAATTTTCGAATCCGCCATGGCCAGCCTCGACCAGGTGAAGAATACCCTGGATATCGCGGCCATCAATCGCGCCGTCGATTTACTCACTCAGGCCAAGAAAATTTCCTTCTTTGGGCTGGGCGCATCCGCCGCGGTTGCCCATGATGCCATGAACAAGTTTTTCCGCTTTAACATTCCCGTGGTTTACTTCGACGATATCGTCATGCAGCGTATGAGCTGTATGAATTCCAGCGAAGGCGACGTCGTGGTACTAATTTCACACACCGGACGCACTAAAAATCTGGTCGAACTTGCCCAACTCGCCCGTGAGAACGATGCCACGGTGATCGCGATTACGTCTTTTAATACACCTCTGGCCCAGGAAGCGACGCTGGCATTGTTACTGGATGTTCCTGAAGACACCGACGTTTACATGCCGATGGTCTCGCGGATTGCCCAGCTGACGTTGATCGACGTGCTGGCCACCGGGTTTACTCTGCGTCGTGGCGCAAAATTCAGAGATAACCTGAAGCGGGTCAAAGAAGCGTTGAAAGAATCGCGCTTTGATAAAGGGATAGTCATCCCTAACCTGCTTGAGTGAGCTTACTCAACAAGTGAATCCATAAATCATTCGTGAAGCAAATGAGTGCAACACTAATGATTTAACAGACAGTGATTTAATAGGGAGTCTGCCCGGAAATCTTCGCGCAACGTGCGCAAGGCGAAAGTCAGACATGAGGCCAGCGGGTCACACAGGTGAAACCCTTTTGTATTACAATTACACCTCCGGCACAGTGGACCCGTTGTTTTTAGCATTACCATGTTTCATCAGTTAACGGAGTTAGGCATGTCCAGAAGGCTCAGAAGAACGAAGATCGTTACCACCCTCGGTCCGGCAACTGACCGCGACAATAATCTAGAGAAGATCATTGCAGCGGGTGCAAACGTTGTACGTATGAATTTCTCTCACGGAACTCCTGAAGATCACATCCTTCGCGCTAACAAAGTGCGTGAAATCGCCGCCCGCCTTGGCCGCCATGTCGCCATTCTCGGTGACCTGCAAGGCCCTAAAATCCGCGTTTCTACCTTTAAAGAAGGCAAAGTCTTCCTCAATATTGGCGATAAATTCCTGCTCGACGCCAACATGAGCAAAGGTGAAGGCGATAAAGAAAAAGTTGGTATCGACTATAAAGGTCTGCCTGCTGACGTTGTGCCGGGCGACATTTTGTTGCTCGATGATGGTCGCGTGCAGCTTAAAGTGCTCGAAGTTCAGGGCATGAAAGTGTTTACCGAAGTGACTGTTGGTGGCCCGCTTTCTAACAACAAAGGCATCAACAAACTGGGCGGCGGCCTTTCTGCTGAAGCCCTGACTGAAAAAGATAAAGCAGACATTATTACTGCGGCCAAAATGGACGTAGATTATCTGGCAGTTTCATTCCCACGCACCGGCGAAGACCTTAACTATGCGCGCCGTCTGGCCCGCGATGCAGGCTGTAACGCTCAAATCGTTTCAAAAGTGGAACGTGCTGAAGCCGTTGCCACCGACGCAGCCATGGACGACATCATTCTGGCTTCCGACGTAGTCATGGTTGCCCGTGGTGATCTGGGTGTAGAAATTGGTGACCCTGAACTGGTCGGTATCCAGAAGAAACTGATCCGTCGTGCCCGTCAGTTGAACCGTGCGGTTATCACCGCCACTCAGATGATGGAATCGATGATAACCAACCCGATGCCAACCCGGGCCGAAGTGATGGATGTGGCGAACGCCGTACTCGATGGCACCGATGCGGTCATGCTTTCAGCTGAAACCGCTGCGGGCCAGTATCCGGCAGAAACCGTTGCTGCGATGGCTCGTGTTTGCCTGGGTGCAGAGAAAATCCCAAGCATTAACGTGTCCAAACACCGTCTCGACGTGGAATTCGATAACATCGAAGAAGCCATTGCGATGTCAGCCATGTATGCGGCCAACCACCTGAAAGGTGTGACGGCGATCATTTCCATGACGGAATCTGGCCGTACCGCGCTGATGTTGTCCCGCATCAGCTCTGGCCTGCCAATCTTTGCGATGTCCCGTCATGAGCACACCCTGAACCTGACCGCCATTTATCGTGGCGTCACGCCGGTCTTCTTCGACAGCGTGAACGACGGCGTAGCGGCAGCACAGGACGCGGTTAATCTGCTGCGTGATAAAGGTTATCTGCTGTCAGGCGACCTGGTTATCATCACTCAGGGCGACGTCATGAGCACCATCGGTACTACCAATACCAGCCGTATTTTGCGTGTTGATTAAACTAAATATGTAATTAAATACGAATCAATGGCCGATTATTATGATCGGCCTTTTTATTTTCTCATGTTAATCATGTTACCCTGAAACAGTCCGGTCATTTTCCCGCCTTAATTTGATCATTATTCTACCATCCGTATGAAATAATTCTCCGCCCTTCGCTGACAAAAAGTTTATTAACTACAAATAGACCTGCTTTTAGTGCGCATTAATATAACTTTTTATATTATTCATAGTGGAAATCAGCAACCTTAAACGAATAATAAATACAGAATACTCTCATGTGAATAACGTTTTTTAAGGCAAATCTCCATCATTAATGTGATGGCCATCACATAAAATAAGCTTATTCGCTGCGAATGCCTAAATGTTCAATGCCGTAGTTGAATGATAATGATTTGCATTTATAATGATTCCCATTCGTTAAAACCTTGTTTAAGTCCGCTCAAAGGAAATCGCACAAGAGTTAAACCTTATTATTTGTGTTAATAAAACAGATTAAACCGCACACCTGACAGGCGTGGACTTGAGCCCTGCCTGCTATACACACGTTCAATGAAATCTCCTGACTTATACCGGGTGGCCTCCCCTCGCCCGCAGTAAAGAGAACGGATAAACAGAAAGGGTCCATGATGAGCCAGATAAATAATTGGGAAATAATGCAGGACAGCACCAAAGACCTCATGATTGCTCCGGCTAAATTAAGCGAAAACAAGGGTTATATTTTCAATCAAAATAGTACGCCTGAATGGCAGGATCAGATTGAACAAGGGATTGAATTAATTAAATCTCATATTAACCATACGGAAAAACCATTTTCCGGTGTTTCTCCTGCTGAGTTAGCCGAACAATTTCGCCATATTGATCTGACCAAACCTTTGGCAGGAACACGGCTGGCGCTGGAAGAACTGGATGATTTATATCTGCAGCACGCTGTTTATTTCCACCATCCGAAATACCTCGCTCACCTGAACTGCCCGACCGTGGTTCCGTCCCAGCTTGCAGAGCTTTTTATCAGTGCCATTAATTCCTCGGTAGATACCTGGGACCAGAGTGCAGGTGGCACTTTAATCGAACAAAAAGTCATTGACTGGACTCTCGCCCGTATCGGTTTTGGCGCAAAGTCTGACGGCATTTTCACCAGTGGCGGGACGCAATCCAACCTGATGGCGATGCTGCTGGCGCGCGACAGTCACTGCAAACGTACCCGTCCGCAGCACAGTATCAAATATCAGGGACTGCCGCCGGAAGCCAACCGCTGGCGTATTTTCAGTTCTCAGGTCAGCCATTTCAGCATTCAGAAATCCTCCGCCCTGCTCGGCCTGGGGTATGACGCCGTGGTACCGGTCGCTTGCGACAGTGCATTCCGTATGGACATCAGCGCGCTTAAAGCCGAAATCGAGCGTTGTCACGCAGAGGGACTTATCCCGATCGCTGTCGTAGCAACCGCCGGCACCACCGACTTTGGCAGCATCGATCCGCTAAATGAAATCGCAGAAATCTGCCGCAAAGAAAAAATCTGGATGCACGCCGATGCCGCTTACGGCTGCGGATTGCTGGTTTCCCCTCAGCATCGCCAGCGTATCGAAGGCATTCATCTGGCCGACTCCGTCACCGTGGATTATCACAAATCCTTCTTCCAGCCAGTCAGTTGCAGTGCGTTCCTTGTTAACGATCACAGCCATCTGGAACACGTGACTCATCATGCTGAATACCTGAATCCGCTGAGTGCAAAACTGGAAGGCACGCCGAATCTGGTCAACAAAAGCATCCAGACCACCAAACGCTTTGATGCCCTGAAAATGTGGCTGACGCTGCGCATCATGGGCCAGCAGGCACTGGGTGAATCCTTCGATGTGTTGCTGGAGCGCGCCACCGAAACCCATCAGATGATGGAACAAAATCCCAACATCGAAGTGCTGCATAAACCCGAACTGAGCACGCTGGTATTCCGTTTTGTTCCGCGCATATCCATGCATCACGAGCAAATTGACGCAATTAATGCCGGTATCCGTAAAGCAATTTTCCGTGACGGCAGCGCCGTAATTGCCGGCACCAAAGTGCATGACCGTCAGTATCTGAAATTTACTTTACTGAACCCGACCACCACCAGGGAAGATGTTGCCGATGTGCTCAGTCTGATCACCCATTATGGCAAAGAGCTGACTGCCACTGCGCTGAGCGCCGCAAAAAACCGGTAAAAGGAAACGCACCATGAATATGAATTCTACCGAAAAAACCTATGATTTTATCGCTGTGGGCATTGGCCCGTTCAACCTCGGACTGGCCTGTCTGACTGAGCCGGTGAAGGCGCTGAACGGTCTGTTTTTAGACCAGAATGACAGTTTCGACTGGCACACCGGCATGATGCTGGAAAGTGCGCATTTGCAGACGCCATTTATGGCAGATCTGGTGACGCTCGCCGATCCAACCAGCCCTTACAGCTTTCTGAATTACCTGAAATTGCAGGGAAAACTCTACTCATTCTACATTCGTGAAGATTTCTTCATGATGCGAAAAGAGTTCAACCAGTACTGCCAGTGGGCTTGCAGCCAGCTAACCAGCCTGCAATTTTCTACGCGTGTGGAACTGGTGACCTGGGAGTCGACGCAGGAGTGCTATCTGGTCCAGGCGCGCTCGACCAAAAGCAATGAGAAACATGTTTACCGCACCAAACGTCTGGTGCTGGGCACCGGCCCGTCGCCGTGGATGCCCGCCTGCACGCGTGATGCTGGCAAAAACGTGCATCACTCCTCGGCGTATCTGCCCAATAAAGAACAGGTACAGAATTCCAAATCCATCACCGTGGTCGGCAGCGGTCAGAGCGCAGCGGAAATTTACTATGACCTGCTCTGCGACATCGAAAAGCACGATTATCATCTGACCTGGGTCACCCGCGCGCCGCGTTTCTACCCGCTGGAATACAGCAAACTGACGCTGGAAATGACCTCGCCGGAATACATCGACTATTTCCATGACCTGCCGATGGCCAAACGCGATCAGCTCAACCGCGAACAGAAGTGCCTGTACAAAGGCATTAACATCAGCCTGATCAACGACATTTACGACCTGATGTATGTCAAACGTCTCGACGGGCCACTGAATGTTGACTTGTATACCCACTCAGAACTGACGGCACTGACCCGCAACCGCAGCGGCGAGCTGGAAATGAGCCTGCTGCATCACGAACAGCAACAGGCGTATCAACACCGTACAGAATCAGTGATCCTCGCCACCGGTTACGGCTATCAGCCGCCGCAGTTTGTTGAAGGCATTTACCACCGTATTCAGTGGGATGACGCGGGCCGTTACGCCGTTAATCGTAATTACAGTATTGATGCCCATAACCAGATTTTCGTGCAAAACGCCGAACTGCATACCCACGGTTTTGTCACGCCAGATCTGGGGATGGCGTGCTACCGCAACAGCACGATTATCCGCGAGATGCTGGGACGCGAAATTTATCCGGTAGAGAAATCTATCGCCTTCCAGACCTTCTGCACCCGCAGCCTTGCCGGAAACTAACTGAGAATTTACCGATGTCTGATGCTATTCCAAATTCCGTCTTTTCCTGCCCGCGCGCCGCTGGAAAACTGTCCTTCCGCCTGCTGGCATTAGAAAAAGATGCCGCCACTTTGCATGGCTGGATGACGCAGCCCTACGCACATTTCTGGGGAATGCAAAACAGCACGGTCGCAGAGGTTGATGCGTTTTACCGCGACCTGACAGCAGGTAACCCGCGCGCTGCGCTGATGGGTGAAATCAACGGCCAGCCGCAATTCCTGATCGAGTGCTATCCGGTTCATGACGATCCGTTGCGTGAACATTACGACGTTCAGACCGGCGATATGGGCATGCATATTCTGCTTTCTCCCGCCGACAAACCTGTCACCGGATTCAGCTGGCAGGTATTTTCCGCTGTCATGGAATACCTGTTCAGCCAGCCGGAAGTGAAACGCGTGGTGGTCGAGCCGGACGTGCGTAACGACAAGATCCACAAACTGAATAAGCGCGCAGGTTTCCGTTATCAGAAACAAATTCAGCTGACACACAAAACGGCATGGCTGGCATTTTGCCAGCGTGAGGATTTTATTCAGGCCAGCCAGAAGGAAAAAAACAGTATGACACCATCTAACATGCAAACCGGTCAGCATCTGCAACCGGAAGTCTGGGCTAAAGCCAATGCCCTGCTGCTGCGAAAATGCCTGTCCGAGCTGACGCATGAGCGCCTGCTCGCTCCGCAGGCACTGAAAACCACCGGCACCTGGACCGACTATCAGCTGGCGGTTCCGGCCTCAGAAATTGAATACCGTTTCCGCGCACGCCAGCTGCCCCTGAATGACTGGATGATTGATCTCGACAGTATTCAGCGGCTTGATAATCTCAGTCCGCAACCGCTGGATGTCGTGAAATTCATCATTGAATTCGCAGAACAAATTGGCATTTCACAGGCCATGCTGCCGACCTATCTGGAAGAAATCAGCAGCACGCTTTACAGCAGCGCTTACAAACTGGTGAACAACCACACGACGGCCAAACAACTGTCTGAAGCCGATTTCCAGACCGTTGAAACCAGCATGACCGAAGGCCATCCGAGCTTTATCGCCAACAATGGACGTATCGGTTTTGATGCCGGTGATTATGTGCGCTACGCACCGGAAGCGGCGAATCCATTGCAGCTGGTCTGGGTCGCGGTACATCACGACAAGGCACATTTCGCCAGCGTGAAGGATTTACCGTATGAAACGCTGATCGCCGAAGAACTGGGCGATGCGCAGATTTGTGCCTTTACGCAGAAGCTGGTGGATCTGGGTGTCAGTCCGAAAAACTACTATTTCATGCCGGTGCATCCGTGGCAGTGGCAGAACAAATTGCTGACGGTTTTCGCCCCGGATATCGCCCGTCAGTTCCTGATTTATCTTGGTCAAGGCGAGGATGATTATCTGGCACAGCAGTCAATCCGCACCTTCTATAACGCCAGCCGTCCGAAAGCGCGCTACGTCAAAACCGCTCTGTCGATTCTGAACATGGGCTTTATGCGCGGGCTGTCGCCTTACTACATGGCCACCACGCCGGGCATCAACGAATGGCTGGCGGACCTGGTGGAAAACGATTCCTACCTGCAATCCACCGGTTTCAGCATTTTGCAGGAAGTCGCTTCGATCGGTTATCACAACCATTACTTCGAAGAAGCGATTAAAGGCGACAGCGCGTACAAAAAAATGTTTGCCGCTCTGTGGCGCGAAAATCCGGTGGCACAGTTGCAGCCTAATCAGCGGCTGATGACCATGGCTGCCCTGTTGCACACCGACAAGCATGGCGATGCGCTGATTGTCGAGATGATCAAATCCTCCGGTCTGGCGACAGGTGACTGGCTGAAACGCTATATGCACGCTTATCTCAGCCCGCTGCTGCATTGTTTCTATCAGTACGACCTGGTGTTCATGCCGCATGGCGAAAACCTGATCCTGCGTTTCGAAAACAATATTCCGGTTAATGCCTTCATGAAGGATATCGCAGAAGAAATCGCGGTCATGGATCCGGACGCTAACCTGCCAGAGAAAGCCAAACGTCTGGCGGTCGATGTGCCGGAAGACCTTAAAATTTTGTCGATCTTCACCGACGTCTTCGCCGGTGTATTCCGCTTTATCGCCCGTATTCTGGAAGAGAACGGCAACTATCCTGCCGATCAGTTCTGGCAGGTAGTGGCGGAAGTGGTACGCGATTACCAGATTCAGTATCCGGAACTGGCCGGTAAATTTGCCCGCTATGACATGTTTGGCCCAGAGTTTACGCACTCGTGCCTGAACCGTCTGCAACTGGCGAATAACCAGCAAATGATCAACCTCTCAGATCCGGCACAGAACCTCAAATTCGCCGGTACGCTGGAAAACCCGATTGCGGCGTACGCTAACCGCTACTGAGCAAAATTTTAGAGTGATGAATTTATTGCGATGAATTTAGTTTGATGATTTTGGTTTGATGATTTTGGTTTGATCAATAGTTGCGCGGCTTTCACAGGCCGCGTTTTTCGATTTTAAGTACCGGAGTGTTAACGTTATGTCGTCCGTTTCTGAATCTGCATCACGGCTGAATTTTCGCCAGTGGCTGTTTCCGCTGTCGCTGGTGTTATTCGAGTTCGCCACCTATATCGCCCACGATATGATCCAGCCGGGTATGTTGCAGGTGATCAGTGATTTCAGCGCAAGCGCCGACTGGGTTTCCACCTCCCTGACCGCATATCTGTGCGGCGGAATTCTGCTGCAATGGCTATTGGGGCCGCTTTCCGACCGCCTCGGACGCAAGCCGGTTCTGCTGGCTGGTGTCGCCTTTTTCACTGTTACTTGTTTGCTGACCGTTTTTACCCAAAGTATCGAACAATTTATTCTGATGAGGTTTTTACAGGGGATGAGCCTGTGCTTTATCGGCGCTGTCGGTTATGCCGCGATACAGGAAGCGTTCAGCGAAACCCTGAGCGTCAAACTGATGGCGCTGATGGCAAACATTACACTGATTGCCCCGCTGCTTGGGCCGCTGGCGGGCGCGGCGTTCATTCATTACGCGCCGTGGAAAGCCATGTTTGCGCTGTTTGCTTTCATCTCCGCTCTGGCGTTCTGGGGCTTGTGGCGAAGTATGCCGGAAACCGCCTCAGCGCATGATGGCCGATTTTCGATGCACAGGCTGCTGGCAGATTACCGTGAAGTGTTCACCAATAAAGGCGTAGTGACGGGCTCACTCGCTATCGGGTTGATCACCCTGCCGTTGCTGGCGTGGGTCGCGCAGTCACCCGTTTTGCTGATCCAGGATGCCGGCATGACACCTTTACAGTATGGCTGGTTACAGGTGCCGGTATTCACCGGACTGATTATTGGCAATATCACGTTGAGCAAAATCAGCGGCAAAGTGAATATCCGCACGCCGGTCTGGCTCGGTATTGTGCCGATTGTTTTCGGGCTGTCGGTCAGTGCGTACGCAGCCCTGTTTATGATGCACGCCTGGTACTGGATAACTGGCGGGCTGAGTCTTTACGCAGTGGGAACGGGGCTTGTGAATGCCGGCCTGTATCGTCTGACGCTGTTTTCCAGTCCGACAGGAAAAGGCACCGTTGCGGCCGCGCTGGGACTGATGACCATCGTGGTATTTGCAGCTGGTATTGAAATTGCTAAACAGTTCTATTTTGCGCTGGGTAACGGCATTTTCATGCTCTCGGGTCTTATCGCGGGCGTTGCAGGAACGATTCTGATTGCCGCATTTCTAAAACATTCGCTTAAAAAAGCGTAAAAAAAAGCTGAGGTGCGAGCCTCAGCTTTTTCAAATCCAGACGGTTACTTCTTCGGATACAACTCTTTGCGCGAATAAGGTTCAGGCTCACCCGGTTTGCGGGTTTTGAGCAGTTTGAGGATCCAGGTGTACTGCTCAGGATTCGGCCCGACCAGCATTTCCACTTCCTCATTCATCCGGCGCGCAATGTAGTTATCATCGGCAGCCGCCAGGTCATCCATCGGTTGCCGGACGTAAATATCCAGACGCTGCTCATGGCCGTTGTAGACCGGAAATAACGGGACAATGGAAGCGCGGCAAACTTTCATCAGACGCCCTACCGCAGGCAATGTCGCCTTGTAGGTCGCGAAAAAATCCACGAATTCGCTGTGTTCAGCCCCGTGATCCTGATCCGGCAGATAATAGCCCCAGTAACCCTGACGAACGGAACTGATGAACGGCTTGATGCCGTCGTTACGCGCGTGCATACGGCCACCAAAACGACGGCGCACGGTATTCCACAGGTAGTCGGTCAACGGGTTTTTCTGATTATGGAACATTGCGGCCATCGGTTGACCGCCTGCGGCCATCAGCATCGCAGGAATATCCACGGCCCAGCCATGCGGTACCAGGAAAATGACATTCTGTCCTTTCGCCTGCATCTCATCGACGATTTCCTTGCCGTGCCAGTGAACGCGCTGCATCACTTTTTTTGGATCACGGATAGCCAGTTCAGCCATCATCACCATCGCCTGTGGCGCCGTAGCAAACATTTCATCAATGATGTGTTCGCGTTCAGCTTCCGGTGTTTCCGGCAGGCAATACAACAGATTAATTTGAGCACGACGGCGCGCGCCTTTGGCAAACTTACCTGCCAGACGGCCCAGACTGCCTAGAACAGGGTCACGGACTTTCGCGGGCAAACAGGCCATCGTTGCCATCGCACCGACGCCCAGCCAGACGCCCCAGTAACGCGGATGGTAGAAGGCTTTCTGAAATTGCGGAATAAATTCTAAGGAAGATCGTTTTTCTTTTTCTGGCTGCATGCTCAGGCTCTTATATCAAATTCTGGCTTAATGATAAGTGCCGTGAGTTATTTTGCAATAAATCACGGCGGCTAATCATTAAAACCTAAGCGATCAGTCCAGCTTCAACTGAGGAACAACCTGACGAACGGTGGCCAGATAAGTACTGCGATCTTTACCTGTCAGCCCTTCAGTACGCGGCAATTTAGCGGTCAGCGGATTCACGGCCAGCTGGTTGATCCACATTTCGAAATGCAGATGCGGGCCGGTGGAACGTCCGGTATTACCGGAAAGCGCAATGCGGTCACCGCGCTTAACTTTCTGACCCGGTTTCACCAGAATTTTACGCAGGTGCATATAACGGGTCATGTACTGACGACCGTGGCGGATAGCCACATAGTTACCCGCTGCGCCGCCGTTTTTGGCAACAACCACTTCGCCATCACCGACAGCCAGAACCGGCGTGCCGACAGGCACCGCGAAATCAACGCCACGGTGCGGCGCAATGCGGCCGGTGACCGGGTTCAGACGACGCGGGTTAAAGTTGGAAGAAACGCGGTATTGCTTGCCGGTCGGGAAACGCAGGAAGCCTTTCGCCAGCCCGCTGCCGGAGCGGTCATAAAACTTACCGTCTTCCGCGCGAACCGCGTAATAATCTTTACCGCCAGTGCGCATACGCACCGCCTGCAATTCACTCTGCTCGTTTTTGCCGTCCAGCACTTCGTGGGACATCAGAACCGCGAAATCATCGCCTTTCTGTAATTTACGGAAATCGAGCTGCCATTGCAGTGCCTTGATAACAGCACTGACTTCACCGCTGCTCAGCCCTGCGGCTCTGGCGCTGGTGACAAAACTCCCGTTCAGCGAACCTTTAATTACCGTGTCTTTCCATTCCCCTTTCAGGGTTTCCAGAGAGGATTTAAAGGCGTTACCGGAACGGTCAAAAGTATAGGTTTCGCGGCGCGATTTTTCCCAGGTCAGACGTTGTAAATCACCGGCATCGTTGAGTGTCCAGGAAATCTGCTGCCCAACTTTCAGATTACGCAAATCACGGTTAGCGTCTGAAAGAGCAGCAATTTCAGACATATCAATGCCGTACTGATTCAGGATACTACTGAGGGTATCGCCGGTAGAAACGACATATTCGTGAACGCCCGCTTCATTGGCCGTTTTATCATCAAGATCATCTTGCGGAATGTCATCATCAGCGGGAGACGTCTGGTCAATCGGTTCGCTGGCTTCGGGAAGCAAAGAACGCAATTGCTGGTTATCTAACGTAATGTTTTTAACCAGAGGTTTGGTATAAGAGAGGTCATTGTCCGGGTGATAGGCTAACGGTTTCCATACGGCCACAGCCAGTGTGACGACGGTAAGAGACCCCAGCATAATGCGATGGGGCCGTGGAAGGTTGCTATACGCCAGAGCGATAGATCGGGCTATCAGCTGCACTTAATTCTGTCCTTTTAGCTTACTTCAGGCAGCTCAGGTACTGGTTCGTCAGCTGTGACAGGAAGTTCACATAGCTGTCCGCACCCAGTGCAATGCTGCTCCCCAGCGGATCCAATGTGCCCATACGCACTTTTGTCCCCTGGGCAACAGCCGTTATGACGGCTGGCCTGAATTGTGGCTCAGCAAAAACGCAGGTCGCTTTTTGCTCAACCAACTGTGTTCGAATGAGATGTAATCGCTGTGCACCGGGTTGAATTTCGGGATTGATCGTAAAGTGACCAAGCGGCGAAAGGCCGAAGTGTTTTTCAAAGTAGCCATAGGCATCGTGAAAAACAAAATATCCCTTACCCTGAACAGGTTGCAGAATACTACCAAGGTTTTTGTCAGCTTTTGTCAAGCCGTCTTCAAAATGAGATAAATTTGCATCTAATTGTTGCTTTTTTTGCGGCACGAGCTGAACGAGTTGGTTATGAATGGCAATCGCGGTCTGACGGGCGATTTCCGGGGACAGCCAGACGTGCATATTGTATTCGCCGTGATGATGCTCATCGCCGTCGTTTTCATGGGCATGATCGTGGTCATGCTCGTCATCGTCACTGCCTTTCATCAGCAGCGGTTTGACGGCCGGCAATGTCGCAATTTCTACCTGGCGGTTTGGCGGTAACTGCGCGACAGATTTGGTCATGAAGGCTTCCATTTCCGGCCCGACCCAGACAACCAGATCAGCACTGCGCATGCGCGAAATATCAGAAGGACGCAGCGCAAAATCATGGGGAGATGCGCCATCCGGCAGTAAGACTTCAGTCGGCATAACCCCATCAGCGATAGCCGATGCAATAAAACCCAGCGGGCGAACGGAAGCCACAACGGCGGCCTGCGTGCTAAAAACCGCAGTGGAACTCAATATTGCGGCGGCAAGAAACATCCGTTTAACGCTTTTTTTCTGTATCATGCAGAGTGAACTCATCTTCGTGGTGGGGGAAAACTGGTTATTTTTCGCGAAACGCAATATTATAACATTCGATTTGTTCTGCAAGACCCAATGACATGCCCACTTTAGCTACGCTCCAAAATATTTCAGTGACTTTCGGTTCCCGACGCGTGCTGTCCAACATCTCGCTGAGCCTGCAACCGGGGAAAATTCTGACCCTTCTCGGCCCGAATGGTGCGGGGAAATCGACACTAGTCCGTGTGGTTCTTGGCCTGATTGCGCCCACCGAAGGCGTGATGACCCGTGAGCCCGGCTTGCGCATCGGCTACGTGCCGCAAAAAATTCATCTTGATCCCACCATGCCGCTGACCGTTAGCCGCTTTATGCGCCTTAAACCTGGCGTGAAAAAAAGCGATATTCTGCCTGCGCTTAAACGCGTACAGGCCGCGCATCTGCTGGATCAACCCATGCAAAAGTTATCCGGTGGCGAAAACCAGCGTGTACTTTTAGCCCGTGCGCTGATGAACAGTCCGCAGCTACTGGTGCTCGATGAACCGACGCAAGGCGTTGACGTCAACGGACAGCTGGCGCTTTACAACCTGATTGACAGCCTGCGCTGCGAGTTGGGTTGTGCAGTGCTGATGGTGTCGCATGATTTGCATCTGGTGATGGCGAAAACCGACGAAGTGCTGTGTCTGAACCAGCACATTTGTTGTTCCGGTTCGCCAGAAGTGGTGTCCACGCATCCGGAATTTATCGCGATGTTTGGTAACCGCGGCGCAGAACAACTGGCGATTTATCGTCACAATCATAACCATCGTCACGATTTAAAAGGGAAGATAATTTTGCGCAATACCGGAGGTCGTGACGCATGATCGCGCTGTTATTACCGGGCTGGCTGGCCGGTGTTTTACTGGCTATCGCTGCCGGTCCGCTGGGTTCGTTTGTGGTCTGGCGACGGATGTCCTATTTCGGTGATACGCTGGCCCACGCCTCGCTGCTTGGCGTTGCGTTTGGTTTGCTGCTGAATGTGAATCCTTTTTATACCGTCATTGCCGTCACCTTATTACTGGCCGTATTGCTGGTGGCGCTCGAGCGCAAACCGCATCTGGCTGTCGATACGCTGCTGGGAATTATGGCGCACAGCGCGCTGTCGCTCGGGCTGGTGGTAGTCAGCCTGATGTCTGGCGTGCGTGTCGATCTGATGGCCTATTTGTTCGGTGATTTGCTGTCGGTGACCTACAGCGATATCTGGATGATTGGCATCGGTGTTACCGTGGTGATTGCCGTACTCTGCTGGCAATGGCGTGCCCTGCTTTCGATGACCATCAGCCCTGAACTGGCCCATGTAGATGGCGTAAATCTGCAACGTTCGCGCGTTGTCCTGATGCTGGTGACGGCGCTGACGATTGGTCTGGCGATGAAATTTGTCGGTGCGCTGATCATCACTTCGCTGCTGATTATCCCTGCAGCAACGGCGCGCCGTTTCGCCAAAACACCCGAGCAGATGGCGCTGGTAGCGGTAGCGATTGGCATTATTGCCGTGACGGGCGGTCTGACATTCTCAGCGTTTTACGATACCCCCGCAGGCCCTTCTGTCGTGCTTTGTGCCGCTGTGTTGTTCATGCTCAGTCTGGGCAAAAAACAGATTGCCTGACTGCCACATGAGAGAGAAGAACGGACGCCATGAGCGTCCGCTTTTTTATGCCTCATTATTTTGCTGTTTTTCCCGCTCTTCCTGTTCTTCACGGGCAGCCTCCTGTCTGGCTTTACGCCAATGAAGTACCGGTGAAACGGTCACACCGTGGATAACCACGCTGGTAACAATCACGGTAAACGCAATATTGGTCATATAGTTGGCTTCTGCCCCGTGTAAACCGTGGGTCCAGGCGTAAGCGATGTAATTCATACTGCCGATACCGCGAATACCAAACCAGCCAATCATCAGCCGCCTGCCCTTCGGCACATGCACGCCCAGCGTGGTGATATATACCGCCAGCGGCCGGATCACAATAAACAACAGCGCCGCAATCAGCAGACCCATCGGTTCCCAGTGTTCAGCAAGCGTGATGCCGAGCACCATAACGATCCCTGCTGCAAAAATACGCTCAATGGTATCGCCAAAAGAGAGCGCATCACCGACCATCAGCCCGATAGAATTTCGCGGCATTTCGGCCTGCATGGAATGCCGCTGATGGGGGTTGACCATCCCTTCTGCCGGTGGCGGACGTGAGCCTTCTTCTATATCCTCTGGCGGATGCTGGGAAACAACGCGTACTTCTGCACTGCGAAGCCCGACACCGGCGGCGAACGCCGCAAGAAAACCAGAAGCATCGAGACTTTGCGCGGCAGCATAACTCAGTGCTATCAGCGCCAGCGCCAGAAAATCGCTTGGCGCGACCGTACGCTGTCGGCTGTGAAAACGGGTAGCACTTAGCCCGACCAGCTTGCCCATCGCATAACCTATCGCTAATCCGCCGAGTAACGCCCAGGCCACATCACGCCATGCCCAGTGCCAGATCGCCTCTGACGATAACCCCTCGTGCGCGGTAAACAGCATCAGCGCCAGCATCAGAATGGGTAGCGCTGAGCCATCATTCATGCCTGCCTCGCTGGAAAGCGCGACGCGCAAACCGTCATCGTCATTGGCATCATTCACCGCAATCATGCTCGCCAGAACCGGATCCGTCGGCGCAATAATGGCCCCCAGCGCCAGTGCCAGCGGCCACGAAATCCCGGTGATATAATGTGCTATTGCGGCGACGCACAGGACGGTCAGCATCATGGCTGGAAATGCCAGGAGCACGCCAACTCGCCAGCTTTGCGCGCGAAAAGGCAGCCTTAGCTTGAGACCGGTAATAAAGAGAGAAGCCGCCATCGCGATTTCAGTAAAGCGCGCGGTGAGCGTGGAATACGCCACCAGATCGACATGCAGTAAGTCCAAAACCCAGGGGCCACAGATAATGCCTGCCGCCAGATATAAACCAAAAGTCGTCACCGGACCGCGGGAAATCCACCCCGACGCCAGTGACATAATCAATAGCAGTCCTCCGACTGCTGCTGTCCAACCTAAAAATCCCATGCGTGTCCCATATTAAGTATCAATCTTTTAAGCTTAGTACATGTGGTCAGCTGAATGATTTTTAGGATAAAGAGCATCGGGCACAAATCGCGCGGCACCGCCGGGACCGGTGCGCTAAAATTGATTTTTACTTGCGAAAAAGACGAGAGACGACGTGATTAAATACAGCGTGTTATATCCGAACATCGAAGGCGGAAGCTTTGATCATGATTATTATCGTGAGGTCCATCTGCCGCTGATCAAAAGCCGCATGGGCGAGTTTTGTCATTCCTACTCAATCGATAAAATTCAGGCTGACGCTCCCGCCGACACACCATTTGTCGCCGCCTGCCATATCTACTGCAATTCAATGGAAGACTTCGCTAAAGGCATGGAAGGGAATGTTGAGGACTTTGTTGCTGATGTAGCAAACTTCACTAATATCGAACCGGTTAAGATGATTTTCGACGTGGTTGTCTGAAAAAACCACCTGTTCTTCTGAACCAGAATGACAAAAAAGGCGGCTAACCCGGAAGGTTAGTCGCCTTTTTTATCGCTTTTTTAGAGCCACAGATCATCCTGCCAGCACCTTTATTTAGTCAGTAACTTTTTTATCGCTGGACTGGGTTCACGTTTGATCGTGTGAAGAAATTCCTGAGCTTTATCGTTGACGGCATAGTCGGCAGTTACACCAAAATCCTGCACCATCGCCCACTTTTCAAATAAGGCTTCATCGCTTTTACGCATAAACCAAAGCATTCTGACCGCAGTAACCGCCACTTGTGGGATTTGCGTTACCGTACCATTGATCCACTTGTTTAACGTGCTGCGAGGCAGTCCTAACAGGATACACAACGCGGGTTGGTCAATTCCCAGCCGCCGGACATAGTCCAGGAATTCATTTGCGTTATCTGCCATTCACTTATCTCCAGTTTCTAAAAACCCTGCACATTGTACAAGAATCCCCTAGAGATTTCATCCCGTCGCTACTCGCTACGAAAATTCCTAGTTTTTAACATTCCAGACAACTCAATTCGTGTCCATTAGCTACAAATAAGCGCGCTAAGTGAAACAATTTCATGTTGCGCTATAAGTTTACGTTTCTTGACATAAGTCAAACGACTGGTGAATGCGTGAAGCAAGTCACATTCACCGCATGTATGATTTTCGAAAAGAGACAAGAATAGCGTTCTGATAACGCTTCTTATTTGTCGCTAACAGATACTTATTTCAATATCGGAAAAAACAAATGAATGCACAGGTCGAACATCGCAACATTAATGACATCACGGTTAGCAAACCAGAGATGAATATCACACCGGAAACGATGGGTTATCTCCAAACACAGAGAATTAACGTTCGCCGTGTCTGGCTGGGTGTTGTGATTGCGTTAAGCGCGGTTTCACCTGTTCAAGCCCAGCTTTCCGGAACTGATCTGGAAGCTGCGCGAGCCTATTTTGCAAACTACTCCTGGGTTCCTGTAGATAAGCAGAATGAGATACTGAGAAAAGATAATCTGCAGCAAGTCACTGACTATCTGAAAACAAATACTTATTGGGACGGTTCGAAAAATGTTCTGATGCCAGCTTTTGATCCTACAGCAAGAATGCAGACTTCTTTCACCGGCCCCGCTGTTATGCCAATGCCTAATCTGATCCCTGCGGAGCCTATCCTGGTTAAAAATGACCCCGCAGGGATCCCAACGCATCAGATTGCCGAAGCCACCCACCTCGACGGTAATCACGACACCGCAGAATCCTTAGCGGCACAGCAGGCAGCCTTGCAGCAGCACGTAGCCGAGGTCGCGGCTTATCAACATAACGATCCGACCGGAGTTCCAACGCATCAGATTGCCGAAGCCACCCACCTCGACGGTAATCACAACACCGCCGAATCCTTAGCGGCGCAGCAGGCAGCTTTGCAACAGCACGTTGCCGAAGTCGCGGCTTATCAACATAACGATCCTACCGGTATTCCGACGCATCAGAATGCCCAAGCCACCCATCTCGATGGCAACC
>NZ_JAFMOY010000103.1 GCF_019049625.1 Rahnella ecdela
TCATCGCTGCCGGACAATGTGGCAGTTACTGAAAAATGTCAGACAGTTTATGAAATCAGCTTCACCTTTCCCCGGCAGTCAACACGGGTTAACAAAAGTGGAGCGGTAATAGGCGCAGCTATTTAGCCACACCGCAAAATTTATTGCCTGGTGTGGCAAGTCGCTGAAGGCCCAGCATAAATCTCATCGATAGCAGGAAATATCAGGACTGATTACGTCTTAAAAATATTCCCAATATCGATGTTTGAGCATCTCGGTGACTGGCACTATTTTGAGGGAGAAAATCAGTAATGTCCAGTGACAGCAGCCGCAGTAACGGGATGATCAGAACCTGCAACAACCATCGTGCGTGCAACAGGATGCGCACCGTTGCCATTAGTCGCCGCTGCCATTGCAGCAGGGTGATCCGATGACATAATGGCAGCTCCGCGGGCAACCGAATGTGCTCCGTTACCACTGGTGGCTGCCGCCATTGCAACAGGATGGTCGGATGTAGCTACAACCGTTGTTCTGGCAATCGGGTGATAATTAGCAAATGCCGGAAGATTCACGGTTGCAAAAATTAATACCATCATGATCTTTTTCATAATATTACCTCTATGAACTAATATATTATTTACAGCATGGAACGACAATAAACATATCTCTTTCAGTCGGGCGCCAATGCGCAGCAAAACCTTATGGGGGAGATTTGTTTTTTCACACACCATAATCAACCCATATCACACGTATTAATAGTGCTTTTTTGTTTATATTTAAATTTTAAAAAACACTACCTTTAGATTATATTTATTTTCAAATAGTTACTCAGTAATTCCTAAATTACTAGCATTTGAGTGCTGCGATGAGCAGATATGGCTACTCTCGATAAGTCCATGGTCACCAACTCATAAAAGTATTATTAACAGGCGATCACGTTAAGAACGTCACAGGCAGCAGGAGTCCTCAACGTACAGCCTGCTGGCTGCAATCATTTTCGGAGCTCATGCCTGCTTTTTTAAAACTGATAGCTGTAGTTTACGCTGGCGAACCAAAAATAAGGATCATCATAACTCCCTTTGTAAATCGCCGGAGATTGTACGCGCGAGGACTGCATATGTAAGTATGATGCGGCAACCCCAATGTTACTTTGCTGCGTGATTTGGTATTGCGCACCCGTAGCAAAACGCCACTCGTCGCCGGTGGGTAACGTGAGCGCGACGTCGCTTTGTGAAGCGTAAACTGTGCTGTCAAACGCCACGCCCGCGTTTAAACGCCATTGTTCCGTTGGGCGATACTGCACACCCAGCGCAGTATGCCAGGAGTCTTTCAGGCGGTTCTTTTTATCTTCCTCATGACCAGATACGGTTATCTGCGGCGCACCAAACTGGCTCCAATCCTGCCAGCCAAGATCTCCCATCACAGACCACTGTTTATTTATGTCATGCACCAGACTCAGCATGATTTGTTGTGGTGCCTGCACCTGTGCCGAAATGGGCAGGTCATAATCAACATTGGGTACGTTCGGGAGCCGGACTTTACCGTTAATATCAAAATTGTATTTGGTTTCACTGGTCCAGGTGATACCGGCGCGGGTTTGATCGGTCAGCGCCATCAGCAGGCCAAGGCGATAACTCAAAGCCCAGTCGTGATCCTGCTGTTTTTCTTCATTTCCCCCGACGTTACGCGTTAGCGAAAGCAAACCGTAGTTAACGTTGACTGAACCGCCAACGGAGAGTCTGTCATTGATTTTATAGGCCAAAGAGGGGCTCAGCGTCATGGCAACCATGCTGCTTTTCTTGATCAAACGATCCCCCTGCCAGTTACCGTAATCAATGCTCAGTCCATAGTTACCGTAGAGTCCAATCCCCGCGTAGAGATCGTCATTAATCTTTTGGGTATAGAACGCGCTGGCATTGGGAAAAAAATGCATGATATCACCGGGACTTTTCCGGCCGTTTTCGTTGTCAAGCGAGTAAGAGACATCCCCATCCATTGCCTGCAATCCACCCGTAAACATATGATCCGGTAGCCGTGTCATCCCTGCCGGGTTGGTCACTATAGTGGAAGCGTCCTGAGCACGAGCGGCCTGTCCCGCTCCCGCGAGAGCCGTATCTTCTGTACCAATCTCGTAGAAATAAAGGGCACTCGCATGGCTTGTCTGAGAGAAAAACAGACTGAAAAAAATGAAGATCGGTTTTTTCATTTTCCACCTGAAAATTGTTGTCATTATTGAAATAGTTAATATTAATTACAGCGTAGTGTAACCCCCCCAAATATCCACTGTAGCGATGTTCGAGTCTGCAACATAAGTCGTTCTCTTAGCAGATAAACCGGTTCAAACAAGATTGAAAGTAAGGTGAATTTAAAGAGAGCTATTTTTAAATAATATCAATATCATAACTGTAAACGTAAAAAAACGTAACTCAGATTAAAAAAACCTTAGCCTGCAGTTTCATACGGCTTTGTTGAATAAATAGGTTTAAATAAAAAGTCTCTCTTTCAGTCACACCTTCAGGCAATCCGCGCATTTTCTGGCATCCTTGCACGCGTCATTTTGTTTAAGGCACGGATCATGGCTATAGCTTCTCTAACCTGCGCATCATAATCCCGCAACGTTATATGCACACCAAACAGCTGTTTTACGCAGTACATCGTCGTTTCAGCCACCGAGCGCGGGTTGTAAGCCGTATGCCATTTCCAGTAAGTATTGCTCCCCGTCAGTCGTTGCCTCGCCACCGTCTGATTTTTGTCGGCATATTCCACCGGCCAGTAACAGGCACGCGTTCGTTGCGGGATAGTTGTTCGAATTCTTGGCGACATGCCCCGCTACAACCATCGCAATGGAAGCCTGTGGTGGCTCTCACTTTATGGCACGCAAGCTGGAAGAGTTGGGGCATTTTCCTAAGCTCGTATCACCACAATTTGTCCGTCCATTCGTTAAAAGTAACAAAAACGACTTTGTCGACGCCGAAGCTATTTGTGAAGCTGCATCGCGTCCGTCTATGCGTTTTGTGCAACGCAGAACGGAATCTCAGCAGGCAATGCGGGCTCTGCATCTTGTTCGTGAATCCCTGGTTCAGGATAAGGTAAAAACAACCAATCAGATGCATGCTTTTCTGCTGGAATTTGGCATCAGCGTTCCACGAGGATCTGCCGTTATTAGCCGACTGAGTACCCTTCTTGAGGACAGTAGTTTGCCTCTTTACCTCAGCTAGTTATTGCTGAGATTACAACAGCATTATCACTATCTTGCTGAGCAGATTAAAGATTTGGAATCTCAGTTGAAACGAAAGTTGGACGACGATGAGGTTGGACAGCGCTTGCTTAGCATTCCCTGCGTCGAAACACTGACAGCGAGTACTATTTCAAGCTGATACATAGTATTTTTAATAATGTAGAATAGTTAATTTTATTATTTATATAATATAAAGTGGTCACGTTTTAATATTTTTTTCATCAAGGATTTATTCGCGATGATTAATTTTAATTTTCTTGCAGGGGATGTTGAAGTATGTCACGGTTTTATATTTCGGTGTCTTAATTAAGGTCTGTATCCTTGGAGAGGCATGAGGTGATGTAAAATCTGATGCAACCAGCATACTCGCGGGATTACATCAGGAAGAACAGTATGAATATTCACTGCCAATTCAGAGTTATATTTAGCAGCCGCTGCCGCATTTCTGCGGAGCAGGTTCATCATCAATCAAATCAAAAGTCAGAACACGTAATGGGGTCACATCTGAACGGTTTTTAACCCAATGCTCAGTATCGTTAAACTCCGCGAAGCAATCACCCTCTTTCCAGATGCGCACCTCGCTGAATTGGTTGCTATGCTCCTCACCTGAACCCTGCAGAACATACAGTAGTGCAGGGCGATTCTTATGTGAGTGAAGTGCGATAATTTTCCCCGGATGACACTCCAGAATGCGGCAGCGCATACGTCTTTCAAGAAGAGGCTTACCTCCTTCAGGAATAACAATATCCGGGATGTGAATCGCTGCGAGTTCAGTTGATATTTCATCATCATTTAGCGCGATCGTTTCTTTAGGATAAGTTTCATCATGCATAAAATGTTTTCCTTATAGTGTGTTGTATGAACGTTGATCAAAGGCCCACGATAACCTGAACTTCAACCCGCCATTCTGGTTTTGCCAAACGAACAACCTGGATTGCTGAACGGGAAGGGGATTGCTGATGTTCCACATCTATCCACCCATCCCATTCCGAATTAAACGCATCGTAATCGTTCATGTCAGTCAGGAAAATATTAGCGTAGATAATATTTGATTTTGTTGTACCTGCTTTCATTAGGAGTTCGTCAATACTGGAGAATAAATTTCTGGCCTGCTCAGCGACGCTCTGACCTTCAGAAACCTGTCCGGATAAAATAACCATGTTTCCATGCTGAGATGCCTGACTCATCCTTGGGCTGCTATTGATACGTTTGACTGCCATATGTTCTCCGCCTTCGATTTTTTTGGTCTTCTTTTGGTCAATTTATCAGGATAATATTTGGTGACTTTCCCTTTTCCTAGTTTACGTTACCGAAGTAAAAGCCTGCAGAATAAGACTTATAATTCCAGAATAGCGGATATAAAATGGAATGCAAATGCTGTGTGAAAACACCTCTCGAGTAGATTGTTGTTTAATTTATTGTCAATTCAAGAGGCAAGTATATGGTATTTTTAGCCTTTTTGTCTGTGCTGTACGTAAAAACTTTAAATCACCGACATTATGTAGATCATTACAATTGTAATTTTAAATTATCTGTATTTGCATCATTTTTATCATAATGGTATTTTCATAAAAATGATGTCCGATATTCAGTGCTAATTATCAGTATCAAGGGTGTATCGACTAGCCAGTCATTCAATAACCTGGCACGTTTAATCATCATGTGATGTACGATTATATTAGTTAATTATGGCAATGTATTGTTGGGATAAGAATTCATGCTCGATCTTTTTAAAGCTGTTGGTTTTGGTCTTGCCGTGCTTCTCCCCTTGGCAAATCCGCTTATCACCGTTGCTGTTTTCCTCGGTTTGTCAGCCAACATGAACGCCTCTGAGCGTTATCAACAGTCGAAAATGGCGGCGATCTACGTCTTTCTAATTATGGTTGTGGCTTACTATGGTGGGAAGCTCGTAATGAATACATTCGGTATTTCCATTCCTGGATTACGTATTTCGGGCGGTATGATCGTGGCATTTATCGGCTTTCGTATGTTATTCCCGCAACAAAAAGTGCATGAATCAAGGGAAGCCATGTGCAAGTCGAAGGAAATTGAAGAATGCACCGGAGCTAGTATCGCTTTTGTTCCACTGGCCATGCCGACAACAGCAGGCCCAGGGACTATCGCCGTCATTATCAGTACCGCGACAACAATGAACCACGATAGCGGATTTCCTGCATGGGTGATCTGGATTTCCCCACCCGTTACCTTTGCTCTCGTGTCATTACTGTTATGGGGGTGTTTGAGAAGTTCAGGGGCAATTATGCGTATACTGGGCCATAGTGGAATTGAAGCCATTTCACGTTTGATGGGATTTTTACTGGTGTGTATGGGAGTTCAGTTTGTTATCAATGGCGGAATGGAACTGATGGCTCATTGATATTTCCCCGCTTTTTTGGTCGCCAGAGGTATTTCAGTAGCTCGACGGTTTCCAATTCTCCCACACAATATCTGTTGGCGCAGCTATGTCCATCTTTAACGACTAAACGAGTCCGTTCTATTCTCTTACAGAACGGGCGCCCTGGACCAGCAGGGTTCTCAGGTAGGCATCACCCGCTTTTGTTATCTTGCCAAGCTTTGATTTTCCGCCACTACTGAATTGTGAGGCGTTTGTCCCAACCAGTCTGCCAGTTGACGCCCGTTCTTAAAATTATGTGCGTTGCCAATACTGGCGACCAGCGCACTTGCGGTTGTAGGCCCAATGCCTTTCAGTTCCATTAACTGCTGGCTGCGATGATCTGTTTTGGCCACTTGCGATAATACCTTGTCATATTCGGCTATTTTTTCTTCAATATTAGTAATGCGCGACAATAGATCATCAATGCAAATCCTGACCTGTACTGGCAGAGTTTCCTTTTGGTCAGAAACAATATGACGCAAGCATCAGTGCTTTTTGGGGCGATAATCCCGAATTCGGCTACCAGGGCCGGAAGACGGTTATACGTTGCTGTTCTTTCTGGATAAATCCCTGTCTTGTCCGATATAAGCATTGCCTGCTGGCTTTCGTCTTTGACGGGTACAAAGCGCATATGCGGCCGCTGCACGGCCTCACAAATAGCTATTGCATCAGCTGCATCATTTTCCCCGGTCTTACCCGCCATGCGATAGGGTGAGACAAATTTCGGAGCCATCAACCTGACATCATGGCCATACTGCCTGATAATCTTGCCCAATAGTGGGCGCCCGAGCAGGCTTCCATTCCAATTACACAGGGAGGTAAACATGCGATGAGTTCAGAAAGTGCTGCACGCGACACCTTGGGTTTAACCAGAACTGCTTTGCCATTTTGGTCAACACAGTGAACAGCAAAGACATTTTTGGCAAGATTAATCAGACGCATATCTAGAGGAAGTCCCTTCCATTCGCTATGGATAATTTTTAACCGCTCGGGTGTTGGCTATCCCTCCGATTGCTTTGCTATAGCGTTCCTGTGTACGAAACTGAACGATTACGTATATAAAGCAGGTTTTATATACGAAAGTAAGTAAAACCATTAACGGACAGCCTAATCATTGCGTACACCTCTCAGGGTCAGAGGCTTGCGCTCAGCGGAACGAGACCTCTCGTTAAGGCCAAAACTCTAAACGTAGTTTAATTTCCGAATTCCAGGCGGCCCCTACCTCCGCGTAAGCTGTACCATTAAAGGCGATGGTCATGATAGTTACAACATCCTATTTAAAGCCACTCTATTACGGGCCGTTGGCCCGGGACGAGGCGCTTTTCAGGTGGCCAAAAGGGTGCGTTCGGGCTCGATGCTGGGGGACTATTTGGTAAAAAATAATTGAATGTTGTAACTAATATGATGCGATTGTGGCCAGGGAGCTACTCCAGATGCCCTGCCTTAGGCTGGCTCAGGTGTATGGCCCCGCGAATGCTTGCAGTATTGGGTGATAACCGTAACCGCTTTAATAGCGCAGCAGAAATATAAAACTACGCTGGCATTGCACCAGTAACCGAACGAAGTGGTCAAAAATCTTGGGTTCACTGGCGTTGGCAGTGTGCGAAGTTCGTCAGGCAGACCTTTGTTAAATGGGCTGCCAAGGCGGTTAACTCATCATACTGGGCCAAGTTGTATTATCAGGGGCTGCGAGAAAAAGGAAAATCTCATCAATCAGCCATAAGGGCTCCGTCGTTTAAATGGATAGGATCATTTACCGCTGCTGGAAGACCAGAACTCAGTACGACGAAGCAAAATATCTGCTGGCTCTCGAAGCACGACACTCGCCTTTACTGAAGGCATACAAGGCATGTCGAATGTCTCAGGGCGTGAAGCGGACGTTGCTAAGTCCGCAACGCATTAATTAGAGGGGAGCAGGTCAGGTCTGCTGGGCACCATTCCCTACATCGTTGGCGCTGTCGCTATGTGCTGGTGGTCAAACCATTCCGATAAAACGAATGAACGGACCTGGCACTTTATCCTCCCTTCAATACTGTTTTCCGTCGGATTTGTGGTCGCAGCCATCAGTGACTCACCAGTGATATCTATGCTGGGGCTGACGCTTTCTACCGTCGGCATGCTGGCCTGTGTGCCGACATTCTATACCTTACCCGCCTCTTTCCTCACGAACCAGGGGTCAGCCGGAGGCCTGGCACTAATCAACTCTATCGGCAATATTGGCGGCTTTTTTGGTCCCTTCCTAGTCGGACTCACTATTTCCCTTACCGGTAAATCACAGAACGGTCTCTACCTGTTATCGATACTTGTGCTTTTTTCACCGTTACTGATTTATCTCCTGAGTAAAAGTCGCCGTCAGGTTGCTGGCTGGCGTTAATGTCAACATCTTAAACATCCTATCGAGGAGTAAAAATGAATTTAGCAGCATTGTTAAATGAGCGTGCCTGTGCCGTGAAATCAGGTTCCGCGCAGCCGATTCGGGTCGGCATTATTGGTGCCGGAAAATTTGGATCTATGGTACTTGCACAGCTTCGTCATCTGGAAGGACTGCAGGTGGTGGCCGTTGCCGATCTCGATGTAAATAAAGCCCGCCACGCGCTGGCTCGCGTCGGCTGGCCTGAAACGCAATACCGCGCAGAAAATATCGACATTGCCTTACGGGATGGATCGACCTGTGTGGTGGAAGATGCGGAGCTGTTATTCCGCTGTGAGCAGATTGATTGCATTGTTGAGGCAACGGGGCATCCACTGGCTGGAACTCGCCATGCGCTGCAAGCCGTTGAACATGGCAAACATGTGATCATGGTGAACGTAGAGGCTGATGTTTTGTGTGGGCCGCTAATCGCTGAACGGGCACGGCAACAAGGTGTGATCTACAGCATGGCATACGGCGATCAGCCTGCAATTATTTGTGAACTGGTGGACTGGGCTCGTGCCTGCGGATTTGAAATTGTTGCCGCTGGTAAAGGGATGAATTTTGAGCCTCGTTACCGTTACTCAACGCCAGATACCGTCTGGGGCTTTTTTGGCTGGTCGGAAGAGGAGGTCGCTGCAGGCGACTTTAATCCCAAAATGTACAACTCATTCACCGATGGTACCAAGGCGGCGATTGAAATGGCAGCTGTGGCCAACGCAACAGGGCTGGATTGCCCTGATAATGGGCTGGCTTTTCCTCCAGCAGGGGTTCATGACCTGGCCCGAGTATTCTCACCCGAGGCGGATGGCGGGCGACTGGGCCGGAGTGGCTTGGTAGATATTGCCGCAAGCCAGGAGCCAGATGGACGTGAAGTGCTCAATAATATCCGTTACGGCGTTTTTGTCACCTTTAAGGCTCCCGATGAGTATAGCCGTGCCTGCTTCAAACAATATGGGCTGCTCACCGACCCCACTGGCTGGTACGCCTCAATGTGGCGTCCTTTCCATTTGATTGGGCTGGAAACCAGCATCAGCATTCTCTCTGCCGTGCTGCGTAATGAAGCCACAGGTTCAGCATTGAGCTTCAGGGGAGATGCGGTGGCAACGGCAAAACGCGATCTCAAGGCCGGGGAAATGCTGGATGGTGAAGGTGGTTTTACCGTCTGGGCGAATGCGCTACCAGCCAGTATCAGCGTGGATCAGGACCTGTTGCCAATGGGGCTAGCACATCACGTCAAGCTGGTCAAAGATGTCGCCAAAGACAAAGCGATACGCTTCTCCGATGTCAAATTTGAAAATAATCTGGATATCGTCGAGTTGCGTAAACAAATGGTAAGCCTCGCGGGTTTATAGACGTTAACTTTGCCGCGGCGGCAAGTGTCGTCGCGAGTTATTCAGGAAATATTTATGGATACCACTACACGAGTAGGTTTGATCGGTACGGGGTTACTGGGGCAAGCGGTAGCGCGTCGTCTGGCTGCAGTTGATTGTCGGGTCGAGGCGTGGAACCGGACAAAGGATAAAGCGCTCGGTCTGGAAACCTTTGGTGTCAAATGTGTCGATTCAGTCGAAAAGTTATTATCCCGGAACAACGTTATCATTTGTCTTTTGAGTGATGCCGATGCCTGCGACGAGGTGATTTTCACCGAGACAAGATTGTCACTCATTGCTCACTACTCGATAATTATCATGATGAGCACGCTCACCCCGGAGAAGGTGGTTGAACAGCAACTTCAGGCTCGACGCGCAAAACTTGATTATGTGGACATGCCCGTGTCTGGCGGTACGAAAGGCGCGGAGAATGGTACGTTGTCATTGATGGCAGGAGGGGCGAAGCAAAGTATCGATCGGCTTCGACCTCTGCTTACTCACCTTGGTAACGTTACCCGAGTGGGAGACGTTGGTGCAGGACAGCTCACCAAACTTGCAAACCAGATTATTGTCGCCGGGACGTTATGTTTATTGTCAGAGGCCTTTACATTGGCGCAACGGGGTGGGGCCGATCCGATTAAGGTCCGGGAGGCGCTGTTGGGCGGGTTTGCTGATTCCAGCTTGCTACAACAACACGGTGAACGCATGGTAGAAAGTGACTTTTGTGCACGCGGTTCAGCGGCATGGCAGCTCAAAGATACAAAAAGTATCATGGCGTTGGCACAACAGCTTGATTTGACATTGCCGTTAACTGATAAGGTCAATGTCTTGTTCAGCCAGATGGTTGCCGCGGGTGATGGCGATTTAGATCATTGCGGTATTATCCGGCAAATACAGCGCCTGAATGGACTCTCTATTTAATCGACGAGACACTCTCGCGTTTTATTAGCACGCTTGTTAATTCGAATACATTCTGTTGTTCACCAGACAAGCTATGAATTGCTTTTTCTGCCAGCGTTTCGAGAGGGTGCTTGATGACGCTGATGGAAGGCGACAGCAGCCGGCTCCAGTGGCTATCATGATAAACAATCAGCGATAAATCGTCAGGAACAGAAATCTTCAGTTCGCGGATCCGTGACATGATGACCGGTGCAATTGAGGTATTACCAATAATGACTGCCGTCGGTGGTACCTCAAGCTCAAGCAGTTCATCTAGTGCCTGGCTGGCGAGTGGATCGCGAAAATTCTTCACTACGGTATATTGCTGATCCCACGCTAAACCGCTCTCTTTAAGACCTTGTTGATAGCCATTTAGCCTCTGTAGAGATGTTGAGGTATTAAGGGGGCCGCTGATCCAGGCAATACGCTTGTGTCCCTGCTGGGCAAGATAAAGGGTGGCATCACATGCAGAGTCGTGGTTATTAAAACCAATGACGCTGGCATGCTTAACGTCTTCAAGAAAACGGTCGATAAAGACCACAGCAATACCCATTTCACCGATGGATTGCCAGATATCACTGTTCGCACTGGTTGGCGTGGCTATGATGGCTTTGACCCGCTTTTGCATCAGCATCCGCAGACTCTCACGCTCAAGCAGCGGATCTTCCTGAGTCGTCACAAGAATGACATTCATATGCTGTTCTCTGGCCCGCCGTACGATAAGATCTGATATCTCAGAAAAAAAGTCATTCGCAATGTCAGCCACCACTAAGCCAATAGTATTATTCAGGTTTGTTTTTAATTCTCTGGCGGAACTCTGGGGGGTGTAATTAAGCGTTTGCATTGCTTCGCACACTCGAACGCGCGTGCGTTCGGACACTGAACCAGTACCGGGATTCAATACTCGTGAAACCACGCCGATGGATACTCCGGCCAGCTCAGCGACGTCTCTGATGGTAATTTTGTTTTTATTTATCAACGCACAACCACTCTATATTGTTCTTATGACATCAGGGCGAGGGTCCTGAACACAGGATCAATCTTAATACGCACTGCTTTCAACGCGTTAATAATTTCAGCTCTCGACGATGCTGCATTGGGCATATCAGCTAATCCTTACCCTTTGTGGCAGGGCTGTAAAGCCTGGATATTACATCCGCTGATGCTGACATCGAATTTCGGACAGGCCGGTCAGTCCGGCTTGCCTTGAAGCGCTGTATGAATCGGCGAGTTTTTATAAACATTTACGAGCCATATGGACTCACTCCGATCAACCGATCTGAATTTTCATAAGTGTATCAGTTTCCCTGAGCTTACTTTGATTGATGCTGCAGTTCCGACGAAAATTTAGATTAACTTCTGCTCCTGGCTAAAGGTTGCCCTGACTCATTAAGACAGGCTGCTTCATGCACAGGCTGTGTGAAAATTGCTGATCACTTTTTGGTCTAAGTACTGGCTTTATATGACCAACCATTATTGATAAACCCGTGCAGCAACCTACTTTATTTAAAAAAATTAAAAGTATACGATTAGATATTGTGGGTGTAGATATGACTCAGCATATAATAGGTCAAGGCAAACATCAGATGACGTTGCTTCCTGAAGTGCTGGATGATTTTGTCACAAAAGATAATCCTGTCAGGGTTTTTCGTATATTTGTTCATGAATTACAGCTTGATGCACTTAGCTTCGAGCGCGTTAATGCAAAACAAACCGGGCGGCCAGGCGTTTCAGCCAGCCGGCTCCCAGAAACCGCCAGAAGGAGAACTTTGGGGGAACGGACAACATGGCACGATACGCCCGTTATTTTAACTGGCTGCGCTATCGTAACAGGGTGGCATCCCTGCCTCTCACAGTGAACCCGGCAGTACAATTGCATTCTCTGACTCGCGCCGGCTGGCAACAGGTTTACCCCATGACCGGAACCGTAATACGGCGTGGCGACCGTGCACGGCCTTGCTGTTGCTGAAACCGCTCCTGTCGGCGAAAAATCAGGACACGACGCAGGTCATGGCGGAGCAGGGTCAGGCCCGCACCAACCAGCAGAATGTCTTTGATAATAAAGCTGTCAATACGGCCCAGCTGCGGCTGCAGGCTGAGGGTCACTATCCCGGTGCCGATAACCATGATGGCACCCACCGCACCCGCTGCAGGACGGAAGAAACCAATAATCAGTGCCAGCAGGGTCATGTTCTCCACCACCCCGAGAGCATAACTGACGCCACGGACTCCCAGAAAAGGATAGAGCGCACCCAGCCAGGTGCCTGTCAGCAGGTGATGCAGACCTGTCGCCTCAAAGGCAAACCATTTGTACGTGCCAAACAGCCCGAAGATAAAAATTACGGACAGGCGCAGGGCGATTAAATCCACGCGGGCCAGTTTCTTTGTGAAGCTGTGCAGGTAACGGTGAGTGAGGCTGTTCATAGTGATGTCCTTATTGTGTTCGTTGTGACTGAGCCGGATTATGCGTAAAGCGTGGCGCGGGCGTGGATAAAGCGGCCCTGTTCAAAATCTGATATCAGGTAACCGGCTGCCCCTGATTCGCAAGTCTCGCGGGCCACCTCTCTTTCCAGCTCCTCAACGGTAGAAATCCACCCGAGTGAAAATGAGCGGACCGGCATCAGCGCGGCCTTTTCTGCTTCAGTCAGGTCTTGTTTCACCATGACCGGGCCATGAGGTCTGCGGGTAAAGATGGCAATAACATCGCGAATGAGTGTTTTCATAATGGTCACCTCTGGAGTTCTGTTTTAGTTGTGTGCTGTGTCGTTAAAGCCAATCTACCTACCAGAAGGTAGATTGGCAAGGCAAAATTAGCCCCGTTGATTTAAATGCGACGCCAGTCACATTAATGGATGGCGGTGAAACGGCTGTCCGCCCGCGACAACCGTGCCTGGTGAGGCTGCGGGGGCAGCAAGAGAGGCGTAAAAAGTGAAGCCAGCTGATGGCACTGGCAGGGCCGGCCATCAGCTGCGTGAGTGATTACGGGCAGTTGAACATCTGTTGCACTGCCCGTTTCATACGTTCGCAGGCATCATGCGGCGGAACCCGGTTCAGCATCAGCGCGCCCTTCACCGCACAATTAATAATAATCGCAAGGTCAGCGGGCTCACCCATGAATGTCAGCTCACCGTTTTCACGGCCGGTACGCAGAACGTCAGCGATTATCCTCAGGTCCGTCTGTGCCAGCCGGTTTACCGCATCCTGCAGGGCCGGCTCGAACTGATTACTGTCCGACAGCATGGCATGGACGCCACACATTTGCCCTTTCAGCGCACAGTAGGCAAAGGCGTCCATATACGCCTCCAGGCGGGCTTTCCCGGCAGGGACTGCCAGCAGTTTCTCTTCCATTTGCAGGAGCCGGGTTTCCTTGCGTTCACAGTAGGCGATACCCAGGTCGGTTTTGCCCGGGAAATGGTAATGAATACTGGCCTTGCGTATTCCCAGGCCGGCAGCCAGGTCAGCATAGCTGAATCCCTGAAAGCCATTTTCCTGAATAAGGGTATCAGCCAGGTCAAGGAGGCTGTCATAAGTGGACATCGGTGTTCTCCGGGCAGTGGAATGCCTGTTATGTTCAGATACCGGAAAACCCGGCAGTCAGGGAGACTCCGGGCGTTTTCATATCCGGCCTCCCCGGGCCGGGAGGCGCTGCGGCACATTATTTGTGCCGGGTTCAGCGGTAAAGAATGGCTGTACCCGCGAGTTTATTGTTTCCGGAAACACCAATAATCCGGTAATGACTGGCGCCGGCATCAGCGCTTTTCATGGCCAGTGAGGCATCCAGGTCATCGGGGCTGGTGAAGCCGCCTGACGATACCACCCCAATTTTTTGCAGTGATACCGCCTCACCGCGGGAGACCATTTGCGGGCCGGCGGCATAAGCCAGTGCGGTGGTGGATAAGGCGACGGTAGCGATAAGTACTTTGATAGTGTTTTTCATTGTAAGACTCCTGATGTTCTGTTGTATTTTTTGTCTGTATGTTCCGCTGTTGAAAGCAAGACTACCTACCAGTAGATAGTCTTGCAAGAAAAAAATATGACACTCTCCATATAATGTGAAAACCCTCACATAATCCCGCCTGGTATTGTTCTCCTGTTTTGGGTTCTGGCGTAGAACCCCATGATGCTGATGATGTTAGGAGGTCGGGGGCCAGCCGTGCGAAAAACCACGTCAAGGAAATAACAGGCTGAAATATAGAGTCTTATGAGGCTGCATGCCTGGCTCAAAAGCGATTCCAAATATCGCCTTTGGTCATTTTGAGACGGAGTAGTGTCAAAATCGATTTCAGATACGCTTAGCGCGGCTTTTACATCACTGAACTTCAAACCCCTTCTCTGCCGGGGTTAACCCGGTCAGGCGTGGCAAACACCTCCTGCTAAAACAATCCCGACAGGGTTCAGGGAACCGCCGGCGCGGGGACTTAATATCCCGTGCCCCATCACCGTCCGGATGAAGTTCTGATCCGCCTGATGAGTGACAGTAACGGTGAACGGGTGCGCAATTTATTGCGCGGGCGTGAGGCGCCGGACAGGCTCTGACAGAAAATTTGTCAGCCCGCAGGGTGGTATCACAACAAGCCCTGCCTGCCTCCGGGCCAGACTGAATCAGATGGCTTTCGGTCGGCCTGATCCCTCTCCTCAACTCGGGTACTCATCAAAACAGACACGGTAAAAATGTGATTCAAATCACAATTAAAAATATAAAGATATTTTGCCCTTGCCAACCTATCTACTGGTAGGTAGTCTTGGTTTCAACAGCACGACACAACATACACAGCAAACAATATTAAAAAGATAAATGAGGGTAACAACATGAAAAAATTAATGATTGCAGCACTCCTGACCTTCCCGGTAATCACTTTCGCCGCCCAGACCGAGCAGGGACCCGTATGGGAAACCCAGGCAGGTGTTCTGAACGTCAGCCAGGATGCAGCCGGTACTGAATTTGTTTCTGGCTCAGTCGCCGAAAATCTGAATTATAACGACCAGGCCAGCCTGACCGGACTGGAAGATATTTCCGAAGTCATGATCCCGTCCATAGCCAATGAACTGAACCGTCAGCAGGCATATGACTCCGTTAAAGTCGGGGAAGTGTCGGCGCACGGCGCGGCAACGCCGGATGACCTGGATAATGCCCTGATGGTGAAAGCGGAGAAACAAGGCGCCTCCGGCTACCGCGTCACCAGCGTCAGTAACATGTCTCCATATTCCGGTACCGCTACACTTTACCGCTAAAGCGTTACCCTGCAGCGACGCCCGGCAGCCTTATGGCTCCGGGCGTTTCTGCGTGTGTTTATTTTATTTCAGAGAGCGGAGAGAACAGTGTCCACTTATGACAACCTGCTTGAGTTTGCGGATACGTTTATCCAGGAGAATGGCTATCCGCATTGTCGGGTTCAATAGCTTTTATCTGTTGGGTATGGCGCAGCATTAACTCTAATGCCAGCTCGGCATCCTGCGGATCATCTTTAGCGCCGCTGGGCGAGAAGGCTTGCCGGTAACGAGCCAGGAACAAAGCGTGGACAGGGAAAATGGTGATAAATGGATATTGCTGAAGAGCATACACCACGGAACCTTTCTTCAGCTCAATGGCGATAGCGATTCTGCCTTTTACCTTCTGGTGTACCTCGGTAAGCCAGACATCAAGCGCTTCTGCTAGATGTTCAATCACATGGAATACGCGTTCATCGTTTTTAAACAGAACACAGAAATCGTGCTTTTTATCTGCCCAATCCAGGCCAACATGTGCAGCAAATTGATTAGTCACAGTCATCACAAACTCCTTTTATCGGGGATTGGTTGCATTCCACGCTCTTCGAAAGAAATATAGCCAGCGGTTTATCTGCATGCCCAGAGTATTCGTTATCGAACGTGGAGCACCTACTGGCTCGAAAAAAAAACGGCGATCATCACGTTATTCTCGCTCAATATTCGTAACCAGTCAGCGCATACCCTGAATTACTTCAAAGTGTAATTCTCAGGGCAAGAATGACTATACTTCGCTAAAAGCGGGACTCGATGAGAGCTGTAGAAAGTCAATTATCACGTTGCTTTTCTAACCTGATGAAAGTGCCATCCAAATTTGCTTTATTACCCCTGCCGAGTTGCATGTAAAATTTTGCCGCACGGCTGTTTTCATCGATTTCCAGCCAGGCAATTTCGTGATGTCTGAATAACTCCTGTTCCGCAAGCACAGTGAGTCTGCGACCTATACCTCTCCATTCGTATTCAGGAAGAACAAAAAGACCATAAAGACCATAAAGACAGCCTTTCTCCCTTAAAATCATTGAAAAACCTATAATTTCACCGTTATCACAGGCAACCCATGCGCAATGACCCTTTTTGGTCATATCACCCACGACGCTTTC
Source organism: Rahnella ecdela (assembly GCF_019049625.1). Lineage (GTDB taxonomy): Bacteria > Pseudomonadota > Gammaproteobacteria > Enterobacterales > Enterobacteriaceae > Rahnella > Rahnella ecdela. The sequence continues at coordinate 16,700 of NZ_JAFMOY010000103.1, forward strand.
AGTAATTCCCATTCTCCGCATTTCTTCGCGGCTCAGATGATTCTCGATCACAGATGTTCGGACTAAGAAGACTCCATCAACATCAGAAAATTGTGCTGCTCTTATATTTATACTCATAAGACTTACACCATGTATGACAAAGATAAATTCTAATAATAATGCAGTCATATTGTAAGTATCCCATCAAAACGGCCCATTCACTTTTAGAGATCTTCCGACATACTGATTATGTCCCCTGAGGAGATCGCTATGCGTAAGATCCGATTCACCGAGCACCAGATCATCGCCGTCCTGAAATCAGTCGAAGCGGGCAGGACCGTCAAAGATGTGTGCCGCGAGGCCGCTATTTCCGAAGCCAGCTACTACAACTGGAAGGCGAAATATGGCGGGATGGAAGCCGCTGATATCAAAAAAATCAAAGATCTCGAAGACGAAAATCGTCGTCTGAAGCAGATGTTTGCCGATCTGAGTCTGGAATGCCGGGCGCTGAAAGACGTCATTGAAAAAAGCTTTGAAACCAGCGATAAAGCGTGAGCTCGTCAGCTATCTGACCACGCAGTTTACGATGAGCATACGCCAGGCATGCAGGACGTTATCGCTGAGCAGGACGGTATTTCGTTATCAACCGGATACACGGCGTGATGAACCGGTGATCCAGGGGCTGACTGAGGCAGCTGAACGCTATCCCCGCTATGGATTTAAGAAGCTTTTCAGGTGCTTCGCAGGCAGGGCTACGTCTGGAACCACAAGCGGGTACACCGGATTTACTGTCTGCTAAAACTCAATTTTCGTCGTAAGGGTAAACAACGCCTGCCGGTGCGCAATCCGGCTCCGCTGGCAACGCCGGAAGCACTGAACCAAAGTTGGTCGATTGATTTTATGCACGACGCGCTGACATGCGGCCGACGTTTTCGGACTTTCAACGTCGTGGATGATTTTAACCGCGAGGCTCTGGCCATCGAAATCGACTTGAATATCCCGGCACAGCGCGTTGTGCGGGTTCTGGAAAAAATAGTGGCAAACCGTGGATATCCGCTGAAAATGCGGATGGATAACGGGCCGGAACTGATATCACTGGCTCTGGCGCAATGGGCTGAAGACCATGGCGTGATGCTGGAATTTATCAAGCCGGGTAAACCGACGCAGAACGCGTTTATCGAACGTTTTAACCGAACATACCGGACCGAAATACTGGATTTTTATCTGTTCAGGACGTTGAACGAAGCACGGGAAATAACGGAGCGCTGGCTGAATGGATACAACAGTGAGCGGCCCCATGAATCCCTGAATAACCTGACGCCGGAAGAATACCGGCTAATGGCTGAGAAGACGGAAATCTCAAAAAGTGTGTGGAACTAAAACAGGTGTGCTTACAATATCCTTTAAGGAGCCACAGAATCTTCAATGAGGTGGCTGCTATTTATGTTCCGCTTAACGCCATGACCCTTCCCGTAGGCAGCAAGTCAATGACTTTCCGCCAGGTACTGATACATCTGTAAAACATATTTTATTTGTTCCCGCTCACAAACTCGCAAGACATTTTTTTACACTCCTGACATCCCCATTCTTCGGTGTGGCTCAGACGTTGCTTAAAATCTCCACTTCAACACTGATCTCATTCCTCTGAGGAATATATCAATAAAATTCAATGCCTTTAATTTATCACCCCCACTGTCATAATCCAAAAATTAACCCGTTAGACACATTTCGTAAACATTTGCGCATCAAAAGATACCGAATGTCGAGGGTTATAAAACAGACGTCACGTGATGTGGTTCGCAGTGTATTCGAGACCTGAATTTACTGTGCTAGTGCAAAAAAACGCTGATATAAAAATAATCATGAGGATTTGACAATGTTGATTGCCCTGAGTGTGTTGATGCTGATTTTTTTCATTTATTTATTAATGAGCAAAAAGCTATCAGCTCTGACAGCACTGATTATTATCCCGACCATTTTTGCTCTTCTGGGCGGCTTTTATTCTGAGATGGGGGACTATGTTATTAAGGGCTGCGGAGCGTGGCCCCCAACGGGATAATGATACTCTTCGCAATGCTATATTTTATGGTTATGACAGAAGCGGGGATGTTCGATCCGTTGGTCAACCGTATTATAAAAGTCGTACACGGCGATCCGGTTAAAATCTACCTCGGTACTGTTCTGCTGGCAGTTATTGTGGCGCTGGATGGCGATGGTGCAACCATTTACATTATTGTCCTTTCGGCTTTTTTACCCATCTACAAACGTATTGGGTTCTCTTTGCCGATGGTGTGCTGTCTGTTGCTGCAAGTTTCGGGCCTGGGAAATATGGTTCCCTGGGGAGGGCCAACGGCGCGCGCGGTTACCTCAATGCAGGTGGATATGAGTGAAGTGTTTGTACCACTTTTGCCTGCGCTTATGGGATGCGTCATCTGGACCTTTATTCTGGCCTGGATTTTTGGCCGCCGCGAGCGTGCGCGTCTGGCGGCAGCGGGTCACGATATCAAAATGATCAGCGAGATTAAGCATGATGGCGAACAACGCAGCCGTGGCCCACGAACATTCTGTTTTAACTGGCTGCTGACCTTGCTGTTGTTGGCAGGATTGTGTACAGAGATCCTGCCGTTGGCTTACCTGTTTATGATTGCTGCATGTATTGCCCTGATTGTGAACTTTCCCGACCTCGGTATGCAGAAGGCACAGCTCGAGAAGCACGCAGCGCCGATTATTGCCGTAGCCAGTCTGATTTTTGCCGCCGGTGTGTTCACCGGATTATTTAACGGAACGGGAATGGTTAATGCGGTCGGAGAGGCGTTAATCCGCATAATCCCGGATTCTGTTGGCCCCTATCTTGCCCCTGTTACCGCTTTGCTGAGTATCCCCATGACGTGGCTGGTGTCGAATGACGTCTTCTACTTTGGCGTTCTGCCCATTCTTGCCGATGCCGCTCAGCACCACGGTATTACCGCAGCGGAGATGGCCCGGGCTTCGTTGATTGGACAACCAGTACATATCCTGAGCCCGCTGGTGGCTTCCACCTATCTGGTCATCAGTATGTTAAAGCTGGATTACTCAGAGAATCAGCGCTTTACCTTCAAATGGTCGCTGCTCAGCTACCTGATCATGTTGGTGATATCACTGGTGTTGGGGATTATTCCATTATCGGGTGCCTGGCAGCGCTGAGCAGAGCAGGGCGGGACGGGAGCTCAATTTTAACGTTGGTAATCCCAGATTTTACCCGCGATAGAAGCCAGCTTACGTGCTGCAGGGGTCAGCTCACTCCATGAATGGAACTGTAATCCGAACGTACGGGGCATGACCAACAGTGGAAGGGGAATTTCGACCAGCGCAACGGCGCTCTGCTGCTCTTTCAGCACCCGGCGTGACAGGAAACTCAGCAGGTGGGTTTCCGCGATGACCATCCGCAGCGATGCCAGCGTATTGGCTTCTATCTGGACGCGAGGCAAAGGATAGCCAGCGCCCAGCAAACGATGTTCAAGCCACTGCCGAGTTGCCACGCCCCTCGAAGGCAACAGCCAGCTGTACTGATTGAGTTGTTCTGCCGTCGGGTGAATACCTGCCAGCGGGTGGTCTTTGCTGGCAACCAGCACGACGGGATCGTCGAGGAGCGGGATCGCGATAAACTCCTCTCCGTTCTCGGGGAGAAAACCGAGAATGATATCGAGCTGCTTTTCGCGCAGTGCGCTTTGTAACAAGTCGTTCAGGCCGACTTTAATTTCCAGCTGCACGCTGGGTGCGGCGTGCAGCAATTGCCCCGTCAGTTTCGGCAACATAAATTCGGCGGCGCTGGCCGCGGCGCCAAGGCGAATATAACCAGCATTTCCATCGGCCAGGGAACTCATATCTCGTTGTGTCACTTCCAGCGCGTGGACAATTTTTTGCGCTCGGTCACAAAGGAGTAACCCGGCTTCGGTCAGATAGATGCCTCGCCCCGCCTTCAACAGGAGTTTTGCCGAATATATTTTCTCCAGTCGCTGAATGCATTTTGTCAACGCGGGCTGGGTGATGCCAAGGCTGATAGCCGCTCGCCCCAGATGGCCGGTATCCCGAATCGCCAGCAGATAACGCAGATCTTTAAGCTCCATATCATTCCTGTCAGGAATCAATAAATAATATCCGGATAATATTATTTATCATTCACTAATGCCAACATTAAGGAAATCATCACAGGAGTCAGATATGACCTACAAGTTCTTAATGACCGCCCCTGAGCTGGGAGAAGGTGGCCGCAAGGTACTGGCCAACGCCGGGTGCGAAGTGGATTATTTGCAACATAGCAATGACGAGCAGGAAGTTGAACACCTGATGTCGACCCGAGTCTATGATGCCGTTATTTCGCGCACAGCTGTTTTGTCAGCGAAGGCGATCAATTCCTGTCCGACACTGAAAATTATCTGCAAACATGGCGTTGGCGTGACGAACATTGATGTCGCAGCAGCCAGTGCCCGCGGTATCCCTGTGCTGACAACCCCCGCCACAAATGCACAATCGGTGGCGGAACTGACTATTGCCTTAATGTTCAGTGCCGCCCGCCGCCTGCCTTTTTTCCAGCATGAAATCGCTGAACGGCGCTGGACGCGGGCTGGCAACGGTATCGAGCTACAAGGCAAGACGCTCGGGCTGGTCGGCTATGGCGCAATTGGTCGCCGTGTCGCGCATATTGCCCAGACGATCGGAATGCGGGTGGCGTTCTTCGATCCGGCATTTGTGGGAGAAACGGAGCATCAGCGTTATGCCGGGCTGTCTGAGTTACTGCATAACAGCCAGGTGCTGAGCCTCCACTGTCCTGTTAATGCCGCCACCCGTCAGATGCTTAACAGCCTGACGCTGGCCTTATTACCTCAGGGGGCGATTGTGGTGAATACCTCACGGGGTGAGCTAATCGATGAAAATGCACTCGCAACAGCACTGGAAGAGGGCGCTTTGACCGCAGCCGGGTTAGACACTTTTATCGAAGAGCCGTTATCTGCCGATCACCCCTTTCGCCAGCTCACTAATGTCGTTCTGACTCCCCATATCGGCGGCTCTACGGTGGAAGCACTGGATACGGTTGCGCATTCCGCAGCCCGGCAGTGTCTGGATTTCTTGCAGAGAAAGACTCTTGATCCGCGGGCGTGTGTCAATTCTGAAGCCATCTCACATTCAAAAGGAGTGATGCTATGAGCAGTAAAACCGACTGGCCAGCAGGCTATTATATCGGTCTTCGCGAACAGGTTCCTGACCGCGCAACGATTGAGGCTTTTCGCCAATTACCCGTCCCGAATATCGGTGACTGCATGGGCCGCAGTGCAGGGGCCAGAGGGCTTCAGCCCTGGCATGCCGACCGGCAACTGGTGCTGTGTGGCCCGGCGCTAACGGTCAAAGTCAGACCGGGCGACAACCTGATGATCCATAAAGCGATAGAAATGGCGCAGCCGGGGGATGTTATCGTCGTGGATGGGGGAGGCGACCTGACGCAGGCGTTGATTGGCGGACTGATGCGAACCTCAGCGTTGACGAAGAAAATAGCGGGCTTTGTCATTGATGGGGCTATTCGCGATCTGAACGAATGGGCGGAAGGTGGCATTGCTGTTTATGCCAGGGGGTATACGCTTCGAGGCCCATCCAAAGACGGTCCGGGAGAGGTCAATATTGCCATCAGCTGTGGTGGAATGGTCGTCGCGCCCGGTGACCTGATTGTCGGTGACGCTGATGGCGTTATCGCGATCCCTTACGCGGAATTGGATTCCCTGTTACCGAGAGTACATCAACACGTTGAGCGTGAAGCCAGGATCCGGACGAATAATGTGGCTGGCACCACTGCTCCCGAGCGCTTTAACAGCCTGCTGCGTTCAAAAGGTTGTCCACTTTAGTCCGGTAGTAAGGTCACTTGTTTTGGCTATGTGGTAGTTGTGTCATCTCTGTGCAGGTGGCTAAATTAACTACGCATTGCAAGCCGGGGCAGGTGATCTTTAAAAATTAAATTAAACTCACCTTGTATGACATATTTAAAAATAAACAAACCATTAATATCAAGGAACTGATTTTGGTGATAATAAACATCCCGCTCCCACTCAGTATTTAAAAGTAGCGCTATACTTTAGAAGACCGCGTTAAAAGGACACAGTGATGAAAAAAATTCTCCTCCCGCTGGTATTGATTATGACCAGCAACGTTGCATTTGCGCAGCAGATTTCTGATAAATATGCTGAGGATGCCTACGTCTACGTTCGCGGCGGGATAAATGCTTTAATTTTCCTTCGCCTTAGCTCGTCGTGACACCGTCTGGTATCATAAGCCCCGTCGGCGCAGGCAGCCCTGATTTTATTGTGCGTCTGACGGATAAGCCCCGGGAAGGCCTCTGCATCCGTCACGTTGTTCAGGGAGAGGTCAGCGCAGATAACCTCATGCGTACTGGCTTCCACGGCCAGATGCAGTTTCCGCCAGACGCAATGCTTTTCCTGCCCGTGTTTTTTCACCTTCCATTCCCTCTCACCGAAGACTTTTAAGCCGGTGGAGTCGATAACCAGGTGACCAATTGCACCTCTCGTGGGGCTTTTAAATGGGATGCTGACGGACTTAGCCCGCCTGCTGACGCAGGAGTAATCCGGCAATGGAGCGGGAGTTTCATTAAGGTAAAAACAAAGTCAATGAACCCCCTGTGCGGCACGCAGCGTGAGGCGAAAGACGCGTTTGAGCATCAGCACGGTGGAAATAGAGAGCTCAGAATAACGTTGCGGACGACCACGTGAAGATGTGCCGGGCTTTTCATACCAGGCCTGAATGGCCGACTCATCAAGCCAGAATGTCAGTGAACCCCGGTTGACGAGCGCCTTGTTGTAGGTGGCCCAGTTGGTGATTTTGAACTTTTTTTTGCCATGTGATATCGCTGCAGGATCAGGATAGTGGTGATCTGATCCTGACGACGGCGGTTTTTTTGTACCCATAAGTCGGGCTTTGCTGTCTCTGGCGTGCAAACGTGGCTCATACCGGTACGTATGCACAATGGCATCCGGTTGCTTGTCCGTTTCATCAACCGTCAGTCGCCCGGCTTACCGCATTGGAATAAATACGCCCAAATCTTTCTCAAGACAACGCAGGATGAGGTCAGGATGCACGCAGCTGGCTTTCACCGGCATGCAGGCCGGGACGTCGATAGAATAGATGGCCAGCCCCTCGCGTTTGCGTTTCAGTTCCAGACAGGAATGCGCCAGGACTTTATGAACGTCCCGCCAGATTATTGCCGGATCGGCCATCGCTGTATCAATTTTTTGCCGACATTCCATCACCGCATATCTGTAAAGACTTTGGCTGTCGGCTTAATACTCCAGCTGTTTCGCCCTGCGCGGGATGGTCTTAATCTCGTTCTTCGCCCGTACAACGTCTCGGTTTTCGTTGATAACCCACGCCCCGTTGTCTGGCGTAAAGCCGTGCTTAAGTTCAAGGTGGCGACAGGCTTTGTGCAGGGTATCGACATCTTTATAAAGATTAGCGGCGCGGTAAGACACCGGATGAACGCGATTCGCCGTAATATGGCAATGGACATTATCAGTGTCACGGTGGATGGCAAATACGTACTGATTTTCACCCATTCCCCGCTGCTGCAAACAGTAGCGGGCGCTGTCAAAAATCTGCGTCTCGGTGGGTTCGTCTTCCTCACGCCATGACAGGATGCAGTGATAAACCGGGTCGATACACCGAGTGTTTTGCAGTGCAACCGCATTCATTTCTGCCGCTGCCGTGTCCAGGCCAAAGCAGTTGGTTTCGCACATAACGTCGCCGCTTTTCACCTGCAGAATGCCGTCCACGGAAGACATCATCAGTTGTTTTTTCGGCGTGGCATGGCGGTCAACATAGCTGACCAGGCGGTTAAAAATTTCTGCATAGGAGCGGGGGACGTATGTAAGGATTTTCCGGTGATATCGGCGCATCCGGCTTTTGCCCTTCCCGCTGGCTGACATACGTCACCAGTTTAACGAAGCTTGAACGCCCGTCTCGGCGCTTTTCCGGCACGACGGGAATCTCGCGTTTCCCCGCTCTTCTGCAAAGGGGTCGAGTCCCATATCTATTCCGATAATCGCCCTCCTGATCGCCACCAGCACCCCTGAGTATTCCTTACTGAATTTGTCACTGACGCTGCCACGCCCTTGGTTGAAGAGGTGCTTTTGTAAGCCGCCCAGGCGCTGCAGTTCCATAATGAGTTTGGTGTCAGTCTTTGCAGTAATACGGCGACCTAACGCACAGCGACGCAGATACTCTCCTACGCTCAGACCGGCGGCCTGGTCGCTTTACTGTATCTGTTGCTGTTCTTCCGGCAGGCAACGGATGCTCGAAAGTAATGCCGTTCTGTTGCGTTTTTCGCTCTTACTCACGGTGGCCTTTTCCTTCCAGTCTCGGCAGTTATAGTCTCGCGGGGTGTCGGGGCGAAGCCCTGACCAGGGCGTTTTGATGGACCGACTGCGTGCAGGCGGTGCTACAAAACATATCCTGCCCCTGCCCCTGCCCCTGAAGCGCTCATCTGCAAATGAAATAGCACCAGCTGCCGCAGCAGCTGGTGCATTCAGCGTTAACCTTTAAGTTGCTTAAAAAATGGGATAATGTGATCGACTTCATTTCATCTCGGGAATCCGCTACGCGGTCAAAGACCTCCAGCACCTCAAATGCACCTTCAATGACCTGCCCGACAACGTCGCCCTTGTGTGGCTATGAACACTTATTCATAGCCACACCTATGTTGATGTTTTAACTATGTGTAGTTATCTGGCAGGGTTGTTGTCAGCTCCTGCCATTCATTGGCCTGGAGCTGACAACGTATTTGCATAGTTACAGCGTTTTCAAAATTTGAGTAGATCATCCGATGCCTGGAATCGCTTGAATGTGGCGTCAGGTGCTTCAAGCCGGGAAGGCACTTCTTCCTTCATCGTAGATTGGCTTCGACATAGCGATGTGTCGTATTCACGCTCTCGTGACCATGCCATAGGGCGATGAGATTGAAGGGAACGCCGTTTTGCAAAAGATGCATAGCGGTCGTGTGCCTGAGGATATGCGGTGATACTCGCTTACCCTTCAGACTGGGTTGAATGACTGCCGCACGATTAACCGCAAGTGTTAACGTTGCGCCACATTCGCTCGCGTCATAGGCTGGCCCGACCGGACCAAGCAATGCCGTATCACCGTGCATATTTAGGTTGGTATGCAACCATGCCCGTATGGTTCCAACCGTAGATTTCCATAATGGTATCGTTCGCTTTCGTCGGCCTTTTCCATTCAGGTGAACGCAGGGACTTCCATCAAGCACGACATCAACGACACGGATGTTGATTATCTCAGACATACGAGCCCCCGTGTTGTAGATAAGCGTGAACAGCAAGTGATCGCGATGTGAGGTCCACTCATCACCTGGATGGCCCAGTATACCTGTCGAACCTGGTACCCTCCTAATGGCTTACCCAATACATCTGCGCGCAAAACGATGAAGAAACAAGCATCTTTATCAGATTCTGCACCCGTTGATTGACGTTGGTTCAGGTATTGATGTAATGCATGACTCGTATTTGGATGCAGCACTATAGAACGCGATTTCCCGAACTTAGTTCGCCGAACTATCAACATGCCCCGATGCAGATCTACATCGCTAATTCGCAATGATAGTGCCACGGAAACGGGGGTGCGGACGATTTCTTGGACTCTCGGGAGAGAGTTAATGCATTCATATGAGGACAGGGTTCGGGCTGTTGAACTCTATTATCGATATGGCAAAAAAGCCTCTGTGGTCATCAGAGAATTGGGATATCCATCCATAAAACAGCTCGGTCGCTGGGTGAGAATTTATGAAGAAACTGGCGAATTACCGAGAGAATTAAAATCGAGACAGCGATACTCACAGGCGCAAAAAATCGCTGCTGTGGAACATTACCTGACGCATGGTGGTTGTCTGGCGTTTACTCGGCGAGCCATAGGCTATCCCAGCGACGTATTACTTAAACGCTGGATTGAAGAAATATATCCAAACCGACGCCCTCCGATTGTCCGCTCAAATACAAATAAATGCTTCAGTCAGGAAGAAAAATCTCAAGCCGTCCGTGAGCTCTGCAACCGAAGCGGAACCGCCCTTAACGTTGCTCAAAACATAGGCGTGAGCGTCCCGGTCCTGTACAAATGGAAGAAAGACCTGCTCGACGATGAGGCTTATCGATCCATGCGAAGACGTAAAACATCACCTCAGAATAAAAACCAGGATGCATTGCTTAATGAAATCACGCGGCTTAAACAGCAGGTTCATCAGTTGCAGCTTGAACGCGATATCCTGACAAAAGCGAATGAACTGATAAAAAAAAACATGGGCATCAGCGTCCTGACCTTGAAGAACAGGGAGAAAACCCAGGTCGTTGATGCCCATAAGGAAATCTATTCAGTCGCTGAACTGCTCTGTGTTCTGAAGCTTGCCCGGAGTTGCTATTTTTATCACAAAGCGAGCCGGCGTCTGAATGATAAGTACGCGGAAATACGCATAGCCATGGCAAAGATCTTTGAAGGAAATTACCGCTGCTATGGATACCGGCGTCTGCACGCGATGCTCCGAGAGAACAAGCTCTGCATCTCTGAAAAGGTTGTCCGCAGGCTAATGACTGAGGAGCAACTCGTCGTTAAGCGAGCCAGGCAACGACGATACAGCTCTTACTGCGGAGAAATAGGGCCGGCCCCTGAAAATCTCCTTGCCAGAAATTTTCGATCCTGCAGCCCAAATGAGAAGTGGCTGACTGATATTACTGAGTTCCACCTGCCGGCGGGCAAGGTCTATCTGTCGCCCGTAATCGACTGTTTTGATGGCAAAGTGGTGAGCTGGTCGATAGGAACACGTCCGGATGCAAGACTGGTGAATTGCATGCTCGACGACGCGCTCGATACGCTCAGAGAAAATGAAAAACCGGTGATACACAGCGACAGAGGCGGCCATTATCGATGGCCGGGTTGGTTGGATCGTATTAATGCATCAGGTCTTAAAAGGTCCATGTCGCGTAAAGGTTGCTCGTCGGATAACGCGGCGTGTGAAGGCTTCTTCGGGCGGGTCAAAAATGAAATGTACTATGGCAGAAATTGGGCGAGCACGACGCAGGAAGAATTTATCTGCTTCCTGGACAGGTACATACGCTGGTATAACGAGAAGCGAATTAAATTATCATTGGGTGCAATGAGTCCGGTTAAGTACCGGCAGCATCTGGGGATCACAACATAACCAGTCCAACAAAACATCCGCATCTCCAAAAGTGACATTATCAAATGGGACTTACATTATTTGTCTATCCATTATTAAGATGTCGTCTTTATAGCCAAGTTAAAGTGTCTTCTGTGACATGAGAGAGTCAGGCTGTTCAGAGCTTTTCTTTCGGGCGGGCTACCCAGGTACTCTCGGCAATCATCAGTTTCCTGACGGTTTCTTTTGAAATGCTCAGTCCAAAGCCTGCGCTCAGTAACCGCCATGCGCCGGTTGGACTCATGCCACGGCAACGGGTGCGAATCAGCTTCACAACCTGGGTCTTCAGGTCGTCATTCAGTTGATAGTTGCTGGGCCTGCCTCGGCGCCGGTTAATCAGTCCTTCAGGACCATCTTCGAGATAGCGCTTAACCAGACGGCGGCACTGACGGCGGCTCACTTCCATTGACTCCGCAGCGTCCGCGAGCGAGATGTCACGAGCCATGTAGGCTTCGATGAGCTCCGCACGCAACTGGTCGCGCAGCAGCATTACCGGTTTCTGACCATTCATGTATTCACCTTTTTATCGTTGCCAACCGCAAACGGGCAGGGGAAAGATGTCAACGTTTCAGGCTGGGAACAAAGTCTTCAGGGTTGACCAACACTGGATTCATTGCCCTCAGTTCCTCAAGTGCGCGTTCTTGAGCCCGCCTGCGAGGCATTTTTTTACTTCTCGACCGCTGTCCCTCTGCTTCCTGTTCATCCTGCTTTTCAAGTGCCAGTCGCAACACCGCACCCAACCGCTTGTTATCTACGATCGCCCCCTGATCCACACAGGCGAGACGATCAAAGACCTGATAGCGCAGCAGCCTGTGCGCATACCGGAAGGCGATCCTGCCATCCGGGTACTCGTAAACTGTGACTCTTTCACCGGCGATGCGGGTGTTCTCATCTGTCGGTTCAATGAGATATATCATTTTATCATATTGAAATGTCAACGCTTTTGATAGCTTGCGCAGGTCCTGCCAGGCAAAGATATCATCGAGCTCTTCCGGCGCTAAATTCGCTGGACGGTGCAAATCCTTCGGATACTTTGGCGGTCGCGAAAAACGCCGGTTAAAGTCATCGATAAAACCTGCAACCCAGCGGTTCGCCTCGCTAATGGAGCTGATGTTATGCAGTCGCATCTCCTTGACCAGCCGATCCTGTAACGTCTGATTGGCGCGCTCAACGCGTCCCTTGGCCTGGCTGCTATTGGCACAGATAAGTTCAATGCTCAGATCGCGCAGCGCACGTCCAAACTGCGTGGTTCCGCTGCGGCGCGCGTCCGTGCCGTTGACCCGGAATACGGCGTGCTTATCGCTGTAGAATGCGACAGGTTTTCCATGTAAATCAATGTATTCACGCGTAGCCGTCATATAATCAAACGCAGACTCAGAGTCGCAGAATCGAAGGTGCATCAGGCGGCCAGTGGCATCGTCAATGTACACGAGCAGGCAGCACTTAGGCGCGCGCTCCTCAAACCAGGCATGATGTGAACCGTCCAGCTGAATAAGTTCGCCGAGGCAGTCGCGCCGGTGTCGGGGCTGATAGATGTGAACCTGACGCCTTGAATGTGGCCGCCAGAGTCCGTCAGAGATCATCCAGTTACGGACTGTCTCAACAGAAACCGGGATGCCATGTCGTTCAAGAAGCTTCTCAGTGGCCAGCGTCGGTCCAAAATCCGCGTAGTGTTGCCGGATCAGTTGCAAAGCAGCGCAGCGTAAATCTTCGGGAATGCGGTTATTGCCGGGACGACCGCGGCGGGCAGAAACAACCGACGCCGCTCCGTATTCACGGTAACGACGTAAAACACGTTGCACTTGACGAACGGTAAGTTCAAGAAGGCGAGCAGCTTCACGCTGCAGTAGAGTGTGGTCGTGAACACGCTGGATGATGCCGAGCCGGTATATATCTTTATCTGTCATAGTCACCAACATAAAGTCTGCATCCTGAGCTAAGCCTGAGGAATTCTAAGACTAGTTCAGAGACGACATCTGTGAGTTGTTGCGTACGACATTAGCGTTTTGGAGTAACATTATTAGTACGTATAATATTCATTATGTTAAATTAAGCGTTTTGAAACAAATGCCTAGCTTATATTAGATTGACTGTTTAAGAGCTTCAGCGATATTCCACACATCTAGGCTGACACAGTCAACTCTTCATGACTTGGAGAAAACCGGACAATGATGCCATTACGGCGCAAAAATAAAGCAGATGAAGCAAATGCGGTTCTCTTATTTGCATCATTGAAACAATGCCCCCGCGCTATAGTAAGAAGATAAGCTGTCCGTGGCTCAAAAGCAAAAACGCTTCTCTAAATCACTGGCCGATGACATTGCCTGGCTAATTAATGAAGCCCGGACTCAGGGCGCAAACGCCAACCTGAAAGAAAAATTTGAAGTTATTACATTCAAGACCATTCTTCATTGAAAGGATGCGAACACTGGGGTTTATTTTTATGATTATTAAAAATGTTCTTATAGTTGACCATAAAGGCTCTGCATCATCAAAAATCAAGTAATCAACGCTTTTCACGTATGTGAATAAATCCCTACAAGCATTACAAGTCTTAACTACTAAACTCCCTGAACTATTAACTCGATAGCAAAGTAACTCCAATGCACTTGTGAGGAATTTATTTTGGCTATATATGGAAATATTTGACATAATTAATTTAATCCTTGGAAAAACTCTGTTCTCGTCTTTTAAGTCAGTTATTAAAAATATTATAAAGTCCAAGAGAGCTAACTTTATGTTGAAGAGAGCGGTGATAATGCAAATAGCAGGTAAACTTCATCTCCAGTTCAGTGGGTAACATAAAGGTTTTGAGCGGTAGCATAGACATCAGTGGTTTCGTGAACACTTCCGGTACAATCATGATGTTATCACTGCACGAACATATATAGGCCAACGTCAATAAATTCGAACTTTCCCAGCTGATCTCTCTTTCACTGAATAGCGGATCAGTTATCTTGATCCCGCCCACCATGCTGGTGATACTGCCAATATCTCGCTGCCAGCGAAGATGTTTATTTTCACGCCAGTCGGACAGGCAGAAATTATTTTTAATCAAGGTATGATCTTTATTGACCAGAATACACATGCGCGAATATAAATAGCGTTTTGATATTATTGAAGCGTCTACAGGTAATTTACCGCCAATATCAATATCCACCTCGCGATGTTTCAGCTTACGCAATCGTTCATCTTCACAGACATCCATCGGCGTGAAGTGCAGGTATCTGTCGCTGATAAGATCATGAATATAATCAGCCAACAAAAGTTCAATCAAGGAATATGTGGTAATAATGAAGGCTTTTCGGGGGATACTCAGCCCCATGATTTCATGGTATTTTTCCTGCAACACAAAAGCTTCTTTATTAGGCTTCAAACCGCCTTTCTCTCTTCGGAAAAGACTTTCACCTAGTTGGGTATGTAATTGATTTAATGTATAGCTGATGGTGGAAGGTGAAATAAACAACTTTTTCGCAGCTCCACAAGCATTGCCACATTCAATCAAGGCATTAACAATTTGAAGTTTCTTAATATTTATATTATTCATTTTTATTCCTATGAAAAAGCAAGCATCCCTAATGACTGTGTAACGCGGGTTAACCGCGACACGGTTTTTCAGCTGGAAAACAATCAGGTTTTATGCTGAAATGGAAATGAAGCCGGTTTGTTATATGTTTCCATACCTTTCACCAAATCTTCAAGAAACTTAGCCACGCCCACGTCGTCAATCAGTTTACACTTGAAGTGCAGATAGCAGTCGTACTGCATATCCAACTCAGCCGGAAGTGGGAGTACTTTGACCGGGAATCTCTTGGTCATAATGGGAATGAAAACGTCCGGGATCAGCATTACGCACTGGCTGTTAGAACAAAAGGCCACCATGTTGACAATACTGCCGGAAATAATCGCGACATCCTGATTCTGCAAAAAGGTGGCGATTTCGCCTGAACCGCTTATGCTTTCTGCGCAATAATCCATCATTTCAGACCAAACAGCATGCCGGACATGTCTCAAATCATCAACGGTGAGGGAGTCGGGAAGTGAATCATTTTTTATTCCTGCTAACAGAGACACTTTTGAAGACAAAAATTTGACTCTACTGATTTGCTTGTCTGGCGGTAAGCTGCCACCTGCATCAATATCCACCCTGTCATTTTTGAGATTGTTTATACGATCCCTGATACCTGGAGTGTAGGTTAAAAACACAAAACGATAACCGGCCTCGACATTTTTTAAACAGAAGATGGAATCTGCCAGCAGCATCTCTATCAGCGAAAACGTCATGAACTTAAGCTCATCGCGGGTTTTGGTCTTCAAGGTATTGCCAATACTTTCTGAAGAGGCGGTAAATCTCTCATAACGCTGACTTAATTCTAGCGCAGTGGTATCAGGCTTCATGCCATTATGTGTTCTGATAAATAAATGTTCTCCCGTCATTTTCCTGAGAATTTTTAGAGAGTAACTTATTGCGCCAGGCGTGAGATTTAGCATTTGAGCCGTTTTTGTGACACTGCCTGTCATGACAAGGAAGTTAATGACTTTCAGTAGTTTTAATTCTATTTTATTCTGCATATAATCAACTTAGAAGTGTCCGGCAGACTTAAAGCCAGACGCTAGCCGTCCTTTATAAAAAGTGCGATATTAGAGATTCATTATTTTACCCATCCAAGTGGTGAATATAATATCATCAATCAGTTAATACAAATGATAAAAGAAAAATTATTCTTATAAAAACTTATTGAATCCCAGACTAGCTCTTAAATCACTGGATTAAAAGGCTTTTAAATCCAATTCAGATTCATTAAAAAGCTAACATAGCTCAATGAAATGTCTAATATTTTCAGAGATATTTATATGAAAAGAAGAATTTTTACCGCCGCCGAATAACTCCCTGCCTCTTGAATAGCGTGCTTGCCATAATTAATGGGGTAAGATTTTAAATGCCGGAGAGCACTGGATTTATCTACATTGATATTAACATCCCTTGCGAAGGAATCTGGCGAGATAATCTTCCCTCAATTGTCAAATGGGCTTTGTTGAATAAATCGAACTTTTGGCCGTAATCAGGATCAGATCACCACATTCCCGATCCTGTAGCGGTATCACGTGGCAAAATAAAAGTTCAAAATCACCAACTGGGCTACCTACAACAAGGCGCTCGTCATCCGGGGCTCACTGACATTCTGGCTTGATGAGTCAGCCATCCAGGCCTGGTATGACGAGCCAACACGTCTTCACGTGGTCGTCCGCAACGTTATTCTGAGCTCGCTATTACCACCGTACTGATGCTCAAACGCATCTTTCGCCTCACGCTGCGCGCCGCGCAGGGATTTATTGATTCCATTTTTACCCTGATGAAGCTCCCGCTCAGGTGCCCGGATTACTCCTGCGTCAGCAGGCGGGCTAAGTCCGTCAACATTCCTTTTAAAACCCCCGCGCGCGGCGAAATAGCCCATCTGGTTATCGACTCCACCGGATTAAAAGTCTTCGGGGAAGGAGAGTGGAAGGTGAAAAAACACGGCAAGGAAAAGCGCCGCGTCTGGCGTAAACTGCACCTGGCGGTGGACGCTGATACGCATGAGGTTATCTGCGCTGACCTTTCCCTGAACAATGTGACGGATGCAGAGGCCTTCCCGGGGCTTATTTGCCAGACCCACCGGAAAATCAGAACCGCCTGCGCCGACGGAGCTTATGACACCAGACGGTGCCACGACGAACTGCGGCGTAAGAAAATCAAAGCACTTATCCCGCCGCGAACCCGCGCAGGTTACTGGCCAGCTGAATATGCCGACAGAAATCAGGCGGTTGCCCGGCAACGGCTGACGGGAAGCAATGCGTACTGGAAATGGCACACGGTTTACAACCGACGTTCGGTGGCTGAAACGGCAATGTAGCGTGTCAAACAGCTGTTTGGTGGGCATCTTACGTTGCGGGATTATGATGCGCAGGTTGGGGAGGCTATGGCCATGATCCGCGCATTAAACAAAATGACGCGTGCAGGTATGCCAGAAAGTGTACGGATTGCCTGAGGGAGTCAGCGACGAGGGGAGCTTTTATCTAAATCCGATTTATTCAACAAAGCCCCTGATTGCGGTCAAAAGTTCGATTTATTCAGCAAAGCCATTAACGACACTAAAACCAATATAATTATTTATGAAAACTCTTATAGAAAACATAAGGTAAAAAATTGAGTTACAACATTTAAAAATTTATATATACTTTTAAAAAAAAGTGAATGCCTTACAATTACAGGTGTTTATAGCGCAAAAAAAACCTCTTAGCACGCAATTTGGCATAAAACTTTAAAACGCCAGAATAATACACCACCCCCCTCTATTAGCGCATCGCACCTAATTAATTTCTCTATTGTACAATAGATTGCCATAAACTAACCTCAGCTCAACTGATAAAACAAAAACCAATTTCCATACACAACATCCTAAAGGACATATGAATATGAACAAAATCATATCTACAGCACTTCTTTTATCATTGAGCTTTAGTGTCTTTGCCGCTAAAGAAATTCGTAATTCTGAAATGGAAAGCATGAAAGTAAAAACAGGAGATATCACCATTGAAATTAAGGATGGGACATTGGATGAGGCAGTTTCGTTGTTATCAAAAAAAGCTGATGAAAAAGGTGCTTCTTACTTTCACATTATTTCCATTAGTAAGCCAGGGATGGGGGGAACCGTTCGTGCAACTGCAGAAACTTATAAGTAATACATTTTATTAAATATCCACACTTTTCAAGTTCACACCCTTGAGTGCCAGAGGGTGTGAATGTAAATTTCCAGTCAATACGGCAATGACATATAAGATTGCGTATTAATTTTGATATGTGAGTGTTTATGATAAAAAATCAAAGATCAAAAATATTCTTTAGCCACTTTGCTAGCTTACTCTTTAAACTCATTTGCTAGTCATCACTTTGAGTCAAATTCCGTAATACAGAAAAAATAAATCAACTTGATAACTATGTATTCCAGTCAACTCACCAGGATAAAACCTCCTTTACTATGGATGCAAATCCTTCGCCAAAATTTACCGCTAGAGGAATTTTCAAATCCGGTGCTATATAACATCCATATTTCTAATGATAACAATTTCAAAAAAGGCCACACCTTTTCACTGATTTTTGATGATAGAGGTGGTTATGGGGCTGCTCACTATTGTATACATTCAGCCAGCGTTCCGTTATTTCCCGTGCTTCGTTCAGCGTTCTGAACAGATAAAAATCGAGTATTTCGGTCCGGTACGTTCGGTTAAAACGCTCGATAAACGCGTTCTGCGTTGGCTTACCCGGCTTGATAAATTCCAGCATCACACCATGCTCTTCAGCCCATTGCGCCAGAGCCAGCGATACCCGTTCCTGCTCGTTATCCATCCGCATTTTCAGCGGATATCCACGGGCGACCGAGCTGTTTTATGGATGGATACCCAACTCTCTGATGACCACAGAGGCTTTTTTGCCATACCGATAATAGAGTTCAACAGCCCGAACTCTGTCCTCATATGAATGCATTAACTCTCTCCCGAGAGTCCAAGAAATCATCCGCCCCCCTAAGAAACTGTGCTTTCAAGTTTCTTAGGGGGAAGCAAACGGCGAACCCTAATCGTTAAATTGGCACCTAAAACTCGACCAAAGCAGCCCGCCTCGCCAGTTGTGGACAATCACTTTTTGCGGCAGAGGTTAGCATAAGGTGTGAGTAACAGTACGAGTGCTCCCAACAATAACAATTCATCCTTGATAAGAAATTGTCCGGTACGACCAATAAACGGAAAACCGAAGTCTGACTGCCAGGCGGGCAAGCTGAACAGGAAAGTATTGGTCAACAGGTATGTGCAAATCGCAGCCAGAAACCCCAGACGTGCAATATTCTGATGCCATGGCCAGAAAAGAATGAGTGCCGCCGTGCCGAGTTCAGTCAACCCGATAACAATGGAAGCCTGCTGGACAGTGCAGAAGTTATATAGCCAGGAGAAGAGCGGGCTTGATTTCATCAGATGGCTGATACCCACCGCCTCCACCGCAGTAAATTTCATGCAGCCAATCCAGATCAGCACCAGTAATTGTCCCAACCACTGACTGACCACGGCAGCACGATATAGACGCTCACGGCACTGGAAGGCAAAAATCCCCAGCCCTAACGCGGCGATACCAAGATGTTTTAGCAGTGTTTGCCCTCCCCCAATCACCGGGAAGCCGGAATACACATCAGTATGCTGGTACATCGGCTTCCCAATCAGCAACAATAACCCGGAGAACCAGAATACGGCGGCCGCCAGCCCGGCATAACGCCGGATCATCTCGTGTGAGAACATCAATAACAAACCAATCAAAACCTCAAGTATACCGACACTGATACTCACAGTACTGGCCATGGAAGCCGCAGGCAACCAGGCGTACTGAGCCAGTAAAGCAGCCATGGAGTCTTCCATAAATGGTAAGAATCGCATTAAGCCAAACCAAATCATTATTAAACCCAGCAAAACAGAGATGAATCGCAAGAGGGGTTTTCCTACAGTGTAGATTTCACGTTCTTTCATGGAATGTCCTTATTTTTGCCTTTTCGTGGGGGTCGTATTGTAATGGAGCATATAAATAACTGACTGGCTTGAACTCATCTGAGATTAACCCTTGATAGTCTCCTTAAAATAAAATCATCGGCATTCCCACCAAAAAAGGAGTTATGAGAGTTAAGCATCAATATGAGACGCCTTCAAATTTCTATATATCCATTAAAATAGTTACATAGCATATAATTTTTTTGGATGGATTTTCTTGCTCTAATCTGGAGTCATGACTCTTATTTGAGTGTTTATATGAATTATCGTACTGTTTTTTTTCGCTAATTTGTTTTTTCGAAATGTATTCTATGGGTTCTTGCAGCAAGTGAATGGTCAGGGATTGGTATCGACCTTCACTAAACCCGACAAGTGCTTTACATTGCTTTTTTAAATGGTTTTATTGGCATATGAAAGGTGTTTTTTTCACTTGTGAGTAAAGGATATATATTTGAATTTCTTATTCATCCTTCTGTGAACGCCTACTGAATCGTATATAATTTCATAAAACAGAGTTTAGTTTTTAAAAAAATCAATTACCCCATTAGCATATTTAGCTCTACTGTTAATCAGACTGCATGTTATGAGTATGTGAGTTAATTAATTTTACAGGCATCTACACTACTGTGTCGCTAAAATCAGGGAGCAAGCTGTGCAAAAAAGTTTATTTATTAATGGTGAAATGCTCGCAGGCAACGGGGAAACACAACTCGTCTATAATCCCTATGACGGAACATTAATTACAGAGCTAAATGAGGCAACAGCCGAACAAGTTGATACTGCAATCATGGCTGCTGAAAATGCATTTTATACGTGGGGAAAAACAACACCTAAAGTTCGCTCAGAATATCTTTTGAAACTGGCTGATGCCATTGAAATGCATGCCTGTGATTTTGCAAAAATCGAGTCACAGAATTGTGGCAAGCCTCTTCGGCAGCTTATCAATGATGAAATCCCCGCTTCTGCTGATATTTTCCGTTTTTTTTCCGGTGCTGCACGTTGTATGGATGGTGTGCCGGCAGGCGAATATCTGGCAGGGTATACCTCGATGGTTCGTCGAGATCCGCTCGGCGTTGTGGCATCAATCTCCCCGTGGAATTACCCATTAATGATGGCTGCATGGAAAATTGCACCGGCCATTGCCGCGGGGAACTGCATTGTTCTTAAACCTTCCGAAATCACCCCGTTGACTACCCTTAAGCTGGCAGAGTTGTCTCAGGATATTTTGCCTGCCGGAGTGCTGAACGTCCTCTTTGGCAGAGGCCAGACACTTGGGGATAAGCTGACAGGGCACAAAAAAGTGAGAATGGTATCGCTGACCGGCTCGGTTCCGACAGGTGTCCATATCATCAATAACACTGCGGCGACTGTAAAGCGTAATCATATGGAGTTGGGGGGCAAATCGGCGGTACTGGTTTTTGATGACGCTGATATCGACCAAACGGTTCAGGGTATCTGCACATTCGGTTTTTATAATGCAGGCCAAGATTGCACCGCCGCCAGCCGTATTTATGTGCAACGTGGTGTCTATGCCGAACTGGTGGAAAAACTTGCCGTTGCCGTTGCCAACATCAAGGTTGGCGATCCAAAAGACAGCAGCACTGAGATGGGACCACTTACCTCTAAGGCGCATCTTAATCGGGTAAGTGAGGCAGTTGAAAAAGCAAAATTAGTTAAGCATATCAAGGTTGCTGCCGGTGGTTCTAAAATAGATGGTGAGGGGTATTTCTATCAGCCAACTTTGCTTACTGGAGCAATGCAGGATGATGACATTGTCCGAAATGAAGTTTTTGGACCCGTTGTCAGTGTTACGGTCTTCGATAGCGAGGAGCAGGTGCTCGAATGGGCGAATGAATCTGAATATGCTCTGGCTTCCTCGGTCTGGACTACGGATGTGGGAAGAGCGCATAGAATTAGTGCCCGGCTACAGTATGGATGCACCTGGGTTAATACCCATTTTATGCTGGTCAGCGAAATGCCTCATGGAGGCATGAAACTTTCGGGATACGGTAAAGATATGTCTGTTTA
Organism: Rahnella ecdela; assembly: GCF_019049625.1. Lineage (GTDB taxonomy): Bacteria > Pseudomonadota > Gammaproteobacteria > Enterobacterales > Enterobacteriaceae > Rahnella > Rahnella ecdela. The sequence continues at coordinate 38,529 of NZ_JAFMOY010000103.1, forward strand.
TGGGCTGGAAGATTACACCGTGATCCGACATGTCATGATTAAACATTAAATGCCACATTCAGATTAAAAAACAACAGGGAATCATAATGAAAATACTATTGTCTTCATTTTTAATATTTTGTATTTCTAATGCTGCGATAGCAAAAGATGATATTACTCAACGAAGTTATGATGATGTGCAGTTTAAAAACAATCTTCTGACAACGAATCAGACTAATTACCTGAAAATACCTAAAGACTGGGCACATGCCTATGGCTCAGACTCCACGACCCTTACCCATTTGGACGCTAATCTGGCTGAACTGGTTAGATTACGTGTAGGGCAACTCGATAACTGTAATTATTGTGTGATCTTACATACCAGACAAACGGTGAAATTAGGTATCCCGACGGCGAAGGTATCCAGCCTTTCAACCTGGCAACAAAGTCATTTATTTACTGATAAGGAAAAAGCTGCTCTGGCGTTTGCTGAATCACTGTCTGGCGTAAATCATGCGAATTTTCAGCCAGCTTACGAAAAACTTATTGAGGCTAAATTCAGCAACCCTGAAATTGAAGAGCTTACTAACGTCGTGATACTTATGAATATATGGTCGCGAATTTTCATGGTGCAGGGAAAATTTTCTGAACGTCCATCAGAGTGATCTCGGCAATTATTGTTTAGCAGGTGAATATTTTGTGTCACGTCGCACCATCAAACATAATAATCATCCACTTCAGGACTAACGTTCCATTTTCTCGCTCTTAAGCTTTACCGCCCTCAACATTCTTTGCCGGATCTAGCCGCTGCCTGCTCTGATGGCCGGCCAGTATCCGGCCATTTTTAGCTGCGTCGTTCTTTCAGGACACCAGAAGCTTTGTTGAATAAATCGGATTTAGATAAAAGCGCCTCCCGTCACTGACTTCCACAGGCAATACGCAAACTTTCTGGCATCCCTGCACACGTCATTTTGTTTAAGGCAAGGATCATGGTCATAGCTTCACCAACCTGCGCATCGTAGTCACGCAGCGTCAGGTGCCCACCGAACTGTTGTTTAACCCGGTACATCGCCGTTTCGGCCACTGAATGCCGGTTGTAAGCCGTGTTCCATTTCCAGTAAGCATTGCTCCCGGTAAGCCTCTGCATCGCCACCGCCTGATTTCAGTCCCCATATTCCGCCGGCCAGTAACCGGCACGCGTTTGCGGCGGGATAAACGCACTAATTTTCTTGCGTTGAGCTCGTCATGGCACCGTTTTGGGTCGTAAGCATCGTCTGCCGAAGCCACCTCAATTTTGCGATGAATCTGGCGGATATGCCCCGGGAAGGCCTCTGCATCCGTCACGTTATTCAGGGAGAGGTCAGCGCAGATAACCTCATGCGTACCGGCGTCCACCTCCAGGTGAAGTTTCCGCCAGACGCGGCGCTTTTCGTGACCATGTTTTTTCACCTTCCACTCTCCTTCACCAAAACTTTTAATCCGGTGGAATCGATAACCAGATGGGCAATTTCGCCGCGCGTGGGGGTTTTAAACAGGATGTTGACGGAATTACCCCCCTGCTGACGCAGGAGTAATCCGGACAACGTAACGGGAGCTTCATCAGGGTGAAAATGGCCAGTTCAGAATAACGTTGTGGGCGGACCCACGACGAAGTTTTTGGTTCGTCGTACCAGGCCGGAATAGCCGACTCACCAAGCCAGAATGTCAGTGAACTCCGGTTGACGAGCGCCCAGTTGTAGGTAGCCCGGTTGGTGATTTTGAACTTTTTTTTGCTACGGGATACAGCCAGAGAGTCAGGAATGTGATGATCTGATCCTGATTTTTGCCAAAAGTTCGATTTATTCAACAAAGTCAGCCCGGTGTTCAATGATGGCGACAACGTTTTTGCCGGCAAAGCCTATAACTTCCAGGTCCCCTTTTAAATCCGTCCGGTACTGAACTGTAGCTGTTTAATACCTATACCATTCATACCACCGAACTAATGGGTGGACTGGTACAACAATAACCGGTTGATGAAGTCAGAAAAACTACCCCCCAAAAAAACCGGTGCGGTACTGTGGCAGCAGATGGGGTTCAGTACGATGAAATTAGCCGTATTTTCCGAGGGCTATTTGTCACACTAGGCTCTTTTTCAGCGACAGGAAAACCCGAGAAATGAGGGTTGATTGTCACAGTTTCCAACACGAAGATTCTTCACTGAGGTAGTAAGTTAATTTTGATAAATAAAATTATTATTTCGACAATCAGCACTTTAAATGAACTTTAACTCATAAAAGTTTTATGAACTGAGGGCATTTTGTCACATTTAGGTATTGTGTTTCATGCACAAAGAGTATGAGGGCGCGTTGTCACACTTAGATATAATTATCTTTATAATCATAAAGATATGTGTGCAACTCTGGTTTTGAATATTTTGCCTTCTGAATTGAGGGCTATTTGTCACACTTACATGAATCGCCACGGATAATCTATGAATAGACCCGGGTTTCGTAGACACTTTTTTGCCTCATAATGGAGGCCTAATGAAGGAGTGTTTATGTCAGTCAAAACGTTCACTGAAGAATTCAAAATTGAAGCCGTAAAACAGATCACTGAGC
>NZ_JAFMOY010000102.1 GCF_019049625.1 Rahnella ecdela
ACCTTGCTTATACCTGTCCCAGATAATCGCTTTCTGTTCTGGCGTGTAGTAAATGCGCGTTCTTCGTTTCATGGCAACGTCCCCCTTGTTTAAGGATAGCGTTGCGTCGACCCGTTGAACTCACAGCCAGTAGCGGGCATTCATAGCGAATGATATGGTGATTTCGAGTGAATGGCAGATCCCAAAACGAATGGAGTTGATTTTGAGAACGCAGAAAAGAGGTATGGGGTATGTGGCTATCGTTGTCGATGATTATGACCGAGCGATTGAATATTACACAAGCAAGCTCGGGTTTACGCTTGTTGAAGACACGCCTCAACCTGGCAAGCGCTGGGTGGTTGTGACGCCTAACCCGGAAAGCGGCTGTAATCTTCTTCTGGCCCGCGCCTCAAACGATATGCAAAAAACCTTCATCGGTAATCAGTGTGGCGGGCGGGTGTTTCTTTTCCTTCATACTGACGATTTTTGGCGCGATTACGACGCTATGAAGGTCGCAGGCGTTCATTTTTGCGAGGAGCCACGTGAGGAAGAGTACGGGACGGTGGTTGTATTTGAGGATCTCTACGGAAATCGCTGGGACTTGTACCAGAACAACTAATTTCCAAAGCGCCGCAGGGCGCTTTTTAGCTTCAGTTAGCTATCCATGATTTAGAGTAAATACGCTCACATTGATTGTCTGAGCCATTCACTCTGTGTGAGAGAAAAAAACAGGCTTGGTGGCGCCTCTTTCACATCATGGATCTCTTTTACGTATTGCAACCCGGCTTTTTGAAGGACTTTCTGCGGTGCCATGTGGTTTCCTCTAACTGCGGCAGATATCTCAGTCAGTTTTAACTCACCAAATCCATACTTCTTCAGTTTGCGGTGCAACCAGACTTGATCCGCAACCGTTCTCAACTTTTATCAAAAGCTCACTGCGGGATATCCCCAGTCTGTTTGACATGGTTCGCGCAGCTTCTGGCATGAGATGCTCTGTGTGCCAGTGGTCTTGTGGCATCCAAAACTCTTGCTCTCGATGATGAATGAGACATTGATTCCTCCTGTTGTACCGTCCCCGTCTTAACGTTCGATCAACCTATCAGTTCATCATCCAACTTTTCCCGCAAACCCTTCCAGCAGCCAGTCGATAAACACCCTCAGGCGCTGGGGGACGTGGCGATTTTGCGGGTAAACCACGTGGAACGGGTACACCGCAGGACGCCATTCTTTCAGGATTTCCACCAGCGTGCCTTCGCGCAGCGCGCTGTTTGCTGAATAACTGAATGTCTGGATGATCCCGAGTCCGGCCAGTCCCGCTGCCAAATGTGCATTGCTTTCGTTTACGCCGACACGGTGCGCGACTTTGATTTCTGTTTTTTCGCCATCGCGTTCAAAACGAAAAGGGAAGGCGCGACCGTTTTGTGAGGAGACATAACTCACCAGCCGGTGGCCGTTTTTAAGTTCATCGGGATACGCCGGAGTGCCGAAAGATTTCAGATAAGTCGGGGTCGCGCAAGTGATGAGTGTTGCGTCGCCTATCTTGCGGGCAATCAGCGACGAGCTGTCGAGCGGACCACCGCGGATCACGCAATCCACGTTATCGCTGATGAGATCGACAGGGCGGTCGGAGACGCCCAGATCGAGGCAGATATCCGGATAGCGCGACATGAAGTCCGGCAGCATGGGGATCAGAACATCACGCGCGGTAGAACCGCCGACGTCAACGCGTAACAGTCCGCGTGGTTTGCTGCGCGCCGCGTTGAGCGAGGTATCAATGTCTTCCAGATCCCGCAGAATACGCGCCGTTTTTTCATAATACCCTCGACCTTCCGGTGTGACCGTCACGCGCCTTGTGGTGCGCTGCAACAGACGCACACCGAGATGCGCTTCCAGTTCCTGCACCAGTTTGCTCAGGGTTGCATTGGGCATATCCAGAGAATCCGCCGCTCTGGTAAAATTTCCGGCTTCCACCACGCGGGCAAATGCCCGTATCGCTGTCAGCTGATCCATCCGTTTACTCCGCCAGTCAGTATGTTTTGATTATACACAGCCATGAATAGTCATTTTCATTTTCCACTATTTTTCAATAAACCCTGCAGGACTACAGTAAGTCCATGCCGCAAACGCGGCTCACTGAAACTCCACTGATATTGAGGAAAGCAAATGAGCAGATTACTGAACGGAAAAGTTGCACTGGTTACCGGCGGCACCAGCGGCATTGGTCTGGCGAGTGCAAAAGAACTGGCTGAGCAGGGCGCGCAGGTCTTTATCACCGGCCGCCGTCAGGCGGAACTCGATGCGGCAGTCAGCGAAATCGGCAGCGCTGCGACGGGTATTCGCGCGGATGCCTCAGTGCTGAGCGACCTTGATGCGGTCTATGCGCAAATCGCCAAAAGTGCAGGGCATCTGGATATCTTATTTGCCAACGCCGGCGGCGGCGATATGCAGCCACTGGGCGCAATCACCGAAGAGCATTTCGACCGTATTTTTGGCACCAACGTGCGTGGCGTGCTGTTTACTGTGCAGAAAGCATTACCGTTGCTGCGTGCAGGCGGATCGGTGATCCTGACCGGTTCCACAACCTCCATTCAGGGCACCGAAAGTTTCAGTGTGTACAGCGCGAGTAAAGCCGCGGTGCGTAACTTTGTCCGCTCTTGGGCGCTGGATCTGAAAGGTCGCGGTATTCGGGTGAATGTGGTCAGTCCGGGGCCGGTACGCACGCCGGGTCTTGGCGGGCTGGTGCCTGATGAACACCGTCAGGGATTGTTCGATGCGCTTGCGGCGCAGGTGCCGCTGGGGCGTCTGGGCGAACCGGAAGAAATCGGCAAAGTGGTGGCGTTCCTGGCCTCCGATGCCGCCAGCTTTATCAATGGCACAGAACTGTTTGTGGATGGCGGTATGGCGCAGGTGTGATTCAGTATTGAGATAATAAAACGGCCAGCGGAATTCCACTGGCCGTTTTTGCTTTTCAGAAGCGGATAAGAACATCGATCCGCCGGAGAGTGTTAAAAGCTACACTTCAGTCACCAGATTCGACTCTCCAAATCTGTTCTGAGGATTTTGACATGAACACCTTTCATCAACTGACCGCCATCAGCCTGAGTGGCCAGCTCGTCTCTATGGCCGACTATGCGGGTAAGCTGGTTCTGGTGGTTAATACCGCCAGCCATTGCGGTTTCACGCCACAATACGCGGGCCTTGAAACGCTCTACAAGAAGTTCGCCGCTTCAGGTCTGGTGGTGCTTGGTTTCCCCTGCAACCAGTTCGGTAAACAGGAACCCGGCGATGCAGACGCAATCGCGCAGACCTGCCACATCAACTACGGTGTGAGCTTCCCGATGTTCGGGAAAGTGGAGGTCAACGGCGCCGCAGCGCATCCGGTGTTTCGTTACCTGAAAGAGGAATTACCCGGCGTTCTGGGTGGACGGATCAAGTGGAACTTCACTAAGTTCCTGATCGGACGCGACGGCAAACCGCTTAAGCGTTTTGCACCGTTCACCACCCCGGAGAAAATGGAAACCGTCATTCTTGCTGCACTTGAAGTCTAAGTGTTTCTGCTATTCGAACTGTCCATATTAAGAAAGTTTGCTCATCGCAGGCTTTGGCATGACCTGTTTACCCATAAAAAAACGCGCCTGCGGAGTTATACCCTCAGGCGCGTTGTTTATTGCTCAGCCGGATATCAGAACATCAATACCATCCACGGATAGGCAATTAGCATCATGCCGCCGAGGAAGATAGCGCCGAAGATGGTGCCCAGACGCCAGTAGTCTTTGGTTGGCAGATAGCCGCTGCCGTAGTAAATCGGGCTAGGGCCGGTGCCGTAAGGGGTGATGATCCCCATCACACCCAGCGAGGTCACCATCATCAGGCAGTAAACCGGCATATTAATGCCCGGAATAGCCGCAGCAATGGTCAGCATCGCCGGTAGCAGCGCGGTAGTGTGCGCCGTGGTACTGGCGAACAAATAGTGCAGCAGGAAGAATGCAATCAGCAGCATGACGGCGGCGACCTGCGGGTCGAAGCCATTGAGTAACTGACCACCTTCTTTACCCAGCCAGGCGATAAATCCGACTCGGGCCAGACCATCCGCCAGAGCCACCAGCGTCGCAAACCACGCGAAGGTGTTCCAGGCCGGTTTGTTGCTGGTGATATCGTTCCAGTTCAGCACGCCGGTCCACAGCATCAGCACCACGACCAGCAGGGCAGCCATTGCCGGTTCAATCCAGGCAGCGGCAAAAATCCACATCAGCAGTGCAGAGCACACGAAGATCAGCAGCAGGATTTCGTTGCGCGACAGCTTGCCCAGTTTATCGAGTTCGCTTTTCGCCCAGCGCGGCACCTCGTCATTGATCTTCACTTCCGGCGGATAGAACCAGTAGGCCAGCAGCGGCATGGTCAGGATCAGCAGCACGCCGAGCGGCAGAAACGCCAGGAACCACATGCCCCAGGAAATCGTAAAGCCGGTGATGCTTTTGACTAATGCCAGCGCCAGCAGGTTCGGCGCGAGTGCAGACAGGAACATCGAACTGGTAATACAGGCTGCGGTGATCGCGACCCACATCAGATACGAACCGATCTTACGCGCGCTCGGGTCATTCGGCTTGGAGCCGTACAACGGCGGCAGGTTGGCGATGATCGGATAAATCGTCCCGCCGCTGCGCGCAGTGTTGGACGGAGTAAATGGTGCGAGCAACAGATCAGCGAAGGTAATCGCGTAACCCAGCGTCAGGCTGCGGCGACCGAGGTATTTCACCAGGATCAGTGCCAGACGACGGCCAAACTGTGTTTTGTCATAACCGGCGGCGAACATAAATGCGCCGAAAATCAGCCAGACGGTCGAGTTACCAAATCCGCTCACCGCCCATTTGAAGGCTTCAGTCGGCATTTTAAATTTAGGGTTGGCGATTTCTTCCGGGCTGAACAGCAGCCACTGACTGAAGAGGGCGATCACTACCACGCCGGTCAGGCCAATCACCGCGCCCGGCAGCGGTTCGAAAATCAATCCGACAATCACCCCGACGAAAATAGCGAAGAAGTGCCATGCATAAGGCTCAAGGCCTGCGGGTACTGGCGTCAGCAATAACAGCACGGCCACCAGCACCGGCAGAAAGAGCATGATCAGATGCTTTTTTTGCCCCTTTTGTGGCGGTACCGCCACGTTGGGATCATTCAAACTGGATGTGGGTTTCATAAATTTTCTGCCCGTAATTGAGAGTGAGCCTTGCGCCCCGGTTGGTTACGATTGTTTTCTGTTCCTGAAAACCATTAATTATTCTTTAACGAAAATGTGTTAAGCGGTACGTAATGAAGATGGATCCTGTGTGACGAAATTAAGTCGTTACTATTATTCTTAGGGTAACTGAGGTGATGAGTTCACTTATATTCCGTTATATTTCATTACAGAAAGTGTGGTTATTTTTCCCGACTATTTTTTTCAAATACAGCTGCTTATGTGAATGTAGAGTAAATCTACGTAAACGCCAACTTCCGAGGTCAACTTGCTGATTTTGCAGGCGAGATTTTTTATGTTAATCTAAAGTTGATTTTTGTCAACTCATCATTAACACTTGAGGATGGTATGGATTTCCATGCCCGATAAATAAACAACTCCTGCTTTCAGAACGTTTATAGCGCCTATTTCATCGCGTAATGCTAATAAATGAACCACCAGATTTCTATTAATTCGTCACCTGCTGCGCAATGCTTAATTAAACCTGGTTCTTCTCCCCCTTAGTAAAGGTATTGAAGAAGGTAAAGAAGGGTAAGTAATGCGGCCACAGAAAAATCCAAGACCTGTAAATTTCGGAGTTGATCACAATGAATAAGCTGACCCCGGTACTTAATCCGCTCACGCTGCCTAACGGTGCGGTATTGAAAAACCGTCTGCTGATGGCACCTATGACTACCTGTACCGGCTTCTACGACGGCACCGTCACCAGTGAGCTGGTGGAATATTACCGCGACCGGGCCGGCAGCATCGGCACCATCATCGTTGAATGTTGCTTCATTGACCGTATGGGCCCGGCATTTCCCGGCGCGATTGCCATCGACAGCGACAACAAGATTTCCGGTCTAAAGAAAATTGCAGATGCCATTAAATCCAAAGGCTCGAAAGCGATTTTGCAGATTTATCACGGCGGCAGAATGGTGGAGCCTGAACTGATCGGCGGACGCACGCCGGTTGCGCCAAGTGCCATCGCCGCACCGCGTGAAGGCGCGACTCAGCCAAAAGAGCTGACCGGTGAAGAAGTAGAAACCATGATCACCAAATTTGGTGATGCGGTTAACCGTGCTATTAAAGCCGGATTCGACGGTGTGGAAATCCACGGCGCTAACACCTATCTGATCCAGCAATTCTATTCACCGAACTCCAACCAGCGCACTGACAAGTGGGGCGGCGACCGTGACAAACGCGCCCGTTTCCCGCTGGAAGTCCTGGAAATCACCCATAAGATGGCGGAACGCTTCGCTGATAACTCCTTTATTATCGGCTACCGTTTCTCGCCGGAAGAGCTGGAAGTTCCCGGCATCCGTTTCGACGACACCATGTACCTGCTGGAAAAACTCGCTGCGCGCGGGCTGGACTACGTGCATTTCTCGGTCGGCCAGCTGCTGCGTCCTTCCATTGTTGATACGCAGGATCCGACGCCGCTCATCACTAAATTCCGCGCCATGCGTTCTGAAACGCTGGCCAAAGTGCCGGTTATTGGCGTCGGCGGTGTGATCAACAAAGCCGATGCCGAGAAAGGGCTGGAATACGGCTTTGATCTGATTGCCGTCGGGAAAGCCTGCATCGCCTATCCGGACTGGGCGGATCGCATTATTAATAACGATCACCTCGAATTGTTCATCGACAGCCATAAGCGCGAAGAACTGAATATCCCTGAACCGCTGTGGCGCTTCTCACTGGTTGACGCCATGATCCGCGACACCAGCGTGACTGGCCGTAAATATAAAGCGGGCGTTTATCAGGAGAAAGTTGAGGCCGAAGCACTGAAGCTGAAAATCAGCGTCACGCTCGACACCGACCGTATCACTGACATCGCGCTGGTCAAAGACGACTCGCTGGACGTCGATTTCACCACCACGTTTGAAAGCCTGCGTACCCGTATGCTGGTGGCTAACAGTCCGCACGTCGATGCCATTACCGGCGCGACCACCCAGAGTGAGGCGCTGAAAAAAGCCGTTTCGCGCGCGCTGGCGACATCCAGCAAAGAGCATGTGATTGAAGAAGGCGGTAATCCGCAGGCACCGCAAAACTTCGACGTTGTGGTCATCGGCAGCGGCGGCGCAGGGCTGGCAGCGGCCATTCAGGCGCATGATGAAGGCGCACACGTGGTGATTATCGAAAAAATGCCGACTATCGGCGGTAACACCATTAAAGCTTCCGTCGGAATGAACGCGGCAGAAACGCGTTTCCAGAAACTGAAAGGCATCGAAGACAGCAAGGATCTGTTCTATGACGAAACGCTGAAAGGCGGCAAGTTCAAAAACAACCCGGTTCTGCTGCGTGAGTTTGTTGAGCTGGCACCAGAAGCTGTCGAGTGGCTGGCCGCGAAAGAAATTGAGCTGAACGACATCACTATCACTGGCGGGATGAGCATCGACCGTACGCACCGTCCGGCAGATCGCTCTGCCGTGGGTGGCTTCCTGATAAGCGGTCTGGTGAAAAACATCAACAAGCGCGATATCGAAGTGCTGCTGGAAACGTCCGTGGCCGAAATCCTGTCTGAAAATGGCGTGGTGACCGGCGTGAAAGTCGTGGATGAATATAACGACAGCCGCATTCTGAATGCGAAAAGCGTGATCGTCGCCACCGGTGGTTTCAGTGCCAACCGCGAGATGGTGGTGAAATATCGTCCTGAACTCGATGGTTTTGTAACGACCAACCATCCGGGCGCGACCGGCAGCGGGATCGCCATGCTGCAAAAACTGGGCGCAGACACCGTGGATATGGGCGAAATTCAGATCCACCCGACGGTGGAGCAGACCACGTCTTATCTGATCTCCGAAGCCATTCGTGGCGGCGGCGCGATCCTGGTCAGTCAGGCCGGAAAGCGTTTCTATAACGAGATGGAAACGCGTGACAAAGTGTCAGCGGAAATCATCGCGTTGCCGGAGAAAAGTGCCTGGGTCATCTTCGACGAACAGGTGCGTGCCAATAACAAGGCCGCCGACGAGTATATCGCCAAAGGCTTTGTGATCAGCGCCCCAACGCCGGAAGAGCTGGCGGTGAAACTGAATATGGATCCGCAGACGCTTTCCGAAACCTTGCTACGCTACAATTTGTTTGTGGTGGAGAAAAAGGACGAAGATTTCGGGCGCACCACGGCGCTGCGTCATCCGCTTAATCAGGGGCCGTTCTTTGCCATTCGCATCGCACCGGGCGTGCATCACACCATGGGCGGTGTTACCATCAACCCCGATACCGCCGTGCTTGATGCGCAAAAACAGGTGATCACCGGTGCCTGGGCGGCTGGCGAAGTGGTCGGCGGCATCCACGGCGCGAACCGCATCGGCGGTAACGCCGTCGCTGATATCATCATCTTCGGTATCCTCGCCGGTAAAAATGCGGCGGCGCTGGCAAAGCATTAATCGTCAGAGTGTGAACGCTTTAAAACGATAAAACCCACGTGAGAGCGTGGGTTTTTTTATGGAAACAAATTCGTTGTCATTCCTTTTAAGATTATAGTCTGAGCAAATCAGTTAGCGTAATTCATGGATTTTTAATATTTGTTTACGCCAAAATGTTGCGATATAACCTCAGATGTTTACACGGTGATTAATAAGCTATTATGCTTGGCAACGTCATTTCGTTGACAATTCGGTTAACAGATTGTTGTAATCTGTTTTAATAACTTTGGAAATATATGAGCAAACGCAGCGATATTACCAGCTCCATTTTAGGTACTCAACCTGGTGAGTTAATTATAATGAGAGTGGAGGGTGGTGTGCAAAAATTAATTAAGTGGTTTGGTTACTTTTTTGTAATGTTGTCCGTTGGACTTTTATTATGCATGGTTTTCAATTTTTTCCTATTTGGTTATATCTTTGACGGAAAAAAATATCGTAAATCAAACTGGTTTGATTATTACTACCTGACGCCCGGCATTATTAAAAATGCTCCTCAGATTTCTAATAATGCGCTTTATTATGTGCAAGGTGGTGACGAAAATACCCTTTTAGAGGAAAAGGTAACCTGGTCTCAGGTAAATGACGTACCGCAGGCAGTGAAAATACTAAAACTCTATCTGGTTGAGAGTGGTATCGATGTTGAGGCGCGGTATAAACTTGGAGAACGGTATTTTATTATTCCTTCTGAAAATCAAGTGAGTCTGGTGATAAATACGTGTATGAAAAATTGCTGACACTAAGATCAGCATTTTTATCCTTTTAACCAAATGCCTTCTGCACCGCCTTAATAAAACTGCGGATCTTCACCGTCTGGCGTAAACCCGCCGGTGTCAGAACATGCATCGGTCGCGAAGGTCCTTCGTAGTCGGGTAACACCTGAACCAACCGTCCCGCATCGATCTCTTCTCTCAGAACATCTGACGGACCCAGTGTAACCCCATATCCGCTGACGGCGGCGTGCAACAGCGCTCGCCAGTCATTAGAACGCAGGCGGCCTTCAGGCTGGATTTCATGCATCTTACCGTCTTTGTGAAATTGCCAGCGGCAGGGTGCCTGAGGTGACCATATGCCGTAAACCAGACAAGAATGCGCGGCCAGTTCTGCAGGTGTTTCCGGTACGCCATTTTGCGCGAGATAACCGGGAGAAGCGCAGGCAATCAGCCGGTACGGGCGCAGCGGATAAGCAATCATCTGGCTGTCGCTGAGTTCTCCTATGCGCAGGATCACTTCATAGCCTTCCTCAACCGGATCGACCATCCGGTCACTGAGTGTCAGTTCTACCTGCGTTTCGGGAAACAGCGCCAGATAATGCGTGATGAAAGGCGCAAGAGACGATGTGCCGAACGTCACCGGCGCATTCACGCGCAACGTACCGGAGGGCGTAACTTTCATTTCCAGTGCGATGGCATCCGCAGCTTCGGCCTCAGAGAGCACGATTTTACAGCGCTCATAATAACTGCGCCCGATGTCTGTCAGATGCTGACGACGCGTTGTGCGGTTGATAAGCAACGTCCCCAGCCGGGATTCCAGCCGCGCAATATGCTTTGCCACCATCTGCGGAGAAATGCGCAACGCTTCTGCCGCTGCCGCGAAAGAACCCAGATCGGCGGTTCTGACGAACACATTCATGCTGGTTAAACGATCCATGATTCCCTCTTGTATGTTGTTTGTTTGTGGCAACGATGGTGATTTATCAATACTGAGTGTGGAATTATTCTTACCCCATCGACAGCAAAATGAAAGGTGAGAATCATGAAAATAGGCATTATTGGTGCAGGGTTTGTGGGGAGAGCGGTGGCTAAACTGGCGATCAAAGCCGGCCATCAGGTCATGCTCAGTAATTCACGCGGGCCGCAGACATTGTTCAGCCTCAAGCCTATGATCGGTTGTGAAATCGGTACAGCCACGCAAGCCGCTTCTTTTGGCGATATCGTGGTGATCGCCGTGCCGCTGACGGCTATCGGGCAACTGCCGGTGGCAGAGATTGCCGGTAAACCGGTGATCGATGCTGTAAATTACTATCCAGAGCGCGACGGGCAGGTCGCTGAGCTGGATAACCGGAGCACCACAACCAGTGAATATCTCGCCGGTTTTCTGCCGCAATCGAAAGTCACTAAAGCTTTTAATGCGATTCAGATGACCGATCTCGAAAGCGATGGTCTGCCCTCCGGTGATGCGCAACGTCGCGCTCTGCCGCTGGCAGGTGATGATCCTGAAACGAAAAAGGCAGTCATTGCACTGTATGACGCTTTTGGTTTTGACGCCCTGGATGCAGGCGCACTTTCCGAAGGCTGGCGCTTTGAGCGCGGTATGCCGACTTATTGTGTGCGTATGACAGAAAATGAATTAAAAACGGCGCTTGAAAGGGCTGTAAAACCGGAATAGCCATTACGTAATAAATGAAATCACTAATGTTAACCCTTTAAGAATATTCCCTTAAAGGGTTAATAAGCTCTGTTTTTTCAAACGATTATTAATGTAATTCATTCGTAGAAATAATACGTTGTCGTTATCACTTTAGTGAAGTCACAGAGATATAATTCTTATGAATTATTATTTTAATTGGTATTGATATCTAGTATTTGTTTAAGCCTATTCGCTGAGTTATAAACTCTGGAACTAAAAGGAGTTATATCATGGCTAATTTGATTTATATGACCTTAACCGGTGAAAAACAAGGGCTGATATCGCAGGGTTGCGGAACTTATGACTCTATGGGAAATAAATATCAGGTCTCACATCAGGATCAAATCTTTCTTCTCGCCCTCACATACAGCACCCACCGCGCTCAAACGTTTGTCATCAGCCTGTTTCTTTAGGCGAGTTTTCTAATAAATTCATCTCTAATCGCTTTGCCAAATTACCAAGTAACTATTTTTTTTGAAGACAAAAATTTATTGAACAGAGAGATTTATGTGTCTTTAAGAGGGAAAGTCGAAAAAAATGCTAAAAAAGATATTTCTATGCCTTCTCATTTTTATATTCATCCTCATCTTCCTGTTTCTCCTGACTTCTTTCATATTTCTCAAGACTTTTGACGGAAAGTTCTATACAAAAAACAAATGGACGTATTATTACATTATAACCCCAGGGCTTCTTAAAAGTGCGCCGAGATTATCTGATACTGTCAATTATTATGCCAAAGGTGATGATGACTATGGATATGAAATTAACAGCGTCACGTGGGAGAACGTTGCTGATGTCCCAGCTGCACAAAAAAAATAGAGCAATTTTTCATCGATAAAGGATTCACAGAGCGACATGGTGGTAAAGTTTGGAGCGTTTACTGGTCAAATATTTTCGTCACCCCTGACACCTGTGCCAGTGAACAATACAGCACTGTATGGGGACATAATTCGATCAGCATTGAGCTGATCAGCATTTCAAGAGGCTGCTAGTTATCAATAAAAGGTTTATGTCATGTCCTACGAATTTTTCAGACGCGTAATATTAACGCATTTTGTAATCCCTCTGTTCTTCATATTTTATATTTACTTAATGGCTATCTATACCCCCGATGGTAAAACGTACACGCAATCTAATATTTTTGATTACTATCTATTAACACCTTCTCTGCTGATGAAAGCACCAAAAATTTCGCAAGATAAATTTTTTCTCATGCAAGGAGGTGATAATTATGGTTTTGAGCGCTATCGGGGAGGTTTTTATGATTAAAATAATAGTTAAGTTAATTAAATGGTCAATTCTCGTTCTTGCTCTTTTGTTTTCTGGTTGTGTGTATGTTTTTATTAAAACTGCTGACACCTTTGACGGTAGAGAGTATTCCCGTTCAGATTACGTGCATTACTACTTCATTACGCCGGATTTGTTTATGGAGCCGCCAAACATTCCAGGAAGAATCACGTATTATAGTGAAGGGGATGATAACTATGGCTATTTTCAGCGAAGCATTACCTGGAGTGATGTTGCAGACGTACCTGCTGCTGAAAAAATAATAGAACAATTTTTTATCAGCAAGGGATACACCAAACGTAAAGATGGCCTGGTGTGGCGGTTTGACTGGTCGAATTATATCCCTGACCCGAAAACGTGTGACAACGAACAATACAGTACTGTCTGGGGCTATCATGAAATCAGTATAGAGTTGATCACAGGGACCAGAGGGTGTTAATAAACCCACGCATCCGCGTGGATTTACTCTCTCTCCAACAAATCACCGATCACTAAACCCCTACCGGTACCCACGCCCCCTGTAATTTCACCTGCGGGAAACCAGACGTCAGAATGCGAAGTTCGGCATCGCGCGGGGTGTTGTCGCCCTGACCCTGAATGCTGACGATGTCCTGCGGGCAGGCGGAGAAGGCGACGTAGCAATCCATTTCGGCGCGCAGGATAATGTAATCACCCGGACGCGTGACGACCGGCAGCGTTTTCAGCGTGCGGCCATCCGGTTGTACCTGAATGTTCATGAAGATGTTGAACGAAGCCAGATTACCGTGCGGCAGTTTCACCCCCAGTTCAGCCATGCCTTCAAACAGATTATCGTGGCAGTTGCGGTGCGGTTCTGTGCAGCCGAGCAACTCATAGCGACGGGCATCGCAGGCGGCCATAAAGGTGTCGTGTACGCCCGGTGAGGTATCGGCGACCAGCGTCAGAATCGGATGGCGCTGGCTGGTGATAAAGCTGTCGCCGACCTGCGGATTCAGCCGCTGGTTCCAGACACGTGTCGCTTCCATACTCATATATTCAGTGACATCCGCAGCGTTATACGCCCAGCAATCCACCACTTGTGTACCATGCAGGTTCACCACCTGAACGGCTTCGCCTTTCGCCAGACGCACGGCTTTACCGTGGCGGGCGGTTATTAACTGGATGTCACGATGCTCAAATTCAGCCGACATTTTTTTCTCCTGGTTAATGTTGCATGCCGCGACGATAGCGCGTCATGCGAAATTCAATATGGCGCGCCAGCCAGTCAATCAGACTGTTCAGCACCCAGTAGCAAAGCGCGACCGTGAGATAAATCTCCAGCGGCGCGTAAGTATCAGAAATCGCCTGTTTGGCGGCGTACATAAATTCCTGCACCGAAACAATCGACAGCAGCGCGGAATCTTTAATCAGACCGATCATCAGTCCGACCAGCGGTGAGAGCATCTGCGGCAGCGTTTGTGGTAACACCACGTCGCGCAACTGTTCCGTGCGGCTCAGCCCTAAAACGCGGCAGGCCTCCCACTGGCCGCGCGGTAACATCTCTATTGCTGAGCGAATCACCTGCGCGATGTACGGCGCGTAATACAAGGTCAGCGCCAGAACGCCGACCTGCGGCGAGGTAAAGGTGATGTCGTATTCCGGCAGCACGAAATAAAGCAGATAGATGACAATCAGCAGCGGAAGCGCCAGCGTCAGGCTGGTGTAAACATGCAGTAACCGTTGCCAGAAAGGCGGGGCTCGCATCAGGGCAACTGCCATCAGCGTGCCCCACAACAGCGAGCATATTGCCGCAATCGCGCAGAGTTTAAGCGTGGCAATCATGCCCGCGCCGAGCGACGGTAATGAGGTGAGAATTGCCTGCCAGTCCATTACGTCGTCCTCCGTTTCGCTTGCAGATGACGCACCGCGCTGATGAGCGGCAGGGCGATCAGCAAATAACCTGCGGACACCAGCAACAGCACCTGTGTGGCATCGTAAGTGCGGGCAATCACGATTTGTCCGGCATAGGTCAGTTCGGTCAGCGCCACGACAGATGCCAGCGGCGTGGTTTTGAGCAAAATCGTAAACTCATTGACCAGCATCGGCAGGCTGGCGCGGATCACTTGTGGATTAATCACGTACCACCACGTCAGCCAGCGGTTCAGCCCCAGCGTACGTGCAGCTTCACGCTGTCCGCGTGTGACCAGACTCTGATTAACACGCAGGATTTCCGCGACATATGCGCCGCTGTTCAGGCCAATCGCCAGTACCGCTGCCAGCATCGGCTGACCGCCAAGCCCCAGACGCGGCAGGGTGAAAAACACCACGAAAAGTTGCACGATGGCCGGTGTGCCGCGCATCAGGCTGACATATAAACGTCCGATAGCGCGCCAGAACCAGGCATTACGCAGCTGGATAAAGCAGATGATTTGCCCGCATATCAGGCTCAGCAGCGCCGCGAGTACGGTAAGCGTCAGCGTCATCAGCAGGCCGTGCCCTAATTCGGGAAGTGCTGCAATCACCTGTTCGTCCAGCCCCAACATGCGTTATTCCTCGTCAAATGCTGACAGATTTTCCGCCACAGAAATTCGCAGCGGAGCCGGTCTATCGTTACCTTCAATGCCCGTACAGCAGGCCGAAACGACAAACAGGGTGTCAGCAACCACGCGACAGGTGATGCTGTCCCCCGGCTGCGTGCGGTTGGTTTCCGGCAAAATATCGCCTTCACGCGTCAGCCGGACATGCATAAAAAGATTGATAGGATCCGGCAATTTGGGCACGTTCATGCCCAGCCGTGCCAGTTCCGCGCTGACCGATTCGATACAGCCGTCGCCCTGATAACCGCGCTCTGCAAGCCACGCGGTGGTCGATCCCGGCAGCAACAGGTCATGACGTTTTACGCTGTCTTTACCCAGCACCATCACCGGACGACGGCGGTTATTCACCAGACGCATTCCTGAACCCAGCAGATAGCTGTTACTGAATACGCGGGTATGATGCACCGACAGCCAGACCGCCGGGTCGCTCAGGCTAAAACCAAACAGCGAGGCCACGGCGCCTTCGCCCATTGCCGTGATGCGCAGTAACTGCCCGCGGAGCACGCGGATGGAACCCGTTTCACCTGCTTTGATTTCCACCGGCGCTGCCAGCGGACGAACTTCGTTTTCGGCCCAGGCCTCACGCATCAACAGCATGTGGAACCTCCGCGTGGTAATGGTTGCTGACCTGAATATCAATTGGCGTCACCTGCAAACCGTTGCCGGGAATGATGTCCTGCGGGCAGGACGACACGGCACAAATCAGGTCACACAGTGCTTCAAACACAATGCGGTCACCGGCTTTGCTGTTTGGATCGGTCACTTCCATACGGCCATCGGCAGTGACAGGCCCGTTCTGGAACAAATTGAACGGTTCCGGCAGACAGAAATAGGTCACGCCATGTGCCTTCATGCCTTCGAGCAGGTTATCGACGCAGTTACGGTGGCCTTCTACGCCGAAATCGATACTGAAACGCGTGCGGTCACAGGCCGGAACATTGGCGTCATGAATACCAATAGTGTCAGTGACGATTCGCAGCATCGGACGGTTTTCACTCGACCACAGCGCGTCTCCCGGTTTGAAGAACAGTGAGCGCAGATGCTGACGCGTATGCACCGGCGACAGTTTTTCATTCAGGTCAGCGGCGTTCACGGCCACAAAATCGGCGGCTTGCTGACCTTCGGCATCAATGACGGTAATAAATTGCCCTTTGTTCACGGTAAAGGTTTTGCCATGACCGGCGGGCACCGTCAGCAGGGATTGGCACATAACTTACTCCTGGGGAATGAAATCGCTGGCAGGCACTGTAAAGGTGGTGCCGAGATATTGTTTTTGCAGATGGGTGAGTTCGCCGTCTTTCTGCATCGCCAGAATATGTTCACTGATGGCTTTGTTCAGACTGGTGTCGTCTTTACGGGTAGCCCACGCCATCCACTGAGACGGACCGGCTTCGCCGACCTGAGCCACTTTGTTCGGATATTTTTTAACGATCGGTGCGAGCACGGAAATATCGTCAAATACGAAATCGGCGCGTTTGGTCATCAGCGTGCTGACAGTCTGATCCAGCGTATCGACGCTGATGATGGTGATCGGTTTTTTACCTTCTTTGGTCAGCGTTTCGTTAAAACCTTTCAGCAACTGCTCCGGTACGCTGGCACTTTTCACGGCACCGCTCAGGCCGGACAACTGTTCCGGTGACAGGGTTTTGCCGCTGAATTTTTTAACGTCACCTTCACGCACCAGCACGCCGTTAACGGTTTTGCTGTAAGGCACCGTGAACAGCACCTTTTTGGCGCGTTCGGCAGTGACGTTAAGGGATGAACCTTCAGCATTGAAGGCACCGGAAATCAGGCCCGGCAGAATGCCGCTGAACGCGGTTTTCTGAAATTCCAATTTCACGCCCAGATCTTTGGCGAACGATTGCATGATCGCCACACTGTAACCGGTGATCTCGCCTTTATCGTTAGTGAACTCATAGGGAGGAAAGGTCGGGTCGATACCGACGGTGATTTTGCCGCTGCTTTTGATGTCTGACAGCGTGTCAGCCTGTGCCGTGGCAGCCGCGCCAACAGTGACTAAAGCGGCGATCAGCAATGCTATTTTTTTCATTATGGTGTTTCCCTGGTGTTGGTGAAATGTCACTCATACCAGAGCAGTTTCCATGCCACTTTTTAACTCAGTCGCAATGAGGATTTGATGTGAAACGATTTTTTCTCCACTAATCAATGAGAAACAAACGTTTCTTAAATTGATATTTTAATTTCACTGATTTCATAAGCGGAAAGGGGAAAGCGGCAGAAAGGTCTGCCGCTGCACTGCTTTGGGGATGAAATGTGTAAACGGTGCGCCAGCGTGGCGCATCACTCCAGCTCTTCGAGGCTCTGATGCAGGGTTTCGATGGAGGCAAGATGGTAGCTGCCGGTTTTTCCCATGCTGCGGGCGACCAGTGAGCAGAGCAGGTTACAGACGCCGGAAAGCGCCACGGTGCTGTCGAAAATCAGGTTTACGTCGGTGTGGCAACGCAACACCCAGCTGGCGTATTTCGCGGGTTTACCGGCTAACACATCGGAGATATACAGCATCGGCACCTGCATGTCGGCAAGGGCGCTCATGGCCGTTTCCAGCACAGGCATCCGGCGGCGCAGTCCGACGCAGATAACCACATCCTGCGGGCCGAGAGTGGCCAGATGCTCTGCCAGCGAATCTCCGGCCCGCGGCAGCAGGCGTACGTCAGGATGAATGTGGATCAGGTCGCGGTAAATCAGCATGGCGATAGTCTGGCTGTGACGCCAACCCATGACGACTACGCGTCTGGCATTAGCGATGGCCTCCACGCAGGCTTCCAGTTGGTCGTCTTCCAGTGAACGGAAGGTGTTAACCAGGCTGGAAATCTCTTTTTCCAGATGGTTTTGAATCAGTGTACCGAAGGGCGAAGCGCTGGGCGCTGCCTGAAGATACAACGGCGAGCCGCTGTTTTGCATTTCACGCGCCTGACGGCGGGCCGCGTCGTAGCTTTCATAACCGATATGGCGAAAGAACCGCGTAGCAGTGGCTTTGGATACGCCAGCGCTTTGTGCCAGTTCCGTCGCGGTATTCATTGCTAACTGGCCCGGCGCGGCTAACAGGACATCGGCTAAACGTTGCTCGTGCAACGAAAGCTGATCCCATTGTTGCCGGATACGGCTTTCAAGCGATGCCGTTTTTGCGCTCATGAATGATCCCCGGAAAGAAAAAACTCATCCTGCACAGAACGTGCCGGGTTGTCATCAGGAAAATGGGCTCAGGCCAGATCAGGGCCTGAGCCGGGCGGGGCGATCATAATCCTTTGCTAACCAGTTCCGCTGCTTTCACAAAAATTTCATCCTCCAGTCCGTCGCCTTTTTTGCGACCCAGCCTGCGAAGTTCCTCGGTGATGCTGTAACTGTTTATGGTTTTTCCGCTGGCAATCAGGCCCATTACCGCTGCGCCGATGGCCAGCCCGATCAGACTGGTTTTCTCGTCTTGTTCCTTCATCTTAACCCCGGTTGTTTTCTTTAAACGTAGCAGCCCGTTGTCACTTCGGCCTGCGAGATCATTTTAGCGGCGTTTTCAGGGCAGATTAAGGAGAGTTAATCTGATATCGGGCGGGAAGGGTGTTTGACGCTGCCCCTCTTACCCGCAATACCACGGAGAAGAGGGGACGTAACCGGCTTATTTAATCTCGGTCACAAAGTTCTCGCGGCTGCGGCGTACTTTTTTCAGGTTGACCAGCCAGTCACCTTGGTTTGCACGATAGCCCAGCGGCAGCATGACCACGCTGCGTAAGTTTTTGTCTTTCAGGCCGAGGATTTCATCAACGGCAACGGGATCAAAACCTTCCATCGGGGTGGCATCGACTTCTTCAAAGGCGGCTGCGATCAGCGCTGCGCCCAGACCAATGTAAGCCTGACGTGCAGCGGCCTGATAATTCGCTTCGGTGCCGCGATCTGCGACGATGCCGAGCAGCATCTGGCGGTAGTTTTCCCAACCTTCGTTTTTAAAGCCACGGATGTCGTTGGTCAGGTCAAACATCATATGCACACGTTCTGGTGTGATGTCATCCCACGCAGCAAACACCAGCAGATGTGAGCAGTCGGTGACCTGTGCCTGATCCCAGGACACAGTGCGGATTTTGGCGCGGATGTCCGGATTGGTGACGACAAACAGTTCGAACGGTTGCAGGCCGCTGGAGGTCGGTGCCAGACGAACCGCTTCGAGAATGCGTTCCAGTTTTTCAGTATCTACTGTTTTAGTGGCATCAAATTTTTTGGTGGCATAGCGCCACTCAAGGCGTTCATTTAAGGTCGTCATGTTTTATTTCCGTGGAGGTGTGTAAGGCGTGAATATTCGCATGAACCCGCACAGCAGTTTTATGGATTTGAGCCCTGCGTTCAATAAGATCCTGCTATGTTTTCAGGACCTTGCCAGCTCGGCCATGAAGTGCTCAAAGAATGCCGAAACCAGAGGTGCGGGGCGATTGGGAAGTCGCAACAAATGCATGGGTCTGGGAACCGGCGCGTAATCGGGTAACACGCGGCGCAGTCTTCCGGCATCGATATCTTCCTGCAACATCACGCAGGAATGCATGACGATCCCAAGCCCGGATAAGGCGGCCTGACGAATAGCTTCGCCGGAATCGACGGTGAGTCGCGGGGAAACCTGTGCATCAACCAACCCCTGAGGGCCGTTCAGCGGCCAGGTATGCTCGGCACGCCACTGGCTGAAACTGATGCAGTTATGGCCGGATAAGTCAGCCGGAACCTCAGGCGTGCCATGTTTATCCAGGTAAGCAGGCGATGCCGCCAGCACCATTTCATAGGGCGGAAGCGGCACGGCGATATAGCCTTCATCCTGCAGGCTGCCAATGCGGATGGCTATCTGGAAGCGTTCCTCAATGAGATCCACGCGCCTGTCGCTCAGCACTAGACAGGCATTCACGGCGGGAAAATGCTGCAAAAAGGTGGACAATATCGGCGTCAGGATCCTTTGCCCGAACGAAACTGGCGCGCTGATACGCAGCAGACCAGTGATTTCTTCGTTGAGATGCCGGGCCAGTGAATCAGCATCTTCGATGGTCGCGAGGATCTGCACGCCGTACAGATAAAAACGGTGCCCGGCTTCTGTCAGCCCCTGACGCCGTGTCGTGCGGTTAATCAGCACGCAGCCGGTGCGTTTTTCCAGCATCTGGATATGTTTGCCCACCATTGCGGGCGTAATGCCCAGTTTTTCAGCAGCGGCGGTAAAACTGCCGGACTCTGTCGCGCTGATGAAGGATTCAACGCACTTTAAGTAATCCATTCTTTCATCCGGTAAGAATAAAGATGAGTATTATAAATTTTTATTATCGAATTAATAAAGCAGACATCACTTTATCTCCGGTCCCTGCATGCCGATAATCGCCGCATAATCGTAAAATTTCATTTTAAGGAATGGCAATGCAGGCACTGGTTTTTGAAAGTACAGGTACGGCAGATGTGTTACACATGCATGAAGCTGCGGATCTGGCTCCGGCTGCTGCTGAACTGCTGGTGGCGGTGACCGCTGCCGGACTGAATTTCGCTGATATTTATCGCCGTCAGGGGCGTTACCCGCTGGCGGGTAATTCACCCTATATCGCCGGTTATGAAGGCGCAGGTCGGGTGATTGCCGTCGGTGAAAACGTTAAAGGCTGGAAAGTGGGTGACCGGGTCGGTTTTGCCGATGTTCCGCTGGCACATGCCAGCCATATCCGTGTACCGGTTGAACATGCTATCCGCCTGCCGGAATGGTTGTCAGAATCTGATGCCGCAGCTGTATTATTGCAGGGTTTGACGGCTGATTATCTGCTGCACGATGTATTGCCTTTGCGTGCCGGAATGCATGTCGCGGTGCTCGCAGCAGCGGGTGGCGTTGGCCGTTTGTTGTTGCAGATGCTGAAACATCAGGGTATCCACACTTTTGCCGTTGCCTCAAATCAGGACAAGCAGTCTGCCTGCCTCGGGCTCGGTGCAGAGGCCGCTGCCGGTTACGATACCTGGGGTAAAGAAGTCAGGGAATGGCAGAACGGCGGTTGTGAAGTGGTATTTGATTCGGTCGGTACCACGCTCACTGAAAGCCTCGATTCGCTTAAAGACGGCGGTCGGGTGGTATTGTTCGGTATGTCAGGCGGTGCGCTTTCTGCATTTGACCCGTCGCGCCTTCAGCTGAATTCGCACGGCATACTGGGCGCTGATCTCTGGACTTATCTTGTTTCCGGTGAAAAGCGTCAGCGTCGTGCAGACCGCCTGTTTGCACTGATTAAAGAAGGGAAGGTGACACTTCCGCCGGTAACGAAATTTGCTTTATCTGCTGGTGCTGATGCGCACCGTCTGCTCGAAACCCGCAGTTTCAGTGGCAAAATTATCCTGACGCCGTAAACATCAGACCGGAAAAATTTGTAATTTTCGGTGATGCCTTAAAAAGAAAATCCACGCAATGCGTGGATTTTTTGTATTTAAGCGGTGGATCAGAATTTCAGGGAGAAACCGGCATTCAGAATAAAGGGTGATTCCATTTCATCCGAGTGGTTGTACTGTACGCTTGCACCGACGTTCAGATTTTGGGTGATTTGCGAGTTCACACCGGCTTCATAAATGCCCATCACACCGGACATATCATCTTCCAGCTGGTCGTTATTGACCTTCACGGAGTTGCCGCTGACCATTTCATCCGCCACGGCGAGTTTCACGTAAGGCTTGAGTTCTACTGATCCCACGTTGTACGTGGTACCGATGTTAACACCCGTTTCCGCGACCAGGGACTTCACGCTGTCCACATTGGCTTTCATGCCATTGGAAAGAGTGTAGTTGCTGTTATTAGTCGTAAAACCGGTAATGCCAACATAAGGGGCGACAAAGGACTGATCAAACCTGAAATATTTCCCTGTTTCCAGATGCGCTGATAACCCGTTCTGGTTGTAATCGCCGTCCGCTCTCTCTCCGCTGGTCATTTTGGCGTTCACGTCATCGCTGAACCGGTTAGCCTTTACAATACCGTCAACATAATAGCCGCTGTTATTAAGCCAGCTCAGATAAGCCCCGGTTGACCAGGAATCGACGTTACCGGAACCATCCCGGTCGAAATCCACGTCACTGTTGGTATAACCGACGAACCCCCCGACAGTCAGATGGCTGCTGGTAAAGTCTGTACTGGCATCTGCGCCGAGCATTACGCCGTTGAGGTTCATATCAAACCCGGCTGCGTCGTTATTCACACTTTGCTTACTGCCGATGTAACGCGACCACACGTTCAGGTCATGCGAAATATCGCGCACAGCATCAATGCGGTCACGCACGGTATGCATTTCCACATCGTTGATGATGGGCGCAGTGACGGCCATTGAAAGTACGGCAGACGTTGACGGCGTGTAAGTCGGTTTCGGCGGAGCAGGCGGTGCCGGTGGCGTAGGATCTACCGGGTTGGTCGGATCAGTGGGGTCTGTCGGGTTCGTTGGATCAACCGGATCAACCGGGTCAACCGGATTGACCGGATCAGGTGGGGCTGGCGGTTGAACGCCCGTCGATAAATCCCAGTTACCGGTGCCGTCGGCAATCAGGTGATATTCATATGTCCCGGCATCGACAACGCCGCCTTTGTTGGCGAGGGTAAATTCAGCCGTACCGCCGGTCGCTGTGATCACGCGCAGCGGAGAATCATCGGCCGGACTGACGCCGGAATCTTTGGCATACACATTGAAATCACCGCTGTCGCTGCCGGTGACAGTGATTACGCTGCCTTTCGATTCGCCGATGCTGGTATTGATGTAAAAGTCGCCGTTACCGCTGAGCGTTCCGGTGGTCAGGGAGCTGTAATTGCTCGGGTCCAGATAGACACTGCCACCTTGCATATCCAGCGAGTTAACCTGATAGCTCTGAGGTTTGGTTGAAAAATCGGTGTGATCCTTATCATGTGAGCCATCGAAATAGAGACTTCCTGCGACAGTAAAATCGGCAGCGGAGGTGTCAGCATGAGCCCAGACAGTCGTTGTCGCACCGGCGTTGGTGATCACATCCCAGGTGACGACCGGATCAATTTGTCCTGCCGCCTTAATGTTTAATATGCCGTTATTGATGATGTTATTGGCATGACTTTGGTCTTCTACAGTCAAATCACCCCCGGATGTGACGACGGTGTCATTTAGGGTCGTCTGATCATAACTGTCTGCCATGCCATCAACGGTCATATTGTTGACAAGGGAATATCCACTCAATTGCGCATATCCGCCGTGCTCTATGAGCAAGTTATTGGATAATGAAGGTTGTTCAATATTCTCACCTTGTGACACCTTAAAGCCGGAACTGTAGAAGCCGCCGTCTTTCACCACGTTGTCATTATCAATGCCACCACGGTTATTCATTTGTCCGTAAACAACGCTGTCATTCGTAACGCCGGAAATCACGCCAATGCTCTTGTCTTCAGGATGATAATTGGCCTGAACGTTTAAGGTGCCGCCTGCTTCAACGATCGTACTCTGGCTGATACCGCCGTTCTGAACGTTTTGTATTCCGCCATCTTCGATAACTGCATTGTAAGATTGCGCGGTGTTGCTCTGGTTGGGTTCATTAATGGAACCGGTATTGAGTACGCCACCTGCGCTGACCTGCGTATTGTAATCTGCGCCAAAATGGTTATTAAGCACGGAATCTTTGCCAGTGATGATCGTCTCTGTCGCGACGCCACCACTGAGGATATCCAGAGTGCCGGCGTTAATGGTGACATTCGTGGCGGTGCCGCTGAGAATCAAATTGGCATCGCCGCCATTAAGAGATGAATTGGCAATCATGCCAAGGTCATCGACAGTTTGTGTTCCTGCCAGGTTATTTATTCCATCAACAACACCACCTGCATGTACATGCTGGGCACCGTTATTGATGGTGGAGTTAATAACACTGCCAAATACATTCTGGGTATTTACAGGGTCATCAATCAGTTCGTTTTCTACAACACTGCCTGCAGTAACATCAGACGTAAAACTTGCCTGTGAGCTGGTCGTATTTAGCGCAGCTAAAATTCCAAAAACAATAAATCTTACCTTCATTTGTATTGACCTTGAGAACTGACAGAGATTATGAGGGATATTTTCTGGCGCTGTTATATAGTCATACTGAGGTGCTGATCAATGTGCATTTTTGGACATTTTTTCTTATCATCATGATATTTGAAGATTTTAGTTTTTATGATTTGATCATTGCCCTGATTGAAAAGACAGCTATTCATCATTTCAATGAATGCAATATGTTTTACTATGTTTATTTTTGATCAGAAAATAGGGCGTGATTTGCCGGTTATTTTTGATGTTGCCCATCGCAATTTTATAAAGAATATTTTTGCTGCACTAAGATTATCAGGAAAAACTCAAAAATATTCCTTTCTTCGTGATTTTCGTTATATCTCTCCATCCGTTACTGAAAAATTGATAAAAAGTTGTAACGTTTATGAATAAGGGTTTGTGATATGTTTTTTATTAAACTTAACGGGATGTCAGTGTGCGGTTCGGTAATTGACAGTTGCAGGTTTTGACCGGTAATGCACCAACATCCGTAAGATCAGATGAGCACCTATTCTTTCTGCCGAAGTGTTCTAAAATTGAAGCACGACTTGCCCGATAAATGGCTTCTTACTTTCTGATAAGAACAATTTAATCTCAAACATGAGTTGGTGCTGTTTATGGTAACCCGGCGTGATTTGCTTACTTATACTTCATTTTCGATGGCTCTGGCTGCGCTGGGTTTCACCCCGTTGGTCTTTGCTGAGCAGCGTTTAAAACTTGCGGACAGTGTACCTTTTACATTTGCAGGCCTGATAAAACAGGCAAAAGACAGTGCTAAAAATCCTTACGTTGCGCCCGAAAAAGTACCCGATAGCGCAGTGTCCAGTATCAATTACGACGTTTACAGCAAGGTTTTATATAAACCGGAATATGCGCTGTTTAACGAGGGCGTCAGTCGTTTTCCGGTGACCTTTTTTCCCGTCAGCAGCCTGCATCATTTGCCGGTTAAAATGTCGGTTGTTGAAAATAAGCGCGCACGGGAAATCATCCAGAATGCCGATTACTTCACTTTCCCCGATAACAATCAGGGCGTGCTGTCAGCCGTGAAGGGCAATGTTTTCAGCGGATTTCGGGTACTGGAACATCAGCAATCCTCTGAAAATCATGGAGTAAAAGACTGGGTTTCGTTTCTTGGGGCTTCCTATTTCCGTGCTGTGGGCGAACTTGAACAGTTTGGATTATCTGCGCGCGGGATTGCGGTAAACACCGTTTTTGGCGATACCAAAGAAGAATTCCCCGACTTTACGCATTTCTGGTTCGAAACTTCGGAAAAGGATCGCGACCATTTAGTGGTTTACGCGTTGCTTGACGGGCCGAGTGTCTGCGGCGCTTACCGGTTTGATATGCAGCGCACCAAAGGCGTGGTGATGGATGTTGAATGCTCGCTGTTTTTGCGGCGTGACGTTGGCCGGTTGGGTATCGCCCCGCAGACCTCGATGTTCTGGTTTTCCGAAATGGCCAAAGGTTCGGCCTCCGACTGGCGACCTGAAGTTCATGACTCCGACGGTTTAGCGGTGTGGACCGGCAGTGACGAACATATCTGGCGGCCGCTGAACAATCCGTTGCAGATCCGCGTTTCTGCCTTCAGTGACAATAATCCGCGGGGTTTTGGCCTGTCACAGAAACAGCGCAAGCCTGACAGCTATCTGGGCTCGGCCGGTTACGAACGACGCCCGGATTTGTGGGTTGAACCAAAAGGTGACTGGGGCAAGGGCGCGGTGCAACTGGTGGAAATCCCTACTGACGATGAGATTTTCGATAACATTGCCGCGATGTGGGTGCCGGAACAGCCAGCGAAAGCGGGCAGTGAATATCAGTTTAGCTATCGTCTGCACTGGCTGGCAGATGAACCTTATCCTTCAAAACTGGCGCGCTGCGGGATAACGCGGATGGGTAGAGGGGGCAATCCCGGAGCGTATAAAGATCATGACGCGCGCAAATTTATGGTCGAATTCCAGGGCGATGTGCTGGAGCACCTTCCCGCAGACACTCATCTTGACGCAGTGGTAACTGCTTCCCGCGGCACGCTCAAAGATATCAGGGTCGAGAAATCTCCCGCAGGTAAGGGTCACTGGCGCACATTTTTTGACCTGCACGCCGAAGGCAAAGAACCGGTTGAACTCAGGCTGTACCTCAAATTCGGAGATAAAACGCTGTCGGAAACCTGGATGTATCAGTACCTGCCGTTTACTTCTTCACCGAAGCCGATGCAGGGCGTTTAACATCATTCTGGCAATTCAGTCTCAGTTTTGCCGGATCAATAGTTTTGCCGGATCAATAATACGTAATCGTCACGTTGGCTTTAGCCGTGAATTTGCCGGTGAATGCGTTGTTCTTGGAATCGGTTATTTCTGCTGCCGTCTGGATAATCGCCGCCTGAAATGAGGCGGTATTTTTCCCTTGCTGGCCAATCCCCAGATTTTGTTTCACCCCCATTACCACTTCCTTACCCTCATTGTCATAAATTCCGATCGCCAGACCATCAACCGTTTTTCCATCCGCAACGCTGTGCACAACCAGCGTTTTTTTATCTTTGACAACGGCATTAGCGTCTTCAAAAGTGAATTCGACATTATTGGTGTAACTGCTGCATGTGAAGTCCATGCCAAAACGAGTCATTGGGCCGTTCTGCGGATAGCTGCCGGTGCTATTGGGGTGGAACGCCCCCAGTTCGACGATCTGGTGCTTGTTATCCAAAGTGCAGGAGGGGGCCGCGATAAATACGCCCGAGCCCAGGGGCACATCGACAGTGGTGATGCCGGCCAGGCCGTCAATGGTAAAGGTTAAATGTGTTCCCGGAGGAACAACGGCAGCCGAGCCATATTCCATCCAGCCAAATTTGATGAGCTCAACACGCATCGATTCGATGGCAAAATTGTATTTGGTGTCGTATTTATACAAGGATTTATCGGCATTATATTGCGCGCCAAACTGAACCAGTGTGGAGTCATCTTTACCGTTGACTATCGGATATTCGACCCCCAGTCGCTTACCCGCCGCCATTTTTGCCGGAGGATAACTGTTCGCGAGCGGCTCCTCGTTAATTGATACCGCCTTGATGTACATCTTCATTTTGATGCCATTATTGGTGGTTTGAGCGTTACCATCCCAGTCCAGTTGCTGATCATTAACAGCGCTGAGGCTGAGCGATATGTCGCCGTCAAAGGAGGCCGGAGCGGTAAAATCCTGACCGTCTGAGGTACAGGTCAGGCGCATATTCGGTAAAAACTGGGCGTAATCGAGCGACAGCACCACGGTGTAATCCGGGGTGTTCTGATCTGCCGCAATAGGATTTTCACGCGTGTAAGGGGAAAATGGCGAGGCACCGCCGGAATCGATATCACAATGTAATACACCGGCCTGACTCAGTCCGGGGACTAAACCTGTCAGTATCAGCACCATAGCGGGCAGGAACAGGGGGGTAAGCGCAGGCCGTTTTGTCATGAAAGTTGTCCGTTAAAAGGTCAATGACTGGTGCAGTAAAACGGAGTCACCACCAAAATCATTGATGACGGAATAATTCAGCGAGCCGGATTTACCACTTACGCTGGCTGGCACGGCATAACGGCTCTGGCCTTTCGCAGGTACCATGGTGTTTTTACCGTCGACGGCCATCGCTTTTCCCGCCACCGTGACAGAAAGCTCAGATAAGCTGGCGTAATACTGCGTAGGGTTTTTAGCTGTCAGCCAGGTTTTGCCGCCTTCCTTCGTCACCTGCCACTGCAATTTATTGACTGTATCGGCCGGTTTCTCTGATAGCGTAGTCGGGCGGATAAAGACTTTCAAACGGGTACGTACCGCCACTTCGAGCTTGTTCTCGGTGCTTTTACTGACAGGCGGGATTTCCTGGATCCACAGCCAGTACACAGATTCATGATCCTGAGGGATTTTGCCGGGCACGATCACCATGCGCAGTTTCCCTTCACGACCCGCGCCAATTTTAAACAGCGGTGGGGTCAGAATGAGGGGTAAGTTTTTATCGTTTCCCTGCAAATCTTCAAACCAGGACTGCACGAGATAGTCTTTGTTTTTATCATCATTGATGAGCTTGATAGAGGTTTCTTTATCACTTTCCAGCGCAACAATTCGGGTGAGGGCGGGGCGCACGGCCGCACTGGCGACGCCGGATAAAATTAAGGTGCTGACAATCAGGGATACTGCAATTTTATGGAATTTCATCATTTCTCTGCTTAGCGACAAACCGCATTAACTTGTTGATACCAGGGGTCGGATTGACCGCCTGAGACAGGTAGTTCGAACTGACACTGGGTGTTATTTTCCAGTGTCACATGCAGCGTTGTCTCGCCATCGGCCAGTATGCCGTTGAGATACAACAATCCGTTATCGGCCACCATGCCGACCTGCTCTTTCCCTTGCCATGCACTTGCGCCGAAAGGTGCTGGCTTGCCGTCTGAAAGCGATAACATCACTATAGCGCGGCGTCCTACTTTAGTCTGGAAACGGCGGACAACTACCGCTCCGTGAGTAGGGATGACGTTTTTCCCACCATCAATCAGTTCAACGTTATCCGCCGCATGGCGGGTATCGAGCGACAGTGAATTGTCGCGATAAGGCGAAATCGACGGCACTACGGCGCGGCCCCAGCGGTTGGTCGACACGCCCGGCTGACCTTCGACGCTGATGTCTTTCGCGCCAGGGGTTTCGATAATGGCGATGGTGTCGCCCAGTTGCTGAGACAGCACCACGCCGTGGCGATAGGCCACCACGCCGCCGGAAATCCCCGCTGAATACTGGCGGTTGTTCTGGCTGGCACTGGCACTGGCATTCATGTTGGCGATGCTGTTGCGATAGGCAACGGCTGCCGATGGCGAATATCCGCTGCTGTCATGCTGTGCGGACAACGAATAATTCATGGCGCTTTCCAGCTCCGTGCCTGAAACGGTCGCCATCTGTGAATCGCCGGAGCGGTTGCTGGTATTGGTGGTAAACGACAGATTCCGGCTGCGTTTTTCGCCCGCATCGAGGGGGACGGAGAAATTGAGCGACAGCTGACGGTCGGGGCTGTTGGCGGTTATAGCGTCATCGCCGGTATTGGCCTGATAGCTGTAGTTCACGCTGACATTGACCGATTTAACGTTGAAGCTGTAGCCCAGCGTCAGTGAGGTATCTTTTGCGCTGGAGTCGTAATAGCTGTCCTGCTGCAACGTGAGATAACCGTTGCCATATTCGCCCATCCCCTGATTTATCGTCGCCTGTACTTCATTTTTGCGGTGGTGATGCGTGTCGTCATTCCCCCAGCGCCATCCGGCATATTCCGGAAAATCCATAAAGTCAGACGTCTGATAGCGAAAACCCATCAGTTGCAATGAGGTATCGGTGGCGTCAAAGCGGCGTGCATAAAGAAGACGCAGTGCCCGGCCACTGTCACCGGCAGCTTCGGGTTCATTGCTGCCGATGGTGTTATCGTTTGAAGCGGAAACCGACTGATGGCGTTCCAGCGCCCAGTCGAGGGACACGCTGCCGAGCGCGCCGAGGCTGAATGCGCTGCTTACCGCCATAGACTGATAGCCTTCGCCGGTGACCACCAGGTCGCTGAGCGTTAATTTATCCCAGCCATATTGCAGGCTGCCCTGAGCGACCAGTGGCTGATAGGAAAGGTTGTCATCACGGTAACGGCCGCCACTCAGACTGTACCGCCAGGTGCCGGGGCGGATCATGTTTGGCAGGGAGGTATAAGGCACCGTAAATTTTTGCTGGCTGCCGTCGCTCTCTTCCACGGTGACTTCAAGATCAGCGCCAATCTGCCCGTTGGTCAGATCAGTAATCGCGAAGCTGCCGGGCGCGACGGTTTTGCTGTAAATAATGTTATTGCGCTGGCGGATAACCACTCTGGCATTGGTACGTGCCACGCCGCGCACCACCGGTGCATAGCTAAAGGTGGATGCCGGAAGCATCTGGTTGTTAGTTTCCAGCGTCATGCCGCGCAGGGGTAAAATACCTAAAATATCGCTGGAGGTGGTGGCGTAAACATCCCCGGCCGTAAAACGGGATACCAGCGAAGCTATGTCACGCTCTGCATAGGCGCGATCGTGGTTTTGTTCCCAGCCGGTATCAGATTTATTAAACGTATCGAAACTGTAGAATCGCCACGTACCCAGATTCACGCCGGAATTCAGGCTCAGGTAAGCATTGTCGCTGTCTGATGAATCAGCACCTGAGCTGTGATTTTCAGAATGATAAACGTAACCGGAATAACTCATACGCAATGCGTTTACGCCGTTATCCCACAATGACGGGTCGATCATTTCGCTTTGCGTCGCCACATTCATGGCCGCTTGCGGCGCGGCGATCAGCAACTGTTGCATCGACTCATCGTATTTAATACTGGCATCCGGCCATTTCGATAACAGGTCATAGCACACGTCATTGCCAGATTTTGCTAATTCATCAAGATGACGATCCAGACCCAGCTGATGCAATAAACCTTGTGTTAAACAAGGTACTGCGCTGGCATGGCCTTTAAGCGGAATAAATTCGACCTTGGTTTTAAATAACGTATGACCGTTTAAAACCACATCTGCAGTTTTAATACCCGCGACGACGTTTTCTGGATGATAAAATTGTTGCGGAATAGCATCAGAATCTTTACGCAAAAAATCGGCATCGAATTCTGATGTTTCATTATTAGGATTGCTTTGATTGTCTGCAGCGTGTAATAAAGGAGTAAATAAAACAGGCGCAAAGATGACAGTCTTCATTATTAATGATAAATGATTTCGCATCACAGATGGCCTGTTTTTAAGCAAAGTAAATGAACTTATAAGAAAGTGTTATTGCGCTTAAAAAAATTAATTATAAGCAATGTCGATAAACGTTTTGGCACTGACTTTCCCTGCTGTGACGGCAGGTGTGGAGGTGTTGGCTTTGTACGCCACTTTAAACTTCAGGGAGTTATCTCCAGTGACTAATGCCTGCGCTTGTGCAGGTGCGCCGCCGTTGATGCTGATTGGCGTGGCACCGTCATTTTCCAGCAGTGCGATACCCACGCCGGAAGCCGGTGTAGTGCCGGCAATGTTAGAAAGAATAGAATTATCAAGCGCGTCCGGGGTGCCGCTGAATGAAACCTGGGCATTATGGAGCGTAGATGTGCTGCAATTTTTCAACTCAATGGTGAAATCTTGCATCCCGGCATAACCGCCAGCACCCGAGAAAGAGGTTGGTGTAACACTCGGTAAAACCATAACAGCGCCGGTAGTGGTGCTGCCATTATTAAAGCCCGTGAAAGTACAGGCTGCTGCTGTTACTTCACCATTAAACGTGATATCACCATCCGAAGCAAATGAGGATAAAGGTGCAAGGCAAAGAACCATTACAGCTAATGTTTTTAATTTCATAAAATCACCTGAGGAAAATAGTTTTATTTAAGAAAGGTCGATAAATTATTACGTTTATCAACATGAACTAATTATACAGGTAATAGTGGGGTTTAATATGTAGATGTGCTTACTTCGATATTAAGAAGTACTGAACTGGAAAGTAGGGAGGAAAACGTTCACCTGAACGAAATTAGATGGATGATTTTTTCAGATGATATCAGATTATAAAAGAAAAACGTTTATGCTTAGAAAAAATGCCCTTCCGATATCAACCGGAAGGGCATGGATTATGACGTGAGGTACTCTATACGTTCGGTTTTCTTAGAAATTCAGTTTAAAGTTCACGCGCATACCTTTGTCGTTTGCGCCATCTTCCTGCCAGTTGTAAGCGTCCATACCCAGTGATTTGTTATCGCTGGTGTAGCTTACGCCAACCTGGGTCAGGCTGTTCACACCGCCGCCTTTCTGGTCATCGTCTACGTTAAAGTGCTGACCCGCTGCACCTTGCAGTGATGCGGTGCGTGCGCTTTTGCTGTAGGCGAGGTTCGGACCACCTTCCACGGATGCAGAAGCTGCCCAGCCATTTTTACCGGCATACGTCAGTTCCATACCCACGATGGCGTCGACGGCGGTTTCGCTGCCTGCATCCATTTTCAGGTTGTAATCATTCGCACCGGTCTCGTTCACGCTGCCGTCACGGGTACGACGCACTTTCGCTCCGACAGACGGTTTGAATTTCAGTGTGTCACTCAGTTCGTAACCTTTGCTGAACTGGCTTTTCATTTCCATGTACTGTTGTGAATTGTTAGCGTTTGCCACTTCGTTCACGCTGCCATACTGGATGGTGCGACTGCTTTCTAACTGATGGTTGTCATAACGCAGGGCGTTTTCCCAGCTCATGTTGTTGCCGAGATCCATCGCGTGCTCAAGACCGAAGAACTGGCTGTAACCGCCGGTCAGGCCATTATCACCGGCTTCTTTAACATCACCACTGCCGTCAAGACGGGCAATACCGTACTGGAGTTTCAGCGTCTGGTGGTCGGTCAGGCTCAGTTTCTGGCTCAGGGCCAGCATGTCGTACTGGGCATCGTTACCCAATTCTGAACGCTGATCGCCTTTCGCTACCACATTAAAGCCCAGACCGCTTGCACTGACGACGGCGTTATCTTCCAGCATGGTAAAGCGGTTGCTCAGCACTTTCGCTTCATTGAAAGCGTTGGTGGCTTTGCTGCCGGAAAGCTGTTTCATGGCGTTAGTGACTTGTGCTGCGCTTTTCAGATTGAGGCTGTTAAACAATGCATTGTTGGTGTAACCCGCTTCCAGAGCACCAGCTACGCTGCTGACACTTGAGTCGGCCACGTCACGGTAGTCATTTTTGGTCATGCTGACATCCACGTTACCGCTGGCGTCCGTCTGACCCTGTGCATTCCACATCACCGTGTCGGACTTGATGTTTTCAGCACCCTGAATATCGGTACCCTGGAACACGTTGTCGAAGCTGGCAGTTTTATCCGCGGTGCCTGCTGTAAAGCCGGTGTCGACCTGAACATCTGTCAGGTCGGCATGACTGACCACCATCTGACCGGCCGTACCGTTGGCACTGGTGCCGACGGTATAGCGACTGACTGAGTTACGTAGCGGCTGTTGTGAAACGGCCGCTGCTGGATCAACCGGCAGCGTGTAGCTGGCTGCTTTGGTGGTATCCGGAGTGACACCGGCTTGTTTAACGATACCAGAGCCAGTGACATTGCTGTCAATATTGATAGCACCGGTGTTAACGACCCGGCCGTTAGCGCCTAGCTTACTGAAGGCATAAGAGTCGTTGGTATGGATATTGATAATACCGTCATTCTCCATGATGGCATCATTCGTAGCGCCTCCGTCCAACTGCATAGCGATTAAACCACTTTCGTTGTTCGCATTCCCCGCAGTACCCAGGTTAATGGTGCCGTTGTTGACCAGTTGGGCATTCTTGGAGCCATTCATGCCGATGGCGTTGTTACCGCTGATGTTCATGGTGCCGTCATTGATGCCGTAGAAGTTACTGCCGGTCAAATTAATGGCAGGTCGCCCGGAGTTACTCCCGGAAAAGTTGATAACACCCTCGGCCTTGTTCCAGATATAGCTTCCGGCTGCACTGGCATCGCCCTGAGATGTCACGAGAGAACCAGTATAACCCGATGTATCTTGTACAGTTCCGGAGTTAATAAAATCACCGGTACCGCCCCAGATATTCACGGCTGAATAGTTGCTTGAAGCACTAACGGACATGGTACCCTTATTGGACAGGGTGCCGTCCTGATTGATATGCACGGCATTGTTCTGGTTGTCGAGGATTAGAGTGCCACCGGCTTCATTAACGACGCTACCGGAGTCGGTGAGCTCTATAATCCCCCCATTCAACGCGGTGGATCGCAGAGCCAAGGTGCCGGTATTGCGCATGCTTCCTGTGCCACTCACAGACACACCAGAGTTCATAGTACCGCTATTCGTCAATTTACCGCCGGTCTTGACCGTCGTTCTGCCACTTATAGTGCCTTGGTTGGCAACTGAGCCGGAGGTATTAACGATAATATTACTGGTAATAACGCCCGCAGCATCGTTAGTCAGGGTGCCGGTATTGCTGACAGTGACGGGACCACCGCTTACTGTGCCATCATTACTTGCTGCACCATCAACGACAGCACCTCCGGAGGTCAGCGTGGTGGTATTGCCCGCTGTGGCAATTACACTACCATTGCCATAACCAAGAGAGGCCACTGTGTCTGAGTTGTTCACTGCGGGGTCAACACCTTCGCCAACCACAATCTGACCACGGTTAATAATCATGCCGGTTCCGTCATTATAAAATGCTTTACCAACATTGGTGTTGATTACTATGGTGCCGGAAGTATCATTAATCGCAGTCCCGCCACTCATTACTCCCATGCCTACCAGTTGAGCTTTAGTTCCATCATTCACTGTATCAGCGTCAGCTGTAAGGGTAATGGTGCCTTGGTTTGTCAGCTGACCGCCGTTGATCGCCACCATCCCAAAACCGGAATTATTAACATTAATATTTCCGGTGTTGGTCGCGTTAGACCACGCTGTGCCAGCAATCATTCCCGCCCCGCGAAGAAAAGCAGTCGAATCTGGTGTATTAAAGGCAGTCCGAGAAATTACGTTATTTGCTTCATCCGTAACAGGGATAAATCCATCCAGGTTGATAGTGCCAGTATTCAGTACATTACTATCCACCGCGGACATGCCGTAAAGCGCCCCTCCTTCCAGTTTAATTGTGCCATTATTTGTTGCCGTGCCCCCCGTACTAGCTGCCATAGCATAACCAGTATCGCCGTAGGTATTCACAGAGTAGTTGTTGTTATATCCCATCCTAGCTGGAGGATTTGAAATTTTAGAGCGTAACTCTAAGTCACCATTATTAGTCACAGAGCCCCCACCTTGTGACATCATAGGGGAGACTTTGCCGTTGTTCTTGATATTCAGATCCCGGATGGTGCCGGTGTTGAACGCACTGGCACCAAGAGTGACGTCCATAATGGATCCAGCATCAATTTCCGTTCCGTCAATAACACCGGCATTGTTAATAGTTGAGCCGGTTCCTGATGCGGCGATAAACCCAGAACCATCACCTTGAAGAACGCCAGTCCAGGTACCTCGGTCCGTGGTATCAAAATCCAGAGTGAGCACTGAATTTTTATCCAGATTAAGAGTGCCACCTCCCACTACATTGGCAAACTGAGCCATCCAATAATAGTTTTGTGCGTTGGAAACTGAGGATTCACCGGTCACATTGACTGTACTTGCTCCGTTGACAGCAATACCATTAACGGGTGGAACGCTCCAGGTATCCAGGCCACCAGAGTCAGCATGCACGTTAACACCGCCCTGAACATTAACGGTATTTCCATCACCCACGACGTCTACGCCTGTATAATCAGCACCCACTGTATTAGTAGCAACGAATGACTGGCCACCCGTTTGAGAAACAGAGAGTGAGCCTTCGATGTTAATTGTATTTCCCGCGCCGTGGACTTCAAGGCCGCTCATTTGATCTAGGATAAGAGGTGCAATTACCCCCGGTGCTACCGGATCATTGGAGAGTGACATATTTCCTTTCAGGTCAATGGATGAGTTATTGCCATTAACCACGATGCCTTTACCCATTTGCAGAACGCCATCTGCATCGGCGACACCTTTAATGTTGATATTACCATCCAGCACTACGTCGGAATTATCGCCATTAATATTAGCGCCAATGCCATTCAAGGAAACATTCAAATCGCCGGTATTAGTAAATGTTGCGTTATCTCCGGTCATATTAATACCGACCGAATTCAAATCCTGGACAAAGATATTCGCTGTAGTCTCAACTTTAGCTCGGGCCCCCTCTATATCAATACCGGTTGCCCCATTGGTGACATGAATATCCCCCGTCAGACTTGCTTTGGCATCATCACCGGTAATATCCACCAGCACAGAACCCGCGCCGTCAGCGGTAGCTGATGCGTTATCAATTACTAAATTAGCATTATTCCCTGCAATCACGACGCCTTTACCTGCGTCGCTGACATCGATTGTTGTCGGTGTGATGCCATCGCCTTTAATAGTGACTGTCGCATCATTACCGGTGATTTGAGTGCCTGTCGCGCCGTCTGTTACCGTGGTGTTGCCCTGATTATTGACCTGTGCACCATCGCCATTCACCACAATCGCTTTACTGTCTGCGC
>NZ_JAFMOY010000101.1 GCF_019049625.1 Rahnella ecdela
ACGCCAGTCAGCAGGCCGAGCGAGACGGTAAATGACTGCCAGGCACCGTAAATTCCGCGTTTACCCTTCGGCGCAAACTCGGTCATCAGCGATACCGCACCGCCAAATTCACCGCCGGCAAATAAGCCCTGAAACATGCGCATCAGCGTCAGCAGTAACGGCGCGGCAACGCCAATCTGCGCATACGTCGGCAGCAGACCAATAATGGCGGTCGCCAGCGTCATTAACAGAACGACGGCAATTAATGTCGGCTTGCGGCCAATACGGTCACCGATACGGCCAAAGATAATCGCCCCAACCGGGCGGCAGAAAAACGCCAGCGCGAACGAGGCATATGTCAGAAGCAAACCGGTCATGCCGGTCTGGCCTTCCAGCGTGAAAAAATTACCGGCGATGATGGTCGCCAGATAGCCGTACACACCGAATTCATACCATTCAATAAAGTTGCCGACCGAACCGGCGACTAAGGCGCGCCGCGACTGGCTGGCGCTGGCAACTAAGGGAGATACCTGGCTGGTCATCATAAACCTCTGAAAAAAGGAAAGGGCGGGCAAACTGGAATGTAAATAATTTTCTAAGTTTTGGTGATTATTATGTCAATAATTTTCATGTATTGAACAAAATAAAAGCGGGAAGTGTGGGGTAAGGCAGGTTTTTTGGCATAAAAAAAGGCTGCGCCTCGAAAGGAGCAGCCTGTTTAACGGGGGCGGTTACAACGTGTGGATGTCGATGCCGTCGCCGATATTGCTTTTCTGATAGTAAGCCCGCGGGACTTCTACCTGATACTGTTTGTCAGCGTAAGCGACTTCCAGAATAAAACGTTCGTTTTCATAAGATTCCACAGGAATGAACCCAAAGAAACCCTCCGTAACGCTGATCGTCCTGGAAGACGGTATCGCGTAACGATGAACAATCCTTGCTCTGAGCGGTTCTTGCTTGCCCGTTAACGTGTTCCATACGCGGTTAACGGGTTGCGCCAGAGAATCAATCACCTCTGAGGCCAGCGAGTTAAGAGCGGAGGGCCAGCTCTTCGGTGTTTTCATAGTCATGATAAATACCTCGTTGGTCTATATAACCCAATTCTTATAATTATCCGCTGCTAAGATCCAATCATTTTTTACGCTAAGTTTATTCAGGTTTTGTAAGTGGCTGGCAGATCTGCAAATTACTCCGCGAGGGTTTTACGTCTTTTGCCCGATTTGCGTTCTGCTAGCAATAACGGGCAGGAAGGGCACATGGCGTGATCGGCCAGATCGTAGCGCAGGCAGCATTGCTTGCGGTACTGCGGACTGTCGGGGTCGGAAGGGTCTTCCGCGCGCAGTGGCTGGAATAACGGATTTTTGCCGCCGTAGCGCAGCTCACGCGATTCCATCAGCCGCATGCCGTCCGAGATATCCGCATTGACCAGCTCCGCCTGTTTGACGCCCCAGCCGACGCGGATCGCTGCATTGCTCCAGTATATACCCGGTTTCAGGCCGGAGAATTCCGCCAGTGCTTCACAAACCGGACGCAATTGCTGTTCAATCATCACATCAAAACGTGCCATCGGTTCCGCAGACCTCAGCGCTTCACCTTCGCCATCCAGATAAATCTGCGCCGGTAATCCTTCTTCCTGCATACACAGATAGACATTTTCAGCGGCGATAGGCAGCTGCCAGCCGTGGCGCAGTGAAACAATCACCCAGCTTGGCAGCAGGGTGGCGAAATACCATTGTGACCACATCGAGATGCGCGCCCGGCGGGTATCGCACTTTGCGGCATCGGCCGCATTCGCATCCAGATAGCGTTTTAGCACGCTGGCACAGCCTTCCAGCGTTGTCAGTTGCGACATCGGTACCGCATTGGTCACCAGCGGTGACATCGGTTTGAAAGTATCGGCAACCCAGCTGACCGGCGTTTCGCGAAAACTGTCGAGGAGTGTTTGCATCATTGCTTTATAAACGTCATTCGGATCTGTAAATCATAGGAATAGAGTAACGAATATTAAAGCGGAATAGTAATGATTTCGATTTAGATTGAGGGTTTTCGCCTCCCGTTACCAGGGGGAGGCGCTGAGGGCTTAACCGGCGACACTGACGCCGGCTTGTTTCAAAATATCTCGCACAATTTTTTGTTTGTCATTGCTCAGCGGCAGCGCCGGTTTCAGTGAATACACCGGTATGTCGTGAATTACCTGAGAAATCGCGTATTTAATGACGTTGTAAATGGGCATATCCAGCGTGTACAGCGGCGGCAGGAAAGATAACCGCTGTTGCAGTCCGACTACGGTGGAGAAGTCTTTCTCTTTAAAAGCGCGGTAAATTCCGCAGGTCAGCTGTGGCGCGAAGTTGGCGCTGGCGGGGATTGCGCCGTCGCCGCCGAGGATAAGCGTGCCGAACAGATATTCGTCATAACCGGAAAATACTGCGAAATCAGGACGTTCAGGTTTCACGGCCTGTATCGTTTCGCGGATATGGTTGAGGCTGTCGACGGTGTCTTTCAGTCCGACAATGTTAGGACATTCGAGCGCCAGACGTTTGATCAGACTGACGGGCAGCGGCTGACCGGTCAGCCCCGGATAATTATACATAATCACCGGCAAACCGGCGTTTTCAGCAATGGTGCGGTAATGCAGATATAGCGCTTCTTCGGTCACCGGATTGTAATAAGGATTCACCACCACCACGCCGTCCGCCCCGACGCTTTTAGCGTGTTGCGCGAACGCCAAAGTTTGTGCCGTGCCCGGATGCGCCGCGCCAATCAGAACGGGAACGCGTCCGGCGACGTGTTTGGTACAGAACTCCGCCACTTCATGACGCAGCGCCTGTGACATATGGGCAAATTCCCCCGCGCTGCCGAGGAAAAACAGGCCGTTAACGCCGCCTTCAATCGCAAAATCTATCAGACGCGCCATCGCCTGACGGTCAAGGTGCTCGTTCTCATTCAGGATTGTCGCAACCGGTGGGATCACGCCATGAAACAGTGGTCGGCTCATACATTCGTTCTCCATATGAAAGTGCAAAGTACTCAACACTCCATTTATAGAACGCTGTTTCAAATTTTTATAGCGATGGGATCGAATTACATCGATTTAGCGAAGATTTGGAAGGGAAGTCACAAAGGCGGTGTAAACTCCGCCCCCTTCGCAGGGGGAGGAGCAAGGCAAATTGAACACTTACATCACCAGCGCCTGACCGTCTTTGCGGGATTCGGTGCCGGCCAGATAACCGCCTGCGGGATTGGTGACAATCACCTGCGCGCCGCCAAATGAATGGCCGCCGAGCGGGTCTTCCACAATTAATTCATGCCCCATCGCCCGCAGCGCGGCCAGCGTGTTGTGGTTGAACGTCGATTCAATCGCCACCTGACGACCTCCGTTAATCCTCCAGCGTGGCGCATCAATTGCGGCCTGCGGATTTTGCTTATACAGCATCACACGTAGCGCCAGTTGCAGATGCCCCTGTGCCTGCATCGGGCCGCCCATCAGGCCGAACGACATCAGCGGTTTACCGTCAGCGTCCTGCGCGAAGGCCGGAATAATGGTGTGCAGTGTGCGTTTGTTCGGTGCGACGCAGTTGGCGTGCGTCGGATCGAGGGTAAATCCGCAGCCACGGTTTTGCATGCTGAGACCGGTGCCCGGCACCACGACGCCGGAACCAAAGCCCATGTAATTCGACTGAATGAAGGAAACCATCATGCCGCTGGAATCCGCCGCCGTCAGATAGACAGTACCGCCCGGACGCGGTGCGCCGTAGGTCACGTCGCTGGCTTTGGTGCGGTCGATAAGTTTTGCGCGTTCTGCCAGATAATCGTCGTTGAGGAACAACTGCGGATCGAAAAACATGTGTTCGCTGTCGGTGACGTGCTGATCCAAATCCGCCAGCGCCAGTTTCATCGCTTCAATGCACAGATGCGTGGTTTCGACCGAATCCACCGGTTGTGAACCGATATCCAGCTTATCGAGAATGCCCAGCGCAATCAGTGTGGCGATACCCTGACCGTTCGGCGGCAGTTCGTGAACTGAACCGCCCGCGAAAGACTGCTGCATGGTTTCCACCCAGTCGGCTTTGTGATTCGCGAGATCATCTAGCGTCAGCGCGCCGCCGTGGGCCTGACAGTGTGCCACCATCTTTTCTGCCAGCTCACCGCGATAAAACGCTTCGCCTTCGGTTCTGGCGATAAGCTCCAGGGAATCTGCCAGCGCAGGATTGCGGAAGATTTCACCGATTTTCGGCGCACGGCCTTCCGGGGCAAAACATTCCATGAAGCCCGGCTGGTCATGCAGTTTTTTGACCGCGATTTCCCACAGGCGACCAATCAGCGGCGAGACCGGAAAACCGTTGCGGGCATAATCGATTGCCGGTTGCGCCAGCGTGGTCAGCGGCAGGGTGCCAAAGCGTTTTGCCAGCGCCACCCAGCCGGAAACAGCGCCCGGAACGGTGACCGCGTCCCAGCCGTAGGTCGGCACGGCGTCTAAACCTTTGTCGGTGAAATATTCCGGCGTCCATGCGGCGGGTGAACGGCCTGAAGCGTTCAGTCCGTGGGCTTTTTTGCCGTCCCAGATAATGGCGAACGCGTCACTGCCTGCACCGTTACCACTTGGCTCCAGCACGTTCAGCGCAATGGCGGTGGCGATGGCCGCATCAGCGGCGTTTCCGCCCAACATCAGCATTTTCATCCCCGCCTGCGCCGCCAGCGGCTGTGAAGCACAAACCGCATTGGCGCCCATCATTGACGGGCGCAGGGTCGGATAAGCCACGTTAAAATCGTAATTCTTAGACATGTATTCTTCCTTAAAAAGCAGCAAACGGTTTATTCGGAACGCGGGTCGAGCGCATCACGCAGCCCGTCACCCAGCAAATTGAAACCCTGTACGGTCAGGAAAATCGCCAGACCGGGAAAAATCGACATCCACGGCGACTGCTCGAGGAAACTGCGTGCGGTGTTAAGCATCGCGCCCCACGAGGCGTCCGGCGGTTGCTGGCCGAGGCCGAGAAACGACAGACTGGCTTCGGTGATGATCGCCGAAGCTATTGCCAGCGTGGCCTGCACCAGGATCGGCGACAGCACGTTCGGCAGCACATAACGCCAGAGGATCCAGCGGTCGGGCAGGCCAATCGCCCGCGCGCCTTCGATATATTCCTCGTTGCGGATACTCATTACCTGCGCACGGGTCAGACGGGCAAAAATCGGCATGGCGGAAAGCCCGATGGCGATCATCGCATTGCCCAGACTCGGACCGAGGAATGCGCCCAGCGCAATCGCCAGCACCAGAAACGGACATGACAGCAGCGCCTCGACCACGCGGGAAATAATGTTGTCCAGCCAGCCCTGCCAGAACCCGGCGATAAGACCGAGCGGCACGCCAATTACAATCGCGATAATCACCGACACACAACCGGCCATC
This sequence comes from Rahnella ecdela, assembly GCF_019049625.1. Classification (GTDB taxonomy): domain Bacteria; phylum Pseudomonadota; class Gammaproteobacteria; order Enterobacterales; family Enterobacteriaceae; genus Rahnella; species Rahnella ecdela. Next base: position 5,387 of record NZ_JAFMOY010000101.1, read on the forward strand.
AGCGACGTGCGCGCACCCCAGAACAGACGCGATAAAATGTCGCGGCCCAGTTCGTCGGTGCCCAGCCAGTGCAGGGCAGAAGGCGCTTTACGCACCGCCATAAAATCAGCTTTGATCGGATCAAACGGCGAAATCCACGGTGCAAATAAAGCCAGCAACGCAAAAGTGGCGACCAGCACCGCGCCGATCACCGCGCTTTTGTTGCGCAGAAATTTGCGCAGCACGCGGTTGGGTTCGCGGGCGGGGAGTGACGTTGTCACGGAAATCACAGAAACGCTCATCTCAGGCTCTCCGCATACGTGGATTGACCAGCACATACAGCACGTCGGCCAGCAGATTCATCAGCAGAAAGCCGACTGCGACCACCATCACCACGCCCTGAACCACGGCGTAATCACGGTTAAAGACCGAATCGACAATCATTTTGCCAAAGCCCGGAATGGTGAAAACCTGCTCGCTGAGTACCGCGCCGCCCAGCAATTCCCCGAACAGCAATGTCGTCAGCGTGATGATCGGCACCAGCGCGTTGCGCAGCGCGTGTTTCATGATCACTTTTTTCGGCAATAATCCTTTGGCTCGTGCGGTGCGGATGTAATCGGCCTTCAGCACCGCAATCATCGCCGCACGGGTGTGGCGCATCAGCGTGGCGGAAAGGCCGGTACCGAGCACCGCCGCAGGCAGCAGCATGGTTTTCAGGTTTTGCAGCGGATCTTCCGAGAACGGCACGTAACCGGATGCCGGAAGCCAGTGCAATTTCACCGAGAACAGCATAATCAGCAGCACACCAAGCCAGAAATGGGGGATCGAAATCCCCGACAGCGCCAGAAAATTGGTGCCGTTATCTATCCAGGTGCCTTTGTTGACCGCCGCCAGCACGCCCATGGTAATGCCGATAATCAGTGCCACAATCATCGCCAGCAGCGACAGTTCGAGCGTCACCGGCAGTTTGCTGGCGATCAGCTGCAAAACCGGTTCCTGCGTGCGCAGCGACGTGCCGAAATCGCCGCGCAGCGCGTTGCCGACCCAGTGGAAATACTGGCTGGGGATCGGGTCATTCAGATGATATTGCTCACGTAATTGCGCAATGACTGCCGGATCCCGCTCCTCGCCAGCCATCGCGGTGATCGGGTCGCCCGGCAGCAATTTCTGCAACGAGAACACCATCAGCGTGACCAGAAACAGCGTCGGTATGGCTGAAATCAGCCGTTTCATCACCAGTTCTAACATCGTCTTTCCTCAGGCAATTACTTGTTCAACGCCAGACCCTGCAAACGGATCAGCCCGTCGGCGTAAGGTACGAAACCGGTCACTTTCTTGTTGATGCCGAAAATGCGCGGTTCGAAGTACAGATACACCAGCGGATCGTCGATGTTTTCCTGCACGACAACCTGCTTGTAGAGGGCTTTACGCTTCTCGACGTCGCTGGTCAGACGCGCTTCCTGCAACCACTGATCGACCTGCGGATTACTGTATTTGCCGTCGTTCAGACCGCCTTTAGTGTTGAGGAACGAGAAAATATTGCCGTCGGGATCCGGACGTCCTGACCAGCCGGACATGCTCATTTTGAATTCACCGCTTTGCTGGCGATCCAGAAGCGTAGCGTATTCCGTCATTTGCAGATTCAGGTTAATACCCGCCTCGCTGACCATCGCCTGAAGCACCTGCGCAACCTGCTGGGACGTCGGGTTGTTGGCGACCAGGAAATCAATGGTCAGCGGCGTTTTCACACCGGCGGCAGCCAGCAGCGCTTTGGCTTTTTCGATATCGCGTTTAGGCACCGGCACGTCGGCGTGATACGGGCTGGCAGGCGAGAAGGCCTGATTCGCCGGGGTGTATTGCCCCTGGAATACCACCTGATTGAGCGCGTCGCGGTCAATCGCCAGCGACAGCGCCTGACGTACACGGGCATCTTTCGCCAGCGGCGTGTTGGTGTTTGCCGTGCCGTTGGCGATGTTAATTGTCAGCCCCATGTAACCCAGGCCGGTGGTGCTCGCCAGTTGCAGATTGCTGTCGGCTTTGACCGTTGCAGTGTCGCTGGCGGCAATGCCTTCGGTGATATCTAAATCGCCTGCGCGCAGATTGGCGAGGCGCACTGACGCATCCGGGATCGGCAGAAACACCACTTTGTCGAAGTGATACGCGCCTTTGTTCCAGTAATTTTCGAAACGCTTAAGCACGATGCGGTCCTGCTGAACGCGGCTGACAAATTCATACGGGCCGGAACAGACCGGATGCGCCGCGACGTTGCCTTTTGCCGTCGCTGTCGGTGCCATCATGTTGCCCGCACGGTCGGTCAGTTGCATCAGCAGCGCCGCGTCAGCGGTTTTCAGGTGGAAAATGACGGTGTACGGCGCGGTGACTTCCACAGATTCCACCGAAGACAACTCACTTTTACGCAAAGAACCCGGCAGCGTCAGATAGCGTTCAATGTTGTATTTCACCGACTGCGCATCAAATTTTTCGCCATCCTGGAAAGTTACGCCTTCACGCAGATTCATGGTCAGCGTTTTGCCGTCATCACTGTACGCCCAGTCTTTCGCCAGACCCGGCACGATTTGCAGGTGCTGGTCGACATCCACCAGACGCTCGCACATGGCGCTGAACACGAAACGTCCGTAATAGGTGCGCGCCGTGGCCGGATCCAGCATGTCCGGATCGCTGCCAAGGCCGATGCGCAGGGTGCTTTCCGCATGGGCAAGGCCCGCAGACGTCAGCAACATTAAGGCCGGAATGCAGGCGGTTAAGCGGGGTGCAAATTTCATGGTCGTGTTCCCAGAGTTGATGTTGGAGTGGAAAGTGAAAGCCGTGTCTGGCTCGCTTGTTCAAACAGCGCACGCCGTAAGGTGAAAGCGGCGGAAGGCGGCGGAACCAGCACAGAGGTGCGATCCCGTTGCAGTTCGCTCCAGCGGTGGCAGGCCACCATGCGGTTGTCACTGACGGTTTCAAGTTGCGGTTCCACCAGACGACATTCGTCAGTGGCGTACGCGCAGCGGGTATGGAAACGGCAGCCGGTCGGCATATTGGCCGGATTGGGCATATCGCCCTGCAACAATGGCACCGGACGTTTCACCCCCGGCGCGAGTTGCGGCGCAGAGGCAATCAACGCCTGGGTATACGGATGCAGCGGCTGGTCGAAAATGTCATCGGTGCTGGCGAGTTCGACGATCTGCCCGAGGTACATCACCGCCACGCGGTCGCTCATATGGCGGATCACCGCCAGACCGTGCGCGACAACAATCATTGTCAGGCCAAACTGCTGTTTGAGGTTTTCCAGCAAATTGACCACCTGCGCCTGTACCGACACATCCAGCGCCGATACCGGTTCGTCGCCCAGCAACAGTTTTGGTGATGACGCCAGCGCGCGGGCGATGCCGATACGCTGGCGCTGACCGCCGGAAAATTCGTGCGGATACCGGTTGCTGAACGCGGCGGGCAGGCCGACTGTGGTCAGCAATTCACGTACTTTTGCCTGCCGGTCCGCTTTGCCGCTGACAATGTTGTGCAGCCACAGCGGTTCGCCAACGATTTCTTCTACCGTCATGCGCGGATTGAGGGAGGCGAACGGATCCTGAAAAATGATTTGCAGGTCACGACGCAGCTTTTTCATCTGGTCAGCGGAAAACTGTTTCAGGTTTTCGCCTTCATAAAACACGTCGCCTTCGGTGGCGTTTAGCAGCTGCAATAACAGGCGGCCAAGCGTCGATTTACCCGAGCCGGATTCGCCGACAATCGCCAACGTTTCGCCATGCCAGACGCGCAGCGAAACGCGATCCACCGCCTGCACGATTTTGGGTTTGGTGAACAGCGTCGAAGGCCCTTTGAAGACTTTGGTCAGTCCGGCGGCTTCCAGAATGGGATGGGGGGCGAGACTCATGCACAGGCTCCTTCAGCGGAAAGGGCGAAAAAATTTTCCAGCGGCGCATAGAAACAAGCAACGTGGTGCGGGGACTGATGCAGCGGACGCAGCGCTGGTCGCTCCTGATGACAGCGCGTATCGGCAAACGGACAGCGCGTCGAAAAGCGGCAGCCTTTGGGCATATCTTTTGGCAGCGGTACGGCACCGGGAATGGTGGAAAGCGCGCCCTGACGCGAAGCCAGCGACGGCATCGACCCCATCAGCCCGATGGTGTACGGATGCTGCGGATTATTGAAAATATCGGCCACCAGCCCCTGCTCGACGATTTGTCCGGCGTACATTACCGCCACGCTGTCGGCGACTTCAGCCACCACGCCGAGGTCGTGCGTGATAAGCAGCAAAGCGCTGCCGGTTTCCTGCTGAATGCGGTTGAGGAGGGCGAGGATCTGCGCCTGAATGGTGACGTCCAGCGCAGTGGTCGGTTCATCGGCGATCAATAATTGCGGACGGTTGATCAGCGCCATTGCGATCATTACGCGCTGGCGCATACCACCGGAAAGCTGGTGCGGATACGCGTCCATCCGCAGTTCCGGTGCCGGGATTTGCACCTTTTTCAGGATTTCCAGCGCCTGAGCCCGCGCCTGTTTTTTGTCAGCGCCCTGATGGCGTATCACGGCTTCTGCCAGCTGATCGCCAAGCGTCAGTGCCGGATTCAGAGAAGTCATCGGTTCCTGAAAAATCATCGCCAGTTCCTGACCGCGCAGGTCGGCATACTGACGTTCAGACAGCCCGAGCAGCGAGGTATCATTCAGGCGAATGTCGCCCTGCAACACGTTGGCGCTGGCGGGCAATAACCCCATCAGCGCCAGCGACGTCACGCTTTTGCCGCAACCGGATTCCCCGACCAGCGCCAGCGTTTTCCCGGCTTCAAGCTGTAAGGAAATACCGTCGAGCACGGTCGCGGGGGAACCGGAAAACTGCACACGCAGGTCGTTGATGTGTAACAGCGGCGTGACGGATTCGGCCGGGTCAGTCATCAGTAAAATCCTCGTCGTCATCATTCAGGGTGGAAAGAAACGCCTGTTGCAGCGCCAGAAGATGCTCGCGCATGACTCTGGCGGCCTCTTTCGGCTGGCGTGCGGCAATGTGTTCTACGATGCGCTCGTGATGATCGTCATAACGGTTCAGGCGTTCCTGATTTCGTGCCGCATTTCGCACCGCCAGCCAGCTCGGATCGCGACGGATGGCATCGACAGCATCGAATAATCCCAACAGCAGCCGGTTACCGGCGGCATCGGCAATCGCGCGGTGAAAGGCGCTGTCCCATAGTTCAATCTGATCCGGATCGCCGCGCGACATGGTTTTCACCTTGTCGAGTAAACGGCGCATCAGCTGTATTTGCTCCGGCGTGGCGCGCAGTGCGGCGTATTTCGCCAGCCCCGGTTCAAGTTGCAAACGTGCTTCCATGACTTCCTGCAAGTTCGATTGCTTCGGTAACGCCTGCAAGCTCAGCGGTTGCGCAGGGCCGTTCGGGCCGATAAACGTGCCTTTGCCCTGTTTGCGCCACACGCGGCCTTCTTCTTCCAGCACATCCAGCGCACGGCGAATTTCACGACGGCCGACATCAAACATTTGCATCAGATCCCGTTCCGCAGGCAGCGGTCGGGTGTGATCCGGATGTTGCAGTATCAGCTGACGCAGTTGTTCCAGCGCTGAATTCGACGTTCCGTTAGAAGGGGACAGCGCCCCGGAATTTGTTGGCATATTTCATTTTCCCGCTGGGAATTAAATCGTTAATCACTGCTCTGCATTTTCCGAACCAATTTTGTAATGGTTCATGAAATAGTTTTGCAACACGGAGAATTTGTTTTTAATTTCAAACGACTAAAAATCACACGCATGAGTCGGGATTCTGTTTTTATGTTTATAACGCATTGATATTTAGCTGATATGCACAAGTGTAGTGCGTTAAATTAATGTTAACGGATCGTAATGGTGCGTGATTTCAAGGTATGAGAAGTAGATCAAATAAGCGTAATAAGTGGGCTAATGGTTCGCTATATCGTTGCTTCACCAAAGAAGGAAAGGGTCGGGCGGGGTATTAAGGAATAATTCGCAAGTCGCAGCGGACACGGGCAGTGGTTTCGTCTGCAAGTTTGTGAGTACTGGTGAGGTTTTCGCAGGGAGCGCGCAGTGAAAGAGCCGGAGATTCCTAAGAGGCGCGGCGACAGGCGCCTCTTAGGGCCAGTGTGGGTGGCAACCCACGGTCTTTGTTTGGGGTTATCGTCAGAAATAACAGTGTTATACGCCCTTTATCCTCCGATCATCCCCGGCACATTTCGTGTCTAATATCTATCATCAGAGGGGTGCAAATCCAATCAGTCTTGACTCTGAGGGCTGAGGCCGTCCGAAGAAATAGCCCTGGAACAGCGTACAACCTTCTTCTTTCAGTCGCCGGAACTGCTCGTCGGTTTCGACACCTTCTGCCGTAGTCTGAATGTCCAGACTGCGGCTCATACCGGTGATTGCCCGGATGATCGCCAGCGCTTCGCGACTGTCCTGCATGTCATTGATGAATGACCGGTCGATTTTGATTTTATCGAACGGGAATGACCGCAGATAACTCAGCGATGAATAGCCGGTACCGAAATCGTCCAGTGCAATGCGCACGCCGAGCGATTTCAGTTTCCGCAGGGTGCTGATGTTACCCAGCGTATTGTCGAGCAATACCGATTCGGTGATTTCCACTTCCAGACGCGACGGATCCAGCCCCGACGCTTCCAGCGCAGATTCCACCACAGACACCAGCCCGCTGTTTTTAAACTGGATTGGCGAAAGGTTTACCGCCACGGTCTGATTGCCTTTCCAGGTAGTGGCTTCGCGACAGGCTTCGTGCAGAGCAAATGATCCCAGACTGTGAATAAGCCCTGTTTCTTCTGCAATCGGAATGAAATCGACCGGCATAATCAGCCCGTTTTCCGGGTGCTGCCAGCGCATCAGCGCTTCATATCCGATCACTTCATCATGACGCGCATCGGTGATCGGCTGATAGTAAAGCCGCAGCTGATTACAGGTGATCGCATCACGTAAATCCATTTCCACCACGCGGCGTTTGCGGGCAGCGGCGTCCATTTCGATACGAAAATCTTCGTAGCGGTTGCGACCATTACGTTTGGCTTCGTACAGCGCCATATCGGCACAGCGCAGCAACTGATCTGGCGTGTTTTCTGTCGAATCTGCCAGCGCGATACCGATGCTCAGGCCGACAGAAAGGGAATGACCGTCGATAATCACCGGCGGACGCACCGATTCAATCAGACGTTTGGAAATCTGATGCGCCGCAGAAATGTCTTTCAGCCCCGGCAGCACCACGGCAAATTCGTCGCCGCCAATGCGCGCCAGCGTGTCGTCGTCACGCAGCGTCATGCGCAGACGTTTGGAAATCGCGCGCAGCAGTTCATCACCAATCTGATGGCCCAGTGCGTCGTTGACGTTTTTGAAATTATCGAGATCCAGACACAGCGTGGCGGTGTGGCTGTGGGTATAACTGTCACGCTGCAAAGCTTCGCTCAGACGCTGACTGAACAGAATGCGGTTCGGCAGACTGGTCAGATTGTCGTGATGCGCCATGTGATGGATGCGGGCGTGCGCGGCCTGCTGGTCGGTGACGTCGTCGGCGATCATCATCACGTAGCTGGTCTGCGGATCATGCCCGCGGATCACCGAACTGGTGGTCTGCAACGTACGGTCACCGATGGCGGTCATCAGCTGTTGTTCGCTGCGGTGGACGCCTTCCGCGCGCAGGCATTCGTCCGACTGCTTATTGATGAAGGTGCTCAGCCCTAAACCCATGCAATCCTGCGGACGTTTGCCGAGCATTTTTTCACGGGAAATGCCCAGTAAGCGTTCGGCCTGACGGTTCACCAGCAAGATCTCGCGGGAAACCGCATTCTCAACAATCACCGATGACGGAATATTGGCGATGACCGTATTCAGAAACTGCGAGAGAGAGGCGAGCTGTTCACTGTTGGACTCAGCCAGTTCTTTGGCCTGCAATAATGCCTGCTCGGTTTCACGACGTTCAGTCACATCGCGGGTGATTTTGGCAAAACCGATGATTTCACCGGCTTCGCGCAGCGCTTCAATGATGATATGCGCCCAAAAAAGAGAGCCATCTTTGCGCTGTCGCCAGCCTTCGGATTCGTAGCGGCCCGTTTCGCGCGCCGTTTCCAGGCCGTGTTGCGGCCAGCCACTTTTGCGGTCTTCCTCGGTGTAAAAGCACGAGAAATGTTTTCCGACCACTTCCTCGGGCGTATAACCTTTTGCCCGCTGCGCACCGGCATTCCAGTTCGCAATAATGCCATCGGGTGTAAGCATGTAAATCGCGTAGTCTTCTACGCGCTGAACCAGCAACCGATACAATACATCAGAATCTTCGCTCATTTTATTTTGCCTGCTAGCCTGCCGCCTTTACGGGGATCCTTCCGTACTAAAGTCCGGCTAAATAGTGCGCCTGTTCCCGACGCATTTTTGCTGTGATGTGCGGATGAAACGTTAGCATAAGATAATTCTTAGTTCGCCAAATTTTGCTTCTAACATGCTTAAATTTAAGCATATTTAGCAAAAATATCGGCCTTAAGTGAAATTCACTATTTGGTTTTTAAATAGCAGAGGAGTTATCGGCAGGCGGGGAGGTAACTTTAATTAAAAGGCACACAAAGTTCAGGCGTTACAGCCGGTTAATGAACACGTAAAAAAGCCGCAACAGCGTGCGGCGATGGGCGAAATGGCGGGCGGGCGAATTTACGGGATTCAGTCCGGGCTGACTGCGGCTACCGAGTCCCGCAAAATAAGCTCCGATACAAATTTATTCTGCTCGGATAAATAACCGCCATCGAGCATGGAAATAATCTGGCTGATCACTTCGCTGACCATATCGCTGACCGGATCTTTCACGCTCGATAAGGCCGGAATAAGAAACGGTGTGGTCGGAATATTATCAAATCCTATAACCGAAACATCGGCGGGAACGGCAATACCGGCGTCGTTTAATGCTTTCATCGCACCGATGGCCATTTCATCGTTACTTGCCAGAATCGCGCTGAAAGGTACGCCGCCTGCGAGCAGGGCTGTGACCGCCGCCGAACCGCTGGCTGCCGACCATTTTCCCTGAACGATCAGCGGTTGCTGTACCGATAAACCGGCAGAAGTTAACGCCTCTTTGTAGCCGGAAAGACGTTCAATCGCGGTCGGGGAATCCATCGAGCCGGTGATAAACGCAATATTACGATGGCCACGTTCAATCAGCGCATTAGTGGCCTGAAGACCTGAACCTTTGTGGTCGCAATAGATACAATGACTCTGATGCTTTCGTAATTTGCGGTTCACTACCATCACTGGCTTATTATATTTGTCGATGATTTCATCCATTTCATCGACCGATAAAAAGCGCGGATAAATAATAATGCCGTCGCAGCGCAAATCATGCAGAAACTGGATTGCTTCCCGTTCTTCTTCGGCGCTGTGTTTGCCATCGACCAGGATCAGCTGACGTCCGTTGGCATCAAGTTTTTTTGCTGCCTGTGAGATTAACTCACTGAAATAATTACCGTTATACAAGGTGTTGGTCACCACCAGTCCGATGCACATCGATTTGCTGGTCGCCAGATTTCGTGCCAGCAAATTTGGCCGGTAGCCCGCTTCTTCGATGGCTTTAAATACCTGATTTTTGGTTTCCTGGCTCACATATCCCTTACCGGAAAGCACACGGGAAACGGTGGCTTTGGAAACCCCTGCTTTATTAGCCACTTCCTGCATTGTTGACATCAGCGACACTCAAAAATGAAAAATTAGGGGTCATTCTACACATTCCCCGCGTTTTGCGATGAATTCGGCCTTGCTGAACGTCAGCGGGAGATCGCCATCACAAAAATAAAACAGCGTTGCAGATTTTTATTGAAGTCATGAATGGAACTGAACATTCTCGTATGAAACCGGTTACCTATCGTTTCACAAAAAAGAACATTTCATAAAAAAACGGTTTCACAGAAGCCAGGGTTTCTGAAAAACATTCATAACATTATGAATCACAGAGAGTTGTAACTCATGTCTAAAAATTTTGCAGCAATATCACAGTCGATTGTCGCGGCAATCGGCGGCGCGGAGAATGTGGCAGCAGTGACGCACTGCATGACACGCCTGCGCTTCGTGCTGAATGACGAATCTGCCGTCGATACCGCCACGTTGAAAGCCATTACCGGCGTGATGGGCGTGGTGCGCAATGAAAAACAGTGTCAGGTGATCATCGGAAACAACGTCTCTCAGGCGTACGCAGAGGTACTGAAACTGCTGCCTGAAGGCTTTGCTGTGGCCAGTGATGATGCTCCGGCAAAAGGAAAAATCACCTTTAAGCGTATCGGCTCGGGCATTCTCGATGCGCTGATTGGCACCATGTCACCGCTGATCCCGGCGATTATCGGCGGTTCGATGGTCAAACTGCTGGCGATGATCCTGGATATGACCGGTGTGTTCGACAAGGGCGCATCAACACTGGTTATCCTCAACACCATCGGCGACGGCGCGTTTTTCTTCCTGCCGGTGATGGTGGCGGCGTCGGCGGCGGTGAAATTCAAAACCAATATGTCACTGGCAATTGCGATTGCCGGGATCCTCGTCCATCCGGCGTTTATTGATTTGATGGCGAAAGCGGCGCAGGGGCAGAAAGTCGAATTTATCGGTATTTCGGTGACAGCGGTGAAATACACCTACACCGTCATTCCGGCGCTGTGTATGACCTGGCTGCTGTCTTACATCGAAAAATGGGTAGACCGCATTACACCGGTAGTGACGAAAAACTTCCTCAAACCGATGCTGATCATGCTGATTTCGGCACCGATCGCCATCATGCTGATTGGCCCGATGGGCATCTGGATCGGTACCGGTATTTCAGCGGTGGTGTATACCGTTCACAGCTATCTGGGCTGGCTTTCCGTTGCGATTATGGGCGCCGCGTGGCCTCTGCTGGTGATGACCGGCATGCACCGCGTGTTCACACCAACCATTATTCAGACCATCGCTGAAACCGGCAAAGAAGCGATGGTAATGCCCTCAGAAATCGGCGCGAATTTGTCACTGGGCGGCTCCTCGCTGGCCGTTGCCTGGCGTACCAAAAACCCGGAACTGCGCCAGACCGCACTGGCGGCGGCGGCTTCGGCGATCGTCGCCGGTATTTCGGAACCCGCACTTTACGGTGTCGCGCTGCGCCTGAAACGTCCGCTGATCGCCTGTTTAATCAGTGGTTTCATCTGCGGTGGCGTGGCTGGAATAGGGGGGCTAGCCAGCCATTCGATGGCATCGCCGGGGCTGTTTACCAGCGTTCAGTTCTTTGACCCGTCGAATCCGATGAGCATTGTCTGGGTGGTGGGCGTGATGATACTCGCCGTGGTGATTTCATTCTTCACCACGCTGCTACTCGGATTTGAAGATATTCCGGTGGAAACCGTGGCACCAAAAAATACAGCACCTGAATCAACGGCTTCCACCGCCTTTGCGGTTTCGCAAAGCGCAGTTAAATAAATTAAGGAGAGGATTTCTCATGGCAGCATCAGTATTTCCTGAAGGCTTTTTATGGGGCGGCGCGATTGCCGCAAACCAGGCTGAGGGCGGCAGTTTTGAAGGCGGAAAGGGCCTGACGACGGTCGATATGATCCCGCATGGCGCGCACCGTCTGGCGGTAAAAACCGGTCAGGAAAAACGTTCCTCTTTCAAAAACGACGAATTTTATCCGGCGCATCAGGCAATTGATTTCTACCATCGTTATAAAGAAGACATCGCGCTGATGGCAGAAATGGGTTTTACGGTGTTCCGCACGTCGATTGCCTGGAGCCGGCTGTATCCCAACGGTGATGAACTGACGCCGAACGCGGAAGGCATTGCGTTTTACCGTGATGTGTTTGCGGAATGCAAAAAGCACGGCATCGAACCGCTGGTCACGCTGTGCCATTTCGATGTACCGATGCATCTGGTTATCGAATACGGTTCATGGCGTAACCGCAAAATGGTCGAGTTTTTCGCCCGTTATGCGCGCACCTGTTTTGAAGCATTCGACGGGCTGGTGAAATACTGGCTGACGTTTAACGAGATTAATATTCTGCTGCACAGCCCGTTCTCCGGTGCCGGTCTGGTCTTCGAAGAAGGCGAAAATCAGGAGCAGGTCAAATATCAGGCCGCGCACCATGAGCTGGTCGCCAGTGCTTTAGCGACCAAAATCGCCCATGAAGTGAACCCGCAAAATCAGGTCGGATGCATGCTGGCAGGCGGGAATTTCTATCCGCAAACCTGCAAACCTGCGGATGTCTGGGCAGCGTTGCAAAAAGATCGCGAAAACCTGTTTTTCATCGACGTGCAGGCGCGCGGCGAATACCCGACGTACACCCGCCGCGTCTTTGCTGAGAAGGGCGTTAACGTTTTAACCGAACCGGGCGACGCGGAAATCCTGAAAAATACCGTTGATTTCGTCTCGTTCAGTTACTACGCGTCACGTTGTGCGTCGGCTGATATGAACGACAATAACAGCAGCGCGGCGAACATCGTCAAATCGCTGAAAAACCCGTATATCGAAGCCAGCGAATGGGGCTGGGGAATTGATCCGCTCGGCCTGCGCATCACCATGAACATGATGTACGATCGCTATCAGAAACCATTATTCCTGGTGGAAAACGGCCTCGGCGCGAAAGATGAAATCAACGCGCAGGGTGAAATCAACGACGACTACCGCATCAGCTATCTGCGTGAGCATATCCACGCGATGGGCGAGGCGATCACCGACGGCGTGCCGCTGATTGGCTACACCTCGTGGGGATGTATCGATCTGGTTTCCGCCTCGACCGGCGAAATGAGCAAACGCTATGGCTTTGTGTATGTTGACCGCGATGATGCCGGAAACGGCACGCTGGACAGAAAGAGAAAGAAATCGTTTTACTGGTACAAGAAAGTGATCGCCAGTAACGGTGCTGATCTCGCCTGATGTGAAAGGGGGGAATAGCCAGCCGGTTATTCCCCTGATAACGTTTAACCCGCCGTACTTGCCCGAATCTTCAGTTTTCCCGCCATAATCACCCGCGTGGCAGCGTCTTCGCCCGAACACAGATATTCCACCGCCATACGGCCCAGTTCGTAATAGGGTAACTGAACGCTGGTGAGCTTCGGCGTCATCTGATCGGCGATACGCTGATCGTCGTAACCGGCGACCAGGATATCCTGTGGGATCCGCAGATGCAGTTCGGTCAGCGCCTGATAACAACCGATGGTCATCCAGTCGCTTGAGCAGAAAATCGCGTCCGGCGGTTCGGGCACTTTCATCAATTCCAGCGTGGCGCGATAAGTTTCATTGAGCGACCAGTTCGTCGCCTGAACCAGCTGTTCGTCCTGCGGCATTCCGGCCTGCGTAAGGGCTTCGCGATAGCCTTCGAGGCGCATTTCGCAGGCTTCCATCCAGTTATCCCCCATGATGTGGGCGATGCGGGTCGCGCCCTGATCAATCAGATGTCGGGTGATTTGCAATGCATTGGCGCGGTCATCGGGCAGAAATGTCGGCAGTAACGGAAAGGCGCGGTCGTACACATTCAGCAGTACAACCGGCAGCTGCGTCTGGTTAGCAAATGGCGAAAAATCAATGGACTGGGTAATTGGCGAGGCAATGATAATTCCGGCGCAGCGCCGCTGGTTCAGCTGGGCAATAATCCGCACCGCCAGTTCGGCCTCGTCGCCATAATCATATACGGTCAGCAGCGTGTCGTGCCGCCAGGCCGCTTCACGGGCTTCACTCAGCGCATCGACAAACGGGTCATAACTTGGCATGGCATTGACCAGCAGGGCGATTTCTTCCTGACCGTTGTCATTGTGCGGCGCAGGCATTTTCTTGTAGCCGAGCGACAGCGCGGTGCTGAATACCCGCTGACGGGTTTCCTCACTGAGTTTAACGGAGCGCGAGTTGTTTAAAATCAGCGAAACCGTCGCCTGAGAAACCCCGGCTTCCCGCGCAATATCACTCATCGTGACTTTGTTTTTTTTCTCCATTTCCCTCTTCCCGTCGCCCATATTTTTTCCTTTCTCACTATATCACAGCGGCTGATTTTGCCCGACCACCCCGCAGTTTACGTAAAAAGAGTGTGATCTCAGTTGCAGAACCAGAGTGTGGGATTTGCAGCAATTCTCATCAGGTAATAAACATTAGCTAATAATATTAGTTACTGCATTTCTTTTACATTACTGACGAGGAGAAACGGATGAAACAGCAGTGGAGCACGGAGCAGGCGGCGGAATGGGGCAAAAAGCAGGGATGGATCTGTGCCTTTAACTATCTGCCACGTACGGCGGTGAACTGGACGGAACTCTGGCAGCGCGAAACCTTTGATGCGCCGACTATCGATCAGGAACTGGGCTGGGCACATGAGGCGGGTTATAACCAGCTGCGTATCAATTTGCCATTTATCGTCTGGCAGGATGATCGCGACGGTTTGCTGGCGCGTATTAATGAGTTTCTGGCAATTGCCGACCGTCATCAGATAAAAGTGATGCTCACGCTGATGGATGACTGCGGATTCTCCGGCGATGAGCCGTTCCTCGGGCCGCAAAAAGCGCCGGAACCGGGCAAACATAACAGCCAGGCGGCGGCCAGTCCGGGGCGTGACGTGGTATGCAACCGCGATATGTGGCCGGAAGTGGAGCGTTATGTGCGCGATATTATCCGCCATTTCCGTACCGATGAACGTATCGCTATCTGGGATCTTTACAACGAGCCGGGCAACCGTGGCACGTTTGCCACCGGACTTGAGGAAGTGTTATACGACGAAAAACTCGAAGTGTTTGCGCTGGAACTGATGCAAAAGGCGTTTGTCTGGGCGCGTGAGGAAGATCCGCAACAGCCGCTGACCGTCGGTGCCTGGCATTTCTCTCAGGATCTGGATCAGCCGGAAAGCGAGTTCTTCACCCATCCTATCGATGTCGAAGCGGCAAAACTTTCCGATGTCATCAGCTTCCACGCTTACGTCGCTACGCCAAAACTTTTGCAGGCGCTGCGTTTCTGGCAGAAATTCAACCGTCCGATGCTGTGTACCGAATGGCTGGCGCGTCATGTGGGCAGCGTTTTTGAAGAACAACTGCCGCTGTTCAGCGCGTTCAACTGTGGCTGTTATCAGTGGGGGCTGGTGCGGGGTAAAACTCAGACCACGCTGCCGTGGCCGGTGGTGCGCAAAGGCAATCACGATTATGCGCATCTCTGGTTCCACGATGTGCTGGACGAATATGGCATTCCGTTTCGTCGCAAAGAAATGGAACTGGTCCGCCGTTTAACACGAATGAAATAACCCTTCCTACAGGCAGCACAGGGACGTGCGAGGCGATAAAAATGACGATTTCAATGAAAATCCCTTCAAGGGAATTGTGGTCTTATTTTGGTTACGGGCTGGGGCAATGCTTCAGTTTCGGATTAGTGGGTTCGTTTATAAACTATTTTTATACTGATGTTTTGGGGATTTCCGCACTGGCTGCCAGTACCATATTCTTGGTCGCCCGTGCGTGGGACGCAATACACGATCCTTTATTTGCCAGCGTGATGGATACTATCCAGACCCGCTTCGGGAAATTCCGCCATTTCATGTTACTGGCGCCATTTCTTATTACGCTGGTAACACTTGCCTCGTTCCATAATATTGATGCGCCGATGGGGACGAAAATACTCTATGCCGGTGCGACTTATATTTTATGGGGCACGTTGTACGCTATTTCCGATATTCCGTTCTGGTCGATGAGTTCGGTGATGAGTTCTGAGCCTAAAGAACGTACCAAAGCCGTGACCGCGGCGGTGTTGGGTGTGAATGCAGGAATTGCCTGCGCCTCAATCTTCTTTCCGCGTCTGACCGCCTTCTTTGCGCCGGGTTCGAACGACCACGGCTACTTTATGGCGACAGTGGTGATGATGATTGTCGGGCTGCTGCTGATGCTCAACGGCTTCTGGCATATTAAAGAACGAGTGCCGCCAAGCTCTGAAAAAGTTACGATGCGGGATACTTTCCATAACCTTAAAAATAACCGGCCTTTATTCTTTGTCTTAGCCTCGTTCTTTTTCTGCGTGCTGCATAATATTGCCAACGGTATTTACATCTATTTCTTTATTTATAATATGGGTGACGGAGCATTGCAGGCGGCCATTGGTGTTATGGGGATTCTGGCAGCGATTGCCTGTCTGACTGCGCCGTTATTAACCCGCCGCTATAAAAAGAGAACACTGTTTATTGCGCTGTGCATTCTGGATATCGTGGTGCGTATCGTCCTGTGGTTCAGCGGATATCACAATCTCGCGTGGTTGTTTATTCTGCTTGGCCTGAGTACGGTATTCGTGATGATGAGCAACCTGTTTACGTCGGCGATGATCGTCGACACTATCGAATACGCTGAATATAAAACCAATAAACGTTGCGCCGCTATTACGTTCTCCGGCCAGACGTTCACCGGTAAAATGTCAGTCGCCGTCGGCGGCGGGCTGGTAGGGATTTTCCTCACGGCGATCCATTATGTTCCGCAGGCCGCGCATCAGACCGAAAGTGTGCTCAATGGTTTATTCTTTGGCATCAGCCTGTTACCGGCCATCGGTTCGCTTATCCGCATCGGTTTTATGTGGTTCTTCGATTTTACCGAAGACAAACACGCAGAAGTGCTGGCGATTCTCGAGCAACGCCGCAAATCCGGTGAAACCTTTGAAGAACCCCCGCAGGGCGAGGGCAGACCGTTAGAGGTGTAGATTTCTCTTGATCCTCCCCCTGCGAAGGGGGGAGGAATTATCCGGGTGTTAAGACTCTGGTTCCGCCTTTTTCCCCGCTAACATCGCCAGAAAATCATATTTCTGCTGCAACTCTTTCTCTGCTGCGGCATACAACATTTCTGCGACTTCCGGCTGCTGAGAATTCAGCCGACGGAAGCGCTGCTCATTGTTGAGCGTATCCGTCAGGCCGCTGGAAGGCGGCCTTGAATCCAGCGCCAGTGCTGGTTTGCCTTCTTCCACACGCCGCGGATCAAAGCGGTACAACGGCCAGAAACCGGTGGTGGTCAGCTGTTTCATCTGGTCGTGACTGAGCGCCAGGTCGTAACCGTGTTCCTCGCACGGGCTGTACGCAATAATCAGCGACGGTCCCGGATACGCTTCAGCTTCCTGAATGGCTTTAACCGTCTGGTTCAGCTGCGCACCCAGCGAAATTTGCGCCACATACACATGACCGTACATCATCATGCTGACACCCAGATCCTTGCGTGATTTCCGTTTACCCTGTTCGGCAAATTTCGTCACCGCGCCCAGCGGCGTCGCTTTCGACTGCTGGCCGCCGGTGTTGGAATAACACTGCGTATCGAGCACCAGCACGTTGACGTTTTCCGTCAGGCTCAGTACGTGATCCAGCCCGCCGAAACCGATGTCATACGCCCAGCCGTCACCGCCAATCAGCCAGATGGATTTATCCACCAGATAATCAGCGTCCGTTGCCAGCTGTCGCGCATCCGGCGTGTCAATATCCGCCAGAATCTTACGCAGGGCCGTGACATGTTCGCGTTTCACTTCCGGTGTGGAGGTTTCATCGCGCAAGCCGCCTAACAGATCGGCGGGAATATGTTCTTCCAGCGACGCGACCAGACGCAGCACGCGACGGCGATGCTGGTCAACAGTCAGACGGAAGCCCAGTCCGAATTCGGCGTTATCTTCAAACAGTGAGTTTGCCCAGGCCGGCCCGCGACCATCGGCGTTGGTGGTATAAGGCGTTGAAGGCAGATTGCCGCCATAAATCGACGAACAACCGGTGGCGTTGGCGATCAGCAAACGGTCGCCGTACAGCTGGGTCAGCAGCTTGATGTAAGGCGTTTCGCCACAACCGGAACAGGCACCGGAATATTCGAACAACGGCGTGATTAGCTGAGACGTACGAATGTCGATGCGTTCCAGCGTGGTTTTATCAATTTCCGGCAGTTTGAGGAAGAAGTCGTAGTTGGCGCGTTCTTCTTCCAGATGTTCGATGCGATCCGCCATGTTAATGGCTTTGATGGACGGGTCCTGACGGTCTTTAGCCGGACACACTTCCACGCACAAATTACAGCCTGTGCAGTCTTCCGGTGCGACCTGCAACACGTATTTCTGACCGCGCATGTCGCGGGATTTCACATCCAGCGATTGCAGGGCGGACGGTGCGTCTTCCATAAACTCTGGCTGAACCACTTTGGCGCGGATCGCCGAATGCGGGCAGGCCGCGACGCAGTGGTTGCACTGAGTACACAAATCCGGTTTCCAGATCGGCACTTCTTCGGCAATGTTGCGTTTTTCCCATTGCGTGGTGCCTGTTGGCCAGGTGCCGTCCGGCGGGAAAGCGGAAACCGGCAGGGCATCGCCAAGACCGGCCAGCATGGTGGCGGTAACGGTTTTGACGAAATCCGGCGCGGCGTCGGACACAATCGGCGGGCGTTTGCGCGGATTTTCAGGGACCGCCTGCAACGGTACAGAAACCAGTTCTTCCAGTGTGGCGGCCAGCGCCATCCAGTTACGGGTAACGATTTCTTCACCTTTGCTGCTGTAGCTGCGGGCAATCGCGCCCTGCAATTCGGCCAGCGCCTGTTCACCCGGCAGGATCTTCGTCAGATGGAAGAACGCCATCTGCATGACGGTGTTAATGCGTGCGCCGAGTTTGCATTCGCGGGCGATTTTGGCGGCGTTAATCACATAGAAACGGGCTTCGCGCTGGATAAGCGTCGCCTGAACTTCCAGTGGTAAACGCGCCCAGACTTCATCGGCGCTAAACGGCGTGTTGAGCAGGAAAATGCCGCCCGGACGCAGGCGTTCTGCCATCTGATACAGGTCGATAAACTGCCACTGATGACAGGCGACAAAATGCGCCTGACTGACCAGATACGCGGATTTGATCGGCTTTTCGCTGACGCGCAGATGCGACACCGTCAGACCACCGGCCTTTTTGGAGTCGTAAACGAAATATCCCTGCGCGTACATCGGCGTGCTGTTACCGATAATCTTGATGTTGTTCTTGGTGGCCGAAACCGAACCGTCGCTGCCCAGCCCGTAGAACAGGGCTTCGAGCGAGGCGTGCTGCGGTAAATCTTCTTCCACTACCGGCAGCGAAAGGCCGGTCACGTCGTCATAAATCCCGACAGTGAAGCGCGGACGCGGCTGACTGAGCGACAGTTCGCACAATATCGACATCACGCAGTCCGGGCCGAATTCTTTCGAAGATAATCCGTAACGTCCGCCGGAGACTTTCGGCAGCGAATCGCGCTCGCCACGGCTATACGCTTCGGCCAGCGCGGTCATTACGTCGAGATATAACGGTTCAGCCAGCGCGCCCGGTTCTTTGGTGCGATCGAGTACCGCAATACTTTTCACGGTTTGCGGCAGCACGGACAACATATGCTCTGCGCTGAACGGACGGTACAAGCGCACCTTCAGCACGCCAACTTTTTCGCCGCGCGCATTCAGGGTTTCAATCACTTCTTCTGCGGTGCCTATCCCCGAACCCATCAGCACAATCACCCTTTCTGCCTGCGGATCGCCGACATATTCGAACGGCTTATATTCGCGGCCTGTCAGGGTGGCAAAAGCATTCATCGCGTCGATAACGTGCTGGCAGGTAGCGTTGTAATAAGGATTGGTGGCTTCACGTGACTGGAAATAGGTGTCGGGATTAGCCGAAGTCCCGCGGATCACCGGATGGTTCGGCGAAAGGGCACGTGCGCGGTGTGCGTCAATTTGCGCCTGCGGCAGCATCTGCTGGAGCGTGTCATCGCTCAGCGGGGCAATTTTATTGATTTCGTGCGAGGTGCGGAAACCGTCAAAGAAATGAATAAACGGCACGCGGCTGTTGAGGCTGGCGACCTGAGAAATCAGCGCGAAATCCTGCGCTTCCTGAACGCTGGCGGCAGAGAGCAGAGCGCAACCGGTCTGGCGCACGGCCATGACATCGGAATGATCGCCAAAAATCGACAGCGCGTGGGTTGCCACGGTGCGCGCCGCAACGTGCAGCACGAACGGTGTCAGTTCACCGGCAAGTTTGTAGAGCGTCGGGATCATCAGTAACAGACCCTGCGACGAGGTAAAAGATGTCGATAACGCGCCGGTCTGCAATGCGCCGTGGACGGTAGAAATCGCGCCAGCTTCGGACTGCATTTCCATTACCGTCGGGACGTCGCCCCAGAGATTTTGCTTACCTTCGCCTGACCACGCACCGGCAATTTCGGCCATAGTGGAACTGGGTGTGATCGGGTAGATGGCAATCACTTCGTTGGTGCGATAAGCCACGGAAGCGACTGCGTTATTACCGTCAGTGGTGATCATGGAATACCCTTTTGCGTTGCTCACAATAGCGGCCAGCAGAAAATTCGTTTTGCTGGCAAGAATGTTAAAAGCTTAGCAGAGGGCGGATTAATCGATTTATCCTGTTTGTGTGCAGGGTTATTTCGCCTGAGTTTTGAAGCGGTTGCAGAATGAACGATCGTTTAAGGATTATTATTAGCCGCTGGTGGAAAAGACAAACTCAGCAGCGGCCAAATAGGGTAATCAGGAAATGAACGGGGATTAATTAATATCCATACGTTTTATTCCTTTCACCGACATCAGCGCCTCGTACAATTTATCCACGCTTTGTTTCGGTCGCAGGATCACATCCAGAACAAGTTCACACTTGCTTTCATCTTCATCGCGCTGATTCACTTTGATATGGCCCGGACGAATACGCATTTTCTGCAACGCTAATAATACGGCCGGGACGCTTTCCGGCATCAGGCGTATTTCGATTAAATGGTGATGGCCGACCCAGTGATTGCTGATCTGACGAAACACTTCCAGCACAATTAAGGTCATAAACGCGCCATATATGCCGATTTCATACAGTCCGCTACCAATCACCAGACCAATGGCAGCGGTGACCCACAAACCGGCGGCGGTGGTTAAGCCTTTCACGATTTGTTTTTGAATAATGATGGTCCCGGCGCCAAGGAAACCCATTCCGCTGACGACCTGCGCGGCGACACGGCTGGGGTCGAAGCTCACGTGGGTCTGCATCAGGATATCGGCGAAACCGTATTTCGACACAATCATAAACATCGCGCTGCCGATACCCACCAGAATATGGGTGCGTAATCCGGCTTCTTTCGCGCGTAACTGACGCTCAATACCGATCAGGCCGCCAAGGGCTCCGGCCAGGGCAATGCGCAGGAGAAAATCTGTCAGCATAAAAAGGCTCCTTGTTGATTATATTTTCCAGTGTATGTAGACGGAAAAGAGGTTAATAACAGTTAATTTTATTAGCCAAAGAAATAACCGTGCGAAATAAAATGTGTCTGAGTGTTTAAATACACAATTTTTTTAGGAAAAAGTTGATGTTATTTCTTCGCAGGGCTCGACGCCGATGAAAAACGTCGGATATGATGGCAATTCGAAAAAATTCCCCGTCATATTCAGGAGCAGGACAGATGATCACTGCGTTTCGCGTGTTACTGGCCGCGGGTGTGCTGGTGTTAGCCGCATGCAGCAGCCACGACGATTCGGCTGATGTTGTGCAAAAAGGCAACAGCGTAAATATCGGACAACGTACCGTTAATATGGACAGCCCGGCTTATGCAGCCTGCTCCATGGCGGGAGGCCAGTTACGTATGGCACCGCAGCTTGATGGAAGCCGTGTCGGCATGTGTTCAATGTCTAACGGACGTCAGTGCTCTGAAGGCGCGCTGATGCAGGGACTCTGTAAAGCCTGATAAAACGCCAAACTGATGTTTGGCGTTTTTGTTTTCACGCTTATGCCTGCTACTACATACGGTCTTTCAGGCGATAGACCAGCTGGTGTTTGCCCTGCGTCAGGGTCAGTTTGTTTTCCTGCAAGGTCACTGCCGCGCCGTTATTGAGTACGTCGCTTATCACGTGATCCCATTTATTCAGATTTTCATCCGGGCACAGCATCATAGTGGACGCCAGACCTTTCACGGTCAGCACGTTGTTTTGCAACTGGCCCTGGCCCATGAAGTTGTTACACATTTTGCCTGAAACATGCATGTTGGAGCCGAATTCGATTTCGGGAATACGTCCCTGCGCGGCAGGAACCGTCTGACCATCAACGCTCAGTAATTCAAAACGATGATGTTGCAGATCGTTTTGTTTCACGGTGGTGTTCTGATTCATACTGCAGGCACCCAGAGTCATCGCGGCGGCCAGAATAAACAGTGACTTCTTCATCTTCTCTCCTGAGAAATATTCCTTTAGCACTCGCCATGCCAATATATTCGACTGACTTATGCAATGTTTGTTGGCGTATTATAGCGTGAATGAGTAGTCAAGTTAACCCTTGCTGTATTCCTCCCGTCATCTCCCCATCATAAAATCGTCATTTTAGGCCGCTAGGTTATGCCCATCACCGGTCAGAGAGACTTACAGCGGCATGAGCTATTTATCACTTCATCACATCCGAAAATCCTGGGGCAATAAAATCGCGCTTAACGACATCAGCTTTGATGTGGAAGAGGGGGATTTTATTGCATTGCTGGGGCCTTCCGGCTGCGGTAAATCCACCATGCTGCGCACGATTGCCGGACTGGAATCTGCCGACAGCGGCGCGATTTATTTTCAACAGTCAGACGTTACGGCGCTTACGCCATCGCAGCGCAAGCTTTCGATGGTGTTCCAGTCTTACGCACTGTTTCCGCACATGAGTGTTCGCGAAAATCTGTTATTCGGGCTGCGGGCGCGCGGCGAGGATAAACGGCATTTTGCGGCGCGGTTGCAAGAAGTGAGCAAACTGATGGAGCTGGAAACGTTGCTCGACCGGCTTCCGGCGCAGCTTTCCGGCGGCCAGCAGCAACGTGTGGCGCTGGGACGGGCGGTGATCGCCAATAACAAGCTGTGCCTGATGGATGAACCGCTTTCTAATCTTGACGCCAAACTGCGTCAGAGTATGCGCCGTGAAATCCGCGCGATTCAGAAAAAGCTTGGCCTGACGATGGTGTACGTCACCCACGATCAGACCGAAGCGATGAGCATGGCCGACAAAATCATTCTGCTCAACGACGGTTGTATCGAACAGCACGACACGCCGGACAATCTTTATAACAACCCGACCAGCATTTTTACCGCGCAATTCATCGGTGCGCCGCCGATGAACATTCTGCCGCTAGAACGTCGCGGCCATCACCATTATCTCGTCACAATGTCATTGCCGGTGGTGGAGAATTTCCACCATGACGCCATCAGTCTCGGCCTGCGTGCGGAAGATATTCAGCTGATTGCCGCTGAAAACGCCAGCCTGACGGCGCAGGTGATAAGCCATGAATATATGGGCGCGGATACGCTGATCGCCTGTGCGTTAGCGGGATATCCCCAACCGCTGACGGTTAAAGTTGCCGGGATGAAACGCTACGCCGAAGGCCAGGCCGTCGGGCTGCAATGGTCCGCGGGCGCCCAATATTTTTTCTTCACAGCGGACGGAAAGCGCTGCTATCAGGCGGAACAAGCCTGCGTGCCTTTAGATAACCGCCTCGCCGTGTAGCACCTATTTTTGAGTCACTTTTATTCTTACAACGACTATTGCCGAAGGGAACATCATGTCTATTGCGCACCGTTTCTCACGTCTGACCGCAGCGATGCTTTTAATCACCGGTACCTCGGCCTTTGCGGCGGATCCTGTGAAATTACAAATGTATTACCCGATCGCCGTAGGCGGAAAGATCAGCCATACCGTGGATACGCTGGTGGAAGATTTCCAGAAAACGCATCCGGATATCAGCATTCAGCCGGTGTATACCGGCGATTACGCAACGACCGTGACCAAAGCGCTGACCGCGTTTCGTGGCGGTAATGCGCCGCAGATTGCGGTGATCGGCGACATTGAAGCGTATTCGCTGATCGACGCCGGTGCGATTTTGCCGGTCAGCGACCTGGCAAATGATGCAGACGGCAAGCAGTGGATTGACGGTTTCTATCCGGCCTTTATCCGCCATATTCAGGACAAGGTCTGGGGCATTCCGTTCCAGCGTTCAACCGTGGTGATGTACTGGAACAAACAGGCGTTTGAGAAAGTAGGGCTGAATGGCGATACACCGCCGGCTAACTGGCAGCAGGTAGTCGATTTCGGTAAGAAACTGGTGGTGCGTGACGGTAACGAAGTGAAGCAATGGGGTATCGAAATTCCCTCCACGCCAAACGGTTACTGGAATTTCCAGGGGATTGCGGCGACCAACGGCAGCCATCTGGATAACGGCAAAGGCACGGCGGTCACGTTCGATACGCCATCCAACGTCGAAACGCTGCAATGGCTGACGGATTTGTCGCAAAAAGAGGGGGTATCACCAAAAGGCACCATTGCCTGGGGCACTACGCCGCAGGATTTTATCAACGGTAAAACGGCGATGATGGTAACCACCACCGGCAACCTGACGACCGTGCGTGAAAACGCTAAATTCCCGTTCGGCGTGGCGATGTTGCCGGAGAAAACCCAGCGCGGCAGCCCGACCGGCGGCGGCAATCTCTACGTTTTCAAAAATACCACGCCGGAACAGCAGAAAGCCGCGATGGAATTTATCCGCTGGGTTTCGGCGCCAGAACAGGCCGCGCGCTGGAGTATCGCGACAGGTTATGTCGCCACATCGCCAGCCGCGTGGGAAACCCCGGTTATGCAGGATTACGTGAAACAGGTGCCGCAGGCGCTGGTGGCGCGTGAACAGCTTAAATATTCACAACCGGAGTTGTCGACGTATAACAGCGTGCAGATTCAGGAACTGCTGAACCACGCCATCGAAGCCTCTGTGACGCAAGCCAAAACGCCGGCAGATGCGCTGAGTTCCGCGCAGAAACAGGCCGACCGCCTGCTGAAACCTTACCAGTAAGGACCGGCATGAGCATCCTGCACACCGTTGCACCGGCCGCCCGCACCCGCGGGCTGTCTTTACAGCTTTATGGTTATCTGCTGCTGTTGCCCGCGCTCTGTTTTTTGCTGCTGTTTACCCATTATCCGGCGCTGGCGACGGTGTGGGAAAGCTTGTTCAGCGCCGCGCGCAGCGGGCATGCACCGCAGTTTGTCGGGCTGGATAATTATCGCGCCTTGCTCGACGACGACATCTTCATGCTGTCGCTGCGCAATAACCTGCTTTATGCCGTGATCACCATTCCGCTGTCAGTGGTTCTGGCGCTGATGATGGCGCTGGCGGTGAACCGTCGTCTGCGCGGTAATGCCATCACCCGTGCAGCATTTTTCATTCCTTCGCTGCTGCCGATGGTGGCGATTGCCAATCTGTGGCTGTTTTTCTATACGCCCCAGCTCGGGTTGCTAAACAAATTGCTGGCGTTGTTTTCGCTGCCTGCGGTCAACTGGCTTGGCGAACCCGGCACGGCACTTTACAGCCTGATGGCCGTTTCCGTCTGGCGTGAGGCCGGATTTTTTATGATTTTTTATCTGGCTGCATTGCAGCAAATCGATCCGCGACTGGCCGAAGCCGCTGAAATTGAAGGGGCATCGCGCCGCTATTACTTCTTTCGCGTGCAGTGGCCGTTACTGATGCCGACCACGCTGTTTATCCTGATCAACGCCTCGATGAATGCTTTCCGGATTGTCGATCAGGTCATCGCCATGACCAACGGCGGGCCTAACAACAGCAGCAGTTTGTTGCTGTTTTACATCTACCGCACGGCCTTCAGTTACTGGGATTTACCTGCGGCTTCCGCCATGACTGTCGTATTGCTGGTGATCCTCGCCGCTATCGCGCTGATCAAATTCAATCTGCTGGATAAAAGGGCGCACTATCAGTGAATCGTTTTTCTCTCAGCCGTTTTTCCCTGAACCTCGCCATCTGGCTGGCCGCGTTGCTGTGGTTTTTGCCGGTGCTGGTTTCGGTCTGGGTGGCCATTCATCCGGCCTCCGCCCAGGGAAGTTTTTCGCTGTTTGCGCCGCTGACCTTGCAGAATTTTATCAATGCCTGGAACGCCGCGCCGTTTGCCCGCTACTTTCTCAATACAACGTTGCTGGTACTGATGATTGTGGTCTGCCAGCTGATACTGGCGACGCTGGCAGCCTATGCGCTGGTGCGGTGTAAACTCAAAGCGGGTGGATTTATCTTCGCGCTTATCCTGCTGCAACTGATGATAAGTCCCGACGTTCTGATCCTGAACAACTACAAAACCATTGGTGCGCTGGGTCTGCGCGATACGCTGGCAGGCATCGCGCTGCCGTATTTCGCCTCGGCCTTTGCCATCTTCCTGTTGCGCCAGACTTTCAAAAGTATTCCGCTGGTGCTGGAAGAAGCCGCGATTGTCGAAGGGGCCAGCCGGTTTTATATCCTGCGCAAAATCTACATCCCGCTGGCAAAACCGATTTATGTCGCCTTTGCGCTGGTTTCGATCAGTTTCCACTGGAACGATTTTCTCTGGCCGCTGGTCATCACCGATTCGGTGAAAGTGCGGCCGGTTACCGTCGGACTTCAGCTGTTTTCCGCGCCGGAGCAGGGCGTGCAATGGGCGCTGATCAGCGCCGCCACGCTGATGACCGTGCTGCCATTACTGGTGCTGTTTCTTATCTTCCAGCGTCAGTTCGTCCAATCTTTTATGCGGGCAGGGATCCGATAAGAACCTGACAGGAGAATATTATGACCGTCACGACTTCATCCCCTTTGTTATCCGAACGTCAGGCTCAGGCGCTGGGCAATGTCAGTTCACTTTATCAGCCGCCTGAGGTGCATGACGCGCTGGTAAACGGCGCGCGGCTGCGGTTCGGGCTGATTGCCGATCCGCAATATGCGGATGCGGATACGCATAAAATCCGTTATTACCGCAACAGCCTGAATAAACTGGCGACCGCCATCCATGAGCTGAATGATTTAAAACTCGATTTTGTCGTCACATTAGGTGACCTGGTGGACAGAGACTGGACAAGTTTTCAGGCGGTATTGAACCGCTATGAAGCCTTGCGTCACCCGCATGCAGTGCTTATCGGCAACCATGATGCGCAGGTAATTTCCGAACATCTTGGCGCGCAGAAACCGGCCATTGGTTTACCGAAAAGTTATTATTCGTTCAGTCTGCCGGGCTATCGTTTTATGGTCATCGACGGCAACGACGTCAGCCTGTATTGCAATCATGCCAACGGTGACGACCGTCAGCTCGCTGAATATATGCTGGAAGAACTGACCGAGTGCCAGCAGTCGCAGGCACAGCCGTGGAATGGTGCGGTAGGGCGCAAACAGCTGGAATGGCTCGAACAAAATCTGCGTGAAGCCCGCGAAAATCGTGAAATGGTGCTGGTATTCGGACATTACCCGCTGACGCCGGTGAACAGCCATAACCTGTGGAACTGTGAAACGCTTGTCGAGTTGCTCTGTCGTTATGACGTGCGCGCCTACTTCGCAGGCCACGACCACCGCGGCGGCTACGACCGCGTCGGAAACACCGATTTTATTACGATGAAAGGAATGGTGGACGGCGAAAGCAGCCTGCCTTTTTCCTCTGTCACGCTGGCCGATGACGTCCTGACAGTTACCGGTTACGGCACTGAAATCAGCCGCGTTTTGAGCCGCTGACCAGGTGCTACTAAGCGTCACGATCTTCATTTTTTTCTAAATCCCTGACCTTTCCCGTCGGGGATTTTTTTATTTATTTCACTTCACTTTTTCTGCTTTCCTTCCGTTTGCGACACCCGTCACATCAAACATTCATTCCTGCGCCTACTCTCACCCATCTTTTTGATTTGGTTGTATTTGTTTTGTTTATGTAACAGCAAATACGCCACTTTCAAATCAATCATTCCACGGACGTTTCATCAAAAGGATTTACCTCATGCCCGGATTTCCGGCGGCACGGCAGTTTGATATGACCGCCATTGGCGGCCAGATTGTTCAGGGCTCTTTAGGCGTGATGATTGGTGCGCCGACCGGTGTGGCGTGTTCGGTGTGCCCCGGCGGGGTCAAAGAAGGCAGCCCCGTTAACCCGTCGCTGGGGGCCAAAGTCCTGCCAGATGAGACCGATATCGCGCTGCCCGCGGTGCTGCCGTTTGTGCTCAGCCGTTCGTACAGCAGCTATAAAACGGATACGCCCGCGCCGGTCGGGCTGTTCGGCCCCGGCTGGACCGCGGCGGCGGACATCCGCCTGCAAATTGGCGCGGACGAACTC
>NZ_JAFMOY010000100.1 GCF_019049625.1 Rahnella ecdela
ACTAAAATCACCCATGTTAATGACGGTTTTATCTTTCTGGGGCACAGGATCATTCGCAAACGCAGTCGTTATGGCGAGATGCGAGTGGTCTCAACGATCCCGCAGGAGAAAGCCAGAAACTTCGCCGCATCGCTGACAGCACTGTTATCAGGCAACTACAGTGAAAGCAAAGTCGATATGGCTGAACAACTCAACCGAAAACTGAAAGGCTGGGCCATGTTCTATCAGTTCGTTGATTTTAAGGCCAAAGTCTTCAGTTATATCGACCGTGTCGTGTTCTGGAAGCTGGCTCACTGGCTGGCCCGCAAATACCGTACAGGTATCGCTTCCCTGATGATGAGGTGGTGTAAATCACCGAAACCGGGTCAGAGCAAAACGTGGGTTTTATTTGGTAAAACCAACCACGGCAAGCTCAGCGGCGAAATACTGTACCGGTTGGTGGGGCAAGGCAAGAAGCTGTTCCGCTGGCGTCTACCCGAAGGTAATCCCTATCTGAGGACGGAAACCAGAAACACGTATACATCGCGCTACACCGAAGTGGCAATGGCGTTCGCCAGCGTTTAGATGGAGAGCCGGATGCGCTGAAAGGTGCACGTCCGGTTCGGGGAGGAGAGGCAGGGAAATAGTCCGACTACGCCCTGCCTCTTACTCTACTAAGGACGCATGAGGGTTGGCTGTATCTGGCTGTTGTTCTTGATCTCTTCTCACGCAGGGTTATCGGCTGGAGCATGGGCGGACGAATGACCGCTGAGTTAGTAATGGATGCATTATTGATGGCGGTATGGCGACGTAAACCAACGGCAGAAGTATTAATCCATTCAGATCAGGGCTCTCAATATACGAGCGAAAGATGTCAGCATTTTATGACAGCTCACAATTTAAAAAGCAGCATGAGTCGTCGGGGTAATTGCCATGACAACGCAGTGGCAGAAAGCTTTTTCCAGTTGCTAAAACGGGAACGCATAAAGAAACGGATCTATAAAAATAGGGAAGAAGCGAAGGCGGATATCTTCGATTATGTCGAGATGTTTTATAATGCTAAACGCCGCCACAGTGCCTGTGAGGATCAAGCCCCTGCAGTTTATGAAAGTGCCTGGTTCATGAGGCACGGAACAGTCTAGGAAACTAGGGTCTTTTCATTATTGGGAAATACCACGTTGAGAAAGAGTAGCCGAGAACTCTGCAATAGAGTGATCAACCAGTAGTTCTACGGCATCACTGCGTGTTGTCCCAGCAAGCATAGCCAGTTGGTCAATCTTTCTTAGAACTGACATCCTTAGTGACAGCGATACGGCTTTTTTCTTTTCTTTATCCAGTGAAACTTTGCTGACTGTTTCTCCTGACTTAAAATCAATACTGGAACTAAGAGCCTCATTCATACGGCGAATTGTTTTCTTATCGAGGTTTCCTGCATCAACAAGTTGGTAGGAGTGTGTGGCTTTACTGTACTTGATCTCCGCAGAGTACGTTTCCCGTAGGGCCTTTAGCGCACGCGTTAGAGTAGGCTCGGAACAGGCAAGCTGATTTATAATTTTTTGAGTCGGTACTGGCAGGCCCGAACCTAGCAGGGTAGCCAGCCGAAAAATACGTGCTTGTCGTGTACTGAGTTGCATAGTTAGTGAGTGCCTACTGTCGTTTTAAGGGGCTCTATTTCATGGAAAATACAGGTAACCGTCATATTTCTCACTAAATGAAATCGTTCAAGCGCAGCTATCGGATCAATCTGATCAATGTTGCTGAAATTCAAATCAAGCATTCCGACTCGGGTGAATTCGCAAGATAAAATGTATTGTTCTTCCAGATAACCTGAACTTTTACTCAGACGCTGGGTGAAACCTGAAACAACAACCCTTTCGAAGGGGATCGCAGAAAGAACAATACCGGCCAGCCTCAATAAACAGCCATGTACATGTCTCGCATAAATTTCACGCAGGCGTTTTTGGCTATATGGTTTTTCGGTGAGTTCGTTTCCCTTGGCATTTACGACATAGAGCCTATCAGGCATTACCTCAATCTCAGGTAAATCAACATCCAGAAAAACGGTAGAACTGATGGTTTCTACCTGATAAGACACCAAAGTTTCGCGGGGCCATATTGTCTGTTGCAGTGTCTGGTCAAGTAACTGTTCAAAATAGGCTGTATCTGCCAGTACGACATCCAGTTGAGATTTACCAGAGTGATTTTCCTTGAGCTTCTGCCGTTCGGTTCTTTCAAACTGCCAAAGGGCATACTGTTCTGCCCATGCCATCCGTTGTTGCTGATAGCGTAATTTGATCAGAGCCTGTTCGTCTTGCCATTCCACCATACTCAATTGCCAATGGTGCTGATTGGCTTCCTGACGCAACTGACGAGCTGATGACGATTCCAGCCACTTACTTAGCATGCCTACGCCTTCATCAGGAGTAGGTTCAACGGGGGGAGCAACTATCGGTGGTTTCTCAGGCCGTATGGGCGCAGGTAAGTCTGTCTCTCCATGCTTTTCTTTCCAATAGATGTGAACCATTTCATCTATCGTCTGGCACAAAGAAGGGTCTGGTGTTAATTCATGAATGTTCGCGATCGCGTCAATGGCCTCCTGAAGGAATAAAGCGTCTTGCTCAAGTAGTTCGCGATGTTGCGCCAAATCGTTTGCGTCATCATGACGTGATGATGCACGGGCCGCTTTATCAAGCCGTGTTCGGTAGCTTAGTCCTGACCCCGGCAAACCAAGGTTTGCGTAAGTACCTCGCTTGCCTATTGATACAGACGCTCCCCGAGGGCCGATACTCAAACTAGGGGTACCGTTGCTAAAATTTACGCGTAAGCCTGGAATTATGCTGACCGATTTTCGAAATCTGAATCCCACGTGTTTTCCCCTCAGTGTTGGTTTGTTAATGTGACCAGTCGCACACCTTCCTGCGTAGTTTCTTGAGTAATCCCGTATACCTGAGCTTGTTCAAGAACCCTTGCGGCCCAACGTCGGTGCGTGGCCGGTTCACACATAGCCCCCTGAGATTTAAAGACTGCCTGACTGGAGTTTAAGATCCGCAGCGCATCCGCATGGTCGGCAGGAGTGACCATCAGGGCTCGTTCGATTTTCGCAATCTGGTTTGGATGAATGGCGGTTTTTCCGACCAGCCCATGTGCCATATCGAGCGCCAGTTCCCGTTCCATGACGTTATGATCATCAATGTGTTCGCACACAGGAGACGTCAGGGCAAAATCGCGTGAGCCAAAAACGGCCACCAGCATCTTGATGACGTAGCCCATCGGGCTGTCGTATAGCGTGAGATTGCGCGGGCGACGAAGGGAAATGACGTTCATGAGGTCATTTCCACCTATACGCAGCGCAATGATACGATCATGGCAGGGGTGACTGAGCAGTGTCGTCGCGAGCTCCCGCATCTGTATAACATCGAAGACGTCTTCAGTTTCCAATGTCGGCATCATGCACAGATGTGTGTCTTTCATAATCTCCCACCATAGAGGCAGGGAAGCGAGGGTGAACTTAGGCAGTACAAGCCCGTCCACCGGCGACAGATCCAAATCAGTCGTTAGGTAATGGCCCATATCTGTATGGCGGGGACGTATAAAGACAAGAGGCCATTCGGCTCCCCGTCCTTCAGCCTTCGCAGAACGTAATGCTGCCAGCACCTGCTTTAAATTTTCCAAGGCCGCAGGCACGTCTTCATCGCTGACCGCGTCTTCAAGGCAAATGACTATCGAACGGAGTCCTTCAATTTCATTACTCAGCACGCTTTTGGCAATATCAGAACGCGTTGCAGGCATGTAGAGCGTGGCACCCAGCCGGTATGGCGAGAGTCTCTTTGTCATCAGTGAACCTTTTTAATAATGGTGATGGCACGATACTGTCCGATGCGATCGCCGACTTCAGTGATGGGGATATTTTTTTCCCGCGCCAGATACACCAGCAGGGCAACGTCGGGATCCTTAACCGACCGAACAAGAACGTGCTCAGGCACCCGGCGCAAAACGGCCCGTGTCGCCTCGGCAATGCCGGGTTTAATCCGGTTAATGCTTGAAATCTTGT
The DNA here is from genome assembly GCF_019049625.1 of Rahnella ecdela. Taxonomy (GTDB): domain Bacteria; phylum Pseudomonadota; class Gammaproteobacteria; order Enterobacterales; family Enterobacteriaceae; genus Rahnella; species Rahnella ecdela. The sequence continues at coordinate 4,031 of NZ_JAFMOY010000100.1, forward strand.
ACTCGGTGGCCAGTGACGCAATGATCTTTTCACTTTGTGATTTCAACTGCGCAAAATTTTCAGGATCCCACTGGCTGGCAGGGATCGCGTTTAAATCAAGTGAGTCCCGGCAATCAGCCACCGTGTCGACCAGTTGGCGGCTGCATTCAAACTGGCGAAGATGTTCGCACTGAACGCAACCGTGCAATCCCTCTGATGACCAGATGGAACGCGAGATAAGGCCGGAGACGGGCGCTCCCATAATGCCGAAGGGAATTAACCAGTCGTCATCACTGGCGGCGAGCCAAGACACACCGCAGGGATCAGCCAGAACCACAAGGCGTGGATCATCCGGATAGCCTGTACGTGATGCCAGCGAGCGTCGAAGCTCGCCGGTAATTGCGCCTTTGCCTGTCCAGCCGTCGACAAACACCACACCTTCAGTGCCGTGCCGCTGCTCAATCCAGTCCATGGCCGTTTCGTCAATGCCCCGGTCTCTGATAATGCTGACACCATAATGATGAGACTGTTTTCCCATCGCCCGCAGTGTCTGATGCAACATGACGCCAAGCGGCACCCCAGCCCGCACCAGACTGACCAAAACAATAGGCATATCGCCGAAACGTTCAGATAATGCTTTCGCCAGCATCACAACTTCTCTCGCCAAACGGACCGCCCCCTGATCCAATGCCTGGGCAAACAAATCCAAGTGCCAGTTTGTCGGTTCAGGTTCCTGACTCAGCATTTCGGAGTAGTGCTTTGCCCCGGACTGAATCAGTTGCTCTTTTTGGTCTACGGGCGTCATTTCCATTTCAACAGGGTTAAGCAGGAAGTGGACGTCTTCAGCGAGATAGGAACCGGAAAATGGGATAAATGGCTGCATATTATTTCTCTCCGAAAACATGGCGACTGATTTCTTCGGCAAATTGGCTCTGACGGGGCAGCCCAAACCAGTGACACAGTTTCATGAAACGATGGTCGCTCAGGCTGTCTCCCAAACCGATGACAGGGAAAACGCCACGTTCGGCACGCAGCTTGTTCAGCAGATACTGGGTTGCGAGGCCTTTTTCTACCGGAGTGGGTAACCATGCAATGTTGTTACTGTTGCGATGAATGTAAAAACCCGCTGTCGGGAAGGTAGCCTCGATTTCATCGCCGATGGCATAAAGCTCGTCCAGCCGGGTGCTGTTGGTGTGCTTCATCACCAGATACACCGGCGTATTGTCATACTCGTAATTAATACGTGCCCATCCCTGAATCCCGCGAGTTTCCATCAGAGAAGTGATGTCGCGCTGCATCGTCAGCAACTGATCACGATAATCGGACAGACTCATGAGCATCTGAGCTTTCCACTCTTCGTCCGGCTTTCCTTCCGGCGTCAGGATCACTGCGCCATGTGTCACGATAGCCCATGAGTGAAACGGGATAGTCACGCGGCCAATTTCTTCCGTCCCACGGGCCGTGACCGGAATAAAGTCTGCATGTTTAAGCAACCAGTCAACCAGCATGGATTGCTCTTCGGTCATAAAGCTGCGGGCTTGCATTGAGCGGTCTAAGGCACCCGGACGATAGGGCTCAAGTGCCAGCTCATCTACCATTTTCCGGCGGGTCTGGAAAAGGGTGTCATCGAGATCAGAAAAAACTACCGGCTTATTCATAAACGATCACCTCTACGGCAGGAGCCACGGCGTTCAAAGCAGCAAGCAGGGCAGGATCAACGCTCTCAGCCGGTGTTTCAATACACAATAAAATGCGGTCAAATTGCTGATGAGCGACGTTATAGACAAAATTTGGAATGCCCAGTCCGTAATTATCCGTAAAGGCAATGGCTGACTCGATGGCGAAACCGGTAGAAATGGGGGAGCGCGTTGTGCAACTGAACCTGACCTCTGCTCCCTGAAGTTCCAGACGTTCTGCCAGCAATAACGGTTCCCAGACGAATTCTCCGGATCCCAGCACTAAGATTTTTTCTCCGGCTGATGCCGTGATTTTTGTGCCGAGATCCCTTGCGGCTGTCGCCATGCCCAAACGTCCCCAGCTCTGTTTACCGGTGATTGCCACGCTGCCTGTGGCGGTGACGTTCACATTTGGCATCACGGGAACGGGGGCATCGGGTTTTCTTTCCCAGTGCCAGTCTCCCTGAACAAGTGATACCGGAGTGACGGGCAACGGACACTGTTCTGTGATGGCGTTTCCGCTCCAGTCCGTCAGCGTTACAGTAACCACACGCTCTACTGCGGTCAGGCCTGCTTCTGTACGCAGCGCCTCCAGTAAGTTAATAAAGGTCTTTCCCGTGGTGGCCTCATCATCGATAAGAACCAGAGTCCGGGCGTTACTGACATGGGCCCGAAGCGCGGGATCGGCTGGGTGATATAGCAGATGGTCTGTCGCGTGTGAATGGTCTTCTTTAAATTCACACATCAGCTCGCCGTCGACGGGATGGCGGGTAGACGTCAGATAGACCACATCATCGAAAACTTTCGAGGCTTCATCAAAAACCCCGGCCCCCAGCCCAACGGCCGTTTCTGCCATACCGATAAACAATACCGGTTGCGGTAAATCAGCAGGGATCTGTTGTGCGAGCTGACGATAGGCGGACCGCATAATGGCAGGGGAAATCGGAATATGTCGTCCCAGTACCTTGCTGACAAAAAGAAAGGCCCGCTTGGGATTACGGCGTTCAGCAATATCAAACAGTGATTCTAATGAGAAAGTACCGCCAGTCGGGGTTACCGTGAGGGTCCCGCCGGACAACTCTTTGCGGTAAACAGGTTTTTCATTATGCATAGTTATGCGCTTCCTTCGCTGGCTGACAGATTATCAAGAATGGGGTTATACCGGATAACATCGGTTATGGAGCGTACAACAGCCGGAGAGAAACTTTCAGTGGCAAGTAGTTTGGCCTGCGATTCATCCATTATTCCCAGCTGTCGCAGGGCGAACAGCGCGGGCAGGTTGACACCGCTGTGACGGGTATAACCGATTCCACCTGAAGGGCGCATGTTGATTTCAAGCAGAACGGGTTCACCCAGATCGTTATTGCGGGTTTGTACGTTCACCAGACCATCGGCTTGCATAATTTGTGCGCATTTCTTGCCCAGTTCATAAGCCGGTCCTGATTGTTCAAGGTATTGCAGTGCGCCCTCTTTCCGGCGTGCGACGGCGGCAATGACGGTGCCTTTCTCAACCAGCATATCGACAGAATATTCGGGGCCGGGCAGGTAAGGCATGAGAACCAGTGGTTCGAAATCCGCCTGCTTTTCCAGTGCGAGCAAATACATTTCAGGGTGTACTTTGCGGTTGTCGGGATGAGTAAATGCTGACATTGGCGAGGCATTGTCATCAAAGCGCCAGAATCCCATGCCATAAATTCCGGTGACAGGCTTCACGCAAAGTAACTTTTTATTGTCTTCGGCATGGGCATTGAGGTCGATCTGATGGCGAAGGGCTTCAGCACTCTCAATACGCACTGAAAGGACGACTGGCAGGCCGTTAGCTTTCATTGCATGGGCAAATTCGACTTTGTCGTCTGCCAGCGTAAACATTGCAGTGTTGGTGGCCCCGGTAGTTAGGGTAACACCCAGAGATTCGATATCCTGACGATGAGCCTCAAACCACTGGCAGTTACGGCCGGTATGAACTGCCTGAACCCCGTATTGCTTCACGGTAGTAGAAATAAAATCTAGACGCAGCTCATCTTCAACGGGCTCAATCAATGCAATGTCGGCCAGTGAAAGTATTTCATTTCGATTGTGTCGATGAGAGGCAATAACGGTTATTTCTTTATTCGTGTTTTTAAAAAAATCTTGAATGCCTAAAATAATATCGCGCTGTGACGATAAACCTTCCATTAACCAGATTGTGTGACCCATTGGCTTTATTTTTCCCAGAATGAGAGGAAGTGAGATTTAAGAGATGAGTCTAGGGAGGCATTATGCACATGTCAATCATAATATGATTTTCTTAAGAATGCCTGAAATTACAGATTAATGTTTGAAAAATCTGAAAAAAATAGCGTCAATAAACGTAAATTTAAAATTTAATATCTAGGTAAATCATAGCGTTATTTTTTAGTCACTCAAAACAGGTAAAAATGTGGGTTGTCGTACAACTTCGTCATGATATGATTTTTCAGCACAAGGATTTCTGATTTAAAAAAATAATGATTTAACCTATCTCTGAAGGAATAAATAATGGTTTCATTAAGCAAAAATCAAACTGTTTCACTCAGCAAAGAAACGTCATCATTAAACCAGCTGCAATTCGGTTTAGGCTGGGATCCTTTGAAAAAGAAAAAAGGATTTTTTGGAGGTCTTCTGGGGGGAGGCAGTGATTCAATTGATTTAGACGCAGGCTGCGTGCTGTTAGACAATACGGGTAAAACTATTGATACCATCTGGTTCCGCAAACTGAAGTCAAGCTGTGGCTCCGTTGTTCATCAGGGAGACAACCTGACCGGCGAAGGCGACGGTGATGATGAAGTGATCACTGTGGACCTGACCCGCTTACCTTCACAGGTGGAATACCTCGCCTTCACGGTCAACAGCTTCCGTGGTCAAACCTTTAATGAAGTTGATAACGCGTTTTGCCGCGTTGTCGATCAGTCCGGCAAAGAACTTGCCCGCTACCAGCTGACCGAACAGGGTTCTCACACTGGCATTATCATTGCTTCTTTAGCGCGTAAGGGCGGTAACTGGGACTTTACAGCTCACGGTAAAGCTTCAACCGGCCGCACCATTGATGATATGCACGCTGACATTGTTGCCACGGTGGTGCGGTAATGACGATGACGCCGGGGGGCAATGCCCCCGTTCCTTCACAGGTGCTGACGGTTCGCGTTCTCTCTGGCGTCCCGGTCGACGCCTCATCGTTCCGTCTTTATGCCTCAGGAAAAGTGCAGGGCGATCCGGATATGGTGTTTTACGGGCAACCCGTCAATGACGATGCTTCGGTAAAACTCTCCGGTGCCGGTACTGACACAGCTTTCACGGTTGATATCAATCGTCTTCGCCCTGAAGTACAAAAACTGGCATTCACCGCAACGTGTGATGGCAACATGACACTTTCAGCACTGAAATCTCTCTCCATTCAGGTCGAGCTTAACGGCAACGTTTTGCTGAACGGTAAGGTAGATGTGTCTGGCCGTCAGGAAGCCGCGCTTATCCTCGGCGAAATTTATCGCCGCAATGCTGAGTGGAAGTTCCGTTTTATTGCTCAGGGCTTCAACGGCGGCCTGAAACCGCTGGCTGAACATTTTGGTGTAGATATATCGGATGCTCCTGCACCTTCGGGCACCCCGGCGCCAGCACATACACCGGTCCCAAAACCGGCACCAGAACCCGCCAAAATCAGTTTAAGCAAAGTTTCACTCACCAAAGAAAAACCCTCTATCAGCCTTGCCAAGCGGGATAATTTTGGCGAAATCAAAATTAACCTCAACTGGAATCAGGGAAATGCTGCGTCAGGCGGAATGTTTGGCGGGATGTTCAGCAAATCCAAAGGCGTGGATTTGGATTTAGGTGCATTTGTGGAACTTCAGGACGGCTCCAAAGGCGTGGTTCAGGCGCTTGGTAACACGTTTGGCCGCCTGAATTCAGAACCTTTTGTTGAGTTGCAGGGAGATGATCGTACCGGACAGGTCACTGACGGCGAGTGGCTGCATGTAAACGGCCGCGAATGGAAAAAAATCCGTCAGGTGCTGATTTACGCCTTTATTTATGAAGGGGTTGCAAGCTGGGATAAAACGGACGGTGTCGTCACGCTGCATATTCCTGAGCAACCGCCGATAGAAACGCGTTTAACGGAAGGGTCTAACCGCCACAATATGTGTGCGATCGCCCGTCTGGTAAATGAAAACGGGGCCATCAAGGTTGAACGAATCAACCAGTTCTTCAGTGGTCACAAAGATATGGACAAAGCGCTGGGCTGGGGCTTTCGCTGGTCTGCCGGTTCAAAATAATTTCAACTTCTGAGGGTGAAATAATGGGTTTCTTCGACAAAATGAAAGGCGCGTTCAATGCCGGTCGTGATGAACTGACCAAACAGGTCGGGCGCTTTAAAAACAAAAAATTCATGCAGGGCACCGTCGCTGTGTGCGCGCGTATTGCTGTCACCAGTGACGGAGTAAGCACCGAAGAAAAGCAAAAGATGATTGGCTTTCTTCAGGCCTCTCCAGAACTGAAAGTTTTCGAGACCAAAGAAGTGATCGCGTTCTTTAATGAACTGGTGACCAGCTTCAGTTTCGATTACGAAATCGGTAAAGGTGAAACCATGAAGTATATTCTGGCGCTTAAAGATCAGCCGGAAGCTGCACAACTGGCCGTACGTGTCGGGATCGCCGTAGCGAAAAGCGATGGCGACTTCGATCAGTCTGAACAGGCCGCCGTACGCGAAATTGCACTGGCTCTGGGATTTACTCCGGCTGAATTTGGCCTTTAATTTTTACACTCTGGCTTAAGGGCTCAATATGGTATCCACGCACATTGGTTTCCCGGCAGAAACGGTCATCGTTTTTGTCTTACTGGCTGTCGGGGCCATCTTTATCGACCTGTTTATGCACCGTCATGACAAACCGATTTCTTTAAAGAGTGCTGCGCTCTGGACAGTCTTCTGGATCGTTGTGGCAATGGCCTTCGCCGGTTTTCTGTATATTCACCACGGTGCGGAAGTTGCCAGCCTGTTTGTGACCGGTTATGCGCTTGAGAAAGTCCTCTCTGTAGATAACCTCTTTGTGATGATGGCGATTTTCTCATGGTTCGCCGTGCCGGATAATCTTCGTCACCGCGTGCTTTACTGGGGCGTTATTGGCGCTATCGTCTTCCGTGGGATCTTTGTGGCCATTGGAGCCAGCCTGCTTACCTTAGGTCCATGGGTTGAAATCGTCTTTGCCTTGGTCGTCTTGTGGACGGCGGTCATGATGCTGAAGAGCGGCGATGATGATGACGCGATTGAAGATTACTCTCAGCATATTGCTTACCGTATGGTGAAACGTTTCTTCCCGATCTGGCCGAAGTTAAAAGGGCACGCTTTTCTTTTAAGCCAGAAGGAAGTTGATGCTGAGCTGGCAAAACCGGAAAACAAAGACATAAAAGTGGGTCGTGTAGGCAAGGCCGCATTGTATGCGACCCCTCTGATGCTGTGTCTTGCGGTGGTTGAGCTGTCGGATGTGATGTTTGCTTTTGACTCCGTCCCGGCCGTGATTGCCGTGAGCCGTGAGCCGCTAATCGTTTACAGCGCCATGATGTTCGCTATTCTGGGCCTGCGTACCATGTACTTTGTGCTGGAAGCACTTAAACAGTACCTTGCGCACCTTGAAAAAGCCGTCATCGTGCTGTTGTTCTTCATCGGTGTGAAGCTGGGGCTGAACGCAACCGATCATCTGTGGCATCACGGCTACAATATCTCAGCCAATGCGAGTCTTTTCGTTGTTCTGGGCGTGCTGGCTGTAGGTATTATTGTCAGCGTGTTGTTCCCGGGAAAACCAGATGCTGAGGAAGGCAAACAGGGCTAATACCCCATGACCTTCACTTTGATTATTAACGTTAACAATTGAGGATAGAACTATGGGCGTTTCTCTTTCTAAAGGCGGAAATGTTTCTTTAAGCAAAGAAGCTCCAACAATGAAAAATATGCTGGTCGGTCTGGGGTGGGATACCCGCTCTACAGACGGTCAGGATTTCGACCTTGACGCTTCTGCATTCTTGCTGAATAACGCAGGCAAAGTACGCGGCGACGCGGATTTCATTTTCTACAATAACCTGAAATCCACTGACGGTTCCGTGCTGCATACCGGCGACAACCGTACCGGCGAAGGCGACGGTGATGACGAAGCACTGAAGATCAAACTCGACCAGATCCCGGCTGATGTGGACAAAATCGTGTTCGTGGTGACCATCCACGATGCGACTACCCGTCGTCAGAGTTTCGGTCAGGTTTCTGGTGCATTTATTCGTCTGGTGAATGACGACAACCATCAGGAAGTGGCGCGTTATGATCTGACGGAAGATGCATCTACAGAAACGGCCATGCTGTTTGGTGAATTGTATCGCCACAATACCGAATGGAAATTCCGTGCAGTCGGTCAGGGTTATGCCGGTGGTCTGGCATCCGTATGCGCCCAGTACGGCATCAACGCGTCGTAATTACAGCAAAGTAACTTTCTTCAGTACTCAGCAGGCGGTACTTGCCGCCTGCTTTCAAAAAATATTTCTTATTACAGGAGTTTAAAAAATGGCTGTATCTCTGATTAAAGGCGGTAACGTATCCTTAACGAAAGAAGCACCGACCATGAATATCGCGATGGCCGGTTTGGGTTGGGATGCTCGTGTCACCGATGGCGCGGATTTTGACCTTGATGCTTCCGTCTTCATGGTAGGGGATGATGGCAAAGTTATCTCTGATGCGTCATTCATCTTCTTTAATAACAAAACCAGCACCTGCGGTTCCGTTACCCACATGGGTGATAACCGTACCGGTGAAGGCGAAGGCGATGATGAGCAGGTCAAAATCGATCTAACTAAAATCCCTGCTGAAGTGAAAAAGCTGGTGTTTGCAGTGACCATTTATGATGCAGAAGCGCGTAAACAAAACTTCGGTATGGTCAGCAACAGCTACATGCGCGTATTCAACAATGATAACGGGACAGAAATTGCCCGTTTCGACCTGTCAGAAGATGCGTCGACTGAAACTGCGATGGTATTTGGCGAACTGTATCGCCATAACGCTGAGTGGAAATTTAAAGCCGTAGGTCAGGGCTTCGCGGGTGGTTTATCCGCACTGGCTTCACAGCACGGCGTGAACATTTAACGTTGACGTATGCCTGACCGCCCCGCTGGTAAAACATCGGGGCTTTTTTTTATATAAATAATAAATGACGTTTGGCTCAGACATGGCAAAGAAAAAAAAAGATGAAGGGGCGGCAATAATCTTCCTCATTATTGCGGCGCTGGTATTTATTCCGTTTATGCTTCTGGCATTTCTACATTATAGAAAAATGAAATCGATGTACCTGACTAACCGGAATGTTCAGCGTGTTGTGGATATCGGCCGGTTTTATACGGTCCTCGGTTCGGGGATCGCCAGTGTCGTTGGCATGCTGGTAGTGCTTTGGATAGGTGCGGCTAATATCGGGCACGGACTGGCCACTTCACAGCACGGCTCTGAAATTATCATCACCCTCATTGTTCTTTATGTCCTTCTTATGCTTTATCCCTTCAAGAAGCTGGCTGATGCAGCTGCGACTGCCTATTTGGGCGTTATTCTTGAAGATGATTTTAACACTCTCATATTCCCGGCCGATCTGGCTAATTATACCGCTGGCGATATCGTAAAATTGCGATTCCTGAAGGGGCTAGGCACCGTAGAACGGTTCCAATACAGCCAGATAAATAGCTTCACCCGCGAGAAAGGAAAACTCTTTTATGTCCACGGTGATTTCGGTTCCCGTGCACTGAGTTTTTCAAATAAACAAAAACGAGACGAATGTCTGGCCGCGTTACAGCAGCGTATTAAGTTTCGTGGCACGCGTGACTTAGGGTATTAATCCTTCATTGAAAAAAAGGACTGACTGATATGGAATTGCAATCCGGGCAAAACATTCCGTTAAACCAAAGTACATTACGCATTTCTGTTGCGTATCCAAAAACAGCATCATTTCGCAGTGACATCGATTCATCAGCCTTCATGCTCTCGCCACTGAATAAAGTCAGGGGGGACAATGACTTTATTTTCTTCAATCAGCCCTCATCACCGAACGGAAGCATTCATCTTAACTCGTCAGGAGAAAGCAGCCTCTTTACGATGGACCTTAGCCGCATCGACAGCGATATCGCTAAGATTGCAATTACGTTGGTGATCGACGGCGCTGATTCTGTCTCCGGATTACAGCGTATTCAACTTATTGTGGAAGGCGTGGCGACTTTCGAAGTTCCGTCACTCCCCGGACGCGCAGAGAAGGCAATGATCCTTGGCGAAATCTACCGCCATAACGGTGGCTGGAAATTCAGAGCGTTGGGGCAAGGCTTTAACGGTGGTCTTGAACCGCTGGCCATCAATTACGGCGTAGACGTGTCATCGCCAAATTCAGCACCGGCTCCTGCTATACCCACGACAGTTAGTCTGGAAAAACGCATCCAGGAAAAAGCGCCGCGCCTTGTCAGTCTAGCCAAAAATGCCAGCGTCAGTCTGATAAAACACGGTCTTCAGACCGTTAAAGCTAAGGTCGCATTTGTGTTGGATGCTTCAGGATCCATGACCAGTGAATTTAAAAAAGGTCACGTGCAGGCCGTACTGGATCGAATCGCTGTACTGGCCGTTCAGTTTGATGACGACGGCTCCATGGACGTCTGGGGATTTGCAGAAAGACATCGTAAATATGAAGACGTGACGCTGGAAAATCTTGATGGTTATGTAGAAAGGATCCAGAAAACGGGCAAGCGTGGCATGTGGGAACTCCTACCGGGGCTAGGGGGGACTAATAATGAGCCGCCATGCATGACCGAAATAGTCGATTTCTTTGAAGACAGCGAACTGCCGGTTTATGTGGTCTTCATTACCGATGGGGGCATCAGTAAAACCAAGGCTATCAAAGATGCCATCCGGCGTTCAGCAAATCATGCCATTTTCTGGAAATTCGTCGGTCTCGGCGGCAGTAACTACGGGATCCTTGAAAAGCTGGATGACTTCACGGACCGCAGGGTCGACAACACGAACTTTTTCCCGATAGATGATTTTACAAAGATGAGCGATGAAAAGCTCTACGACCTTCTGCTTGAGGAATTCAACGACTGGCATCAGGCGGTAAGAAAGCAAGGCATTATCGCTTAAAAATATGCCCCCGGTACCGAGGGCATTTAACTACTGGGTCTGAATGGTAAGCACTTCTTTCGAACCTATTTCTGAATGCCTTTGATTTTGGCAATTGGAGAATGACGTTTTCCGCCACCATTATGAAAATGACGCCAGTATGGTTCCTGCGCGGCAGCCAGCATTTCATAATCGCCACGGGTATCACCCCAAGCGCGTAGGTGGTACGAAGCGAGTGGGCCATATTCAGCCTCCAGTCTTGCCACCTTCTGCGCACAGCGGCAGTTGTGACCACTTATACGGCCCGTCAGTATCCCGTCTTTGATTTCTAAATTTGTACCTATCAAACGTATCCCCAATTTATCTGCAAAAGGCTTAAGCACTATTGCGGGCGAAGCCGAGCAAATCGTCACGATTGCGCCAGAATTAACCTGTGTTGCTACAGCAATAAGGCCCGAAGGGCGCATCAGGCGCGTCCAATATTTTTCACAAAACTCACTGGCCTTCTTCTCTACCCACTTGGCATCAACACCAGTCATGTATGTTTGAATCAGGACTTCTTTCAGCTCATCGCGTGTGACTCTGCGGCCAATACATTTGAGGGTAGGTATTACCAGTTTCACCAAACGCCGGGCAAAGACTCGTTTCCCGAAAGCAAAGCGTAAGAAGGGTATGAAACTGTCACGTTTGGTGATCGTGCCGTCGAAATCAAACACTGACAGGAAATGGCGAGCCTCAGCCGTGTTATCTACCATCATTCAATATGCTCATTCAGGTTTGTCCTTGCCTAATCGGAAGTGACAGGCTGTTCTAATTTTGGTTGATTCATTGTAACCGAACCACAAGACCTTTTTTATTTATGGAACTTAAACAAAGGGATTTACACCCGGGGAAGGGATTATCTGAAAGTGGAGAGTGGGAGCATAAATAGAAAGGGAGTGCAGCGTTTTATAGCCTGCCCCAAACAGTTCTGATTGAATGAGTGGGGGGCCTAGGGGATCAGCTGTTGTAATCAACCACAGCACAGTAGCTGCATTTAGGGCAGGTTTCTCGAACCATACTTAACATTGTGGTCTGTGGTTTCCATGGTTTCGAGCACACTGGGCAAGTGAGCTCCCAGCTATTGGTTCGGCCGTCCGGAGATGCTCCAAGAAGCCGCTTTTTAAAGGGAAGTTTTAAATCTTCAGTAATAGCAGCTATCCATTCTGGTTTAACTTTGATAACTGGGAAGGACCAGCCGGTGGCTGGATTCTCGTTCCAACCAATCCCCTTACCACCCTCTATCAGCACCCAGAAAAAGACGTTCTTTTGAGGGCCCGGCCAGCGAACCTGATGTTCAGAAAAGGACCCAAATTCTTTAAGCACAACAGCGTCTTTTAGTTTATATGCTGGCGTATCTCTGTATTCTTCAAGAAATTCAGAAGGCAGGCTGTCCTGTAATGTTTTCATTGTCATTGTTGTTCTCACGAATCTTTCTTTTATGGTAACAGAAGACAGCCGGAAGTAATCAAGTGCTGCTTGAGAAAGCCCGAAATCTGAAGAAATTCAAGATTGTTGCTGTCGAAGAGCCAATGCCTTGCTTCGTGCTCGTGCTATCCGACGGACCAAGGCATTTGTGTCATTAATCAGTATATCCAGCCCGAAGGATCGTTCAGCAACGGCAACGCGAACCAAGGAGTTGGTGTCGTTAATCAGGATTTCAAGACCATAGGATTGTTCAGCAACTGCCACGCGAACGTAATCACATTCATCATGAAGGGGTCAGTTTGGATATCGTAAATTTTTGTACGTTAAGCACATTATTTAACCAATCCAGTTAAGTAAAGGATTGATTTAGCGTCAGTTGCAGTCACTTTTAGGTTGTCGCTCTTGCTGTATCGCATTTGGGTTATCTGATTAAGACAAAATCCCCTGAAAACGCTGTATAGCGCGGGAGTACACCCTATCGCTATAGGTAAGCCTGTTCAAAAACAGGCTTACCGTACAATAATTTACGATATCCAAACTGACCCCTATCCAATGAAGTTATCATTTCTAGTTCTCCTGATAAGGATCTGTATGGTTCTCCTTTCGGTAAAAATCTCTGTGTTATTTCTTATTTTCAAACCTACCAATATATCGAGAAGGTATGCGAAGGATTTTAAAAACTTTATAAATTTCTGAAACATAAAAAATTTGCTTGGTATAATCGAGATTGAGATGCACGTGGTCTCGCGAACCCTGCTGGGCAAGCACGGCAGGGACTGTATTTCAATCAATATGGAGAGGAGCCTATGGCTTAATCTGTTTATAGAAGGAGAATTAAAATGACCAAATGGACATTTGATAAAACTGCTGTTGCACAAGGGATTGCTGCACAGAACAATTCTGGACGTATTCCGGCGATTGACATTCAACAAGGCCCTGGTCTTTTGAAGCGTCATCAAAGGAAGTTGTATAAAAGCGCAATCAACTTCAGCGCGCCAATTGAGAAAGACGACTGTGGGCGATACAACCCTCTCGGGGGAAGTGTGGCGGTATGGTATGCCTCTGACTCTGCGTTAACGGCGGCGGCGGAAGCATACGGGCGTTTGTTCCATCTCAAAGGAACGATTTCTTATCCTGAATCGGTACTTTCACAACACTATATGTGCTCTGTGGATGTCGTGAGAACGGTGAAAGTGATTGATGTTGTAGCACTCTGTGAGTTGTTACATATCCCTTTGGATAGCTTAGAGAACGAGGATTACACCTTTCCTCAGTGGCTAATGGAACATCTTTATACGCATTTCGGGCGTGACTATGACGGGATTGCCTATACCTCAAGACATAAGCGCTATAAGCGTTGTTATGCCTTTTGGAAACGACCGGGTAGTACACCAGCCTTTACCGATACCCCTCAGGGGATGTGGCCTTATGCCAGTTACGTCGAAAGTGACGAAGGCATGTTCCCTAAGGGGTGGCACAAAGGAACGATGTCCGGTGAAGAGATGTTCGAAGAATTGCTTGGATTCGAAATTACGCCAGAACCAATGTAAATCAAAGAGGGGCAGGCTAGCCCCTCTTTTTAAATCCGTTAATTGGATACTTGATTTCCAAACTGTTTAGCCGCACGTATGACCAAACTAAGTTCACACTTTTTAGCACCGTCCAGCATGATTTGAATCGGCGTCTTTTGCAGGCCTTCGCTGTTAACCTCTATCAGTGATTTCAGCACACCCAACCGCAACATTGGATGTGTATCCTCTTCGAATGCCGCCATCACGTCTTCAAAGCCGGGAATTAGCCCATTATCAGTGAACTGAAATTTCGGGAAAATGAAATCCCCGTTTTGTTTGAATGCTAAAAGCTTGTTCTTCTTAACGCGAATGTTGATCGCCTGACGTGTGATGCCAAGGATATCGACCACGTCGTTCACCTTAAGCGTACCGCCCAACTCTTGAAGCTCACGATAAAATCTTTCCAGATTTTTGCGACGACGGCGCACTTTACGCATTTCATAGTCGTTGACGCGTGTCTTCTGCTCGAGTTGAACGGTGTAGAGCAATTGCATCAGTGAGCCGTCATCCAGCGTAACAGCATTAATAGCCTGATTTTTGTCTTCAAATTCAGGCATCAGGGAAATAGCGAGGTTGTTAATCCTTTTCAGAAGGTTCAACTGGTACTCATTCAACTTATTTGAAGTGTTGATTTCTCTTTCCGCTGTGGTGTGTTTAATCATTAGGCACCTCCATTTGACGATTATCATAATTCATTTTTGAGGAATGGTCAATTTTAGAGTGTTTTTCAAACAATCCATGTTCAAGCACGGCGTAAAACTTTGACCTGCTCCCGGTCGATTAATGCACCGTGATGGCAGCATGCACACAATTATGGATGTACGCTCTTCGCTCATAGCTGCTTGTCAACGTGGTAACGCAGCCCAGGGAGACAAAAATCACCTTAACGTTAAATGATTTTTTGATATCCAAACTGACACCCATTAGGGGTCAGTTTGGATATCGTAGATTTTTGTACGTTAAGCACATTATTTAACCAATCCAGTTAAGTAAAGGATTGATTTAGCGTCAGTTGCAGTCACTTTTAGGTTGTCGCTCTTGCTGTATCGCATTTGGGTTATCTGATTAAGACAAAATCCCCTGAAAACGCTGTATAGCGCGGGAGTACACCCTATCGCTATAGGTAAGCCTGTTCAAAAACAGGCTTACCGTACAATAATTTACGATATCCAAACTGACCCCAGCTAACTGGAAAACCCGATCAATGTTTGCTTCACGCTAAATATGTGTGGGGACACGGGTCTGTCGGGAGCCGGATGCGGTAGTTCCGCACGTCCGGTTCAGAGGAGGGGCCTATCCGGGTAACCGGCAGGTCTACTCAACTCAAACCCCGTAAGATAATGAAAGATAGGTATATTGTTATCTGCCAGTAACCGGGGCATCGCTACAAAAGAGCATGTGGATATCACCAATCATCTGGATAGGGATCCTAATCAGGTCTGATGCGGCGACGTGGCCTACATCTGGACGTTAAACAGCATATAAGCTTCACTCTTTCAAGAAGGAAATAATTTTTTTTAAAAGAACATCATTAGCATTCTTCTTATGCATATGAACCAGATGAGTGATATTCAACTTAGGGAGAAAATCACATTGAACTTTTTTTATAGGGAGTTTTTTTTGAAGCACAGGAAAATATGTACTTGGAATGAACATTAACAAGTCATGATAAAGAATGTTTATTAACATCGTCAATGGGGATTCGCTGGTGATCAACGGTTCAAAATTACGCGATATTACTAATTCGTTTAGATTGTTTAATGTGGTTGTATTATGAAAACGATTCCCATAAGCAACATATTGCTCATTTTCAAATTGCTCTCTTGAAAGATTTTCTCCTATCGATAGATGCTGTTCTCTACAAATTAGTAAGTACTGCCATTCAAATAGCGTTTCAGAAATGACATTTCGATCACCTGCGAACTGCAGACCAATGTCTAAGTCAATCTCGAAATTTCTAATTTTATTGACACGATCCTCAGCAGTGATGGCGTCATTTCTAAATTCTAACGTACATTCTTCAGGTACGAGGCCGGACGAAATAAGTCTGTCGGAGATCCATAATTCCATAATGGGATCTGCGCGAATAAAAATTTTGCGTCTTGTTTTCTGAGTAACAGATGATAAGTCCATTATGTTCGTAATATCTTCATTAATCAGTTTATATCTTTCGTAAAGATTTATTGCAAGAGAAGTAGGTTTGACACCGTTTAAGCGGCGTATAAAAAGTTGGTCGTTGTAATGGTTTCGCAACTTTTTAACTGCATAGCTCACAGCTGAAGGGGCTACACCTAACACTTCAGCAGCAGCCACCATACTGCTCGTTTCTACGATAGTAATGAGATACGGGATGAGATTGTAATCAAATCCAGTTGGAGATGAGAGTGCCATGTTAGCGCCTTTTCCAAGAATCAGTTACTCATAGTATAGTTCAATGAATAAATGAACGAATACTCTCGCGCTCATTCATTTCCCAGATGAATGAGGTTGTGTTTCAATCTACACATTGAATTCAGCTAAGCGTTAAATTAATGGAGAGTTGTAGAGTCAAGTCAGGAAACATACAGTTATGTAGCAGAAAAAATACTTTTATTTAACATTAATGAAGGGTAATGAAATCATATAAAGAAAAGCACACTTAAAGTATGGTTTTTTTGTGTCAGGTGAGTGTTTTCAGAAAATATTATTTATATTTTAA
The DNA here is from genome assembly GCF_019049625.1 of Rahnella ecdela. Classification (GTDB taxonomy): domain Bacteria; phylum Pseudomonadota; class Gammaproteobacteria; order Enterobacterales; family Enterobacteriaceae; genus Rahnella; species Rahnella ecdela. The sequence goes on from NZ_JAFMOY010000100.1 coordinate 20,549, forward strand.
ATCATGTAGTTGAGCAAACTATTAGCTTTTCCTTCTGCGTGGCGAACTAATACCAGATATTGTGTTGGTTTCTACCAGTGAAGTTTAAGAGTTATAAAATCTTAAAATCTACTTTTTTAAGAGACTAACATCTAATTAATTGTGTTTTTTAGCGTATTATACTAATTTTAGCATTTATTTAACATCTCTCATCTCTTTACTTCATTGGATTACAGTGTTTATGACCTTATATAGAATGCTTTATGAATCGCAGGATAAGCAAAGTACTAATGCTCAAGGATAGTCACTATGTTTAAGTCCACTTTTGGTTTTATGATTAATGATAATATTCAGATCGATATTCATCATCGGCGGATAATAAAGTTGCATATGGACGAATCACGAAAGCCTTATGCTCTTAATGTCAGCGTTATAGCTGTAAAAGATGTGAATATGATTTTACTTGCCTATCTTTTAGAAAATGGAAGTGAAAGCCCAGTAAAACGTGATGATATCTTAAAGGATGTTTGGGATAATAGAAACCTCAAGTCATCTAGCCAAATTCTTTGGGCAGCTCTTAAAGCGCTGAAAAAAGATTTAATGTTAGTCGGATTGAATCCAGATTTCATAACAAGTGAACGTGGTGCTCTTTACAGAGTAAATGCACATAACATTCAGGGGTTATATGTGGATGCTAATCAAAAATTAGTTAGCTAGCTAGTCCAAAGAGTAACCATGGAACCTCGTTCATTACGCTATTCTTTATCGGAATAAATATATTGTTAAGTGAATCAGCCTTCATTGCTATTAGTTATGAAGATATTTTTCGTTATTTTAAATTCTATGTTTAAAACCCTTAATTAACCAAAGCCAGGCATATATGAATAAATTATATAGAGTTATATGGAATTCCACTCTTGGTAGATATATTGTCGCATCTGAATTTGCCAAAGGAAAGACAAAAGGAAAATCTAGATCTGTAGGCGTAGCTATTTGCGATATTATTTTTTCGAAAAAAGTGCTGCTGACCTGCATATTATCAGCCTTGGCGACCGAAAAAAGCTTCTCATCAGATCTAGAGATTGGTTATTTTACGCCTCAAGATTCTGCTTACTCAATTCTTACTGGTCCAGTTAATATTATTACCGGTGGGGGTAATGGTTTTGCAAATATTTCAAAGGGTTTGGATGGTTTTACGTACACAACTCTGCAACAGGCTTTGGATTCAGGAGTCGTTGTTAAGGGGGCTGATTACATTTCCGGTGACAATTTTGAATTAGGTAATAAAGGGTCAACCATTACTTTTGAAGATCCTATTACTCATAATCAGTCCTCTGTTTCCGTTTATGACAATGCTCAAATGAGTGTTACACGTGCTGCCGATTTTGTATTCCCCATATCTTATGCAGTAGGGGAACATGGCCAATATGTTGATACATCTATTTACTCTATCCAACCAAGCTCTGTTGTTGATGTCAATGTTGGCACAACCGATGCTAACTGGATGAATAATGTAGCCAACAGGCTGTCAGTAATTTTGAAAGGCAGCCAGAAAGATGTGACGACTTCATCAGTATTTAACGTTGCAGATGGCGGCACGCTGAATTACAATTCGAAAACGGTGGTCGAATTAGGAAATAAAAGTAATAATAATTCTGATTCAACATATGCAGCATCATTTATTGGTGGGTTTAAAGGTCAGGTTGCCAGTAAAATTGGAAATTTCGTTGTCAATGATATTAAAAGTTTCCAACGATATAATACTGCATTACAGACTGCCATAAGCACTGGTAGTCTAAACAGTTCTGATTACGACTCTCAATTACAATTGGCTTATGATAACACTCTCAAGCAAGTGTTTGTAAATACGTCAATTCCAGTTAATGACGCGACAAATATGAATGTCGACCGAGGCCGAGTTGCATTTATAAAAGCTGATGGCGCCGACGCGAATGTCAATATAAGCCGTGATGCCAATATCCAGATGTATGGCTCTGACGCATCATTAATTCGTTTGCTAAATGAGGCGACGCTAACTAACCTCGGAACGATTGGCACAGTATATAACGGTCTGCGAGGGGCATATGTTGTCTTTGCTAAAGACAGCCATATTAATAACGAAGGCGTTATTGATGCTGGTACTAATACTGATATGTCTGCTTTTAATAAATACACTACTGGATTTAATATTGGGAACGGTGAGCAGATTGCGATTAATGCTTCTGGTTCCAGTACGATATTAAACAACGGAGTGATTAACGTTGCCCCCCGTCAGGATAATGCAGGGTCTACTGCCGTTATCACTAACGACACAACTCAGTTAATCAACAACGGCTCAATTAATGTGGCCGCTTTAGCACAACCGTCAACGGTAAATGGTTCTTTTAACGCGACGGGTGTTATTTTACAAAGAAAGTCAAGTTTTGAAAACAATGGCGAACTCTATATAGGTCGATTGGCTCAGCGCTCTGTGAGTGATGTCACTAATGATGTTGCGGTTCCCTCTATTGGGACATTGGGTGTCAGCCTGTTAAACGGTGGGACGCTAAATAATAATGCTAACGGTACTATTACTATCGGCACTCAGACCCAGGGAGCGACAGGTATTTCTGCCGCGGGTAGTGCTTCTGTCGTCAATCAAAAAGGGACTGTTAATGTTAATGGACGGATGGGAAATGCAACCAATCCAAGCAGTAAGAACATTGGCATAAATTCCTCATCAGGCGCTAAACAGATAACGAACAGCGGAACAATTAACTTAAACGGAATTAACTCCGTTGGCCTGCAAGTTCTGGCGAACAGTGCTGCAACTAATACTGGCAATATCATAGTGAATCAAGGGGTAGACCCGGCAACCAAGACCGCTAACTACGGTATCTGGTCTGAAGGTGCAGGGGCAAACGTAACCCATTCCGGCAGCGTTGAGCTTAATGGTGACAGAGCGATTGGTATTCATGCCCGTAATCAGGGGGTTGTGACGCTTGAAGATAGTGGAAAAGTAGCATTTGAAGAAGGAGAAAATCAAATCGGTTATTACGTCTTCGGCATGGGCTCATCGATTAATGATAACAGCACCGGGGAACAAAATGTCTCTACTAAAGGCTCGACGCTATATCGCATCGATGGCGGTTCCGCATTTGCGGGAGGGGCGGACAGCACTTCGATCATGAAAGCGAGCGGTGAGAACAGCACTATTTTACTGGTCACTGGCAAAAGCGAAGATGGAAAGACCTCCAGTAAGTTAAACACAGGCAAAATGGTACTTAATGTCGATGCTGCAGGCGCTACTGCAGTCAAGGTTGAAGGCGGTGCGCAGGGCGTGCTGGACCAGGGTGTTATTCTGGCGTTGACGGCGAAAAATGCCACGGCAGGTATTGTTGATGGTAATTCCACCAGCATCACAGGAGCGGCTGGCGATGCAGGTGCTTCCCAGTTAACGTCCTATGCAACACTCGATAACTCCAACGCAGCCAGCGATGCCATGGGCTATATCGCCCGTAACAAAGGTACGCTTATCCATAAAGGCTCTCTGACTTTTACCGCAGATAACAGCACAGGTGTACTGGTCGACGGCGGTAACCTAGAGAATAGCAGCAATATCACTGTCAACGGCGTTGCTGTTGATATTGTCGGTGGCGACTCTAAGGTGACGAATACGGGTACGGTGAAAGCGACCGGTGGAACGGCAGCTTATCGCTTGCAGGATGGTGCTTCGCTTGCGCTTAGCGGTCAAGGTACGACTATCGCCCAAAATGGCGCGCACGGCGTGCTAATTGAAGCCCAAACCATAACGCCGTTGCTGAAAGCCACTTCTGCGTCTGAGCTGACCGTAACTGATGCAACTATTAGCGTGTCGGGGACGGGAAATGCCATTGAAAACGGTGCGGAAGTTACAGGTATCCGTCTCGTGAATGCCAAGCTTAACGTTGAACAGGGGGCGGGCATTCGTACGGGTGCTGGACTCGGGGCGTCAAACAGTGGTGTTATCACTGTTAGTGGTTCCGGCGCAGGTATTTCATTGAAACATGCTGACGGTTCGGCCACCAATGCAGCCCTTGATCTACTGGACTCTGATGGTTTGACCATCAACGTAACCGGCGCAAGCGGCTCGGGTATTGTGACCAATACCAGCGGTGATGTGAAAAATGGTACTGCTATTAATGTGACGGCTCCCGACGGGGGTTCTGCACTGGTTGTCGGCGGGACGACAGCTAACGTCATTCAGTCCGGGAAACTGACCTCAGCCTCGACAACGAAAGAAGTGATCGATCTGGATAACGGTAAGGTCAGTTCGTTCACCAATAGTGGCTCAATCAAAGCGAAAAGTTCTGAACAGGTCGCGGTGGAAAGCAATTCCGGCACGGGGATGACGTTCACCAACAGCGGTGGTGCCAGCATTATAGGGAAAGTAAACCTTTTGCAAGGGGACAACACCGTTAATCTGCTTAGCGGCAGCACTGGTACAGATTTCTTTACTGGCACCGGGAGCGATGTCTTCAATCTTAAGAATATTAAGGCTGACGAAACCTCACTCTTCACCTCATTAAATGGTGGTGCGGGCGATGACGAGCTGAACCTGGATAACTCGGCGTATGTACTGAAAAACGTCAATGCGTTGACGGGATTTGAAACCGTTAACCTGACAAATGGCTCGACCTTTACTGAAGACAATACCCTACTGGCGTTGGGCAACGATGCTAATGATGCAGCGGGCACGGTATTTAATATCGATGCGAACAGCGTTCTGTCCCTGAACAATACCGCCGATATCGCATTCCAGAGCCATCTGCACGGCGCGGGAACGGTCAAAGCGGAGCTGTCGAATAAAGCCTTTAGCTTTAGCGACAATAATAAAGACGATGCTTTTGCCGGTACGCTCGATTTGTCCAACAGCAAGCTGGGTCTTGAAGGGATTAATACGCAGGCGCTGAAATCCGCAAATCTGAAACTGAGCAGCGGCAGCGTGGCAACGGTGGGGGCAGGCCAGCAGGATATTGGTAGCCTTACTTTCAACGGCGGCACCGCTGATTTTGGCGAGCTTAGCCCAGGTATTAAAGAAGCCAGCAATAAGATTCATACCGCGAATACGCTGGATATCAGCGGGCAGGGCACGGTGAAAGTTGCACTCGGCGGCGTCATTAATGACAACCCCCTCCCCGCCAATCATTTCTCTTTGATGGAGCAGGACGAAGCACAGATTCTGGTGAAAATGGCGGACAGCGCAGGCGTAGTCACCGGCAGCGGTGGCAACCTGACGCTGAAAGATAGCGATGATCAGATAATCACGGAAGCGGCATTAGTGGATATCACTCAGTCAGGCGAGACGGTGGCGAAGGGCACCTGGGATTATCGTCTGACCAGCGGCGATAACGCTGACGGGCTGTATATCAACTATGGCCTCAAGCAGGTTGAGCTTTTAGCGCAGGGAGCCGATGCCTTAGTGCTTAATGCCAATGGAGCCAGCGGTGCGGCAAGCGATCTCAGCGCCAAAGTGACCGGGAATGGCGATCTGCATATTGATACTGGCACCGGCACCGTTTTTCTGTCCAATCTGGATAACGATTATCTCGGCGAGACGACGGTGGCGAGCGGAACCCTGGCGCTGGGTAACGACAATGTGCTGGGTCAGACTAACAATCTGCTGATTGAAAGCGATGCTAAAGTCGATACTCAGAGTCACAGCCAGAAAGTTGGGGCGCTGAATACTGTATCTGGTAGCCAGCTCACGCTCTCTGAGGGCAGTGAATTAACGATTACCGATGCGCAGCGCAGCGCTGGAAATCTGGATGGCGGCACTATTAACGGTGACACTCTGGCAGGCAGCGGCAAGTTAACTATCGACCCAAGCGTGGTGACGGTGAATGGCGCAAACAGCAGCTACACCGGGGATGTGACGCTTGAGGGTGGCTCGCAAGCATTGTTGAACAATGTATCCGGTCTGGGTGACAGCGGTCTGGTGACGCTTACCGATAAAGAAGATCGTTTAACGTTTGCGAAGCAGCTTGCCAGCGACGCGGCAACGGTAGGCAACCTCGGTAAGCAGCTGGCAGGAGCCGGTACTGTTGAAGTGAAAGACGGCGCGGATATAAATCTTACTGCCGACAACAGCACTTTCAGTGGCGAATTCCAGGTCGATAACGGTAGCGATTTACGTGCCTCCGCAGCCCGGAATTTGGGTGAGGCAAGTGTGGCAAACAATGGCACCGTGCATTTGACTGCCGACAGCTCCTGGGAACTGACGAACTCGGTAACAGGCAGTGGCGATCTGGAAAAACTGGGCAGCGCTTCGCTGATTGTGAATCGCGATCTGGCTTATACCGGTGAAACAAACCTGCGTGCAGGGCGTCTGGTGCTTGGCGACAACGAAGCCGCCAGCGGTATGCTTTCTGGCAACGGCGCGGTCAATATTGCTTCAGGATCTGTTCTGGGAGGTAACGGTGAAATCACCGGTACGGTGAACAACCTCGGCACGCTTTCAGCCCTGAATGCGTTAAGCGGCTATGAAAGTCAGTCCGTCAGCAATTTAACCGTTGGAAATCTGAACAACAGCGGCGAGATCAAGCTGGCCGGTGCGGTGGCAGGCAACACCTTAACCGTTAACGGTAACTATGTCGGTGACAATGGCCTGTTAGCGCTTAACACCGTGCTGGGTGCTGACAATTCACTGACCGATAAGCTGGTTGTGAAAGGTGATACCTCGGGTTCTACACGTGTGCAGGTGAATAACCTGGGCGGCAGCGGCGATATCACCAGTAAAGGTATTGAAGTGGTGCAGGTGGGCGGCGACTCCGGCGGTAACTTTACCCTTGAAGGCCGTGCTGTAGCCGGTGCGTATGACTACTTCCTGAATAAGGGACTGGCACAGGACGGTAACTGGTATCTCCAATCTCAATTACCGAAACCAATCGACCCGGTTAATCCGATTAACCCAGTTGATCCGGTTAACCCCGATAAACCAACTAACCCGATTGTACGTCCGGAAGCAGGGGCTTACACGGCGAACATCGCCGCAGCAAACACGATGTTTATCACTACGCTGCATGACCGCCTGGGTGAAACAAACTACGTGGACATGCTGACGGGTGAAGAAAAAGTCACCAGCATGTGGATGCGTAACACTGGTGGGCACACGTCATTCCGTGATAGCAGCGGCCAGTTGAAAACTCAAAGCAACCGTTATGTACTGCAAATGGGGGGTGACATAGCGCATTGGGGCGAAGAAGGCACGAACCGTACCCATCTGGGTATGATGGCGGGCTACGGTAATAACCATAGCAATTCTCGCTCCTCGGTGACGACGTACAGTGCTGATGGTTCCGTTAACGGCTACAGCGTTGGTATTTACGGTACATGGCTTGCTAATGAAGCTGAACACATCGGTGCCTATGTCGATAGCTGGGCGCAATACAACTGGTTTAATAACAGTGTGAAAGGTGATGAACTGGCGTCGGAGTCCTATAAGTCTAAAGGCATCACCGCTTCGGTTGAGACGGGCTATACCTTTAAAACCGGTGAGTTTAAGGGCAGCATGGGCACTACGAATACTGTTTACGTTCAGCCCCAGGTCCAGGCAATCTGGATGGGCGTTAAAGCCAACGACCACACCGAAGCCAACGGCACCAACGTGGCCTCTGAAGGAGATGGCAACCTGATGACCCGTCTGGGTGTGAGAACTTATATCAATAGCCACAACAAAATGGATGACGGAAAAGAACGTGAATTCCAGCCCTTTGTGGAAGCTAACTGGATTCATAACACCAATAACTTTGGTGCGACGATGAACGGAGTATCCTCTTCAATGGATGGGACGAAAAATATTGCTGAAGTGAAGGTTGGTGTTGAAGGGCAACTTAACAAAAACACTAATATTTGGGGAAATATTGGAACTCAGGTCGGTGATAAGGGCTATAACGACAGTGCAGCGATGATCGGCGTTAAGTACAACTTTAAATAAACTAGGGAATAAAATATGGGGAGGGTTTCCTCCCCTTTAATTCAGAGTGATATTATGGATAATATTTCAATTGTCAGTGATAACGTATACACTAAAATTGCCTTCATAAAAATAACCGAACAAATACTAACTAAAAGGATGAATTCCCAAAAGATATCTATTTTTAGTTTTGAGAAAAACTGGCTGAATGAGCATGAACTTTCTGCAATTATAGAGTGTAAGTCAGAGCGAATTTTGATCATCGCATTGACACCTTTATTGAGCTTTTTATCAACACTACTATTACCAAGAAGGGTAATTTATGAATGTTATGATGCATCGGTATCACAACTTAATAATACGTTAAGTCAATTAATTCTTGCTTCGCCTATGATTGAGACAAACCCTGAATTATCTCCATCAGAATTCAGTACACTTACCCCCAATGAAAAAAAAATTATTCGTCTGTATATTAATGGCTTATCTTTATCCAGAATTGCTCAAATGACAAACAAAAGCATTAAAACTATCAGTTCGCATAAGAGGAAAGCCATGAAAAAAATGGGCATAGAAACTAACATTCAGTTAATTCAAACAAGCATGGGGATTTTGCTAGCAAATAATCTGGACATAATCAACCGACATAGGATAGAAACCTTAACAACCTTAACGTACAATAATTTTCGATATCCAAACTGACCCCTTTTATACAACTTCCTTTGATGACGCTTCAAAAGACCAGGGCCTTGTTGAATGTCAATCGCCGGAATACGTCCAGAATTGTTCTGTGCAGCAATCCCTTGTGCAACAGCAGTTTTATCAAATGTCCATTTGGTCATTTTAATTCTCCTTCTATAAACAGATTAAGCCATAGGCTCCTCTCCATATTGATTGAAATACAGTCCCTGCCGTGCTTGCCCAGCAGGGTTCGCGAGACCACGTGCATCTCAATCTCGATTATACCAAGCAAATTTTTTATGTTTCAGAAATTTATAAAGTTTTTAAAATCCTTCGCATGCCTTCTCGATATATTGGTAGGTTTGAAAATAAGAAATAACACAGAGATTTTTACCGAAAGGAGAACCATACAGATCCTTATCAGGAGAACTAGAAATGATAACTTCATTGGATAAGGGTCAGTTTGGATATCGTAAATTATTGTACGGTAAGCCTGTTTTTGAACAGGCTTACCTATAGCGATAGGGTGTACTCCCGCGCTATACAGCGTTTTCAGGGGATTTTGTCTTAATCAGATAACCCAAATGCGATACAGCAAGAGCGACAACCTAAAAGTGACTGCAACTGACGCTAAATCAATCCTTTACTTAACTGGATTGGTTAAATAATGTGCTTAACGTACAAAAATTTACGATATCCAAACTGACCCCTAATTAAGAACTCAGGTCTGTCAGTTCTTTACTGTTTACCTTTTGCTGAGCTTGAAGGTTTTTACGGGTCAATGGGATTTGGTACCGTCAAAGATATAGAGAAAATCCCACCGGCGGTTATCAAAAAGCATGAGTGGTGCCTGAGTAACTACGATAAAACCGTACTCCTTCTGAGTAAGGAGATGAACGTATGCAGATACTCAGACTAAAAACAGCTCGCTTGCTGTTAAAACCATTAGGCACCAGAAAGTGCTGTACTACCGACAGGTTAAAAAACTGAATATCCGGGAAACAGCAGATGCCACAGGCTATAGTTGCTCTCAAGTATGTAGCATCCAGACCCTGAACGCGTTACGACTAACGAGGTTTGAATCGCTACTGATGAATTGCATTCATGAAGAAGCTAGACAACTTGGAATTGCTGAACTTACTTCAAATGTGAGTAAGGCTGCGGAAGCGTTCTTTCTACGGCACGACTTTCATGTAGTGGAACGGGGTTTTCCTGTCCGTCGTGGCGTGACACTACAAAATGCATTGATGCGGAAATATTTGGCGAAACAATAGAAAGCTGGTTGAAGGAAAGTATTGACCTTTTCGCCTGATTGAAATCAGTCAGTACAGAAAACCATCATAACGTACAATATTTTCCGTTTCCCAAACGGAGTCCTGAATTGGCGCAGTCAATTAAGTCAACGGGAGAATAACATCGGCATCCCGTTCAACGCAGTCCCAGGATTTTTTCACAGGCAGGTCTGTGCCAGAAGCGGAAGCTGCCAACATTTCTGTGTCTTAATAAAAAAGGAAGCAGGTCAAATCTATTCTGCAAAAATATTATTATTCTGAAAGAATGAGGGAGTTGAGTACATGATCCTGCCAAACCCCATTTATTTTGAGATAAGATTTTGCATATCCCTCTTTCATAAACCCTAGGCTTTGAAGAGTGTTACTGCTGCGGTGGTTGTCAGGAAGATGGTTTGCCATTACACGATGTAGTTCATATTTTTCATGTAGATAATCGATCGCTATCTTGAGAGTCTCATGCATGAGTCCTTTCCCCTGATGAGCATGATCGATTGAAAATCCCAAATGACATGCTTGAAAAACACCATAGACAAAGTTTGTGAAATTGATGCTACCGACTATTTCACTTTCTTCTTTCATAGTGAAAACCATCAGCAAATTTTTTCTTTCGTTAAATTCATTTACTGATTGTTTAATTCTTTCAGAAATATTGTTCAAAGTGAAATATTGATCATCACGCAATGGTTCAAAAGGCGCAAAATTAGTTCTATTTGTAACCAAAAACTGCTGTAATTTTTCCGTTAAATCTTGATTAAGCAGGTATACATCCGTTCTTTCTGTTGAAAATAGCCTCATAACACCCCCATGTGATTCACGATATTAAATTTATTATATGAGAAAACGGATGATTTCCAAGTGTGACATAACGCTACGTCCGCTCCTCGCTGTGAGTTCAACCGATGGATGCAACACATTGGTTAAAACGCTCTGCGGGTGATTCATAGTCTAGCGTTTTTCTTGGCCTCTCGTTGAGCTGCCTGGCAACACTGTTTAGTCTTAGCTGGCTGTGA
>NZ_JAFMOY010000099.1 GCF_019049625.1 Rahnella ecdela
TATATCGGCTATTACAACAATGAACGGATCAAACTGAAGTTAAAGGGCCTGAGCCCGGTAGAATACCGGACCCGGGCCACAGCGGCAGCCTGATTACAACCGTCCAACTTTATGGGGTCAGTTCAGACTGGGCGAGGGTTTACGGGGCAAATGCTAAAAGTGCATGTTCATTAGATGGCGCTTTCTCATAAGAGGACTGAAGGTCAGCCAAAGTCACTAGCAGTTTATCCCGCAGGAGAATACGCCGCGCCAGTCTGGCAATCGCCAGTTCAGGATGGCTGAGTTTTTGGATTAAACGGTCACGCGCATCCTCGCCGTGATGCTTTACGAGGATATTCAGTGCTGCGAAATACAGTCCAAAAGGGTATGCCTCAGTGACAGCTTCCGCCAGTGCCAGCACCTGCGGATAGCGCAGTTCACCCAACCCGAGCAATGCCGCTTTACGCGTAGCTGGTCGCGAATCTGCATGATGAAAAGCAGCCAGATAAATGGATTGCGGATCACCATAATGTTGGCTATATAAACGGCAGGCACGCTGGCGTACCAGGCTATTACTATCCAGTAACAAACCTTTTAATACTTTCTCGGCAACAGGCAACGAGTGATTCTCCGCGTACTGCAAAACCCGTTGTTTTACTGGCGCAAACCGGTCGGCGAGTAGCAACGCAAATACCTCAGCATTTACACGCTCAGGCTTATTCAGCATAAACTGAGCGGCGTGATACCTGACGACAGGATCATGCTGATGCATCGCCAGCTTGAAGATCCTTTCAGTTGAAAACCGGGGATTGTCGAGCAACAAACGCAGGCAAAGACGGGCGACATGAGGATTACTGGTCTTAAGACCGGTCAGCAAAGCGAGGTTATTTTCCTCCCGCCCGAGATAATCCACGATTTCACTGACGATTCCGCGATGATCAGCGCGGGTACATTTCAGCAACCCGAAGATATCCGGCAGCCCCCCGACAAAAACACCAGCAAACTCCGGACGCATCCAGCGCCGCAGACTGCTGCACGCCGAACGGGCAACTTCTTCCACCCAGTCATTAACCCGCTCAACGAGTTCCGCAAAAGCCGACACCTCCCGCTTCAGTCCGAGGCACAGCACCGCACGTTGCCGGGTATGTCCGTTGTAATGGCGGCATAGCGCTTTAAGTTGCTCCGTTTCACTCAGATCAGGTTCGATGTAAAAATAATGCGCCCTGCCGTCTTTCAGACGCTGTTTTATCTGCCGGTAGAGAAAGTATTCTGCTGCCATGACTGCCCTGTCGTTGTGCCGGGGAAACCTCAAGAAGTTCTATCATAAGCATTCGCTTTAAAAAATTACAGGACAGGCCGGATCGGTTTTCTCCGTATTCCTCTCACCATCGGTCACTTTTCCAAACTTGATACAGATCATCACAAATGCGTTTTGGATTTGATCGAATGATAATCATTATCGTTTAATACCAGCGAATGAATGATTGTTTCTTCAGGAGAAGACAAACTCAATGAGCTTAGACCTCACGCGTTTTTACGCTGCCGCAGACGGACTGCCGTTCCCTGACCGCTGGGCAGTGATGCCCTGGCGGCCACAGCAGCCGGTTCCGCCGCAGGAGATCCCCGCTCAGTGGCAGGCGCTTTGTCAGCGCCAGCTTCCAGCCAATAAGCGTCTGGTTTATCTGCATATCCCCTTTTGTGCGACGCACTGTAAATTTTGCGGGTTCTACCAGAACAAACTGGAAGCGGAAGCCACAGAACAGTACTGCGATTACCTGATCCGGGAGATTGAACAGGAAGCCCCTTCGCCGCTGCATCAGTCCGCACCTGTCCACGCCGTCTATTTTGGCGGTGGCACACCGACGGCGCTCAGCGCAAAGCAATTACACCGGATCATCAGTACGCTGCGTCGCCGTTTGCCGCTGGCACCGGATTGCGAAATCACTGTCGAAGGGCGGATCCTTAATTTCGATAACGAACGCATCGACGCCTGTCTGGAGGCGGGTGCTAACCGTTTTTCTATCGGCATTCAGACGTTTGATACCCGTGTCCGCCAGCGTATGGGACGCCGCGCCAGCCGTGAAGAAGCGATACAGTTTTTGCGTAAACTCGGGGAGCGTGACCGCGCTGCGGTGGTCTGCGATCTGATGTTCGGATTACCTGAACAGACACCGGAAAGCTGGCGGGAGGATTTGCAGATCGTCCGCGATTTACCGCTGGACGGCGTGGACCTTTACGCCCTGAACCTGCTGCCTTCCACGCCGCTGGGCAAAGCCGCGGAAAATAAACGCGTCTCTCTGCCGGATGTCGCGATGCGCCGTGACTTTTACCTCGAAGGCGAAGCCTTTCTGGCGCGCGACGGCTGGCATCAGATAAGCAACAGTCACTGGGCGCGCACCACGCGCGAACGCAATCTGTACAATTTGCTGATCAAAAAAGGCGCGGACTGTCTGGCTTTTGGCAGCAGTGCAGGTGGCAATCTCGGCGGGCAATCCTATATGACAGCACGCAGTCTGGAAGCGTATTACCAGCAACTGGACGCCGGACTGAAACCGATCATGATGATGACGGCCGCGACTGCCAGCGAACACCGCTGGCGCCTGGATTTACAGGGCGGTATCGAAGCCGGGCGCTATGATCTGAGCCGCATTATCACCGATCCTTTCCCGCTCGAACCGCTGTTACAACAATGGCAACAGTGCGGCCTGATGCACAGCGATGGCCCGAGTTTTAACCTCACGCCTGCCGGACGATTCTGGGCCAGCAACATGTTGCAGGCGCTGCAAACCCTCATCCCACAACTGACTTTACGGAATACCCACCATGCCAACGGATAAACTTCAGTCCCTGATCGACTTTCTCGCCACTCAGCCCGACGGAACCGTCGAAGATATCGCCCGCGAATTCCAAATCACCCCGCTGGAAGTGATCCAGAACCTGCCGGGGAGCTATCTGTTTGCCGGGACACATTTCGACGCCGTATGGGACAACATCACCGGATGGGGCGATGTGACGACGTTGGTCAATAATGACGATCTGATCCTCGAGTTCCATGGCGAATTACCCACCGGCACGCACCGTCACGGCTATTTTAACCTGCGTGGCAAACAGGGAATGAGCGGGCATATCCGCGCCACACACTGCCGGCATATTGCCCTGGTTGAACGGCCATTTATGGGGATGAGCACAGCAAGTGTCTGGTTTTTAAACGCTTCTGGTTATGCCATGCTCAAGGTTTTCGTCGGGCGCGACAGCCATCGTGGATTACTGACCGATCAGCTGAATGCATTTCGTGCCCTTCCCGCCCTTCTGGCTGAGAGAGAGAACCAACCTTGAACACATTGCTGATTTTTGGCGCAGGCAGCGGCGTCGGCGCTGAACTGGTGGCACTCACGGCGCAGGAACGCCCGGTCGTGGCGCTGATCCGCAATCCTGAACAGGCACAAAGCGTGCGCGCACTGGGCGTCACCGTGATTGAAGGCGATGCACTTAACCCTGCCGACGTGTTGCAGGCCTGCGAGATGGCGGGCGATAAAGCGCAGATCGTCTCCACGCTGGGAGGAAAGCTTTCTGATTACACCGCCAACCGGCTGATCACAGATACTGCGGAACACACCGGTATCCGCCAGATGTTACTGGTCACCTCAATTGGCTGCGGCGACAGCTGGCCGACATTATCCGCACGCGCAAAGCAGGCCTTCGGGCAAGCAGTACGCGAGAAATCGCTGGCAGAAAGCTGGCTGCAAACCAGCTCGCTGGACTGGTGCATCCTGCGCCCCGGCGGCCTGATGAACGGTGAGGCCACCGGTCAGGCGCACCTCATCCAAACCGAAGCTCACGGCCGCGTGCGCCGCAGCGATGTCGCCCTGCATATCCGTCAGTTACTGGCAAACGGCCAGAACTGGGGCGAGATTTTCGCGTTATGCGATTCGACGCTGGAAGGTGAACGGTTCTGATCTCATGCCCCGGAAACGGGGCTTTTTAATCCCCCGGCGTTTAATTCAATTTTTTCGAACTATATAAGCAAATCGCTCCGCTATCCCTTCCGAACTCCCGGCGCTATTCTTCTTTTCATCGAAGGCACACGGCCTTCCCCAAACAAACATTGAGAAGGAATGACATCATGAAATCTATCAAAACTTTCGTTATTGCTGCTGCACTCGCCACGGTTTCTTTCGGTAGCTTCGCGGCTGAAATCGGCACCGTATCGGCCTCTGACAATACCTTAGATGGCCTGGAATCCACCTTCGCCGCCAAGGCCGCTGCTGCCGGTGCAAGCTCTTATAAAATCATCGAAGCCGGTGGTCAGAACCACATTCACGGTACCGCCGTATTGTACAAATGATTTGCTGAAGTTTGTGATTCAAGACAAAAGCCGCTCCTTTTACAGAGCGGCTTTGTCGTTGAGTAACGAAACATAACGAGTGATATAAAACGCAATAAATTCAAAAAAAACTTCTAATGGGTGTTTTAGGTAACGTTAAATGGACTATTCTTTATTAACGAGTAATATACCACTCATAAGTAAAGGGGATCTTATGGAACAGTTAACGTTACAGGCTTTTCTCAATAATGAGTGGGTGGATATTGCTAACATCACTTTTCCCGACAGCGAACAAAACAACTATCGCCTGACTGAACTTGATTATCTTTTCGATTATTCGATTGATAACCTCGACCGTGACGATAACCGCGCCGTATCACTTAACCATCCGGTCGCCCTCTTTTTCGATGATGACGGGCAGCGCGGATGGCTGAAGTTTCTCGATGACATCATTCCCAGCGGCTCCAGCCGTCGCTATTGGGCCAACTATCTTGATCTCGAAGGGCTGACCCCAGATGAGCAAAATTTTGTATTGCTCAAGCATGGGACCCTATCCCCTGTCGGCAACCTGCGCATTAAAGAATCCTTGCCGGAACATAACCCCCTTGCTGAACAACTCTTTTTCACCGTCGACGACGTGATAAACCGGGCGGGAGACTTTCTGGATTATGCCCAGCAACGCGGTGTCGCTGCCGGAGGGGCGACAGGTGCGGGCGGGGAAGCACCAAAATTGCTGCTCCGTTGTAACCGGGAACAGCAAATCTGGATCGATACCTACCAGAGTGATCCCGCCAACCGGGATATTCCTTATCTGGTCAAATATCCACGCGGGGCAAGGACTGAAGTGGACTGCAATATTTTGCGGGCTGAATTCCATTTCTATCATGAACTGGAAGCGATGGGATTTGAGACAATCCCGACGCACAATATGCGGCTTGAAGAAGGACTGACTTATCCGTCACTGTGGTTGCCACGTTTTGATATTGCCTTTGAAGAAGGAGGTGTCGTCAGGCGGTTTGGAATGGAATCGGTCTATTCTCTGCTGCGCAAGGCACCCGGCGTCACGCTCTATCATGAAGAGACCCTCAGGACATTGATTAATCAAATTTCCCGCAACCATATGGTGACAGAGCAGGGTTTTTCTTTTGATATCCCGGCGTTTGTTACCGAATGGGTCCGACGGGATCTGCTCAATATTATTTTTGGCAACAGCGATAACCATGGTCGAAATACCTCTTTTCTCAAAGATGAAGGCAGCATCCGGCTCGCCCCGATCTACGATTTCGCGCCCATGAAGGCCGATCCTGAAGGGATTGCCAGAACGACGAAATGGAAAACGCCGCTGGAAGTTGGCGGTGAATATGATTTTCCCGCTATTGCGCAAACTCTGGATGATCTCATTCCGGCTCAAAACTTACTCCGGGCGCTCAATGAAACTGCTGAGCAACTGACAGGTCTGAAAGACCGGCTTGCCGCCCGGGGTATCCCGCAACAGATCCTGAACATGCCCGCAATAAGTTTCAGTTTTATTCCCGAAAAATTGCGCCGCTGGGGGCTGTTATGAAAGAACCTCTGATTGCGGCCGATTCAGTGAAAAGCACCATCGCTAAAATACGGGCGAAAAAAAATGCCGCGCAGAAAACCCAAAGCGCCACTGCAGAAATCACAAACCAGGCAGAGAGGGACCGTGCTGTCAAAACACGCACCCGCCGCAGAGTCTCTCATCTGACGAAACCCGTCAGCGCCAATGAAAGGAATGAAGCCAGACTCCAGATCATGCGCGCGCTGATATCCGGGGAAATAAGCCAGGGGGAAGCGTTAAAAGCACTGCGGATCAATGTGCTGGGGCTAAAACAAGATGCTTTCGCTAAACTGGTTTCCGTGTCGCGGAAAACACTGTCAGAAGTGGAAAATGATAAAGGAAATTATACCTCCGATATTATCAACAAACTGTTCAAACCCTTTGGTCTGAAAGTCGGGCTGGTGCCGGTTTCTCAGCAGCTGCTCTCGACACTCTTTTTCAATAAGCAATAAACAAAAGCCGCTCCTTTTAGAGCGGTTTTGTCGTGTTCAGCGTCCGGCTTTTACTCTTTCGTTGCCACTTTCAGCAAAATCACGCCGGAGAAAATCAGCAGCACGGCGATGACACGCAGCGGGTTGAGGCTTTCGCCAAACATCACTACGCCGAGAATAAAAGCACCGATGGCGCCGATACCGACCCAGACAGTGTAAGAGGTGCCGAGCGGCAGGGTTTTCATGGAAATCGCCAGTAAAACTACGCTGAGCAGCATAAAAACGGCGGTGATGATACTGGGGAGCAGGCGGGTGAATCCGTGGGATTCTTTCATGGCGGTAGACCAGACCACTTCAAAAATGCCGGCTAAAAACAGGTAAACCCAGGCCATGGTGTTTCCTTAATATCTTCAGGGTCGTCCCTGTATAAGATGGCTGAGTCTCTGGTCGTCCAGTCAGCATGAAGAGTGAAGGAGTATAGTTCACTCTTTCATGCCTTTACAGCGTCTGGTCTGCGGGTAGAAACGAATCCTTTTCGGTATGCAGCGTAATGATCGCCGGACGGAACAGTTTGCCTTTCTGTTCGATTTCAAAGGTGCGGAAATGCCGGCTTTCGCCGACTTCAGATACCGGCATCAGCGCCGCGCCGACCATCCCGTCGCGGAACATCTCGATCACCAGCCGCGGTTCGGACACTTTCATGATCACATTCACGTCTTTCACTTCTTCATACAGCCGGTTGAGCAGCATTTCATAGGTGCCCTCGCCGCCCATGCGGTGCAGCATCACCAGCGGAAAACCGGAGAGATCAGCAAAAGTCAGTGTGCGATCCGGCAGGGTGTCGGCCAGTTCACTGGTCACCACAGCCACCAGTTTGATTGGCTCGAATTCCCGCACGTAGAAAGAGCGCACGTCGGCGGGCGTCTGGATCATCGCCATATCCAGCGTTTTGTTCATCACCAGTTCTTCCAGATAGGTGGATTCGGACACTAACAGGTTCGGATCCCAGTCCGGGTTTTTGCGGTACAGCTCGAGAAAAACGGTGTTAAAATAGCGCAGATACAGGTAGGAAACGCCGATACGCACCGTGCGTTTTTTTTGCGACGCGATATCAATCGCCTGTTTAGTGACGCTGTTCACCTGATTGAGAATTTCACTGGTTTTGCGATACAGAAAACGTCCGGCCTCGGTGAGCACCATTTGTTTGCTGGTGCGGATAAACAGCGGCGAACCGATTTCTTCTTCAAGCTCGTGCAGACGTTTGCCGAGCGGGGGTTGCGCGATATTCAGCACCTTCGCCGCCTTGCTGATAGAACCCTGCTCGGCGATGGTACAGAAGTAGCGCATTCTTTTGAGATCCATCTTTCCCTTCCTGTCAGTCTGGCTGTGTCACACCCAGTATACAAAAAGCCACTTCGCACTGACGTGGCTTTTTGCGGACATCCGTCAGTGGATGAACAGGCTCCAGTAATGCGAGATGGGCATCACCAGAATTAACGCCGGTAATAAATTGCCAACCGCGATGGATTTTATGCCGCTGATACGGAAACCGGCGGCCAGCATAATAAAGCCGCCTGCGGCAGTGAAATCCCCCATCATTTCAGCGTTCGTCAGCGGCAGAATAAATACCGCCGCCGAGGCGATCAGGAATTGCACAATCCACTGCGGAATAAAAATCAGAGCGACGGCGTATCCCAGCACGGTGGCAAAAATCGCAGCGGTGAATAGATCCATGATGGCTTTGACGAACAGAATGTTCGGATCATGCGTCATGCCTTCAGTCATCGAGCCGATAATCCCGGTGCCGCTGGCGCAGAACAGTACAATGATGGCCACGAACTTCTCAGTGAAGACGTTCTGATCCATGCCGGTATCCGGCGCAAATTTTGCGGCGATACCGCGTGCCATATTTCCCAGACGGGCAATGTAACGTTCGAGATAAAACATTTCGCCGATGGCGGCACCGAGGATCACCGACAAAATCACCACCGGCATACTGTGCATTTTAACCAGCAGCACGACGCCAAGCGCCATGGAACACAAACCGAAAGTCTGGGGCAGCGAGGTTCGCAACCGCTCTGGCATTTTTACGCCAAGAAAGCCCCCTAACAGGCCGCCGAGAATTATGGCGCCGCTGTTAACGATAGGTCCAATTAACATTTCTACTCCGCTATTTTGAGATATTGTTTTAAATATTCCGCTATAAATTTTCGCCCCAGCGTTTAATATTAGCGACATCCAGGTCAAATAAATCCAGCGCGCGCGCCACGCTGTGGTGAATAATATCATCCACGCTGTCGGGTTTATGGTACAGCGCGGGAACCGGCGGGAATATAATTCCGCCCATTTCCGTCACCGACTGCATATTTTTCAGATGCGAAAGATTCAGCGGTGTTTCCCTGACCATTAATACTAACCTGCGCCGCTCTTTTAAAACGACATCTGCGGCGCGGGTCAGTAAATTATTGGTCAGTCCGTGAGCAACAGAACCCAACGTATTCATCGAACACGGCGCAATAATCATCCCGATGGTTTTAAAAGAACCACTGGAAACCGATGCCCCGAGGTTATTAATGGAATGCACTTCATCGGCCAGCCGGATCACCTCCTGCCGTTCGATATCGGTTTCGAGACTGCGCGTCATTTCGGCACCTTTACTGATAATCAGGTGCACGTCGATATCGATATCGCGCAATATTTCCAGCGCCTTCATTCCATACTGAAACCCGGAAGCACCGCTTATTCCGACAATTATCCGCCTTCTCTTCATTTCACCTCTCCGCTTTTGAAACGTCGCACCGCAGGTGCGCTGGCTTATTGCTGTTAGTATTTAAAGTCAGGTAAGAATTTCTTCACATCGACTTCTTTAAATTTGGAACGTTCGAAATGCGCTTTGAGGTGGAACGGCACCGTACAGTCGAAGATGGTTTTACATGACATGCCTTCCTGCAAAATGCTCGGGCTGTAGGCCGGATTTTGCGAAGGATCGAGTGGATGGCAGCGGACGCCCGGAATGGTGACGGTATCCACGTCGCCCTGATAGCGGGTTTGCATCGCCCACAGGATGTCGTCGGTATCGAAAATATCCACGTCTTCATCCACCAGAATCACATGTTTCAGCTCGGAGAATGCCGCAAACGCCAGCAACGCCGCTTGTCTCTGACGGCCTTCATCCACCGGAGAGGATTTTTTAAACTGCAATACCGCCAGTAACTTACCGCCGCCGGAGGTGTGCGCATGCACATTCAGCACGCGGCCCGGCATGGCGCGGTCGATCATATCCAGGATACTGGCTTCAGTCGGAATACCCGCCATGCTGACGTGCTCGCCGCTCGGGCCGAGCGTGGTTTGCAGGATCGGATTTCTGCGGTGCGTGACGGCTTTCACTTTAATCACCGGCAGTTCGGCTTTGGCTTCACCGGTGTAGCCCGGGAATTCCGGCATCGCTTTGCCGGTATTGGTGTTCTGATCTTCGCGCACACGGACGTTTGGCAGCAACTCGCCTTCAATGACGATTTCTGCGTGGGCAATGGCTTTTTCATCGATGGACACACAGTGGGTCAGCTCGACGGCTTTACCGCGCAACGCACCGGCGATGCTCAATTCGTTGAAGCCCAGCGGCGTGGTTGGCGGCTCGAAGCAGGCTGCAATTTCAATCGCCGGATCCACGCCAATGCTGATTGAAATCGGAAGTGGTTTGCCCGCACGCTCGGCTTTTTCGCGGAACGCATCGATATGTCGGCCCGGTGTCAGCCACATCGACAATTCGTCGCGGCTCTGAATGCACAGGCGGTGAATGGTGATGTCGGATTCTTTGGTTTCAGGATCAGAGGCATAACACATGCCCATAGTGAAATACGGACCGGCATCTTCTTCGGTGTTGGTCGGTGCAGGCAGCAAGGTGCGCAGGTCAAAATTCGGGTCATCAGCTAAGTAGGTGACTTCCTGACAGGGTGCCGTGCCGCGATCGACAACCACCGGCGCGATAGCATTTTTCACCGAATCCCTCAGCAGAAAACCGAGTTTTTCCGGCGCACAGTTCAGCAGGTAGCCCGCACGTTCACGGGTCGACATCAGACCGGTGACCACGCGCACGCCCGGAAAACCTTTGATGGTATTAAACATCATCGCCGGGCCTTTGCGGGTCGGACGTTCACAGGTGCCCCCGGCACCGACGTAACGGTATACGCCGGAAAGCTCCGCATGCGGATCGACTTCCACATCGGTACTGACCATTTCGCCTGGCAGGCTTTCTAAAAATTCAATCGCAGACCGGAGGTCATGCACGTTATTATTTTGAGGGTAGGTTTCTTTCTTAGACATATTTTTATCCAGGTAAATTAATATTTCACATAATGAGAAAATTATTTCATCGCCGGATTAAATATATATTTACTGCCGTCATTCAAAAAGTACCGTTTAAATACAGGCGCTAAACCTTTTTGGTTTATATCAAAACTATAATTATTACTTAACACTTATTAATACAGAATAATAACTTTCCGACGTCATTTTACGCTATTTACGTTACGGCCATAACACCGTAACGCAAATTAATAAATTGGAATTTAGACCGGCACTGAAAATTGAAAACAGGCACCCT
Source organism: Rahnella ecdela (assembly GCF_019049625.1). Lineage (GTDB taxonomy): Bacteria > Pseudomonadota > Gammaproteobacteria > Enterobacterales > Enterobacteriaceae > Rahnella > Rahnella ecdela. Next base: position 10,920 of record NZ_JAFMOY010000099.1, read on the forward strand.
GTTTTGACTGTTCAATCAGGCGGATATCACTGCCGTGAAGTTGCAGAATACGGCGCACGATCATCAGCCCCAGCCCGCCTGCGCGGTGTTTGTTGGTGCTGAGAATTGACGGACGCACAAACAGATTGTCTTTCAGCTCTGGCGCAATGCCCGGTCCGCTGTCTTTGAGTTGCACCATCACCTGCCCTGCCTGGGTCCACAGTTTGATTTCAATCGTGCCGTCTTCGGGCGTGAAGCGGATAGCGTTATCCAGCAGATTGGTCAGCACCCGCTCAATCATGCCGAGATCGGCATTCACCAGCGGAATACCCGGTGTGATATCGGCCAGTAATGTTTGACCACGGGTTTCGGTTGCCAGTTCGAATTTCTGGAAAACATCCTGCACTAATTCACTCAGCGAGAACGGTTCTTTCTGTGGTTTCACCACGCCGTATTCGAGGCGCGCCAGTTCGAATAATTCCTGCGCCAGACGACCAACTTTTTTACTCTGCGTCAGGGCGATATTGAGATAACGCTGGCGGTCTTCGTTGCTCAGATTGTCTGATTTCACCGACAACGTTTCCAGATAGCCGTGCAGCGAAGTCAGCGGCGTGCGCAGATCGTGGGAGATATTGGCGATAAATTCACGCCGTTGCTGATCCTGCACCATCAGGCTTTGCCATTGCTGATCGATACGCTTTGCCAGCGCGATAAACGCCTGTTGCAGCTGCGTGACTTCATCACGGGCAGCGCCTTCCGGCACATCCGCTTTCGCCAGCGCCTGAATTGCCTCCATTCCGCCGGTATCCAGCCGGGCAATCTGCGCGGTCAATTTGCGCACCGGGCGTGTTACCCAGCGGAATGCCAGCGCACCGGCCAGCAAACCAAATAATGCCACCAGCCCCATCGAACGCAGCGCCAGCGATATCGCCGACTGATATTGCGCGTCGCTGGTCAGCGCGGTGTAAGCGTCGCCGAGCAAAACGATATACACATAGCCCTCTGTCTGGCCATTAACCTCCAACGGCGCAGCGCTAAAGACCTGCGGAGTCTGCGGATCCCGTGGATTGTCGCCATACACCGGCATTTTTGCGCCATGCAGCAGCGCGTTCACCGGCGCCAGATCGATGCGTTTTTGTTGCAACCTGCCTGCCGGCGCTGCATTGCCCACAATATTGCCGTCTTTATCCAGCAGATAAACCTCAACGCTTGGATTCACCGCCATCAGCTGGTCAAACAGGGTATGAACCACTTTCGGATCCCAGTTGCCCTCGCTGAGCAGCGGATTATTCGCCGCAATCTGTGTCGCCAGATTGACCGACAGCCGCTGAATAACCGACTGGCTGTACTGATTGCTGGAACGCACCTGCATATAGCCGGAAAGCGCGCAGCAGGCGATCAGTAACACCGTAAATACCAGGGTCAGTCTTTGTGCCAGCGTGAGATTTTTCATGATTTACCCTTGCGCATCTTCAGCAGAAGACACGAACTTATAGCCTTTTCCCCACACGGTCAGAATACGTTCCGGCTCAGCCGGATTAGCTTCTATCTTGATGCGCAGCCGGTTGATATGGGTGTTCACCGTATGCTCATACCCTTCGTGTTCGTAGCCCCAGACCTGATTGAGCAGGCTGAGACGCGAGAACACTTTGCCGGGATTTTTGGCAAAGAAATACAGCAGATCAAACTCGCGCGGTGTCAGTTCTACGGGCTGCTGACTGAGCATCACTTCTCGTGCAATCGGGTCGATCACCAGTCCGGAGAAACTCAGCGTTCCGGCGTCCATTTTCATATTCCGGCTCATCGCTTCCTGCCGCCGGAACAGCGCTTTGACCCGCGCTACCAGTTCCAGCATCGAGAAAGGTTTGGCCAGATAATCGTCCGCGCCCAGTTCTAGCCCCAGTACACGATGCACTTCGCTGGAACGCGCGCTGATAATAATGATCGGCGTATAACGCGTCATGTTGCGGGCGCGGCGGCAGATTTCCAGGCCGTCTACGCCCGGCAGCATCAGGTCGAGGATCAGCGCGTCCCAGCCGCCCTTTTCCAGATGCGCCACGCCCAGATTGCCATCTGCGGCGTGAGTGATTTGATAACCTTCATCGCGCAGATGCAGGCTTAACAGTTCGGCGATATCTCCGTCATCTTCAACAATCAGGATCTTCTTCGTCTTATCCATGTGTTATCCCAAAACGTGGCACTTCCCAATGGTTTGAGTCTACACAAGCAACCGCCTGCGAGTTATCACATTTTATTTAACTTTGCGTGAGGTCTCGGGGAACAAATCCGTTCAATACTCGTTTCATCACAGGACGGACAGCCGGATGACAACATGACAATACACACGGATTTACCCGATCAGGCAAAACAAAAACCCGCCATCGTACATCCATTATGGCTGCGTCTGACGCACTGGTTGAACGCGCTGGCCGTGCTGATTATGGTGACCAGCGGCTGGCAGATTTATAACGCCTCCCCACTGTTTGATTTTGATTTTCCCCGTGCGGTCACGCTGGGTGACTGGCTCGGCGGCGGTATTCAGTGGCACTTCGCCGGTATGTGGCTGTTTGGAATCAACGGTCTGTTTTATCTGCTGATGAACATTTTTACCGGCCGGATGAAAAAGAAATTCTGGCCGCTGACGCCGCGCGGCATCTTCAATGATTTGCTGGCCGCCCTGCGCGGAAAGCTGAAACACGACGATTTACGTCACTACAACATGGTGCAGCGTGCGGCGTATGTGTTCGTGATGTTCGACGGCATCGTGCTGGTGCTTTCCGGGCTGGTGGTATGGAAATCCGTGCAATTTCCGCTGCTGCGCGAACTGATGGGCGGCTTTGATACGGCGCGTTACGTACATTTTCTGGCGATGGCGTCACTGGTGGGATTTGTGGTGCTGCATATCGTGATGGTGGCGCTGGTGCCGAAAACCCTGATTGCCATGATCCGCGGACGTTAAGGAAGACCTGATGAAAAATATCCTCAAAAAAAGTATCAGCCAGATATTCAGTCCTTCCGACAGCGAAGCGATTTTACAGGAAGCGAAAAAACAGATTATCCGCGAACTGGATGCGCCTTCACGCCGCCTGTTCCTGCAACGCGGGCTGACACTCGGCGGCGTCGCGATGCTGACCGGTTGCGACATCAGCGATAACGCCAGCGTAGAAACTGCACTGAGCAAAATCTCCGGCTTTAACGACCGCGTGCAGGGCTGGCTGTTCGGTTCGACACGTCTCGCGCCGGTATATGCGGAATCGATGATCACCCGCCCGTTTCCGTTTAATGCGTTTTACGCCGAAGACGACGCACCGGAAGTCGACGGCAACGCTTATCGCCTGAAAATCGCCGGTCTGGCGCTGGATAAACGCGAATGGTCTTTGCCGACGCTGTACAAAATGGCGCAGGTCAGCCAGGTGACCCGACACATTTGTGTCGAAGGCTGGAGCGCGATTGGCAAATGGGGCGGCGTGCCGTTCGGTGATTTTCTGCGCCTGATTGGGGCCGATCTCACAGCGGAATATGTCAGTTTTAAATGTGCCGACCAGTATTACACCAGCATTGATATGGCGACGGCGCTGCACCCGCAAACCCTGCTGGCGCTGACTTATGACGGACAGATTTTACCGCGTAAATACGGCTTCCCGATGAAGCTCAGAATGCCGACCAAACTCGGCTATAAGAATCCAAAACATATCGAAGTCATTGAAATAACCAACAAGTTCACCGGTGGCTACTGGGAAGATCAGGGCTACAACTGGTTCGGCGGAAGCTGAACATGATCCATAGGGATCAACACTGTCCACAACAACCTTTGTACCTCAAAACCTAAAAGAAGGAATTACCATGAAAAAGTTAACCGTAATGATGATGTCTGCTTGTCTGATGATGGGCGCTGTGAGCACCACTTATGCTGCTGACGCAATGGCGAAGAAAGATACCATGGGCCATATGTCGAAAGACTGCATGAAAAAAGACAGCATGGGCAAAGATTCAATGGCGAAAGACAGCATGGGCAAAGACTGCATGTCTAAAGATCATATGAAGAAAGACAGCATGTCTAAAGACTCTATGTCCAAAGACTCCATGTCTAAAGACAACATGTCAAAAGACGCGATGAAAAAAGACACCTCGAGCCAGTAAGCGCCACTAAACCCCGCCATGTAGCGAAAACGCCCCTGTCTGTTCAGCGGGGGCGTTTTATTTTTTATACGATTCAGACAATGTTATTTCGCGGCGCTGGACGCCAGACGTATCTGAATATCGTTATCGAGGTTATTCACCCAGTGATTATAACCGCGGTGGATTTCACCTTTATCCGCCATCAGATTAGTACTGCTCACATAATTAATGGTGTAGCTGTTTTGTGTGTAATTAACGCGGATATTCGCCACGTGATCACGGTTGTTCAGACGGCCATTAATTACACCCGGACCGGCAGCGGTCATGATCCAGCCACGATTCAATCCGGCGCTCATGATGGCGGTTTTAATCTGGTCTTCAGAATTGTGCGTCGTAATGGTGGTGTGTGGCGTTAATACCGGTTCGGTACGCGAGCATCCTGCCAGTGAAAAAATGCACACCAGGCCAATAAGTAACTTACGTGTAGATTTCATGTGAACCTTTTGAATTTATAATTTGGGATAAGAGATTGAAAACTCGCCACAATATACGCCATTGCCCGACAGGTGTCATGAAATGCGCAGGTTGAGTTTAGCGTTCATTACACGTAGTATATAAAACATATATGATTCGTATACTACTGAGGACGCCCGATGGGTATCATCAAAATTTCAGAACTGATGCATGAGAATCTGCGTATCGCCAGTCTGGCGTATACGCGTTCCATCAACGCCCAGGCCGAACACTGGATGAAGATTGGCATGCTGATGGAGACCCACCCGGACATGACGCACAGTGAGATTTCGCAACTGCTGGTGCGATGCAGCATGGAATCGGAAGAAAACACCGGAAGTATCCGCACGCTGTTAAACGTCGGCGGCACACACAGGAAGGCAAGCAATGAATAATGGTTTAGACAGCCGGTATTTCGTCAACAATAACCGCATGGTCAAAACGCCGGAAGGCATCGATAAAGCCCGTATCGCCGGTAAACTCGCCGCGCGCGTGTTACACCTGATCACGCCTTACGTGGTGCCCGGCGTCACAACCAACGAACTGGACCGCATCTGCCACGATTTTATCGTCAATGAACTGCAGGCGATCCCGGCCAATATCGGTTACCACGGCTATCAGAAAACCACCTGCACCTCCGTCAACCATGTGATTTGCCATGGTATTCCTTCCGATAAAGCCTTGAAGAAAGGCGATATCGTGAACATCGACGTGGCGCTGATCAAAGACGGCTGGTACGGTGACACCAGCCGCATGTATTACGCCGGTGAGCCGAGCATTATGGCGCGCCGCCTGGTGGATACTACCTTTGAAGCGATGATGGCCGGTATCGAAGTGGTGCGCCCCGGCGCAACGCTCGGGGATGTGGGTTATGCCATTGCTGCTGTTGCGAAACGCGAAGGGTTTTCCATCGTGGAAGAGTATTGCGGTCACGGCATCGGCATGGGGTATCACGAAGATCCGCAGGTGCTGCATTACGGCGAAAAAGGCCGCGGCCTGGTCTTGCAGGAAGGCATGTTATTCACCATCGAACCGATGCTGAACGCCGGTAAAAAGCAGAACAAAGTGCTGCCTGACGGCTGGACGGTGGTGACGAAAGATCATTCGTTGTCCGCGCAGTGGGAACATATGATTGCGGTGACGAAAACGGGTTATGAAATTCTGACGCCGTGGCCTGAAGAAAACTGATTTCCCGTGATATTTCCTGAACGTATAAAGCCTCCGGTCGGAGGCTTTATAGTTTTTGATAATCCGTTTAGCTACGCTCGATTTCTTTCGTCGCTTTGTCTAATGCATCGGTGATTTTATACAGCGTTTCCTGTTCGATCGGCCCTTTCGCCAAACGCAGATTGAGCGCCATGCGCATATTGTTAATCGCCCGCTGCATTTCCGGAATGCTGCGGTTATTGGATAAAATCGCCAGTGAAAACAGTTTTTCGGTCACTGAACCGAGCAGATCGCCCTGTCCGGCCAGCGATTGCGTTCCTTCATGCGTAATCGAGTATTGCTTCTTACCACCCTTTTCCTGATTCGCCGTAATAAGACCCTGCTCCTCAAGAAACGTCAGGTTCGGATAAATAATACTGGCGCTCGGTGTGTATTCACCCTTGGACAAGTCTTCGATGGCTTTGATCAGCTCATAACCATGCGCAGAACGTTGCTGCAAAAAATGCAGCATCAGCAGGCGGATATCACCCGTTTCGAACATTCTTTCGCGGCGATGTTTTTTCGCCGCAACGCAGTTCGGTTTATGGCCGGATGTGGCTGGAGGACGGTCATTACCCAAAGGATTATTTTTCATCAGAACCATAGTCAGAATTACGTAAAAAGTGCGTACAGATATCCCTTAAAGATAACGGGTTAAGCCCTCTTTCACAATGCCATAACACATCAGGCAGGCCGCAGCCTGCCTGATGAAACCGGTCTGAACACCGATCTGGTGGTTAATTCATAAACGTAAACGGCTGATAGAAATCCTCGCCCAACCAGTGATACGCCGCCGGCTGCGTCGCCAGCGGTTTGCGAATATAGCTGGCTGCCGCATTCACATCGCCCTTTCCGCCGTACACCGCGTAATCCGGATACGGGAAGACAGGACGTGACACTGCACCCATCGGGATTTTCTCCAGACGGATATCGGTCGCTGGCTGTTTGCCGCGCTCTGGCATCGGCTGGCCGAACTGGATCTTCTGCTCTTTCGCAGCCTGATAGGTGGTAATGCTGTCCGGCGCGATGTCTTTCTCCACCCAGTTCATCATCGGCGTGAGGAAATCCACCAGACTCGGACCTTCACCGCCGGAGCAGTGATGCACGCCCGGCAACAGATACAGACGCTCAAACTGATCGCGGCTCGTCGCGCCCATCACATGGCCTACTGCCTGATGATACGCCACGGAATTAAGCGGGGAGATATGCGGATCTGCCCAGCCATGCCAGATAATCAGCTTGCCGCCCGCAGCCTTGAATGCAGAGAGATCTGGGTTGGTAGCATCGTAAAGGGGGTGCATTTTACGCAGTTCATCAAATCCGGCTTCGGTGAATTTCACGTTTTTCAACGTAAAATGTTCTGACGGATTTTTTTCATAATTTAGGAATTTCAGCGATGGCAGCGCGATAAACGAGCTGAAAATCGGATCGCTGGCTTTTTCCGGCACAAATACGCCTTCCCATGCCAGCTCAGAACCCGGTTGCGGACCACCGACGGTCAGTTTTGCACCGGTCTTCGGATCAACCGGTCCAGCGTACAATTTGGTTAAAGTGGCAATTTCAGCGGCTGACAGGCAGTTTTCCTGAGCAGCATCCGTTTTGCAGGCCATCGAGGCAATATTCACATGACAGCTTTGCGGGTCGGCAATCAGGCCGTCGGTCTGGCCATCCAGTGCGTCGCACTGTTTCAACACGGCGTTATGGATCACTGGCAAACGGGAAGCAACTATCACCGCATTTCCATCTGGTCCAGTATTCGCCAGCGCCTGCCACGCGTGATAAACGGCATTTTGCGACTGGAAGTTCATCGCTGCCGCCCCGGCAATCACACCGTTGAAATCATGCGGGAAACGTTGCGCTTCCATCAGGGCTTCGCGACCGCCGTCCGAACAGCCGTTGAAATAGGAATACGCAGGCGCACGCCCGTAGTATTCCGCGATCAGTTTCTTCGACACTTCAGCGATCAGATGCTGGCTGCGGTAGGCGAAATCTTTGCGCTTTTGTGGATCTTTACCGAAATCCACTTCCTGCATCGAATGGCCCATGTCGGTGGCGGCCATCACGAAACCATTGGTTTGCAATGGTGTGCAACCGGCTGACGCGCCAATTTGCAGCGAGATATTGCCGCACAACCCCCCACAACCGATTTGCATATAACGCTGTTGCCAGGAAGATACCGGCAAAAGAACTTTAAAGCCGATGGTCGGGTGCACATTACCCTCCACTTCGCAGGCCGTTGCGTCGTTGATGGTAATCTCTTTCGCTGAGGTGATTCGGCTGCCCTCGCCGCCGATGTCAGTCAGCGACACCTTATTGAGATCGGCACACACTTTTACCGGTTTAACAATATCCAGTGACGGGGCTGGTGTATTTTCAGCCGCTGAACTTAAAGAAGAATATCCCGCAAACAAAAGAGGTATCAGACACAGCGCGCGCCAGTGTTCTTTGAGGCTTATTAATTTCATAACCATTTCTTTGAATAAAAACTCAGAATTTGTCATAAGAATTATAATGATGGCGGAAATAATAAATAATGGCGTTTACCGTGCCCGGCGTAATGATTCCGGTGGTAGTTGCAACAAAGTATTAATTAAATACCGCAGCAAATAAAAGGCAATAACGCTTTATCAAGTTGCGCGTAAAACTTCGCCCTTTTGAACTGCCCCCATAAACCTGGACAGTGATAATTAGCCCGTAGAGTGCCCCTGAGGCCTTCGAACAGGCCTCACCGTGAGAACAGGAACTGTTTACGGAATCGAGGTCACTCCATTTAGGGCGGGGAGTATGTCAACTCCTGCGGTTAAACATAGCGGGCAATTTGAATTATTTATTGTGCCAGTACGCGACACAACGAACTAAATTCGCATCCAACCCGCGATTTTCGACGAAGTAATCATTCAGGCCTTTAACGAATTTCCCTTCGCCCGTCGCCCAGATGTAGTAATCGCTTTCCGGCAGGTACAGGCTTTTCAGCTTTTTCACCGCCGCGTCATCCTCCTGATACCCGTTTTGTTCTTCGCTGACAATCCACTCGATGTCGAAATCATTTTCTTCGGACAGATAGCGGGCACAGCTGACATCCTTCACTTTTACCAGCACCGTCACTTTCGCGTCAGAAGCGGTCTGTTTCAGCTCGCGCAGACGACGTTTTACCGCCGGAAGACCGGTTTCATCACACACATACAGCTGCCATTTGTAAGTCGTCGGAATAATCAAAGAACCGCGCGGACCGCCGATGATGAGTTTGTCGCCCGGTTTCGCGCCAGCTGCCCATTCACTGGCAACACCGCCGTCGTGAAGATAGAAATCCAGCGTCAGTTCATGGGTCTGCGCATCAAAATGCAGCGGCGTATATTCGCGGTTCAGCGGACGCGGCCCTTCGCCCCACACAATGCCATCCTCGGTCGCGGTGGGCGGGGTGATCACATCACCCGGATTCGCCGGGAAAAACAGTTTGATGTGGTCATCAAAGCCACGCGAGGTAAAACCTTTCAGTTCATCGCCGTTTAAAACGATGCGCTGAAAACAGCCGGCTATGTTTTCGCTGCTTTTGACCGTGAGATGACGAAAAGCCAGTTCGTTTTTGACACGAACCGGCAAGTTTGGGGCCGGGGTTTCAGTGCGATGTTGGGTCATCATGTTTTCTCTTTTGAAGTAAGGCTTGTCGAAAGATATATCTTAGCTATATTTTCCGCAACCCTGATAAACGTAGGGGAAAAACCTTGTCCTCTGCCCTTTTCACCTTCCTTTAGTTCATTTTCACCAACGCATTGCAAAGATTTCGTTAAGAAGCGCATTTTTGTTTATCAATTTATTGATAATAGTTATCAGTATCATTATCATTCTCACAAAGCCAAAATGGGTAAGGATGTTGAATAAACCCATATTTTATAAGGACAAGGGCTTTTTTACGGAAGAATTGAAAGCAGATGACCAGCGCGTCTGATTTGTCGAAAGGCAGTAAATGCGAGCAGAACTTTAAAAATAGTGCAGGGCTAAAAAAATGTTCAAATCCTTTACACAGCAGGGTTTGGTGAAAAGCGTCATTTTCATGGGAACGATTCTCACCACCACCTTTAACGTCAATGCAGCGGAAGCTATCAAAGACACCAGCGATCTTGCCGCGAATAAAACGCCAGCCTCTGAAACCATCAAGAAGAAGCCAGTGGTACGTACGGCGCAAGATTTGGCGCAAAGTAACGAAGAGGTGATGACCGTCACCGAAACGATGCCGGATAAAAAACCGGGCTCGAAAACTAGCATCACCGCAGCCGAAATGCAGAAAAAAGGCGGTAATGATTTCGGCACCATCATGCGTTATGAGCCACTGATCAGCGCAACCGGCGCCAGCGGGGGGTCAGGTAACGGGAAAAGCGGTTTCGACCGCAGCGGCTACACCGGCTATAACATCCGGGGTCTGGAAAGCAACCGTGTCGGTATCGACGTTGACGGCATTCCGCAACCGAGCGCCACCGGTCGCAGCTATGTCAGCCGCGCAGGCCTCAATACCTTTGGTATTGGCCGCGACTACATCGACCCTTATATTTACGGCCAGGTGGATATCGAATCCGGTGCCACCTCAGCCGAACGTGCCAACACCTCTATCGGTGGTGCAGTGTCCTTCCTGCCAAAATCAGCCGACGATTATCTGCGTCCGGGTAAGGAAACCTATTTCGGTTACCAGTCAGACTATGATTCCTCAGACCGCTCATGGCATAACGGTATCACGGCCGCTGCGGGCGATGAAACGCTGCGTGGATTGATTGCTATCAGCCGCCGCGACGGACAGGAAACCAGCAACAACAGCGGCACGCATGATGCCTACCCTGCTAACTGGCACTCAGATGCCGTGATGACATCTGTTATCTGGCAGCCGAATGACGAACATAAAGTTACCGGCACGCTCGATTACTACGAAAAAGTGAACCACACCCACTATGACACCTGGAATGGCTCGGGCAGCGCTATCCTGGGGACTTCACAGCAGCAAAGTAATACGCGCCGCTGGGGTGCAAGCCTGAAAGACGAATGGACCCCGTTCAAGGATTACGTCGATGCCATCGTGTCCAAGGTCTATTACCAGTACACGCAGGCGCACGACAATACCTATATGCCGAACGACAGTAAGCAGATGATGAACGTCTATTCCAACTATGACGTGAATACCTATGGCGCGGAAACCAGTTGGCTAAAAACCCTGGGGCGTCATGAACTGAGCGCGGGGATCAACGGTCGTGTATCCAACACTGAACGTCCATTCCGTCAAAACCCAGAACAAGGGGCGTTCACTACCATCATGCAGCCGGAAGCCAACAGCCGAACCTATATCCTGGGCGGCTTCCTGCAAGACACCATGAAGTTTGACCTCGATGGCCACAACCTCTCTGTGATACCTGCTGTTCGCGTTGCTTATCAAAATACCAAACCACAAGATTTGTCGAGCTTGGCGAACGGCGTGGTAACCGGTGATCAGGTTTCAACACTCTATAACAAGGCCAACTCAGACACCCAGGCTCTGCCATCACTGGCCTTTACGTATGACATCACGCCAAAGCTGATGACCTACGTGCAGTATCAGCGCGGTGCACAGTTCCCAGACGCCAGCCAGCTATACGGCTCATGGAATCTCGGATCTAACTATGCAGGACGCGCTCAGTACGCCCTTATCGGTAATACCGATCTGAAAACTGAAACCAGTAACAACTTCGAATGGGGCATGAAAGGTGAAGCCACGGAAGGGGTAACCTTCAAGACATCCGTTTTCTACAATACTTATAAAAACTTCATCGCCAATACGCGTTATTCGCGTTCAGCAAACCCAGGGCTGTTCACTAATGTGCCTTCCAATATTTATACCATTTATCAGGCCGAAAACCGCGATGAAGCGTATATCTACGGCGGTGACGTGAGCACCAAAGTCAACTACGGCACCTGGTTTAACAGCGTGGATGGCCTGAGCACGACCTTCGCATTCGGTTATGCCCAGGGGCAATCCAAGTCCAGCTATGATGGCGACAAGTATGTTGACCTCGACAGCGTGCCGCCGATGAAATTTGTCGCAGGTATTGCATGGGATGCCCCATCAACTCTCTACGGTGCGGCACTGACAGCAACCTTTGTTAAAGGTAAAAGAGCTGAAGCAACCTCTCGCCAGAGTTACAACAACAGTGGTACTCCCCTTGCAGATTCCACTGAAAAATACATGAACGTTCCAGGTTATGGGATGGTGGATGCGACGGCTTACTGGAAAGTCGCGAAAAACGTCAAACTCAGCGGTGGCGTTTACAACATCACCGACCGCAAATACTGGGATTACCTGAGCAGCCGTACATTGACTGAAACCACTAATCAGGACGAGTACAACAAAGCGCTGGCCGTCATGCCGGGCCGAAGCTTCCAGCTGGGTGTGAATGTTGATTTCTAACCACTAACCGATAAGAACCCGAGGCGTCATGCAATCGCATGGCGCCTTTTTTGGTTTCGCGCCAAGAACCTGTTTTCACGCACATTCACAAATCGGGTGATCCGCTACACTCAGGCTTTGCCTACCGAAATGTGAAATTACATGGAAATAATCAGAAAACCTCTGGCGCTGGTTCTCACTCTGCTCCTGTTACCGGCTGCCGCTTCTGCCACCACCACCTTGCGGTACACCGATCATGAACCGCTGGGCACAATGCGTACCCGCTTTATCCACGATGTGTTCTTTCCTGCTATCGAAAAAGAGTCTCAGGGACGCCTGAAAATTGAAGAACACTGGGGGGGCGAACTCTCAACCGGTTATGACGCATTGCTTACCGTGCGCGAGGGAAAAACGGCAGATATCGGCATTGTGGTGCCGGAATACGCCGCCAAAGAACTGCCGCTGCATCAGATTTTTAAAAGCTTTCCGGTCGGGCCTTCCGGCGATAAACAAATCGCTTTCTTTCGCCGTGTTTTCACCGAAATACCCGCCTTCCCTGCTGAATTAGAAAAAGCCGGCGTAGTGAATATCTTCTCTGCGACCGGTTATCCGGTCGCCTTTTTCAGCACACATCCGCTGAAAAACCTTGAGGATATTAGAGGAACAACCTGGCGTTCGGCCAGCTTCTGGCATCAGGATTTTCTGCGCAATGCCGGAGCCATACCGGTCACAATGCCGTGGGGTCCGCAAACGGTGGAAGCCTTCAAGACCGGTAAGCTGGACGGCATTATGGTCAACGTCGACAGCGGATATGACCTGAAAATTCAGAAGATGGCACCTGATGTTCTGGTCTCGAAAGAGCTGTGGCTGGGGCATGTTTATCTGCTGGTGATGAACCTGAAAGTCTGGAACGGGCTGGCAGAGGAAGATAAAGCGGCCATTACCCGCGCGGCGGATATCGCCAATAAAATCGCCGGTTCCGTCATGGACAGCCACTTTGACCCGCAGCTGGATGCCCTGCGCAAAGACGGCGCGAAGGTGCGTGTTCTGCGACACAGTGAAGTGGCGCACTGGCAGCAGGTTACCCGTTATCAGGATGCTCAGGCGCTGTGGGTAAAACAGCAGGAAGCGCTGGGTAATAAAGACGCCGGGCCGATGATGGAAAAAGTCAGCGCGATAATGTCGCAGACGATGAAACCTGACTGACCGGCGCTTAGCAGCAGGTGCCTAAGCACGGTGGCGTATGCCACGCAGGCCGGTTTCTCGTGTAAACTGTAAGTCAGCACCTGCAATGTCTGTAATCTGAGGAGTCATCAGAATGAATAAAGAACTCAACGAATTCGAACGTTTTGTTATTGAAAATAAAGGGACCGAGCGCCCTCATACCGGTGAATATAACGAACACTTTTCACCGGGCCGTTATGTCTGCAAAAGATGTTCTGCGCCGCTGTATTCTTCTGAACATAAATTCGAATCTCACTGCGGCTGGCCCGCTTTTGATGACGAAATCCCTGGCGCGGTAGAGCGTGTGCCTGACGCCGATGGCCGCAGAACTGAAATCGTCTGTGCCAACTGCAAGGCGCATCTGGGGCATGTTTTTGAGGGAGAATATCTAACCGAGAAGAATCTGCGTCACTGTGTGAATTCCGTTTCAATGGTTTTTGAAAGTGCCGACGAGCAAGGGAATTATCATAAAGCGGAGTGAACCGGTATAAAGCGGAATAAAAAAAGGGCCGCACAGGGGCAGCCCTTAAAAGGAAGAACTCCAACAATATAATAATGGCATGATGTTTAACCCTAAGGTCGCTCAATAAACATCATGCTGTCATTATAAAGGGATCTGATTTTCTTTCTATTTTCATTGCGTCTGTAAAAAGTAATTAGTTTGTAAGACGCCATGGTTATTACCATGTCTTCCCGATATTAAACTGGAATTGTTCCGCACTGTCGCCTTCATATTTTACCAGCGGTTGTGCATAAGAGAATACCAGCGGGCCGAGCGGTGATTGCCATTGCAACGCAATACCGCTGGAAACACGGATATGCATCGGATCACTGTAATCCGGAATACCAGCAGCTTCAGTGGCTGCTGTATTTTGCCATTTGGGGTCCCACACCGTACCGGAATCAACAAATAATGAAGTCCGCACCGAGCTGGCGTATTTCTCGCTGATAAACGGTGTCGGCACATACAATTCCGCACTGGCGATCGCCATCGCATTACCGCCCACCGCATCGGTGGATTTGCTCACCGGACAGGTGGAATACGAACTGTCTGCGCTGCTGCATTTGTAATACGCCGCTTTCGGCCCGATAGTGTTGGACGAGAAGCCGCGCACCGAGCTGGAACCGCCCGCATAGAAGTTATCGTAGAACGGCACGTCGTTGCTGCCGATGCCTGCCGCATAACCGGCTTTGGCACGGCCCATCAGCACCCAGTCTGATGTGTCACTCAGCGCAATGTAATGGTTAGCATCGAAGGTGATTTTGTAATAACTGTCGTCTGAACCCGGTGTGGTCACCTTGGCAGCCAGGCTGGCGCGGGTGCCTGAAGACGGGAAGAAGCCACGGTTCAGGTCGTTATACGCCCAGCCGACGCTGGCGAAGAAATCGTTGGTGCGCAGTTCGGCATCGCTGTTGGTGGAGGTGGTCACCAGCCCCGGCTTGACGCCGCTGGCATTAAGATAACGCCAGACCGCCACCTGCGGCTCCATGTCAGTGAGCGTGCTGTGGACGTAATCCAGCCCCAGATTCAGCGTGTTGTTTTCGCTGACCGGCAGACCCAAATTCATGCCTGCACCGTAACTTTGCAGGTTATATGCCGCCAGATCGTCATCTTCCGCGTCGTAGTGGTTATATAACACTTTGCCGCCAAGACTGACGCCATCAACCGTGTAATACGGGTTGGTTGCCGAGACTTCGACATAGGTCTGGTACGAGTTACGTGTACCGCTGAAACTGACCGTATTGCCGCTGCCAAGCCAGTTATCCTGCGTCACGCCCAGTTGATAACTGATGCCGCTGTCGGTGCCGTATCCCACGCCGATGTTGAAGGTGCCGGTGTTACGCTCTTTGACTTTGTAGACCACATCCACCTGATCGCTTGAGCCCGGCACCGGTTGCGTATCCACATCTACCGTTTCGAAATAGCCGGTGCGGTTGAGGCGATCTTTACCTTTCTGCACCAGATCGTTGCCCAGCCACGCGCCTTCCATCTGACGCATTTCGCGGCGCAGCACTTCATCTTTCGACATGTCGTTACCTTCGAAGCGGATGTGGCGCACCGAATACCGGTTACCGGTATCCACGCTGATACGCAGTTTCACGCTTTTATCCGCGTCATTGATGTCGCTTTGTGTGGTGACGTGCGGATAAGCATAACCGTAGCGCCCCAACAGATTTTTAATATCACCTTCAACTTTGGTGATCTTCGCGCCGTTGTACAACTCCCCGGGAGGAATGGCGGCCAGCACTTCGATTTCTGACGAATGCCCGGCCATGCTGCCGCTGACCACCACGCCGGAAATTTTATATCGCTCACCCTCAGTTATATTCACGGTAATATAAATCCCTTTCTTATCTGGCGTTAAACTGACCTGCGTGGAATCGATATTAAAACGGACATAACCGCGATCGAGATAAAAACTGCGCAGCGTTTCTAAATCACCGGACAGTTTTTGTTTTTCATATTTCTTATCGCCAATCACATTCCACCACGGCACTTCATCGCGCAGCTGAAAATGGGCGATTAAATCCTCAGTGGTAAAGGCTTTATTCCCCACGATATTAATTTGCTGAATTTTCGCCGACATGCCTTCGGTAAAGACCAGTTTCACATCCACGCGGTTACGCGGCAGCGGCGTGACCACGGCTTTTACGCTGGCGCTGTATTTGCCGACGCTGTAATAGAAATCCTCCAGTCCCTTCTCAATCGAGGAAATCGTGGTGCGGTCCAGCGCGTCTCCCACGCGGACACCTGAGGCTTCCAGGTTTTGCTGCAACATCTCATCTTTGATGGCTTTGTTACCCGAAAACGTGATGCTCGCAATCGTCGGGCGTTCTTTCACCTGCACTATCAGCGTGTTGCCATCTTCCAGCACGTTCACATCGTCAAAATTGCCGGTGGCGAACAGGGCACGGATCGTCTGGCTGATATCGTCATCCGATACCGAATCGCCCACGCGCACCGGAATGCTCAGCAACGCCGCACCGACTGTGACCCGCTGCAATCCTTCGACGTGAATGTCTTTGACGACAAACCCGCCCGCAGCGAAAACCGGGGCACTGCTGAACAGTAGCGACGCTAAGAGTAACTTTTTCATTGTCATGTGATACGTGCCCGCAGTTTCTAAACTAACAAAAATTCCTGCTAACAAAAGATTTTGCTATCAGAAGAAATAACCTCGCTAACAGACTGTGGGATATATCGGAGGTTCAGCGGGCAATATTTGATTTTCGGAAAACATGACAATGAATTACGGATTGCTTACGTTATTTTCGCAAGCCCTACAAGGTAGGTTTCTTTGACCCTGTAAATAATTCTGTGTAACTGCCATCGTATTAAAGGTGAGCGCTCAGGCGGTCACCGAACTCGATAATAAAACGACTCATCGCCAGCCGCCAGTTTTGGATCGGCATACTCCATTTCTTT